>NZ_JBIAYP010000001.1:709036-2015987 GCF_042897975.1 Micromonospora sp. NPDC000668
CGGGGGGATTCACCGCGTTGCCCCGCGGTTGCCCCCGGTTTAACACAAATCCCCACCAGTATTGGGTGGGCGGGGGGGGGGGTGCCCGGCGCCCCGGGGCCGGGGGGGGGGGGCGGGGCCCCCCCCGCGACGGCGTACGCCAGGAACGGGCTGGGCTGTCCACTCCATGACACATGCAGCGCCTCGCGGGCGCGGGTGCTCGCCACGAACAGCAAGCACCGTTCCCGGAGCAGGTCGCTCTCGTGCTGCATCGGATCCACCTCGGTCGGGGTGACCTCCTTCGCGAATGGCACCGCCCGCGCGGTAACGCCCACCACCGCCACGCACCGGAACTCCAAACCCTTCATCGCGTGCATCGTCGCGAGTCGTACCCCGTCGACATCCGCGCCCGGCTGGTCTCGAACGAGCGCCGACGGAATCCCGGCATCGGCCAGCGCATCGCGCACCGCGTTCAGCGTCAGGTTGAAGCGGGCGCACACCGCGATCTCGCTGGCAGCCACGCCCTGCTTCAGCCACTCCCCCACCCGCTCCACGAGCGCCGCAACCTCAGCCTGGCTCGTCGGGTACCCCGCGGCGTGCGGCCGCTTGCCGTGCAGCAGCGACCGATAGCCGGCGAGGCTTTCGTCACCGTCGCCGCCGAGGTCCTCGATCCGCGAGCCGACGAGCACACCGGTGGACCAGGCGAGGATCTCCTCGGTGCTGCGGTAGTTGACCCGCAGCCGGCTACTGCGGCCGATGACGGAGATGCCGAGCGCGCCCAGCGAAACCCGGGAGTCATAGACGTGCCAGTGCAGTGATGTCGTCTCCGGTAGCTGGTTCTGCACCTCCACGAGCACCCGGTCCCCCCGCCGCGCCCGCAACGTCGGGCCGAGGATCGTCCCGTTCGCACCCCACGTCCTCGTCGTCGTGCGGGGCAGCAGCTCGGTACGACCTTCCGCGAGCGTGAGCCGGAATCGCCGAACCCCGGCGGCGGTGACGGACGGGCGCAGCAACGGCGGGATCCTGAGCCGGTTTCGGAACGTCAAGGTGCCGACGTTGCTCCGGACGGAGCCCAGATACAGGTGACCGGCGAACCCGGCTGTGGGCAGGACGACTAGCCCGCCCACCGCGCCGAGCCAGCCGAGCACTCGGCGGCGGGTGGTCACCGGCGGGTCCGGCGGTGGACGGCCCATGCCACGAGCGCGAGGCCGATGGCGACCACCCACCACCCCAGCAGAACCTCGGGCATCGGCACGAACCCCGGGTCGTCGAGCCACACGTGTGGGGGGACGAAGAACCACCCGAGGTTGAAGACGATGCCGACGAGGACGACGGCCATACCGGCCCAGAGGCGCCGACTGGCGAGCAGCGAAGCACGTTTCCCGGTCATGGCAGGGACCGTACGAATCACCGGGCGGGGTGCACATCCGCTCGACGAGGTACTCCGTGCGATGTACCTAACCATCCGAGCGTGATCGGGATCGGCGGGTGCGTAACGTGCAGGGGTAACGCTGACGCGACGAGGAGAGACTTGATGTCCAAGCCACCGCTGCCCGAGCCCGCGATCGCCATGCTGCGGAAGCCGAACCCGGCCGTCATGACCACGCTTCAGGCGGAGGGTCAGCCGGTGTCCGCCGCCACCTGGTACCTGTGGGAGGACGGCCGGATCCTGGTGAACATGGACGAGAGCCGGCGCCGGCTGGACCACGTCCGAAACGACCCCCGGGTCTCGCTCACCGTCCTGGATGAGGCCGGCTGGTACACCCACGTCAGCATCATCGGGCACGTCGCCGAACTGCGGTCGGACGAGGGCCTCGCGGACATCGACCGGTTGTCCCAGCACTACACGGGAAATGCGTACCCACGGCGGGAGCGCGCTCGGGTCAGCGCCCTGATCGAGATCGACCGCTGGCACGGCTGGGGCGCGCTCAAGGACAACAACCAGATCGGCTGACCAACGCGGCCCGGCCGGCGGCACCGGCGGCCGGGCCAGCGACCCCACGGTCAGGGCTACACGGTGGTGACGGCCGGGGCGCCGACTCGGGTCACCAGGTAGCCGAAGGCCGCCGCGGTGAAGAACATGACGATGCCGTAGACGGCCCCTGGGATCGCCATCTGGGTGCTGTCGAGCAGCGCCGGGCTGAGCGCGATCGTGATGGCCAGGGTGCTGTTGTGGATGCCGATCTCGAACCCGGCCGCGGTGGCGGCGCTTCGATCGACCCCGGCCAACCGGGGCACGCCGTACCCGATGGCGAGGCTCAGCAGGTTGAACGCGAGCACCGCGAGGCCGACCGAGACGAAGTAGTCGGCGATGTTCTCGCGCTCGCCGAGCACGGCGCCGGCGATCACCGCGACGAGCACGACGACGGACAGGATCCGGACCGGGCGGTTCAGGCGCTCGGCCACGCGGGGTACCCGAGCCCGGATCAGCATGCCGATCGCCACCGGGACGAGGACGATGGCGAACACCTGCAGCACCTTGTCAAACTGCAGGCCGATGCTTTTGCCGTCGGGCAGGAAGTACGCCGCCGACAGGTTGACCAGGATCGGCAGGGTGAACACCGCGATTATCGAGTTGATGGCGGTGAGGGTGATGTTCAGGGCCACGTGCCCGCCGAACAGGTGGCTGTAGAGATTGGCGGTCGTGCCACCGGGGGAAGCGGCAAGCAGCATCATCCCGACGGCCAGCTCCGGCGCCAGGTCGAAGGCGACGACCAGCCCGAAGCAGAGCGCCGGTAGCACCAGCACCTGGCACACCAACGCGATGACGGCGGCCCTGGGATGCTGAGCCACCCGACGGAAATCCTCAGTGGTCAGCCCGAGACCCAGGCCGAGCATGATGATGCCGAGGGCGATGGGCAGTCCGATCAGGGTCAAGGCTGAGTCCATGACACGACATCGTTACCACCCGGTAACGCCCCCACAATCCCCCGTGCGGCTGGTGGCTCTTGACCTCAGACCGTGGTCGGCTTAACTTCATCGATCAGATAAGTCTCTTTACTAATTCCGCTCCATTCCTCGTGGGAGTGCCGATGCGACAATTCCGTCACCGCCGCCTCACCGCCATCGTTGCCCTGGCGACCATGCTGGTCACCGCCGCCCCGCCGACCGCCGCGAGCGCGGGCGACAAGCCTGACCACCGGGCCGGTTACCACCGGGTCGGCTACTTCACCCAGTGGGGCATCTACGGCCGGGCGTTCCCGGTCAAGAAGCTCGACACCTCCGGGGCGGCCAGCCGCCTCACCCACGTCAACTACGCCTTCGGCAACGTCAGCGAAGACGGACGCTGCTTTGTGGACGGTGGGCCGGGCGAGGGCGACGCCTGGGCCGACTACCAGCGTCCCGTTCCGGCGGAGGAGAGCGTCGACGGCGTCGCCGACGGCCCGGGTCAGGCGCTCAACGGCAACTTCGGCCAGTTGGCCAAGCTGAAGGCCAAGCACCCCGGCCTGAAGGTGCTGATCTCGCTGGGTGGTTGGAGCTGGTCGACGTACTTCTCGAACGCCGCCCGTACCGACGCCTCCCGCAAGGCGTTCGTCGCCTCCTGCATCGATCTCTACCTGAAGGGCAACCTGCCGGGTGGGGACGGGAGCGCGGGTGGCCCGGGTGCCGCCGCCGGCGTCTTCGACGGCATCGACCTCGACTGGGAGTGGCCGAACTGGGCCGGTGAACCGGGCAACGTCATCCGCCCGGAGGACCGGGAGAACTTCACCAAGCTGCTCGCCGAGTTCCGCCGGCAACTCGACGCGTACGGCCGCAAGACCCGCGCGCACCACCCGCTGACCGCGTTCCTGCCGGCCAACCCGGCGACCATGGACGCCGGGTACGAGGGTCGCAAGATCTTCAAGTACCTGGACTTCGCCACGGTGCAGGGGTACGACTTCCACGGTGGCTGGGACGCGGTGGCCAACCAGCAGTCGGCGCTGCGCGTGCCGGCGGGCGCGCCGGACAACCCGGACTTCTCCGTCGAGGTGGCGATCGACGGCTGGATCGCCCGTGGTGCGCCGCGCGACAAGCTGGTCCTGGGCATCCCGTACTACGGTCGGGGCTGGACCGGCATCACCGGGGGCGGCAACGGTCTGTTCCAGCCCGCCACCGGGCCCGCGCCGGCCACCTTCGAGGCCGGGTACGAGGACTACAAGAAGCTCAAGACCCTGGCCGGCAACGGCTTCACCGTGCACCGCGACCTCCGCGCCGGGCACGCCTGGTTGTTCGACGGTACGACGTTGTGGACGTACGACGACCCGGCGGTCGTGCTGCAGAAGACGCTGTACATCCGGCGGGCCGGACTGGGCGGCGCGATGATCTGGTCGTTGGACGGCGACGACGACAACGCCACGTTGACCAAGACGATCGGCCTCGGGCTGACGACCTGGTAGCCGTACCCCGCTTGCGGCAGTCCCCCGGCCCGTCGCCGACCGATTCCTCGGCCGGCGGCGGGCCGGTGGTCCATGCGACGGCCTACCCCTGGGCGGGTGCCACCGCGCGTACCGCGGCCTCGATCAGCGCGGTCACCTCGTCCATGTCACGAGCCCGGCGCACGTCCAACTCGGCCGACCATCCGTCCGGGCCGGTGAGCGTCACCGTCACGTCGTCGCGGCGGTGCGTCAACCAGCCGGCGATGGCCTGGACCAGCACCATGACGACTCCGCCGCTGTCGACGGCCACCAGCAGCGCGTCCGTGCCATCCACCGACCTCTCGTCGGACGGCGTCGTGGCACCGGCGGCGCGCGGCGCCGTCACCTTTTCGCGAAGCCGGGCCTCGGACCGCAACCAGGACGCGAGAGAACGCCGAGAGTCGGCGGACGGAAGATCCGGATGGACCGAGAGCGTGATCGTCTCCAGAAACGCCGGCATTGTCTCCTCCTTCCGGGCGAGGACAACGAGTGCGGGTTCCCCCGTCATCCTGCCAGCCGGCGCCCGTGTCGGCACCCCACGCAGTCGCCGAAGTCGATCAGACCTTGACCGGGGTATCGACGGTTCATAGGCTCCGGCCACTGTGAGGCATTTCCCGAGAAGGGAAACACGAGACATGGCCCGATCGAGAAGTCCGTTCTGGACGGTTCCCCCGAAGCGGCTGGCGAGTGCCGCCGCGATCACGCTCCTACTCGGCATGACTCCCCTGCTCAGCGGCACGGCCGCGAGCGCCGCGCGGCCCTCCCCCTGCAGCAACGACCCGACCGCCCGGCTGAGCACCGTGCCCACTCCGGAGGCCGTGCTCGGTTTCCCGCTCGGGGTCGGCCAGGAGCGGGTCGTCACCAACGACGAAGTGCGCGGATACCTGGGGGCCGTGGACGGAGCCTCCGACCGGGTCGTCACCGGCGTGATGGCCACCAGCGTGCTCGGGCAGCCGCTGCCGTACGCGGTGGTGTCCAACGAGCGCAACGTGCGACCGTCGGAGCTGCGCCGGATCGCCGACGACGTCCGCGACCTGCGGGACCCGCGCCGGACCAGCGCGAGGACGGCCGCCCGGACGGCGAAGGACAGCCCGGCCATCGTCTGGGTCACCGCGAACGTGCACGGCGGCGAGAAGAGCGGCACCGACGCCGCGCTCAAGACGCTGTACGAGCTGGCCGCCGGACTGTCCTGCGCGGTCGCCCAGCGCAACGACAACCTGGTCACCATCATCGTGCCGACCCAGAACCCGGACGGCCGGGATGCCACCCGGCGGCAGAACGAGTTCGGCTTCGACATGAACCGGGACTGGTTCGCCCGCACCCAGCAGGAGACCGACGGCAAGCTCGAACTCCTGCGCCGGTACCCGCCGCAGGTCTTCATCGACGCCCACGAGATGACTGGCCGCCAGTACTTCTTCCCGCCCAACGCCGACCCGATCCACCACGAGATCGCTGGCGAGGCGGTGGACTGGATCAACCGGATCGGCGAGGCCAACAAGGCCGGCTTCGGCTACAACGGCGCCTGCGCCGACGACGACGCCACCGAGTGCTACTTCAACTACTCGACCTACGACATGTTCTTCATGGGCTACGGCGACACCGTGCCGACCACCGGGTTCGGTGCGGCCGGCATGACGTACGAGAAGGGCAGCGCTTCGGCGGTGGCCGACCGGGTCCAGCAGCAGTTCAACACCCAGTGGGCGACGCTCGGTTGGGCCGCCGCGAACAAGCACGAGGTGCTGACCGACTACTTCGACATCTGGACCGACGCTCTCGCCCAGGGCAGGGCGGGCACGCTGGAGCCGAACGAGGTGGTCGAGCCCACCAACGAGGTCCAGTTCCCGGTGCCCGACATCAAGATCCGCTCGTACTTCCTGCTGCCCGACCGGCAGCTCGCCGACGTACGCCAGCTCGTCGAGCGACTGCGCCGGATGGACGTCGAGGTCTACGAGGTGCAGAAGCCGACCCGGGTGCCGACCGCCCGGATCTTCGGCGGCCGGTCGGCCAGCAACGTGACCGTGCCCAAGGGCGCGTACTGGATCCCGATGGACCAGCCGCAGAAGCACTGGATCCAGTCGATCATGGGCGAGGATCCGTACACCCCCTTCCCCTACTTCTACGACGTCTCGTCCTGGAGCAACCCGCTGCTCATGGGCGTGTCAACGATCTACACCGGCGACAACGTCAAGCCAAAGGCCCAACTGGTCCGGAAAATCTCCGGCGGCCGGACCGCGCCGGCGTGGCCGTGGGGCTCGTACACGTACCCGCTGGACTCGGCGGCTACCGCGGAGCTCACCTTCACCCTGCTCGGCCGTGGTGTGCCGCTCGTGCGTGACCTGAACACCAGCGCGGTCGCCCTACCGGCGAGCAAGCTGAGCCGCGAGGTCGACGAGCTGGCCGAATCACTCGGGGTGACCCTCACCCCGGGTGGGCGGGCCACCGGGACACGGCTCGCCCTGCCGGACGTGGGGCTGTTCCAGGGCACCGGCATCTCCACCACGTCGGGCTCGCACGGCGAGGCCCGGTACATGCTCGGCAAGCGCTGGGGGCTCGACCTGAAGCCGGTGACCACGGCCGACATCAACGACAACACCGAGGCGTTCACCGGACGTACCGTGCTGCTGGTGCCGGACGGCAGCAGCCCCACCGGCGGTCTGACCGCCACCGGGCAGGCCAACCTGCGCGACTGGATCGCCCAGGGCCACACCTACATCGGGCTGCGCAACGAGGGCACCCGGGTGGCCCGGGCCGCCGGGCTCACCTCCACCACCGAGAAGCCCAAACCGGCCGGCTACCAGGTGCTCGGCTCACACCTGCGGGTCGACGTCGACCACGACAGCCCGGTGGCGCTGGGCCGCCCGGCGGAGGACTTCGAGTTCAACAACAGCGACCCGATCCTCAATCCGAGCACGACCGGGACCAATGTGCTCCGCTACCCGACGGGTGACACCTTCTGGGCCAACGGCTACACCGTCGGCGGTGACACCCTGAAGGGGACGGCGGCACTGGTCGACGAGCCCACCGGAGCGGGTCGGGCGGTGCTGTTCGCGTTCAACCCGCTCTTCCGGGCGTACAACGAGAATGGTCTGCACCTGGTGGCCAACGCGCTGCTCTACCCGGCGGGCGCGGGCGCGACCGCGCCGGACGCCCGGCGCTCGCCCGGGGTCGACGCGGCACGCGCGAGCGCCGCAGCCGCGCCGGTGACGCCGGAGTTGGGCGGCGGGTGGCGGCCGACCACCATCGAGGTAGCGGCGACGGACCTGCCACGTACCCGGGCGATCGTCGAGCGTTTCACCATGGACGCGCAGTCGTCCGAGGCGGGCGGGTCGGCCTACCTGGTGATTCCGAACCCGGAGGGACGCCAGGCCGATGAGCACCCGTTCCTGGGTGATCTGGTACGCGCCCTGCACGATGCCCAGGTGCCGCTGCGGTCCGTGGTGGGCTGACGCCGGACCTGTACAGCGAAGCGCCCGTCCCCGCGTTGGGGGGCGGGCGCTTTCGTGCGTTCTGAGATCGGCTACGGCCGCCCGGCGACCTGGGCGACGAACGCCCGCCACGACACCGGTCCAAAGACCAGCCCGACGTGGCACTGCGCGACGCGCGGCCCTGGGCGACCGGCCGATAGCGGACCACTCCACGCAAACACCACCTCGACGTAGCTGCGCCGTCGATTCCGCGCGGATCTTGGACAGTCTCCGTTCGCAGATAACGGAAACTGTCCAAGACCTTCGGGCGGAGGCGGAGTACCTGGTCCAGCAGTCCACCGTGCGATAGGAGAGGCCTGGCCCGCCAGGAGTGCGAAACGCCACGAGAGCCGACGTCCGGAGCCCTCGGTGGCCGGCGGTTCGGCGTCTCGTCGGGGCTGCGGTCCGGGCGACGCTCGCCGAGCCGACGTACCTGCATCGTGGACGCCGCGACACAACACGACGGTCCGGCCGGCCCTACGAATGGGCCGGCCGGACCACGCTGGCGGCGTCAGGCGGTGGTGCAGACGGTGCCGTTGAGGGTGAACGCCGTCGGCAACACGTTCGGACCGCTGTACGCGCCGACGAAACCGGCGCTCACGCTGCCACCGGCGGCGATCTGCCGGTTGTCGTCAGTCGGGATGACCCGCACGGCCGCACCGACCTGTTCCCAGGTGGCGCTCCAGCCGCTGCTCACCTGCTGCCAGCCGGTGGGCCAGGTCCAGGTGAGCGTCCACCCGTTGATCGGGCTCGTCCCGTTGTTGGTGATATCGATGCCGCCGATGTAGCCGTTGCCCCAGTCGCCGCTGGTGGTGAAGCGGACGGTGCACGCGCTCGCGGCCGGGCTGCCGGTGTCGAAGGTGCGCGGCGGTGAGGACCAGGACACCCGGCCGGCGGTGTCGCGGGCCAGCACGTTGACGGTGTACCTGGTGCCCTGCACGAGGTTGCCGACCGTGAACGAGGTGGCCGCCGTCTCGCCGAGTTGCTCGCCGATCGCACCGTTCTGCCGGTACACCTCGTACTTCGCGATCGGGCTGGCGCCCGGTGCGGCCGCCGGCCAGGAGATCGTCGCGGTCCGGTCGGTGACGCCGCTGGCGGTGGGCTGACCCGGCGCCGAGGGACGCCCGGCGGTCGAGCCGGCTGGGCGGAGCACCAGCGTGGTCAGCGAGTACGGCGGCAACGTCCGGCTGGTCGCGGAGCCGGACTGGCCGGTGGCGATGCCGGTGGCGCCGTTGGCGAGGGTGGACACCGTTGGCGCACCGGCGGACGGGATGAACCCCGCGTAGCCGATGGTGACCGGATACGCCGTGTCCGGGTCCTTGTTGACCAGCAGCACCGCGAGGTCACCATTGCCCCGGCGGACGGCGTGCGCGGTGACCATCGGCTGGTCGGTGCCGGCGCGGACGAACTGGTCGCCGGGCTGGGCGAAGCGCTTCATCATGGTCAGCCCGTGGTACGGCGCGAACGGCGTGTTCAGCGGCGGCTCGCAGACCGAGCCGTCCTCGGTGCAGGCGCCGCTGGAGAGCATGCCGAAGTCGCCGTAGTCGGTCTGGCCCGCCACCTCCGACACGGTGCCGATGCCGTTGTGCACGTTCCACCAGTGGGCGCTGAAGACCCCGTTCTCCAGCAGCGCGCTGTAGGCGTCGGCCAGGAAGAGCGCCGCCGGCTGGGTGGTCCGGCCGGCGTCGACGTTCAGCTCGGTGAAGCTGATGCCGATGCGTGCGGCGTTCGGGCCGGCGTACCGGGCGAGCTGCTCCCGGAGCAGGTGGGTCGCGTCGGGGATGTGGCTGATCCGGGCCAGCGACTCCGCGGCGGTGCCACCCGGGTACCAGTGCACGTCCACGAAGTCGATCTTCGGGCCGGCGAGGGAGAGCACGGTCTGGTTCCAGGAGCCGGGGTCGCTGCCGGCGGTGATCCCGTCCGGCCAGTTGCCCGGCATCGTCAGCACCGCGCCGACCTTGATGCTCGGGTCGACGGCCTTCATCGCGTCGGCGTACTCGACGACCAGCCTCGCGTACTGGGTCGCGCTCTTGTCCGGGTGGTCGTCCGCCTCCCAGGCGGCTCCATAGTGGCCGTTGCCGTAGTTCTCGTTGCCGACCGTCCAATATTTCGCGCCGTAGCCCTTGGTCACGTTGGCGTACCGCACCCAGTCTGCGGCCTCGGCCGGCGAGCCGGTGCCGTAGTTCGCGATGATCATCGGTTGCGCGCCGACCCGCCGGACCGCCGCCATGAAGGTGTCGAAGTCGGTCCCCGGTGCGACGTAACCGCCGGGCGCGGTGTGGTCCTTCCAGTGGTAGATGTCGGCGTACGAGCCGCCTGGGTAGCGCATCATCTGCACGCCGGCGTCGCGCAGCAGGTCCGACGTCTCGGCGCTGCCGAGATGCTGGTCCCAGATGGCGTGGTTGACGCCCAGTGCGGTGTCGGGCACCGTCGCCAGCCCCGCGCGGGCGTTCACGGTCACGGCGACCGAGTCGGGTGCCGCGCTGGCGGTCGGGGGGTTGATACCGGAGAGCGCGCCCACTGCGAGCAGCAGGCTCGCCAGGAGGGCCGCGCGAGCTTTCGGGTTCTGCATGGGCTGGGTTCCTTCGCGGAAATGGGTCGCCCAGCCGGTCAGGGTGCAGCGCGGCGGCGGGCAGACTCGTGGACGGATGGCGCTCGTTGGTCCATCGCTCGTTTCACCCGTCCCCCGGAATCCGTGCTGGATCCCGGCTGCCCATTGGACGGACGTCAGCCCCGCGCGCGCGGCATGTCATCGACGCACAAGAATCTCATGCTCGGTTCGATGACCTCAAGGGAGTACGCGCCGGCCTGGTAGACCAGCGCCGCTGCGTCTCAAGGACGAGCGTCGTCATCGTCTCGCCCACCATGACCTGAGCGGCGCCCCGGACACTGACGGCGGCCAGCAGAGTGACGACCGCCGCCGTCAACTGCAGCACGCCACCGAGCAGATCGACCAGGCTGGAGATGGCGGTAGCGTCGGGAACAAAGTCCATGGCGGCCTCCGGGTTCGTGCCCACCGTCCGCTTCCTGCGGAAGGCCCTCCCCCTGGCCCAGCAGACAACCGCTTGAGCGCCGCCGTCATTGTGGCACCCTCCCGCATCCAGGCGGAAGGCGAGGACTGCGGGCGGCCACACCGCCCGGTCCCGGTCGTCGCGACCGGAACCGGAATAATCCGGCGGCATGCGGGGACGATTCGGTGCGGTCAAGCGGTGGTACGGAAAGCGTCGGCGGTTCGTCCGCTACACGCTCCTCGCGCTGGTGGTTGGTGCGGTGCTGCTGACCGGCGGCACGGTGGCCAGCGTGGCGTGGATCCGCGGTGACGCCGAGGGCCACCTCTACAGCGAGGCCGACGTACCGGACGCGCCGGTCGCCCTGGTACTGGGCACCAAGGTGGACGCGGATGGCACGCCGTCCCCGTTCCTCGCGGCCCGCTTGGAGATCGCGCGGCGGCTGTTCGATGGCGGCAAGGTCCGGGCGATCCTGGTGTCCGGCGACAACATGAACGCCGACTACAACGAACCCGCCGCGATGCGGCGCTGGCTGGTCGACCGGGGCGTGCCGGCGCGGAAGGTGGTGCTCGACCACGCTGGCTTCGACACGTACGACTCCTGCGCACGGGCGGAGCAGATCTTCGGAGTGACGCATGCGACGGTCGTGACCCAGTCCTTCCACCTCCCCCGCGCCGTGGCGCTGTGCAGGCGCCTCGGCATCGACGCCAATGGCGTGGGCGACGAGACCGCGAAGCGGTACGCCCAGACGTGGCGGGTCAGCTCTTCCCGCGAGCACGGCGCCTGCCTCAAGGCCGCGCTGGACCTGGTCTCGGGTCGGGACCCGGCCCACCTCGGCCGCCGAGAGACCGGCATCGACGACGCCCTCCGGAGCGGCTGAGAACGAACGCCGAACTGCGCGGAGAGTCCTTCCGTCAGGGGTGGCGGGGTGGTGCGGCGCTGTCGCGGAGGACGAGTTCGGTGGCGAGTTCGAGGCGCTGGATCTCGGTCCTCTCGCCGCCGGCGAGCCGCAGCACGGTGCGTGCGGCCAGCATGCCCATCTCGGCCAGCGGTTGGCGGACGGTGGTGAGCGGCGGGGAGCACCACCGGACCTCCGGCAGGTCGTCGAAGCCGACCACGCTGATGTCGTCGGGCACCCGGAGGCCGCGTTTGCGGACGGCCTCGTAGACGCCGAGTGCCATCTGGTCGCTGGAGGCGAAGATAGCGGTGGGCGGCTCGGGCAGGGCCAGCAACTGCGCACCGGCCGTGTAGCCGGCCTCGTGGTAGAAGTTGCCGGCGCGGATGAGGGAGTCGTCCACCGGGATTCCGGCCGCGCCGAGGGCGGCCCGGTAGCCGTCCAGCCGCGCCCGGCTGCACGTCAGGTGCGGTGGCCCGGCGATGAAACCGATGCGGCGGTGGCCGAGGCCGAGCAGGTACTGGTTGGCGCTCAGGCTGCCCGCCCAGTTGGTGGCGCCGATCGTGGGTGACTCCTGCGGATCGACCCCGGCGGGGTCGATGATGACCACCGGGAGGCGGAGCCGGCGCAGCTCTGCCTGGAGCGGCGGGTTCACCATCGAGGTCACGAAGATGACCCCCGAGGAGGTGCGGGTACGCATGTTGTCGAGCCACTGTTTGGCCGAGGAGATGCGCCAGTGGATGGCCGAGACGACGGTGCCGACGCCGCTGCTCAGCGCGACGTCCTCCACCCCACGGATGATCTCCACAGCCCACGGGCTGTCCAGGTCGTTGAAGACCAGGTCGATGAGGGCGGCGGCATTACGGCGGCCCGCCGAACGGCGGCGGTAGCCGTACCGGTTGAGCAGTTCTTCGACCCGTTCCCGGGTCCGCGGGCTGACGTCGGAACGGCCGTTGACGACCCGGGAGACCGTGGGCACGGAGACGCCGGCCAGCCGCGCGATCATCGCGATGGTGACGTTTCGGGCGTTGTCGAAGGCCACGGTCCGTCCCTTCGTCTGGTTGGCAGTCTGTGGTCGGCTCGGTCGCTCCCGGAACTTTCGGTTTCCTGCCGGAATTACCGATCGATGGCCGGACGCTACGAGCCGTTTGCACGCTGGTCAAGGTCTCGGCTCCTATTGCGAAAGTCCGGCCGACGTACGCAGGGTTGGCGACGGTGCGGGTACCCAGGTTTCCGGAAGTTCCAGCCGCCGGACGGCGACTGCGACGGCCCTCGTAGGGTGAGGGCATGGCTGAGCGATCTCTGACCCTGATGGCGGTACACGCCCACCCCGACGACGAGGCGACGAGCACCGGTGGCATCCTTGCCCGCTACGCGGCGGAGGGGATCACGACAGTGCTCGTGACCTGCACCGACGGGCGATGCGGTGACGGCCCCGGTGGGGTCAAGCCCGGCGACCCGGGGCACGATCCGGCCGCCGTCGTGGCGATGCGCTCGGCCGAGCTGGAGGTGAGCTGCGCGGCGTTGAAGGTCACCCACCTGGAAACGCTCGGCTATGCCGATTCGGGGATGATGGGCTGGTCGAACAACGACCAGCCGGGCTCATTCTGGACGACGCCCGTGGACGAGGCGGCGGACCGGCTGGCGGACCTGATCCGGCAGTACCGACCGGACGTCGTCGTCACCTATGACGAGAACGGCTTCTACGGCCACCCGGACCACATCCAGGCCCACCGGATCACCATGGCCGCTGTCGCGAAGACGGACATCCCCGCGAAGGTCTACTGGACCACCGTGCCGCGCACGATGTTCGCGGAGTTCGGCCGGATCATGCAGGAACTCGGCGTCGAGTGGGCCGATCCGGACGCAGCGGACGAGCCGGGGCCGCAGCTCGGCCTGCCTGACGACGAGATCGACACCTGGGTGGACACGAGCAGCTACGGCTCGCAGAAGTTCGACGCGTTGGCCGCGCACGCCAGCCAGACCGAGAACATTTTCTTCCTGCAACTGGGCCGGGAGCGGTTCACCGAACTGATGGGCGTCGAGACCTTCGTCCGCGTCCAGGACAGCACTGGCGCGCCGCTACCCGAGGACGACCTCTTCGCCGGACTGCGCTGACCGGGCAGGTGCTACTCGTCGCCCGCTCGATGACCCACCTCGGTGGCCACCACGCCGTTTGCCGTCTCGCCGCGTAGGTCACGCCTACGGAGTACGTCACGCAACGCTCGAAGGAAGAACCACAGCACGCCGACGAGGACCGGAACGACCGTCCATGAGCGCCAGCTACCCTCGGCCAGGATGTCGGGGGTACGGATGCCGGAACAGAGGACCATCAGACCCGCGACGAACAGCTTGCCCCACGAACCGCCAGACCTCACCATGCCACCTCCACCTCTCGAGCCAGCCTGTCAAGGAAGCGGCCGGCCGTCACCACGACCGACCCGGCCCGGAGCTGCGTGCCTCAGCGACGGCGCGAACGAGAAGACCCTGACTTTTAGCATGACCGCATGACGATAGATCTCTTCGCGGGCATACCCGTCCGCGACTACACGACGGCAGCGGCCTGGTACGAGCAACTCCTCGGCGCCCCGCCGTCGTTCCTGCCGAACGACACCGAGGCGGTATGGGAACTGGCCGACCATCGGTACGTGTTCATCGAGGTACGGCCCGAGCATGCCGGGCACGCCATGCACACCGTCTTCGTCAGTGACTTCGACGCCCGCCTCGCCCAGATCGCCGAACGCGGCCTGGAGCCGGCCGAGCGCGAGACCTACGGCAACGGCGTTCGCAAGGCCACCTTCCGCGACCCGGACGGCAATGAGATCGGCTTCGGCGGCGCGCCGACCGCCGCCACCGTTTGACACCGAATAGACGTGCTGCTGTCTGTTAGCGCTCGCGTGGCTCCTCGCGACAACCGACGGTTGGATGTGTGCATCACATCAGCCATGCCGGAGTGTGATCAAACAACCGATCCACGGCGAGCCACAACGATCAGTTGTGCGCGCCTAAGGTGAACCAGTGGACACCGAGGCATTGCGATCGTTCGTCCGGGCGGCCGAGCTCGGACAGTTGCAACATGCGGCCGATGAGCTGGGCGTGACGCAGCAGGGAGTCTCCAAGCGGATCGCCGCCCTGGAACGCGAGCTGGAAGTCCGTCTGTTCAAACGTACGGCCCGAGGAGTTGAGCTGACGCTCGATGGTCAGGCATTTCTCCCCCACGCGCGGAGCATCGTCGCGGGTGTCGAGCGCGCCATCACCGCGGTCAGGCCGGGCTTCCGGGCCCTTCGGATCGACGTTCTCGGCCTGCGAAGCGCGCAGGCCGTTGTTCTGCACGACTATTGGCGGTCGCATCCCGAAACCAACCTCGACGTGGTGACCCTCCGGGTCAACGACCCACGCGTGGCCGTCGCCGCCGTCGAAGCGGGCGATATCGACGCCTCGTTCCGTACCGTCACTGCCCCGGACACACTGCCGCCCGACGTGCAAATGATTCACGCGTTCGACTCTCCGCTGGAGCTTCTCGTCGGCCCGAGACATCCGCTCGCCTCCGCGCGCAGACTGACGCCACTGCAGTTGCGTAAGCACCGGATATGGGTGCCGGGTATCGCGCCCCGAAGCGAATGGGCAGAGTTCTACGATCAGCTCGCCACCGAATTCGACCTACGCATCGATGCGGCAGGCCCGCACTTTGGAGACGAAGTACTCCTGGACACCCTCGCGGATTCCGCGGACGTGGCCACCCTCGTTGGGGCACGCGACCGGTACATCTGGCCGACGAACTACGACCTACGCCGCATCCCTATCGTGAATCCGACCCTCGCATACCCACTCTCTCTCGTCCTGCCCAGAACGAACCCACATCCAGGACTCCGGGCAATCATCGCCCACCTCGGAAGCCTGCCAAGGCTCCCTGAGACGGTCTGGCTCCCGTCCTGGGCAACGACGCCACGGCGCGGCGACCGCGACATCGCAAATGCTCGCAGGTCCCAGCCCCGACAAGGGTGACTCGACCGGCTGCCGACCGCAATCTCCACCAGCGCCTAGTGAGTCTTATCCAGTCGCCGATACCCCAGAAAGGATCGTGGCATGTCCAGCGACCGTCTCATGCGCATCCACAGCGCCGGGTTCCAGGCCATGGCCGAGAGGGTCCTGCGGGTCACCGAGCTCACCTCCCGCCTGAACGGGCCGAAGGCCACATTCATCACCGTCGGTCACCCGGTCGATCCTGAGGAGCGACGGGGGTGGCTGAGCGGCGCGCCCATCGATGTGGCAGAGAACGTGTGGATCGGCGCCGGGGCCACGATCCTTCCTGGCGTCAGCATTGGCCGTGATGCCGTGGTCGCCGCTGGCGCGGTCGTGACCGATGACGTTCCGCCGGCAAGCCTGGTGACTGGCAACAAGGCAACCGTGCACCGACGGTGGTGACGACCTCTCCGGGGCCACACAACGGCTAGGGTCCGGCAGGGCTGCTCAGTGGACGACGGCGGGCGCCGTGGCCTGCTCGATCTGCTGCCGCAGGGTCGGTAGGGCCGGCGCCAACGCCACGAGCATGCACAGACCACTGAGCGGGAGCAGGTCAAGGGTGGCTACCGGCAGGACGATCCCGACGAACAGCAGTGGCGCACTCCACCACCGCAGCTGCCGCTTGGCGGCCAGCATGCCCGCGAGGATGACCAGGCCGAGGAAGAAGAACTGGGGTACGACGTCGTAGAAGGCAACCTCGACCCCGGGAATGTCCTTGAAGTCCGCGGCGAGCGCGGACATTTCCGCCCGGTCCGCGGCCATCAGCCCTTCCACGATGTCGGCGCCGAACTGCACCATCGTGGCGGCGAGCCCGACCAGCGTCAGGACGACCACCCCGACTCGCCAAGGGCTGCGCGGCAGCAGGCGGGAGAGTGCGAGGACAGCCGGTACGAAGAACACCATGCCCGCGAGGCCGAGCAGATGTGCGGCCTGCCAGTCGAACCCCGGGCCGTACACCTCGTCGGACTTTCCCCACAGTCGTACCAGTCCGTAGGCGGCGATACACACGGGGCCAGCGATCACAAAGAATGCAGCGCGTCTCATGCCGGGAATCATCTGCCCGTCGGCGCCGCACCAGCCTCCGGGCAGAGCCCCGGTACGGCCCTTGATTCTGTCTCAGGTCTTTCACCGAGCGACCCTGAACAGGGACCCGGACAAGCGGCGGTCAGCGGCGGTTGAGTTCCGCCTGAAGCCGCTGGATGAGCGTCTTGCGAGCCTTGCCGGCGTGCTCGTTGCGCAGGGCAGCTTTGAGCTGTCGAGTGTCGAGGCCGCGGACGAGTTTGGCCGCCTCGACGACTGGTAGCTCCGACAGCCGTCCGGTCGACGTGGCATCCCTGCGCGCCCGCTTGGCCGGCCCGGTGTTCGCCACGTACTGCTTGCCGGATCGCGACGCCTCGCGCTTCCTGGTGTCGGTCGCGCGCTTCTGGTCATCCGACAGCTGCTCCCAGGCACGCTTGGGCAGGTACCGACTCGTCGTACCGCCACGACGTGCTCGGGTGTCGCCCTGTCTGGTCTGCCAGTTCTCGTTTCCCCACCGCTGCAGAGACTTCTGCCGCTCGTCCTTGGGGCCCTCGAATCCCCCGCCGCGCCTCTTGTACTCCTGCGTGAGCAGCTGCGACTTACGTGCCGACCACTGCCCCTGCCGGCCGCCCTTGTCGGAAGCCTTGATCTCTTCCTTGATCTGCTCTCTGAGCTCGGGCTTCGTGTAGCGCGCCATGAACGGCAGCTACCCGGGACCGCACCGTCTATGCCTCCCGCGCGCCGGGCTTGACCTCAACCTCACACGAGGTTCTAGCCTGCTCGCGGAGGTACGGCATGAGCATGGAAGTTACCGCGTGGACGTCCCTGCACCACGCGATGAACGCGCAGGACGAACGACCACTGTCCCGGGCCACCCTGAAGCGCATCGCGCGGTTCGCGCGGCCGCACCGTTCCCTGATCATCAGGTTCCTGCTGTTGAGCGTGGTGACGGCGGTCCTCACGGTGGCGGCACCGGTCCTCGCCGGTCGGGTGGTGGACGCGATCGTCGACGGCGCCGACAGCAGCATCGTGATCCGGTTGGCGGTGCTGATCGCCGTGATCGCCCTGGCCGAAGCCGGCCTGGGTCTGGTGACGCGGTTCCTGTCCGCCAGCATCGGTGAGGGGCTGATCGTCCAGCTGCGGACAGCCGTCTTCGACCACGTCCAGCGCATGCCGGTGGCGTTCTTCACCCGGACCCGTACCGGTGCGCTGGTCAGCCGTTTGAACAACGATGTGATCGGCGCGCAGCGGGCCTTCAGCGACACCCTGTCGGGTGTGGTCGGCAACGCCGTCACACTGCTCCTGACGCTGGCGGTGATGCTCAGCTTCTCCTGGCAGATCACGCTGCTGGCGCTCGTACTGCTGCCCATCTTCGTCCTTCCGGCCCGCCGGATGGGTTCGCGGCTCGCCCAGTTGCAGCGCGAGGCCGCCGAGCACAACGCGGCCATGAGCACCCGGATGACCGAACGCTTCTCGGCATCCGGCGCGACACTGGTCAAGCTGTACGGGCGTCCGGCCGAGGAGTCGGCCGAGTTCGCGGCGCGGGCGCGACGGGTGCGCGACATCGGCATCCGCGCCGCCATGCTCCAGTGGGTCTTCATCACCGCGCTCACCGTCGTCGGCTCGCTCGCGCTGGCCCTGGTCTACGGGCTGGGCGGTCTCTACGCCCTCCGGGGCAGCCTCGACGCCGGCACCGTGGTCGCGCTCGCGCTGCTGCTGTCGCGCCTCTACGCGCCGTTGACGTCGCTGGCCAGCGCCCGGGTCGAGGTGATGAGCGCGCTGGTGAGCTTCGAGCGGGTGTTCGAGATCCTCGACCTCAAGCCGCTGATCCTCGACAGGCCCGACGCCCGGCCGCTCCCTGACGGACCGGTCGCGGTGGAGTTCGACGCGGTACGGTTCGGCTACCCGTCGGCCGACAAGGTGTCGCTGGCGTCCCTTGAGGATGTGACGAAGCTCGATACGCGCGGCGGCGAGGAGGTGCTGCACGGCGTGTCGTTCCGCGCCGAAGCGGGACAGATGGTCGCCCTCGTCGGCTCCTCCGGAGCGGGCAAGTCGACGATCGCCCAACTCGTGCCGCGCCTGTACGACGTCGAGGATGGCGCGGTGAAGCTCGCCGACGTCGACGTACGCGACCTGTCGGCCGAGTCGGTCCGAACGGCACTCGGCGTGGTGACCCAGGACGGGCACCTGTTTCACGAGAGCATCCGCGCCAACCTGGTGTTCGCCCGGCCGGACGCGACCGAGGAGGAGATGTGGGAGGTACTGCGACGGGCCCGGCTCGACGCCCTGATCCGCTCACTTCCGGATGGGCTCGACACCGTCGTCGGGGAGCGCGGGTACCGCCTGTCGGGCGGCGAACGGCAACGGCTCACCATCGCGCGGCTACTGCTGGCCCGCCCCCGGGTGGTCATCCTCGACGAGGCCACGGCGCACCTGGACTCCACGTCGGAAGCCGCCGTACAGGAAGCCCTCGCCGAGGCCCTGACCGGCCGGACCAGTGTGGTCATCGCGCACCGGCTGTCCACCATCCGCGCGGCCGACCAGATCCTCGTCGTCGAGGACGGACGCATCGTCGAACGCGGGCGACACAGCGAGCTACTCGCCGCCGGTGGCCGGTACCAGGAGTTGTACCGCACCCAGTTCGACCAGGACGAGCCGGCGGCCCAGGAGGAGCCCGTCGCGGCCGTCTGAGAAACGCCTTCGTACCGCCGCCCACCACGGTGAGCCCGTGGTGGGCGGCGGCAACACGGCGTCAGTCGTCGTCGCCGGACCTGTCGTCATCGTCGTCGTCGGACTGGTCGTCATCGTCGTCGTCATGGTCGTCGTCGACCGGCTCCTGCTCGGCCTTGACCACCGTGCCGTTGTCCCGGTCGACGTCCACCTCGTGCTCGGTGTCACCGGCGACGATCTCGACGCTCCAGACCGGGCGGCCGTGCTCCTGCTCTGCCTCGATCTCGACGATCTGACCGCCGCCGGCCCTGGCGAGCGCGATCTGGCCGGCGCGCTGCTCGTTGACTGCCCCGCCCGCCGGCGAACTGCCGCCCGACGGGGTGCCGCTGGTCGGCGTACCGCTGGTCGGCGTACCGCTGGCCCCTGGTGCGGCGGGCGTAGCGCTGGTGGCGCTGTCGTCCGGTGCGTCGGTGGCCGTCGGGTCGGCGGTGGCGGCGGCGAGTGCCGTGCCACCGACCGGCCGAGAGTCGTCTGCGGCGCTGACGCCGAGCGCGACCCCGGCCACAGCGAGCACCGCCGCCCCGCCGACCGACGCCAGGAGCAGAGAGTTGCGCTTCATCGTGGTGTCCACCTTTCCTCGGTTGTCGACATTGAGGATCGGCTGGATCGGGATAGTGCCGCGCTGTCCGGAGGCTAAGGCCGGGTTAAGCCGTTCTCGTCCGGCCCGGACCCGCCGTCTGTCGGCCGCTGCTGCGGCAGCGGCGGTCCGAGCCGGAGCAGTACCTGAGCCCCGCCTCCCGGACCGGTACGCAGCTCCAGCCGTCCGCCACCGGCCTGCGCGGCCCGCCGGGCGATGTCCAGGCCGAGGCCGGTCGACCCGGCAGCGCTGGCGCCCCGCCGGACCGCCCCGGCCGGCATACCCGGGCCCTCGTCGGTGATGGTGAGCAGCACCTGCCCCGCCTCCGGGGCCAGCCGGACGGCGAAGGGCGTGCCGTCGGGGGTGTGCGCGAAGACGTTGCCGAGCAGGGCGTCCACGGCCGCTGCCAGGTCGTCGGGGGGCACACCGACGGGAAGCGGGCCGGGCGCCAGGTCGAGGGTGACGGCACGGCCGGTGTCCTCAGCCAGCACCGACCAGAACGCCACCCGGTCACCCACGATCGTCGCGGCGTCCGCGGTGACCACTCCCGCCGGTGGGCGGCGCCACCGGGCCTGCCGGATCAGTCCGGTGACCGCCCGTTCGAGCCCGTCGGCGGCAGCGGTGATCCGGGCCGCGTCATCCGGGTCGCGCAGCGACTCCGCCTCCAGCCGCAACGCCGTCAACGGTGTACGCAGCCGGTGCGACAGGTCGGCAACCTGCTCACGTTCCTGTAGCAGGAGCACCTGGATCCGACCGGCCAGGTGGTTGAGCGCGCCGGCCACCTCGCGCAGCTCCGCCGGGCCGGCCGGCACCACCCGGGCGTCCAGCTCGGCGTTCGCCAGACGGTTCGACACCGCGGAGAGTTCGCTGATCGGCCGGACCAGGGTGCGCGCCAGCCGGTCGGCGACGGCCAGCCCGATCAGCACCAGGACCACTCCGAGCAGGGCCAGCACCAGCCAGGACCGGGTCACCCCGCTGGTCAGCTCGTCCCGCGGAACCACGGTCCGGATCACCCCGGTGCCGTCCGCCCTGCCCTGCACCGCGATGACCACCTCCCGTCCGGCCGCCGACTCGCCGGTGAGGCTCTGCCCTCGCTCGGCCAGCGCCACGGCGGGCGTACGGGGTATCTGGGCGCCGAGCACCGTGCCGTCCGGCAGGAAGACGCTCACCGGCCGGCCGGACTCCGCGGCGAGTTGCTCGACGGTGAGCCGGATGGTCGCCGCGTCGGCGGTGCCGACCACCGGCACCAGGCTCTGCGCGTCGGCGGTGGCCCGGACCGTGGCACGGTCTTCGGCGACGGTGCGGACCAGCAGTGCCAGCGGCACCAGGAACGCGATCAGGGTGAGCACGCTGACCGCGGCGACCAGCAGCGCAAGGCGCGCCCTCACCGCTGCTCCCCCGGTGCCTCCAACCGCACCCCGACGCCACGTACGGTGTGCAGGTAGCGAGGCTGCACGGCGCTCTCGCCCAGCTTGCGACGCAGCCAGGACAGATGCACGTCGACGGTCTTGTCGGCGCCGCCGTACGGGATCTGCCACACCTCGGTGAGCAGTTCACGCTTGGTGACCACCTGACCCGGCCGACCGGCGAGATGGTGCAGCAGGTCGAATTCGCGCGGCGTCAACTCCACCGCCGCCCCCTCCAGGGTGACCTGCCGGGCGCGCGGGTCGATCCGCAGCCCACCCACGACGAGCGACGGGTCCGCCGCATCGGCTCCGGAAGGGCCCCGCCGGAGCACCGCCCGGACGCGGGCGTCGAGCTGTGCCGCGGTGAACGGCTTGACCACGTAGTCATCGGCGCCCGCGTCGAGGACCCGAACGATCTCTGCCTCGTCGTCACGGGCCGTGGCCACGATGACCGGCACCGAGCTGACCGCGCGCAGCATCCGCAGCAGCTCCCGCCCGTCCAGATCGGGCAGGCCCAGGTCGAGCACGACGAGGTCGGGCCGGTCGTCCAGCGCGTCGCGGAGCCCGGCCATCGCGGTCGAGGCGGCGGCCACCGCATGCCCCCGTTCCCGTAATGCCCGGATCAGCGGCGTACGGATCGTCAGGTCGTCCTCGATGAGCAGCAGGCGGGCCACAGCTGGCAGGCTAGCCGCTGCGGCCAGGGCCGGGGCGCGCGTTAACCCTGCCTTAGCGTCCGGATGTGCCGGCCACAACCATGGATCGGGGATAGTCAGGGGATGGGCCGTCGTTCGATCCTCGTCGCCACCGGGTGGGTGGCCACCGCCGCCGTGGCCACCCTGATCGGGTTGGGCGCGATCCGGCTGGTGGGTGAGAGCATCACCGGAACCCCGGGCGGGGTGCGCAGCGAGGCGGAGATCGAACGGGCACTCGCCTCGCCGGAGCCGGCGCCCGCCAACACGACAGACGCCTCACCGTCCACGCCGGGCACGGCGAGCGCCGCGCCGACCGCCAGCTCCGGGGTCCGCCGGGGGTTCGCCACCACGGGCGGCACGGCCGTGGCCGAGTGCGGCGCCGGCGGGGTACGCCTCGTCTCCTGGGCTCCCGCGCAGGGCTACCGGGTCCACGACGTGGATCGGGGCCCGGACGACGACGTCGAGGTCAAGTTCGAGGGGTCGGCCGGCGAGTACGAGCTGAAGGTGCGCTGCATCGGCTCGGAGCCGGTGGCCGTCGCCGACGACTGACGTCGCCGCAGGTCGGTGCTGGCGGGTTGTCTGCCCGAGGGCTGTAAGCCACCATGGCGATCATGTTGGCTCAGTGGCGGGACGAGTCGGGTCAGCTGCGCGCATGGCGGGTGGGCCGCCGCCGCCTCGCCTGGCGTCCGCGCTTTCCTCGACCGACGGCGCTTGAAGGCGCGGACGGCGGACCCTTCGAAATCATCGTGTTCGCCATCATTCTTGTGCTGAGCCTCGGTTACCTCCTCAACTGGTTTGCCGCGCTGCTTGCCACTGCGGTCGTATGGCCGTACCGAGCGGTCTCCGGGCGCTGGCTGGTCGTGGCCTACCCACTTGATCCATCCCTGGTCGCGACGGACGACCACCGCGGCGACCGGTCGCATCGGCGAGCGGTGACGGGCCGCCCCGCCGCCCTGGCGCTGACTGAGCAATGGGTGAGGGACATCGAACGGCAGGGCCACCTGGAAACGAGTGGCTACGGCCACGCCGGACCGTAGGTGCGCCGAGCGAATGATCGAGCCGGATGAGAATGAGCCGCCCCGACCGCCGCGGGCCATGGACCGAACTGCATGTCGAAGACGGCCATCAGCACCGTTGACATCCTCCACCGCCCTGAAGGGCGGGGATTCCCTCAGTCACCCGAGGGAGTTCCTGCTTCACGGGGAAGCGCCTTCACCGCTGACGCGGGTCGGGTCTTACCGTCCCTCCACAGGCGTTTTACCTCTCCGCCAGCCCGGCGGCGAGGATGTTGCGGGCCGCGTTGACGTCCCGGTCGTGCACGGCATCGCAGCCGGGACACGTCCAGGCGCGGACGCCGAGGGTCATCGCGGTGTTGATCCGCCCGCACGCAGAGCAGGTCTTCGTGCTCGGATACCAGCGGTCGACGGCGATAACGGTCCGCCCGTACCAGGCGGCCTTGTACTCGATCATGCTGCGCAGTTGCGTCCACGCCGCGTCGGAGATGGCGCGGGCCAGGCTGTGATTGCGCAGCATGGTGCGCACGCTGAGGTCTTCGATCACGACCGTTTGGTTCTCACGGACGAGTCGAGTCGACAACTTGTGCAGGTGATCCCGCCGCCGGTCGGCGATGCGGGCATGGATGCGGGCCACCGCAAGCCGGGCTTTGGCCCGGTTCTTGGTGTCCTTGCCCTTACGGGACAGGTCGCGCTGCGCCTTGGCCAACTTGCGCCGGTCAGCGCGCTCGTGCCGAGGGTTGGTGACCTTCTCCCCGGTGGACAGAGTCAGCAGACTGGTGATGCCCGCGTCTATCCCCACCGCAGCGCCCACCGGCGGCAGGGCCGCGACGGACGGGTCTTCCACCAGCAGGGACACGAACCAGCGGCCGGCCGCGTCGCGGGACACCGTAACCGTGGACGGTTGCGCGCCCTCGGGCAGAGGCCGGGACCACACGATGGTCAGCGGCGCGTCCATCTTGGCCAGGGTGAGCTGCCCGTCGCGCCAGCGGAACGCCGAGCGGGTGTACTCCGCCGACGCCCGAGACTTACGCTTGGACTTGAAACGCGGGTACCGCGACCGCTTACCCCAAAAAGCCGCGAACCCGGCTTGCAGGTGCCGCAGCGCCTGCTGCAACGGCACCGAGCTGACCTCGGTGAGGTAGGCCAGCTCCTCGGTGCGCTTCCACTCGGTCAACCACGCCGACGACTGCACATAGGTGCTGCGCTGCCGGTCAACCGCCCACGCACGGGTGCGCGCATCCAAGGCCAGGTTGTAGACCTTGCGCACACACCCGAAGGTGCGGTTGAGCTGATCGGCCTGCCCTGGGGTCGGATAGAAACGGTACTTGTACGCCCGCTTCACCACCTCACCCACGCCTCACATTCTATCCGCCCATCACGCAAGACGAGCATCGAGGGGAGGGAGCGGCGTTACCTCCCGGCCCTAAACGGCCGGGTTTCCACGCCGCGATCCTGATGACTGCGGCCGCTACCACTGACCAAGGCTCCCGATGACAGTCCAACTCGTGCACACCGGTCATCTCTTCATCAACTTTGCCAACCAAACATTTCAGTGGACGGATATCCACCGGTTCGTGCTGCCGGAGCCCGTTGAGCCTGACGCTGGCCTTCTCGCCGCCCTGATCAGCCACGAACGGTTCGGCAACTACGCGCCGCCGACCGCGTGTACCGGCTGCGCGACCTCGGTCGGGCCGCCTTCCACGACTGGGGCGGCGTGCACAACGACTTCCACGAGTTCGTACTCATCGACCACGCAAACCGCACCCTGGTCCTGATCGTGGCCGCTGATGACTGAACCCGTCACCCCGGTGACCGGGTGAAACCGGGCGCCGGCCACGCCGCAGCGTGAGCACTGCGCTGCGCGCCATCAGGTCGACCGATCCCGGCGTCCGGGAGGCCGGTCAACGACTGGGGCTGGCAAGCAAGGAAGCCGGCGACCTCTGGGTCAAGAATGACCCCGACATCGACATGGGTCCGGCCAACCTACGCTTGGTCGACGCGCAGCACGGGCTGCTCTCGGCGTGCGCCAACCTGTTCGGCGATCCACCGTGGGCGTTCGTCAAGCAGCCCTCGCCGAAACCCAGCAGCTGAACGGTGGCCGGCACGGGATACTCCGTGCCGGCCACGTCATCGGTGGTGGTTCAGCTGGCGTACGCCTCCAACTCCCAGAGCGAGTGTCCGTACGGGGTGCCCCGGGCGGTGCCGTAGATCCGCAGGTAGCGACCGTTGGCGCCGAGCGCGGTGTGCTCGTCCACGCCGCCGTCGGCCCCGGTCACCGTCTTCACGTTGCTCCAGGTGGTGCCGTCGTTCGAGGTCTGGATGATGTACGAGCTGCTGTACGCCGTCTCCCAGCTCAGCTTGACCCGGCCGATCGCGGTGGGGCTGCCGAGGTCGACCCGGATCCACTGCGGGTCGGAGAACGCGCTCGACCAGCGGGTGGTGAGGCTGCCGTCCACCGCCTGAGCGCCGGGCACGTCGGCCCCCTCGTTGCTGGAGGTCAGCGTCGGCTTGTTCAACAGCAGATTGGTACCGGGGCCGGTCGGGCCGCCGGTGCCGGCGTACACCTCGAACTCGAACAGGGAGTAGCCCCAGGCGGTGCCCCGGGTGGTGCCGGTGAGCCGGACGTACCGGCCGGAGCCGCTCAGCCCGGTCAGGTCGTCCACACCGCCGTCGCCGCCGGTCACCGTCCGGATCGGGGTGAAGTTGACCCCGTCCGACGAGGTCTGGATCTGGTACCCACTGCCGTACGCCGCCTCCCAGGTCAGCTTGACCCGGTTGAGGTTGTACGTGGCGCCCAGGTCCACGTCGATCCACTGCGGATCGCTGAAGGCGCTGCCCCAGCGGGTGCCGAGCACGCCGTCGAACGCGTTGGCCGCGACGAAGGCACCCTCGAAACTGGAGGCCCGAGCCGGTTTGCCCTGGGCCAGGTTGGTGCCCGGATCAGGATCCGGGTCCGGGTCGGGTCCGGGACCGCCGGGGCTGGTGGAGAGGGTGAACTCGTCCAGGTCGTACATCCCACCTCCGCCCTTGAACACCAGGAACAGGGTGCGGGTGCCGGTCGGGGCGGTGACCCCGCCGGTGACCGTGGCG
The DNA here is from genome assembly GCF_042897975.1 of Micromonospora sp. NPDC000668. Taxonomy (NCBI): domain Bacteria; kingdom Bacillati; phylum Actinomycetota; class Actinomycetes; order Micromonosporales; family Micromonosporaceae; genus Micromonospora; species Micromonospora sp. NPDC000668. The sequence goes on from NZ_JBIAYP010000001.1 coordinate 735,331, forward strand.
AACGTGCCGTGCCCGCCGGTCGGTACCACGGTGGCCGAGCCGACCAGCGGCCCGGTGGGCGAGTCGACCCGCAGTTCCAGCGTGCCGCCGGCACCGGCCGGGGCGCCGGCCCGCGCGCTGAAGGACTGGATGCCGGTCAGGTTGTACGGCTGGAACGATATCCAGTCGTTGTTGTCGATGTAACCGATCGCGGCGCCGCCGTGCGCGCTGCCCGGGGTGACGACCTGGATGCCGGACGAGTCGCCGAAGTGCTCGGCCTGGCGCACGCGCGGTTGCAGGACCGCCTGGGTGTGGGTGGTCAGCGGTGGCTGGCCGCCGCCGCCCAGGTCGGTGTATTCGGCGTCGATGATGCCGAAGATGTTCGCCGCGGTGTCGTGCTCGCCGTCGGCCGAGGTCTGGATGACCCCGGTGCAGCCCTGCACGCTGCCGAGTTGGTGGCCGTGCGAGTCATGGCCGAGGACGTAGTTCACCTTCACCCGGGCGCAGTTGATCGCACCGTCCTGGGCATCGGTGACGGTCACGTTGAACGGCACCGCGTCCCCGAAGGTGAACGTCTGCCCGTTCAACGGGGTGTTCACTCTGACCACCGGGGCACTGTTGCCGACCGTGATGACCACGCTCGCGGTGGCCGTCTTGCCGGTGGTGTCCCGGACGGTCAGCGTCGGGCTGCGGGTCCCGTTGGTGGTGTACGTGAAGCTCGGGTTCGCCGCCGTCGAGTCGGTGGTGCCGTTGTTGTCGAAGTCCCAGGCGTAGGTGAACGGGTCACCGTCCGGGTCGAGTGTGCCGGCCGACGAGAACGCCACCGTCAGCGGCGCCGTGCCGCTGGTCGGGGTGGCCGAGACCACCGCAACCGGCGCCCTGCCCTCGCGGGCGTACTCGATCCGGTACAGCGCCGAGTTGGCGTCGCCGTTGAACCAGCCGGTGCCGTAGTCGAGCACGTAGAGCGCGCCGTCCGGGCCGAACTCCATGTCCATGACCTGGGTGCCGGTCCATGGGAACGGGTTGATCTTCAGCGGTTGGCCGGCCGGGTCGAGCTTGATGTTCTTGATCCAGCGGCGGCCGAACTCACCGGCGAAGTAGGTCCCGTCGTAGTACTGGGGGAACGCCACGTCGGAGGTGTTGTTCGGGTCGTACCGGTAGACCGGGCCGCCCATCGGGGACAGGCCGCCGCCGGTGAACTCCGGCGGGGAGCCGGAACCGCCGTACGGGAGCCAGGCCGGGACGGCCGGCGGGAGCTGGGTGATGCCGGTGTTGTTGGGCGAGTTGTTCACCGGCCCGCCCGCGCAGTCGAACTTCGGCCCGGACGGGCCGGACGGGAAGGTGTAGTCGTTGTAGGCGTCGTTGCGGGCGGTGCAGTACGGCCAGCCGTAGAAGCCGGGCCGGTCGATCCGGGCGAACTCCACGTTGCCCGCCGGTCCCCGGTTCGGGTCGGCGGTGCCCGCGTCGGGACCGTAGTCACCGAGGTAGACGATGCCGGTGGCCCGGTCCACGCTCATCCGGAACGGGTTCCGGAAGCCCATCGCGTAGACCTCGGGGCGGGTCCGCGCGGTTCCCGGGGCGAACATGTTGCCGGCCGGGATGGTGTAGCCGCCCGCCGCGCTCGGCTTGATCCGGAGCACCTTGCCGCGGAGGTCGTTGCTGTTCGCCGAGGTGCGCTGGGCGTCGAAGGCCGGGTTGCGGCCGGCCCGCTCGTCGATCGGGGTGAACCCGGCCGAGTCGAACGGGTTGGTGTCGTCGCCGGTGGACAGGTACAGGTTGCCGGCCGCGTCGAAGTCCATGTCACCGCCGACGTGGCAGCACATGCCCCGGCTGGTCGGGACGTCCAGGACCAGCGTCTCGCTGGCCAGGTTGATGGTGTTGTCCGCGTTCACGGTGAACCGGGACAGCCGGTTGACGCCGTTCCAGACGGCGAAGTCGGCCGGGTGCCGGTGGCCGGGGCACCGCCACCGGGAGTGCTCAATGGTGGCGCGTAGTACGCGTACACCCAGCGGTTGGTGGCGAAGTTCGGGTCGACCTTGATGCCCTGCAGGCCCTCCTCGTCCCCGGTGTAGACCGGCAGGGTGGCGGCGACCTTGGTGTTGCCGGCCGCGTCGGTGTGCCGGATCACGCCGTTGCGCGAGGTGTGCAGCACGCCCCGGTCGGGCAGCACGGTGAGGCTCATCGGCTCGCCGGTCTCGGCCGCGCCCTTGGCCAGCTCCACCTGCTGGAAGTTGCTGTTGACGGTGGGGCCGCAGTCGGCGTCGATCGCGCCGGCCGCGGTCATGATGCCGCCGAGCAGGTGCTGCCGGAAGTTCGCTTCGGTGTACGACGAGTCGGTGTGGCCGAGGCCGGTGTACCAGGACCGGCCGCCGGAGTAGTTCTGGCACCAGGAGATCGGGTGGTCGGACCCCATGCTCCCGCCGGTGTAGGTGCTCTCGTCCAGGGTTGCCAGCACGTGCACGTTGCCCTGGGGGTTGGCGCGGTAGTTGTACCACTCGTCCAGCCGGGTCCACCGCTGCGGCAGCGTCGCGGTGGACGGGTGTACCTGGTCGGCGACCTTGATGGTGGCGGTCTGGTCGGCCGGGTGCGAGGCGAAGTACGCCCCGACCAGCCCGCCGTACCAGGGCCAGTCGTACTCGGTGTCGGAGGCGGCGTGCACGCCCACGTACCCGCCACCGCCCTGGATGTAGCGCTCGAACGCGGCCTGCTGGGCGGCGTTGAGCACGTCGCCGGTGGTGGACAGCCAGATCACCGCGCCGAACCGGTCCAGGTTGGCGTCGGTGAACTGGGCCGAGTCCTCGGTGGTCTCGACGGTGAACCCGTTGGCGGCGCCGAGCTGCTGGATGGCGGTGATGCCGGGGGTGATGGATCCGTGCCGGAATCCGGCGGTCTTGCTGAACACCAGCACGGTGAACGGTGCGGCGCTGGCCGTGGGTGGCACGGCGACTATGCCGCCCACCACGAGGATCGTGCTCAGCACGGCGCCGAGCCACGATCTCAGGGATCTGCGCACGGTAGGTCCTTTCGCGGTGCGGGGGGACGGCGTGCGCCGATCACGCCTGGCGGTGGGAAGGGGGTGATGCGTGTCAATGCATAGTTGCGGCTGGATCACGGCCGCGTCAAGCACTCTCCCACCATCCGTGAGAGCGTTATCTCCGCAGCTCAGGGGCGACTGCGGCAGGCATGATCAGATTACGTTTTTCGGGCCCGCGATCCGTCCTGCACGGGCCGACGCCTCGACAGGTATCGATCGCCACTCGCGGATCTACTCCCGACACCTCACTCCGGCGCGCCATTGGATTCTTCACGTGTTGGCGAACAAAATGGGCGATACTACCCGTCATGCGTTCCGCCAGGCCGTCCACGTACGACGCGCTGCAGGTTGGAGATCGACAGGAGAAGGACCGACGTGTCTGAGAGCGAGAACCCCGCAATCCCCGCCCCGACTCCGAAGCCGAGTCGGCCGAGGGGCAACCAGGACTGGTGGCCGAATCAGCTGAACCTCCAGGTTCTCCATCAGCCCTCACCCCGTGCCGACCCGATGGGCGAGTCCTTCAGCTACGCCGAAGAGTTCAAGACCCTCGACGTCGACGCACTGAAGCGGGACATCATCGAGGTGATGACGACGTCGCAGGACTGGTGGCCGGCCGACTACGGCCACTACGGGCCGCTCTTCATCCGGATGAGCTGGCACTCCGCCGGCACCTACCGCATCGAGGACGGTCGCGGCGGTGGTGGCGATGGCGCTCAACGCTTCGCCCCGCTGAACAGTTGGCCCGACAACGTGAACCTCGACAAGGCGCGCAGACTGCTCTGGCCGGTCAAGCAGAAGTACGGCCGGAAGATCTCCTGGGCCGACCTCCTGGTCTTCACCGGCAACTGTGCGCTGGAGTCGATGGGGTTCAAGACGTTCGGCTTCGGCTTCGGGCGCCACGACATCTGGGAGCCCGAGGAGATCTTCTGGGGGCCTGAGGACACCTGGCTCGGCGACGAGCGCTACAGCGGCGACCGGGAGCTCGCCGGTCGTCTCGGCGCCGTACAGATGGGGCTGATCTACGTGAACCCGGAGGGGCCCAACGGCACTCCGGACCCCCGGGCCTCGGCACGGGACATCCGCGAGACCTTCCGCCGGATGGCGATGAACGACGAGGAGACCGTCGCCCTCATCGCCGGGGGGCACACCTTCGGCAAGACCCACGGCGCCGCCCCCGCCGAGTACCTCGGTCCCGAGCCAGAGGGCTGCCCGGTCGAGGCCAACGGCCTCGGCTGGCGGAACACCTTCGGCAGCGGCAAGGGCCAGGACACGATCACCAGCGGGCTCGAGGGCGCGTGGACACCCACCCCGATCACCTGGGACAACAGCTTCTTCGAGACCCTGTTCGGCTTCGAGTGGGAGGTCACCGAGAGCCCCGCCGGCGCGAAGCAGTGGCGTCCGAAGGACGGCGCCGGTGCGCAGGCCGTGCCCGCCGCCCACGACCCCTCGGTCAGGTACGCGCCGATGATGGCGACGACGGACCTCGCGCTGCGCGCCGATCCCACGTACGAGCAGATCTCCCGGCGTTTCCTGGAGAACCCGGATCAGCTAGCGGACGCGTTCGCCAGGGCCTGGTACAAGCTGTTGCATCGCGACATGGGACCGGTTTCGCGCTACCTGGGCCCGTGGGTCCCGGAGCCGCAACTGTGGCAGGACCCCGTCCCGCCGGTCGATCACGAGCTGATCGGGGACGGGGACATCGCGGCCCTCAAGGACACGCTCCTCGCATCGGGACTGACCATCTCGCAGCTCGCCCAGACGGCGTGGGCGTCGGCCGCGAGCTTCCGGGGCACCGACCTGCGTGGCGGGGCCAACGGGGCGCGGATCCGCCTGGAGCCGCAGAAGAACTGGGAGGTCAACGAACCGGCCCAGCTCGCCACGGTGCTGCAGACGCTGGAGCGGATCCAGCAGGAATTCAACAAGTCGCAGTCCGGTGGGAAGAAGGTCTCGCTTGCCGACCTGATCGTCCTCGGCGGGTGCGCGGCCGTCGAGCAGGCCGCCAGGACCGCCGGGCACGACGTCACGGTCCCGTTCGCACCGGGGCGCACGGACGCCTCCCAGGAGCAGACCGACGTGGAGTCGTTCACCGTGCTCGAGCCGACGGCGGACGGCTTCCGCAACTACCTGCGAGCCGGACAGAAACTGTCGCCGGAGACCCTGCTGCTGGACCGGGCCAACCTGCTGGCGCTGACGGCTCCGGAGATGACGGTCCTGATCGGCGGCATGCGGGCCCTGAACGCCAACGTGGGACAGACAGGCCACGGCGTCCTCACCCACCGGCCCCAGACGTTGACGAACGACTTCTTCGTGAACCTGCTCGACATTGGCACGGAGTGGCAGGCAGCCACCTCGACCGAGAACGTCTACGAGGGTCGGGATCGCACCACGGGCGAGGTCAGGTGGACGGCCACCGCCGTCGACCTCGTCTTCGGGGCGAACTCCCAGCTCCGCGCCATCGCGGAGGTCTACGGCAGTGGCGACGGGCAGGACAAGTTCGTTCGGGACTTCGTCGCGGCGTGGGCCAAGGTCATGAACCTGGACCGGTACGACATCGCCTGACGGAATGGGCCCCGGCTCCTACGAGCGAGACCGGGGCCCTCGCCGCTGCCGTGGCGCGGTGGGTCGGAGCAGGCCGTGGGCGACCAGTTCGACGGTGAGGACGACGGCGACGGCTTCCACGGCGAGCAGTCCGACGAGCACGACCAGCTGCGTCACCCCGGCGGCGAGCGGGCTCGCCCCGCCGAGCAGCATCCCGACGAACGCGCCGGGCAGGGTCACCAGGCCCACCGTCCGGGTCTGGTCCAGTGCCGGGACCAGTGCCTGGCCGGCCGCCGGACGGCACACCAGCAACACCGCGTCCCGGGGCAGCAGACCCAGAGCCAGGCCGGCCTCCACCTCGCCGCGCCGACTGGTCAGCTCGTCCAGCGCCCGGCGGCCGGCCAGCGAGGTCGCCGTCATCGCCCCGCCGATCAGGATTCCCGCGATCGGAATGATCGCGATACCGCGCAGCGGCACCAGACCCGCCAACAGCAGCCCCACCACCACCAGAATGCTGCCCACGACGATCGGCGCACCGGCCCACCAACCCCGCCGGCCGCCCGTGACACGTCGGCCGGAGGTGGCCGTGGCCACCGCGCACATCAGGGCCACGAACGCGGCTGTGGCCCACAGTGACGCCACGATGGCTGCGATCAGCAGCGACACGGCGCCCAGCTGGATCGCGGCACGGACGGCGGCGACCATGATCTGCCGGCCGTGACCCAACTCCCCCACCGTCACGACGACCGCCGCCACGAGGGTCAACACCACCAGCGCCATGCCAAGCTTCGGGCCGACCACCAGCATCGTCGAGGACATGGGTTCAGTCTTTCGCCGTTGATCGGCGATCACCATGGCGCGCTTTCCGTTGCATGGTTCAGCTCGCGACGGCGACCGGCTCCGGCTTAGGGTCCCGTGAACGTCGCTCTGCCGCGAAGCTGGCGGCGGCCAGTCCCAGCCCGAGGACCGCCAGGACCACGCCCACCCGGGCCGGCGCGAGGTAGCCGAGCCCGGCGGCGATGGCGACGCTGCCCAGGGCAGCGCCCAGGCTGTTCGCGATGTTCATGGCCGACTGGTTCATCGCCGCACCCATCAGCTGGGCTCCGGGGGCGACCGTGATCAGGCGCGCCTGCAGGACCGGGCCGAGGAAGAGACTGGTCGCGCCGACCAGGAACGCACCCACGAACAGGCCGACCTGCGTCGACGCCATGAGGCTGAACGCGGCAATGCTCACGATCATCGCGGTGAAGCCGACCATCATGCTCCGGCGCAGGTCCCGGTCGGCGAGCCAGCCGCCCAGGGCGTTGCCGACGGTCATGCCGAGACCCACCGCCACCAGCGCCCACGGCACCGTCGTGGTCGAGAGGCCGGCAACGTCGGTGGTGACCGGGGCGATGTAGGTGTTGACCGCGAAGAATCCGGCGAAGCCGACCGCCCCCGTGGCCGCGACCAGCCAGACCTGCGAGGTCCGCAGCGCCCTGAGTTCGGCGGCGGGCGAGCCGTCCACCGCGGCGGCGATCTCTGGGACGACCGCCACCACCGCCAGCAGGGTGAGCAGGAAGACTCCGGCGATCACCAGATATGCCGTGCGCCACCCGGCCGCCTGCCCGAGCCGGGTGATCAGCGGTACGCCGACCACGTTGGCCGCGGTCAAGCCGCTGAGCACTGTGGCGAAGCCACGGGCCTCTCTGCCGGGGCCCATCAGGGCCGCCGCGAGCAGGCCGGCCGCTCCGAAGTACGCGCCGTGCGGCAGCGCCGCGACGAACCGTGCCACCAGCACCAGGCCGAACGTCGGGGCGATCGCGGACGCGATCGTGCCGACGGTGAAGAGGACGAGCAGACCGAGCACGAGCTTCTTGCGGGGTACGCGCGCGCTCAGCACGGCGATCAGGGGAGCGCCCACGACCACGCCGAGCGCGTACGCGGTGATCATCCAGCCACCACGGGCCACCGCGCCCGACGACGACTGGGCGTACTGCTCGGGGAGCAGGCCGCGCGCGATCTCGGGCAGCAGGCCCATCGCCACGAACTCCGTCAAGCCGACCGCGACGCCACCCAGCGCCAGGGCCGCCACCGCCGCCAGGCGCCGACCTCTGCTCAATCCGTTCATGGGAGAGAATTTAGCAACAGCGTTGCGTAATATGGTGGTGAGATGATTCGCACCACTGCCGACGTGACGTTCCTTCGCGGCTACAACCAGGCGCTCGTCATGGCGGTGGGGCGCACCGTGCGCACGTTCGAACGGTCGACCATCGTCAACGCCACCGGCCTGACACCGCAGGCGGTCTCCAAGGTCATCGCCCGCCTGGTCGCCGACGGCCTGATCCGTTCCGCCGGCGTCCGCCGCCCGGGCATCGGCAAGCCCGCGGTCGTCTACGAGTTGGTCCCCGACAGCCGGTACGCGATCGGTGCCCACGTCGCCCGGCGGACCCTTCGGCTGGTCCTGGTCGACCTTGCCGGCACCGTGCACCACTCGGCGGTCAGACCGCTGCCCAGCGACTTCACCCCGGCGCAGCTTCTGGACGCGTTGAAGTCCGGCATCGACGCGATCACCGGCATCGACGGTCTCCGTGACCGGCTGACCGGCTTGGGCATCGGCATGATCGGCCCACTGGACCACGAGAATGGCCTCGTCCGGGACGCGCACGGCCTGCGGCACTGGCACGACGTACCGCTGCGCGAGATCGCGGAGGCGCACCTCGGCCTACCGGTGCATCTCGACAAGGAGGTCACCGCGGGGATCACGGCGGAGGCATGGCGGCACGGCGGAAAGTTCGGCGACGCGGCCCTCATCATGATCGAGTCAGGCATCGGCGGAGGCTTCTGGCTGGGCGGCGCCGCCCACCGCGGCGCACACACCAACGCCGGAGAGTTCGGCCACACCGTCGTCGATCTGGACGGGCCGCTCTGCGTCTGCGGGCGGCACGGATGCCTGGAGATCGTCCACAGCCACGCCGCCGAGGCTGGCGACATCCCACGCGCGGCCCGCGTCCTGGCCGTCGGCGTCGTCAACCTGCTCCAGACACTCGACCTCGCCCACGTGGTGCTGGCGGGCGCAGACCTGCTGCGGCACGCGGAGGTCTACCTCGCCGCGGTCGAGAAGGCCGTCCATGCGGACGTGCGACGCGCGGACTGGCTCACCACGGACGTCACGCTGTCGAGCCTGGGCGCGGACGTGATGGCCGCGGGCGCTGCCATGCAGGTCCTCGACGAGCACTACGGCATTCCGGGTCTCGCCCAACTCCAGCCGCACGCCTAGGGCCCACGTCTTCCACGGCACCGTCACCGTCGCCGCGATCTGGCTCTGGCTTCGTCCATGTTCCGCCGGATGCAAGCTTGGCGGTGAGGCGCTCGAAATACCAGTGGTGCAACGCCGCTGTGCGCCATTACCGTGCTGCGCAACCAAGCCGTCTAGGCAAGGACGTGCCGTTGTACACCCTGTGAGACCTCCCGAGCGCTGATTTGTCGCGCGTCGCGCATGTGCGCCGCGCTCCTTTTTGCTGCGGACTTCTCACTGAAACCGGTGTACCTCTGTGCTCAAAAACTGGGTGGTCGTGCCCACCTGCCTGCCGCTCGTTCGCCGCCGTTGCCACGCGTGCGCGTCCGAACTCTTCCGGGCGAGCGGTAAATTTCGCGTCAACGCCAACCACAAACTCATCGACGTCTGGCTCCTCGCGCTCTGTACCGGTTGCGGGGCAACGGCAAAACTCACGGTCCTGGAGCGGTCGACTGTGCGCTCCATACGACCTGAGCTGCTGGACCGGCTGCATGACAACGACCCTGGCCTGGCAGCTGAGCTGCTCCAGGATCCGGTCGTGCAGCGCCGTAATCGCATCGCCCTCGACTGGGACAATGCCTGGCGCCTCGACACCGGCGGATCGGATCACCTGGACCGCGAGGTGATCGACGTCTCGGTCCGCTTTGCGGCGCGGATCCCTGTCCGGCCGGTGCGACTGATCGCTGAAGGGTGCGGTCTTTCGAGGGCCGAGGTCGAGAGACTGATCAAGGACGAAAGACTCGTCTCGGCAGTCCGGCTGAGCGGCAAGCTCTCCGGCGACTTCACCTTCACGCTCAAGCGCTGACCCCTCCTCGGGACCACGGGCCTGTCCGGCATATCCGCCGGACAGGCCCGTGCGGCACCGGGCCTTCGCGCGTCGACACGTGGCTGGCAGCTCCGTCCCTCGTGGACGCGCCGGAGGGCCGTACACCCAGCGTTCCGGCGGTGGCCACGCTCAATCGATCATGAGTTCGGGTGCGCTTCCTACCTTTCCGAGCATGACTGTCCTTCCCGCATCATCGCCGCTCGGCCGTGCCGCGACGAGGTTCGTCGCGACACGTACCCGGGTCGCCGCCGTCATCGCCGCGCTCGCCGTCACCGGCGCGGCCGTCGCGGTGGCCGTCGCCACCTCCTCGCCCGCCACCGCCGAGCCGGGCAGCGTCGTCGTCTCGGAGAACTTCACCTCCGGGTCGCTTCCCGCCGGTTGGAAGGCGATCGACGGCGCCTGGAAGGTCGAGAACGGCCGCCTGTACGGAACCTCCGCCAGCTCGAGCGCGAACAACAAGATCACTTTTGGTCGACACCTGAACGACTTCCGGCTCGAGGCGACCATGCGTTTCGAGTCGGTCTCCGCCGCCACCCGCTGGGCCTCGCTCGGCATCGACGTCCCGGCCGACGGCGCCACCCCGTGGTGGATCGCCACCATGCGCAGTGGCACGACCGCCGCCAACGGTCTCGAGTTCGCCCAGCGGACCACGGCCAACGCCTGGGTGGTGACGAACACCGCCTCCGCCCCGTACGCCGCCGGCACCGGTCGGGACGTCCGCGTCGCCGTCGAGGTGCACGGCAACCAGGCCCGCTGGATCTTCGACGGGCGAGAGGCGATGCGCACGAACAGCCTCCAGCGCTCCACCGACGGCGTTCAGGCGCTCTTCGTCAACGGCGCCACCGTCTCGTACGACGACGTCATCGTCACCGAACTGCCCCCGAACGGCTACATCCGCCCTGACGGCAGCCCGTTCACCGTGATCGCGCACCGCGGCGCGTCCGCCGCCGCACCGGAGAACACCCTGGTCGCGCAGGAGATCGCGCGCAGGGGCGGCGCCGACTGGATCGAGAACGACGTCCAGCCGAGCAAGGACGGCGTCCCGTTCATCCTGCACGACGGGACGGTCGACCGGACCACCGACGGGACCGGCGCCATCCGCGACCTGACCGCCGCGCAGATCAAGGCGCTCGACGCCGGTTCGTGGTTCGGCCCGCACTACCTTGGTGAGCGGGTGCCCACCCTGGCCGAGCAGCTCGCCGACCTGCGTACCCGGGGCGGCAACCTGCTCGTGGAGATCAAGGGCAAGCACACGAAGGACGAGGTCGCGACGATCATCCAGGTGATCCGGGACGAGCAGATGATGGGCCGGGTCTTCATCCAGAGCTTCGAGGTCGACGCGCTCCGGTACACCTACGAACTCGCCCCCGAACTGCCGCTCGGCCTGCTGCGCAGCAGCCTCGACGCCGACCCCGTGGCGATCTCGAAGGAGCTGCACCTGACCGCGTACAACCCGGACGGCAACGCGCTGCTGGCCAAGCCGGAGATCGTCGCGCCGTTGCACGCCGCCGGGGTGGCAGTGATGGCCTGGACGATGGACTCCGCCGGCCTGTGGCAACGGTTGGAGCGGATCGGCACCGATGCGGTCATCACCAACCGCGCATCCGAACTGGTCGGCTGGAACTCGGCGTTCATGCAGCGGCCTTCCGCCGACCCGACCGTGGAGATCACGTCGCCGGCCAACGGGGCACGGCTCGACCGGGCCCAGTCCCCCGTCATCGCGGTCGCCACGACCAACGCGGACACCGTCACCGTCACGGTCGACGGCGGGCAGTCGGCCGCCGGGCGCACGCTCGACCTGGTCAAGCTGACCGCGGGTAGGCACACCGTCCGCACCGAGGTGACCGGGCCCGAGGGCACCGCGACCGCGACCAGCACGTTCACCGTGACGGTGAGCCAGGCCGGGCTCGGCTACCTGATCCTCACCTCCGGCGCGGAGCCGGCTGCCATCACCGCGATGACGACCAAGCTGGCCCACGCCCAGTACGCCCAGTTGGCCACCTACGTCGACCGGCAGGCCGGCAAGCTGGTACCGGCCGAGGTGGCCAGTGTCATCGCCGCCGACGCTCGGACCCTCGCCCTGAAGTAGCCCGTCGCCACACTGTGGAGTCCCCGCCGTCGATGTCGACGGCGGGGACTTTCGTCGGGCCACTGCTACTCCCCCGCCTCGGCCTTGTCACGAGCGGATGGTGAACCGTGTCGCGCCTCAGGCGCGCCAGACTGCGGGCGCGCTGGCCAGGGCGGCCTCCTGGTAGGGCGTCCGCGGCGAGTTGCCGACGAGGACCTCCACCGGCCACTTCTGCTTCAGCGAGATCCACAGCTGCGTCATCACGCCCGAGTACGTCGCAAGCTCATCCGTGCCCTCGGCCACCTGCAACACGTACAACCACGCCGCCGCGTCGGGTGCGCCGTCGAGCGGGGCCCGCCAGGCGCGGTGCAGGCTGCGGCCGTGTCGGCGCGGGGCATCGGCGGACAGGAGGGTGTCGGCCGGAGTCGGGTCGGGGGCGTCCGCGGGGCCGATCGGGCTGAACCGGTACGGCGGTGCAGGCACCTCGGCGATGAGCGGCACGTCGGCCAGGTCGGAGCCGTCGGGGTCGCCGACGAAGGAACGCATCAGCGTCTGTTCCTCAAGGGTGATGCCGACCCCGTAGTAGGCGAGGCTGAGCAGGAGCGTGTTGTCGGCCAGGTCGAACTCACCCGCGGCATAGTTCTCGCGCACGGTGCCGAGGATGTCGTCGGACAGCCGGCCCGCGAGCCGCCGGCACACCTCGGTGACCGTCGCGTAGGTCTTCGCATCCATCGTGTTCATCTCTTCTTGTACTCGCCGAGATCGGTCGTCGTGACGTTGCCCTGGGCATCCTGGACCACCCTGATGATCCTGTTCCCCTTCGGGCCCTCCCACGTCCAACTGCCGTTGCCGCCGACATCGGGATTACTGTAACGAGGCGGGACGGCATTCGGGATTCCCTGCGGAGCGGGGTTCGGCGCCGCCGGATTGCTGATGACGCCCGGATTGGTCTTGTCCGGGGGGTAGGCGGTGCGGATCTCGCCGTCGGCGAGCACGGTCGTCTTGACCTCGACGCCGTCGACCACACCGACGTAGTCGTAGGCCCACACCGGATTGCCGTCCGCGTCCTTGGTCGGGTAGGGCCCCTTCGCCGGCGGACCCTGCTGCGTCACCCTGTGCGCGGCGTCGAGGATCTTCGCCTCATCCCAGCTCTTCGGGAACTCCGTCTTGTTGGAGAAGCCGGTGCCCGCGAGATGGCCGCCCTGCCGCCCGCCGTCGCCCTCGATGATGTGTTTCTTCGAGGCGTCGCTGTGGTGGATGTCGCCAGCCGTCGGCGGCGTCGTCGGCGCGGGAGGCCGGGTGGGCCTCGCCGGATTGGAGTTGGTGGAACCCTGGCCGGCGACGCCGGGTGCGTGTCCCTGCGTCGCCGCATGGGCGGTGGCCTGCTGCGCGCTGGTGATGCCCTTGCCCGCGTTGATGCCGCCGTAGTTCTTCGGGGGCTTTCCGGAGCCACCACCGCCACCTCCGGGGCCACCACCACCCGGACCGCCACTGCCGGGATTTCCGGGCTTCGACATGGACGCCTTATCCGTTCAGGAGGCGGGTGAGGTTGGTCAGGCTGGTGATCAGTGCGCCGATGTACATGAGAATGCGGCCGGCCCACTTCACGACGGCTGTCACGATCTGCGCGGCGACCACGGGGATCGTGACGACGAAGATGGCCTCGACCGCCCAGACGATCACGCGCGCCACGAGGTCGGCGATGAGGTCGCGCACGATGTCGCGGGTGAAGGCCACCAGGTTGCCGGCACCCTCGGTGGCCGCCGCCATCGCGGCGGAGACCGCACCGAGACCGCCGAGGGCCTCGACGTTGTGGTCCATCAACCCGTGGTACGCCATTGCGGCCTGCCCATACCACTCGGGCAGGTCGGCATCGAGACGCGACCGCAGGTCGGCGGCCATGCTGTGCAGCTCGACGGCCATGTTGTTCCAGGTGGCGGCGTGCGAGGCGACCACGTCGGGCATTCCGGTGAGCTCGTCGAGCATCTCCCGCAGCGGCTCGAAGTACTCCATCGCCCAACCCAGGCCGTTGGCCAGCAGCGCACTGAACGGATCCATCACGCTCGCGGCGACATCGAGCCCGAACGCGGCGCCCGCCAGCAGGTCGTCGACCCAGCCCTCACTTCTGATCGCGTCGACCAGACCCTCGACGCTGTCGGCGAGGGAGGCGCCGGTCCAGACCTCCCGAGTCGACGTGACATCAGCGACCAGCGACAGGTCGGTCATCGCGCCGTCCTCACGGGGTCAACTGGCTTCCCACCCCGTTGATCAGGGTGGCGTTGTCGTCGTCGACCGCGTCGTAGCCGTCGGCGGTCTGGCGCAGGCCCGCAGCGGCCAGCCTCAGATTCTCCTCGACGTCGGCGAACAGCTCGTCCTGCCGAGTGTGCTTGCCCTCCAGGACCCCGGAGATCCAGCCGCACAGCAGCCCGTACGCCGAATCGTCCTGGGTGATGTGCGCGCTGGCGGCCTTCACCGCCGCGAAGCGCTCCGCCAGTGCCTCGATGTTGTGCGCGTGCGTGCGGATCTCCTCCGCCTCGACTGCGAACCCGTCGTCCATCAGACTCACCGCCAACTACGGTCGTCGTCGCCGCTCTCCGCGACCGGGGCCGGGCGCAACTGTTGCCCGACCCGCTCGGCGATCTCGCGCGCCGCCGCCGACTCGGTCCCCACGGTCTCCGCGATGATCTCCTGCGAACGGTCGGCCAGCTTCTCCCGGGCCGCACGAATCGTGTTCATGATCGTCCTGGCGACGACGTCGGGCTCGACCCGCTGAATCTGTCGGCTCAGGTGCAGATCCACCAACGCACCGGCGGAATCGATGGTGACCTCGACCATCCTGTTGCTGTCGGCCTCAGTGATCCGCAGTTGCTGGAACCGGTCGCTCATGGCTTTGGTGTCGGCCGCCAACTCGCCGATCCGCCCCTTCCACGCCGCGATCCGCTCCATCGCGCCGTCCGGGTCCAGCACACCACCACCGCCTGGATCGCCGGCCCTCATGGCTGCCCCCCTGTCATGATCATCGATGGCGGAGTTTAACAAGCATCCGCCGTCGCGGGGACCCCGGCTCCGGGCCTGCTCCCCGCCTTGCGCCCCTCCTCAACTCGCGCCGGTGCCGTTGGCCGGGGTCCGCCTGCGGCGTACCGGTCAGCGAGGTCAACGTGCGTTGATCAGTGGGGTGTAGTCGGCGCGGGTGAGCGGTTCGGTGGACAGGGAGCCATCGGCCCGGGGTACTCCCAGAGGCCTGCCGTCGCGCAGGAAGGCAACGGTGTTGACATCGTCGCGACTGGTGAGAGTGCAGACGATCTGGCCGAAGGCGAGAACCTCGTCGCTGCGGCCGGTGTCGGCGCCGGGCCCCACCACGACGATGCGGGCTTGCGTGCCGGTCACCGTCGCACCCGCGGCGTTGACTGCTCCCGGCAGCGCGCTGGCGAGGTCGTCGTTGCGTTCGCCCGCCGTTGGCCCGGCGAGTAGGTGCCGCAACTGCTCCTCGGGAGTGAATGGGCGGTCGACACGACGGACCACCGGGACGATGTGATTGTCACGGACGAGGCAGAGCGTCTCGTCGAAGCGCCCGGCCGGTGCGGTGGTCGCGGCCGGGACCGGCGCGGGGAACGGGCCTGGCGGGGGATGGACCCTCCGGGGGGTGTCTTCGGCGGGCACACCGCAGCCAGCCAGCAATGTGGCCAGCACCAACGGGGCGAGGTGACGACGTTTCATGGCAGGCTTCCCGGCAGGTCCACGCGGAAACGGGCGCCTCCGCCCGGGCGGTCGGCAACGGTGGCGTGCCCGGCATGGGCGGCAGCGTGTTGGGCGACCAGGGCGAGGCCGAGGCCGGTGCCGTCGCCGGTGCCACGAGTGTGGGCGGCCCGCCCTCGAACGAAACGGTCGAAGATCGCCTCACGATCCTCGACGGGCACGCCCGGGCCAGCGTCGTCGACCTCGATGACGCCGGTGCTGCCATCGCGGCCAAGGCGCACTGCCACGAGGCCGCCGCCGTAGGTGACGGCGTTCTCGAGCAGGTTCGCCAGCACCTGTGCGATGCGCCGCCGCTCGACCCGCCACGTCGGGGGCGCATCCGGCGCGAGGTGGACAAGGGTGGGGTGCAGGTCGTACGCGGAGCAGGCTTCTCGGGCGAGCGCCACCACGTCCACGGGGGCGCGGTGGGCGGGCTGGTCGCTGCGGGCCAGGTCGATCAGGTCGTTGACCAACCGTTGAAAACGGTCGATCTCGTCAGCGACGAGCCCGGCGGCGGTGACCGTTCGTTCATCCTGGTGTTCCCGGCGACGGGCCAGGACGCTGGCCGCCGCGGCAAGGGTCTGCAACGGTGAGCGCAGTTCGTGGCTGACGTCGGCGGCGAAGCGGCGATCCCGCTCGATACGACGGGCGAGTTGGTCGACCATCTGGTTGAACGACGAGGAGAGACGGGTCAGGTCGGGGTCGGTGGCCGGGTCGAGGCGGGCGGTGAAGTCACCGGCCGCGATCTTCTCGGCGGCGTCGGCGACCGCCGTCAACGGGCGTAACCCGTGCCGAGTGGCATACCAGCCGAGGGCGGCGCCGGACCCGGCGATCACGACCGCGACGGTGGTCAGTGCGAGCGCCAGAACCTGGAACGTGTGCTCCAGCTCGCGCAGGGAGTTGACCTCGAAGTACGCCGCCGACATGGACAGGGGCACCCCGACAACCAGGGCGGGTTGACCGTCGATGCGTACCCGCTGCACCGCCGGCTCCCCGGCGGTGACGACCCGTCGCAGGTCGCCGGGTATGGCGGCGGTGGTGCCCGGATCGGCGGTCCGGGCATACCACTCGCCGTTGAGGTGCAGCACGGGCCGCCGAGCGCCGCCTGTGTCCAGCGATCGGAGCACCGCCACCACGTCGGGGGTCTCGGTGTCGAGGCCGGCACGCACGACGGCAGCATCGAAGTAGGCGGCCCGCAGGGCGGTGCGTTCCCGCTCGTCGATCAGAGAACGGCGGGTCAACTCGTAGGAGACCAGGGCCATCGACGCGGCGAGCAGGAGCGCGCCGACGGCGAACGCGGCGGTGACCCGGGTACGCAGTCCGAGGCGCCTCATCGCTGCAACTTGTAGCCCAGACCCCGCAGGGTCACCAGGTGCCGGGGGTTTGCCGGGTCGGGCTCGATCTTCTGCCGCAGCCGGCCGACATGCACGTCGACCAGTCGCTCGTCACCGCTGTCGTACCCCCAGACCCGTTGCAGCAATTGCTGGCGGGACAGCACCCGGCCGGCGTGTTCGGCCAGCTCACACAGCAGCCGGAACTCCGTGCGGGTGACCGTGACGGGCTGGCCGGCGCAGCGCACCTCCCCCGCCTCCGGGCTGATCTCCAACTCTCCGAAGGCGACCACCGGCACGGGATTCGGCGCCGGCGCCACCACCGGGCGGGCTCGGCGGCGCAGTGCCCGAAGTCGAGCGGTCAGTTCCTTGATCGCTACGGGCTTGACGACGTAGTCGTCGGCTCCGGCCTCGAGGGCGGCGACGATGTCGTGGGTGTCGTCGCGGGCGCTGACCACCACGATCGGCACATCGTCGTCACGGCGCAGTTGCCGGATGCACTCGAAGCCGTCGAGGCCGGGCAGCATCAGGTCGACCAGGACGTAGTCAGCCGGGTGGCGGCGCTGGGCACGCAGGCCTTCCTCGGCCGTGGCCGCGCCGAGAGCGTCGTAGCCCTCGTCCTCGAGTGCGAGCAGCAGCGCCAGGCGGATGCGGTCGTCGTCCTCGATCACCAGTACGGCCGTCATGCCGGCATCATCCCCGGGCAGCCCACCAGGCTGCCAACCGCGCTCGTCGGCTGGCGGTTTTGTCACGCAACTGTCATAGATCCGCGCAGTGACCGCCAAAGCTGCCAAGCACGGTGGTAGCGGACCAGGACCATGAGGGAAGGGGTACGGCCATGACGACGCCGCTGGCGCCCGCGCCGTGCACGCTGCCGCTGGTCGAGGTCCGCGTCACCGAACTCGACCTGGCCTGCCTGCCGGAGGCGGGCGCCGTGTTCGACCGACTCCTGGCCCTGCACCCCGCGCAGGTCGTGGTCGATCTGTCCGGCTGCTGGCACATCGACGCCGCCGCCATCGGCCTGCTACTCGACCTACACCGGCGGCTGGCCCGCGCCGACGCGGTCCTCACCGTCCGCAACCCGAGCCCACCGGTCGGACGCATCCTGCGGATCGCCCGCCTGGACCATGTTCTGTCGATCGTCACCGATTCCGCGCCGGTGCCGCCCGGCGTCACGGGAGCCACCCGGCACCAACCGCACGCCGAGGAAGGACCACCAGAATGACCGTCGTCCCGGACGACCACCTGATGACCCTGATCTGCGACACCTGCGGCGACACCATCCGGGGCACCGCCTGCGTGCTTCCCGACGCCGAGGTCGTCTGGACCCTGGTGGCCGAACACGGCTGGAGCGGCTCCCCGTTCGCCACCGGGCCACACCAATGCCCGCACTGCAGCCTCCTGCCAACCTCCGGCGGCGGGCACGCGTCGTGCGCAGACCACGGTCCCGGCGGCATCCTCGGAATCGACCATCTTGATGATGTGACCGTCATCGCCGCCACCGGCGACATCGACCTCGAAAGCGGCGACACCCTGCGCACCGCCCTGCGCCACGCGGCCGACGTCGGCGGAAACGTCGTGGTCGACCTGGCCCGGGTGCACGTCATCGACTCCACCGGTCTCGGTCTGCTCGTCCGCGCCCACTGCGACACCCGGGACCGGGGCGTCACGCTCTGCCTCGCCGCACCGTCGCGGTTCATCCGCACCGTCCTGCACACCATGCGCTTGGACGGGGCCTTCCTGATCTTCGAGAGCCGCGACGAAGCCCTCACTCACCTCTCCCGTCGCGGGGTGTCCGCCGCCACGGCCTCGACTGCTGAGACAGCCGGGTCATCCGCCCGTTAACGAAAGGACACTCCCTCATGGTCACGCCCTGGCCGTACCCCGACGAACACGCCCGGCCGGTCCAGCCGCCGCCACCCGGGCAGGGCGGGCCAGCCGACGAGGACACCCGCATCGCCGCGGCGGTCGCCCAACGAATCAGCAGCGACGGCACCACCCGACGCCAGCAGATCGCCGTGAGCGTGCAGAACCGAGTGGTGATCCTCACCGGCATCGTCACCGACCCAGCTACCCGGCAGGTGGCCGGGGACATCGCCTGGGAGGTCACCGACGTCTTCGACGTCTGCAACGCACTGCGGCTGGCGCGCCCACGGCGACTGGCCCGCTGACCCGGGGTACCGATCAGGAACGGATGGTGGGCCCGGACGGCTGCGGACCCCGGTGCGGGCGCTGACAGTTGGCGAGCATCGCTCATGCTGGAGGAGTGATTCGCTTCGTACTGAACGTGCTGTGGCTCATCTTCGGTGGTGGCATCGTGCTGGCGGTCGGCTACGGCTTCGCCGCGCTGATCTGCTTCGTCCTCGTCATCACCATTCCGTTCGGCGTCGCGTCGCTGCGCCTCGCCGTCTACTCGCTGTGGCCCTTCGGCCGCACTCTGGTGCCCAAGCCTGGCGCTGGCGCCGCCTCCGGGCTGGCGAACATCCTGTGGGTGGTGCTGGCGGGCTGGTGGCTCGCGCTGTCCCACATCGTCGCGGGCATCGCCCTCTGCGTCACGATCATCGGCATTCCGTTCGGCATCGCCAACTTCAAACTCGTTCCGGCCGCGTTCTGGCCCCTCGGCCGCGAGGTCGTCGACATACCTTGAACGGTCCTGTTCGAACAGTCCCCCGGTTACTGGTCGGCGCTGCTCAGATCCGGTCTCAACGAGTCGCCGCCGTCATCGAGGTCGCCGACGAGCGAATCCGGCACACGCATGCGCCACGCGTCGGTGACGAGTTCCGTCAGACGATCGACGTCCACCCGCTCCAACCGCAGCATCACCAGGGGCAACCCGTCGTACGCGGGCGTGGTGAAGAAGACGTCGGGCTCGCCCAGGAGCAGGGCCTGCTTCTCCGCTTCGTCACCGACGTACAGCACCGCGATGTCGGTCCGGATGACGCGCGGGACACCTGGTCTCCGCTCGGGGTAGGACCAGATGAACCCCTTGTCGGCGACCCGGAAGTCGAAGCCGGCACTGTCGATCTCGACCACGTGAGGCAGTGCCAGTGCCAGGTGACGGACATCGCCAGCGTCAGCCATCGAGGTTGCTCCAGGGCACCGCGTCCTGCATAGGCACAGGCTAACCGCTACGCCGGACATGGTCCTCGGCCGGCTGAGGGTCGCGGCAGCTAGGGCGTGTCCTGCCGATCTTGTAGTGGTTGATCATTGACGATGTGCCGGTGGTACGTCGTGGTGAGGTGACCGACGAGGCGTGGACGGTGATCGCGCCGCTGCTTCCCGAGCCAGGCGGTGCGCGGGGGCGGTGGCGGGATCACCGCCAAGTCATCAACGGGATCCTGTGGAAGCTGCGCACAGGTGCGCTGTGGCGTGACCTGCCGGAACGATACGGGCCGTGGAAGACCTGCCACGAACGCCTGCGCCGATGGACGGCGGACGGGACGTGGGATCGGATCCTCGCCGCGGCGCAGGTGCATGACGACCGCATACCGGTGCAGTGGACGATCAGCGTTGACTCGTCGATCGTGCGGGCGCACCAGCATGCTGCTGGCGCCCGCAAAAAGGGGGCTCCCCGACAAGTTCGGCGAGGCCATCGGCCGGTCCCGAGGCGGACTGAGCACGAAGATCCACCTCGCCGTCGACGGACGCGGACGGCCGTTGTCGATCCTGCCCACCCCCGGCCAGGCCGGCGACAACCCGCAACTGCTGGCCCTGCTGGACGCGATTCGGATAAACGAGCCCGGAGTTGGCCGGCCCCGCAAGCGCCCGCAGGTGCTGATCGCTGACAAGGGCTAGGCCCACGACTCCACCCGCCGGGCGCTGCGCCAACGGGGGAATCCGGCACATCATCCCAGAACGCATCGACCAGGTCGCCCGCCGGGCCGCCGAGGGCAGCGCCGGCGGACGACCACCCGCCTTTGACCGGGTCATCTACAAGAAGCGCAACGTGGTGGAACGCTGCTTCAACCGACTCAAGCAGTGGCGAGACCTGGCCACCCGCTACGCCAAACGGGCATCGCTCTACCGGGCCAGCCTCGTCCTGATCGCCGCGATCATCTGGCTTCCATGACGAGGCTGGATCCCTAGTTGCCGAACCGCTCGGTAAAGTTGTGGATGAATGTCTCGGTCATGCCTCCCGCGAACACCTGGCGGACCGCACCGAACTTCGCCAGCATGGCGCGGGCCTCGGGCAAGTCGCCCGACACCGCCAGGCAGACGGCCAGAGTTCCGTACTCGACCTGCGATTTCGGCCGTCCGAGCAGGGTTTCGATCACCTTCGGCAACGTCTGGTTGCCAACTTGGAACGGCTCACCATAGGCCGTCAAGTCGGCGACCACCTGGGCAACAGCTTCGTCCACCTGTTCCGGCGACGCGACCCACCAGCGCAACGGCGTGACCTTGGACGGCTCCGCGTCCTGCACCAGGTTGATCATGCTTGCACCCACCTGGCACACGGTGCCCGTGCGACCGAAGAGTTGCCTCTGCAACTCGGCGGCGGCGTGTTCGACGCCGACGCTGGAGCTGAGCGAGACACCGTCACGTCCGGCGAGGTTAACGCTGAAGTGGAAGACGACCCCGTGGACGGGCTCGTGCACGAAGGCAACCTCGACGTCGGGCACGAAACGATGCCGCCGCCATCCACCGGCCGCCAACTGCTCGGTCAGTCGATCGGCTACCCGCATCGGGATCTGGGCGACTTGTTCCGGTCGTGACGTCACCCAGGAATCGTGGCACCCAAGGCAATGGCTCTCGCAGCGGCCCAGGCAGCGCGACGCCCGACGCGGACATGCCACGAGCGCGCATCTGTGCATTCACATGATCGGCAGGACAGGGCCTAACCGGCGAAACGAGTGAGGAAGGCGTCGTACACGGGTGCGCCCGGCAGAGAGTCGTAGATGGCGAACACCACGTGATCGAACCGGTCGACCGTTTGCAGCGCGTCGGCGAAGGCGCCCGCTACCGTGGCGGGATCGTTGCGGAACACCCCGCACCCCCACGCGCCCAGCACGATGGTTCGATGCCCGTGCGCGGCGGCCACCTCGAGGACCCGCCGTGCGCGCCGGGACAGCACCGCCGGCACCTCGGCGGCGTGCTCGGGCTGGTTGCGGATGATCGCACCCAGGTTCGGCGCCGCAGCGGTCAGAAACGAGGTGAGATGCGGCTGGTCGAGCAGGTCACCCTTGTCGTTCCGGACGACGGCACGCGTGGGGAGTAGTTGACATCCTCCACCGCCCTGAAGGGCGGGGATTCCCTCGGTCGCCCGAGGGGGTTCCTGCTTCACGGGGCCGCGCCTTCACCGCTTTCGCGGGTCGGGTCTTATCGGCCCTCCACAGGCGTTTTACCTCTCCGCCAGCCCGGCGGCGAGAATGTTCTTCGCGGCGTTGACGTCCCGGTCATGCACGGCATCACAGCCGGGACACGTCCAGACACGAACGCCAAGAGTCATCGCAGTGTTGATCCGCCCGCACGCCGAACAGGTCTTCGTGCTCGGATACCAGCGGTCAACGGCGATCACCGTCCGCCCATACCAGGCGGCCTTGTACTCGATCATGCTGCGCAGGTGTGTCCACGCCGCGTCGGAAATGGCGCGGGCCAGACTGTGGTTGCGCAGCATGTTGCGCACACTGAGATCCTCGATCACGACCGTTTGGTTCTCACGGACGAGTCGAGTCGACAGCTTGTGCAGGTGATCCCGCCGCCGATCGGCGATGCGGGCGTGAATGCGGGCCACCGCCACGCGGGCTTTGGCCCGGTTGGCGGAGTCCTTGACCTTACGGGACAGGTTCCGTTGCGCCTTAGCCAGTTTGCGCCGGTCAGCGCGCTCATGACGCGGGTTGGTGATTTTCTCCCCGGTGGACAGGGTGAGCAGACTGGTGATGCCCGCGTCCACCCCCACCGCCGTGCCCAGCGGAGGAAAAGGCGTGACGGTGGGATCCTCGACCAGCAGGGAGATGAACCACCGACCGGCCGCGTCGCGGGACACCGTGACCGTGGACGGCTCGGCGCCGTCGGGCAGGGCCCGGGACCACACGATGGTCAGCGGGGCGTCCATCTTGGCCAGGGTGAGCTGTCCGTCACGCCAGCGGAACGCCGAGCGGGTGTACTCCGCCGACGCCCGAGACTTACGCTTGGACTTGAAACGCGGATACCGCGACCGCTTACCCCAAAACCCGGCGAACCCGGCTTGCAGATGCCGCAGGGCCTGCTGCAACGGCACGGAACTGACCTCATTGAGGAACACCAACTCCTCGGTGCGCTTCCACTCGGTCAACCACGCCGACGACTGCACATAGGTGCTGCGCTGCCCGTGCACCGCCCACGCGCGGGTGCGCGCATCCAAGGCCAGGTTGTACACCTTGCGCACGCACCCGAAGGTGCGATTCAACTGCTCAGCCTGCAGCGGGGTCGGATAGAAGCGGTACTTGTACGCCCGCTTCACCACCTCACACATCCCTCGAATTTTACCAGTAGTTCATGTAAGTCTATCCCTGAGGGGAGGGAACGGCGTTTCCTCCCCCGCCTGAAGGCAGGGGTATCCACGCCGCGACGCCGATGACCCGGTCGCTGTAGCGCAGATCCCGCTGCGCGGTGGAACGCATAGAAGTCAGGTGCGGCAAGCAGGCATGGGTACAGCGCCGACGAGAGCGCGATGCTCTCCTCCTGCGCCTTCGCCCCACCGAGGAACCCGCCGCCCGATTCTTGGCCGACGCGAACACCGGACACACCGCGGCGGGCCCGAGCCGGCGGGCTGCCTGCAACGTCGACTCGTGTGTCACCTCGACGACGCCGGCCCCGGCATCGACGCCGCCCACCTCGAACACGTCGTCCGGCAGGTGGTGCCGGGTGCCGGCGACCGCACTGCGCACCGCCCCGTCGATGACGACCTCATCGCCGGCGCCGTTGCGGTACCGGCCGGACTCGGCGATAGCCGCGGTCTGGCGCGCTATCTCGCGGAGGCGACTGCTCACCGGTACGCCTGGCAGGAGGGAGGATGAAGGGTCTGCACAGCCAGCAGGTTAAGCAGCGGGCGCCACACCAACAACGATTTTCCGGCTACCGCCGCCGACGACCGGAGGCGACCGCAGCCTGGTCCTGCACACATCAGCGCGAACCCGACCTCAGCGCCGGCTTCCTTGCTCAGACCTGCAAAGCCCTCTTCCCACAAGGAAGCCCCGCCATCGGCTCAGATCATGACAAAGCACGACCAGCCGAGGATGTGTCGAGAACTGCTTGCTCGCGAGCCGCCTCGCACCGGCGTCAGGTGCGGTCACGGCAGGCAGTTTGCCGTCGGGGAGTACCGGCGGCCGTTACGGCAAACCTCCCCGGACCGGCGTCGGTTGCGGGCAAGATGAGATGGATTCGCCCAGCGACACGGTGAGCGGGGGTCGGCCGTGAACGACGGATTGGTGACCAGGCGGAGCGCCCATGACGTCGGAGAGACAATCTCTGCGCTACGGGCTGAGGCGGAACGCGTGGGCGCTGCGGTGGCGGCGGTGGTCGACCATGCGGCGGCCGCTCGCAAGGCCGGGCTGGATATGCCCGACACACAGGTAATCATCTTCGGGAACCCGCAGGCGGGCACTCCGCTCATGCAGGCCCGTCCCGAGATCGCCATCGACCTGCCAATGCGACTCATGGTGCGGGACGACGGCCAGCCGGGCTCGCTGGTCACCTGGCAGGACCCCGCGTACCTCGCTCAGCGGTACGGACTGAGCAAGGATCAGCTTGCACCCCTGAACGCCCCGGCCAAGATCGCCTCCGCGGTCGACGGCCGCTGAGCACGGCCCGAATCGGCCGCCCACACAGCCCTCGGGGCCGGGTCAGATACCCCAGTCCCGCCGACCTCTGGCCGCGCTGTCCGGCATACCCGCCCCGTGCCACGTCATTTCTGCCGGACTGGCCGTTCCGTACGTGGAGTCTCCCGCTTTGCTGGACACGCTTGACTGAGCATATGGACGTCACCAGAGATGGGCGGAGCTGGCGGATCGGCACGGTCGACGACGTCGCCTGGCTCGCTGACCAGACCACCCACGGCCTCTCGATCACCACGGCGATCCCGCCGGTGTTCCGTGCCTACGCCACGTTCTACCCGCCCGACGGCGTCAGCGTCGGAGCCCATGAACGGGCCGTGGTCGACGAGCTCACCTGGAACACCCCTGCGCAGCCCTGGTGGCTGGGCTACCTCGACACCGGCGCCCACGACATCGTCTTCCCTTTCGCTCCGACGGTGTCCCTCTACGCGGGCTGGCCCTACATGCTCGTCGAAGCCGGCCCCGAACAAGCTCTCACGTGGCGGACCGGGCACATGCGCGGCGACGGACCCCTGCCCGATCTGTTCTTCCCCGCGGATCACTCCTGGCTCGTCTCCGCTCTCTGGGACGACGCCTGGACCGACATCGGCGGGAGCACCGCCTTGATCACCGCCCTGCACCGGAACCCGCTGGTCAGCGCCCGCCCGGTCGGGCCGGACGAAGACGCCCTCCCGCCCGGGCTCACGCGCGAATAGGCGCCGGCCCGGTGCCCTCAGGCACCTGGTCAGCCTCGCGCGTCTCCGATCGCCACAGCGGAGGTCCAGGCCGGGTCGCGGCCGGTGAGCCCGATGACCCGATCGAGCAGCGCGGCCTCGGCCGGCAGGGTGATCGACGGCCCGAACAGGCCCGGGGTGCCCTCACTGCTCCCTTGCTGCGACACCAGACCGTGGACCGACTCGACGGTCTGCGGGTCGACGTCGTACGTCTGACCGGTCGCTCGTGCGAGATCCCAGGCGTGAATCACCACCTCGTTCAGCGCGACGACGCCCATGATCTGTGCCGGCAGCACGACCCCGCCGGCAGCGGTGTCGCCCGTCCAGGCGCTCGGTACGCGCCACGCGGCGACCAGGTCATCGAGCTGTGCGGGCAGAATCGTGCGCCACTCGGGGTCGAGGTTGGCCACGGTGGGATTGCCCGGACCGCCCGGCGCGGCGTCGGGCGCCTTCTCCGCAGCGATCCGGAACGCGATGGTGAGCCCGACGAGGTGGTCGAGCAGATCACCCACGACCCATCCCGCACACGGGGTAGGGAGGGTGAGCTGATGGTCGGTCACCCCGAGCAGCACCGAGGTCAACGCGCGGGACGCGGGCTCAAGGTCCGGGGAGGTGTTGAGGTCGCTCATCCAGTTGCTCCGTCCGGTTGATTGCCCGGCACGCTAGCCGAGGGGACCGACAAAGTCGCCGCATCGCCAGGAGGCGGGGCCACCCGTGCCTGGCTGCTCTCCTGGTCCGACAGGAACGACGCCAGCGCCCGACCCTGCTCGGCGACCTCGGTGCGGTCGGCGCGGGAGAGGCGGCCCAACGGAGTGACGATCACCGTGCCGGCCTCGATGCTCCAGGTCGCGGCGACCCGGCCGTCGACCAGCACGGCGCGTTCCCCGGCGACCGACAGGCCGCGGTGAGCGTCGTCGACGATCCGGCTGCGGTCGTGGTAGCCGAGTATCGCGTTGTCGAACGCCGGCAGGAACCGTACCGGGGCGGGTGTGTCGGGGTCGGGACGCGGCGCGTCGGGGAGGTCGATCAACTGACGGCCACGCTCGTCACGGAAGGTGACCAACTCCTCGCGCATCGCGGACACCGCGGTCGGCAGTCCGGCGAGGCCGCACCAGGCGCGCAGGTCGGCCGTGGCTGCGGGGCCGAACGCGGCCAGATAGCGCCGTACCAGCATCTGGCCGACCGGATCGGAGCCCTCGACGGCCGGCGGGTCGATTTCCCGGCCCAGCCAGGAGGAAAGCGGGACGTTGCGTACTCCTGCCCGGGTGCGCCACAGTCCGCGCGGCGGCAGTTGCACCATCGGGACGAGGGCGGCGACCACCATTTCGCCCAGCGCCCGCGGTCCCGGCGTCGGCCAGCGTTCGGCGAGCGCCCGCGCGATCTCGGTCATCGAGCGTGGCTCGTCGTCGGCCATCACCGCCCGGGCTGCCGCGGCGAGCTCGTCGAGGTCCACACCGTCGAGCTCAGCGCGGTAGACCCCGAGCACCCGTTGGCGGAGCATGGCGTCGTGACGCGCCCGCCAGGCCACGGTGTCGTCGGCGGTGAGGAGGTGGACGGTACGGCGCATGAGGTGTGTCCGCACCACGCGTCGCTGGGTCAGCAGGTCCGAGAGCACCGCCGGGTCGAACGCGCGCAGCCGCGACCAGAGCCCGACGAACGGTTCCTGCGGTTCCTGCGCCTGCAGGCCGCCGAGGTGTGCGACGGCGTCGAGGACCGGTAGGTCGGCGCGATCGAGCAGGAACTGCCGGGCGAGTGTCGCGCGGTTGAGCGCCCGGGTGCCGAGAACGGTCATCGGGTCAGGTCGCGGCGAACTGGCCGGCCGATCGGCGGCGTAGTGAACATCTTGTTTCCTCATCGCTGGTCGTTGGCGATCGATCGCGTGGCCGGGCGTGCGTCTCCCGGTCGGCTTGACGTAACACTCGCAGGTGAAGCGGACAGGGTGTGACCGCTTCTCATGGCAACATCGGGCTCATGCCGAAGACCTCAGCGCGACTGCTCTCACTGCTCTCGCTGCTCCAGGCCCGTCGGGACTGGCCCGGGGCGTTGCTGGCCGAGCGGCTGGCCGTCAGCCCGCGCACCGTGCGCCGCGATGTCGATCGCCTGCGCGAGCTCGGCTATCCCATCCACGCCACCAAAGGCCCCGACGGGGGGTACCGGCTCGACGCAGGTACGGCACTGCCGCCGCTGCTGTTCGACGACGAGCAGGCCGTCGCCCTCGCCGTCGCACTCCAGATCGCCACCACCGCTGGCGCCGGCATCGAGGAAGCCGCGGTGCGCGCGCTGAACACCGTCCGGCAGGTCATGCCCGCACGGCTGCGCCGCCGCATCGACACGCTCCAGGTCACCGCCGTCGAGCGGCCCGGGATCCGGTCGAACCCCCGGGCCGACACCGGCGTACTCGTGGCGCTCAGCGCCGCCGTCCAAGCCCGCGAAGTGCTGCGCTTCGACTACGCCCCCGCTTCCCCGGTTGGAGCCGGCGACGACCGCGCCGACACTCCGCCGCGCCGGGTGCAGCCTCACCACGTCGTCACCTGGGGCGGGCGCTGGTACCTCATCGCCTGGGATCTCGACCGCGACGACTGGCGCACCTTCCGCGCTGACCGGATCACGCCGCGCACCCCCACGGGCCCCCGCTTCACCCCGCGTGAACTGCCCGGAGGGGAAGTGGCCGCCTTCGTCGTCAGCAGGTTCCAGGGCTCTGGCGGCTGGCCCTGCCGCGGGGAGGTGATCCTCGACCTCCCCGCCGAGGACGTGTCCCGCTACACCAGCGACGGGCTCGTCGAGGCCCTCGGCCCGGACCGTTGCCGGCTCGTCCTGGGCTCGTGGTCGTGGCCCGGCCTGGCCGCCAGCATCGGCAGGTTCGACGCCGACATCGAGGTCGTCGGGCCGACCGAGCTCAAGGACGCCTTCGCGCACCTGGCTCGCCGGTACGCCGACGCCGCAGCCGGCTGACCCACCTTCGCCCCCACCCCTCGCCCCCACGGTCTGGGGTCCGGGCGCCCGACGACCAAAAACTTTTGGTGGTTTCCTACAACTGAGGGGCGATTGGTTCGGTGATTGCACCATGGCGCTGCCCGCCGGGAGGGGGAAGGGTGCTTACTGCCGGGGGCCGTCGTCTCGCGGTGCGCTGATCATGGATCTACCAAAGGGGTCATTCGGGTGTTCAACCGTGTCGCCATCGTCAACCGTGGTGAGGCCGCGATGCGGCTCATCCACGCGGTCCGAGAGTTGGCTGCGGAAACCGGCATCCCGATCGAGACCGTCGCCCTGTACACCGACGTCGACCGCACCGCCACCTTCGTGCGTGAGGCGGACATCGCCTACGACCTCGGTCCGGCGTCCGCCCGCCCGTACCTCAATCTGGTGGCGCTGGAGCGCGCCCTGACCGAGACCGGCGCCGACGCGGCGTGGGTCGGCTGGGGTTTCGTCGCCGAGGACCCGGCGTTCGCGGAGCTGTGCGAGAAGATCGGCGTCACGTTTGTCGGCCCGAGCGCGGAGGCCATGCGCCAGCTCGGCGACAAGATCGGCTCGAAGCTGATCGCCGAGGAGGTCGGCGTACCGGTCGCGCCGTGGAGCCGCGGTGCCGTCGAGACCCTGGATGCCGCTCGGACGGCGGCGGCCGAGATCGGCTACCCGCTGATGCTGAAGGCGACCGCGGGCGGCGGCGGGCGCGGCATCCGCGTGGTCAGGAACGAGGCCGAGCTCACCGACGCGTACGACCGCACCAGCCAGGAGGCGGCGCGGGCGTTCGGCAGCGGCATCGTGTTCCTGGAGCGCCTGGTCACCGGTGCCCGGCACGTCGAGGTCCAGGTGATCGCCGACGGGCAGGGCACCGCCTGGGCGCTCGGTGTCCGCGACTGCTCGGTGCAGCGACGCAACCAGAAGGTCATCGAGGAGTCGGCGTCGCCGGTGCTGAGCCCGGCGCAGGCGGCCGAGCTCAAGACGTCGGCCGAACGGTTGGCCGTGGCGGTCGGTTACCGCGGCGCGGCCACCGTCGAGTTCCTCTACCACCCCGGCGACCAGCTGTTCGCGTTCCTCGAGGTCAACACCCGCCTGCAGGTCGAGCACCCGATCACCGAGTTGACCACCGGGTTCGACCTGGTCAAGGCGCAGCTGCACGTCGCCTCGGGCGGTCGGCTCGACGGCGCGCCGCCGGCGGAGCGCGGGCACGCCATCGAGGCCCGGCTGAACGCCGAGGACCCCGACCGCGACTTCGCGCCGTCACCGGGCCGTATCGCCCGGCTGGACCTGCCCGCCGGCCCGGGCATCCGGGTCGACACCGGTGTCAGCGAGGGTGACACCATCCCGGCCGACTTCGACTCGATGATCGCGAAGATCATCGCGTACGGCCGTGATCGCGACGAGGCGCTCGGCAGGCTGCGCCGCGCGATGGCGAACACCACGGTGATCATCGAGGGCGGTGCGACGAACAAGAGCTTCGTGCTCGACCTGCTCGACCAGCCCGAGGTGATCGACGCCAGCGCGGACACCGGCTGGATCGACCGCGTCCGTGGCGAAGGCCGGCTCGTGGCGCACCGGCACTCCGCGGTCGCGCTGGCGGCCGCCGCCATCGAGACGTACGAGGAGGAGGAGCGCGTCGAGCGGCAGCGGCTGCTGTCAACGGCGTCCGGCGGGCGCCCGCAGGTGCAGCACAAGAGCGGCCGGCCTCTGGACCTCAAGCTGCGCGGCGTCGGCTACCGCATGCGCGTGGCGCGGGTCGGCGCGCACCGGTTCCGCGTCGGCATCGAAGCGGCCGGCGCCGTGCGCACCGCTGACGTCGAGCTCGACCGCTTCGACCGGCACACCGGTCAGATCGTCGTCAACGGCATCCGGTACCGCCTGCTCACCGGCACGTACGGGCCGACCCACCTGGTCGAGGTCGACGGCGTGACGCACCGGGTCAGCCGCGACGAGGGCGGCGTCGTCCGCTCCCCCATGCCCGCGCTGGTCGTCGCCACGCCGCTGGAGGTCGGCGCCGAGGTCGAGGCGGGCGCGCCGGTGCTGGTGCTGGAAGCCATGAAGATGGAGACGGTGCTGCGGGCGCCGTTCAAGGCCCGGCTGAAGGAGTGCGCCGTCTCGGTGGGCAGCCAGGTGGAGGCAGGTGCGCCGCTGCTGCGGTTGGAGCCGCTCGCTGACGAGGCCGCCGAGACCGTGGACGATCCGGCCGCCGCCTCCGTGGAGCTGGACCTGCCCGCCGCCACCGAGGAGATTCCGGCGTACCAGCGCAGCCGGCGCGGCCAGGAGGACCTGCGCGGCCTGCTGCTCGGCTTCGACGTCGATCCGCACGACGACCGGCGGGTGCTCGACGACTACCTCACCGCGCGGCGGGCGGCCACCGAGGAAGGCCACCGGCCGCTGGCCGCGGAACTCGACCTGGTCACCGTGTTCGCCGACCTCACCGAGCTGAGCCGCAACCGCCCGACGGGCGAGGACGGCGACGGCCACGTCTACAGCGCCCGCGAGTACTTCCACACCTATCTGCAGAGCCTCGACATCGAGCGGGCCGGTCTGCCGAGTTCGTTCCAGGCCAGGCTCGGCAAGGCGCTCGGACACTACGGCGTCATCGACCTGGAGCGCTCCCCCGCACTCGAAGCCGCCGTGTTCCGGATCTTCCTCGCCCAGCAACGCGCGTCCGCCGACGCCACGGTCGTCGCGACGTTGCTGCGCGCGTGGCTGCGGGAGTCCCCGCCGGACGAGACGCTGCGTGAGCCGGCCGGCCTCGCGCTGGAGCGGCTGGTGGCCGCGACGCAGGTCCGCTTTCCCGCGGTCGCCGACCTCGCCCGTGGTGTGGTGTTCGCCTGGTTCGCCCAGCCGCTGCTGCGCCGCAACCGCGCCCGCGTCTACGCCGAGGTCCGCGGGCACCTGCGTCACCTGGACGCGCATCCGGACGCGGCGGACCGCACCGAGCGCGTCGCGAAGATGGTACGCAGCACCGAGCCACTGGTACGGCTGCTCGGCCAGCGGCTCGTCCGCGACCACCTCGACAACGCGGTCATGTTGGAGGTGCTGACCCGGCGGTACTACGGCAACAAGACGCTCACCAGCGTGCGCACCCGCGAGGTCGCGGACTGCACGTTCGTGGTCGCCGAGCGCGCGGACTCGAGCGTGGTGTCCGCCGCGGTGAGCTTCGACGCGCTGGGTGGCGCGCTGCGCGGGCTCGCCGGGCTGGCGAGCGACGAGGATGCCGTCGACGCCGACATCTACCTCGGCTGGGAGAACCAGCCGGAGGACTTCGACGCGATGGCGGCCGCGCTGCTGGAGGTCATCACCGCGCACCCGCTGCCGCCCCAGGTCCGCCGGCTCACCACCACCGTCGCGGGTCGCGGTGGCGCCGTGATGCACCACCATTTCACCTTCCGCCCGTCCGACTCGGGGACGACCGAGGATCGGCTGATCCGCGGCCTGCACCCGTACATCGCGCAGCGGATGCAGTTGGAGCGGCTGCACAAGTTCGACCTGACCCGGCTGCCGTCGTCGGACGAGGAGGTCTACCTCTTCCAGTGCGTGGCCCGGGAGAACCCGTCCGACGAGCGCCTCGTCGCGTTCGCGCAGGTGCGTGACCTGACCGAGCTGCGCGAGCAGGACGGCCGGCTGGTCGCGCTGCCGACGACCGAGGCTGCCATCGCCGCGTGCCTCGACTCGATCCGCCGCGCCCAGTCGCGGCGACCGTCGAAGACGCGCTTCAACACCAACCGGATCGTGGTCTACGTCTGGCCGCCGAGCGAGCTCACCCGCGAGGAGATGGAGATGATCGCCGGGCGTGTGCGCCCGACGACCGCGGGCGCCGGGCTGGAGGAGATCCTCTTCATCGCGCGGCAGCGCGACCGCCGGACCGGCGAGCTGACCAAGATCGCCGTACGGATCTCCTTCGGGGCCACCGGCGGCGCCGAGTTGACCGTCGGCGAGCCGCCGGTCGAGCCGGTCGAGCCGCTCGACGAGTACCGGCTGAAGGTGCTGCGGGCGAGCAGCCGCAACACGGTGTACCCGTACGAGTTGACCGGGCTGCTCGGCGACTTCGTGGAGCACGACCTCGACGACGACCACGCGCTGGTGCCGGTGGAGCGGCCGAGGGGGCGCAACCGCGCCGCGATCGTCGCCGGCGTGGTCACCACGCCGACCACGCGGCATCCGCAGGGTGTCAGCCGGGTCGTGCTGCTCGGTGACCCGACGAAGTCACTGGGCGCCCTGTCCGAGCCGGAGTGCCGCCGCGTGATCGCCGCGCTGGACCTGGCGGAGCAGATGCGGGTGCCGCTGGAGTGGTGGGCGCTGTCCGCCGGGGCACGGATCTCCATGACCTCGGGCACGGAGAACATGGACTGGGTGGCCGCGGCGCTCAAGCGGATCGTCGAGTTCACCCAGGCCGGCGGTGAGATCAACATTGTGGTCGCGGGCATCAACGTCGGCGCGCAGCCGTACTGGAACGCCGAGGCGACGATGCTCATGCACACCAAGGGCATCCTGGTGATGACGCCGGACTCGGCGATGGTCCTCACCGGCAAGCAGTCGCTCGACTTCTCCGGTGGTGTGTCCGCCGAGGACAACTTCGGCATCGGCGGCTACGACCGGGTGATGGGGCCGAACGGGCAGGCGCAGTACTGGGCGCCGACCCTGACCGCCGCGCGTGACGTGGTGATGTCGCACTACGACCACTCGTACGTCGCGCCCGGCGAGGACGCGCCACGGCGGGCACCCACCACGGACCCCGTGGACCGCGACATCTCCGCCTTCCCGCACACCCTGGCTGGCAGCACCTTCAACACCGTCGGGGAGATCTTCTCCACGGCGGCCAACCCGGACCGCAAGAAGCCCTTCGACATCCGGACGGTGATGCGGGCGCTCTCCGACCAGGACCACCCGGTGCTGGAACGCTGGGCGGGCATGGCCGACGCGGAGACCGCGGTCGTGCAGGACGTACACCTGGGTGGCATCCCGGTGTGCCTGCTCGGCATCGAGTCACGGGCGGTGCCGCGGCGCGGCTTCCCGCCCACCGACGGCCCGGACACCTACACCGCGGGCACGCTGTTCCCACGGTCGTCGAAGAAGGCCGCGCGGGCGATCAACGCGGCCAGCGGCAACCGGCCGCTGGTGGTGCTGGCGAATCTGTCGGGCTTCGACGGCTCACCCGAGTCGATGCGCAAGCTGCAGTTGGAGTACGGCGCCGAGATCGGCCGGGCGATCGTGAACTTCCGCGGGCCCATCGTCTTCTGCGTGATCTCGCGGTACCACGGCGGAGCGTTCGTGGTGTTCTCCAAGGCGCTGAACCCGAACATGACGGTGCTGGCGCTGGAGGGCTCGTTCGCCTCGGTGCTCGGTGGCGCCCCCGCCGCCGCGGTGGTGTTCTCCGCCGACGTCAACGCCCGTACGGCGGCCGACCCGCGCGTGCGCGACCTGGAGGCCCGCGTCGCCGCTGCGGCTGGCACCGAGCGCGCCGCGTTGACCGCGGAACTCGACGAACTGCGCTCGTCGGTCCGGGCGGAGAAGCTCGGCGAGGTGGCCACGGAGTTCGACCGCGTGCACAACATCCAGCGCGCCGTCGAGGTCGGCTCGGTGGACGCTGTCGTCCGCGCCGCCGACCTGCGACCACGCATCATCGATGCCATCGAATCCCGTCTGGGCTAGGTGGCGGGAGGTGCGGGCAGAGCGCCAATGATCACCGACCGGAGCATCAGGTGGGGTCGTCCCCGCGCGGGGACGACCCCACCTGCCGGGCGGGATCGTTCGTACGGAAGTCTCCGCCGAGTCCTGGCCATCTTGTGCCTGATCGCCGCCGCCACGGTGCCGGCCGGTTCGTCGGTGACCGGCTCGTCGGCGGCCGACACCCCCGCACCCACGGTCCTGCGGGTACTCCAGATGAACCTCTGCAACAGCGGCCGCGCCGGCTGCTACACGGGCCGATCGGTGACCGAAGCCGCCACGGTCATCAGCGCAGAGGTGCCCGATCTGGTCACCCTCAACGAGATCTGCCAGGACGACGTGACAACCCTCGAGCACACGTTCTCGCAGGTCCACAGTGGTGACACGGTCGTGTCCGCCTTCATGGCCGCCGGAGACCGCCCTTCCGGCGCCGTCACCCGCTGCCGCAACGGCCAGCCGTACGGCATCGGACTACTGACTCGCCTTGAGGCACCGGACACGCGGCACACGGTGCACAGCGGAATCTACCCGACGCAGGATTTCACGGACCCTGAGGAACGAGCCTGGCTCTGCGTCGATGTCGCCGACGTGCTGCACGCCTGCACCACACACCTGGCCGCCACGAGTTTCACCGTCGCGCTCGCCCAGTGCGGTCACCTGCTCGACACGGTGGTACCGACGATGCGCAGGAGTGCCGGATACGCGCCCACCGTGCTGCTGGGCGACCTCAACCTCCGGCGCGGCGGCTCCCCCGACGTGCGGTCCTGCGTGCCACCGGACTACCTGCGGATCGACGACGGCGCGCTACAACACGTCATGGCGACAACTGACGTCAGGATCTGTTGCGGCCGGTCGGTGGGCATGCACGGGGCGACCGACCATCCGGGGCTGCTGGCCACACTCACGATCGACGGAGACCCCCCGCCGTGACGGCCCCGTACCCACGCGCTGTACCGGCGGCGCGTTCGTGGTGTTCCCCAAGGCACTGACGCGGCCGCCGACCTGCGACCACGCATCATCGATGCCATCGAGTCCCGCCTGCGGTAGGGACCCCAGGCCCACCATCCCGGGCCGGTGCCGCAAGCACCAGCAGCACGATCGCGAGGACCGGCACGAGCGCCAGCAGCGGTTCCGTGACCAGGCCTGGCGAGAAGAGGTCGTCGAGCGCCGTCATGCCCTCCACATCGGAGCGGAAGCCCGCCTGGAGGAACACCGCCTGGTGGCTGAACAAGCCCAGCTCCTGCCGGTTGACCGGCCGGACCGGCCCCGCGGCCGCCAGGTCAGCGGCGAGTACGGCAGCGGTCAGCAGCAACGCGCCCAGCATGGCCGGGACGCCGAACCGCCACTGCCGACCGGCGGCCACCACGAGCACCGCAAGCCCGGCGGCGACCACCACCATGGTCGGCAACTGGACGCCGAGCGTGACCAACAGCCGGGCCAGTCTCCCTCCGCCCAGGTCGGCGACCAGCATGACGGCCACCCCCGCGACGGCGGTCCAGGCGATCCACCGTAGCCATCGTGCGTCGGTCCGCGGCCGGCCGGCCAGCGTCACCACCGTTCCCACGCAGATCAGCGGTATGCCCAGCAGTGCCGACCAATGCTGCGTGACCTGCGCCGACATCGCCTCACCCAGCCACGCGAGATCGTCGCCGACCGAATACGGGCGCGGCGCGCTCAGCGGCGCGTAGAACGGTGACAGGTACCGTGGCCCGCCCGAGTCCGCCGCCGACGTCACGGCGTCGACGGCGAGCAGGCCGATACCACCAGCGACGGCGAGGCGGCCGCGCCCGGCGCCGAGCAGCACGATCGCCGCGAGAGCGGTCAGCGCCACCCCGGTCGCCTGCCCTGCGAGGACCGACGCGTCCGACAGCACGCCAAGGACATGCACCACTGCGGCGCCGGCGACCACCGACCAACACACCGATCCGGGAGACAGCCACACGGCGCACATCCAACCACGGTGCCGCCCCCGCCGTCAGGGACCGGCCCCGGCGATGGGAGGCCCCGTGGCGTTTCCTCCCGGTCAGGTGACCTTTTGCACGCTCTCGGCGAACGCCGGAACGTCGGCGTGGCCGAACAGCCCGGGAACCCCGCCGGTGTGGATGAAGACGGTCGTGTTGCCCGGTTCGATCTCGCCACGCCGAGTTGCCGCGACGAGTGCCGCCATCGCGCGCCCGGTGTACGTGGGATCGAGGATGATCCCCTCCAGCCGGGCGACGAGGGTCAGCGCCTCCTCGACCGTGTCGGTGAGGCTCGCGTAGCCGCTCCCGATGTGGTCACGGTCGACGCGCAGGTCGTCTGCGCGAACGTTCGGTGAGAGTGCGGCGACGAAGGCCGCCACGCGCTGTCGGGAGTCGTCGACCGCCCCGACATCGACGCCGAGCGTGCGGTCCGGGCCGAGGCTCGCGACGAGCCCGGCCATCGTGGCGCCCGAGCCGAGCGCCACCACAGCGGTACGCAGGTCAGGCACCTGGGACATCAACTCCTCGCCGCACCGTGCGTAGCCACGGGTCGCCAACGCGCTGGACCCGCCGAACGGGATGAGGGCCGGACGCGCCCCTTCGGCACGCAGCCGGTCGCACACCCGCGTGGCGGCGTCTGCGAGTGCCTGCTGACCCGTCACCCCGGTGAAGACAATTTCGGCACCGAGGAACGCATCGAGAACGAGGTTGCCGGATCGCGCCACCCCGGGTTCACCCGGGAACACCAGCACGGCGCGTAGACCGAGACGCGCGGCGGTCGCGGCGGTGAGCCGCGCATGGTTGCTCTGTGGTCCGCCGGTGGTGACGAGCGTGTCGGCGTCATTCGCGAGTGCTTCGGCGGCCGTCCATTCCAGCTTGCGGATCTTGTTGCCGCCGCCGCCGAGGCCGGTGAGGTCGTCCCTCTTGATCAGAAGGTCACCGCGACCGAGCCCGAGAGCGGCGGCCAGTCGGGGCATCGGCTCCACCGGTGTGGGCCACGTGCCGAGCGTGAGCGGAACGATGGGTTCGGACATGCTGCCATTTTGGCAGGACCACCCGGTCGACAGCCGCCGAAGGATGCCGGGCGGCCGTCCGGCGCGGCCGCCCTCGGCGCTACTTCAGGAAATCCAGCAGCTGCCGTGTGGTCTCCTCGGTCCGCCTCGTCCTTCTGGTAGTCCAACGTCGCGGCCGCGCGGAACTCCTCGCAGATCGCGTGGACGGTGGCGGGATCGCTGAACTGCTTGACGTATTCGGCGCGTACCTCGGCCAGGAACGCGTCCTTCCAACCTCAGGCCACGTGTCGAGCTTGACATCCTCCACCGCCCTGAAGGGCGGGGATTCCCTCGGTCACCCGAGGGGGTTCCTGTTTCACGGGGCCGCGCCTTCACCGCTTTCGCGGGTCGGGTCTTATCGGCCCTCCACAGGCGTTTTACCTCTCCGCCAGCCCGGCGGCGAGAATGTTCTTCGCGGCGTTGACGTCCCGGTCGTGCACGGCATCACAGCCGGGACACGTCCAGACACGGACGCCAAGAGTCATGGCCGTGTTGATCCGCCCGCACGCCGAGCAGGTCTTCGTGCTCGGATACCAGCGGTCGACGGCGATAACGGTCCGCCCGTACCAGGCGGCCTTGTACTCGATCATGCTGCGCAGGTGTGTCCACGCCGCGTCGGAGATGGCGCGGGCCAGGCTGTGGTTGCGCAGCATGTTGCGCACGCTGAGGTCTTCGATCACGACCGTTTGGTTCTCGCGGACGAGTCGAGTCGACAGCTTGTGCAGGTGATCCCGCCGCCGGTCGGCGATGCGGGCGTGAATGCCGGCCACCGCAAGCCGGGCTTTGGCCCGGTTCTTGGTGTCCTTGCCCTTACGGGACAGGTTCCGCTGCGCCTTGGCCAACTTGCGCCGGTCAACGCGCTCATGACGCGGGTTGGCGATCTTCTCCCCGGTGGACAAGGTGAGCAGACTGGTGATGCCCGCGTCCACCCCCACCGCCGTGCTGAGCGGAGGAAGGGGCTCGACGGCGGGGTCTTCCACCAGCAGGGACACGAACCACCGACCGGCCGCGTCACGGGACACCGTGACCGTGGACGGCTCCGCGCCCGCCGGCAGGGCCCGGGACCACACGATGGTCAGCGGGGCGTCCATCTTGGCCAGGGTGAGCTGTCCGTCGCGCCAGCGGAACGCCGAGCGGGTGTACTCCGCCGACGCCCGAGACTTGCGCTTGGACTTGAAACGCGGGTAACGCGACTGCTTGCCCCAGAACGCGGCGAACCCGGCTTGCAGGTGCCGCAGGGCTTGCTGCAACGGCACGGAACTGACCTCATTGAGGAACAAAAGCTCCTCGGTGCGCTTCCACTCGGTCAGCCACGCCGAGGACTGCACATAGGTGCTGCGCTGCCGGTCGACCGCCCACGCACGGGTGCGCGCATCCAGGGCGAGGTTGTATACCTTGCGCACGCACCCGAAGGTGCGGTTGAGCTGATCGGCCTGCCCTGGGGTCGGATAGAAGCGGTACTTGTACGCCCGCTTCACCACCTCACCCATACCTCGCATTTTACCAGTGGTTCATGTAAGTCTATCCCTGAGGGGAGGGAGCTGCGTTTCCTCCCCCGCCTGAAGGCAGGGGTATCCACGCCGCGACACCGATGAAATTGACGAGGACGGCGGGCGCCGCGTCGATGAACTGCTCGGGCAGCGGCTCCGGTGCCGCCAGGAAGGACCAGACCCAGTAGGAGAGGCTGAACTTCATGTCGGCACGGTCGTACGCGTCGCCGCCAGGGACGACGTCCATGACGGCGAGCCGGGTGACAGCGTCTGGCTCATCGAGCGCCAGACGGTAGGCGCACCGGGCCCCGCGATCGTGCCCGACGAGCCTGAACTGCTCATAGCCCAGACTCCGCATGGCGTCGATCTGGTCGCGAGCGATCGCTCGCATGCTGTAGGGCTCATGATCGGCACTGCTCGGCGGTTTGCCGCTGGCGCCCCAGCCCCGCATGTCAGTGACGACCACGGTGTAATTCTCGGCCAGTTGCGGCGCTACGCGATGCCACATGAGGTGCGTCTCAGGAATGCCGTGCAACAGAAGAACGGGGGGTCCGCTTCCGCCGTGACGCCCATGAATCGTCGCCCCAGGCGTAGGAATGTCGAACTCTTCGAATCCGTCAAACATGGCCCCGGACCCCTCCGCGACTGTTCAGTCCCTGACCACAACGCTATCGACAGTCGGCCCGCCCCCTGAGCAGATCGCGGGAACGCCCTCGCGACCCCGGGGTGCGACCGGCCGGGTTCGGTCACCCCTCGGCGGCCAGCGCGAGGACGTCTCGCGCGGTGGGCAGCGCGACCTCGCGGTGTGCTGGGACGAGACCGATCCGGGTGCGTCGGTCGAGCAGGTCGTCGACGGTGAGGGCGAGTTCGTGCCGGGTGGCCCAGAGGAGCTCTGCGCCGGTGACCGGGATGTCGGGGCTGATCGGCTGGCGGAGTTCGGCGGGCGCCTCGGCCAGGACGTGGACCGCCTCGGTGCCGTACCGGTGGACGAGCCGGCGTGGCGCGGGGACCCGGGTCAGTTGCGCTCTGCTCGCGGCGCCGGGTAGGGGGAGGTCGCGGGTGCGGCAGGGGCCGGCACGGAGGCGGCGCTGACGGACGGCGGTGTCGACGGCGTCTTCGGCCATCCGGCGGTAGGTGGTGAGCTTGCCGCCGATCACGCTGATGATCCCGTCGGGGTCGTCGATGACAGCGTGTCGGCGGGAGAGGTCGGCGGTTCGGGTGTCGGCGTTGGCGAGCAGCGGCCGTAGCCCGGCGTAGGCACCGAGGACGTCGGCGGGTTGGAGGGGCTGGTCGAGGACGCTGTTGAGGACGTCGAGCAGGAAGGCGATGTCGGCGTCGGTGGGTTGCGGCACGTCGGGGACGGGGCCGGTCACCGGCTCGTCGGTCAGTCCGGCGTACACCAGGCCGTCGGTCTGGGGCAGCGCGAAGACGTAGCGGGTGAACTCACCGGGGACCGGGATGGTCAGGCCGGCCCAGAGTCCGCCCAGGCGGGCGGCGGACAGGACGATGTGGGTTCCTCGCGACGGGCGCAGACGTACGTGTGGGGTCAGGCTGCTGGCCCACACGCCTGTGGCGTTGATGACCGCGCGGGCGGCGACGTGCATCCGCGTCCCGGTGCGGGTGTCTTCGATGGTGGCGCCTTCGCGGTGCAGGCTGATCGCCCGGCAGCGGGGCAGGATGCGGGCGGACCGCGCTGCGGCCGCGCGCGCCAGACCGACGACGAGTCGCGCGTCGTCGCAGAGCTGCCCGTCCCAGGACAGGTGTGCTCCGCGCAGGCCCGCCGGCCGCAGTGCGGGCGTGATCGCGCCCGCCTCGGCCGAGCCGAGCCTGCGCGTTCCCGGAAGGGTCCGTCGGGAGGTTCCGGCGCAGGTACGCAGCACGTCTCCGGCGCGAAGGCCGACCGCTGCGGCGCGCGCCTGCCAACGGCTGGTGTACGCCGTCGCCGGTAGCAGCATCGGCAAGGGGCGCGTCAGGTGCGGCGCAGTGCGGGTCAGCAGCAGGTGGCGCTCGGCGGCACTCTCGTAGGCGATGCCCACCTGGCCGTGTGCGAGATATCGCAGGCCACCGTGGACCAGCTTGGAGCTCCAGCGGGACGTGCCGTTGGCCAGGTCATGGGCGTCGACGGCGACCACGGACAGTCCACGGCTCGCGGCGTCGAGCGCCACTCCGGCGCCGGTGACGCCCAGTCCGACGACCAGGACGTCGACGGGCGTGCCGGCGACCAGTTCGGTGAGGTCACGTTCCCGGCGGGAGACGGTCAGCGAGGTGTTCACACGCCTCCTTGCGATGTAGTGACATTGAATGTCACTCTGTCACACATGAATATGGAAGGGGAAGCATCGCCCGTCGGGTGGGCCCGCTGGGGCACCACGAAGAACGCGCAGGTGCTGCCGGAATCCGCTTCGACGCTGTTGGCGCAGGTCCTCGAGCTGACACCCCCGCCGCCGGTCGTACCGCTGGCCGAGGTGGCGGTGCCGGACTGCGAGCTGGACGGCGCGGTCCTGGGCGCGTTGCGGCAGGCGCTGGGCGCCGGGCACGTGGTCACCACCCCTGACGCCCGGGCACGTCACGCGTCGGGCATGTCGACGCCGGACCTGCTCCGCCATCGACAGGGCCTGGTACGGACGGCCCCGCAGGCCGTGCTGCGCCCGGCCGACCACGCCGAGGTGGTGTCCATCCTCGACATCTGCTCCCGGTTCGGGGTAACCGTGGTCCCCTTCGGTGGTGGCACCTCGGTCGTGGGCGGGCTGACGCCGTCCGCAGAACGGCACGTCGCCGTCGACCTGAGTCGGCTGAGCAACGTCGTCGCCGTCGACCCGACGTCGCGGACCGCCACGCTGCAGGCAGGGCTACGCGCCCCTCGGGCCGCCGAGCTGCTCGCCGAGCACGGGTTCACCCTCGGCCACGTCCCGCAGTCCTACGAGTACGCCACGATCGGTGGGTTCGCCGCCACCCGGTCATCCGGCCAGGCGTCGGCTGGCTACGGCCGCTTCGACGACATGGTCATGGCGCTGACGGTCGCCACGCCCCGGGGCACCGTACGGGTCGGGCGCGCCCCCGCCTCGGCCGCCGGTCCCGATCTGCGGCAACTGTTCCTGGGCAGCGAGGGGACGCTCGGCGTCATCACCGACGTGACCGTCCGGATCCGACCAATACCGGCCCAGTCGCACTACGAGGGCTGGCAGTTCGAATCGTTCGCCGAGGGCCTGCATGCCGTGCGGCGGCTGGCACAGGACGGGCCGCGGCCCACGGTGCTGCGGCTGTCCGACGAGGTCGAGACGATGATCGGGGCGACCGGCGCCGGCCGCTCCGACGGCGGCTGCCAGCTGATCGCCGGGTACGAGGGCGCGGATGTCCGTTCCACCGTCGAAGCGACCGCCGCCGTGCTGGCGGCGCACGGCGGCGTGCCACTGGGCGAGGAGGCGGGCCAACAGTGGGCGCGGCACCGCTTCGACGCCCCGTACCTGCGGGACGCGCTGCTCGACGCGGGGGCGTTCGCGGAGACTCTGGAGACCGCGGCGTACTGGTCGGTGCTGCCGGAGGTGCACGACCGGGTGCGGCAGGCGATCCTCGCGGCCTTGCCGGACGGGGCGCTGGTGCTGGCACACGTGTCCCATGTCTACGAGACCGGCGCGTCTCTGTACTTCACGGTGATCTGCTCCCCCGGACCGGATCCGGTCGCCCGCTGGCGGAAGGCGAAGGCTGCGGCAAGCGACGCGATCGTGGCCGCGGGTGCCACGATCAGCCACCATCACGGTGTCGGCGCGGACCATCGGGCCTGGTACGCCGCCGAGATCGGCGACGTCGCCGTCGACCTGCTCCGGGCGGTCAAGCAGCAGCTGGACCCGGCCGGCATCCTCAATCCCGGCATCCTGGTGCCGTAGGTGCGGTCCTTCGCAGTGATCCTCGGGCCCACCGCACGCCGAGGACTGTCCCGCCTGATGCCGGTGGCCCATCGGCTCCGCGGCGCCGGCGCCCGGATCCGGGTCGAATACACGCAGACGGCCGAGCAGGCCCGCCAGCGCGCCACGGCGGCGCTGCACGGCGGTGAGGTTGTCGTCGCCGCCGGGGGCGACGGCACCATTGGCCTGCTCGCCGGAGCGGTCGCCGACACCGGCGGTCTGCTCGGCGTCATCCCCGCCGGTCGCGGTAACGACTTCGCCCGCCAGCTCGGGTTGCCGCACTCCCCCGAGGCGGTCGCGGACCTGCTGTTGCACGGACGACCACGGCACCTCGACGTCCTCCAGGTCGCGGGGCAGATCATCGTCGGCAGCGTCTATGTCGGCGTCGACGCGGCGGCCAACGAACTGGCCAACCGGTCACGTCTGCCCGCAGCGCTGGTGTATCCCACTGCCGGGCTGCGGGCACTGCTGCGCTGGCCGCGCACCCGGTACACGATCAGCGTCGACGGCCGGACCGAGCACCGGCACGCCTACACGGTGGTGATCGCCAACTGCGGGTACTACGGCGGTGGCCTGCACGTCGCCCCGGCGGCGCAGCCCGACGACGGGACCCTGGACGTCGTGGTGATCGGCCACGCCCCGAAGGTGCTGTTCCCGATAGCGCTGCGGCAGATGCGCACCGGCCGGCACGTACGGCGCGGGCACGTCTTCTCCTACCGTGGCACGTCGGTCACCGTGCGCGCCGACCGTCCGATGACCGTGTACGGCGACGGTGATCCCGTCGGTCGCGCCGACGAGGTAACCGTCGAGGTCCGCCCGCAGGCACTGCACGTCATCGCCGGCTAGGTCCCGTCAGGCCCCGGCTTCGGCATCCGGATCATGTCGGTGGTGAGCACCAGAATGGGTGGCATGAGTGACCAGGTGCAGTTGAGGGATGTCGAAGAAGCCGATCTGGAGGCGTTCCACCAACAGGAAAACGATCCCGAGTCGGTCCGTCGGTCGAGGTTCACCCCACGCGACCGGCCGACCTTCATGAAGCACTGGGCGACGAAGGTCCTCGGCGATCCCGGCGTCTTCGTGCAGACGGTGACCGTCGACGGTGCC
The DNA here is from genome assembly GCF_042897975.1 of Micromonospora sp. NPDC000668. Classification (NCBI taxonomy): domain Bacteria; kingdom Bacillati; phylum Actinomycetota; class Actinomycetes; order Micromonosporales; family Micromonosporaceae; genus Micromonospora; species Micromonospora sp. NPDC000668. The sequence goes on from NZ_JBIAYP010000001.1 coordinate 778,786, forward strand.
ACGGCCGGCAGCATCGTGGCCTGGTGGATCCAGGACCAACGGTTCATCGGCTACTGGCTCGACCGCCAGTACTGGGGTCGGGGTGTGGGGACCAAGGCGTTGCGGCTGTTCCTGGGCCGGGAGAAGACCCGGCCGCTCTACGCGGACCCGGTCGGCACGAACACCGGCTCGGTCCGCCTGCTGGAGAAGCTCGGCTTCCAGCAGATCGACACCGTGCGTCACGGAGAAGACGAGCACGTCCTGCTCATGCTGGCCAGTCACACCAGTGCGCCGATCGGACCTCAGGACCCGCGAGACAACCCCTAGCCCGGCTCCAGGTAGCCGTCGACCAACAGCGCCAACTCCCGGTCGAACTCGGCAACCGGCACGTCGTCCGCGACCGTGCGCACGGACAGCACGAAGGACTGCGTGGTCAGGAAGACCGCGCGTGCCATGACCTCGGGCCTGCCGGGCCGGACGGAGCCGTCCTCGTGCCCCGCGACCAGCGCCGCCATGAGGAACCGCAGCATCTCGTCCTGGCCGTTGCCCCGCCGGTCGAGAAGGTACGGGAGCAGCACCTCCGGATCGACGTCACGGATCTTGCACAGCAGCGGGTGTTCCCGTAGCTCCCGCGCCACCGCCACCACCCGCGACACCAGGCGGGACCGGCCCGAGCCGTCTGTCTCGGCGGCCGCGGCGGCCATCAGCACCTGATGCCACTCCCGGCTCATCAGGTCCCCGATCAGGGACTGCACGTCCGGCCAGCGCCGGTAGACGGTCATCCGCGACACGCTGGCGCGCCGCGCCACATCCGTCATCGTCGTGCGACGTACGCCGTAGGCCAGCACGCAGTCACGGGCAGCGTCGAGAACCGTGTCGTCGACGCTGCGCTCGCCGGACTGGCTCACCTCCACCACGCGGATTGTCTATCACAGGGGCGATGTGTCCAGAGCCATCCGTGCGTCATGACGGCCGCCCGCCGAATGCCCAGTTGTGCACCTCGATCTCGGCGTACCGGCCCGGGGTCAGGACGGCACGCGCTTTGTCCGGGTCCGGCGCCCGGACCAGCGCCGCCGTACCCAGCCAGGTGGTGTCGTCGTCAGACAGCAGCGGCCCGTACGCGATCAGCTCGTCCCGCTCGGGCGGCACGGCGAGATCGGCTGCCTGCCCCGCTCCGAGCCCGAGCACCAGGTACCGGCTGCCACCCGTCCGGCCTCCGGAGAAGTCCCACATGGTGCGGCCCAGCGTGTTGCGCCACCGGCGCAGCAGCACATCCCGGTACACGCCCGCCTGGTAGTTGGGCTCGTCGAAGGCGAACGCGCGGGCGGCGGCGGCATCGGGGAGGTCGATGATGTGCACGCTGCCGGTGGGCGTGTCACCGTCCTCGGCGAAGGTCGGGCCGCGCGCGATCATCTCTTCCGCGTACCGATCCATGTACGACCAGTGCTCCGCCAGCAGCTCGTCGCGCAGTGCCATGGAGTCGTGCCGGTCGCGGTGGTAACAGAAGAACTCCATGCCCCAAGTCTTGACCAGTGCCCGACAGCGATGCGTGTCGGGCCGCCATGGCGCTGTGGCAGCTCAGCGCACCGCGGCATCGGTACGAGGTTCGGGGCTTCCGACGTCCTGCAGATGGCGCAGCCCCTCCGCCCAGGAGCGGCCCAGACTGGTTTCGTGGTAGCTGATCTCGTGCTCGGCGCAGAACCGCTGGATCAATGGCCGGGCGCGGCCCAGGTTGGGGCACGGCATGCTCGGGAACAGGTGATGTTCGATCTGGTAGTTCAAGCCACCCAGAGCGGCGTCGAGGAGCCGCCCGCCACGGACGTTGCGGGAGGTGAGCACCTGCCGCCGCAGGTAGTCGAGGTTGTCGTCGGCGCCGAGGATCGGCATGCCCTTGTGGTTGGGGGCGAAGGAGCAGCCGAGGTAGAGGCCCAGCAGGCCCTGGTTGACGACGATGAACACGACCGCCTGCGCGGGGCTCAGGACCAGGAACACGGCGGCGAGGTAGCCGCCCACGTGCAGGGCCAGCAGCCCGGCTTCGGCGGGTCGACGCGCGAGGCGACGTGGGCTGAAGACGGCGCGGAGGCTGATGGCGTGCAGGTGCAGGCCCTCCAGCAGGAGCAGCGGGAAGAAGAGAAACGCCTGGTGACGGACGAACAGTGCGGCCAGGCCACGCCGTCGCCGGGCCTGGTCGGTGGTGAACGACAACGGCGCCACGGAGATGTCCGGGTCCTTGCCTTCGGTGTTCGGGTGGGCGTGGTGCCGGTTGTGCTTGTCCACCCACCAGCCGTAGCTGATCCCGGTCAGGAGGTTGCCGTGCACGATGCCGATCAGGTCGTTCGCCCGGCGCGAGTGGGCTATCTGCCGGTGTCCGGCATCGTGGCCGATGAACCCGGCCTGCGCGATGACCACCGCGAGTGCTACTGCCACTGCGAGCTGCCACCACGATTCGCCCAGTCGAGCGAACAGGACCCACAAGCCGGCGAAGGAGCCGACGACGAGGCCGATCCGCAGCGCGTAGTAGCCTGGCCGCCGATCGAGCAGACCCGCTGCGCGGACCTGCCGGGAAAGATCTGCGTAGTCGCTGCCCCGCTGGCGGTCGACGCCAAGATTGATGTCGCTCACTTTGCAGCTCCCGCTGGTCCCTGTCCGCCGGATCTCTCAGCGGCGTCGGCTCGACCAGCCGGTCAGGCGGGCCATGAGCTGTTGACTCTTCTGCTGCGTGCTGGGTTTGGCCGCCTGGCGGCCGGCTCCCGCTGGATCAGATTACGCCTCCGTGGATCGTTGAGCAGGCCGTTGAACAGCTTGCGCCGGAAGGGATTACGCGGATTACGCGGGACCGCGGGCCGGGCGCCGACGGCGAAGATCGATCTCCGCTTCGGGCCGAGCATTTGTCTAGCGCCGACCCTACATGCCTGACTAAAGTCAGCTATATGAGATCGGAGTTCGTCGCCGCGGTGCGGCGTTTCAACCGGACGGTCACCCAGCGAGTGGGGGCACTCGACGACGAATACATGGCCTCCGGACGCCCCCTCGCGCAGGCCCGGCTGCTGTGGGAGATCAGCCCCGACGGGGCCGAGGTGGCCGCGCTACGGGCCCGACTCGGGCTGGACTCGGGTTACCTCAGCCGGCTGCTGCGTGCCCTGGAAAACGACGGGCTCGTCACCGTCGGACCGGCCGACCAGCCCGGCGGCGACGCACGGGTACGGGCCGCCGCGCTCACCGGAGCCGGGCAGGCGGAGTGGGCCAAGCTCGACGAGCGCTCCGACGAGTTCGCCTCGGCTATCCTCGCACCGCTCACCGAGCCACACCGCGAACGGCTCGTCGCGGCGATGGCCCAGGTCGAGCGGCTGCTCATCGCGTCGATGGTGGTCATCGAGCCCTGCCCGCCGGGTGACCCCCGCGCCCGGGCGTGCGTGCGCGCCTACGCCCGGGACATCAACCGGCGGTTCGACGGCGGGTTCGATCCGGCGCTCAGCAACCCCGTCCACGACGAGGAGCTCATCCCGCCCGCCGGCGTGTTCCTACTCGCCACCCTCAACTCCGAGCCCGTCGGCTGCGGCGCGGTCAAACTCCACCCCGACGCACCCGCCGAGATCAAACGGGTCTGGGTGGCAGACACCGTGCGCGGGCTCGGCATCGGCCGGCGGATACTGCGCGACCTGGAGCGGTACGCCGGCGAGCGGGGCTGGACCACCGTCCGGCTGGACACGAATCGAAATCTCACCGAAGCGATCGCGATGTACCACGCGGCCGGGTACCAGGAGATCGAGCCGTACAACAACGAGCACTTCGCGCACCACTGGTTCGAAAAGAAGCTTGATGGGCCAGGGCAACCGGGAGAACAACCACCTCAGCGGACGAGCTCGAGGCGGGAATCACGCCGCGATCCGTGAACGTGCGCCGGCAACGGGTATCGCAGGTGACGCGACACCGGGACGCGGGCGCCGTCCGACGCCGTATGCGTCACCCGGTGCCGCCCGCTATCCGACCGGGAGGAACGATCATGAGAAAGACCGAGCTGGCCGACGGTGGCCGGCGGGTCGTGGTGGTCGCCGTGGACAAGGGTGAGGACGCGGTGGCCGCCATCCACCAGGCGGCAACCCAGAGCGATATCCGCGGCGCGCGGGTCACCGCTGTCGGCGGGTTCCACTCGGCCGAGGTGGGCTACTTCGACCGCGAGAGGCGTGACTACGTCCGCATCCCCGTGGACGAACAGGTCGAGGTCCTGTCTCTGCTGGGCGACATCGCGGATGACCGGGGCAAGATCGCCCTGCACGTGCACACCGTCCTCGGCCGCCGGGACGGCACGACCGTCGGCGGGCACCTCATGCGGGGTGAGGTCTGGCCGACGCTGGAGGTCATCCTCACCGAGGTTGGCGCCAGCCTCACCAAACAGGTTGATCCAGAGACCGGCCTCGCCCTGCTCCCGGCAACCACCTACGGGCCACCATCCGCTGCGTGAAATCGCACTGCCCGGTGCGGCGGCAGTTGCAGCGGTGGGGCGTCATGCCTCCGGCCTCAGCGCGCGGCGCCGCCCGGTCGACCCGGGGCGGTCCCGGAGGGCCGGTGACCGACGCGTGGAGCCCGTACCACCGAAGAGTTGCCCGATCCTGGGCGGAATTCCCGTGCCGCACTGGCCACCGTTTCGTCGGGATCACGCTCAAGTGCGTGCCGGATGTGCGCCGGGATGACCTCGGACTTCGCCATCGCCAGGCGGACCTGCACCGAACGGTCGTCAACCAGGAGTTCCAGATCCGCCTCGTCCAGCTCGACCGCACGGACCAGCGCGGCACGGACGTCGACCACGGGGTCCTGGGCGAGCGCGCGGCGCTGCTCGGCCGTGGTCCGCGGGTTGCGGGCGACCCCCTTGCGTACGCGTACGGTGCGATCGGCCAGCAGAGCGGTGATCACATCCGGGTCGTGGCTGTGGGTGGCGAGTCGTTCCCGTACCTCGGGTGAGACGTCGTCGATCAGCTTGGCGGCGAGATCAGGCTCCAGCTCCCGCGTCTCCGCGAGGAGACCACGAAGCTCCTTGTCGGGTGCCTCTGACATCACACGGCGAACGGACTCGTCACAAGCCGGGTTGCCGGCGACCGCCCAGCGGACCCACCGGTCGGCGTCCTTGACCAGTCGCAGGAGATTGGCGATCGAGGTCGAGGGGTTTCTCGCCACGGCCTCCCGGACGTCACGATCGGGGTCCCGGGTCAGCGGGCGCAGTGCCTGCGCGGGTGCGTCAATCCGGACCGCGACCGCCTTACGGACCACGGGCGACGGGTCGGACGCCAGGTCGAAAAGGGTCATCTGTGGCGTTGCGGGGTCCTGTGCGAGGGCGAGCCGCGCGTCGGCGCCACCACCGATCTCCCGGTAGGCGGTGGAACCTGACCCGTTGTGACGGTCGGGCCCGCCGACGTCCTGCTGCTTTGCCATGGGTCCAATCATGTCACGGGCTGACCGGGGGCAACGCGAGCCTGACCAGCGCCTCGATCTGGCCGAGGGAGTGCGTCAGCCGGTGGTGGGCTGGTCAGACCGCCGAGCATGACCTTGATCGCCTTCGCTCGGGCTACGTCGCTGTCGGCGCTGAGGGTCATCCTGCAGAAGGCGGCGATGTCCCCGGCGGTGATGCCGGGTCGGGCGGCCGAGACACCGGCGTGCCGACGACCGACCGGCCCAGCCGGGCAGTACGTCGACAGTGGACGTGGGTACGATGCCAGCGATCCACACAGGATGACATTTCTCGAGGGGAGCCTCGCATGGCTAGCCTGGAATCCGAACTCGCCGCGAAGCTTCAGCCCGACGTGCCGCACGCGGCACGGATCTGGAACTACTGGATGGGCGGCAAGGACAACTTCCAGTCCGACCGGGCGGCCGGTGACGGTGTGGCCGAGGTCTACCCGGAGATCGTCCTCATGGCGCAGCAGTCCCGCCGGTTCCTGGTGCGAGCCGTACGATTCCTGGCCGCCGAGGCCGGCATCCGCCAGTTCCTGGACATCGGCACCGGCCTGCCCACCATGCAGAACACCCACGCGGTCGCCCAGGAGGTCGCGCCCGAGTCGCGGATCGTCTACGTGGACAACGACCCGATGGTGCTCGTGCACGCCCGGGCACTGCTGGCCAACACGACCTCCGAGGGCGTCACCAACTACGTGCCCGCCGACTACCACGACCCCGAGAAGATTCTCACCGAGGCGGCGGCGACGCTGGACTTCAGCCAGCCCATCGCCGTGATGTACATGGGCGTGATGGGCTACGAGCCCGACATCAACGTCGTGCGCTCGATCGTCCAGCAGACGATGAACGCCACCGCCTCCGGCAGCCACCTGGTGCTGTGGGACGGCACCGACACCAGCCCGGCGGTGGTCTCCGGCGCTGCGCGGCTGGCCGAGAGCGGGGGTGTCCCGTACATCCTGCGCAGCCCCCAGGAGCTGGCGAGCTGCTTCGATGGGCTGACAATGGTGGAGCCCGGCCTGGTGCCGATCCCGCTGTGGCGGCCGGACGAGCCCGACGCACAGGCAATCGACGCGTATGGTGCGGTGGCCCGCAAGCCCTGACCGTTCACCTTCGGTCCGGGAGCCCGGGCCGGTCTCGCACCGGCCTGGGCCCGCCGGCAGGGTTTCCGTCGGGTCGATCTCCCTACCCGGGCAGGGAGATCGACCTGCGATTGATGTAGACGACCTGGGCGGCGAAGGCCAGCAGAGCCAACACGCTGCCGACGCCGATCGCGAGCCCGGACGACAACCCGGCAAGTCCGACCAACAGCGTGACCACGAGCCCCGCCAGCAGTGCGTTCACGGCACCGACCAACGCCGCCGTCGTCAGCAGCAACTGCGCTCGCCCGGGCGTGCTGCCAACCGCCGCCCAGGTCGCCTGCGTGGTGACCTCGCCCTGCACCGCGTCGGCGAAGAACTTGTGATCGCCGGCCAGTCGGCGGTGGTAGTAGGCCCGGATGCGTTGGATCCGCGCGAGATCCAGCTCGTTCTCCACCATGTTCTGCACGAGCCGCAGGAACGTGAGCATTCCGGTGATCACCAGCGTCGGCAGCACCGCCCCGAGGTACGGCCGGACGAGCGCGGCGTTACTGGCAACGAAGCCGAGCCCGATCAGCGCGGCAGAGAGCATGGACAGGAAGATCGTCGCCCGGCCCACCGACTCGGTGATGGTCGCGCTGCGCGAGGTCTGCAGCACGAAATGCTCGGTGGTGAGGGCGCTGAGCAACGCCTGTTCGCGTTCGCCGTCGTCCATGCACCTCACCGTCCGTGACTGACCGGGGTCATCGTCACGATACGAGCTTCGGGAACGGCCGGACGGAAAACCGACGGTCATGCGCGGGACATTGAGCATCGCCACCGCGACGCCGCCCGGCCGACCGAGACGCTGGGCCGACTCAGGAACTGGGCAACACCTGGTCAGTGGTGCTGGCCCCGGCGGAAGCGGTCGGCTCGCGCAGCGGAATGCCTCGCAGGTTGAGCACCATGACGAGGCCGACGCCGACGACCAGGGCGATATCAGCGACATTGCCGACAAAGAATCCGGCGTAGTCGATGAAGTCCACAACGTGTCCCCGGGCGAAACCCGGCTCGCGGAAGAGGCGGTCCAGCAGATGCGTCGCCGCACCGCCGAGCACCAACCCCAACGCCACCGCCCAGGGCCGCGAGGTGACCCGCCGCGCCACGACCGTCACCCCGACCACCGCCGCAGCCGCAGTGATCGAGAAGATCCAGGTGGACCCGGAGCCGATGGAGAAGGCGGCACCGGGGTTGTAGACCAGTCGCAGTTGCAGCAGGTCACCGACGACGGAGATGGTCTGGCCGGCGGACAGCGTGGACTGGACCCAGTACTTGGTGGCCTGGTCGGAGACGAGCACCAGGGCAGCGATCAACACAACGGCGCGGAACACACCGGAACAGTAACGGGTCGCCTCCAGAGCACACCAACGATGACCGTCAGGCGGTGGGGCGGTAGGTAGCGATGATCACGCCGGTTGTCGTCGGTACGGCCTCGACCAGTTCCAACGTGCCGTACGCGTCCTCACCCTCGGCGAACAGCTTCATCCCGGTGCCGAGCGTGAGTGGGTGGATCGACAGCGTGTAGACGTCGACCAGGCCGGCTCGGGCCAGCGACCGCACCAACTCGCCGCTGCCGAGCACGATCAGGTCGCCCTCGACGTCGCGCTTGAGCGTGGCCACGGCGTCGGCCGCGTCGCCTTCGAGCAGGGACGAGTTCTCCCAGGGCAGCGGCTCCGCCAGAGCGCGCGAGGCGACGTACTTGCGCCTCCGGTTGAGGACCTCGGTGTACGGGTTACCGTCGGTCTGCTTCGACCAGAAGCCGTAGAACTGCTCGTAGGTGCGGCGGCCGAAGAGCATCCCGCCACCCTCGCTCATGCCCTTGCCCATCGTCTCGGCCATGACCTGGTCGGCATACGGGCGGGCCCAGCCGCCGTACGGGAAGCCTCCCCGCGTGTCCTCGTCGGCCCCGCCCGGCGCCTGCATGACCCCGTCGAGTGTCACGTTCTGGACCACGACGACCTTGCCCATGGTGCTCTCCTCGCGTAAGCGGTCGGCCCTTCGCCGGCCTCTCACCAGCTACACGAACGACCCGCCCCCGGATCGACAACACCGGGAAAAGCCACCTTGCCCGCAACTGTTGCGTCGCTTCGACGGATCCTCCGCCCGGCCAGCCTTCTCCCGCTCCTGGCAGCGCAGCAGGTCGTGCCTCGCGCCCTACCTGGCGTCGGCGATCGCCGACGCGAACCAGCCGGTGATGGTGGTGGGGTGGGTGATCGCAGTGCCCACCACCACCGCCCAGGCGCCGGCCCGCAACGCCTGCGCCGCCTGCGCCGGTGTGTGGATCCGGCCCTCCGCGATCACCGGCACGTCGATCGCGGTGGCGAGCTGGGCGACCAGATCCAGGTCCGGACCGGGCTGCTTGCTGGTGTACGACGTGTAGCCGGCCAGGGTGGTGCCCACCAGGTCGGCGCCCGCCGCGGCGGCGGCGATTCCCTCGTCGAGGGTGGAGCAGTCGGCCATCACCATGGCTCCGGTCTGCTCGTGCAAGGCGGCGACGGTCTCGGTGAGGGACCGGCCGTCGGGCCGTGGTCGAGTGGTGCCGTCGAGCGCGACGATGTGCGCACCGGCCCGGGCGACGGCCAGCGCGTGGTCGAGCGTGGGAGTGATGAAGACGTCGTCGTCCCCGTCCTTCCACAGCCCGATCAGCGGGAGGTCGACCGCGTCCCGGATGGCCGCGATGTCCGCCAGGCCCTGGGCGCGGATGCCCGCGGCTCCGCCCTGGACGGCGGCGAGGGCGACCCGGCGCATCGTGTCCGGGTCGCGCATCGGCTCACCGGGATACGCCTGGCACGAGACGACCAGCCGGTGACGGAGCTGCGCGATCAGCGTGTTCATGCCAGGGCCTCCCAGGCCAGCGAGGCGGCACCGAGAAGTGGGGCGTGCGAACCGAGGGCCGAGGCCAGGACGGGCACGTCGTCCAAGCTGGGCAACGTCTCCCGCTTCACCGCGTCACGAAGTGCCTGCCACCAGAGCTCGCCCAGGCCGGTGACACCGCCACCGATCACGACCGCGTCGGGGTCGAGCATGTTGACCAACCCGCCGACGGCCGAGCCGACAGCGGCCCCGCCCAGCAGGATGATCTCTCTGGCCGTCTCGTCGCCGTCTTCGGCGAGTGCGGCCACGGACCGCAGGTCGTCGACCGGCTGACCGGTACGCCGCGCGTACTCGGTGGCGAGGCCGGGCCCGGAGGCGATCGCCTCCAGGTGGCCCTGTCCGCCGCAGGTGCAGCGCAGTGACCCGGCGTACGGGGAGGACTGGTGACCGGCGTGGCCGGACGCGGAGTGCGCGCCGGCGAGCACGGTGCCGCCGACGACGAACGAGGCGCCGATGCCGGTGCCGACGGCGATGAAGAGCACCGTTTCGCACCCGGCCGCGATGCCGTGGCGCGCCTCACCGAGGGCGTGCGCGTGCACGTCGTTGATGACCGTGACGCGCAGCCCCAGCCGCTGGTGCAGGGTGCCGCGCAGGTCCGTGCCGGCCCAGCCGGTCAGGACATCGGTGGCCGAGAGCACCCGGCCCGTCCGGCTGTCGATCACCCCGGCGCTGCCGACCCCGAGAGCCCGGACGGCCGTACCCGCCGACCTCGCCATCAGTTCGCTGACAAGGCCGGCAGCGGTGTCGAGTACGGCGGACGCCCCCGCCCTGCCCGGGGTCGCGGCGGTGACAAGGTCGACGACCTTCCCCTGCCTGGTCACGATGGCGGCCGCCGTCTTGGTGCCCCCGATGTCGAGCGCGGCGACCGCCTCGGCGGAGACCGCTCGGGGCTTGCTTGCCTCGGTCATGGTCAGAGGTGCCCCGCCAGTTCCAGCTGGGTACGCACGCGGGCCGTCTCGTCCGCGTCGAGCGGTCGCATGGGAAGTGACACCGCGTTGGTGGCGATGACACCGAGCAGGGCCAGCGCGGTCTTGAACGCGCCGACACCCCTGGTCGCTCCTGCCGACGTGCCGAGGTCGGCCGCGTCGACGATGCGGAACAGTCGAGTCAGGCGGTCCTGCTCACGGCGGGCGCGGTGGGTCCGCCGGCGGGACCATCAACGAGAGCAAGGCGATCGAGCGCAACACCGGGGCCGTCGTGCAGAACATGCGCCACAACGGCACCCGCAGCCGGTTCTACGCGACGTCCACCAACGGAGGCGCGACGTTCGGCCCGGCCACGGCCAGTGCCGTGCTGACCGATCCGCTGTGCAACGCCGACGAACTGTCCTACCTGCGCCCGTCGGAGCTGGGCACGAACGGTGCGCCGATCCGCACCCGCACCGCTCTGTTCAGCAACAACGCTCACCCGACCGCGCGCAATGACCTCACCGTCCGGCTGTCCACCGACGACGGCGTCAGCTGGCCGGCCCGGGCGCTGATCAAGCCGGGCGGCGCGGGCTACTCCACGATGGCCGTGCTGTCCAACGGACAGATCGGCAACCTGTACGAGGTCGGCAACACCGGCGGCATCCACTTCGCCCGATTCAGCCTCGACTGGGTCAAGGGGGCCTGAGAGCTGTGATATCTCGACGTGGTCTTCGCTGGCAGTGTCAGCGAAGACCACGTCCTGGTGTCACCAAGTGGCCGACCGGCCCTAAGCGGCCAACCGGCTCTGCACACGCGAGCGGCCGTACGCGGCAAGGGCGTGGAAGGCAGCCTTCGGCGTCCACGAGCCGTCCGGCAGCACCCGCACGATCCCGCGCGCGGCCAGGTCGAAGTCGCGCTCCGGGTCGTCGGTGGTCGGCAGGTGCCGGTTCGCGAACGTGTACACGAATGCCGCCTCCACCCCGCCGGCCTCGTAGTCGCGCAACAGGTCCACGACATAGCGGGCCTGGCCCTCCTCGTCGCGCTCCAGCAATGCGGTGAGCTTCGCGGCGCAGCCGTGCTCGTCGTACGTCACCGGCTCCGCCCCACCCGCGACGTCGGCCGCGCCGCGGAACGTGCAGCAGCCGAACTCGGTGGCGGCGTACGGCTTGCCCTGCCCCACCGCGGCCGCCAGGGTCTGCGGGAACGCCGCGGCGTTGGTCGCGTCGCGGTACCCGGCGTCGCTGGCGATGATGTCGAACGGCGCCCAGTCCACGGCCTCCAGCGGGATCGAGGCGTAGCCGACGGGCCCTCCGAACCGCTCCCGCACCGCAGGCACCGCCTCGGCGAGGAAGTCGCGCACCGCGGCGCGCGCGGCCGGGACCGCCTCCCGCATCCGCATCGGGTCGGTGAACAGCGCCATGCGCTCGGCCAGGTCGCGGCCGGGCAGGAAGCCGTCGGTGAACATGGCGATTTCGGAGCCGGTGAGGTACACGACCGACGCCCCGCTCTGCCGCAGCCGCTCGGCCCGCTCCGCGCCGTCGAGCACGAACGCCATGAGCCCGTCGCGGTCGAGGCCGTTGGTGAACGGGCAGTACCAGACCTCGAGCCCGGCCTCGGCGGCGAACCTCGCGGTCAGCTCGAGCCGGTCCTGGACCCCGCCGGTGATGCGCACCGCGTCGCAGTGCAACTCGTCGCGGATGACGCGCAGGTCGCGCCGCACGGTCTCGGGGTCGAACGGCTCGTGGGTCGTGGAACCCGCGCTCACGAAACCGGTGTCGTAGTTCATGCCGAAGACGCGCATCGGACGGCTCTCCTCGCTCTTAAGGTACGGCGCGTACCTTATAGGGTACGCGCAGTACCCTGCAAGACATGAGTACGAGGCGCCGGGGCGAGGAGCTGGAGCGGGCGATCCTGCACGCGGCGGCTGAGGAGTTGCGCGAGTCCGGCTACGCGGGGATGACCATGGACCGGGTCGCCGCCCGGGCCGGGACCAACAAGAACGCCATCTACCGCCGGTGGCCGCACCGGGCGGCGCTGGGCATCGCGGCGTACCGCCACCTGTCCGACGCCGTGCTACCGAACCCGGACACAGGCGCCCTGCGGGGCGACGCGCTGGAGATGCTGCGGCGGGCGAACGAGACGTGGTCGTCGCCGTACGGGGCGATCCTGCGCGGGTTGCTCGTCGCCGCGGCCGACGACCCCGAGCTGCTCACTCTCATGCGGGAGCGGTCCGGCGCGGACACCATGGACCGCGCCTGGCTGGCGATGCTGGAGCGCGCCGCAGCCCGAGGCGAGGCACCGGCCGCGGCCGTGCACCACCGGGTGGCGACGACGCCGATGATGCTGCTGCGCGCCGAGTACGCGATGCGCGGCATCCCCTCCGTGCCCGACGAGGTGCTGGTCGAGATCGTGGACGAGGTGTTCCTACCGCTCGTGCGCGGCCGCCACTGAACGTGCGCGGCGGCCGCGCGGAGGCTGGTCGGGGTGATACCGCTGCTGGCCGACCGCGTATCCGGACTCAGCCGGCCTTGGAGCGGAAGACCGGGTAGTAGCCGCCGGACTGACCGGCTGCGGTCGGGTGGTAGGAGATCCCGATGCTGGCGAAGTTGAGCGCGTGCAACCACTTCGTGCCGCCGCTGCACAGCTGGTGCCCGACGAACTGCGACTGGACGTCGGCGAAGGTGAACCCGGCGGCTGCGGCGGCAGTGCGGATGATGTCGTCCACCAGGTTGATGCCCTCGTTGATCTTCGTACGCGAGGTGACACTGAGCCCGACACACGTCGTGCCCAGCTGGTAGAAGACCGGGTAGCCGACGACCACCACCCGGGCCGAGGGCGCTCGGTTCCGGATTCCGGTGTAGACGTTGCGCAGCAGGGTGGGCAGGTCGGCCCGGGCCTTGTCCTCGGCAGCCTGCACGGCGGCCACGCAGTCGGTGGTGCCGTAGAGCACGCAGGTGGTCATGATGTTGGCAAAGCCGACGTCGTTGCCGCCGACCGTGACGCTGACCAGGGTCGTGGCGGCGCTGAGCGCGCCAAGCTGCGTGTTGATCACGCTGGTGGTGGTGGCGCCCGAGCAGGCGACCGAGCGGTACGACGCGGGCTGCACATTGGTGGCGTACAGCGCCGGATACGCCTTGGTGCTGCGCTGGCAGGAACCGCTCTCGGCGGTGTAGCTGCCGGCACCGACCCCGGAGGAGTAGGAGTCGCCGAGGGCGACGTAGTGGTCGCTGGGAGCGGCCTGGGCGGGCGCTGCCAGGGCGAGGGTGGCGCCCAGAGCCGTGACCAGGCTCAGGACGAGGGTTGCCAAACGGGATCTCCGCACGTTGCACTCCGGTGGTGTAGGAGGGTCGGTGGGAGATTGATATCACCTAATATTGATGCTGGAAAGATCCTTCCGGCAAGTTCCGTGGTTGCGGCAATTTCCGCCGGTGGTCGCAGGGGTCCAATGAGGACAGTCGCGGGCAACTCCCGCGGAACCGGTCGTCCAGAACGGCTCGGCCGCCCCTGCGAGGCGCCCATCGGGCGCGCCCGCCACCGCTCCGATCGGCACTCCGGCAGGATCCGTTGACCCCCGAGGAAGGTGGACCACCTCATGAACCACCCGCAGAACGAAAGGTTGAGCCGACGCCGCGTACTGGGCGGAGCAGCCGGACTGGCAGCGGGCGCCGCGGTCGTCGCGGCGGGGCTGCCGTCCGGCGCCGCCGCCGCTCCCCCGCGGACCGCGCCCGACGTCGCCCGCTGGCACCGGCAGGCGGCGCACGTGACCATCACCCGCGATGACTGGGGTATCCCGCACGTGGTCGGCAGGACCGACGCCGACGCGGTCTTCGGAATGATGTACGCCCAGGCCGAGGACGACTTCAACCGGATCGAGAGGAACTATCTGGTGAGCCTCGGCCGCCTCGCCGAGGCCGAGGGTGAGGGTGCGATCTGGCAGGACCTGCGCCAGCGGCTGTACGTCGACCCCGGAGCGCTGAAGAGGGACTACGCGCAGAGCCCGTCCTGGCTGCGCAAGCTGATGCAGGCCTGGGCCGACGGGCTGAACTACTACCTAGCGACACACCCCGAGGTGCAGCCACGTGTGCTCACGCGGTTCGAGCCGTGGATGCCGCTGAGCTTCTCCGAGGGCAGCATCGGTGGTGACATCGAGCGGGTGCCGCTCACCCAACTCGAAGCTTTCTACAGCAAGCGCACGGTGCCGATGACCGATGACGAGCGCGGTCTGCTGTTCCGCGAGCCCAGCGGCTCAAACGGCATGGCGATCGCGCCGAGCCACACGCGCAACGGTCACGCCCTGCTGCTGATCAACCCGCACACCAGCTTCTTCTTCCGCTCCGAGCAGCACGTGACGAGCCGGGAGGGGCTCAACGCCTATGGCGCGGCCACCTGGGGGCAGTTCTTCATCTACCAGGGCTTCAACCCGAACACCGGCTGGATGCACACGTCGAGCGGCGTCGACAACGTCGACGAGTTCGCCGAGACGATCGTGACCCGGGCGGACGGCCGACACTCCTACCGCTACGGCAACGCGCTGCGGCCGGTGACGACGAAGACGATCACGCTGTCGTATCGCACGACGGATGGCGGGCGGGCTCGGCGTAGCTTCACCACCTTCGCCACGCACCACGGCCCGATCGTCCGGGAGGCGGACGGCAGGTGGATCGCGTTCGCGCTGATGAACAAGCCGGTCGAGGCGCTGCAGCAGAGCTTCCTGCGCACCAAGACGCGGGACTACGCGGACTTCATCCAAGTGGCGGGCCTCAAGGCCAACAGCTCGAACAACACGCTCTTCGCGGACTCGAAGGGTGAGATCGCCTTCCTGGTGCCGCAGTTCATGCCGCGCCGCGACGATCGCTTCGACTACCGCAAGCCCGTCGACGGCAGCGACCCGGCGACGGATTGGCGCGGACTGCACAGCCTCCGGAGCCTTCCGCAGGCGGTGAACCCGAGGAACGGCTGGGCGTTCAACGCCAACAACTGGCCCTGGACCGCGGCCGGCCCGGACAGCCCGGACGCCGCCGACTATCCGCGCTACTTCGACCAGGCCGGCGAGAACCCCCGTGGACCGCAGGCGATCCGGGTGCTCACCGCGCGCGACGACTTCACCCCGCAGACGCTCATCGCTGCCGCCTTCGACACCTACCTCACCGCCTTCGCCCGACTCGTGCCCGGGCTGATCGCGGCATGGGACAGGCTGCCCGGGGGCAACCAGCAGAAGGCGGCGCTCGCCGACCCGATCGGCCTGCTACGCGGCTGGGACTACCGCTGGAGCGCGCAATCGACCGCGACGTCGCTGGCCGTGTTCTGGGGCGAGGCGCTCTGGGCGCCGCTGGCCCAGGCGGCGAGAGACGCGGGCATGTCGATGTGGGACTACCTGGCCGAGCGCGCCACCGATGCGCAGCGACTCACCGCGCTCGAAGCGGCGACGCAGCGGCTGACGCAGGATTTCGGCAACTGGCAGGTGCCCTGGGGCGAGATCAACCGCTTCCAGCGCAACGACGGCGCGATCGTCCAGACGTTCGACGACGCCAAGCCGAGCAGGCCGGTGCCCTTCACCTCCGCGCAGTGGGGCTCGCTCGCCTCCTTCGGGGCGAGGCGCTACCCGGGAACGAAGCGCTACTACGGCACCAGCGGCAACAGCTTCGTGGCGGTCGTGGAGTTCGGCCCGAGGCTGCGCGCCTGGGCCGTGACGGCGGGGGGCGCGAGCGGCCACCCGGACTCGCCGCACTTCAACGACCAGGTCGAACGCTACGCGAGCGGCAACCTCCGCCCCGTCTACTTCTATCCGGAGGACCTCAGGGGCCATGTCGAGCGAAGCTACCGGCCGGGTAGGTGATCACTCGCCCACAGTCAGGTCGTCGACGCCGTCGCGTGCCCAGGCCGGCCATCCGGTCGGGCACGCCTCGGCGCCGGCTGCCTACTCCTCCGGGATGCCCGGCCCGACCTCGCCACGCCTCAGGTGCTCGGCGTTGCGGTCGGCTTCGCTGTTGGCGTGCGCCGCCCCGGCGCCCGGGTCTCTGGTTCGGCGTCCTTCGGCGTCCTGATACACCTCGCCGCTTTCGAGTGCATCCTCCTGCTGCCGCCGGCTCTGCTCAGGTGTGGTCACAACGCCCAGTTACCCTGCACCCACAGCAGCAAACGGCAAGATCCAGACTATCCTCCGGGCCATGACCTCGATTCCACCCGATCGGCGCGGCGTCGAATCGGCCCTGGACCCCTCCACGGAGCAGATCCGGGACATGGTGGCCCGATCCGTCGACTGGGTAACCGCCCACCACGACTCGATCCGTGACCTGCCCATCGCCCCGCGCACCTCCGCCGCCGCGCTGAAGGAGACGCTCGCCGAGCCCCTGCCCGTCGAGGGCCGTGACTTCGCCGACCTGCTCAGGGTCTTCCGTGAGGTGGTCGTGCCCGGCACCCGGCACAACGGGCATCCCCGCTTCTTCGGGTACGTCTCGGCGCCGGGCACCGCCGTCGCCTCGGTGGCCGACTTCCTCGCGTCGGCGCTGAATGCCAACCTCACCGCGTGGCGGTCGGCACCGGCTCCCGCCGAACTGGAGCATGTGGCCATCGACTGGATCAAGGAGGCCCTCGGCTGCGACCCCGGTGCCGGAGGCCTGTTCATGAGCGGCGGTTCGATGGCGAACTTCACCGCGCTCGCCGCCGCCCGACACCGGCACTGCGGTGACACGGTCGCCACCCACGGGGCGGCCGCCCACCCGGCGCCGCTACGCGTCTACGCCTCCACCGAGACCCACCACTCGATCCACAAGGCCGCCGCGCTGCTCGGCATCGGGCGGGCGAACGTCCGCGACATCCCGGTGGACGCCCGTTTCCGGATGGACGTCGACGCCCTCGTCCGCGCCATCGAGGAGGACCGGGCCGCCGGGGCGGAACCGCTCTGCGTGGTGGCGAACGCCGGCACCGTCGTCACCGGCGCGGTCGACCCGCTCGCCGACATCGCAGCGGTCGCGCGGGAGTACGGGCTGTGGATGCACGTCGATGCCTGCTATGGCGGCTTCGCGCGGCTCTCCCCCACGGCCCGTCCGCTCTTCGACGGCCTGTCCGAGGCCGACTCGATCGCCCTCGACCCGCACAAGTGGCTCTACCTGCCCGCGGACTGCGGCTGTCTCATCTACCGCGACCCCGAGGCGGCGCGGCCCGCCTTCAGCCTGGACGCCGACTACACCCGGGTCACGCAGACCGAACCGGCCGAGGCCTTCGCCTTCTGGGACTACGGCCCCGATCTGTCCCGACGATTCCGGGCACTCAAGGTCTGGATGACGCTGGCGCACGCCGGTTCGCGAGCTGTCGGCGACGCGATCGAGAGCAACCTCGACTGTGCCCGGCACCTGGCCGAACTCGTCGAGGGCAGCGCCGACTTCGAGCTCCTCGCCCCGGTCGAACTCTCCATCTTCTGCTTCCGCTACCTGCCGCCGAACGCACGGGCCGGCTCACGGTCGCGCACCGAAGAGGAGCAGCTCGACCGCCTCAACGAACGGATCATGCTGGCAGTCCAGCAGGCCGGCAGCTCGTACCTGTCGAACGCCACCGTCAACGGCCGCTTCGCGCTGCGCGGCTGCGTGCTCAACTACCGCACCACGCGGCGCGACATGGAGATCCTGCTCGACGACGTACGCCGCGCCGCCGAGCAGGTGGTCGAGAAGACCCCTGAAGACTCGACGGACGCGGCGTAACGCGCGTCAGCGTGGCGGCCGTCAGATGGCGGCGGTGCCCGTCAGCTCATCGCGGACCTCGCGGCGGTCAGCATCGACGTCGGGTGCCTTCGCGAGGTGAGCCGGAGGGGCCGCCTTCGTCGACTTTTCCCGGCGCCGCAGCCAGAGGTCGACCACGAGGTTCAGCGCAAGGCCGATCACACCCCAGATCGCGATGACCAGCAGGTTCCGGCCGACCCCGTTGCCGTCGAAGTAGATCAGGGATCGAGCGGTGTCGACCGCGGCCGGCAGCGGCAGGATGTCCTGCAGATGCCGGAACAACTCGGGCACCATGTACACCGAGAGTCCGCCGCCGGACGCCGGCACGCCCGCCAGCATCAGCACGACCATCACCGGGATGATGGCGGCCAGGCCGAGGGTACGTGTGAAGACAGCGGTGGCCAGGGACACGGCAAGGATGGTCGCCGCGCCGAATCCGATCATCTCCCAGGCGTGCCCGTTGACCGCGCCGATGATGACGTCGAAGAGCACCCACAGCCACACGGACATGCCGATCGCCCAGCCGCCGAGCAGCGGCAGGAACTGGCGCAGGCGCTTGAGCTCCGGCGCACCGCCGCGCAGTACGGCCAGCATCAGGAACCCGGCCATGATCCACGACATACCGACGTACAGGCTGTTGCTGCCCATGGTGTCGGTGTCCGTCAGTGGCGTCACGTCGGAGGTCGTCAACGGGGCCTGCTGCTGGGCGGAGATCTGCTGGAACATCGCCTGCACCGCGCTCTGCTGGCTGACCCCGGCAGCTGAGGAGGTGTAGAGCGTCGCCGCGGCGTCGGGCGCCGCGGGCAGGACGTAGGCGGCGACCACGTCCTGGGAGCGGATCCGGTCGGTGGCGTCGTCGACCGACGTGGCCACGCCGACGTCGAGGATGTCGCCCAGGTTCGACCTGAGTCCGGTGGCGACCTGGTCGGCCTGCTGCGCGTTGGCGCTGACCACGATGACGGGAAGGCTGTGCACCTGCGGCTTGTGCATGGAGAAGCCCATCAGGCCGACCACCATCACCAGGATCGACAGCGGGAAGGCCGCCACCGCCAGGTACCGCGTCCACAGCGGTCGATTCGGACCACCGGCCAGCGCCGGCATCGGCGTGCCGGGGTGGACGCCCGGTGCCACGCCCGGAATCGCCTTCCCGCTGACGCGCTCCTTGAGCAGGGACAGCAGCAGCCCCGCGACCAGCCAGATGGCGAGCGTCAACAGGTGCCCGCCTGCGCCGCGACCATCGAAGTAGAGCAGCGAGCGCAGCGCTTCCCCGGCGGCCGGCAGGGGAAGGACGCCGTGCAGGAACTGGAAGAAGCCAGGCATCACGTCGATCGACAGCGCCAGGTTCGACGACGGCATGCCGAACACGACGTACAGCAGCATGCCGACCAGGACGGCGAGCGGACCCATCAGCTTGGTGAACAGCAGCTGGGCCGCGCCGACAGCGCCGACGGTGAGCATCCCGACGCCGAGGAACTGCAGATAGTGGCCTTCGACTGCGCCGACGACCGGCCCGAGGAGGAGCCAGATGATCGTGCTGGTGGCCGCCGCCCAGCCGGTCAGCAGCGGCACGAACCGCCGCAGCGACAGCAGGTGCGGGGTGGCGATCACCAGCAGGCTCAGGGGGACGTACCCGGCCAGCATCATGCCCATGGCGGCGAACAGCACCGAGATGCCGGCCAGGTCGCCCTCGGGCAGCGGGGCCACGTCCTGAGTGGTGGTGGTCCAGTCCTGCTGCACGGCGATCGGGGCAAGTAGTTGCTGGGCGGTGGTGGCCTGGGAAGCGCCAGCCGCCATCGCGGTGTAGACGGTCGCCTCGCGGGAACCGGCGGCCGGGATCTCGATCGCCCCGGCGATCTCACGTTCTTCGAGCAGCTCGACGGCATCACTGCCGGAGGGGACCAGGCGTGCGTCGACGGCCCGGCCTGGCGCGGAGTTCAGCCCGTCGACGACTGCCTGAGCCTGCGCGCCCGATCCCACCACGGCCACCGGCATGTCGCGCGGCTGCGGGGAGTGCATGGTGGCCACGTAGGTGGCGAACATCATCGTGACCATGAGGAACGGCATCACGAAGAGCGCGACATACCGGGCGATCCGGGTCTTGCGGTCCTCGACAGGCGGGCCGGTGCCAGCCTCGGCGGCGGGAGCAGAAATGGTCGAGCTGTCCAAGGGGATACTCCAGGCGGGTTGCGGGAGGCGTCTGCGTCACACGTGGAACGGAAGGCTTGCCCCGCGTAAGCCACGTGACTTATAAGAGTAAGTCACGTGGCTTGTAATGTCTTGGAACGGCTACCTTGATGTAGATCACACCGCCACGCCAACTAGAGGAGAGGGCTGCGATGACCCAGGCAGAACCGGCTCGTACCGCGCTGCTCGACGCGGCAGAGCGCCTATTCGCCGGGTCCGGCATCGCGCAGATCTCCGACCGCAAGGTGGCCGAGGCGGCCGGAAACACCAACCATTCCGCGGTGCGGTACTACTTCGGAGGCCGGGACGGGCTGTTGCACGCGCTGATCCTTCGCCATGCGGCCGCGCTGGAAGAACCGCGCCGGGCGATGTTCGAACACTCCGACTCGGTTCTCGGCGACGTCCGCAGCCTGGTCATGCCGACCATGAAGGTGCTCGCCGGGCTACCGCAGCCGACCTGGCGCGCCCGGTTCCTCGGTCAGGCCCTGCACGATCCGGCCACCAGGCCACTCCTGATCGAAGCCGCGGACGCCGTGCCCACCGCGAGAATGATCGTCCGGTCACTCGCAGCGCGCCTCGAGCACCTGGATCCGGACATCGTGGCCGCCCGGGCGGGGCTGATCACCATGATCGTCTCCACGGCCGCCGCCGAGGTCGAGGCCCGCACCGAACGCAGCGGTCAGGATGCCCGCTGGGCGTCAGTGGGCGACTTCCTCTGCGACGCCATCGCCGGCATGCTGCTGGCCCCCGTCACCCAGGCGACCAGCAGTAACCCGCTCACCGAGGACCCCGCATCCGCCGACACCACGGGCTGACCACCGCGTCGACCCGCGGTTCCGGCCGAGGGCGCGTTCAACCAGACGGCAGGAGCGGACGACGGGCCAGCCGCCGTGCAGACTGAACCGGATCTGCTCGACCGGCCCCGACCGCCTTGGTGCCGCTGTACGCAGCTGCTGCCGCTGAGGTCGCCGGCGGTGGTCGACGTGGCGGCGGGTGGGCCGACGCAGGGCGGAACGCCCAACCCGTCAAGGGTTGGGCGTTCCCCCCGTCGCGAGGCGACAGGTTACTTCTCGTCGTTGGGTCAAGCGTCCCCGTGGTCGTGGCCCTTGTCCCGGCTCTCGTCGCCCTTGTCGTCGTGGCCCTTGTCCCGGTCCTTGTCGCCCTTGTCGTCGTGGCCCTTGTCCCGGTCCTTGTCGCCCTTGTCGTCGTGGCCCTTGTCCCGGTCCTCGTGGTCCCGGTCCCAGTTCTTCTTGAACTCGTTCCAGTCCCGGTCCTCGTCGCTGCTCCACCACGAGTTCCGGTCCTCGTCCTTGTCGCGGCTCCGGTTCTGGTCCCGCTTGTCGTCGCTCTTGATCTGGCCGCGGATTTCGCCGTTCGGGTACTTCTTGGTGTGCACGTTCACGTAGGTGACGCCGGCCTCGATCGCGTCGACGAGTTCGTCGAACTCGCCCGGCTCGATGCCCTGGTCGGCGGGGCCGACCACGTCATCGGGCTTGATGGTCCCCTTGATGGTGGCTGGGGCCTGAGGGCAGGACTGGACGTCGTGCGACGCGCCGCCCTTCGCGTCCTTCAGGTTGGAGCACAGGAAGACGGCGATGCCGCCGCTCTGGTGCCTCCCTCCGAAGTGGATGTGGGCCTGCTGGACGTCCTTCAAGTCCTCGTAGCTCAGCTTGAACTCGATCTTCTTGTCCCGCTCGTCGATCGTGGCTTCGAACTGGCCGGAGCCGGGCGTCGAGATCGGCTTTGGATCTTCCTCGAAGCCGCTGAGCTTGGCCCGGACGTTCACCTCCTTACGGTCCCGCGAGTCGCTCCAGTCCCGCGAGTCGCGGGAGTCGTGCGAATCCCGCTTGTCGCCCGAGTCGTCCCGGCCGTCGCCCATGGCGGCGGTACCGATGGCGGTTACCGCCACCGCTGCGCTGGCCGCCATCGCGACCGCCCAGAGTCGGGTACGTCCCATCATTGCTGCTCCCTTCTCCGTGGAGTCCTGAGCCGCGGGATCACCGGCGGACGAACCACCCGTGACCGGACTCAGGCAGGCAAAGGTGCCGTGCGCCGGAGGTCGTTGTCGTCGAGACCGTCCCACGCTCGGTTCGATTGGCACCCTTTGTGAAAATTGTTCCACGTTCGCGGCAAACATGAGCCGGCTTCCCTGATCCGACCGTCAGGGATCTTCGGGAGGTGTGGATCGGACTGGGTGCTGTGCGGCCCACCCGGGCGGTTCGATTGATCGACTCGGTGTCGGCGATGTCGCCGTATCCCGACGCGAGGATGCCTCCATGTCGGCGATCTGGAGTTGACCATCACCAGCCGGAGGCACGGCGCGGTGACCCTCACGCCGACCCGAGGCTCCGGCCGACGGCGCGTTCAATCAGACGGCAAAAGCGGACGCATGAACGTCCGCTCGTAGCGCACGACACAACCCGACTCGTCGCGAATCCGATCAGCCGCGACGAACTCCGGGTCATCGCCGAACCGTGCGCGGTAACGCTCGTAGGCCGCCAGACTCTCGAAGCTGAACAACGCCTCGGCCTTGTCGCTCGCGCCCTCGGCCGGCAGGAAGTAGCCGTGGTGCACACCACCGTGCTTGCCCACCAACCGCATCCACTCCCGGGCGAAGCGTTCAAATGCTTCGATCTGTGCGGGATTGATGGTGTAGTGCACCACGCAGGTGATCACGCATTCACCATACGCGCGCGGTGGCCGAGCGCAGAGCGCGCTCGGCCACCGCGACCGACGTCAGGTCAGCGCTGACCCCCCAGGTACATCGCGTTGAACAGCAGCCGGTACGTACCGTGCGACTGAGCCCGGTGCTGCGGCTTGAAGCCGATCATCACGACCTGCCCGTCGCCCACCTTCGCCGTCACCACGGCCGCCTTGCCACCGATGACGTCCTCGCCGAGGAGGAAGCCGCTCTTCAGCAGGTTGGTCTTCGGCCAGGTGGCCGCCACCGTGACACCCTGCGCGCCGTCCTCGACCTCGAACGCCGGCCCGTCGGCGACGAACGCCGACGCGGTCGATCCGAACCCGGCGGCGACCGGGTCACTGGCGTCGACGTTGAGGTTCAGCACCGAGCCCGGAATGTTGTAGCTGGTGTCCGGCACCCCCTCGGTGACGTCCTTGACCGGCACGTCGAACGCCTTGATCGGCAACTCGGCCGCCTTGTTGAGGGTGACCACCGTGCCGCCCGCCTCGACGAACGCCTTCAGGTTGGCCACGCCGGCGTCGGTCATCCCGCCGGTGTACTCCGGCGGCAGCGAGCCCGCCGCCCGGCCGTTGCGCATCGAGTTGTACGTGGCGTCGGGCAGCACGATCGTGTCGAACTTCGCCCGCAGATCGCCGGCCCGGACCGACGCGTTCGTCAGCTTCTGGTAGCCGAAGCCGAACTGGTCCAGGGCCAGCCGGGTCCAGCCCTCGTCGTAGTTGTTGAAGCCGTCGTACAGTCCGATCCGAGGCGCGACGAGCTCCCGAACCTTGGCCGGCTTCGCATCCACCGCGGCGATGCTGAGCCCGTACCGGGTGGCGAGCGCCGTCACCCGAGCCTCGGTGCCCGGACCGGGCGTCACCAGGAACGTGCCAGCCGGCAGCTTGCCACTGCGAGTGGTCACCTCAGCGCTGCTGAGGAAGACCTTGTCCCCCGCCGCCAGCAGGGAGTTCACGGCGGCGGAGCTGTCGTTGACCCGGGGGTCGAGGGCGTACGCGTACTTCGGCGCGCCGGCCACCACACCCGCCGGCACCTTCGGCGAGTCGACCCGGACAGTGCTGGCCTGCACCGCCTGGCCGAGCTTGTCGACGGCGACGCCCATCTGGAACGACAGGGTGTAGCCGGTGATGTCGTACGGCGGCTCCAGCGGGCCACCCGGGTAGAGCCGCCGGTCCGGGTAAACCTGCGGGTTCAGCAGGTCCAACACGGCTGCCCGGTACGGCTGGGCCTCCCGCACGAGGTAGCTCCCGGCCGGGTAGGTGCGCTTGCCGACGGTGAAGGAGTTCACCGCACGCTCGACCTGGATGTTGTTCCAGCGCAGCTTGTCCACCAGCTTGGTGGCGGTCGGGAAGTCCGCCTGATCCGCGGGGATCACGTAGGTGGTGCCGGCACCGTTGCGGGCACCGTCCCGGGCCATCTGTGCCACGCCGTAGAGCAGGCCCTCGCGGTCGTCGCTGGCCACCCGCAGCATCGCCCAGGAGGCCGTCTTGATGTAGTCGCAGCTCTGCGACAGATGCCACTCGCCGCCCTTCCAGGGGCTGGGGTAGAAGACCGACGGCTCGCTCGTCGAGGTGCCGTCCGCGAAGGTCTTCGGGAAGGTCGCCGGGTCGTACACCCTGGGGGTCGCCGAGGCGTGCGCGGTCTCGGTCAGGATGCCGATCTGGTTGTGGTAGTACGGCGCGGTCCGCGCGCCGCCGTTCCACCAGATGTCGTACGACTGGCGGGCCAGCGCGCCGACCTTGCCCTCACGATCCAGCCGCTGCCCCATCGCGTCGCCGACGAGGTTGACGCCCCGGACCACCTGGGGGTTGATGTTCGGGTTCAGCGGGTCCTCGTACGGCGGGATGCTGATCCGGGCGGGGAAGACCGCGGTCTGGTGCACGTTGTGCATGACCTGCGGAATCCACTCGTGGAACAGTTGACGCCCGACGTTCTGCGTCTCCTGCAGGTTGAACATGTACCAGTCCCGGTTGTTGTCGTGTCCGGCGTACTTCTGGTACAGCTCGGGATAGCCGGCATCCTGGTAGGGCCCACCCAGGTTCTTCTTGTACCACTCGGCGACCTTCGTGCCGCCGTCCGGGTTCACGTTCGGCACCAACAGGGTGATGACGTTGTCCCGGATCGCTCGCGCCTCGGGCGTCTCGCTGGTCACCAGGTCAAACGCGAACTGCGGGGCGGTCTGGTGGCCGGCCACCTCGGTGGAGTGGATGCCGAAGTCGACCCAGGCGATGGCCTTGCCGTTCTTCGCCAGGTCACGCGCCTGAGACTCGGACAGCGAGTCGCCCTGCGAAAGCCGCACCGAGGTTTCCCGGTAGCGCTTGAGGTTCGCGTCCTTGAGATTCTTCTCGGAGGAGACGATCGCCATCAACTGCGGCCGTCCCTCGCTGGTCTTGCCGATCTCGACCAGCTTCATCCGGTCGCTGGCCTTGTCGATTGCCCGGTAGTACTCGGCGATCTGCTCGTAGGTGGCGAGCTTGTAGTCGGCACACGGCGCCCAGCCGATCACCGACTCCGGCTTCGGTACGCGGTTCGAGGCGGTAGCGGTGGTCGCCGACGTCAACACCGGCGTACCGACCAGAGCCAGCGCGCAAGCAACCGACACCGTTGTCCGAGACAGTCTTCGTTTCACCTGATACCCCTTCGCAGTACGTACACGACGGAAAAGGGTCCGGTAGGGGCGGCCGCGCCAATCGGATAGCTTGATTCAACAGGTTTCGATCCAGGTCCGGAATGCTCAGGATGGCAGTTGAGGAAATCTTGAGACTCACCACTGTGCCGGATCGGACCAGGACCAATTTTATTTGGGCAACGACAATTCCACCAAGGACGTAATGGACAGTCCTTGGCGTTGGCGTGGCCACAAAGGGCGGGCATCGAATGCCCGCCCTTTGCACGTCACTGGCTGAGCTCGGCGACCTCCTCGGCCGTCAGGCGGAGCGCTTCGGCGGGAGCTGCGCCCCGCGCGGCGGCGGTGGCCGGGTCGGCCGGCCGCCGCAGATGCCAGTCCGTCACCGCCTGGTAGGCGGCCACCACGGACAACAGCCGGTCCTCGGCGTACGGAAGGCCACCCAGGATGGTGCCGACCGGTAGCCCCGCGGTGGTGAACCCGATCGGGAAGGCGATCTCCGGCAGGCCCAGGATGTCGAAGGGCACCGGGTCGGTCTGCACCACCACGTCGCAGTCGTCGAAGAGGTCGTTGAGCACCCGGTCCATCAGCAGCAGCTTGGCCCGCTGACCGGTGATGAACTCGTTGCCACCCATCAGCGCTCCTTGCAGCCAACTGGTCACCGACACACCGAAGCCGCGCAGGTCGGTGCGCAGGTACGGCATGAACGGCTCGGCTCGCTCGGGCAACCGGATGTTGTTGAAGGTGCTGCCGGTCAGCTGACTCCACTCGGCGGGCAACTGCACGTCCACCAGGGTGACGCCCGGGATCGCGGCGAGCTGCGCCAGGTACGCCGTACGGGCCAGCGCACTGGACGAGGTGCCGTTGGCGAAGCCCGGCAGCACGCCGATCCGGGTTTTCCAGCGCAGCTTGACGCGGCGTCCCTGATAGACCGGGCTCGCCGCGTCGATCAGGTTGGGTACGTGGGGCAGGCCCTGGCTACGCGGGTCCATGGGATCCTCGCCTGCCATCGCGGTCAGCATGATCGCAGCGTCCTTGGCGTCGCGCGCCAACGGGCCCGGATGGTCGCGGCTGTACGTGAGCGGAATGATGCCGGCCGCCGAGACCCGACCCATGGTCGGCTTGAGGCCGGTGAGGTTCTGCGCGTTGGACGGGGCGGTGATCGAGCCGCCGGTCTGCGTGCCGATGCCCGAGGTGGCCATCCGGCCGGCAACCGCGGTGGCGGTGCCGGTGGACGACCCGCCCGGGTCGACGCCGCGGTCGGTCGGCGTCCAGGCGTTCACCGTGGTGATCACACCGGCCGGCGTGGTGGCACGGGTGGTCGCCAGCGGGCCCATCTGAGTCTTGCCGAGCACGATCGCGCCGCTTGCCTTCAACCGGGCCACCGCAGTCGCGTCGTACGGAGGCACGAAGTCCTTGAAGAGGAACGAGTTCGCGGTGGTGGGGACCCCTTCCGTGTAGTAGTTGTCCTTGATGGCCAGTGGGATGCCGTGCAGCGCACCGTGTCGGGGCCCGCGTCCGGCATTTCTCGCGGCCGCAACGGCCGCGTCGGCGAGCACCCGGTTGAACGCCTGGTAGCTGCCGTCGTACCGGGAGATGCGATCCAGGTACGCCTCGACCAGGTGCTCGGGGGAGAGTTTGCCGGCGCGGATGAGCCAGGCTGCCTCGGCGATGGTGAGCTCGGACAGATCGGCGAGCGCCTCCGGCCGGGGCTTGGTGTAGGCGTTCGGCTGGTCCAGCGGCCGTCCCCCCAATCCCGGCTTGGCGTTGGTGGACAGGCCGCTGCTCGCCAGCGCGACCGAGGGCAGTCCAACGTTGACACCGACGGCTGAGACGGTGGCCAGAGCCGCGGCGCGGGCCAGAAACGCGCGACGGTCGACCGTGCGGTCGAGTGGTTCGGACGTCATCGTGTCCCGCCCGTGAAACCCCTGGCTTTGGCCATGGGGAGGTAAGGGCCGTTAGGCGTTGCGCTGGTTCTCGACATATCTCTTGACGACCTCCGAGGTTGCGCCGCCGATGGTGGCGACGAAGTAGCTGTTGGTCCACAGGGTTGGTAGCCGCGAGCGCAGGCTTGGGAACTCCGCGCGTAGCAGGCGAGACGATCTGCCCTTGATCTGCTTGACGAGCCGGTGGATGCCGAACTGCGGGTCGCATGTGACCAGCAGGTGCACGTGGTCGGGCATGGTCTCCAGCTCGAGGATCGGTGCGTCTCGCTCAGCGCAGACTTCGCGAATGACCTTTTTGAGTCGGGTGTCCACCTCCCCGGCGATGACGGGCCGGCGGTACTTGGGGCACCACACGACGTGGTAGGTGCAGCGGTACACGACGTTGTTGGTCGACCGAACCTCATCCATGCCGACATTATATAGAGTGATGGTGTATAGTGTCTGGTGTGTACGAAACAGTGCGGTACACCTACCGGTTGCGCCCCGGCGCGACCGCGGTAGCCGCGCTGCTGTCTGAGTGGGGCCGGTGCCGGTGGCTGTGGAACGAAGCCGTCCACCAGCAGAAGTCCGGCGGCAAGCCCACCTTCTGCAAGCTGTCCAAGCTGCTCACGGAGGCGCGGAGCCGGTCGCAGTGGCTGCGGGACGGATCCCAGGTTGCCCAGCAGCAGACGCTGCGCACCTACGCTCTCGCCCTCCAGCACTCCTTCAAGGTCAAGGGACGCGGGCGGCCGACAGTCAAGAGGCGCAAGACCACCCTGCCCAGCCTCGAATACACCGTCCGAGGCTTCACCGTCCGCCAGCAGCGGCTGCGACTGGCCGGCGGTATCGAGATCCCGGTGGTCTGGTCCCGCGACCTGCCCTCCGAGTCGACCAGCATGCGCGTCTACCAAGATTCCCTGGGCCACTGGTACGCCTCCTTCGTGGTCCGACGTGAAGCCACGCCGACCCCCGCCACCGACAGATCGATCGGCGTGGACTGGGGTGTCACCACCACCGCCACAACCACGAACCCGGCCTACGACCTGCCCCACCTCGGCCACCGGAGGCGGTGCGCCGCCGAACTGGCCCGCGTGCAGCGGAAGATGAGCCGCCGACGCCGCCCGCGAGGCAACCCGCCCTCCAAGGGCTACCTGCGGGCCAAGCGGCAGGCCGCCAAGGTCCACAAGAAGGCGGCCAGGCAGAACACCCACGACTCCCGCCAGTGGGCGAAGAAGGTCGTGGACGACCACAGCGTGATCGCCGTGGAGGACTTCAAGCCGACGTTCCTGACGAGAACGACGATGGCCCGCAAGGCCGCAGATGCTGCGATCGGCGCTGCCAAACGAGAACTGATCAACCGTGGCACGCGGGCGGGCCGGAAGGTGGTGCTGGTTCCGCCCGCCTACACCACGATGACCTGCTCCGAATGCGGTACGAGAACCAAGGAACGCCTGGGGCTGGGTGTCAGAACTTTCAGGTGCCACGACTGCGGGTACACCGCCGGGCGCGACCTGAACGCCGCTAGGACGATCCTGGCCACGGTAGAGCGCGACCGTGCTGGTGTTGATGATGTAAGACATCCGGTCGGCTCCCTTCGGGGCGGCGGCTCGGGTGCGGTCAGAGTCAGAAATCCCCCGGATTCATCCGTGGGGAAGTGTTAAGCCTTCCGCCATTCGGTGCTGTTGGAGGGGTAGAGGACCGGCACGTGCTGCTGCGACAGCGCCTTCGCGGTGTCGGGCTCGGTGCCATCGGGAGCGGGCAACTGGTATGCGGCGAGCGTCGCCACGGTGCTCCGCATGAAGGAGCGCAGGGAGGCGAGCACGGAGTCCCGGCCGGGCGAGCCGGTCTCCGGGTCGGGGCTGGTCCCTGGCGGAAGTTGGTCGAGGTCGATGCCGAGGGCGGCGAGCCGGGCACGGATCAGAACGTTCAGCTCAGCATCCGTGGGCGGAGTAGGTGCCATGATGCTCCCAAGTCGTGCGACAGGGGGTGTCGCGGGTCCCGGTCGAAGTGACCTTGACCGTAGGCCGGTAGCAACTCGCGGCGGCGGGGCGCGCGTACAAGTTGAGCAATATTTGAGTTTGCCGATGATGCGCCACTCGGCACCCGTCGGAAACGGGTCGGCGGGGTGACCCTGTGCCGGTCACAATGAGCGCCGTGCAGAGATCAACGCAGCGCCTGCTCGACGTACTGGACGTCCTGCCGTACCGGGAGCGGATGGCCACGCTCGCGCGCCGGGCCGTCGATCTCAGCACCACCGGCGAGCTGCCGGGAGTGCTGACGGACCTCAGTGGCGGGACGACGTACCACCGGTTCCTCGCGGTCACCGCCGGGCAGGTCGTCGGCGACCTCGCGGCGGTGCGGGTGGCGCTGGCCGACCCGCACCGCCCGATCCGGTCAGTCGCGGTGAAGGCCGGCCTGCGCGCCGGTTGGCTCTCCGGTGCCGAGCTGCTGACCCTCGTGCTCGACGCGTCGGCTGATCTGCGCCGCCTGGTCTACCGGTCGCTGCGCAACCTACGCCGCTCGGAGGTTGCGGACGCGCTGGTCGACGCCGTGTGGGATCGCTTCGGCGCGGTGGAGGCGGTCGCTCTGCTGCCGGCCTGCGGTCCGGACA
Organism: Micromonospora sp. NPDC000668; assembly: GCF_042897975.1. NCBI lineage: Bacteria > Bacillati > Actinomycetota > Actinomycetes > Micromonosporales > Micromonosporaceae > Micromonospora > Micromonospora sp. NPDC000668. The sequence goes on from NZ_JBIAYP010000001.1 coordinate 808,872, forward strand.
CCGTCCGCCGGCTGCTCCCAGCGGTCGAGCACGCGGTGGAAGGTTGGGTTCCACTGGCCCGTCGCCATGCCGACGTGCTGCTCGACCACGCCGAGGCGGTGCTGCCCGACCTGGACCCGAAGGGGCCTTCGCGGTGGTGGTCGGCGCACTCCAGGGGCGTCCTGGTGGCTGGCCGGGGCCGACCGGATCGCGCGCTGACGCTGCTCGAACGCCACGCCCCGGCCGACTGTCTCCCCGGCGACCTGACAGATTACGGTGCGCTCGCCGCCGCGGCGCCGAGCCGGGTCCTGGCGCTGCTGACCGCTCCCTCCCGGGCGGGCTGGGTGGCCTACCAGTGGCTGCCTCCGGCGCTGCTGCGTCGGTTCGTGGGGCTGCCGGACGCGGAGTTGGTCGAGCTGGGCCGGCGGGTACGCGGCCACAACAACTCGCTGGACCGGCTGTTGGGAGCAGTGCCCCCGTCGCGTCGAGGCGCCCTCTACGACGCGGTGCTCGCGGACCTGGAGACCGCCGACGAGATCCCGGACGTGGCGTTGATGGAGGTGCTGCCACTGCTCTGGCGGGAGCGGGAGGCCCGCCGGGTGCTCGCCCTGGACCGGGTTCGCCACGACGAGGCCGCAGTGCGGTCGTGGAGCGCGTTCCTGCCCTGGCCGGAGGCGTCCGCAGCGCTCACCCCGGCCCTGCGCGCCGCCGACGCCCAGGACCGGGCGGTGGCATACGAACTGCTCCTCGACGCCGCGCGGCGTAGCCGAGACCCGGCCGTCGTGGCCGAGGCGGTGGCCCGGTTGGGTCGGTTGCGCAACGAGCAGGACCCCGTCCGCGCCGCAGCCCTGACGGCCCTGGCAAGCCTCGCCCGGTTGCTGCGCGCGGACTCCGTCGAGGCGCTGACCCAGATCACGGTCGACGCGACGACCACCCGGGACGCGTCAACGCGCACCCTCGCCGCACTCGGCAGCCTCGCCACCGGGGTGCTGGGCCAGCACATCGACGAACCGGCCCTGCTGCGGTGGGCGCTGGACACCCTCGACCGACTCTTCGGCGGCCACCGGCTACCGACGCTGGGACGGTTCGACAAGACGCTGCGCCACGGCCAGGAGGAGATGGTTTTCGCCCAGTTGCGAGGGTGGATCGAGGCGGGCTCGGCGCGGGGGCAATTCAGCGCGCTGTTCGCGGTGACCCGGGCCCTGGGACGGCGGGCCTGGCGGCTGCCCGAGCTTCAGGAGTTGCTGAGCAGGGCGGGCGACCCGGGCAGCGTCGCCGTGGTGGTCCGGGAAGCCGTCGAGCTGTGGCTGGCTGACCCGAGGACCCGGGCGCAGCGCGTGGCGCACGTCCTGGACCGCGACGCCTCCACCATCACGTTCCCGACGGTGTGGCGGACGGTCAGCGCCCGGCGTACCGATCTGCTCGACCGGGTGCTGCTCGGCCCGCCGCCCACCGGGGCGTTTCTCACCGCCGGCACCCGCTGGATTCCGGGCCCACCCGTGCATCCCGAGCGGTGGCTGCCCCGGCAACAGGAGGCGTTCGTGCGGTTGCAGGCCCGGCTCGCCGCCGACGCCGGCACGCCACTGCACGGCCGGGCCGCCGCCATCCGGGCCGCTGCGCCGGTCCCCGACGCCGGGCGCGAGCTGGTGCTTCGGTACGTCGAGTCGCCGAACATCACCCTGGCCGAGGCGGCCCTCGGGGCGCTGCCGTGGACCGACCGACCGGACGAGGCGCTGCCGGTGCTGATGTCGCACGCCGACGACGAGCAGGCCCGCGTCGCCCTCTACGCCGCCGGCCGCGCAGTCCGGTTCACCCGGCCGGCCGCGCTACTGACGCCGCTGTCCGGCGTGGCCCTTGGCCGAGGCAAGGTGACCAGCCGCAAGGAGTCCCTCCGACTGCTCGGTCGCTACGGACCGCCAGCGGCGATGCCGGTGCTGCTGGCGGCGTGGCAGCAGCCCGACCAGCACCGCGACGTCCGGGCGGCAGTCGTCGCCGCCGCCCGGCAACGGCTGCACGCGCCGCAGAGCTGGACCATCCTCGAAGAGGCGGTCGTCGGTAGCCGCGAGGAGTCCCTGACCGTTCTGACGACCCCGCCTGATCGTGTCGCCCGACCGGACCGCCCCCGGTACGCCGCCCTCATCGTGCGGGCCTGCGCGAACCCGGACCGCGAGGTCACCCGGGCCGCCTGGCCCCGACTCGCGCACTGGATGCCGTGGGCGCCAGACGTCACGGACCTGATCACGGCGGCGCTCACCGACCTGGGCGAGCACCACGCCTGGCCGTCGCTGCACCCGATGGTGGGCGCGTTGCTCGACCACCCGGACCGACCCGAACGGGGAGCGCTCGCTACGGCCCTGCACGCCCTGGTCCAGATCGACGAGGCCGACCTGAACGTCGGTGGGCCGGCCGCCGACCGCCCGGCCCGACGGCGGATCAGCGCCATCCTGGACCAGGCAGGGGCCTGGGCACGGTCGGTGGGCTCGCAGATCGACCGTGCCCCGGCCCGAGCGGCGGGCCGCGACCTGGGTCGACACCCGGCGTACGTAGCCAAGGCAGCTGAACTGTTGACCGCGCTGCTGCAACTGGGCGGCACGACACCCCACCAGCTCACTGCCGTCGTGGTGGAGATCGCCGAACTGGTCAGCGGGCGGCCGGCGCTCGCCGCCCGGCTGGCCGACCGCCTCGGTCAGCAGACAGAGCGGCGGTGGTCCGGGACAACCATCGACTCGGACCTGCTGTTCGACACCACCCGCAACCTCACCGCGCGAGGCGAGGCGACCACAGGCCTGTTCGCGGTGGCGCTGGTCCGCGAGGGCAGGTCACTCGGCTGGCCGGAGCCGTGGCGGGACCTGCTCCGTTCGCTGCGGGAGCACCCGGTCGCCGACGTCCGCGATGCCGCCTTCGACATCTCGATGGAGGCAGTCTGACCGTACACACCGCCTGCCCTGCCCCGTCGTCACGGCCCGCCGCCGGTCAGGTACTGCGGAACGCGCGGCGGTAGGCCTGCGGGCTGGTACCGGTGATGAGTTTGAAGCGGTCCCGAAAAGCGGTGGCGGAGCCGAATCCGACCTGGGCCGCGACGCGGTCGATGGGATGGGCCGTGGCCTCCAGGAGGTGCTGCGCCTGGTGGACGCGCACGCGGTGCAGCCACTGCAGAGGCGTGGTGCCGGTCTGGTCTCGGAATCGGCGGTTCAGGGTGCGGGTGCTCATGCCGGCGTGCTGAGCGATGTCGGCGAGGGTCAGTTCGCGTCGTGCGTTGTTCCGCATCCAGGACAGCAGCGGCTCCAGGGTGACCCCGTCAGGGGTGGGCGGTTCGTGCACGATGAACTGGGCCTGTCCGCCAGCGCGTTCCAGCGGCATGACGGACAGGCGGGCGGCGTCGGCTGCCACGGTGGCGCCGTAGTCGCGCCGGATCATGTGCAGGCACAGGTCGAGTCCGGCCGCGGCGCCGGCGGAGGTCAGGAACTGGCCATTGTCGACGTAGAGGACGTTCGGGTCGACCTGGATCTGCGGGTACTGGGTGGCGAGCTGGTCGGTGGCGATCCAGTGCGTGGTGGCGCGGAGTCCGTCGAGCAGGCCGGTGGCGGCCAGGGTGAACGCGCCGCCGCAGATCGACGCGATGCGGGTGCCGTTGGCTGCGGCGGTCCGTAACGCGTCGAGGGCCTCGGCGGGTGCTGCGGCGGTGGGGTCGGCGACGCCCGGCACGATGATGGTGTCGGCCTTGACGAGGATGTCCAGTCCCCACGGCACCGCGATGCTGAACGCGCCGGTGGTGACCTTCGGCGTCACGGCGCAGATCCGGACCTGGTAAGCGGCGCGGCCGTCGTGCAGACGGGTGCGGTGGAACACCTCCATCGGGGTGGCGAGGTCGAACGGGACGACGCTGTCGAGAGCGAGCACTGCCACGGTGTGCATGGCCGAAATCTAGCCAGCTAGGGCGTCACGGTGACGGGTTGCGCGGGTCTGCCCGCATCGGCGGCGCGGCGGCGGCTGAAACGGTGGTAGAGGTCTTTGATCGACGGGCCGCCCACGAAGCACCATAGGGCGATGACGGGATCGCAGATGGCGCAGCCGAACGACGAGTCGTGCAACGACGGGATGAGCGGGGTGCCGCGGCGGTGGTGCATGACGTCCCAGGCGGTGTGCAGAAGCCACCCGATGCCGATGAGGGTGTAGGAGTTGAGCGCGGCGTAGCCCACCGCCACCAGCAGGGCGCAGAAGGCCAATTCCCACAGGCCGAATCCGCCGCCGCTGATGTAGGCGGCGCCAGCGCCCGTAACGATGAGTGCATTCAGACGACGCCGGTGCGGCTCGGGAACGAAGGAATTGAGCCCGACGTAGACCAGCCCAATGACGACTGGCATGACATAGCGAAGCACGATCTCAGTCCTGTCACCTTTTCCGGAATGCCGTATCGAAAGGCAGCCTAGGGAGGCGTAAGCCCGGTAGCGAGAGGCGAAGATGCCAGACCCCAACGGATTCTGGCCGCGTCAGGCGGGAGTCAGGCGGTGGGCCGAAGGCGTTGCGCGTTGCTGGAGGCGGTCTTCCGGGAACGGGTCGAGGCCCTGTGCGCCCTCGCCCGCGACGTGACCAGCAGGGCCGACACCCGGGCCGCACTTCTGGAGTGGCTGAGCGCCGTCACCGCGTCCGCACGCTGGTCACCGGCATTGCCCTGGCAACGGAACACCACCCGGACCGCCGCCGAAGCGGCTCGACTGCTGGGCCTGACCGTGGCGGGGATCAGCCCCCGTCAGGATTGAGGCAGCATATGTAGAATCCGTCTCACCTTCGGGCCGCCCCGGTCCGGCCTGTCAGGAGGGTGCGCTGTGTCCGTACCCACCGTGACCGGCCCCGCGACGCACTCCGCCGCGGGCCGCGACGGCGAGCGGCTCGGCAGGCGGGCCTGGACCTCGCTGGTGCTGCTCGGCTTCGTCGGCCAACTGGCCTGGACGGTCGAGAACATGTACCTCAACGTGTTCGTCTACGACACCATCACCGACGACCCCAATGCCATCGCCACCATGGTCGCGGCGAGCGCGCTGGCCGCCACCGTGGCCACGCTGCTGATCGGTGCGATCTCCGACCGGTCCGGCCGCCGCCGGGTCTTCATCGCCGTGGGCTACGTCGTGTGGGGTGCCACCACGGCGGCGTTCGGCCTGCTCACCGTGGATGGCGTGGCCACACTGGCGCCGGCAGCCGACGCGGTGCTGCTGGCCGTGATCGCCGTGATCGCGCTGGACTGCCTGATGTCGTTTCTCGGCTCCGGCGCCAACGACGCCGGGTTCCAGGCCTGGGTGACGGACGTGACCCGGCCGGCGAACCGGGGTCGTGTGGAGTCCGTGCTGGCCGTGATGCCGCTGCTGGCCATGCTCGCCGTCTTCGGCGGGTTCGACGGTCTCACCCGGGCCGGCCAGTGGCGGACGTTCTTCCTGATCGTCGGTGGGATCATCGCGATGGTCGGGGTGCTGGCCTGGTTCCTGGTACGCGACGAGCCCGTGCCCGTCCGTCGTGGCGAGCGCCTGCTCGGCTCTGTGCTGCACGGGTTGCGCCCGGCGACCGTACGCGCCAACCCCGGGCTGTACCTGGCGCTGGCCGCGTGGTCGATCTGGGGTGTGTCGACCCAGGTCTTCCTGCCGTACCTGATCATCTACGTGCAGCGCTACCTCGACATCGACGGCTACGCCCTCGTGCTCGGTGTCGTGCTGCTCGGCGCATCCCTGGTGAGCGTCATCGTGGGCCGGTTCATCGACCGGGTGGGCCGGGTCAGCTTCCTCCTGCCCGCCGTCGGCGTGTACGCGGCCGGCCTGCTCGCGATGTACCTGGCTCGCGGCACGGGCCAGGCGATCGCCGCCGGGCTGCTCATGATGTCCGGGTTCATGCTGGTGCTGGCCCCGATCGGGGCGCTGGTACGGGACTTCTCACCGCCGGAGCGCGCCGGTCACGTGCAGGGCCTGCGCATGATCTTCGCGATCCTGGTGCCGATGCTCATCGGGCCTTATCTCGGTGCGGCGGTCATCACCGGCGCCGGTGAGACCTACGCCGACCTGGGCGTGGTCAAACAGGTGCCGACGCCGAACATCTTCCTGGCCGCGCTGGCGGTGCTCGCCCTCATTCTCGTACCGGTGCTCACGCTGCGCCGCCGGCGGTACGGCTCGGCGGCGCGAGCATGACCCGGCCGCTGCTGACCCCGTGGGGCGAGGGGCTCGACCCCGACCGGCCGTTGCCGGAGTATCCACGCCCGCAGATGGTCCGCGACAGCTACCTCAATCTCAACGGCCGCTGGCAGTACGCGATCACCGACAGCGGCCGGCAACCGGACGAGTACGACGGCGAGATCATCGTGCCGTTCTCGCCGGAGACGCCGCTGTCGGGCGTCGGCCGACAACTCCTACCAGGCCAGACGCTGTGGTACCGCCGGATGTTACGGCTGCCCGACGGGTTCCGACCCGATCCGTCGGCGCGGGTGCTGCTCCACTTCGGAGCCGTCGACCAGACCTGCGAGGTGTTCGTCAACGGCACGCTGGTGGGCGGGCACACCGGGGGCTACCTGCCGTTCCACTGCGACATCACCGACGCGCTGCGCGACGGTGACAACACTCTGGTCGTCGCGGTACGGGACGGCACCGACACCGACCACCACTCGCGCGGCAAGCAGCGGCTCCGCCGCGGCGGAATCTGGTACAGCCCGCAGTCCGGGATCTGGCAGACCGTGTGGGTCGAGTGCGTGCCCGCGCTGCACGTACGGCGGCTCACCCTGACCCCGCTGCTCGGCGAGGGCTGCCTCGATGTGACGGTCCACGCCGGCCCGGACGCGCCCGACGCGACGGTGACGATCCTGGCCGGCGACGACGTGGTGGGCGTGGCGCAGGCACCTGCCGGACAGCCGGTACGCGTTCCCATCCCCCAGGCGCGACGGTGGAGCCCCGAGGACCCGTACCTCTACGGTGTGATCGTGGACCTGGGCGACGACCGGGTCCGCGGCTACGTCGGCATGCGCTCGTTCGGCGTCGGCCCCGGCCCGGACGGCACACCACGGCTGCTGCTCAACGGCGCTCCGTATTTCCACGCCGGCATCCTCGACCAGGGCTACTGGTCCGACGGCTGGTACACGGCTCCGTCCGACGAGGCGATGGTCCACGACATCGCCACCATGAAGCGGCTCGGCTTCACCATGCTCCGCAAGCACATCAAGATCGAGCCAGCGCGCTGGTACCACCACTGCGATCGCCTCGGCATGCTGGTCTGGCAGGACATGGTCAACGGCGGTGGCCGTTATCGGCCACTGGTGGTCACCGCACCCGCGGTCAGCCCGCTCCGGCTGAACGACCGTCACCGGCGGTTGTTCGCCCGCGACGACGACGCCGGGCGCGACCAGTTCCGCGCCGAGCTGCACGACACCGTCGAGCACCTGCGCAACGTCGTCAGCATCGCGGTGTGGGTGCCGTTCAACGAGGGCTGGGGCCAGTTCGACGCGGCCGCGATCGCCGCCGAGCTCGCCGCGCTGGACCCGACGCGCAGCGTCGACCACGCCAGCGGTTGGCACGACCGGGGCGGCGGAGACCTGCGCAGCCTGCACGTCTACTTCCGCCGCTTCCGGGTGCCGCGGCGCGGGCGTGACCGCCGGGTGCTGGTGTTGTCCGAGTACGGCGGCTACAGCCTCGCCGTCAGCGGGCACACCACGACCGATCGCGAGTTCGGCTACCGCCGTTTCCGCGACGAGGCGTCGCTCGGTGCGGCTTTCCGCCGCCTGCACGCCGAGCAGATCGCCCCGGCGATCGCCGATGGCCTGAGCGCCACCGTCTACACCCAACTGTCCGATGTTGAGGACGAGGTCAACGGTCTGCTCACCTACGACCGCCGGTTGCTCAAACTGCCGGCCGAACTGGTGGCCGAGGTGAACCGGCAACTCCGTCTCTGACCGGAGTTACCAGCGGTTGCGCGCCTCCTCGGCCCAGCCGACGAGCCCGTCGAGACTCACCTTCGTCCCGTCGTCCGTCTTCGCCCAGCCGGAGAAGTGCCCGAAGCACTGGTGCGTCTCGTTCCCGACGACACCGAGGTTGGTGCGGGCCACCTTCTCGTGGAACGGCTGGAACTCGGCCTCGACCCGTTCCCCGCTGATCCGCCACGGGCGTAGCCAGTCCGACCGGTCGTAGGTCCAGCGCAGCTCGTCGCCGATCTTGTGTAGCCGGCCGTCGACGAACAGGCCGTTCTCGGTGACGCCGGTGCCGTCGGTCCACTGACCGCCGAGCTGGATCGCACGTCCCGGTGCCGCGCCGGCGGCCCAGTTCCATGTGATCGAGTACGGCCACCTGCCGCGACCGTGGTCCAGCACGGCGAACGCGTCCGGCCCACCGATCTCGTACGCCTGGCCGTGCAGCTCCAGGATGCCGAGAACAGGGCGGCCGACGTCCTTGACCGTGTACTGGAACTGGGTGCGGCTCCACGGCACGACCACGCCGAGTGACTCGTGACCGGCCGGCAACGGTACGTCCACCTCCAGCCGTACGCCAGGGGCGCTCGCCGAGATGGTGGTGCCGTCCGGACGCTGAGCGATCCGGATCGCCAGCCCGTTACCCCGCGCACGAGCCTCGCCGACACCGCTCTGCGGCGGTAGCACCGTCCCGCGCGCCAGCGGCACCACCACGTCGGCCTTCGTCTCGACGCCGGTGTCCCGGTCGAGCACGTAGACGCCGTGCACACCGGCGTAGTCGAGCGACGAGGCGACCAGCCCGACGATGTGCTGGGGCGTGACGATGCCCCAGTACTCCCACCGCTTGGTACGGCCCCAGCCGCGCAGGTTCGCGGTGTGCAGGGGACGGCGGGTCCAGCCGACCGCCGCCGGATTGAGCCGCCCGTTCGACTGGCACAGATCGACAGGTGAGTCCAGTTCACGTTCGTGCGTCACGACGTGCAGGATAACCCCCGCCGCCATCTCCGGCACTCGATCACGGGCCCGAGACTGTGCGCCACGGTCCGTCGCGATCCTGTCCAGGAAGGACCGCCGGCACTCAGGAAACCCCGACTGCGGGTGCAGCCAGCTGCGCACTCGCCAGAGTTCCACCACAGCTGGCCGCGATCCCACAGCCGGCCGGCTGGCAGGTCCGCGACGTGGCCACGTCCCAGTCCTGTTCGCCGATCGGCGTCCGGCTCGGCCGACCGGAGCACCTTTTGGCTCATCTCGTTCTAAGTGAGCCGTAATCGAGGCTATCTGCGGCAAGTTGCTTGGTCAACGGCAAGTATTAGAACCATTTTCGTCTTAAAAACGGTATGGTCACGTCGTGACGCCGCCTGATGTCCCCGTCATTCCGAGCCACGGCACCACTGGCAACGAGCGGCTGGTCCTCGCCGCCCTACGGGGCGGAGTCGTTCTCAGCCGTGCGGAGTTGAGCGCCACGACCGGCCTGCCGAAGACGACGGTGACCGGCATTGCCAATCGCCTCCTGCAACGGGGCATGGTGGTCGAACACACCGCCGACGCGGGACGGCGGCACCAGGGTCGCGGCCGGCCCGCGAGTGGACTTGCGTTGGCGGACCCAGGCGGCCTGGTTGCCGTCCTCTCCTTCAGCCACACCACGATCCGGGCCGCGGCGGTCGGCTGGGATGGCACCCTTGCCGCCTACCGGGCGATCGACATCCACGGGGATCGCGACCAGCAACGCCTGACCGACCAAGGGCTCGGCCTGCTCGCGGAGGCGTTCGCCGAGACGGGGTCGACGCCAGAGCAGGCAGGCTTTGCCGTCATCGGCGTTCCGGCAGCCTTCGAGCAAGGGGTGGGGGCGGTATTCGGCCAGGTGCCCGACGCAACCCGCAAGGCCGTACCCGAGCTGGAGAAGCTCTTCGGGTGGTTTCGGTCGGACCCGGTACCCACCGTCACCGAACGACTCGGCATCCCGGCGATGGCGGAGAACTACGCCAACCTCGCAGCGCTGGGCGAGGCGACCGCTGGCGCGGGGCGCGGCCTGGACGACTTCATCTACATCAAGCTGGTCGAGGGGGTCGGTGCCGGGCTGATCCTCGGTGGTCGGCTGCATCGGGGTGCGCGCGGGCTGGCTGGGGAACTGGCGCACGTACAGGTGGTCCGCAACGGACGATGGTGCCTTTGCGGGAGTCGCGGCTGCCTCGCGGCAACCTATGGCGGCTTCATGGAATCGATCGGCCGCTCAACGTATCCGCGACCGTTGAGCGCCGCGGACATCCGCGGGCTTGCCGCCGCAGGCGAGGTGGGCACCCGGCGCATCCTGGCCGACCTCGGTCGGGGCTTCGGACGGGCGCTCGCCGACGTCTGCGTGATGCTCAGCCCGGAAGCGATCATCGTGGACGGAATGCTCGGTGCGGCCGCAGAGCCGTTTCTCACCGGCATGCGCGATGCGATCGACCACCGCATGCCGAGCGTCATGGCCCAGGCCGTGCAGTTGCTTCCTGGTGCGCTCGGGGAGCGGGCCGAGATGCTCGGCGCGGTCGCGCTTGCCCGGGCGGGACAGCTGCCCGCCGCGACCGCCGGCTGGTAGCGGGTAGGTTACGGCTGCACCATGTCCGCGACACTCATGTTTCCCACGTGTTGCGAAGTCCCCTGGCAGAGGATATGTTCTGCCCCACAACAAAGTCTTCCTCCGTCCTCGGCCGGCCGGGGGAAGCGCCAGCGTCGCGACCGTTCCACTCCGGCTCCTTGCCCGGTACTCGCCTGAACCGTCGCCTGGCCTCCTTCACGGGCCGGTGCACCCGTCAACCGGATGCACCTCCCGTTCAACGTGGACTCCCCCGTCCACGACCAACTGCGGCACCGGACCCGGTGCGAGCCGGGGACCTCCCCTGCCGCAAAAAAGGGAGGTACGACCACCGATGAGAATCCGACCGACCGCTCGATGGGTGGCGGGGATGTCAGCCGCAGCGATCGTTGCGCTGACCGCCACCGCGGGCCTGCCCGCCGTGGCGAACTTCGCCAGCCCCTCGCGTGGCGCCAGCAGCTACCCCGGCCAGTCCCCCGTCGTCCAGACCGACAAGGGCGCGGTCCAGGGTGCGGCCAAGAGCATGGTGACCTCCTTCAAGGGCATCCCCTTCGCCGCGCCGCCGACCGGCGACCTCCGCTGGAAGGCGCCGCAGCCGGCCGCCAAGTGGAAGGGCACCAGGGACGCGACGCAGTTCGGCGCCTCCTGCGTGCAGGGCACCGGATGGGACCCCGGATATGACAAGCCCACGCTGACCGAGGACTGCCTCTACCTCAACGTGTACCGCCCCAGCGACGCCTCGAAGAAGAACCTCCCGGTCTTCTTCTGGATCCATGGCGGCGGCAACACCGCCGGGGCCGGGCGCGACACCAACCCGGACAAGTTCGTGACGCGAGAGGACGTCGTCTACGTCACGATCAACTACCGGATCGGCGCCATGGGCTACCTCGTGAATCCGGCTCTTGAGGCGGACAACCGCGACGGCTCGGCCGGCAACTTCGCGATCCTGGACCAGCAGGCGGCAATGCGCTGGGTGCAGAAGAACATCAAGGCCTTCGGCGGCAACCCCAACAACGTCACCGTCGCAGGGCAGTCCGCGGGCGCCGGCAACACGGCGGTGCAGCTCGCCTCGCCCTCCGCGCGAGGTCTCTTCGACCGCGCCATCCTCCAGAGCGGAGGCGGCAGCCCTCTTCGGACGTTGCCGGCGGCCCGGCAGAGCGGCGAGCAGTTCAGCACCGAACTCGGCTGCCCGACAGGCGCGGGCCAGGTCGACTGCCTTCGCTCGAAGAGCCCCACCGAGATCCTCGCGGCACAGGCCAAGGTCCGTCAGTCGGGCGCTGTCGCCGGCACTCGCGTCGTGCCGACCGACCCGATCGACCTGATGAAGACCGGCAAGCTGACCGATCTGCCGGTCCTGGTCGGTGGCACCTCCGACGAGTCGCAGCAGAGTGTCTTCGCCGCCTACGACTACCTCGACAAGCCGCTCACCAACGAACAGCTCAACACCCTGATCTCCACCACGTACCCGAACGGTGCCGACCAGATCCGTGCCGCCTACCCGGTGGCGAACTACAAGTCGCCCACCGTCACCTGGGGTGCGATCCAGAGCGACCAGCGCGCGTGCCGGGACCAGACGCTGCGCGACCGGTTGGCGACGAACACCAAGACGTACGCCTACGAGTTCGCCGAGAAGAACGGTCCGGCCTTCGTCTCGATCTGGCGCCTCAACACCGACTATCCGTTCGGTGCCACCCACGTCAACGACCTCGGCTACCTCTGGGACTACCTGGGCACCGCCCTGCCCTTCAGCACCGAGCAGGTCGACCTGTCCAACCAGATGATCAGCTACTGGGGCAGCTTCGCTCGGGACGGCAACCCGAACGTGCGGTTCGCGCCGACCTGGCCCCGGTACGCCCCGCAGGGTGACCTCCTGCAGTTCGCGGCCCCCAGCGCCCAGCGGGCCACCCACGCCCAGATCGACAGCTCGCACAACTGCTCCCTGTGGGACGCGGTCAGTCCCGCTGTCTGACGACGTCAGCAAGGTCCGCGATGTGGTGTCTCGGCACCACATCGCGGATCCCGGGAAGGAGCGCAGCCGGCGAGCCGCCGCTGCGCGGAACCCCTCAGTCCAACCGAAATGGAGTGTTACGTGAGACCTCTCTCCAAGCGTCGCCTGGCCACCTGGGCGGCGGCCGTGGTCGCTCCCGTGCTGCTGCTCGGCGCGGGTGTCGGCGCCGTCGCTCAGGCGGACGGCAAGGGTGACGGACGCGGCGGTGACCCCGTCGTGCAGAGCCAGAGCGGGCTCGTCCGTGGCGTCGCGACGCCCCAGTTCGACCAGTTCCTCGGGCTGCCGTACGCGGCGCCTCCCGTACGCGACCTCCGGTTCGCCGCTCCGGCCGCGCCGGAGTCGTGGCGGGGAATCCGGTCGGCGGATCGGCAGTCCCCGGCGTGCCTGCAGTTCGAGCCGACCGGCATCCGCGAGGAGCAGGCGGTCAGCGAGGACTGCCTCTACCTGGACGTCTACCGGCCGCGCAACGTCGCGAAGAACGCCAAGCTGCCGGTCATGGTCTGGTTCCACGGCGGGGGTCACACCCAGGGCACCGGCGTCATCTACGGCGGCGGAACGATGGCCGACAAGACTGACACCATCATCGTCTCGGTCAACTACCGCCTCGGGGCGCTCGGCTTCCTGGCCCACCCCGCACTCAGCGCGGTCACGAACGGCGGCTCCGGCAACTACGGCCGGATGGACCAGCTGGCGTCTGCCCAGTGGGTCCGCGACAACATCGCCAACTTCGGCGGCGACCGGAACAACGTGACGATCTACGGTCAGTCCGCCGGTGGACAGGCCGTCTGCGACATGCTGGCCATGCCGGCGGCCAAGGGGCTGTTCCACAAGGCGATCGTGCAGAGCCAGCAGTGCCTGGCCACCCGGAACACGCTCGCGGCCGGTGAGCAGCGGGGCGTCGGATTCGCCGAGTCGGTGGGTTGCACCGATGCCGCCACCGTCGTGAACTGCCTGCGCGCGGCGTGGCCCGCGAAGCTCATCGCCAACCAGGCGAACTACCTCGGCAACTCGAAGGTGGGCGGCTCGCTGCTCCCCAAGTCGTTCCCCGACGCGCTCGCCGACGGCACCTGGAACAAGGTGCCGGTGATGACCGGCACCACGCGCTCCGAGAACCGTCTCACCGAGACCGCCCTCGCCGGAATCACCGCGCAGGGCTACGTCGACACGATCAAGCGCGAGTACGGCGACAAGGCCGACCGCGTCCTCGAGCTGTACCCGCTGAGCAAGTTCAAGAGCCCGTGGGACGCCATCACCCAGGTGCACACCGACGCCGGGCGCGCGTGCCTCACCGAACGGGCCGCTCAGGTGATCTCGACCAAGACCCCGCTCTACCGCTACGAGTTCAACGACCCGACCTCGCCGACCCTCTACGGGTTCCGCGTCCCGGGTGAGGACGTCTCCAACGGACACAGCGGCGAGCTCGCCTACCTGTTCGACTTCACCCTCGGGGAGCGGCCCCTGACCGCGCAGCAGGAGCGGCTGTCGGACCAGATGATGCGGTACTGGGGCGCCTTCGCCCACAACGGGAACCCGAACTACCGGGGTGCCCCGGCGTGGCCGACCTACGGTGACGAGAACGTGCTGCAGCTGCGCACCGGCGGAGCGAGCCGCGTGATCAACACCTTCTCGGCGGACCACAACTGCGGCTTCTGGCTCAGCTGACCTCGCACGGCGCGCATCCATAGCAGAACAGTGCGGGCCCGCCCCGAACGGGGGCGGGCCCGCATCACGCCGCTGGGCGGTCAGGCGAACTGTGGCACGCGAGACTCCTGGCGCGGTTCGAGCGAGATGTACGCGGACAGCGCGCGGAGGAAGTCGGGCGCGTCGAAGATCTCGCCAGCGGAAGCGACGCCGCTCACCCTCGTCTGACTGCCGAGAATGCGATGGACCGCTTCCACCGCCAGCGGTGCGCTGATGGCGTAGATGTCCTGGCCGCTGGCGACGACGCGTCGCTGCGTGTCGCCGGAGCGCACGATGACGTCCACGGTGAACGTCTGCGCGGACCGGCCGCGCTTGTCGACCGCAGCCGGTGCGGGTGTGTCTCGCGCGGCCAGGTCCTTGGCCGCGTCGGTGGTCATGTACGTGCGCACCTCGGGGATGGACAGGTGGCTGGGGACGGTGACGACATCGGCCATCGCGAACTCACCGAGGACCGTCCGGGTGCCCATCGGAGCGGGGAAGTCCCACTCCAGAATCGGCAGGTCGCGCTCGTCGAGGTAATACTCCAGCCGGCCACCGGTGTAGCGGACACGTTGGCCATCGCGCCGTTGCCGGGAGACGGTGCCGGAGGCGAGGGTCCCGGCCGTAGGGTGCCAACTGCTCAGGCCGTACGCGACGTGCGCCTCGTCGGCCGCGACCCAATCGCCCATCGCCGTCGTGACCAGCAGATCGCCGAGTCCGCCGAAGAAGGCCATCGCCGGGACCACCGCGACGCCCGCGGCCTGAGCGCGGTCGGTGAAGTGCGTGAACGTGTCGAGGTTCGCCTCGATCTCGGCCGCCACGTCCACGTACGGGACCCCGGTCCGCAGGGCGGCCTCGATCACCGGCGCCGCCGTCGAGGCGAACGGGCCGGCGCAGTTGATGACCGCGGCCGCACCCCTCAATGCCTGGTCGAGCGAGGCCGGATCGTCTACCGACGCCACCCGGTACTCGAGCCCCGGATGCGACGCCGCCAGCGCCTGGAGCTTGCCCGCGTCGCGACCGAGGAGAAGCGGGACGTACCCGCGATCGCGCAACTCCGTCACCACGAACCGCCCGGTGTGTCCGTACGCACCGAATACCGCCACGGTCTGACCCGAACCCATCTGCGGTTCCTCCATGCTTTTCGAAAGATCGACTGAAGAGAGCCTGTCAGCAGCGCCCGACTCGGACGAGTGTCTGGAACGCCATGCCCCGTACAATTTCGGACATGGCCACTATCGCGCTCGCCGCCACCGAGGGGATGCTGCACTTCGAGCTCGCCATGGCCTGCGAGGTCTTCGTCCGCGACCCCTCCGGCCTGGCAGACCCGTGGTACGACCTCGTGGTCTGCGGCCCCGGCCCGGTCCGGATCGGCACATTCCATGTCGACCCTGACGACGGGTTGGACCGACTCGCCCGCGCCGACACCGTGATCATCCCTGCCGTGGAAGACATCGACGCGGACGTGCCATCCGACCTGCTCGACGCCGTCCGCACGGCCCACGAGGCGGGCGCTCGGATGGTCTCGCTGTGTACCGGTGCGTTCGTGCTGGCCGCAGCCGGGGTGCTGGACGGGCTGCACGCGACCACGCACTGGGCCCACACCGAAGCGCTGGCCGCCCGCTATCCCCGGGTGAAGGTCGACCCGGACGTGCTCTACGTCGACAACGGCAACGTGCTCGCCTCTGCCGGCAAGGCCGCCGCGATCGACCTGTGCCTGCACCTGATCCGCCGCGACCACGGCTCGACGGTCGCCAACGCCGTCGCCCGCCGCCTGGTCGTCCCGCCGCACCGCGCCGGCGGCCAGGCCCAGTTCGTCACCACCCCGGTGCCCGGCCGCGACGACCATCCCCTCGCCCACCTTCTTCCCTGGGCGATGGAGCGGCTGAACCGTCCGCTGACCGTGGAGGACCTGGCTCGCCAGGCGAATATGAGTTCGCGAAACCTGGCCCGCCACTTCAAATCGGTAACCGGCACCACCCCACTGCACTGGCTGTCAACGCAGCGGATCCGCCGGGCACAGGAACTGCTGGAGAACACCGACAACAGCATCGACGCCATCGCTCAGGCGGCCGGTATGGGAACCGCCACGACGCTACGCCGACACTTCAACCGCACCGTCGGTGTACCTCCGGACGCCTACCGTCGCACCTTCCGCAGCGCCTGACCCTCACGCCCACCGAACGGCGGGTACATTGATCGAACAATCGACCAACTCAGCAACGGGTGGGCCACGAGATGAGCAAGCTGCAGTACCAGTGCGCCATGTCTCTCGACGGCTTTATCGCCGGCCCAAACGGCGACATGTCCTGGCTCAGCAGCCAATCCGACGACACCCCCACTGACACAACCGAAACTGAAACCACGAACCCTCTCGTAGCGCAGGTCGGCGCGGTACTCACCGGGAACCGCACCTACCGTGGCGACGACCCGAACGCCGGCACCGACAAGGAAGGCGGCTACGACGGGCAGTACTTCGGGCCGTCCATTGTGCTCACCCACCACCTACCGGAAGTCTCCGAACCCGGCGTTACCTTCGTCGACAATCTCGACAAGGCCATATCCATGGCCAAAGAGGCCGCCGGGGAGAAGCTGGTCAGCGTACTCGGCGCCAACGTCGCCCGCCAATGCATCGAGATTGGCGCACTCGACGAGATCCTCGTCTACATCACACCGGTACTCCTTGGCGACGGCGTCCGGCTCTTCGATCACCCCGGCGGCTCTCTCGTCCGGCTCGAAGTCCTGGAAGCAGACAACCTGAGCATCCTCAGCCGCATCGTCTACTGACCGAGCGGCGCCATTTGAATGCCGCGCTGCGACCCGCACACATAGCACGCCGATCCGTTCCCGCCGGCCGTAGTCTCACCAGCATGACGAAAACGCAGACGCACACCCTCTCGGTACCCGGCGCCGACCTGGTCTACGACGTCCGCGGCCCGCTACCCCCGTCTGGCGGATCCCCCGCGCTGCTCATGATCGGCCAGCCGATGACGGCCGAGGGCTTCGAGGCGCTCGCCGAACACTTCACGGACCGCACAGTCGTCACCTACGACCCGCGCGGCCTGGGCCGCAGCATCCGCACGGACGGCCGGTCCGACCACACCCCGCAGCGTCAGGCGGCCGACCTGCACCTGCTGATCGAGGCGCTCGGTGCCGGCCCGGTTGACGTGTTCGCCAGCAGCGGCGGTGCGGTGACCGCACTCGAACTGGTCGCGACGCACCCCGGCGACGTCGTCACACTGGTGGCGCACGAGCCGCCGATCAACGCTGTGCTCCCCGACGCCACGGCCGCCGAGCGCGCCCGGGCTGCCTTCTACGAGGCGTACCAGGCGAAGGGCACCAGCGCAGGTATGGCCGCCTTCATCGCGATGACTTCCTGGCAGGGCGAGTTCACCGCGGCCTACTTCGCCCAGCCCACGCCCGACCCGGCGATGTTCGGCATGTCGACCGACGACGACGGCACCCGCGACGACCCGCTGCTGTCGAAGAACTCGTGGGCGATCAGCGACTACCGCCCCGACGCGAGCGTGCTCACCGCAGTACCGACCCGGATCGTGATCGCGGTCGGCGAAGAGTCGGCGGGAACGTACACCGCGCGTACAGCCCTGTGCACTGCGGCGTTGCTCGGCCAGGAGGCCACGGTGTTCCCGAGCCACCACGGAGGCTTCCTCGGTGGTCAGTTCGGTTACGCCGGCAAGCCCGAGGAGTTCGCGGCAAGGCTGCGCGACGTGCTGGACGCCGGCTGATCGTCGCGGGCCTGCGCAGCAAACGGGACGGCCACCGGCGACCGCCTGTCGCATCGCTGGTCGGTCCGCACGGACACGCCCGCAGCACCCCTGACTAGCCTGCGTAGGGTGATCATTCGAAGAGACGAAGGGGTCTGACGATGAGCCACGAGACGCCGGCTACCGATCACCCGCTGACCACCGCGCTCGCGGAAGCCGCCGGAATGGCCGGCCACGCACCCTCGGTGCACAACACCCAGCCGTGGCGCTGGACGGTCCTCCCCGACGCGCTGGAGCTGCGGGTGGTCCACGACCGCCAGCTCAGCACGACGGACCCTGAGGGCCGGCTGCAGGCGATCAGCTGCGGCGCCGCGCTGCACCACGCCCGGGTGGCGCTGGCCGCCAAGGGCTGGACACCGGTCGTGGAGCGGCTGCCCGACCCCGCCCAGTCCGACCTGCTGGCCCGGCTCACCAGCTTCCACCACACCGGCGCCGACCCGGACGCCACGCGTCTGGTCCAGGCCATTGAGGTGCGGCACACCGACCGCCGCCCGGTCAGTGACGAGCAGATTCCCCCGGCGACGCTCGGTGAGATCGAACGGGCGGCCACCCGCGAGGGCGCGAACCTCCAGGTCCTCGACGACACCCAGAAGCTCGAGCTGGCCAGCGCTGCCCAGCAGGCCGCCGCTGTCGAGGCGGCCAGCCCTGGGCTGCGCGAGGAGCTGGCGTACTGGACCAGCCGCGCCGGCGCCGGCACCGGGCTGCCGCCGGAGGTGCTGCCCGAACAGGCGCCACAGACCACCGTCCCGGTGCGCGACTTCGGCCGCGCGGGCACCCTGCCGGTCGGCTCCGGCCACGACCAGGCCGCCGTCTACGGGATCCTCTGGGGCAGCGAGGACGAACCGGACAGCTGGCTGCGCGCCGGCGAAGGGCTCTCCGCCGCCTGGCTCACGGCCACCCGGCTCGGGGTGTCCCTGGTGCCGCTCTCCGGCGTGGTGGAGGTCGACGGCACCCGCCAGACGCTGCGGCGAATGCTGTCCGGCCTGGGCTTCCCGTACCTCGCCATGCGGCTCGGCGTGGCCGACCCGACGCACGCGGACCTGCCGCACGCCCCGCGGCTGGAGACCGCGCAGACCGTCGACACCTCGGCGGTGGCCGGCCAGCTGCCATAGCACCGACGGTGACGCCGATCTCGTCCTGTCATGCGGGCAGCCGCAGACCTGGTCGGAAAGGATGGTCGGGTGATCAGTGGTAGTGATGGCCGCATGACCAAGACCGGCTCGGGCGATCCGGTCGCCTGGCACGCCGTCGCAGCAGACGGCGTCGCCACGGCCTTCGCGGTCGAGCCACCGTACGGGTTGACCGCGCTGGAGGTCGAGCGGCGGCGGAGTCAGTACGGGCTCAACCGCCTCGCCGAGGCACCCAGGGAGCCGTGGTGGAGGGCTCTCCTCCGGCAGTTCCAGGACCTGCTCATCGTGATTCTGCTGGTGGCGGCCGTGGTGAGCCTGCTGGTCAGCAGGGAGTGGGAGACACCGGCGGCGATCGCCGTCGTGGTGTTGCTCAACGCGACGATCGGGTTCGTGCAGGAGTCTCGGGCGGAGGCATCGCTGGAGGCGCTCAGACGGATGCTCGTGACGGCGGCGACCGTGCGCCGGGACGGTCGACTGCTTCGGGTCAACGCCGAAGAGCTGGTGCCGGGTGACGTGGTCGTGGTCGAGGCGGGCGACCGGATGCCGGCCGACGCGCGGTTGCTGCAGGCGATTTCGCTGGAGGTGCAGGAGTCCTCCCTGACCGGCGAGGCGCAACCCGTGACGAAGAAGGCGGAGGCCGACGTGCGGCCGGACGCCGCGCTGGGTGATCGCGTCACGTTGTTGTTCATGAACACAATGGCGACCCGCGGTCGTGGCGAGGCAGTCGTCACTGCCACGGGGATGGATACGGAAATCGGTCGGGTAGCCGGGTTGTTGCACGAGGCCCGGGCCGGTCTGACCCCGCTGCAACGGCAGATCAACGCCCTCGGTCGCACATTGGCGGTGACCGCCGGCATCGTCATCGCCATCGTGTTCGGCCTCGGACTGGCGCGAGGGCAGCAGTTCCACGAGCTTTTCGTCACCGCGGTCTCGCTCGCAGTGGCGACCATTCCCGAGGGACTGCCGGCGGTCGTGGCGTTCACCCTGGCGATGGGAACCGGCCGTCTCGCCCGCCGCGGAGCGATCATCAAGCGGCTGGCGTCGGTGGAGACGCTGGGCAGCACGTCGGAGATCTGCACGGACAAGACCGGCACGTTGACGTTGAACGAGATGACGGCGCGGGAAATGGTCTTCGCGGGCCGGCCGTTCACCGTCTCTGGTGAGGGTTACCGCACCGACGGGCAGATCCAGACCACCGACGGCGGCGTCGGGCCGGGTGGGCTGAAGGACGCGCTCACCGCGATGGCGCTGTGCAGTGACGCGGTGCTGCGGGACGATGCGCTGGTCGGTGACCCCACGGAGGGCGCCCTGGTGGTGCTCGCGGAGAAGGGTGACGTCGATGTCGCGCGCCTGCGCGCGCAACGTCCCCGACTCGCCGAGGTGCCGTTCGACGCCGATCAGAAATACATGATCACCTTCCACCTCTGGACCGGCGAGAACGGAGAGGAAATCGTCCGGGCCTTCATCAAGGGCGCGCCGGACGTCCTCGCCGAACGCGCCGACCGGCACCTTGACGGGGAGCACGTCGTCGCCTTCGACGACGACGCGCGGGTGCGATACGGCGAGGCCAACGCGGACCTTGCACGGCGCGGACTGCGAGTACTCGCGATCGGTGTGCAGGACCTGCCGGCGGCGGACTTCGATGCCGCAGCAGACCTGCGGAAACTACTCGATCGTGTGGTGCTGCTGGCGCTGGTGGGAATCGTCGATCCGCCACGCCCGGAGGCCCGCGACGCGATCGCCGCCTGCCGCGACGCCGGCATCCGAGTCCGGATGATCACCGGCGACCACGCCGTCACGGCAGCGGCCATCGCCGAGAATCTCGGCATCCAGGGCAGAGCCGTCACCGGCAGGGACCTGGACCGCATCGGCGACGACGACCTCGCCGACTACCTGGCCGACATCGGCGTCATCGCCCGTGTGTCCCCGGCCCACAAGATCCGGATCGTGCAGGCACTGCAGAACACCGGCAGCGTGGTCGCCATGACCGGCGACGGCGTCAACGACGCCCCCGCGTTGCGGGCCGCCGACATCGGCGTGGCGATGGGCGTCACCGGCACGGAGGTGGCCAAGGAAGCCTCCACCATGATCCTCACCGACGACAACTTCGCCACGATCGTCCGCGCCGTTCACGGCGGGCGGGGCATCTACGACAACATCGTCAACTTCACCCGATTTCAGGTGTCCACCGCGTTCGCATTCGTGATCACCTTCCTCGTCGCGTCGGTGACCGGCATCGCCGGCGGGGCACCCTTCACCGCTCTGCAAATCCTGTTCGTCAACCTCGTCATGGACGGTCCTCCCGCCATGTCGTTGGGTGTCGACCCGGTCAGCCCGGACGCGATGCGCCGACCACCACGGCCTGCGGGGGAACACATCCTCAACCGGCAGCGAATGGGTCGGATCGTGCTGGCCGCGGCCGTGATGGCTGCGGGAACGGTCGCGGTGCTGCAGTTGGCGCCCGGGCCCGCCCCGGCGGCGGCGCACGCCACGATCGCCGGCACCATGGCGTTCGTGACGTTCGTCTTCTTCCAGGTGTTCAACCTGCTCAACGTCCGCAGCTTCACCCGCAGCGTGTTCTCACGGGAAACGCTGCGCAACCGGTCTGCCTTCGTCGCCACCGGCGTAGTGGTGGCCCTGCTCGTGCTGGTCGTGGAACTCGACGTGCTGAACGGACTGTTCACCACGACCGACCTCAGCGCAGGCCAGTGGCTGGCCTGCGCTGCTGTCGGGTCAACGATCCTGATCGCCGGTGAAGTCGTCAAGGCACTGACGCGCAGCCGTCGGCACCGGCAGAGCCTGGCCGCCGGGGCTGGCGTGTCGTGACAGCACCCTAGGCGCAGGTGCCCTAGTCAGCTTCGTTGGCAGGAACCTCAGGGACCACCAGGACGGGCCGGTGGGCGCGGTGCAGGGTGGCCATGGCGACGCTGCCCAGCAGAATCTTGCGCACGGCCGAACGTCCGCGCGAGCCGACCACGAGCAGGCTCGCCTTTCGGTCCGCTGCGACCGCGGCCAGCGCGTCGGCCACGGCCCGCCCGGGGGCCCCAGCTCCAGCGCGCACACGGACGGTAGTCACGTGCTGATCGCCGGGCGCCGCCACCGCAGGGCTCTTCTCGCTGTCGCTGTCGCCGTCGCTCTCGACAGAGACCAGAACGACATCACGTTCGGGGAAGAGCCGCCGGGCGGTGGTGAGCGCAGCCTCGGCGCTTGCCGAGGAGTCCCAGCCGACCACGATCGGCCCGTCGGCGAGCGCGGCATGTTCGTCGGTCAACAGCGGGTGTGGCACCACCAGCACAGGACGCGGGCTGTAGTGCACGGCCATGTCCGACACGCTGCCGAGCACCGCCCGCGCGCCGCCCAGCCCTCGAGAGCCGATCAGCAGCACATCGGCCTGCTTCTCGTCGGCCGCCTCAGCCAGCTGCAGCCCTTCCCCGCCGTAGCTGCGGCACACGAGAGGCTCAGCGTCCCAGCCGGCAGCCCCGGCCAGCATCACGCCCATCGATGTCAAGCGATCGGCCTCGCGGCCGCCCTCACGCTCGACCGCCTGCACATACACATTGATGTTGCGGGTACCCGTCCACAGCCGCCGCCGCAACTCCTCGCTGGCGAACGGAGGCGTCCACAGATGCGCGATCCATGCGTGAGCCCCAGGAAACAACAGCCCCCCGGCTTCGATCGCAGAGCTCGCGGCCGGAGACCCGTCGTAACCCACCACTACTCGTCTGACGTTCGCGCCACTCACCGCACAACCTCCCTAACGTGCCCGAACAAAGCCGCGCCCCGGATGAGAGCGCGCGCCGCATGCCGATACCGACGCCTGCGGTGGCCGGCCGGCTGGATAAGTACGGCAGAAGGGCACAACCTGATCATATCTTCGGCGCAGGTCAGCACCGGCTCTCGCCCTGTCGCTACCAACCGGCGGCCCTATCGCGAAGCCTGACCGACCGCCGCGTCCGACGTGGCGATCACGGCGCCGCCCAAGGGGCCGATCAACGAAGACCAGCGCCCGACGTCGTTGGCAGTCGGGTGGTGATCGACCTCGCTGACAAGTACTACTGCGCGCAGGGCCGCCAGGGCCTGACGGAGAAAAGCCGTGGAGACCGGTCAGAGCATCTGACCTGTCTCCACGGCCGCCGGAAGGAATCGTGCAGCCGACTCTCCCTGTGGCTCCGCGGCGCGCTAGACCCGGGTGACCCGGACGGCGTCGGCCACGACGTAGCCGGCGGCGCTGGTCCACCGACTCACCGCGACCAGGTTGCGGTCGCCGGCAGCGAGCGAAAAGGTGCCGAGCGAACGCCAGACGCCACCGTTGGCACGCTGGTCCACGTTGACCGTCTGGGTGCCCGAGGCGGTGGCGATGACGTACGGGGTCGAGCTGTTGTACCCCGGATCGGCCGGGTGCCGTACCTCGATCCGGTAGTTTCCGGCCGCCGGGATGTCGACCTTGAACCAGGCGGCGTCGCTGGCGGGGGTGGGGTCGGCGAAGCGGTAGTCAGCGCCGTAGCGCTGGCTGGAGTAGCTCGAGGTCCCCCAGTTGGTGCTCGCCGTGAACCGCCCTGCGGTGGCGTTGTCCACGATGACGCTGAAGGTGGGCGGGGGGGTGCTGCCCAGCCCCAGATAGCTGGCGATGCCCTGAGCGTGCGCGCGGGCGGTGGCGGTGATGAAGTCGGCCCGTTTGAGCAGGTTCGCGTCGGCCAAGGTGTCGATGAAGAGATTCTCGGTGAGCACCGCGGGCATGTTCGTCTCGCGCAGCACGTGGAAGTTGGCCGTCTTCAGCCCCCGGTCGGTGACCGAACCGACCGACCGCATGCCGGCGATCACCTTCGGGTGCAACGCGTTGTGCAGATTGACGGTGGCGGCGTCCGCCGTCGGGTACCGGTAGCTCTCGAAGCCGGTGCCGCCCCCGGAGTTGATGTGCACACTCACGAAGAGGTTGGCACCCCAGGCGTTGGCGTCGTCGGTGCGGTAGGCCAGGCTGCGAGTGATGTCGGTCGTCCGGGACATGCGGACGTCGACGTTCCAGCTGGCCAGCAGGATACTGCGCAGTTGCAGGGAGATGTCGAGCGTCAGGGCCTTCTCCTGCAACCCGTTGCCGACCGCCCCAGAGTCGGTGCCGCCGTGGCCGGGGTCGATATAAATCTTGGGCAACGCGGCATGCGCGGCTCCCCCGAAGATGGGGGCGGCCGCAGCACCAGCGAGGGCCGCCAGCAGGGTACGCCGCCGTAGCGCCACGTCATCGAACATATGCACCTCTCATGGGGAACCGAAGAGATCAACGATGGACGGAATATAGCGGACCATCGATGGAGATGAAAGATGTCTTCGCCTAGCGATCCGACCGTCGGAGGTTTCCGCCACTGCGCCGCCGGTCAACCAACCGTGGGACGACGCAGGGCACTCAAGCGCACGGCGAGCAGTCCTCTTCGGATGCAGCACCGCAGCCACTGGCGGTCGCGGTAGGTTGCACAGTCATGGCCACGACCGCCGACGTCCGTCACGAACTCGCCAGCCTCGCCGACCCACGTCGAGCGGCGGCATCGAGCCAGTTTCTGCAGATGGTCCCGGGCGGGTATGGCGAGGGCGACAAGACCATCGGTGTCTCTGTGCCGGAACAGCGCAAGGTGGCCGCCCGCTACTGGCGCGAGCTCTCGCTGGCCGAAACGGCGAAGCTGCTGAGCAGCGGCGTGCATGAGGAGCGGCTGACGTCGCTGTTCATCCTGGTGCGCAAGTTCACCAAGGCAGATGAGGAGGAACGCGGCCGGATCTTCGGCATCATCCTGGCCAACACCGGCCGCATCAACAACTGGGACCTGGTGGACTCATCGGCGCCGTACATCGTCGGCCCTTGGCTGATCGACAAGGACCGGAGCGTCCTGGACCGGTTGGCCGAGTCGAGCCTGGTGTGGGACCGGCGCATCGCCATCATGGCAACTTTCGCCTTCATCAAGGCCGGTGACTTCCAGTGGACCTTCCGCCTCAGTGAACGGCTCCTGCGCGACCCACACGACCTCGTCCAGAAGGCGGTGGGCTGGATGCTGCGCGAGGTAGGCAACCGTGACAGAGCGGCGGAGGAGGAGTTCCTGGCCCGACGCTACCCAGTCATGCCGCGGGTCATGCTGCGCTACGCGATCGAAAAGTTTGAACCGCAGCGACGCAGGGAGTACCTGTCCGGCGTGGCCTAGTTGACATCCTCCATCGCCCTGAAGGGCGGGGATTCCCTCGGTCGCCCGAGGGGGTTCCTGTTTCACCGGGCCGCGCCTTCACCGCTTTCGCGGGTCGGGTCTTACCGTCCCTCCACAGGCGTTTTACCTCTCCGCCAGCCCGGCGGCGAGAATGTTCTTCGCGGCGTTGACGTCCCGGTCATGCACGGCGCCGCAGCCGGGACACGTCCAGACACGAACGCCAAGAGCCATGGCCGTGTTGATCCGCCCGCACGCAGAACAGGTCTTCGTGCTCGGATACCAGCGGTCAACGGCGATCACCGTCCGCCCATACCAGGCGGCCTTGTACTCGATCATGCTGCGCAGTTGCGTCCACGCCGCGTCGGAAATGGCGCGGGCCAGCGAGTGGTTGCGCAGCATATTGCGCACACTGAGATCCTCGATCACGACCGTTTGATTCTCACGGACGAGTCGAGTCGACAGCTTGTGCAGGTGATCCCGCCGCCGATCGCCGATACGGGCATGAATCCGGGCCACCGCCACGCGAGCTTTGGCCCGGTTGGCGGAGTCCTTGACCTTACGGGACAGGTTCCGTTGCGCCTTGGCCAACTTGCGCCGGTCAGCGCGCTCATGACGCGGGTTGGTGATCTTCTCCCCGGTGGACAGGGTGAGCAGACTGGTGATGCCCGCGTCCACCCCCACCGCCGTGCCGACCGGCGGGAGCGGCGTCACGGTGGGATCCTCGACCAGCAGGGAGATGAACCACCGACCGGCCGCGTCGCGGGACACCGTGACCGTGGACGGCTCGGCGCCGTCGGGCAGTGCCCGGGACCACACGATGGTCAGCGGCGCGTCCATCTTGGCCAGGGTGAGCTGTCCGTCACGCCAGCGGAACGCCGAGCGGGTGTACTCCGCCGACGCCCGGGATCTGCGCTTGGACTTGAAACGCGGGTAACGCGACCGCTTACCCCAAAACGCCGCGAACCCGGCTTGCAGATGCCGCAGCGCCTGCTGCAACGGCACGGAACTGACCTCATTGAGAAACGTCAGATCCTCGGTGCGCTTCCACTCGGTCAACCACGCCGACGACTGCACATAGGTGCTGCGCTGCCCGTGCACCGCCCACGCACGGGTCCGCGCATCCAGCGCCAGGTTGTAGACCTTGCGCACACACCCGAAGGTGCGGTTCAACTGCTCAGCCTGCAGCGGGGTCGGATAGAAGCGGTACTTGTACGCCCGCTTCACCACCTCACCCACGCCTCACATCCTACCAGTAGTTCATGTAAGTCTATCCCTGAGGGGAGGGAGCGGCGTTTCCTCCCCCGCCTGAAGGCAGGGGTATCCACGCCGCGACACCGAGGATTGATGCCCGCCGCTTCAGGGCAGCGGGACGAGGTAGGAGTCGACACGAGCGATGAGCCCGTCGCGGAATGTGAACAGGTCGTTGAAGGCGAACCGGAACGGCCCGTGCTCGACGCTGGCGCCGCGGCCCTCGCCCGTGGTGACGACGACTGGGCCGTCCTCGTGGACGCGGTGGACGTCGAGCTCGGGGCTGCCGGTGAACGCCGGATTCTCGATCTCGCCGTCGAACTCGGCCTTGCCCCGGGTGGTCCGATGGCCGTGGATGACCCACTCGACGTCGTCGGTGAGGGTCGCGAGGATTCGCGGGTGGTCGCTCGTCCGGAATCCGTCGAAGTACTCGGCAACGAGGTCGCGTTGGGTCGTCGGTGTCATGGCGTTCTCCACTCTGGTGTGGCCTCGTGGTGCTGCAGATGTGTGGCGAGGGCGTCGAGGATCGAGGCGAGCCCGTCGGCTGCTTGGGCGATCCGGAGCTCGGGGGGAAGCCTGCGCTGGTGGACGGTGAGGTTCGTGCCGCCGTTGGCGGGGCGGACGGTCACGGTCGTGCGGAGGCCGGTGACGGGCTCATCGAACACGAGTTCGTGCGGTGCGGTGATGCTCACGTAGACGAACCGGAGCCGGCGGGTCGCGCCGTCCGGCGCGCGGGTGTCGAGTGCGAACTCTCCCCCGGGACGCAGGTCGACGGTCACGGACTCAGGGGGCACGGTGGCGTGTGAGCCACCCCAGAACGCGGCGATGCTTGCCGGCGAGGTGAAGGCGGTCCAGACACGTTCAGGGTCCGCCGGGATGTGGCGTTTGGCGATCAGTTCGTCGCCGCGGAGCTCGGCGCTGGCGGTCAACGGACTGCTCCGTCGCCGGTGAGGTGCTGTTCGAGGGCGTCGAGCCGGTCGTCCCAGGCTCGGCGCTGGTCGTCGATCCACGTGCTGAGCAGCGACAGCTGATCGGCCCTCAGTCGGCAGGGGCGTCTGGTGCCCTCGCGTCGCTGCTCGACCAGGCCGCACCGCCGCAGGACACCGACGTGGTGGGAGATCGCCTGTGGGGTCAGGTCGAACGGTTCAGCCAGCTCTCCCACCGTGGCGTCACCCCGCGTGAGGCGAGTCACCAGGGCGCGACGGACCGGGTCACCGAGAGCGGCGAAGGCCGAATCGAGGTCTGGGCCAGGTGCCGCGAGCGAGGAGGGCATGGCTTCACCATAGCGCAAACGATCGTTTGCGCAAGCCATCTTTTTCAAAGATGGACCGCCGACCTCCACCCAAATCCAGGGCGGCCTGGCCCCACGACTACGGTCCGCTACGAAGCCGTCGGCGCATGGCTGTGGCGAAGCGGAGCATGGCCCGGTACATCCGGCGCGGCGCCGGCGGGGCCGGCAGGGGCTCGGCCGCCGTGGCGGCGCATGCCTGGAGGAAGTACGCGACCAGCCGGCGCGACGTTTCGGGTGCGGCGTCGGCGGTGGCGGTGAGGACGCCAGCGTTGGCCATCAGGAACATGACCATGTCCTCGGCGACCATAACCCCGTCGGGAGTTGCGGCCGGCGGTGTTCAGTGTCGAGGTCATCACGGCACCCTGCCCACCAGGCGCAACGCCTGGTGGGTCAGGCCGGCAACACCGCTAGATCCACTCCCCCGCCCCGACGAGGCACCGCGCGGAGCAAACGTGTAAACGCCGGATAAGCGGGTAACGGCTGCCTCGGCATCAGCGCCGCACGGCGAGGGGGACTTTGATGGAGAGCCGAGCCAAGGCCATGGGACACGGCATTCACCCAATGTTGATCGTTTTCCCGTTGGGGCTACTGGCCACCTCGGTGATCTTCGACATCCTGTATCTCATCACGGATCGAACCGGCTTTCAGATCTCCGCCGCGTACACCATCGCCGCCGGTGTGCTCGGCGGTCTCCTCGCCGCGCTGTTCGGCATGATCGACTGGAAAGCCATCCCGGCCGGGACTCGCGCCAAACGGGTCGGGGCCGCTCATGGGCTCGGGAACGTCGTCGTGGTGCTGCTCTTCGGCATCAGTTGGTTGTTGCGGCTGAATGCGGAGAACTGGGAGCCCCCTGCGGCGGCACTGGTCCTGAGCTTTGTCGGAATCGTTCTGTCCGGTGTCACGGCCTGGCTCGGTGGCGAACTCGTCGAGCGTTTGGGCATCGGGGTGAGCGCGGATGCCGGCGTCAATGCCCCGAGCTCCCTGGCCCGCTAGAAGCTGTCGGGATTGCGGGATGGGCGTGGTCAGCGCACGGTCTCCTGATCAACAGCCGGGGCATCTCGGATCGCGAGTGCGGCCTGGATGAGCGCGGCGTGGGTCAGCGTCTGCGGGTAGTTGCCGAGGAAAGCGCCGGTTGCGGGGTCCAACTCTTCGGCGTAGAGGCCGAGTGCGTTAGCGCGTCCGAGCAGTTCCTGGAACAATTCGACCGCCTCGGTGCGTCGTCCGGTGTGGGCGAGGGCCTGCACGAGCCAGAATGAGCAGGGCAGGAACGCGCCTTCGGAGCCGGGGAGGCCGTCGCGTCCTGGCGGGTAGCGGTAGAGAAGTGGGCCGCCGGCAGAAAGCCGGTCACGAATGGCGTCGATGGTGCCGCGTATGCGTGGCGACGCAATGTCGTCCATGCCCAGCAAGGGCAGGACGAGCAGAGCCGCGTCCAGTGCCGGTGAGCCGTAGCTGCCGACGTAGCTTTCCTGCGACGGGTCGAAGGCCCGGGCCCGGACATCGGTGGCGATGGCATCCCGGGCGCCCTGCCACCGGCGGCGCTGCCGCTCGGAGAGCCGGTGAGTAGCGGCGATGCGCAGGGCCCGGTCGAGAGCGAGCCAGCCCATGAGCTTGGAATGCACATGCTGGACGGGCTCGCGCACCTCCCAGATGCCGGCATCGGGCTCCGGCCAGCGCCGGGCGACCAGATCGGCAAAGCCGCGCACCGCCCGCCACGTCTCCGAATTCAGGCGGTGCCCGGCCTGCACGAGCACCCACGCGGCGTCGACCACCCAGCCATAGCCGTCGAGCTGGTGCTGCTCGGCGGCGGCATTGCCAACCCGTACCGGCGTGCTGTCGAGGTAGCCACCCCAGCCGGACAACTCCCGCTCTCGCGGTACGTGGCGGCCGTCCAAGGTGAGCAGCGCCGGCAGGCGCGGTCGCTGCAGCCGGCTGGCGTGCAGCAACCACGCGAGGAATCCGTAGGCCTCCCGGAGTTTGCCGACGCCGAGGAACGCGTTGACATTGATGCTGGCGTCTCGTGGCCAGACATAGCGGTAGTCCCAGTTGCGCACCCCGCCCGGATCCTCGGGCAACGATGTCGTCGGTGCGGCCACCGGCGCCTGCGACGGAGAGTAGGTCAACAACCGCAGGGTCAGCAGACTGCGTACGACGCTCTCCCGGAACGGCAGCGACGCGTCGATTTCTGCGGCCCAGTCCCGCCAACGGCCCTCGTCGGCGACGACAATTTCCCAGGCCGCGGCCGGCTCGACGTGGATCAACGGTTCGCGATAGGCGATGGCCAGGACGAGTGTGACCGGACGATCCGGCATGACGGTGACGGCGGTGGGCGTACCCGGTTCGACGGTGACTCCGGGGGCGCAGCCCAGCGACACCGCGAGCGACCCCCACTCACACACGAGATCCCGGCCGCGATGGTGGACCCGGGGTCGGCGGTGCTGGGCACCGAGCCGGGGATCGAACTCCACAACGGCGTCGACTGGACCTCCCTCGGCCGACAGGCGCCGCACGAGCATCGTCGTGGGCAGCAGGCGTCCGGCGAGCTCGGCCACCATGGCCTCGGTGAGGGTGAGCCGGCAGCCGTCCACCATCCAGGTCGTCTCCAGCGTGGCGGTGTGCTGCCGGTAACGCCGCTCGACGACTGTGGCGGGTCTGGCCGGCCCGACCCGAAAGGCCCCCGCCGCCGGGCCACCGACCAGCCGGCCGAACAGGGGGTCGCCGTCGAAGCGGGGCACGCAGAGCCAGTCAATCCCGCCGTCACTGGCGACGAGGGCAGCGGTGCGGGTGTCACTGAGCAGCCCATAGTCTCCGATCGGCGCCGGAGGCCGCTGACGGGTCGAGGGGACGGCGGTCATGAGGAATCTCCAGCGACGAGCTGCCGGCGGCGGCCGCGCGCCAGCCAGGAATGCTCATCGCGGCCGGTGCAGGTCAACGAGCCTGAAGGAGTAGCCCGAGGACCACCCCGTAGACGACATGGACGAGTGCCGTGACCGTCGGAGTCTGAACGCCATAGTTGAGGGCGAACAGGCCGGGCGGCTCCAGCACGGCGGTGCTGGCCGGGCCGGCCCGATGTGACGCCATGCGCGGATGGACACCAGGCAGCAGGGGCAGGAGCACAGTCAGCGCAATCGCGACGTGGAGTGCACCGAGCAGCGCCCCGATCCACCAGGTGGCGCGATGCAGCATGGCGAACACGGCCGCGTACCCGAGCGCGAAGCCCTGACCGGCAGCGAGGTGGATGAAGAACCCGACGACCCGGGCCCGGTCGGGATCCTCGGTGACGATGGTCCCGAGCACCAGAGGAAGGTCGAGACGGGTGAGCCCGGCCATCTGAGCAGTGATCGACGTCGCGGTGAGCGCCACGGTGGCGACCAACCCGAACAGTGCCCATCCAGCCCAGTCCATCTCAGCGAGAGCAGGCGGCCAACGCTGGCCCGGCCTGGCAGACATGCGCGGCCGCGCGTGAAGGTGACCGTGTCGGTACCGGTCGAACAAGCGCCGCCCCGCCCATCCGTACGCGGCAACGCGAATTGATCCCGGACATCGCACGCCTTCCGGCTAGCACAGGAAGAGTCATGTACGGCGCCGTCCGTAGCGCATGTGTTCGCACAGCTATCAGCCACGGTGGTCGCCCGGGTCTTACCCTAGGCGCACGGCACCTGCAGGACCGGCGGTTCGCCGGACGGCCTTGTTGAACACCAGAGCGACCGTGAACATCCGAAAGTTCCTCGGTGCTGGCTTCCTTGCCGACGCGGCGATCCTCCTCGTGGAGGCGACTAGTTCCCTCCGGGTACCTGGTCCTTGACCTCGTCGTAGCCTGCCTTGGTCGGTGCCGCGGTCGGCGAGTAGATCACCCGGATCACGCCCGTCGGAAACGCCTCCGTCGCCGTCAACTTCAGGTGGTACGCCGTATCGCCCTCGTCGAACAGCTTGCGGCCCTTACGCGCCGCTACCGGATGCACCAGCAGGCGCAGCTCGTCGACCAGCCCCGCGGCGAGCAGTTGCTGCACCACGGAGATCGACCCAGGGATGAGGATGCCCTTGATGCCGGCATCAGCCTTCAGTGAGGCGACCGCATCGAGGAGTTCCCCCTTGATCAGCTCGGAGTTGCGCCAGGAGAACTCCAGCGGCTGACGCGAGACGACCACCTTGCGTACGTCCCCGAGTTGCTTGGCGAACTGTGCATCCTCCCCACCGGCGGCCTCACGGTCGGGCCAGGCTCCGGCGAAGCTGTCGTACGTCTCGCGGCCGATGAGCAGCACGTCAGAGGTGTCATAGTCCTCGCCGACGGCGCGACCCATGTTCTCGTCGAAGTACGGAAAGTGCCAATCGGGGTCGATCTCGGCCACACCGTCGGCCGAGATGAACAGCGTGGAGATGACCTTTGCCATCGCGGTGATCCCTTCGAGTCAGGTGGTGTCGGCGGGTACACCGGCGCATCATCCCAAACTCATCGGCCAGCCACGGTCCGCCGCTACGAAGAGTTCGCGTGTCGAGCTCGTGAACGCCTGTCGGCGGCATGTGCGGACGCCCACGCGCTACTCGCTGAGGAGTTGCTCGCGCAGGATGTCTGCGTGCCCGCCGTGCTGAGCGAGCTCGCGCAGCACGTGGAGGTACACCCAGCGCAGCGGGAGCGGGCCGCGCCGGTTGCCGTGCACCGTGTCGTCCAGCCCGAGGGGTGACGTCGCGCGGCGTGACGCTTCGCATGCCTCGGCATGTGCTCGCCGAAGGGTAGCGATGGTGTCGTCGTCATCGAGGATGAACGACTCGTCTGGCGTCGCGGGGATGCCGATCTCGGCGCGCGATCGGCACGTGACGGCTTCGTCGAACCAGACCTTCTCGACGAAAGTCGCATGCTTTACCAAGCCCAGCAGCGTCGTCCGGGACGGCACCAACGATCGGCGCGCCTGCTCCTCGGTCAGCCCGTCCAAGCAGTCATTGAGCACGCGGCGGTGCTCATCGAGAAACGCCTCGAACTGGGCCTTCGCCGGCTGATTGATCACGTCTTCGGCGAATGTCGGCGGGAAGGAAGACATCTGCGCAGCATCTCAAGACCCGCCAACCAAGAGCAACTAGATCGGCTCTGGTGATTCAAGCTGGCGGGTGCCACGCTAGGCACCTGGCGAGGGAAAGCACGTTCATGGCCGATAGTCGTCGGCGCGGTGGTCAAACCCGCCGGGCCAGGCTGACCAGCCTGGCCCGCCAGAGGAGGTCGTGATGTCGGTAGAGAGTCGAGCGGAAAAACCAAAGCTTCCGCCACGCTGGTTCATCCGGCTGGCCTGGCACGTTCACCGGGGCCTGTATCGGGTCTTTCGCGGCCGGGTCGGACTCTGGCGGCCCCGCGCCAACCGCTGGGGCACCGTGCGGCTGACCACCACCGGGCGCCGCACCGGCCAGCAGCGCGGCGTCATCGTCGCGTACCTGGAGGATGGGCAGAATCTGTTCACGCTGGCGATGAATGGATGGGGTGAGGCTGAGCCCGCCTGGTGGCTCAACCTGCAGTCGCATCCGGATGCGACCGTCGACCTGGTCGACGGGCAGCGGCTGGTACGTGGGCGCGCCGCGACAGGCGAGGAGCGGGTGCGACTGTGGGCCCGGTGGCGCGAAATCGACACGAAACTCGACGCTTTCGCGGCACTGCGGTCGTCCGAGACCGCTGTGGTGGTCCTGGAGCCCCGGCCTGCCGTCGAGCACGTTACCGAGTAGTTGCGGCCCGGGTTCACGGCGCGGATCCGACGGGGTCTCCCCCGAGCGCCCGGTGGCAACTGGCCTTGATGGCGGGCCGGACGCTGTGGCCTGCTGGCCTACCGCAGCCACCGTAGTGCGGCGTCGGCAGTGTCCTCGGGGCTGCTGTTGAAGGCGATGGCCGCCCCGGGAGCACGCTGCCGAACGAGGTTGACCACCGTCTCGAAGAACTCGAGCAACGGCTCATGCTTGCGGATGCCGCCCCCAACCACCACGCAGGCGTAGTCCTTCCGGGTCAGCGCCTCGACGATCGCTCCCTCGGCGGTCTCGTCGGGCACCACCAAGCACAGGTCGGCCTCGATATCGAGATCAACGAAACGGGCCTGACCGCGTGCGATCGCCGCTACGACCGGCTCAGGGTCCCAGCCCGGGATCCTGACGGGATCGAGACCGATCACCAACACTGGCCCCCGTGCCATGCGTCCTCCTTCTTGCCATCGAAGGGTCTGGCCCTGGCGCTCGGTGCCCACAGGCACCGAGCGCGCGGAACACCGACACTTCGTCGGACGGCCATGTCACACGATCCCGATGCTGCCACAGGCGGCACCAGAGGTGCTGGACTCCCGACCGCCGCAGCGGACACCAACCGTTCCCTCGGACCAGACCGTGTCAGTGGCCGTGTCAGGGGCGTGTCAGGGCCGTGACAGGCCGGCTGCCGACAGTGGGCACATGACAAGTTCTGCGATTGCAGTTTCAGGGCTACGGAAAGCCTTCGGGGACAAGGTGGTGCTCGATGGCATCGATCTGGATGTGCGTGCGGGCACGGTGTTTTCCCTGCTCGGTCCGAATGGGGCGGGTAAGACCACGACGGTGAACGTGTTGACCACGTTGATGAAGGCCGACGCCGGGACGGTTCGGGTTGCCGGGCATGATGTCGCGACCGAGACCAAGGCGGTGCGGGCGGCGATCGGGGTCACCGGTCAGTTCGCGGCGGTGGACGAGCTGCTGACGGGGCAGGAAAACCTGCAGCTGATGGCGGACCTGAAGCGTCTGGGCTCTACCGCCGGCCGGCGGGTCGTCACCGACCTGCTGGAACGCTTCGACCTGGCCGAGTCGGCGCTGAAGCCGGTGTCCACCTATTCCGGGGGTATGCGCCGCAAGCTGGACCTGGCGATGACCCTGGTCGGCAAGCCCCGCATCATCTTCCTGGACGAGCCGACGACGGGACTGGACCCGCGCAGCCGCCGAACGATGTGGGACATCGTCCGCGAACTGGTCACCGACGGCGTGACCATTTTCCTCACCACCCAGTACCTCGAGGAAGCCGACCAGCTCGCCGACCGGATCGCCGTCCTCGACCAGGGCCGCCTGGTCGCCCAGGGCACCCCCGACGACCTCAAAGCCCAGGTCCCCGGCAGCCACGTCCGACTCCGGTTCACCACCGCCGCCGAACTCGACGCGGCCGCGCGGGTCCTCAGCGACTCCACCCGCGACAACGAAGCACTGACCCTGCGAGTGCCCAGCGACGGCGGAACCAAGTCACTGCGGGCCCTGCTCGACAGGCTCGACGAAAACACGATCAACGCCGAAGCGTTCTCCGTGCACACCCCAGACCTCGATGACGTTTTCCTCGCCCTGACCGGCCGCACCACGGAGGTAGCAGCGAAATGAGCACCCCATCCCACTCGATGGTCATGTTGCGTCGCAACTTCAAGCACATCGCCCGGAATCCGACGTCGGTGTTCAACGCGGTTTTGATGCCGATCGTGCTCATGTTGATGTTCGTGTACATGTTCGGAGACGCTTTCAACGTCGGTGTCGACTACATCGACTACGCCACGCCGGGGCTGATGCTGCTGGCCGTGTGTTACGGGCTGGGGGCCACCGCCACGGCGGTGAACTCCGACATGACCAAGGGCATCATCAACCGGTTCAAGGTCATGGACGTCTCCCGTGGTGCGGTGTTGACCGGTCACGTCATCGCCAGCCTGCTGACCAACCTGATCGCCATCGGATCCCTCCTCGGGGTGGCTTTCCTGCTGGGATTCAACCCGTCGGCGAGTTCCCTCGACTGGCTCGCTGTGCTCGGCATCATCGTGCTGCTCGGGTTCGCGGCCGGCTGGCTCACCGTCGCCCTCGGACTGTTCGCGAAATCCCCGGAAACCGCCGGTCTGGCCGCCGTGCCACTGGTCATGCTGCCGTTCTTCAGCAGCGCGATCGTCCCGGCGGAGAAGATGGGGCCGGGCCTCCGGCAGTTCGCCGAGTACCAGCCCTTCACGTCGATCATCGAAACCCTCCGCGGATTGCTCAACGGCACACCAACCACCAGCACCACGATCACCGCCATCGCCTGGTGCGTCGGCATCGCACTCATCGGGTACCTCTGGGCAGGCTCCACGTTCAAGAAGCGCGCGTGACCTCCCGGGCGATGACCTTCCGAGGACCGTGATCGGGCCGACCTCCAAGGCCGTGATCGACAGCTAACACGGCGCGCGCTCGCCAGCGACGAGCGCGCGCCGTGGCCGTGCGGATCGATGCTTCACCGGCTGGGGCGGCTCAGCCCTCACCACACGGACCAAGGATGAGACAAGAGGAGAGTTGTCATGCCTACCTTCGCCACGCCAGGACCCATCGTCGCCACCGTTGTTGTCGCCGGTGCTCAGGTGCGGGTCACCGCGAGCGAGCGGACCGACACCTCAGTGCTGGTCGAACCCATCAACAAGGCGAGCCAGTCGGATGTCAAGGTTGCCAACAAAACCAAGGTCGACTTCGCCGGCGGTCAGCTATCGGTCAAGACGACCGCGTCCGGAGACAAGAACGGTTCGGTCGCCATCACGATCGACCTGCCCGCCGGCTCCAGCCTGGTTTCGTACCTGACGTACTCGGATGTGCACGCCGACGGCTCGTTCGGAGAGTGCGAGCTGCACATGGCATCGGGTCGGGTCCACCTCGATCGCATCAACGCGCTGCAGGCGAACATCACCGCCGGTGAGGTCACGATCGGCCACATCGCCGAGTGCGCCACCATCGACGGTGCGTCGTTCGCAATGCGGATCAGCGAGGTCAAGGACACCGTCAAGCTCTCGAGCTCGGGCGGGCAGATCTGGATCGGCCACGCATCGTCCGACCTTGATCTCAGCAGTGGCAGCGGCGGTTTCGACATCGACCGCGCCGACGGCAGCGTCACCGCCAAAACAGGCGACGGCGCCATTCGGATCGGCCGGTTGACGCGCGGTCAGGCGGAGCTGATGAACGGCTCAGGAAACATCGAGGTCGGCATCAGCGAGGGCACCGCCGCCTGGGTGGACGCCAACAGCGAGCGAGGGTCGGTGCGCAACTCCGTTCCGTCCCCGGAAAACCCTGACACGTCGGACAACAAGGTCACGGTTCACGCCCGCACGCGGCACGGCGACATCAGCATCCAACGCGTAGCAAACCGACCGTGGGCGCCTGCCCCGTTCAGGCGGCGAGTGTGACCGTGACCAGTTGATGCCAACTCGTCTGCGTACCCTCCCGAGTCGCCTCAGCGAACCGTGTGTCGCCGAGGCGGAGCCGCGCGGCCTGCTCGATCCGGGCCACGTCCGGCTGGGAACGATCCGGCAGCCCGCGCACGGCGGCGCTCGCCGCGAGCAACCGCGCGGCCTGCTCGTGTTGTTCACGGCGCAGTGCCAGGTCCGCGATCCCGACGAGGACCTGCGCAATCACGGGTGCGTGCCCCGCCTCGGCCGCGGCCCGGCAGGCCGCTGCGCGGTATGTGCGGGCCTCGCCGAGGTCGTCGGCGAGGTAGCCGAGCAGATCGTGTGTCACCGCGCGGATGTGCGCACGCTCCGCAGTGTCGCCCAGCATGGTTGTCGCGACGCCGAGTTGCTGGTGTGCCTCCTCCGCGTCGCCGCCCCAACGGGCGAGTTCCGCCTTCGCCAGGGCCAGCTCGGCCAGCGCGTCCGGCCAGGTGACCCGTGCCGCGTGCCGTTGCGCCTCGGCTATCGCAGCCGCGCTGGACTCCTTGTCGCCCAGCAGCCAGTACAGCTGAGCCTGTCGCGACCGCATGCGGATGACATCCTCGATGGCACCGACTTCGGTGACGACCGCGATCGCCTGTTCGAAGTGCTCGCAGGCAGCGGCGAACTCGCCGCGCGCCGCGATGCGGTCCGCCAGCTCGGTCTGGGCGAAGGAAATCCCGAACCGTTCGCCGATTGCCCGGAACTCGGCGAGCGCCATCACGAGATGCGCGTCCGCATCCCGCCCGTCCTGGCCGAGGATGATCCGCATCTTGCCGAGGTGGAGCCGGGCCATCGCGCGGACCCAGGGATCTTCGTCGTCCAACAGTGCTTCGAACGCGGGCAAGATCTCGTCCGGCGCCTGCAACATGCGTTTCATGGCGGCGACGAACGCCAGCGCCGGGTG
Organism: Micromonospora sp. NPDC000668; assembly: GCF_042897975.1. Lineage (NCBI taxonomy): Bacteria > Bacillati > Actinomycetota > Actinomycetes > Micromonosporales > Micromonosporaceae > Micromonospora > Micromonospora sp. NPDC000668. Next base: position 846,766 of record NZ_JBIAYP010000001.1, read on the forward strand.
GCGGCCCTGGCCGCGCTGACTGCCCTGGCCGAACCGGTACGCCTTGTGGATCCACTCCTCCGTCTGATGTTCGTCGCCCCGCCCGGAACTCAGGAAATGCCCGACAAGGGCGTACACCGTCGCCCGGATCTCGTCGGTCACCTCGCCGGGCGTCTCGGTCGCCGCGGTGAGCAGCTCGATGCCTTCGGCCCGGTGCCCGCCGAGCCACCAGTACCAGCCGGCGTTCGCCGCGAGCCGCATCGTCGCGTGCGCCTCGCCGGCCGTGATTGCACCACGCATCGCAGAACCGATGTTGTCGTGCTCGACCTCGAGCGTGGCGAGCCATCGCACCTGCTCGGCGCGGCGAAGATGCGGCTCCGCGGTCTCGGTGAGTTCCGTGAAGTAGGCGAGATGCGCAGTGCGCGCCAGGTCCGACTCCCCCGCCTCCGCGAGGCGGTGCCCGGCGTACTCCTTGATCGTCTCGATCATCCGGTAGCGCGGTGCGCTGTCGCGATCGGCGACCAGGAGTGATTTCTCGGCCAGCGCGGTGAGCAGATCGAGCACCTGCTCCCGCTCGACCGTATCGCCGGCGCAGACCCGCTCGGCCGCTTCCAGGCTCGCCCCGCCGGAGAACACCGAGAGCCTGCGCAGGACCATCCGTTCGGCGTCGGTGAGCAACTCCCAGCTCCAGTCGACCACCGCGCGCAGCGTCCTGTGGTGCGGCAACGCGGTACGGCTACCGCTGGTCAGCAGGCGGAACCGGTCGTCGAGCCGGTGGGCGAGCTGATCGATCGACATGGTGCGCAGCCTGGCCGCGGCCAGTTCGATCGCCAGCGGCATCCCGTCCAGCGCCCGGCAGACGCGCACCATCGTCGACAACGTGTGGGCGTCGAGCGCGAGATCCGTGCGCACCGCGCCCGCCCGGTCCCGCAGCATCTGGACGGCGGGAGAGGACTCGATCTCGCCGGGGCTGGCGTCCCCCTCCGGCAAGGTCAGTGGCTCGACCAGCCACAGCGCCTCCCCGGTGATGCCGAGCGGTTCCCTGCTCGTCGCCAGGATCCGCAGTCGCTGGCACTCCCCGAGCACTCGATGGGCGAACGCCGCCGCCGACTCGATCACATGCTCACAGTTGTCCAGAATCAGCAGCGCCTCCCGATCGCGGATCGCGGCGATGAGCCGGTCCGTCGGCTCCACGTTCGGTGCCCCGCCGAGCAGAGCATCCCGGAGGCCGAGCCCGGCGAGCGCCGACTGCGCCAGGTCAGCATCCGCGCCGATGGCTGCGAGCTCCACCAGCCAGACCCCGTCCGGCAGGTCGCCGAGCAGCGTGCGCGCGGTTTCCGTGGCCAGCCTGGTCTTCCCCGAGCCGCCCGGCCCGATCAGAGTGGTGAGCCGATGCTCGGCGAGGAGTTCGCGGACCGCGGCGATATCGGCGTCCTTGCCGATGAAGCTGGTCAGCTCGGCACGCAAGTTGGTCTTCCGGTTCTCCTCCCGCCGTCGTCCCAACCCGCCCCGCAGCAGCGCGACGTGCAATGCGGACAGCTCCGGAGAGGGGTCGACGCCCAGCGCGTCCGCCAGTGCCTCTCTCGCGCGCTGGTACACGAGCAGCGCGTCGGTGTCGCGGCCGGCCGCGACGAGGGCACGCATCAGCGCGGCGACAAGCCGTTCTCGCACCGGATGCGCGGCCACCAGGTCGGTCAGCTCCGTGACCAGCTCCACACCGTGGCCGAGGCGGATCTCGGCATCGAACCGATCCTCCATGGCTGTCAGGCGTAGCCCTTCGAGCCGGGTGACCGCCGCGTCCAACGCGGCACTATCCGGCAAATCGACGCCCTGCATGGCCGCACCGCGCCACAGTGCGAGGGCCTCGCGCAGCAGCCGTACCCGCCGCGAATCATCATCCGTCTGGACCTGGCCCGCCGTGATGAGGCGTTCGAACCGCACGGCGTCGACAGCGTCGGGTTCCACCGTCAGCCGGTAGCCGTCCGGCTGCCCCTCGATCCAGCCTTCCGGCAGCGCCTTTCGCAGCCGGGAAACCAAGCGTTGCAGGGCATTCGTCGCGTCGGAGGGCGGCCGCTCACCCCAGATCCAGTCGATGAGAGTCGCCTTCGGGACCACGTGTCGTGGTTCGAGCGCGAGGGCAATCAACAGACCGCGCAACCGGGCACCCGGCACGTCGGCCAAGACGCCGTCGTCCGCACGAACCTCGAATGGTCCAAGCATCCCGATCTGCACCTGGCAGATCTTGCCACGGGCGATTGGCAGCCTCGCCGACGGTGAGCTGGGCGGAGGTCGAATCCGGCGCCATTGGGGGTACTGCCGCATTTGCCGACCTCGAGCAGGCACACGTCGTCGATGATGGTGATGTCAAGCGACACAGGGAAACCGAGGAGAGCACCTTGAACAGGCTGACCGTACGCGCCATCGGCGGGCCGACGGCCGTCCTCGACTACGCGGGCTCGCGCATCGTGTTGGACCCGACCTTCGACGAACCACGGATGTACCAGAACGGGCCGGTCACCGCGACCAAGCTGACCGGCCCGAGCGCCGCGCCCGAGGACCTCGACCAGGCCGATGCGGTACTCGTATCGCACGAGCACCACGTCGACAACCTCGACATCTCCGGGCGGGAGTACGCCCGCCGGGCCCGAAGGGTGTTCACCACCACGGCGGGGGCACAGAATCTTGGCCCCGGGTGCATCGGCCTCCGGCTGTTCGAGCACGCCATGGTCGGCGACCTGCGCGTCACGGCGGTTCCGGCGCTGCACGGGACGCCGGAGATTGGCGTGGTCAACGGTCCGGTGATCGGATTCCTGCTGGAGGCCGATGGCTGGCCGACGGTCTACGTCAGCGGGGACAACGCCTCACTGGATGTCGTGGCGGTGGTCGCGGAACAGTTTCCGGCGATAGAGATCGCGATCCTCAACCTCGGCGCGGCCCGGATCGCGGCACGCGGCGAGGGGTACCTCACCTTGACGGCAGAACTGGCGGCACGAGCGGCGGCTCTGCTCGGTGTCCGGGCGATGGTTCCGGTGCACCAGGACGGCTGGGGGCACTACACCCAGGATGCCGACGACGTCGTGCGCGCCTTTGAAAAGGCGGGCTTGACGGACGTGCTCGTCGACCTCCGGCCCGGCGACTCGGCGACTCTCTGACGAGGACACGGCGACCTCACCGGCGGTTGTCCTACCAACGGTCCCAGTGGGCGAAAGACTCGGCTTCGGCGCGAGGGCCGGGCTTGAAGTCCGTGCCGAGGGTGTAGGCCACCGGTGTGAGGGCTACCTGCACAACCGTGTCGTACGGGATGCCGAGCAGGTCGGCCATCTCCCGCTCGTAGCTGAGATGACTCGTGGTCCAGGCGGTGCCGAGCCCGCGTTCACGTGCGGCCAGCATGAAACTCCAGAACGCCGGTATGACCGAACCCCAGGCACCAGCCTGCCCGCGAACGCTGTCGAGCTCGGCGCGTGACTCAACGCGCAGGCACGGGACGAGAAGCAACGGCACCTCGTGCAGGTGTTCGGCGAGGTGTTGCAGGCTGCCCGCGATGCGACTCCACTCGGTCGAGGCGAAGTTCATGCGGCTGAAGGCGGGCCCGGCCGTTCCGGAGGCCGGCGGCGGCGCCATCAGACCGCGCCGCCACAGATCCGCGACGGCCGCCCGGGTCCGCTGGTCTTGGACGAAGATGAAGTCCCAGCGCTGCCTGTTCCGGCCGCTCGGCGCTTGCAGGGCTATGCGGAGGCACTCCTCGATCACGTGGCGCGGCACGGGGCGGCGCAGGTCGAGACGCTTGCGCACGGCGCGGGTTGTGGTCAGGACCTCGTCGGCGGACAGACCGAGGGTGCCCGGCGAGCTCTGCGGTGCCGATCCCGAGTCGGTCATGCCAGCGCTCCCCCGGTCGTCGTCTCGCAGATGCCCAGGTTGGCGGTGACCGCAGGAAGCAGCCCGGGAAACCGGTCGTCGATCTCGTCGGCACGCAATTCGTGACGGCGAAAACTCCCGTTCGGCGTGACGCGGAGGATGCCGGCCTCACGGAGGACCTTCAGGTGGTGCGAGAGGGTCGACATGCTCACCTCGGACAGCGCTTCGAACTTCCCGCAGACGACACCACCCGACTGCGCCAACTGCCGTACGACACTCAAGCGGACCGGGTCGGCGAGCGCGCTGAGCAGCGTGGCCAGGTCGACCGCGGCGAGGTCGGGATGATGCAGAGCCCTCATGGGCGCCATGCTACCGTTCATTTCGTCATTTCGCGAATCATCGAAATGGCGGTCTGGACGGCCCCGGGGGCCGGCACCGAACCGGGACACGGCTCGCATCGGTCGAAGATCGACAGGGTGTCCGCTCCCCCACCCACCGTGGGCCAGTCACCCTGGCATCAAGCAAGCAGGATCGGAGCATCATGGCGCAGCCCATCGAAACCATCATCTTCAGCGGAGAAGGCCCGTACGCCGACCCGTGGCACCCGCTGGCCGACACCAGCGCAAAGATCGCCGAGATCGTCGGCGACGCGAGTTCCGTGGCGACCGTGACGTCCATCAGCCAGCTCGACACCGCCCTCAACGGTGTCGACCTGCTGGTCGTCAACGCGAGCGCCAACCGCGCGACACCGATCGCCGAGGATGACGACTTTGCCCGCATCCTTGACGCCTTCCTCGCCCGCGGCGGCAACGTTCTCGCCACCCACAGCGCGACAATCGCCTTCCCCCGCCTGCCAATCTGGCGGTCCACGATCGGCGCCGTCTGGGACTACGACAAAACCTTCCACCCGCCGATCGGCCAGACTCTCATCCGGCGCAGCGGCGTGGAACACCCGATAGTCGATGGACTCGGCGACTTCGAGGTCCACGACGAGCGCTTCACCAACCTGGATCTGGTCGACGATGGAAGCAGTGAGCCGCTCTACGTCCACGAGGAGAAGGGTGCCTCCCACCCGCTCGTCTGGGCACGCATCGTCGGCAGCAGCCGGGTGATCTACGACGGTCTCGGTCACGACCTCAGGTCGTACGAGTCGCCGGGACACGTCGACCTGCTCAGGCGCACCGTGTCCTGGCTTCGCCACCACATCTGACCCAGCGCGAGGCGGAGCCGGTACTGCTGGTGGCGGCGTTGACCGCTAGGTGTCGGACTGGCCGCAACGGCACCGCCGGCGGCTGATCACGCCGCTACAGATCCTGCTGGCGGCCCCGTTCCTGCTGTTCGCACTGCCTCTACCGTATGGCGACGCCCTGACCGCCGCGGCGCTCGGAGCGACTGGCTACAGCGCCGGTCTGCTGCTGCAGGAACGCCTGCTCGCTCAGACCGGCGACGACATCCGCGGCCAGGCGCTCGGCCTTCACTCGGCGGGCATGCTCACGATGCAGGCGGTCGGCGCCACCATGGCCGGGGCCGCAGCGCAGATCCTGCCGGTCGGCACCGCGATGGCTGTCATGGCGCTGGCATCGCTGTGCATCAGCGCCACCCTCGCCGCAGCGATACGCCGCCCGATCACGGTTCCGGTCCACGTCGGCTGAGCCCGCACGGTCTCTTCGCTACGGGACACCCCGTCCTCACCAGCATGATCGGGCGTACTCCTGCTGGCCCGGACCGGGGCGGTCCGGGCCAGCAAGACCTCTACCCTGACGCGTTTGTGGTCAGCGGAGCGGGCGGAAGAATTCGCGCATGTCGTCGACCAGGAGATCGGGTGCTTCCAGGGCGGCGAAGTGACCGCCGCGGCTGTACTCGGCCCAGTGCACCACGTTGTGGTCGCGTTCGGCGAGGGGTCGGATGGTGATGTCGTTGGGGAACACCGCCACCCCTGTCGGCACTGGCGACCGGGTCTGGGCCTGACCCCAACTGCGGGCCCCTTCGTAGTAGATGTGGGCCGCGGATCCGGCGGTGCCGGTCAGCCAGTACACCGAGACATCGGTGAGGATCAGGTCGCGGTCGATGGCGTCCTCGGGCAGGTTCGCGCTCGGGTCGGTCCATTCCTTGAACTTCTCGACGATCCAGGCGAGCTGCCCGACCGGTGAGTCGGTGAGGGCGTAGGAGATGGTCTGCGGCCGGGTTGACTGGACGATCGCGTATCCGCTCATGTCCTGGCCCCACGTCGACATGAGCGCGAGTCGGGCCTGATCGGCCTCGGTGAGGTCGGCCAGCTCAGCCGGATCGCCGGAGGGGAAGGTCCCCAGGTTGTTGACGTGCACGCCGATCACCCGGTCGGGATCGATACGGCCGAGCTCGGGGGACACAATCGCTCCGGTGTCCCCGCCCTGGGCGCCGTAGCGGTGGTAGCCGAGGCGTTCCATCAGGGTGGCCCAGGCCCGGGCTACCCGGCTGGTGTCCCAGCCCGGGGCGGACAGCGGGCTGGAAAAGCCGAAGCCAGGCAGCGACGGGGCTACCACGTGGAAAGCGTCGGCAGGGTCGCCGCCGTACCGGGCGGGATCGGTCAGCGGGCCGATGATCTTCATGAACTCCACGATCGAGCCGGGCCAGCCATGGGTGATGATGAGCGGCAGCGCCCCCGGCTCGGGCGAACGGACGTGCAGGAAGTGCACGGTCTGGCCGTCGATGGCAGTGGTGAACTGCGGAAACTCGTTCAGCTGCGCCTCATGGGCACGCCAGTCATAAGAGGTGCCCCAGTAGTCGGCCAGATCCTTCAGGTAGCCCAGCGGCACCCCGGCCTCCCAGCTCGTGCCCGGCAGCTGGCTCGGCCAGCGGGCGTCGGCGAGCCGCCGGCGCAGGTCGTCGAGGCGGTCCTGAGAAATCTCGATCTTGAATGGGGTGATCTCTTCGCTCATGACTGCCACGCTACGGACCAGCTAGGACAGGTTCCGCCCTAGGCGCATGACAAACTTCTGAGCATGTTGGAAACCTCCGCGCGACTGCTGCGGCTTCTCGGACTGCTGCAAACCCCGCGCGACTGGACCGGCGCAGACCTTGCGCAGCGCCTGGAGGTCGACGTACGGACCGTGCGGCGTGACATCCAGAAACTGCGTGATCTGGGCTATCCAGTGCACGCCATCGCTGGCGCGGCCGGCTACCGGCTCGGCGCCGGGACGAAGCTTCCGCCGCTGCTGCTCGACGACGACGAGGCCGTCGCCGTCGCCATCGGGCTGCACACCGCCGCAAGCGGCACGGTGACCGGTATCGAGGACAGCTCACTGCGCGCACTCGCCAAACTCGAACAGGTCCTGCCCTCGCGCGTACGACACCGCGTCAACCTGCTGCACTCGGTCACCGTCACGGTCCCGGCCAGCGGACCGACCGTGGACCCAGCCGTACTCACCGCCGTCGCCGCCGCCTGCCGCGAGCACCACCGGCTCCGCTTCGACTACCAACGCCACGACGGCACGAGCTCGGTACGCAACATCGAACCGCACCGACTGGTCCACACCGGCCGACGCTGGTACCTGATCGGCTGGGACACCGACCGGCGCGACTGGCGCACGTACCGCGTCGACCGGATCCGTCCCCGCATCCCGACAGGCCCGCGATTCACCCCGCGACAAGCGCCCGACGTCGACCTCGCCGGCTACCTCACCCACGGCGTATCCACCGCCCCATACCGTTACCAGGCCCTGATCACCCTGTACGCGCCAGCCGAGACGGCCGCCGAACGGTTCCCACCCACTGTCGGCGTCATCGAAGCCATCGACCCGCACACCTGCCAACTGCACACCGGATCCAACTCCCTCGACGAAATCGCCATCTACGTCGCGCTGTCCGGCTTTCCCTTCCAGATCCACGAACCACCCGAACTGATCGCACACATCCGACACCTCGCCACCCGACTCATCGACGCCACCATCCCTATTGGGCACGATGTGCAGGCCAAGCGTGCGGCAAGGTCAACTGGGGAGAACGTGGGCGCATCAGGATGGTCATACAGCGTCACCTACCAGCCGGACGTCGCCGCCGCGCTTGAACAGTTGCGCCAGGACGTGTACGCCCGAGGTGCCTACTACAGCGAGGAGCCGAACCCACTCCTTGCCCTGACCGCAGACGAGTTTCGTGCCACGCTCAATCCCGCGGACAACGAGAGCGGGATCAACGAGTTCCTCCTCGACGAGTGGCGCGCCGCCCAGCAGCGACCCAAGCCGATTGACCCGGACACGTTGTTCGCAGCGCAGCCTGACTCCGGGACGCACTCCATCATCGATATGGCCAACGGCGTGTCGGCCGAGCCGGCGCTGTTCACCGTCTCTCCGTTGACCGACGAGCAGATGCAAGGGTTCTTCGGGACCCTGACGCCCGCGCCGGACCAGGTCATGGAGTGGATGAAGAGCGACGCCCCATACTCGGTACGCGAACGATGGCACGGCATCTACATCGTCAGTTACGTCGACGGACGTCCCGAGCAAATCCACTTCGCTGGGTTATCCGGCGACTGAAGGACGCCGCGCGTGTGTGTTCGACGCCGGGCTAGCCGACATCTCGGTCGTCTGGTGTTAGCTCGCGGTGGTCCCGTCCAGGATGTGCAGCATTTGTTCGACTGTCAGGGCCGGGTTGGCCGCGGCGGCCTCGGCCAGTTCAGGATCATTGAGGAGTGCGGCGATCCGCGGTGCCGAGAGGCGAGGGCTGGTTGCCATCGCCTGCCGCACGGTGGCGTCCGGGTCGGTGCTGAGCCGGTCGACGAGTTCGGGATTGGCGTGCGGGTCGAGGGCAACGAGCCGCCGTACTGCCGGGTCGGGGTCGTCGGCGAAGCGGGCCAGTCCTTCGGTGGGAAACTGCGGTAGCTCGCTGAGGCGGTCGCGGCCGCAGCAGTGGTACTCCAGGAAGCAGCGCAGCAGCAGCGCTGGCGGCGCGGCCGGGTGGTGCTGGGCGAGCAGGACCCGTACGCCCAGGTCAGAGTCGTCGGCGAGGATGGTGACCGTTTCCACCGGCAACTCGGCGTTGCGGGCCGCTCGGCGGCGCAGCAGCGGATTAACCGAACGGGCCCAGCACAGCGCCTCAGTGAGCTGCGGCGAGGCATCGTCGGGATACGGGATCGAACGGCAGCGGACGTCCGCGGAGCCGAAGTGTCCGTCGTCCCGCACAGTGGTCACGTCGATGTCGATGTCGGCCCGCTGTAGCTCGGTGAGGCCAGGATGGGTGGAGACCGCAGTGCGGACCTCGACCACCGGATCATTGGCGAGCCTGACGAGTTGGTCGCCGGTCAGGTCGACGCGACCGGTGACTCCCTGCCGCACCGACGGGTCAGGGTGGCATAGCAGCGTCTCGACCACGTCCGGCGGCACCGTCGGGTTCTCACCCATCACTCGCAGCGCAGCCGTGTCGCCGCTGGCGAGCACGTGATCGACCAGCGCTCGGGAGAGGGGACGCTGCAGCACGTACCAGAACGTGTGACAGTGCTGATCCGGCAGATCCGCAGGCTCCATCACCTGCTGCCGGTGCGCGACGGATGCCACGGCCGCCGCCCGCACCTCGGGCGCCTCATCGTCCAGCAACGCCTGGCGCGACCGCTCGTCCAGCCAGTACAGGGAACCGGCCGCGAACCGGCGCACACCCGGCCGGGGGTGCGCGGCGGCCAGCCGGAACAGACGCCGGTCATACCCCATTGCGTCGAGCAACTCGCCGATCAACTCCTCCCGCGTGAACGGCATGTCGGAGGGTCGGCCGTCGAGCTCGGTCAACAAACTGACCAGCACGTCGTCGGGCAGCGGCTCCTGTCCGGGTCGGCCAAACGCGCGTACTCTCACCCGCCACGCCGGGTCAGCCAGCAGCTTGGCACGCACCAGAGGGTCGACTCCCGGGTGGGCGGCCAGCGCTCCGCGGATCCTGGGCGAGGGATGGCGCAGCATCGCATCCCGCACCGGCGGTGGCAGCTCGCGGCGGCGGCGTAGCCCCTCGCACACCTGCTCCGGCCATGTCTCCACCAGTCGGAGCAGCACGCTGCTCGGTGCTGCCGGGTTCCTCGCCAGACCACGCAGCAACGGCGACGGCGACGAACACCGATCCAACCAGGCATCCCCGATCACCGACCGCACCTTACGCCCAGGCAGGTCGCACCGAAGCCCGCTTATCGGCCTCTGGACTCTTCGCTATTCCGGGGCGACGGGTCGGAGGTCGTCAAGCTTGATCACCCTCGCCACCTCGCTCAGGTCACTGTCCAGTTGGTGATCGCGCCTGGGCAGCAGGTGCAGCTGTGCCTGCGGGATGACGCGGGTGTAGAGGTCGGCATGCGACGGTGGAGCAGTTTCGTCCTGGAGTCCATGGAACACATGCACCGGCACGCCTTGCGGCAGCCGCGCGCCGAGGTTGTGCGGCGGCTCGAACTCGTCGCCGGGCCAGCCACCCGCACCGACGAACGGAGCGGCGATCAGCACGATCGCCTTGAGCTCCCGCTCCGGTGGCCGCTCGGCGAGCGCGTTGATGAGGATCGTCCCGCCCACTGAATGGCCGGCGACGACCGCCCCGTCGTCCAGGGCCGCGATCTCCCGCCGGATGGCCGCGCTCCACTTGGCGAAGCTCGGGTCGCCCTCGTCGGGCATGCGCGGGTAGCGAACCTCGTACCCGTCCCCGAGCTCCCGCCTCAAGCTGTCGAACAGCTCGTTGTCCCATTCGTCGTGCACGTCGGCGCCGCCACCCTGAATGAACAAGATCTGCGGGGTCACCGCCATGACGATCCTCCTTGGGCACCGCCTGCGGGGGGAGCAGCGACGGCCTCGCGGAGTTGGCTAGCTCACCACGCCAACGCTTCGCGAGAACGGTTTCCGTCTGCAGCGGCTAACAACAAAGGGAAGCGATCCCACTTTAACGTATATCGCACCGGGGGGCTTGCCGCAAGACCCGGGTCTTGCCGCAGAATCGTCGGCCGGAGCCAGGAACGGACGAAGAAATGGGGCACGACGTGCGTGTGTTGTTGTCGACCTACGGGGGGCGCGGTGACGTCGAGCCACTGGTGGCATTGGGGGTCAGTCGAGTGCAGCGGACGACGGCTGCCTCGGAGGTATCGCGATGATCGAGCAGTACCTGTTGGGTCTCCAAGAGGTCGACGAGGCGCAGGTCGCGATCGTTGGCGGCAAGGGCGCGCACCTGGGGGCGTTGTCGCGGATCGAGGGCATCCGCGTGCCAGCCGGCTTTTGCGTGACGACGGACGCCTTCCGGCGGATCATGGCCGAACGGTCGTCGATCGACGATCGGCTCGACCAATTGTCGCGCCTGAACCCGGGCGACCGGGAGGCGATCCGCACGCTCAGCGCGGAGATCCGTCGGACCATCGAAGGGATCGTCCTCCCCGACGATGTGGCGGCGGCAATCACCCGGGCCCTCACCCAGCTCGGTGAGCGAACTGCCTACGCCGTCCGATCCAGCGCGACGGCGGAGGACTTGCCGACGGCCTCCTTCGCCGGCCAGCAGGACACGTACCTGAACGTCGTGGGGTCGGCGGCGATCCTCCAGCACGTCAGCCGGTGCTGGGCCTCGCTCTTCACCGAGCGGGCGGTGACCTACCGTCAGCGGAACGGCATCGACCACCGCTCGGTCCACATGGCCGTTGTCGTGCAGCAGATGGTCTTCCCGCAGGTTGCCGGCGTCCTCTTCACGGCCGACCCCGTCACGGGCAACCGGAAGGTCGCCACCGTGGAGGCCAGCTTCGGCCTCGGCGAGGCCCTGGTCTCCGGGCTGGTGAACGCGGACGCCTACAAGGTCCGCGACGGTGAGATCATCGACAAGGCGATCGCCACCAAGCGGCTTGCCATCCACGCCCTGCCGACCGGCGGGACGCAGGAACAGGCGATCAGCTCGGAGCAGCAGGAGCAGCCGGCGCTGACGGATGCACAGGTCGTACGGCTCGTGCAGCTCGGGCGGCGGATCGAAGCACACTTCGACCACCCGCAGGACATCGAATGGTGCCTGGTCGACGATGACTTCCAGCTCGTCCAGAGCCGGCCAATCACCACGCTGTTCCCCGTTCCCGAGACCGGCGACGGAGAGAACCACGTCTACGTCTCCGTCGGTCATCAGCAGATGATGACCGACCCCATGAAACCCCTGGGGCTCTCCATGTGGCAGCTGACGGCCATGGCGCCGATGCACGGCGCCGGCGGGAGGCTGTTCGTCGACGCCACCCGGGCCCTGGCCTCGCCCGCGAGCCGCGCCGGCCTGCTGGAGGTGGTGGGGAGGGGCGATCCGCTGATCAGGGACGCGCTGGAAACAGTCCTCGACCGCGGCGACTTCGTTCCGACGCTCCCCGATCGGGGTCCAGCAGGGCCGCCCGCTGGCGGCTCGCCCGCCCCCATCGAGACCGATCCGGCCATCGTCACCGAGCTGATCGAGCGCAGCCAGGCATCCATCGCCGCCCTGCGGCGCGACATCCGGACGAAGACCGGACCGGCACTGTTCGACTTCCTGCTGGAGGCCTTCCAGGAGCACAAGCGAGTCCTCGGTGATCCATTGAGCATGCAGGCGATCATGGCGGGGATGGAGTCCACCTGGTGGCTCAACGACCAGCTGCAGGAGTGGCTGGGCGAGAAGAACGCGGCCGACACCCTCACGCTGTCCGCCCCCGGCAACGTCACGTCGGAGATGGGACTGGAGCTCCTGGACGTCGCTGACGTCATCCGCCCCTACCCGGAGGTGGTGGCCTTCCTGCAGGAGGTCGAGGACGAGGGCTTCCTGGACGAGCTGGCCAAGCTCCCTGGCGGCCAGGAAGCGCGCGACGCCATCGAGGCCTACCTCGACCGGTACGGCATGCGCTGCGCCGGCGAGATCGACATCACGAGGCCACGCTGGAGCGAACGCCCCACCACGCTCATGCCCGTCATCCTCGACAACATCAGGAACTTCGAGCCGGGCGCTCGCAAGCGACGCTTCGAGCAAGGGCGACAGGAGGCGCAGAAGAAGGAACAGGACGTCCTGGAGCACTTGCGGGCCCTGCCGGACGGGGAGCGGAAGGCCGAAGAGACCAAGCGGATGATCGACCGAGTCCGGACCTTCATCGGCTACCGGGAGTACCCGAAGTACGCCATTGTCAGCCGCTACTACGTCTACAAGCAGGCCCTGTTGGAAGAGGCCGAGCGCCTCGTACAGGCCGACGTGCTTCGCGAGAAGGAAGACATCTTCTACCTCACGTTCCAGGAGCTTCACGACGTCGTGCGCACGAACCAGGCCGACGATCAGCTCATCCACCGCCGGAAGGACGCGTTCAGGTCGTATCAAGCGCTCACACCGCCCCGGGTGCTCACGTCGGAAGGTGAGGGCATCACCGGGGCGTACCGACGCGACGACGTGCCGACCGGGGCGCTGGTCGGCCTCCCGGTTTCCGGCGGGATCGCCGAGGGCCGAGCCCGCGTCATCCTGGACATGGCCGAGGCCGATCTCGAACCAGGCGACATCCTGGTCACCGCCCACACCGACCCGAGCTGGTCACCCCTGTTCGTCGGGATTGAGGGGTTGGTGACGGAGGTGGGCGGCCTCATGACCCACGGCGCGGTCGTCGCCCGGGAGTACGGCTTGCCCGCCGTCGTCGGTGTGGAGCATGCGACGAAGCTGATCCGGGATGGGCAGCGGATTCGCGTGCACGGAACCGACGGGTACATCGAGATCCTGCCTTGACGGGCCACCGACCGAGAAGGCTGTTCGTGGCTTCCGGCCCGAAGCAACGCTGAGCAGGGTCCACCGAACTCCAGCGCCGTCCAGTAGGCGCGCCCGCCGCCGGGTGGTCGGGCAGGCTCAGCAGGCGCCGCGGTCCCTGGCGGCGCTGGCGATCAGCCTGGCGGCGGGCGGCGTCACGTTCGATGTCGTTCGTTCACCAGATGTGGCAGCGGCGGCGTTACCGGCACCTCGTCAGGCAAGTCGCGATCAGGCGCCACGGCACCTGTTCGGCCTGTGACCATGGCCTGGTGAGTCAATACACCGTTTCTCCAGAGATTCCGAGGTGTGAGTAAGACGGTCATTCGTCGCGGTGGGCTGACTGCCGGATGTCACTGAAAATGGACACGCGAGTGCGATGGTGGCGGGGCGCCTCGATCTCGTCGATTGTCGCTACGGCCAAGTCGGCGTACGAGAGATGTGCGACCTCCCGGTCCGGGACGCGCTCCCCGCCGACCTGGTAGCGGCCGGTGTGTGGGGCGTCCATGTGCAATGCGGCGGGTGGGGTGAGCATGAGCCAGTCGACCATCGTGTCTGCTGCCTGGAGTCTGTCCAGACCGGCCGTGTGGGCAAGGGCGAAGGGTCGGAACTCGCCGGGTAGTACGGCGGGATCGTCGAGCAGGAGCCGACCTTCCGCGTCCTTGAGGTTGGCGAACAGGCCGATCACGATCAGTCGGGGTACGCCGGCTTGGGACAGTCCGTAGAGGAGAGCGTCAGCGGCCTTGACGAAGAAGCCCGGATCGAGGTCGAGGGTGGCGAGCGCCTCTGGTCCGGATGCGGGGCTGACCGCGTGGACCACGGCGTCGTGGCCGTGCACGATCGCGGAGACTGACTGCGGGTTGGTGACGTCACCGCGTACCGCGGAGGTGATGTCGGGGTGTTTGTTGGGGTTCCGGACAATCGAGGTGACGTGATGTCCGCGGCGGTGCGCCTCGGCGGCTACGGCGCGACCCGCCCGGCCGCCGGCTCCGAAGATCGCGATGCTGGTCATGGCGCGACGCTAGTCGGCTGGGGGCCGGTTACTGCAACGGTACTGGGGTAGGTTCGAGCGGTGACGTTGAAGCTTGACGCGGACATGTTCGATCCAGCGTGCCCGTCGAGTGTGCTGCCGTTCCAGATCGGTGACAAATGGACTGCGATGGTGGTGCTGTGCCTGGAGCATGGGCCGCGTCGGTTCAGTGAACTCCGGGTGCCGTTGCGGACGGTCACGCCGAAGGTTCTGACCGAGACACTGCGGGCCATGGAACGGAATGGCACCGTCACCCGTACGTCTTACGATGAAAACCCGCCGCGCGTTGAATACGCACTGACGCCGCTTGGTCGGAGCCTGCTGACTCTTATCGAAGCTGCGCGGTCCTGGACCAGAGAAAACAGGTCCGAGCTGGTGGCCGCCCGAAAGTCGTATGACTCGCGCTTGTCGTGATTCGTCAGAGGCGAGGGCGCTAAAGCGTCCTGAGAGCAAACTCCCATGAGTCGAGAACTGTAGTTCGCCGGTCCGGAACCGCCGCGGCTACCGGAGGCTGCGGTCTTGGTTGGCGCAGCAGGCATCAGTGCAGCCAGGGCCGCAGCCGCAGCTCGCCGCGCCGTCGGTCTCGCCGCCAACGGCGGGCAGGGCGCAGTCGTCGCACTGCTCGCCGCGCCACGCCTCGACGCCTTCGCGGACGGCGACGGCGGCGATGACCAGCGCCGCGATGGGATCGGCCCACCACCAGCCGAGGGCGGCGTTGGCCAGCAGCCCGACGAGCACGATCGCGGACAGGTACGTGCAGAGCATGGTCTGCATGGAGTCGGCGACGACGGTGGCCGAGCCGAGCTCGCGCCCGGTGCGCCGCTTGGCCCAGACCAGCAGCGGCATGACACCGACGGAGACGGCGGCGATGCCGATCCCGATCGGCGACGTCTCGGCCCGCTCGCTGCCGAGCAGGCTGCGGGCGGCGTCGACGGTGACCCAGGCGGCCAGAGCGAAGAACGACACGGCGATGAGTCGCAACGCCAGGCGCTCGCGGTTTTCGGGGACGCGGGAGCGGAACTGCCAGATGACGACCAAGGCGCTGGAGACCTCGACGAAGGAGTCGAGGCCGAAGCCGAACAGCGCCGTCGAGGACGCCGCCGCGCCAGCGGCGACGGCGATGACGCCTTCGAGCAGGTTGTAGCCGGCTGTGGCGTAGGCCAGGTGCAGGCTGCGCCGATTGAGCTGAGCGCGCCGCGGTGGGCTTGGTGCCGTGCGGAGCGGGACACTCACCTCGTCACCGCAGGGGTGTCGGTGCCGTAGGTGGGGCAGAGCGCAACGGCGGAGCCGGTCGCGGCGAGCACGCCTTCGGTGGCTTGCAGGAGGTCCATCAGCTCAGGCCTCGTGAGGGCGTAGAACGACTGCCGGCCCTCGGCGCGGTAGTCGACCAGGCCGCAGTCACGCAGGCAGGCGAGATGCTTGGACACAGTGGACTGGGCGAGGCCCAGCTCGCCGGTCAGGTCCACGACCCGGGCCTCCCCGGCGGCCAGCCGCCGCACGATCCGCAGCCGCGTCTCATCGGCCAGGGACCGGAACAGCGCTACCGCAGGGCTCATCCCGCCCGCGACTGCCGCAGTCACACACCCGTCGTCCATCATCGCCATGGCGCGATAATAGCCCAGTCGGGCGATGCCGGGTGGCGGACCCTTCGGGATCGGGCCGCCATAAGCGCGTGGCGGACTATGCAGCGCTGTTCAATCCGCTGGCCGCGTCCTTGATCAACGATGCCACCGCACCGGGCTGGGACACGTAGATCGCGTGACTTCCGGCGACCTCCACCACCGTGGAGCCGGTACGCTCGCTCATTGCCCGCTGCGCGGGTGGCGGGATCATCCTGTCCTCGGTGGCGACCAGGTACCAGCTCGGCTTGCCGCGCCAGGCGGGTTCGGTCACCTGACCGGCCAGCGCGTCCGCGCCCCACGGCACCTGCGAGGCAGCCATGAAGGCGGCCTGCTGCGCGGGGAGGTCGCCAGCGAACGAGTCGGCGAATTTCTCCCGGTCGAGCATCAGGAGACCGTCCCTGGGAGGCAGGATCGGCGGCACGGGGGCGCCGGGCGGCGGGTTGGCGATCAGAGTGTTGACGGATTCCCCCTTGTCCGGGGCGAATGCCGCGATGTAGACCAACGCAGCAACCTTGGGGTGGTTTCCCGCCTCGCTGATGACGACGCCGCCGAAGGAGTGGCCGACGAGGATGACAGGCCCGTCCTGCTCATCGAGGGTCCAGTTGGTGGCAGCCACGTCGCCCGCAAGCGAGGTGGTCGGGTTCTGCACAATGCTGACGTTGTAGCCGTCGTTGGTGAGCTCGTCGTAAACGGCCTGCCAGCCGGACCCATCCACGAAGCCGCCGTGTACGAGGACGACGTTCTTCGTCGTCGAGTCTGCACTCACTGTGTTCCTCCTGTTGCTGAGCGACGCCGTCCGGCGCGACGTTGACAGTAGGGCGACCCGATGACCGCCGATTCAGTCTTTTGACTGGCATCTGGGCGGGCCCAGCGGGTACTTACCTGCTTTTCCCGCCTCCATGCCTGGATGACGTCACGGTCCCGCCCAACCGCTGCGCACCATCCAGCGGCGGCGCTTACCCGGCGGCCGGCAGATCAGCGACCCGTGTGCCGAGATCAAGCTCCAGCGACCCCCGGGTCTGAAAGCCCCGGCCGAACAACTCCTTCGACCGGTCCTGCACCTCCGGGGCGGCGACCAACTCCTGGAACCGGCGGCCGTCGGCGCGTACGGCCTCGGCCGGTGGCAGTGTCAGCTCGTTGATCGCCCGCTTCGTGGCCTGAATCGCCGCCGGGGGAAAGGACGCGATCCGCCGGGCCAGCGTGGCCACGAACTCATCGAGCTCGGCGTCCGGCAGCGCCCGGTTGATCCACCCATACCGCTCCGCGAGGTCGGCGTCCGCGTCCTGCGCGCCGAGGATCATCTCGAGGGCCCGTCCTCGGCCGAGCCGGCGCGCTAGATGTTGTACGCCACCAGCTCCGGGTGCCACGCCGAAACCGCACTCGGGCTGGCCGAGCAGCGCGTTCTCCCGTGCCGCGAAGCACATGTCGCAGGCGAGCACGAACTCGCTGCCCGCTCCCCGAGCCCGTCCGCGCAGTTTCGCGATCGTGACGACCGGCACCTCGCTCAGCTTGCGCAGCACCATCCCGAGAAAGGCGTCCTGTGGACCCCCGCCCGCCTTGGCCGCCTCGGCCGTGTACTCGGCGACCTTGGTCAGATCGACGTGGGAGATGAAAAAGTCCGGGTCGGCGGTGTCGAAGACGACTACCCGTACCTCTGTGGCTCTGGTCAGGCGGTCAAGCAGAGTGACCAGGTCCCGCACGAACTCCGGGCCGATCATGTTGATCGGCGGCGCGTCCAGCGTCACCGTCAGGACGCCGCCGGTCAGCTCGGTACGCAGGGTCTCGAACGAGGTGTTCATCCGCCTGCTCCTCTCCGTCGCGAGACCGAAGCCGCGGGCAGCGGCGGTGAGATCCGCGGGGCGACCAGCGCCGGGGCCTCACGTCATGCGACGGATCGGTGCCCGATGGTCGCTGTCGATGGTACGGACTGGCTCCGCCCAGCCGTGGCGCTTCACCAGATCCCCAGGGCGCACCGCGCGACTCCTCAGGGGCGGCGGGCGTCGAGCAGGTGGTCGAGGCTCACCGCCGTGCCAATCAACGAGAGGTGGCTGAACGCCTGCGGGAAGTTGCCGGTCTGCTCACCGGTGGGTGCGATCTCCTCAGAGTAGAGGCCGAGAGGACTGCTGTAGGTGAGCATCTTTTCGAAGGTCAGCGTGGCGTCGTCGAGCCGTCCGGACTCGGCGAGGGCCCGGACGTACCAGAAGGTGCACATGGTGAAGGTGTTCTCCTGGCCGGGAAGGCCGTCGGGCGAGGCGGTCGGGTCGTATCGGTAGACCAGGCTGTCGGACACGAGATCCGCGTCCATCGCCCGCAGCGTGGACTGCCACATCGGATCCATTGATGAGACCAGTCCGACGCCGGGCATGGCGAGCAGCGACGCGTCCAGGACGTCGGTCGCGTAGTGCTGCACGAAGGCACCGCGTCCGGGGTGGAAGCCGCGGGCCATGATCTGGTGGTAGATCTGGTTTCGGTTTTGCACCCACCGGGCGGTGTCGGCCGGTCGTCCGCTTCGGTGCGCGAGGCGGACAGCCCGGTCGAGGGCGACCCAGGACATCAGCCGCCCGTAGGTGAAGTCCTGGCGGCCGCCCCGGGTTTCCCAGATCCCGTCTTCGGGCTCGTCCCAGTGCTCGCAGACCCAGTCGACCAGTCGCACGGTGTTCAGCCACAACTGGTGAGAGGTCTGCAGACCAAGGCTGGCGGCTTCGTGGAGGCCATTGAGTAGCTCGCCGTAGATGTCGAGTTGCAGCTGGTTCGCGGCGGCATTGCCGATCCGCACGGGCGCTGATCCGCGGTAACCCTCGAAGTGGTCGAGCACCTCCTCGGAGAGATCGGGTGAGCCGTCGATGCGGTACATGATCTGCAGCGGCACCTCCCGGTCCCTGGCCTCCCGGACCCGTTCGTCGACCCAGTGGATGTACTGCCACGCCTCCTCGGTGAAGCCCAGCTTGAGCAGGGTGTGTACGGAGATTGACGCGTCGCGGATCCAGGTGTAGCGGTAGTCCCAGTTGCGTTGGCCGCCGACCTGCTCGGGCAGCCCGGCGGTGGGGGCGGCGATGAGCGCGCCGGTCGGCGCGTACGTCATGAGCTTGAGCGTCATCGCCGACCGCTCGACCATCTCCCGCCAACGACCGGTGTAACGGGAACGGCCCAGCCAACGCCGCCAGAAGTCGCGGGTTTGCTCCAGCAACTCCTGCACCTCGCCCGGCGTGTAGAAGCGTGGCAGGTCAGGCGACACTCCTGTTTCCAGAACGGCACCCCCGGCCTCGCCCTCGCGCAGCGTGGCGATGGCCCATATGCCATCGTCCTTGCGCTGGACTCCCTGCTCGCCGGGCTGGGTTTCGGGGTATCGAACGAGGCTCACGGCGAGGGAGAGCGCAGAGCTGCGGAAAACGTGACCGGCGGGGTACGCGTCGAGTTGGTGCGGGTCTCGCCCGTAGTTGAAGCGGGGTTGGCAGTCGACCCGGAACCGCATGACACCTCGGACAACCCGCAGCATCCGCACCAGGCGGTGGCGGTCGGTGGGCTGATCCCCCGCGACGGGCATGAAATCCACCAGCTCACCCACGCCGTCCGCGCTCAGGAAGCGGGTGATCAGGATCGGCGTGCCGGGCAGGTACAACTGCTTACTGACGTAGTCGACGCCCTCTGGCGACACCTGGAAGTACCCGCCCTTGTGCCGATCGAGCAGGCCGCCGAACACGCTAGGCGAGTCGAACCGAGGGGCACAGAACCAGTCCAGCGTCCCGTCCTTCGCGACCAGCGCCGCGGTCTGCAGATCACCGATCAAGCCATGGGCTTCCATCGCAGGGTACGAATCCACCCATGCCTCCCCAAATTATCTCAGCGTTACCAGACTACTTTCTAACGGACGAAGCACCAATAACGCACCACTGTGCCTGATGATCTTCAAACAGCCATTGGGCGCGGTTGGCATGCCGCCAGCCGCTGATTGGCTCTCGACCTGTAGAGGCCCGCCAGGGAGATTGCAGATCTGATGCCGTACTTGAGGGAGTTGTGATGCAGGTAGCCGTGGTGACCTTCGACGGGTTCAACGAGCTCGACAGCTTCATCGCTTCCGCGCTGATCAACCGGTGCCGTAAGGGCGGCTTGGAGGCCTTCATTACGACGCCGACACCGGTGGTCACGTCGATGAACGGCGTCGAGGTGACCGGACAGCGCCCGATGGAGTTCGTGACCGAAGCCGACGTCGTGCTGATCGGTAGCGGGGTGAAGACGCGAGACGTGGTCGCCGACGACCAGTTGCTCTCCAGGCTGCTGCTCGATCCCTCGCGACAGCTGATCGGTGCGCAGTGCTCCGGCGCGCTCGTGCTCGCCCGGCTCGGGTTGCTGGCCGGCATGCCGGCTTGCACGGACAGGACGAGCCGGCCCTATGTCGAAGCCTGCGACGTCACCGTGCTGGACGCGCCGTTCCACGCCGAGGGAAACGTCGCTACGGCGGGCGGTTGCCTGGCGTCCCAGTATCTCGCCACCTGGGTGATCAGCCGAATGCTCGGGGAACACGCCGCGCGCGACGTCCTCGATTACGTGGCTCCGGTCGGCGAAAATCAGGAGACTGTCGAGCGCGCCGTACGCGCCATCCACGCAGGTGAGGTTGCGCTGCGCTGACGCCCCGCGATGAGCCTTCCCGGGCCCGCCTGCAGTCATAGCGGCGACTCCTGAGCGCATTGGAGGGATTTCGTGTCGGTGGCTGCCGTCGAGTCGGCATGTACGACAGGTGGCCGACTTCCGTCGTAGGCTGCATCTCGCACGCGATGGGCAGGAGGCTGAGGTGGCCGAGACGGCGCTGACCGAGACGATGGTGGCCGAGGTGATGGCCGAGCTGGCCGAGCTCGAGGACCCGAAGACTCGCGAGGTGAACGAGAAACACGGTGACGATCACGGTGTGCACCTCGGCAAGCTGCGCGCGCTCGCGAAGCGGCTGAAGACGCAGCAGGAACTCGCGTGCCAGCTCTGGCAGACGGGTGACACCGCGGCAAGACTGCTAGCGATCTTGATCTGCCGCCCGAAGGCGTTCGAGCGTGACGAGTTGGACGTCATGTTGCGCGAGGCGCGCACACCCAAGGTGCACGACTGGCTCGTGAACTACGTGGTGAAGAAGAACCCGCACTCCGAAGAGCTGCGCCTGGCCTGGTCCGCCGATCCGGATCCAGTGGTCGCGAGTGCCGGCTGGGCGCTGACCACCGAACGCGTGACGAAGAAGCCCGAGATCCTCGACCTCCCAGGACTGCTCGACATTGTCGAGACGGAGATGAAAGACGCCCCGGATCGCCTGCAGTGGGCGATGAACCACTGCCTGGCTCAGATCGGAATCGAGCACGCCGAGCACCGCGCCCGTGCAATCGACATCGGTGAGCGCTTGGAGGTGCTCAAGGACTACCCGACTTCCCCGGGCTGCACCTCTCCGTTCGCGCCCATCTGGATCAGCGAGATGGTGCGCCGACAGCACGGTAGGTAGAAGATCCGAACCGGCTTCGTTCAGCCCACGAGCGCTCGTACGACGTCGGGCCGGTTCAGGGCCGCGACACACCAGGCGAAGTGGCCGTCCCTGCCCTGGGCGTCGTAGGCGTTCGCCGTGATCAGGGAGTACGCCGCACGGTAGACCAGGAGCGCCTCCCGCTCATAGCCCAGGCGCTTCTCGATGTGCGCGTAGAGACCGAGCTCGGTGTCCAGGGCGTGCTCCCCGTACATGTCGAAAATCGAGGCTGCCACGGAGGCGTCGAACACCGGGTCGCCCTCGGTCGTGAGGAAGCCCCAGTCAAGAACCGCAGTAGGACCGCCGGCGTCGTTCACCAGGATGTTGCCCAGGATCATGTCGCCATGGACGACGGACCGCCGTCCGCTGTCGACATCACGCAGGCGGTCCTGCAGCGCGTTGAGCTTCTTGTCGAGGTCGTCGACAGCCGGGTCGAGCACCGGCCGGAATCGGGCGACGCGACGCTTCACCGCTGCGTGGAGCGCATCCGGGAAATCGGCGGCCGCGTCGTAGAGCGACACGTCCTCATCCATGACCGACAGCGCTCGCCCCTCGGGCAGGGGCCCACTTCCCGCCAACTGAGCCAGCACGTCGACGAACGCCGACCTGGCCTCGTCAACGCTGATGCGACCGGCCTCCAGTTGGTCGGTCATGGTCGTGCCGGCCAGCCGCTGCTCGATCGTGACGCAGCGGTCCTCGATCACATGGACCTCGTGGATCCGCGGGACCGCGAACTCGAAGGGCTTCCCGGCCAACGCGTGGTAGAACACCCGGGTGCGCTGCAGCGATACCTCCGACTGGCCGAACCAGACCTTGGCGACCCGCTCCTGGTCGATCTCGTAGACAAGCCCTTCCATCCCCCGACCCAGCAGTCGGGGGTCCGCCTCGCCCGTCCAGCGGTGCAGGAGCCGGACCACTTCGTCATTGGTCGGGTAATCCACAAGGCCGCATTCTCTACCCCCGCACGTGGGCGGGCCGGTCGTGGACGGTGACTCGCGCCCCCGCACGCGCCTCAGCCGGCGTACACCGCTATTTGTCGAAGCGGATCTCGACCCGGCGGTTCTTCGCCCGGCCGGCCGGTATGTCCCTACCTTCCGGGGTGGTCTCCACCGCGATCGGCTCGCTCTCGCCGTGACCGGCGGCCTGCATGGTCACCGGAACGCCGGCCAGCAGCGCCGCGAGCGCGACCCGGACGGTCTCGGCACGCCGCCGCGACAGTTCCTGGTTGTCGGCCGGGTCACCGATGCCGTCCGTATGCCCGTCGATCCGGACCACGCCCTTGGCCTGCTGACGGATCCGGTCGGCGATCTGTGCCAGCCGCTGGTGCGCGGCCGGGGACAGGTCGGCCTTGCCGAACGCGAACAGCACGTCCGCGCCGAGGGTCAGTTCGACCCGATTGGTGCTCTCGGCCTCGGTGCTGTCACCCTCGACGCTGCCGGTGACGACGAAAACATCCACCGCCGGCGCCACCACGTCGATCACCGGAGCTGTCACCTGCCCGTCGTCGGCTTCCAGCCGTGGCCCGCCCACCGCGATCGTCGGCGGGTCGAACACGGCTCCGGGCGCCGCCCACGCCGCCGTCGGGCAGAGGAGCAGCAGGCCGACGACGATCGTGACTGTGACCCGCCCGAGCGGGCGGCTAACCGAGCGGGACATTCTCGAACACCGGAATCTGCGGGATGGCCAGGTCGACGGCGGTCACGTCTGCCGGCGGAGCCCCGAACGTGGCGAAGAGTTCGGCCGCCTGCTGCGGCTTCACGAACACCGCGTTCAAGTTGGCCGAGGCGAGAAACTCCTCGTTGGCGTTCCGCGCCACCAGGTACTGCTTGTGGTTCTTCCGATCGAGCAGGTAGACGCCGGAGAAGCTCTGCTTGCCGCCGACGCTTCTGGTCGACCCGGCGAAGGCGTCGTTGATCTGCCAACCCAACGACGAACCCTGACCCTCCGGCGTCAGGTTCGTCACCCGGACGTTGACCGTCACGAACCCTTGGTCCCGGCGCGGCCCAAACAGCTCGACCTTGAGTGGCACGACATGGCCCGCGTGGCTGACCTGCGCCTCCACTGTCGCGATCACCGGTGCCCGCTCGTCGGGCTTTCCCGGCGCCCCACCGCCTGCGGCCGCCTGCTCCCGTTCCGGCTTCGACCCGGGCATGCAGCCGGTGGTCAGCAGCGTCGCGGCCAATGCCAGCGTGATCGCGGTCATCGCCTTGGGCACTCGCACGGTGGTCCCTTTCATTCGTGTCCCTCTGAGGATCAAGCGATGACCGCTCCCCCACCCGCGGCAGGGTCACGAAGTGTCACTGCCGCGGGTGGAGCGCGATGTAGCTGCCCGTCAGAGGCATGGGCGCCGAGGCGATACGCATCCTGCCCCTCGACGGACAACGGGTCAGGCGCTGTCGAGGGCCCAGGCGCTGCAGGCATACGGAGAGCCACTGGCGCCATCGGTGAGACAGACCCGGTAGCGCACGTCTCTGCCTTCGGGAATGTCGTAGTCGTGGACCGCTGTCCAGCCGTTGCCGTACCCGTTGTAGAGACCGCTGGACGGGGTGACCCAGTGCCAGCTCGAGTTGTAGTACTGCTGGAGGAATCCCTTGACGCCGTGGCCATCTGCCTCGACATCGAGAACCTTGAGGATCTCGTCACTCGATACGAAGTTGACTTCGCCCGAGCAGAACTCGCCGCCGTACCACACGGTGCACACGGATCCGCTGGCCTGGGCCGGCTGCGCGGACAAGCCCACCATGAGGGTCGCGCTCGCGATGACTGCCATAACGGACCACTGTCGCTTGGCCATCGTGCTCCTTCTTGTCGTCGGGTGCTCGTCCAACGTTCCTCAGCAGTCGGACCGCTTCGCTGCGTTGTCGTTCCACCAGGCGGCCTTGTCCTCGCTGCCGGAGACGTAGTGAATGTCGTCCCACAGGCGGATGTTGAACAGGTAGCAGCCCCGGCTGCTGGAACGTTCGTTGAGGTCATAGGAGCCACCCTGGCTGGCCCGCCGGGTGGTGCAGTTGCCGTTGCCGGACGCCTGGACGCTGTAACCGGCGCCGGTGAAAATGTCGTGGAGCACGACGTTGACGTGCGCGCCGTCGGCCTGGATGTCGCAGACCTGGACGATGTCCCCGTCGGGCCAGAAGTCCACGCGGCCACCGGGATTGCCGTCGTTCGTGTACATCCAGTAGTGCGGTCCCGAGTACGCCTGGGCCGGACTGGCGATCACCGCCGATGCCGTCAGGGTGGCTACCAAGGCGACCAACGCGGTCGCAATGCGTCGTAGATTCACTGCGTACTCCTTTTTGAAGGGTGTGCACGGCGTCCCGTCACGGCAGCCGCAGGTTGGATGATTTCCTCCACCGAATGCAGTCCGCTTGCAACCGCCTTGCAGTGCGACGGTTCGAGAGGTACTGATCCTGGGCCCCGGCAAAGTCGTCAGTTGATGCCCCGTATGGCCGTCTGAGGATGGACGCATCTCCACTGTGCCGACGGACCGAGCTGACCGGCGGTGGATGCGGGGCGGTCACCGCCCCGCATCCACCCCACCGCCGTCAGCCGATCGGTGTCAGCGTCACATCGCGTCGTACCGTGCCGTACGGTGCGTCGAGCCGTTGTTGCGCGGTGCCGGGGAAATGACCGGCGGCGTCGACCGCCAGGTCCCACGTGCCCAGGGGCACCCGCAGCGTGAAGGTGCCGGTGGCATCGGTGACGGTCTCCTCCTCGACCTCCTCCAGCCGCAGGAACTCCACCGTCGCCCCCGCCAGCGGCGCGCCGGTCGTGGCATCGGTGACGACGCCGGTGACGGTGCCGGGCGGCAGGAACCGCACCGACTGTCCGGAGCGCAGCCACTCCTCGTTGTAGCTGTACTCCTGCGCGTACGAGGAGTCGGCGTCCTCGATGCCGACGGTGGCGCCGTCGCCGCGCCCGTCCGCGGTGTCGGGCAGGGACCGATGCTGCACGTCGATGCGGCCGTTTTCGTGCAACACCGCGTCGACGCTGAGCCGCTCACCGTCGAGCAGCATGTCCTGCCAGGAGACCATGAAGCGCCGGTTCGGCGCGGTGCCGGCGGTGCCGTGGGCGACCCGGGACGACCCGTCCATGGCCAGGCTGTCCCAGAAGGCGTAAACCGCCGCGTCCGGGGCGGACGCGCTGTTGCTGGGCAGCGTGCTGTTGGAGCCGCTCTGGTAACTCGCCGGCTCGAACGTCAGGTAGCCGTAGCGGGACACGTATGCCGTACTGAACTGCTGGCCGTACAGCCGGAACGGGAACGGCAGCGGGACCGCGGTCGGTGCCCCGTACTCGCTGGTCGTCACCGTCGTGGTGGCGAAGCTCGGCTCCACCGCGCCCAGCAGGCACTGGTGGCCGAACCCGTCGGCGCCGTCGATCACGCCCATCGGGGAGACCACCGTGATGTCGTTGACCGCGTCGCCACCGATGAGAGTCGGCAGGTAGAGCCGCCCGTCACGCTGACAACTGTTGACGCTCGCGTAGACGTACGTGGCCACGTCGGACTCGGGGACCTTGGTGAACCGGTACGCCCCGTCCGCTGCGGTGGTCATCCGCACCGTCGGCAGATCGCTGTGCGCGAGCCACACCTCGGCGC
Organism: Micromonospora sp. NPDC000668; assembly: GCF_042897975.1. Taxonomy (NCBI): domain Bacteria; kingdom Bacillati; phylum Actinomycetota; class Actinomycetes; order Micromonosporales; family Micromonosporaceae; genus Micromonospora; species Micromonospora sp. NPDC000668. The sequence goes on from NZ_JBIAYP010000001.1 coordinate 873,030, forward strand.
CCCGGACCGGCTGTCCGAGTGAGTCCCGGATGACGCCGCTGACCGTGCGCTCGTTGAGTGACAGCCGCACGTCGTGGCGCATCCGCTCCCCGCTGGTGTCGAGCACGATGGTGGAGCGGTGGATCCCGAAGGTGACCAGCGAGACGTCCACGGTGTACGTGCCCAGCGGCAGGTGCAGCACGTACGTGCCGTCGGCCGCCGCGGTGGTGGTCACCGCGGAGGTGTCCCCCGTGACGGCCGAGATCAGCGCGTTGGCGGCCGGTGACCCGTCCGGCTTGGTGACAGTGCCGTGTAGGGATCCGGCCGCCCGGAACGTGATGGCGCTGTTCGGGCGAAGCGCCGCCACATCGCGGGAGTATTCGAGCCCGATGGTGCCGGCCTGGTTCTCCACGCCCACGCTCGCCCCCGCGCCCCGGGCCACGGCACCTGTGGTCAGGTCGCGGTAGTGCACGGTGACCGCGCCGGTCTCCGAGAGCTCGATGGCGAACGTGACCCGCTGCGTCCCGTCCTCGTAGAACGTCACGTTGCGCCACTCGACCACGAACCTCCGGTCGGGTGCGGCACCGTAGCTGGCGGTGCGCACCTCGGCCTGGGCGTCGACGATCAGGTCGTCCCAGAACCCGAAGACCGCCGCGTTCGGGGTGGACGGGTTGGGCACCTCCCGGTTGATGGAGTTGTCCGTGGCCCGGTCGAAGGTGAGGAATCCGTTGGTGGCCACCCACATGGTGGTCTGGTTGCGGCCGTAGAACGGCACCGGGAAGGGCAGGTTCACCTGCGTCGACTCGTCGTCGCCGGTGAGCGCCAGGGTGGTGGTGCCCGCCGGGAACGGCGCCGTCGTGCCGTTGCACTGGTAGCCGGAGGCGTCCACCTGGGCGGGCGGGCGCAGGTCGACCGTCTCCGCCCCGTCCACCGTCACCTGCCGGCTGCCCGCGCTGAGGCAGCGGCCCGCCCCGAAGGTGAGGGTGTACCCACCGACCGGCACGCCGTCGATGCGGTAAGCGCCGTCGGGCCCGGTGACTACCGCGGGCAGCGGTGTGGCCAGCAACTTCACCGCGATACCGGGGGTGCCCAAGCCGCCCGGGTCGCGGACCACGCCGGTGATGGCGTGCCGCGCCAGCGCGACGAGGTTCAGGTCGGTGATCGCGGTGCTGTTGGCGGTCACGGTGGCGGAGATGGCGCCGTCGCTGAACCCGAACGCTCTGACCGACAGGGTGTAGGTGCCGGGCGCCACGGTGACGGTGTAGCGGCCGGCGGTGTCGGTGGTGGCCACCCGCTCAGTGCGGTTGGGCCCGTTGAGCCGCACCGACGCGCCGACAACCGGTCCGGCGGGCCCTCGGGCAACGCCGGTCAACGTGCCGCGGGGGCCGTGCGGCGCGGCGACGACCGCAGCGTGCACGTCGAGCCGGCCCTTGCCCCAGACGGGATTGTCGGCCACTGTGCCGCCGCACTGCGTATCGGCGACGTCGACCGCGCCGCCATCGAGCAGGGCCCGGGTCGCGGGGATGTTGCCGATCAGTTCCGGTGCCGCCGACCACAGCAGCGCCACCGCCCCGGAGACGTGCGGCGCCGCCATCGAGGTCCCGTTGTACGCCTCGTAGCGTCCGCCCGGCACCGAGGACACCACGGCGACGCCGGGCGCGGCGATGTCCGGCTTGATCTCCGCGGCGGCCGCGCCGCGGCTGGAGAAGTCGGCGATGGCGTTGTCGGCGTCGAACGCGGCCACCGCGTACGCCTGGGTGTAGTCGGCGGGCGAGCCGACAGTGTCGCAGGCCGGGCCGCTGTTGCCCGCCGAGAAGACCGGCATGATGCCGACGTCGATCCACCGGCTGACCACCTGGCTGTAGAACGGGTCGCTGACCGGCGAGCCCCACGAGTTGTTGACGATGTGCGGGGCGAGGTCGGGACGGAAGGTGAAGGTGTCGTCGAACGGCGCCATGACCCATTCGCCGGCCAGCAGCAGGGCCAGTTCGGTGCAGCCGCCGCCGACGCAGCCGCGGGCGGCCACCCAGCGCGCGCCGGGCGCGACGCCGATCTGGGTGCCGTCGCCGTCGTCGCCGACCATGGTGCCCATGGTGTGCGTGCCGTGGCCGTGGGTGTCGCAGGGCGCGGTGAGGCACTGACCGTACGGGTCGTACCAGTTGAACCGGTGGTCGAACACGCCGTTGCCGACGTTGCCGCGATACTGGCGGACCAGCGCGGGGTGGTCGAACTGCACGCCGCTGTCGATGCTGGCGACAACGATGCCCTCGCCGCGCACGCCGAACTGCGACCACACCTGCGGGGCTTTGATGCGGTCGATGTTCCACTCGACGGCTGCGGCCGCCGCGGTTCGCTGCGCCGGGGTCGGTTCCGGCAGCTGGAAGGTGCGCATGGTGCGTACGGTGCGTACCTCGGGCCGGCCGGCCAACTCGGCGGCGAGCTTCGCGTCGGCGTGCTCGACGTGGACCGCGTTGACGATCCAGAACGGATGGTGGTCGACCTTGCGTTGGGTGAGCAGCTGCCGGATGCCGCGCTGGCTGCGCTCGGCCAGCGTGGACAGGGTCCGCTGCCCGTAGGCGGTGCGCTGGGCATGTGTCCGCAGCCCGCGGGCCGCGCTCAGGTCGGCGCTCTCGGCCAGCTCGACGATCAGGTCGGCGGTGCGCCCTCCGGTCAGCGCCTGGCGCGCCGCGGGTTGGAGCTTGTCGGCCGCGGCACCAGCCGCAGGAGCGGGAGCGGTCAACAGGGTCGTTGCCAGTACGACGGCCACCGCGGCGGCGAGCCACCGCACGGGCCGCGACCGTGGCGCGGAAGGGGAGGTATGCATGGAGTCCTCGTCTGGGCGTGGGGCGGTGGCGGACGCGCGTGCGCCCGCCACCGCCGGAGAGGGAATCAGCCGACGTGCGTGTCGAGGTACGACAGCGCCTGGTTGGCGGTCAGCCCGGACAGCGCCGGGAGGTTCGCCTTGCCGAGCTCGGTCTCGATGACCGAGGCCAGCGCGCCGCCACCAGCCGCCCGGTCGGCGGCCGCGTAGTCACGTAGCAGCGTCTCCACCTCGGCGAGCATCTCCGCCCTCACCACTGTGGCGTCACCGTCCGGTGTGCCGACGGTCTGTAGCACCGGTTGCAGCGTCTGCATCGCGTGGGCGGTGCGCCGGCGCAGGTCGTCGTCGGCGGCCATCAGCGCGATCGCTCGGTCGCCACCGCCGGCGTAGACGACCTCGTAGTGCCGTAGCGCCGGGGTACGCCCGTCGGCGAACAGGTCCCGTACGTGCAGCAGCGCGCCGAGCACCGCGTCGACGCCCGGACCCTGCGGCTCCAGGCCCTCGGGGCCCACCCCGGACAGCGAGGTGTCGGCGATGCACAGGCAGTCCTGTCTGGCCTGCTCGTACACGCCATCGACGCCGACCGCCGTCCACGCCGCGGCCGACTCTTTGGCCTCGGTTGAGCCCTTGCCGTAGAGCTTGTTGGCGGACTCGATGAAGCCGACCCGGGAGTCGGTGAACCGGGCCCGCGGCGACAGGTAGGTGGTCAGGGTGCGGTAGGCGATCCGCGCGGCTTTGTCGATGCCGATCTTCTGCGACAGCAGGTAGAACGCCTTGTTCTGGATGCCGGAGTTGGTGTGCACCCCACCCATGTCCAGGCAGCTGCGCTCGAAGTCGCGATAGTGGCCGGGATCGCCGTACAACGACGGGTCGGCCATGCTGCGCAGTGCACCGCCTGGGATGCCGGTGCCGACCAGCCAGTCGTTGCTGCCGGTCGCGAACTTCTCCACAGCCTCGGCGAAGATGTCGGAGAAGCTCTCGTTGAGAGCCCCGGACTGGTACATGTACCACAGGTCGGCGGTCTCGAAGGTGACCCCGTGCGTCATCTCGTGCGCCACCACGTCCAGCTTGGTCATCTCCTCGCCGAAGAGCATCGTGTCGATGACATCCGGCACGAACGCCGCGTTGCGCATCGGCTCATCCGGGTCCTGGCGGACCCGGACCAGCGCCCGCAGCTGCCCGCCGGAATCGTCGAAGCTGTCCCGGCTGAACGTCTGCTGGTAGTAGTCGTAGGTGTGGCCGAGGTTGACGTACGCCTCGTCCACGTCCTGGATGCCGCTCGCTCCGTCGCCCTCCTTGCGCTTCGGGAACGCCGGCACCTTGTCGTCGGAGAGCTTGTTCAGGTCGTAGATGCGCCGGTCCTTGGCATGCGCGGAGCGCGGCAGCGCATACACCAGCCGCCCGGTCGCCGCGTCGACGAAGTACGACGTCGACACGCCCTCACCGACGTCGGTCAGCCACACGTGCCAGGCCAGCACGGTCGGCGTACGGCGGCCCGGGTCCGCCGCGGCGGGCAGCAGGTACAGCTTCGCCGGCTCCACCAGCGAGCCATCCGGCAGCGCGACGCGGGCGTTCGCCGTCGCGGTCTGCGCGCTGACCGAGGCGCTGCGTCCGTCCACGACCAGGTCCGGCTCCAACGAGTTGGTCAGGAACTCCACCGTGCGCCCGGCGGCGTCCAGGTGCACACCGACCCGGGAGCCGTAGACCGGCACCCCGCCCACGTGCTGCTCGAACCACACGTGCCGCTCGCCGGTGCGCTCCCGCTGCTCACGTAGCGGCCGTAGCTGGGCACTCGCGTCGGCCACGCCGAACAGGCCCGAGTTGCGCCGCAGCCAGCCCGGCACATCCCCGCCGAGGCGGCTGGACAGGCTCAGCATCGACGGCGTCCCCCGCCACGGCTCGAACGCGACGACCGGCGCCTGTCCCTGCTCGGTCCCCACACGTGCGAGGGCGTCCGCGACACCGGCCCGCTGGTAGCCGCCAGGCGCCGGCGTCGGGTCGCCCGCGAACGGCACCACCCGCTCGGCCGGGGACCGCGCCGGCTGCGCCGCGGCGGGCTGCCCGACCACCATGCCCGCAGCCACCACCACCAGGGCCAGCACGCCGGCCCGGGCCGGCGTGGCCAGCCGCCTCGCCGCGCGTGGCGCCAGCGCGGCCGCAGCCAGCTGGGCGAGCGACGCCCAGGCCAGCGCGGCCAACGCAGCGAGCCAGGCGGGCGACGCGAGGTGCACCAGCGGATCCGTCGCGGTGGCGGCGCCCGTGGCGGACAGCCCCCCGATCAGGGCCGCATAGCCGCCCGCGACCAGCGCGGCCTGACCGAGTGACCGGCGGCGGCAACCGGCCCGCCAGGCCAGCAGCACCGCCGCGGCCAACGGCCCGGCCACCAGCAGCGCCAGCTGCGAACCGCTCAGCAACATCGAGATCGGGTACAGCCGGCCGCCCGTGGCGCCGATGCTCCAGTCCAGCGGCGCGCCGGTGCTCGCGGCGACGGCGGCAGCAAGCCCGGCCAGGTCACCGGCCAGGTAGGCGCCGACCGGCCCGGCCGCGCCGCCGGCCAGTGACCGCAGCACCAGCCAGCAAACGATCACGGTCAGCGCCGTGGCGAGCAGAGCGTCACCGCCGGCAACCAGCCACGGCCGCAGACGGCGTACGAACACAGGCACGATGAACCTCCCCAGTGGACACGGTGCCGCGTCAACCCCCGTCAGGGAGATGGATGACGCTCCCACCGATGTATCGGCCCTCATGAGTTTCAGGCGTGCGGAGGATCGCGCCATCCGCTTGCAGAACGCCTGCAGACGGCTTGCGGTGCGACGGCCATACCGAACGGCCGGGGGATGTCCAGGTGGAGCTGTCCTGGCGGCTGGCACTGCACCCGGGCGAGAGCGGCGGCCTACATGCCGCGGCGGGGCGGCGCATCGGCTCAGCGACGGCGGTCACGCCGGCGGCACGGTGGTGCTGGTTCGCTGAGCCCGCGCCAGCCTCGGCGGCCGTGGTCGGGACCCTGGACATCGCATCTGCACGATCGGCGGGTCAGGCGCAGGGTGACGGGGTTGTGGAGCGTACGAGGGGGTGGGTGCGGTCGCGGCGGAGGATGGCGCGGAGCCGGTCGGCGTCGGGATGGCCCAGCGCGCCGAGAATGTCCAACGCCCGCAGCCAGGCGAGCCGGGCGGCCTCCGGGTCGCCCGCCGCCTGGTGGCTCTCCCCCGCGTGGGTGAGCGTGTCGGCCTCGTAGTAGCGGTCACCAAGGTCGCGGAACAGCTCCACCGCCCGCTGGTAACAGGCGGTGGCCTGCTGGTAGTCGCCGAGGTGGTGGTGGGCATAGCCGAGGCTGTCCCAGGTGTTGGCCTCGCCGAACCGGTCGCCCACCTCGCGCACCAGGCGCAGCGCCCGCCGACAGTGGTGCAGGGCCGCACCGTGGTCGCCGAGCTGGGCGTACTGCCAGCCGACCGAGTTGAGGGCGCGGGCCTGCAGGGCGCGGTCGCCGACGGCTTCGAACAGCTCGAGTGCGTGCTGGGCGTGGGTCAACGCCTCCCGATGACGCCCCTGCCGGGAACAGACCCAGGCGATGCTCCGGGCAACGTGCGCCTGGCCGGTCACGTCGCCCAGTAGGGCGTACAGGTGGGCCGCCTGCCGGAGCTGGGCGTGCGCCTCGGCGAACTGGCCCAGTTGGGCGCGGGCACGGCCGAGGCCACGGCGTACGCTCGCGGCAGCCCGACGGTCGACCAGCAGGTCGGCGGCGGTGAGCGCGGTCTCGTGAGTCGCCGCCCAGTCCTGCCAGTGACCCTTGCGGTCGAAGAAGTCGGCCATGGTCCAGGCCAGCCGCCAGGCGTGCGCGTACAGCCCGTCGTCGGCCGCGCGAGTAACGGCGTTGAGCAGCACCGGATGCTCCGCGATGAACCAGGCCATCGCCTGCTCGGCGTCGACGGGCGCCACCGCTGCGACGCCACGGTGGGCTGGCTCCAGGTCGATCGGATCGCGAAACGGATGGAGTAGCCGGGCACCGGCATACGCGACGTGCAGGTAGGAGTCGAGCACCCGGCGCACAGCAACCTGACGCTCACTGTCGCTGTCGAGGTCGTGGGTCAGCTCGGTCGCGTAGACGCGTAACAGATCGTGGATCGCGTACCGGCCGGGCGCGTGCTCGTAGAGCAGGTGGGCGCGGGCCAGCTCGGCCAGCAGCATCCGGGCCTGGCGCAGCGAAATGCCGGCCAAGCTGGCCGCCGCGGGTACCGCGATGTCCGGACCGGGGTGCAACCCCAGCAGCCGGAACACCCTGCCGGCCGCCGGGCTCAGCGCCTGGTAGGACCAGGAGAAGACGGCGCGTACGTCGGTGGCCGGGTCACCGCCGTCGAAGGCGTCCAACGCGTCGGCCGCGTCGCGCAGCTCACTGGCCAGCGCCGCCAGCGGGAAGCCGGGGCGGGTGGCGGCCCGCGAGGTGGCGACGGCCAGCGCGAGGGGCAGCCGGGCGCAGCTCGCGATGATCTGGTCGACGGCGGTCGGCTCGCCGGCCACCCGGTCGCTGCCCAGCCGGCTGGCCAGCAGGTCCCGGGCCTCGGCCGCGGGCAGCAGGTCGAGAGCGAGTGGCTGGGCGCCCTCGCTGGCGACCAGGGAGGTGAGCTGGTTGCGGCTGGTCACCACGGCAAGGCAGCCGGCCGAGCCGGGTAGCAGTGGGCGGACCTGCTCAGCGTCGCGGGCGTTGTCGATCAGGACGAGGACCCGCCGGCCGGCCAGCAGGCTGCGGTACAGCGCGGCCTGGGCGGACAGGCCAGCCGGAATGCACTCCACCGGTACGCCGAGAGCGTCCAGGAATCCGCGGATCGCGTCGGCAGGATCCAGCACCGCCCCACCGGCGTCGAAGCCGCGCAGGTTGACATAGAGCTGGCCGTCCGGAAAGCGGTCGGCGACCTGGTGAGCCCAGTGCACGGCCAGCGTGGTCTTGCCCACCCCCGGCGTGCCGGAGACGGCCGAGATGACCATCGGCGGCGGATCGGGCTCACCCGGCCGGCCGAGTCGTTCGTCGAGCCAGCGCAGTTCGTCGCGACGACCGGCGAAGGCGCGTACCGCCGGGGGTAGTTGGGCTGGCGCGGACGCCCGGACCGCGACCGCGACCACCTCGCCGGCCGGCGCGGACCAGGCGAGCGCCGGGTCCTGCGACAGGATGGCGCTCTCCCGGTTGCGCAACGCCGGGCTCGGCTCGATGCCCAGGTCGTCGCGGAGCGTGCGGCGCAACCGCCGGTACGTCGCGAGTGCGTCGGACTGCCGGCCGGCCCGGTAGAGCGCCACCATGAGTTGGTCGTGGATGTGCTCGTCGAGGGGATGTTCCTGGGTCAAAAGCTCCAGCTCCGGTACGAGCTGCGCGTGCTCACCGAGCGCCAGTCGGCTGTCGACCAGTGCCCGGACCGCGACCAGCCGCAGGTGTTCCAGGCGTTCGGCCTGCTCGTGCAGCCAGTCGAAGCTGGCGACGTCGACCAACGATCGACCCCGCCACAGCTCAAGGGCGCTGGCCAGCACCGTGCGGGCGTGCCCGTGGTCGGTCGACCGGGTGCCTTCGCGGATGAGCCGCTCGGCCACCTCCACGTCGGTGGCCTCGCCCGGCAGATCCAGCACGTACCCCGGAGAGCGACCCACGATCGCGCTCCGGGCGCCGATGATGCGCCGTAGGTAGGAAACGTGGCTTTGCAGGCTGTTCGGCGCGGTCGCGGGAGCCTGGTCGCCCCAGATCACGTCGATCAGGCGGTCGGTGCTGACGATCACGCCCGGGTGCAGGGCGAGCACCGCGAGTACGCCTTTGCGCCGGATTCCGGAGACCGAACCGGCCGTGGTGCCCGCGGCCACGTCGACCGGTCCGAGAAGCCTGACTCGCATTGGTCCGCCCCCGCCTCAACCACCGTATTCGGCTCAGGTTATCGACGGGACAAGCGCTCTGGACGGCTCAGTCGGACACCGGACGGTGCCGGCATTTCAGCGCCACGTCAGCCGCGCAACAGCGACCGCTGTCAGAGTTCGTCAACTGCAACAGCAGAAACCATCCACACTTTTCAGCAGGAGGAAGTCAGCATGAGATTCCGGATCCCAATCGCGGTCGGGGGCGCTCTCGTCATGATGATGATGACGCTGGGTGGCGGTACCGCCGCCAGCGCGGCCCCGGCCGCCAAGGCCGGCGGCATCGGCATCAACGCTGTTCAGAAGTACACGATCTTCGTGCACACCGCGAACATCGACGGGGCCGGCACCGACGCCACCGTGCGGATGAAGGTGTACGGCACGCTCGCCGAGTCTCCCGGCTACGTCAACCTCGACAACTCGGCCGACAACTTCGAGCGCAACAGCAACGACTATTTCGGGCCATTCTCGTGGTTCGACATCGGACGCCCTGATTTCATCGGCGTCTACAAGGGCAGTAATGGTTCCGAGTGGTACCCGGAGTACGCGCAGATCTACGCGCACGCCACCGGGACCTGGTACCGCTGCCCGATGAACGCCTACTACGGCGATGGCGAGGAGACCCGCTGGTTCGACTGCCCGTGAGGTCGAATCCGATCCAGTGATCACGGTGCAACCTCAGCTACGAAGGTGTCCCCGGCCGACTGACGGCCGGGGACGCCGCCGTGCTCCTGCCCGAGATTGATGTAAAGCTCTCTAGACACGAGGTCAAAGATTCGCTACCTTGCTGGTGTCAAAGATTCTAGACACCGAAGGGGCTGATCATGACGCACGACGAGAAACGCGCGTGGATCGGGCTATTCGTCGCCGTGCTCGGCTACTCCGCCTACGTGGCCGTCATCGCGAGCCGCGCGGACGGACGCTCGCTGCCTGACGTGCCGTACGCGAGCACCCTGTTGTGGACGGTCGGCGCGGCCATCGTCGCGTCGATCGTGGCCGAGATCGGCATGGCCATCGTGAATCCAGGCGCGTCCCGCACCAGGGACGTGCGGGACCGTGACATCGGGCGGCTCGGCGACCACGTCGGCCAGTCGTTCGTCGTCGTCGGCGCGGTCGCGGCGATGCTCATGGCGATGGCGGACTGGGACCGGTTCTGGATCGCCAACGTGATCTACCTCTGCTTCGTGCTGTCGGCGGTACTCGGCGGCATCACGAAGGTCATCGTGTACCGCAGGAGCTTCCCCCAGTGGTGAAGCCGACGCAGGTCACCAACTGCATCCGCGCGCTGCGCTTCGCGCACGGCGAGATGACCCAAGCCGAACTCGCCGAGCGCATCGGCGTCACCCGACAGACCCTCATCGCCATCGAGCAGGGCCGCTACTCGCCTTCGCTGGAGATGGCCTTCCGGATCGCCCGGGTGTTCCGCGCTCCGCTCGACGACGTGTTCCAGTACCCCGACTCCCCCGAGGAGAAGTCATGAAAGCGATCGCCCGCGACCGGTACGGCTCGGCCGACCTGCTCGACCTCCGCGACATCGACACGCCCTCGATCGGCGAGGACGAGGTGCTCGTCAAGGTGCGCGCCGCCGGCGTGGACCCGGGCGTGTGGATCCTCATGACCGGCCGACCCATGGCCGTGCGCCTCGCGGTCGGGCTGCGCCGACCCAAGGTGGCGGTGCTCGGCCGGGACGTCGCCGGTGTGGTGGCGGCGGTCGGCGCCGGCGTGACCCGCCTGCGTCCCGGCGACGAGGTGTTCGGCACCTGCGGGAGCGGCTCGTTCGCCGAGTACGCGACGGCGCGGCAGCACCGGCTGGCGCCCAAGCCGGCCAACCTCACCTTCGTGCAGGCGGCGGCGACGCCCATCTCCGCGGTGACGGCGCTGCAGAGCGTCCGCGACGCCGGGGTGCAGCCCGGGCAGCGGGTGCTGGTCACCGGCGCGGCCGGAGGGGTCGGGTCGTTCGCCGTCCAGCTTGTCAAGGTGTACGGGGCACACGTGACCGGCGTCTGCAGCACCTCGAAGATCGAGCTGGTGCGTTCCATCGGTGCCGAGGACGTCATCGACTACACCCAGCACGAGATCGACCGCGGCGGTGCGCAGTACGACATCATCATCGACACCGCGGGCAGCCGGCCGTTGTCGTTGCTCCGGCGCGCACTCACGCCGCGTGGGACGATCGCCCTCGTCGGCGGCGGGCACGCCAAGGGCTGGCTGCTCGGCGGCTTCCAGCGCCAGATGGCTGCGCCGTTGCTCTCGCTGTTCGGCGGCCAGCGGGTATGTGGCGTGACCGCTCGGGAGCGCTACGAGGACCTCGAGGAACTGACCCCGCTCATCGAGTCGGGCTCGGTCACCCCGGTCATCGACCGCACCTACGCTCTCGCCGACGCGCCCGACGCGATCCGTTACCTCGCCGAGGGTCACCCCGCGGGCAAGGTCGTCGTCACGGTGTAGCGCGCCGACCGCCCGCCGATGGTGGATGCTTTCGGTGTCCTGCTCTTGAATGTCCTGTGTGGAGATCGTGTGAGGACGATGTCGGGCAAGACCTGCCTGGTGACCGGCGCGACCAGCGGGATCGGCAAGGAGACAGCGCTGCGGTTGGCCATGCTCGGCGCTACCGTGATCATTGTCGCCCGCGACGCGGCACGCGGTGAGACGGCCTGCGACGAGATCCGCCGGCACGTACCGCTCGCGCAGATCGAGACCGTGACCGCGGACCTGTCGAGGCTGGCGCAGGTACGCCGGCTGGCCGACGAGGTCATGGCCCGGTACGACCGGCTCGATGTGCTGGTCAACAACGCTGGCGTGATCTCGATGCGCCGGCAGCTGACCGCCGATGGGTTGGAGACTATGTTCGCGACCAACCATCTGGGGCCGTTCCTGCTCACCAACCTGGTGCGTGGGCTGTTGGAGCGCAGCGCTCCCGCACGGGTGGTCACGGTCTCGTCCGCCGCCCACAAGCAGGCCCGGACAATCCCGTGGGATGACCTGCCCCGCGGGGTGCAGGCCGGGCAGGCGCAGACCTATCCCCTCTCGAAACTGCTGAACATCTTGTTCACCGTCGAGTTGGCCAAGCGTCTGACCGGCACCGGAGTCACCGCAAACTGTCTGCATCCCGGCTTCGTGCGTACCGCCCTTGGCCGCGACGTCACCGGTGCGCTCGGCGCGGTTGTGCGGCTCGTCCTGCGTATTCAGCCCGGCCCCGCAACTGGTGCCGAGACCTCGGTATACCTTGCCAGTTCGCCGGAGATCGCCGACGTGACCGGCGGCTACTTCGTCAGGTGCAAGCCTGCCGAGCCAAGCGCTCTGGCCAGAGACGCCCGGGCTGCCGCGAGGTTGTGGGCGCTCAGCGAAGAACTTGCTGGCCTTGACCCAGGCCGGTAACCAACAAGACGACCGGAAGCCGGACCAAGGGACGGGCCGCGACGTCAACGGTGCACGACCGGGTCGGTGCGCCTTGGCTGGCCAGCCCTTCGATGATCGAGCCGTGGAGCACACCGGCCGTCGCTCGGCGTAGCAAATTCCTCGGGTCACGATCCGTCCGGAGGGTTGGCCGGCTGCTGTCCCGGCCAGAACGGCCACTCCTCGAACGACCGGCAACGTCCGTCGTCGGCGAATCGCATGATCCACAGGTCGCGGTACTCCTGGTCGACCGGGTCGCCGTAGTGGACCTCCTGGCGTGACACCGCGGTGTCGCCGTCAACCGCAACGATCTCGCTGGTCATCTGGAACACCTCGTCGGGACCTCTGCGCTGCTTTTCCCACATCCGGGCGATGGCCGGCAGGCCGACGACGGGCGTCCAGTACGGCCCCTGCTGGTAGCTCGCGTCCTCGGTGAAGATCGTTGCCAGCGCGTCCGTGCCCGGCGTCCGCCAAATCTGCTCATAGGCGGCGAGCCAATCGGCGACGTGCTTCCTGTCCATGGACATCCACCTTGCCATCGGCGGGGCGGGCAGGCGGCGAGAACCGGCCGGCTGCGGGCATGCACTCGTCAACCAGCCGCCGGTGTCAGGCGTGACGGCCGCGGAGCGGACCTGCGCGCTGCAGTGGATCTCAGCACGCCCCGTGGGGTAATGGTGCGGAACGCGCGAGAGGGTGGCTGATCACGAATCGGCCCAAACTTGACAATTCCTCCCTTAGGTTACTGCGCAGGAGGTGTGTCGAGACCTGGGGGCGACGTGGAGAGCTATCCGGCGATCGAGGATCACGGGCTCATCGGAGACCTGCAGACCGCCGCGCTGGTGACGTGCGACGGGACGATCGACTGGTTCTGCGCGCCGCGCTTCGACTCGCCGAGCATCTTCGCCGCGCTGCTGGACCACGAGCGGGGTGGCTACTTTCGCATCGCCCCGCACGATGTCCGGTACGTCACCAAGCAGCTCTACCTGCCTGGCACTCCGATCCTGATCACCCGGTTCATCAGCGCGGACGGCGTCGCCGAGGTGATGGACTTCATGCCGGTCACCGGCGATCAGGCCGTTGACGCGCACCGCCTGGTCCGCATGGTCAACATGGTCCGGGGCAGCATGCGGTTTCGGGTGGAGTGCCGGCCCCGGTTCGACTACGCCCGGGAGAAGCACCAACTGGAGCGCCACCGCAATGGGTACGTCTTCCGCAGCCGGTCGGCGGTGCTCACCTTCAACCCGGTTGACCCGGTGCGGCAGTTGATGTCGCAGGGAGGCGACATCCGCCTGGAGGACGACGACCTGGTCGTGTACGGCACCCTGAACGAGGGTGACACCGGCGGGGTGGTCCTGGAGACGGCCGGCACGGAGCCACGGATCATCGCGCCGGCAGAGGTCCAGGGGATGTTCGAGTGGACCCGGGACTACTGGCGGCGCTGGGTCGAGCGCTCCCGCTACACCGGGCGGTGGCGGGAGATGGTCGAGCGCTCGGCCATCACGCTGAAGCTCATGACGTACGCGCCGACCGGCGCGATGATCGCCGCGCCCACCGCCGCGCTGCCCGAGCTGGTCGGCGGCACCCGCAACTGGGACTACCGCTACACCTGGGTACGCGACACGTCGTTCTCGGTGCACGCGCTGCTCGGCCTCGGCTTCACCGAAGAGGTCAGCCGGTACATGAACTGGCTGGACGAGCGGATCCGCGAGGCCGGTGACCACCAGGACCCGCTGAAGATCATGTATCGGGTGGACGGCTCCTCCGATCTGCACGAGGAGATCCTCGACCACCTGGAGGGCTACCGCGGCTCCCGACCGGTGCGGATCGGCAACGGCGCCGCCGACCAGCTCCAACTCGACATCCACGGCGAGGCCCTCTACGCCATGCATCTCGCGGACGAGCAGGGCATCCGCGTCTCGCACCAGGTGTGGAAGAGCACCGTCCGGCTCGTCGACTGGCTCTGCCAACACTGGGACCAGGCCGACGCCGGCATCTGGGAGAGCCGCCACCACCCCCGCAACTACACCTTCGGCCGGGTGATGTCCTGGGTCGCGCTGGACCGGGCCATCCGCCTCGCCACCCGCACCGGCCGCCCCGGCGACATCACCGGCTGGGGCGAGCAACGCAACCGGATCTACAACCAGGTCATGGCCCGCGGATACCACCGGGAACGCGGCAGCTTCGTGCAGGCGTACGACGAGAACGTGCTGGACGCGGCACTGCTCGCCATGCCGGCGGTCGGCTTCGTGACGCCGAGCGACCCCCTCTGGCAGTCCACCTTGAACGCGATCGAGCGCGAGCTGGTCTCCGACAGCCTGGTCCACCGGTACGACCCGGTCCACTCCCCCGACGGCCTTCCCGGCCACGAGGGCACCTTCAACATGTGCACGTTCTGGTACGTCGAGGCGCTGGCCCGCTCCGGCCGTCTGGACGACGCCCGGCTCACCTTCGAGAAGATGTTCACCTTCAGCAACCATCTCGGCCTGTACGCCGAGGAGATCGCCGCGACCGGTGAGCAGATCGGCAACTACCCGCAGGCGTTCAGCCACCTCTCCCTGATCAACTCGGCGCTGGCGCTGAACGACCTGCTCGACGTCCAGGCCGACGCCCGGCGCCGCCAGTAGAGCGTCCTCAGCCCCAGACGCGCTCGCCCCCCAAAGAGGGCTGATCAGAGTGGCGGGTGACCTGCGGTTGTGCTGACCTACTTCGGCAGTTCCGGGTCAGGTGCCTGGTCGCCGCCGTCTCGCAGGCGGATGGAATGCCACGCCGCGCGTACGTGGCTGCGCATGACCGACTCCGCCCAGTCGGGGTCGGGCGCGGCCAGGGCCGCCACCAGTTCGTGGTGGTGAGCCAGGCTACGGCGCAGCGCGTCCGGGGTGTACCGGGAGAAGGTGCGCCAGACGAGCGGCATCTGGATCACCGAGGAGACGACGCCGGCCAGTCGGCTGTTGTCGGACGCCTCGAGGATCATCCGGTGGAACTGGTTGTTCAGCTCGGTGAGCTCGTCCACGTCGGTCGGTCGTCCGTCCGGCGCGACCTCGTCCATCCGGTGGGCCAGCGCGGCTAGCGCGTCCACGTCGATGGTGCCCCTGGTGGCCGCCAGTCGGCAGCCCCACGGCTCGAGCACGGACCGCAGGCTGAAGATCTCGTCGAGATCGTGGATGCTCCATGCCTGGACCTGCACGCCGCGGTTGCGTTCGTGGCGGACCAGTCCCTCCGCGGTCAGGCGTCTGAGCGCCTCCCGGACGGGTGTACGGCTCACCCCGATCGACTCGGCCAGCTCGCCCTCACGGAGCCACTCACCCGCCGACCGCTGCCCGGACAGGATCTGTTCCCGGATCAGCCGATAGGCATCGTCGGCGGCGTGGCCGTTGTCGGCCTCCCGCAGCGGCGTGTGGTCACTCATGATGCTCGGCACCGTAGCAACACGGCTGGTTGTATGCAATCAACCCGCCAGGCATTGACACCGGAGGACCAGAAGCCTACTTTCCCAGCACAACGTGCTGTAACGACAGTCACAGACCTGCTGATTGCATGCAAAGAGACGCTGATTGAGGGATGCATGAGCACTCCACTGCCGCTTGATGACATCCGGGTGATCGAACTCGGCCAGCTGCTGGCGGGGCCGTTCTGCGGTCAGCTCCTGGGTGACTTCGGCGCCGAGGTGATCAAGGTCGAGGACCCGGGTCAGGGTGACCCCATGCGGCAATGGGGGCGCGAGAAGCCGTACGGCAAGTCGCTCTGGTGGCCGGTGGTGGCGCGGAACAAGAAGTCCGTGACCGCGAACCTGCGGACCGAGCAGGGTCAGGACCTGGTACGCCGGCTCATCGCGCGGGCGGACGTGCTGATCGAGAACTTCCGGCCCGGCACGCTGGAGCGCTGGGGGTTGGCCCCGGAGCAGCTGTGGGAGATCAACCCTGGCCTGATCGTCACTCGCGTGACCGGCTTCGGGCAGACGGGCCCGTACTCGTCACGCGCCGGATACGGATCGATCGGTGAGGCGATGGGCGGAATCCGTTACGTGACCGGCGATCCCGACCGCCCCCCGGCCCGGGCCGGCGTCTCCCTGGGCGACTCGCTGGCGGCGACGTTCGCCTGCCTGGGCACCCTGGTGGCGCTGCACCAGCGCGGACGTACCGGTCGAGGCCAGGTGGTGGACTCGGCCATCTACGAGGCCGTGCTGGCGATGATGGAGTCCCTCATCCCCGAATACCAGATCGCCGGCTACCAGCGGGAGCGGACCGGAACGACCCTTCCGAACGTGTCCCCGAGCAACGTCTACCCGACGGCCGACGGCGAGATGGTGCTGATCGCGGCGAACCAGGACACGGTGTTCCGCCGGCTCGCCGAGGCGATGGGGCGAGCCGAGCTGGCCACCGACGAGAAGTACGCCACCCACAGCGTCCGAGGGCGGTGGATGGAGCAACTGGACGGCCTGATCGCCGAATGGAGCTCGACGTGCGCGTCCGACGAGCTGCTCGAGCGGCTGCACGCCCATGGCGTTCCGGCAGGCCGCATCTTCAGAGCCAGGGACATGCTCGAGGACCCACACTTCGCCTCGCGCGAGGCGATCGTCCGGCTGACCCACCCCGGTCTGGGGGAGTTCGCCATGCACAACGTCGTACCCAAGCTTTCTGACAGCCCGGGACGGGTCCGGCACGTCGGCCCCGAGCTCGGTGAGCACAACGACGACATCTATCGCGACCTGCTGGAGCTCGACGACGACGCGATGGCGTCGCTGCGTTCTGCCGGCGTCATCTGAGGAGGAACCATGACCTACCGACTCGGCGTGGACGTGGGGGGAACGTTCACCGACATCCTGCTGATCGACGAGGCGACCGGAGAGACCTACCGGGCCAAGACCTCCTCCACGCCCGAGGACCAGTCCATCGGGGTGCTGCGTGGCATCGAGCGGGCCTGCGAGGCCGCCGGCGTGCCCATGTCGGAGATCACTGAGGTGTTCCACGGCACCACGGTCGCCACGAACGCGATTCTCGAGGGCAAGGGCGCCCGGGTCGGGCTGGTCACCACCGACGGCTTCCGGCAGGTGCTCCAGATCGCCCGGTCCTTCGTGCCGGGTGGCCTGGCCGGCTGGATCATCTGGCCGAAGCCGGAGCCGCTGGCGGCCCTGGAGGACACCGTGGAGGTCGTCGGCAGGATCGGCGCCGACGGCGCGGTGGTGACCGAACTCGACGAGGCTGACGTCCGTGCGAAGTTGCGCAAGCTACGCGCGCAGGGCATCGAGGCGTTGAGCGTCAGCCTGATCAACTCCTACGCCAATCCGCAGCACGAGCGCCGCGTGGCCGAGCTGTCCGCCGAGGAGCTTCCGGGCGTACCGGTGTCGCTGTCGACCTCGGTGTTGCCGGAGCTTCGCGAGTACGAGCGGACCATCACCACCGTGGCGAACGCGGCCGTGCAGCCGCAGGTGGCCCGCTACGTGGCGAACCTCGAAGCGCAACTGCGCGAGTCCGGGGTGGACGGCCGGCTGTGCATCCTGCGCAGCGACGGTGGTCTGGTCTCCGCGGCCGTCGCCGCGGACAACCCGGTCAACCTGCTGCTGTCCGGTCCCGCCGGCGGGGTGACCGGCGCGACCTGGGTGGCGGAGCAGGCCGGCTACCCGGACTTTCTGACCTTCGACATGGGCGGTACCTCCACCGACGTCGCCCTTGTTCAGGGGCTCACGCCGCGGGTGGGTCGGGAGACCACCGTCGGGAGCCTCAAGGTCCGCGCCACCTCCGTCGACGTGCGAACAGTGGGTGCCGGGGGCGGATCCATCGCCCACGTACCACCGCTGACCCAGGCGCTGCGGGTAGGGCCGCAGTCGGCCGGCGCCGCACCCGGTCCGGCCGCGTACGCAGCGGGCGGTGACCAGCCGACGGTGACCGACGCGAACGTGGTGCTCGGCTACCTGCCCACCGACCTGGCCGGGGGCGAGATCAGGCTGGACCGTGCGGCGGCACGAGCCGCGGTGAAGTCGATCGCTGACGCCACCGGGCTGGAGTCGGTCGAGGCCGCCGCTGCGGGCATCATCGACATCGTCAACGAGAACATGTTCGGGGCGTTGCGGCTGGTGTCGGTGCAGCAGGGCTTCGACCCGCGCGACTACGCGCTGGTGGCCTTCGGTGGGGCCGGCCCGCTCCATGCCAACGCGCTCGGCAAACTGACCGGGGCCTGGCCGGTGATCATCCCGCCGTCGCCGGGTGTGCTGTGCGCCTACGGCGATGCGACGACCAACCTGCGCGACGAGTCGGTGCGGACGTTGGTGCGCCGCTTCAACGAACTCACCGACGAGCGCCTGCGCGCGATACTCACCGAACTCGCGAGCAAGGCGTGCTCCACGCTCACCGAGCAGGGCGTCCCCGAGGATGAGCAGCGCGTCGTCTACTCCGCCGACCTGCGGTACCACGGACAGGGTTTCGAGATCCCGGTGGCCATCGACATCGACACCTTCGACGGGACCGGCGGTGGGCTCGCGGCCCTGCGGTCGGCGTTCGACGCCGATCACCAGCGACTGTTCTCCTTCGTTCTCGATGCCGAACACGAGCTGGTGACCGTCCGGGCCACCGCTCACGGTCCCCGACCCGAGGTCGCCGCGCCCGAACTGGAGCACGGTGACGCGGACCCGAGCCCCGCGCTGCGGGCCCACCACCGCATCTGGGTCGAGGGCGCCGAAGTGGAGGCCGGCGGCTACGACCGGGCCCTGCTGCGAGCGGGCAACGTCGTGCCCGGTCCGGCGATCATCACCGAGATGGACTCCACCACCCTCGTGCTGCCCGGACACACGGCGGTGGTGCACCCGAGCGGCAGCCTCCTCATCCGCCCCGTCGACAGCCACAGGGAGAACTGACCATGGCACGCCTCATCGAGACCGCTACCGGACCACTTCGCTCCGTGGATGTCGACGTGGTCACCCTCGACCTGATCGAGAACGGGCTGCGCAACGCCCGCTACGAGATGGACGAAGTGCTCTTCCGGACCGCGCTGTCGCCGGGGATCCGTGAACAGCACGACGAGTTCCCGCTGATCGCCAACCCCGAAGGCAAGATGATGGTGGGACAGTTCGGGCTGTCCATCCCCGACTTCCTGGAGAACTTCGATGGCGACATCGAGGAGGGCGACGTCCTGCTGACGTCGGACCCGTACTCCTGTGGTGCGGCGATCAGCCACGCGAACGACTGGCTCGTGGTGCTGCCCATCTTCTTCGAGGGCCGGATCGTGGGCTGGGCGGCGATGTTCGGGCACATGTCCGACGTCGGCGGCAAGTCACCGGCGTCGATGCCGACCGATGCCCGCACCATCTTCGAGGAGGGCGTGGTGATCCCGCCCTTCAAGCTGTACAAGAAGGGCGAGCTCGCCGAGGACGCCCTGCGGATCATCCTCAACCAGGTGCGTAAGCCCGACTGGAACCGCGCCGACCTGAACGGAATCGTCGCGGCGTGCCGGACCGCTTCCCGGCGGGTCCAGGAGATGTGCGCCCGGTTCGGGGTGGACACCTACAACTCCGCGCTCGACCAACTCCTGGACCGCAACTACCGGGCGATGAAGACCCTGCTCGGGGCGGTCTTCAAGGAGGGCGAGACGCTGTCGTTCACCGACTACATCTGCGACGACGGACTCGGCTACGGCCCCTACGAGCTCAAGCTCAGCCTGACCCGTACCGGTGACAAGGTGCTGCTGGACTTCACCGGCAGCAGCCCGCAGGCGCAGGGTCCGATCAACTACTACATCAACGAGAACCTCGTCCGGATGTTCTTCGGGATCTACATGATCACCGTGGCCGACCCGCAGATCCTCTGGAACGACGGCTTCTACCCGCTGGTCGACGTCACGATCCCCGACGACTCGTTCTGGAAGCCCAAGTACCCCGCCGCCCTCAACGCGCGGAACCACGGCATCGGTCGCGTCTTCGACCTGTTCGGCGGTCTGCTCGGTCAGACGAACCCGGGGCTGCTCAACGCGGCCGGCTTCTCGTCGTCGCCGCACTTCATGTATTCGGGCACATACGGGCCCGGTGAGCGCAAGGGCGAGTGGTTCCAGCTGTACTCGATCGGATTCGGCGGGATTCCCGGCCGGCCGGTGGGGGACGGCCCGGACGGCCACTCGCTGTGGCCGTCGTTCGTCAACATCCCGTGCGAGTACCTGGAGTCCTACTACCCCCTGCGGATCGAACGCTGGGAGACCATCGCTGACACCGGCGGCGCTGGGCTACATCGCGGCGGGAACGGCGTCGACGTGGCCTACCGGTTCCTGGAGGCCGGCACGATCGCGATCCACGACGACCGCTGGCTCACCTATCCGTGGGGGGTCAACGGTGGCGAGCCCGGTGCCCGCGGCCGTAAGTGGCTCGTACGCGCCGACGGCGGCACCGAGATCCTGGGCAGCAAGGTGCACGACGTGCCCGTGGCTCCCGGAGACGTGCTGCACTTCGTCACCTGGGGTGGCGGCGGCTGGGGTGACCCACTCGCCCGCGACCCGGAACTCGTCGGCCTCGAGGTCCGCCGGGGCCTGGTCACCCCTGCGGGTGCCCGCCGCTTCGGCGTGGTCTGCGACGAGGCCGGCACCGTCGACGTCGCGGCCACCGAGGAGGTACGGGCCGAGCTGCGCCACGGACGCCCGGACCCACTGCCCACCTTCGACATGGGGCCGCCGATGGAGACCATCCTGGACCGGTGCCTGGAGGAGACCGGTCTTCCCGCCCCTCGGCCGCCGGTCGCCCGATGAGCCCCGTGCCGGACAGCAGCGACGACGGATTCGGGGGCGCGCTCCTGCCCGGCGCCCGTCCCGCCGTGCTCGTCATCGACCTGATGCGGGCCTACTTCGACCCGGCCAGCCCCCTGTGCCTGCCGTCCGCGGACTGCCTGCAGTCGGCTGGCCGGGTCATCGCCGCCGCCCGCGACCACCGGCTTCCCGTGCTGCACACCCGCGTCGCGTACGGGCCCGGCGGTGTCGACGGAGGCCTGTTCGTCCGGAAGGTCACCGCCCTTCGGCAGCTCTTCTCCGGCGGTGGCGCGATGGGAGAGCTGATGCCGCAGGTCTCGCCCGCCGAGGACGAACTGGTGCTGGTCAAGCAGTACGCCAGCGCCTTCTTCGGCACGTCGCTGGCTTCCACCCTGCGGGCGGAGCGCATCGACACCGTCGTGCTGGTCGGCGTGAGCACGAGCGGTTGTGTCCGCGCCACCGCGGTGGACGCGATGCAGCACGGGCTCGTCCCGCTGGTGGTCCGGGAGGCGGTGGCGGACCGCGCCACCGGCCCGCACGAGGCGAGCCTGTCCGACCTGCAGGCCAAATACGCCGAGGTGATCAGCGAGGCCAGTGCCGTCGCGTACCTGTCGGAGGAACGATGACAGCAATGATCGACATTATCGAGGTCTCGCCCCGCGACGGCCTGCAGAACGAGGCGACGCTACTCACCACCGCCGACAAGATCGAGCTCATCGAGCGGGCGGTGCGAGCGGGCGCCCGGCGAGTGGAGGTGACCAGCTTCGTCAACCCCGCCCGCGTTCCGCAGATGGCGGACGCGGACGACCTGATGGCCGCGCTCCCCCGCCACGACGGCGTCCGGTACGCGGGCCTGGTGATGAACCGCCGCGGCCTGGACCGAGCTCTGGCCGCGGGCGTCGACGAGATCAACGTCGTCGTCGTGGCCACGGACACCTTCTGTGGCCGCAACCAGGGCATGACCACGGCCCAGGCCTGTGACACGGCGGCGGCGCTGGTGCAGGCGGCCCGCGCGGCAGGGGTGTTCGCGACGGTGACCATCGGCGCCTCGTTCGGATGTCCGTTCGAAGGTGAGGTCCCGCTGAGCCGGCTGCGGGAGGTGCTCACCCGGGTGCGGGACGCAGGTCCGGATGAGCTGGCTCTCGCCGACACCATCGGGGTGGCCGTACCCTCCGATGTCACCGATCGGCTGGCCCTCGCCCGGGAGGTCACGGAATCCCGGACACCGCTGCGGTTGCACCTGCACGACACTCGGCACACCGGCGTGGCCAACGCGGTCGCGGCGGTCCAGGCAGGCGTCACGACCCTCGACGCCAGCATCGGCGGAGCAGGCGGTTGCCCGTTCGCGCCGGCGGCGACCGGAAACGTCGCCACCGAGGACCTCGTCTACCTCTTCGACCGGATGGGGCAGCCCACCGGCCTGGACCTGGAGGAGGTCACCTCGGCCGTCTCCTGGCTGGAACGGAGGCTCGGCAATCACCTCCCGGGCGCTCTGCTCCGGGCGGGCGGTTTTCCCGCCTGAGCCTGCGCCGAGGGCACCTGCCCGACGAGGGTCTGACCGTCCAGCGTCACCTGCGGTCAGGCCCGTGGACCAAGCTGGGCCAGGATCGTCGGGTCGGTGATCTTCTCGTCCTCGTTGAGCAGAAGCACCTTGCTGAGAATGATGCTGGTGATCCGGTCCTCGTCGGCGAACGGCAGGAACAGGCTGGGATGGGCCGTGCCGCCGAACGAGGCTGGTACCACGCACAGGTAGCCACCGGGCTCGACGTGAATGCTGCCGCTGTTGAGGTGCACTCGATAGGTGGCCCGGGAGCCACGGACCACGGCCGATGTGCCGTCGACGGTCACCCGGGCCAGCCCGAGATCATCGATCAGGCTGGCCAGCAATTGGGCCCGGCTCGCCCCGTGTAGCGGTGAGGCGTATCCGGCCGGGTCGATCCCGGCGACCGACACGACGAGGTCCAGATCCCGCATGACCTCGGAGAACGCCACCGGCGGCACGTCGGCCAGGGGGACCACCGAGCCTGCGGCCAGGAAACGCAACTCGCCGACGACCACCTCTCCCCCACCGAAATAGCCGGGCAGGTTGCAGACCAGCGCGGCGGTGATCTCGGTGGTGACCGGCCGGGTTGCCTGGTGCTCCTGATACTGGCCATGAGTCGACCAGCCGCGCCCGGACAGCAGCTGACCCGACACCTTGCCGTCGACCGTGTGTCCGGCGAACCGTCGCGACACGTCGACAGCGTCGCGTTCGGCCGGAGTCAACAGATACAGCTCCCGGAAGGCCTGCTTTACGGGTTGTCGGATCCGGTGCCGGACGACCTCCGCCTGCCAGTGGGCGAGCAGGCCCCGCTCGTACAACAGCGACGGATGCACCACGGCGACCGGACCGTCGAGGTCGACCTGGTCGAGCAAGCCGATCGTGCCCACCTGGTCCTGCCAGATCAGCGCAGGGAGCATCACCGCGCCGGCTGGCAGGCTCCGCAGGCGGGCGAGCTCGTCAGGCGCGAGGGTGCCGCCGGTGGCGACGAGTCGCTCGATCAGCCCGGTACGTAGGCGGCGGGCCTGGTCGCGTAGCCGTTCCTGGTGTTCGCGGACCTCGGGGTACCGCGGGTCGGCGCGTACGGCAGCCGGCACCGACGTCAGCTGCCTGCCTGCCCTGCTGATCGTGATGAGCGGCTCGGCATCGGACAGACGCAGCGCGACGGTGTAGTCGCCGATGTGCCAGTCGCCGGGCGTCTCAGTGGCGATGCGGGCCTCGCAGTCCCACTCCAGGCGCTCAGCGTCTGGGAAAGCGGTCACCTGGGCGAGATGGTCGAGGGCGACGGCAACCGCGGCGGCGTGGCTGTGCCTGCGGTTCGGACCCAGCTTCGGACCCCGCTTCGCCACCTCCCGCAACGCCATGTAGCGGTCGAGCACCGTCTCCCCGTCGGCCAGCGGCAGCAGGCCGAAAGCGGCGATGCCCGCCAGCGCGTTGTGCTTGACGCGCTTGGAGACGGCTGCGCGGTTCCAGCCCAGCGCCGCGGAGACGATCTCGCTCGGGCAGATCCGCAGCAGCCGGCGCGCACCGTCGACGCCGGCCTGCCGCACGGCAGCGAGGATGGCGCTCCTGTCCTGCCGCACAGCCTCCGTTGTGGAGGTCGCCTGCACCAGCCGCAGCAGCGGCTCCGCGCCGGGCAGCCCGAGCAGTGGCAGCAGCACCCCGGCGTCACCCGCCGGCAGCCGTAGGTCGAAGGCGTACCGCCGCTCCTCTGCCGGCCGATCGCGCAGGTGTTCCACCAGCGCCGTCCGCTCGCCATCGGTCAGCTCAGCGGCGCCGAGGCGCACGGCCATCCGGCGATCCGTTGGTCGCTCCATGGCCCGGAGCACGAACCGCAGGCCTCGTGGCACCAGCACCTCGGGTAGCGCGGCCCACTCGGGCTCGGGTGGCGAGGTCAGGCGCCAGGCCACCTCGTCGAAGTAGTCGCGGACAGCGGGCGTGCACGCGTGGGGCATCGACCGTTCGGCGCCGTCCGCCGGGGAGCGTCCGACGATGGCGTTGCCCAGGTACTCGTCGTCGGTGAACGCCTGCTCGATGATCTCGACATCGAGCGCGCCCACCTCGTGCAGAGCGTCCAGGACCCGCACCACGGTCCCCCGACTCGCGCGGCCCAGCGGAGTGAGGACCAGCAGCCGCAGCAGGTGAACGTCGTTGGCGGCGATTGCGCGGTCGGCCAGGGGCTCGAGCGGTGGTTTCGGCCAGCCCACGTGATCCACGATGGAGGCGAGCAGGGCCGTACGGCTGGCGGTCGGCCACGGCGTTTCCAGGACGTCTGCCGGATCGTCGCGGTTCTGCACCGGAAACGCCGCGTCGTAGATGTCGTCCAGCGACGCGTAGATGTCACCGACGTTCGAGTCCAGATGTCCACCGGTACGGTCAATGCTGTTGCCGGCTTCCAGCCCACGCCGGATCTCCTTGGCGTGGGCCCGCAGACCTGGCAGGTCATCGGCCTTCGCCAAGGCCGAGGCCTCGTCGACCATCCCCCACAGGGCGTCTCGCTGGCGACGGACCTCGTCGGCGTACATCTCCGGCACGTCCACCACGGGTCACCCACCGACCAGCGCGGTCAGCCGCAGGAACACGACGGGCTCGCCGGGGCGAAGCACGATCTCCTCGTCGAGCCGCTCGACCTGGCGTCCTCCCACGAACAACACGAACACGCTCCGCTCGAACGCCCGGCACGCCCGAGCCACATGCTCGGCGACGTCCGGCGAATCGAGCTGCGGTGAGGGCATCCGGACCATGCTGGTGGATGCCTGTGCCCGGATCTCCGCCGCGGAAAGATACTGGCGATCGAGCACGGTCTGGCAACGCGTGGCGTCGACGCCCAACGACCGGATCTGCTCCTCAACCGCCCTGCGGATCAGCTCCCGCACCGTCGCACGCTCGCTCGCGAGCTCGACCAGCACGTCCGGCATGCCGGACCGGTCCGCGCCGGACACCACTGCACGCACCTTCACCTGCAACACCGACATGCGTCCATCCTGTCAGCCGCAACTCAGCACCGGCACATCGTGCCGGCGCTGCTGCTGCTACCAGGGTCGGTGCGATGGTCTGCCGCAGCGGACCGGAGAACTCCGCACATGAGGTTGAACGGTTTGGCACCGCACCCCTCTGCGAGGCCCTGGGCGGGCTCGGCCTTGCACCGAGCCCGCCCTTCCAACTCCGCTCGATCCCGATCGTGAGCCGTGACAACGTTCCTGCGGTTTGGCGTACGCCGCGGTCGGCGTATATCAAGAACACCTGAGCCGACCTGCGTCACGCCATTAGCGCTGCAGTGTCAGTAGACCCGGCCGGTAAGGCAGTAGTCCGTAGTCGCCGCCGGAGTTCGGGGCACGTCCCTGGTAGAGCAACTGCAGATTGCAGGGATCAACTGTCATGGTCTGGTCGGCGTTGCCGCGAATCAGTTCGCCGTGGCTGATGTCGTTGGTCCAGGTGGCGCCACTGTTGGCCTTGCCGGCGAAGGGATTGCTCTCGGTCGCGGCCTGCGGCGTCCACGAGCCGCCCAGACTGGTGGCCGTGAACGAGCGGAAGTAGCGACCCTGCGAGCCGATCGCCTCGACGAGCATGAGGTACCTGTTCTGGCCCTGGAGCTTGTAGACCTGAACGGCTTCGAACAGGTTGTTCGTGGTGTCACTCATAATCACCGTCGACGTCGAGCCGAAACTGCCAGGGAAGTTTCCGATCGGCATGCTGGCCCGGTAGATCTTGCCGTTGTCCCCTGCGAAGAACAGGTACATGTTCGTGCTGTCACCGATGAGCGCCTGGTCGATGGGTCCCGTACCGGAGCCGGAGATGCTTCCCGAGAAGAGCACCTGCTCCGATGACCATCCATTCGGATTGGTGGGGTCACTCGACGTCCGGTAGGAGAAGGCGGTCCCGCCCCACTGATAGGCCAGCACCCAGATGTTCCTCGGGGCGAAGTAGAAGAGCGTAGGCGCGACAGTGGAGAAGGACATCGTGTTCTGGCTGGCCGAGGCCATCTCGGACCAGTTCGTGAAGAGGCCGAAGTTCATCGAACCCCACCTCGTTCCGGTGTCGTGCGTCGTCGCATAGACAAGGTGCCTGCCGTTGTAGGGGGCGTAGGTGAAGTCCTTGAGCGAGACCCACCCCGACTTCGGGTTTGCCAGCGAGCCCGTCGATGTCCAGCGGTACGTCGACGGCAGAGCGCACGTGCCGGGCGGCGGCGTGGTGGGGTTACCCCCGCCGTCGACGCGGACGAGTTGCCACTGCTGGTTGCTGCCGTTCCAGTCGTCGTACTGCACGATGTTTCCCCCGTCGGCGGTCGAGGCGCCCTGAACCTCCACCACCTTGTTGCTGTTTCGGTTGATCAACCGGACGTAACCACCGTCGGAGTCGGCCAACCGGAACTGCTGGTTGGTCCCGTTGCCGTCGGTCCACTGCACGATGCTGGCACCGTTGGCCGTCGAGAAGTTGTAGACGTCCAGCACCTTGCCGGACAGCCGCGACCGCAACCGGTAGTAGCCACCGCCGGAGTCCACGAACTGCCACTGCTGCTGGTTGCCGTTGTTCCGTGCCCACTGCGTGATCCGCGCACCGTCGTTTGTGGCCAGGTTGTACACGTCCAGGGCCTTGCCGCTGTTGCGGTTGATCAACACGTACCACGCGCTCGTGTCGACCGTCGCCGCGGCGGCGGGTGTCGACACCACCGCCGCAGCGGCAACACCGGCCACCAACGCCGCCACGCCAGCGGCGACGACCCGCAGCAACCGCCCCCGCCGCCGCAGCGGTGGCAGAGCTATCGATGGAAATCTATCGAAGGCAGACATGATCCTCCTCTAATAACGAAGAGCCGAGCGGTCTACCCGAAGATGGGCGCACCGCGCCGCGTGGCCGGGCGCAGGCAGAGATTGTCAGCGCTAACAAGACGTCTGCATGGCCTTGGCGCACGCCTGATTCGAGGCCGACGAAGCGGGCTTGCCCGGTAAGCCACAGGTGCCGTCGTCCTTAGACATCGACTGTGAGCGATAACATCCCGTACGTCAAGTCGTAATGTTCGGGGTTCACCAGCCGGTGGCGCACCGCAGCCGACGTCAGCGGGCGGGATCGACGAGGACGCCGGGGTTGAGGATCCAGGACGGGTCGAGGGCGCTTTTGGCGGCGCGCAGTGCGAGCGCGATCGGGTCCGGACGCTGCCGGTCGTACCACGGTCGGTGGTCGCGGCCGACGGCGTGGTGGTGGGTGATGGTCCCGCCGGCGGTGAGCAGCGCGTCGGAGACGGCATGCTTGACCTGGTCCCACTGAGTGAGGGTGGCGCCCCAGCGGCCGGTGGCGTACACGCCGAAGTAGGGGGCGGGGCCGTCCGGGTAGACATGCGTGAAGCGGCAGGTGACCACACCGGTCGCGGCGACGGCGCGCAGCGCCTCGCCGGCAGCGGCGAGCACGGCCGCGCGCAAGGCGGGGAATCGGTCCCAGGTGCAGGCGGTCTCGAACGTCTCCACGATCATCGACCGGGCGGCGAGCGCGTCGCGCTGGTACGGCATCCGCAGGAACGCTGACCGCCAGGCGTCGGCGGCGGCGGTCCGCTGCCGTGGGCCGGACGAGTCGTCGCTGCGGGATGGCTCCGGCAGGGTTCCGCCGTGGTCGCGGCACAGCTCGACGGCGCGGTCCAGCCATGGTGTGACCGGATGGTCCGCGGACTCGAATCCCAGAACGAGCACGCCGCCGGTGGTGGCGGCGCCCGCGTTGAGGAGCGCCTCCACCGGGTCGAGCAGTCGGCAGTTGCTCGGGTGCAGACCGGACTGGGCGATGGCCCGGGTGGCGGTGACCGCCCCGTCGTAGTCGGTGAAGTGCACCGAGGCGCCCGCCCGCCAGCGGGGCCGGTCCTGCAGCCGCATCCACGCCTCGGTGATGACGCCGAGCGCGCCTTCGGAGCCGAGGAATAGACGGTCCGGGGACGGCCCGGCGCCGGAGCCGGGCAGCCGGCGCGACTGGCTGGTGCCCGCTGGGGTGACCACCCGCATCGACTCCACCAGGTCGTCGATGTGGGTGAGGACGGTGGCGTAGTGACCGCCGGCGCGGGTGGCTAACCAGCCGCCCAGGGTGGAGAACTCGAACGACTGCGGGAAGTGCCGCAGTGTGAGGTCGTACCGCCGGAGTTGGTCCTCCAGCGCCGGGCCGAACACGCCGGCCTGGATGCGGGCCGCCCGGCTGGTCGGGTCCACCTCCAGCACCCGGTCGAGGCGCCCAAGGTCGAGACTGACCGCTGCGGGATACGCGTCACCCAGCCGCGGCTCCACACCGCCGACCACTGACGAGCCGCCGCCGTAGGGGATTACCGCGATGTCCCGGCCCGCGCACCAGTCCAGCACGTCGACGACGTCCTGCTCGGTCACCGGCCGGACCACCAGGTCCGGCGGGTCGTGGACATCCCCGTGCAGGTTGCGGACGACGTCCCGGAACGCCTTGCCATGGGTGTGCGCCGCCCGGTCGGCCGGATCCGTCGAGCACAGCCTGGCGAGTGACGTCGGCGGACTGACCCGCGGTGGGCGCAGGCCGAGTTCGTCCACCGGCGGCGCAACGTGCTCGGTCAGGTCGACGTCGGGCAGCAGGGTACGCACCCGGGTTGCCAACGCCGTCGCCTCCGCGCCGGTCACTGCGTCCTCGACGTTCCCCCAACCCCACCACGAACGGTGTTTCCCGGCCATGCGGCCTCCCCGCCGTCCACCATCGCCAGATCGACTCGCCGGTAACGTACATCGACGGCCAGCACCGCGTCGATGCTGTCGTGCTGGTCAACGCCGCCTTTCAGCCCCGGATCGCCCGGTTGCCACCGCCGCTGCCCCTACTCCTCCTCGGCGAACACGACCTCGCGGCGCCTGCGAATCGTCGGGAGGACGGCGACGACGAGCGCTGCCACGGCCAGGGCCAGGAGTACTGCGGAGATCGGTCGGGTCAGGAAGACCGACGGGTCGCCGCGGGAGATGATGAGCGCCCGCCGCAGGTTCTCCTCAAGCAAGGGACCGAGGACGAAGCCGAGCAGGAGTGGCGCCGGCTCGCAGCCGCACTTGATCAGGATGTAGCCCAGGATCCCGAAGAACGCGATGGCGTAGACGTCGTACGCGTTGAAGGCCAGGGAGTACGTGCCGATCGCGGCGAACAGGATGATCATCGGGAACAGCACCTGGTACGGGATGCGCAGCATGCGCACCCACAAGCCGATCAGCGGCAGGTTCAGCAGCAGGAGCAGCACGTTGCCGATCCACATCGACGCGATCAGGCCCCAGAACAGCGCCGGTTCGTCATTGATGACGTTCGGGCCGGGGGTGATGCCGTGGACGATGAACGCGCCGACCATCAGTGCCATTACCGGGTGGGCGGGCAGACCCAGGGTGAGCAGCGGGATGAACGACGTCTGCGCGGCGGCGTTGTTCGCCGACTCGGGGCCGGCGACGCCCTCGATCGCACCGCGCCCGAACTCCTGCGGCCGCTTCGAGATCCGCTTCTCGACGGCGTACGAGGTGAACGAGGCCAGCACGTGGCCACCGCCGGGCAGGACGCCGAGCGCGGCGCCGAGACCGGTGCCCCGCAAAATCGGGGCGACGATCCGGCGCCGGTCCTCGCGGGTCGGCCAGAGGTTCTTCACCTTGCTGACGACCGCCGTTCGGGTCTGCTCGTTCTCCAGGTTGCGCAGGATCTCGGCCACCCCGAACATGCCGACGGCGACCGACACGAAGTCGATGCCGCCGTACAGCTCGCGCTGGTCGAACACGAACCGGGGCGTGCCGGTGTAGATGTCCTGGCCGACCGTGCCGAGCAGCACGCCGAGGGCGATCATCGCCAGCGCCTTGAGCGCCGTGCCACGCGCCAGCGCGATCGACACGATCAGGCCGAACAGCACGAGCGAGAAGTACTCGGCCGGGCCGAACTTCAACGCGACGCTGGCCAGCGGTGGGGCCGCCACGGCCAGCGCGACGGTGGCCACCGTACCCGCGATGAAGGACCCGACCGCAGCGGTGGCCAGGGCCGGGCCGGCCCTGCCCTGGCGGGCCATCTCGTGCCCGTCGAGCGCGGTGACCGCCGCCGACGACTCACCGGGCAGGTTGATCAGGATGGCGGTCGTCGAGCCGCCGTACTGTGCGCCGTAATAGATACCGGCCAGCATGATCAACGCCGTCACCGGCTCGAAGCTGAACGTGATCGGCAGCAGCATCGCCACAGTCGCCGTTGGCCCGATGCCGGGCAGCACGCCGACCGCGGTCCCGAGCAGCACTCCCACGAAGCAGTAGAGGACGTTCTGGACCAGGAAGGCGGTCGAGAAGCCCAGCGCGAGGTTGTCGAGAAGTTCCATGCCTCAATCCGGATGCCGCGTCAGAACCCCAGCCAAGGGCCCCATAGCGGGATCCGCAGCTGAAGTCCGACGACGAAGATGAGCGTGCTGGCCACGGTCAGCCCGGCGGCCACGGCCACGGCTGTGACCAGCCGTACGCGTGAGCTGGCCAGCGTGGTGAGCAGGGCGGTCACCGCCGACGTCGGTACGAATCCGAGGCGCCGGACGGTGAATCCGAAGAACACGACCGCGAGCACGATGGCGGCGACCGCGCGCCACGGGATCGGTCCGAACGAGATCACCTCGCCGGCGATCAGTCCCTTGATGACGATCGCCAGGCCCAGGACGGCCACCGTCGCGCCGACCAGCAGCGGGAAGGCGCCGGGGCCCATCCGCAGTGGGGTGCCCAGCTCATAGCCGAGCGACCCCACCACGAATGCACCACCGATCAGGACGAAGACTCCCCCGGCGAGGACGTCCGGAAACGACCGACGACGCTCCACCTCAGGAGACCTTGACCCCGGCGTCCGCGATGATCTTCCCCCAGGTGCCGAGCTGCTCCTCGAGCTTGGCCCGGTGCGCCTGCGGGGTCGCGTCCTGGGCCGGGACCGGCGCGGTGCCGAGCTTGGCCATCTGGTCGATGACCCCTTGGTCGGCCAGTGCCACCTTCAGCGCCTCGGACAGCTTCTCGACGATCTCCTGCGGGGTGTCGGCCGGGACGTAGAGACCGTGCCACACGCTGACCTGAAGCTGGGGCAGCCCGGCCTCGACCGTGGTGGGCAGGTCGGGAAGGCTCTTCACCCGCTCGGGCGTGGTGACCGCGTACGCCTTCACCTTTCCCGCGGCGATCTGGCCGCTGGTGTTGGTCGTCTGGTCACACATGAAGTCGACCTGGCCACCGACGAGGTCGGTCAGCGCGGGGCCGGTGCCCTGGTACGGGACCTCTTGGAGCTTCACACCAGTGGCGGTCTGGAACAGTAGGCCGCACAGGTGGGACGCGGCGCCGATGCCGGCGTTGGCCAGCGTGACCTTGTTGGCGTTCGCCTTCACGTGGGTCACGAGGTCCTGGAGTGTCGTGGGCGCGAAGTCCTTGCGGGCGACGACCGTCATCGGCACCTCGGTGACGAGCCCGACCATCTCGAAGTCCTCGAGCGGCTTGTAGCCCAGGTCCTTGTACAGGGCGGGTGCCGTCGACATGCCGATGTGGTGCATGAGCACGGTGTAGCCGTCCGGTTCGGCCCGCGCGACCTCGCCGGCGCCGACCGTACCGCCCGCGCCCTCGACGTTCTGGACGACGACCTTGCCACCGAGTTTGGCGGCCATCGGCTCGGCGATCATTCGGGTGACCGTGTCCGTCGGGCCGCCCGCACTGAACGGCACGACGATCGTGATGTTCTGGTCCGGGTAGCCTGCGGCGTCGCCGCCGCCGTTGGCGCCTCCATTGCCGGAACAGGCGGCAACGAGCGTGACGACGCCGATCGCGGCGATCATCCGCGCGGCGGCCCGGTACCTGCTGGTCTCTCTCACAGCGGCCTCCTCATCAGCGCATGCACATACCTGGGTGAGTGAGTGGCCCCCAGTCTCGACTGGTCGGGACGCGGATGGTGTCAGAGAAATCCCAAGAACTCGCGGGCTGACACGAGGGCCGGCCCGGGCCGTAGAATCCGCTGGTATGCGGATAACCGTCATCGAGGATGACGACCGCGTGGCGCTGGGTCTGGTGACCGTCCTGACCCAGGCGGGCTTCGAGGTTCACCGCATCGCCACCGCCGCGGAGGCCGTGCGTGCCGCACCGGCCGACGTGGTCCTCGTTGACCTGGGTCTGCCCGACGGCGACGGGCTCGACGTGATCCGGAAGCTGCGTGACCACCCGGAGACCGCCGTCATCGCGGTGACCGCACGGTCCGAGGAGCACGAGCGGGTCCGTGGGCTGCGCGCCGGCGCCGACGACTACATCGTCAAGCCGTTCGGCATCGCCGAGTTGCTCGCCCGGATCGACGCCGTGCTGCGGCGTACCCGGGCGGCTCGTGCCCTGAGCCACTCGGACGAGCCGCTCCTGCTCGGCCCGATGCGGATCGGCGTCGGCACCCGCGAGG
This sequence comes from Micromonospora sp. NPDC000668, assembly GCF_042897975.1. Classification (NCBI taxonomy): domain Bacteria; kingdom Bacillati; phylum Actinomycetota; class Actinomycetes; order Micromonosporales; family Micromonosporaceae; genus Micromonospora; species Micromonospora sp. NPDC000668. The sequence goes on from NZ_JBIAYP010000001.1 coordinate 905,756, forward strand.
TCACCGTCGACGGCACGCCCGTGGCGTTGACCCGCAAGGAGTTCGAACTGCTCCTGCTGCTGGCCCGGCGGGCACCCAACGTGGTCAGCCGTGACATCATCCTCGACCAGATCTGGGGCGCGACGTGGGAGTCGTCGAGTCGCACCCTGGACACCCACATCGCGGCGTTACGGCACAAGCTGGGGACGGACGTGGTCATCCGCACGATCCACGGCGTCGGCTATCGGCTCCTGGCCGACCAGCCGGAGCTGATCGGCTGACGCGCCGTGCACCGCCGCCTGCTCGTCGTCCTGGTTCCCCTCGCGGTGCTGCTCGTCGCGGCGCTCGGGGTGCCGCTCAGCATCACTGTGGCCGAGCGGGAGATGCAGGAGACCTACGTCAACCGGCTCAACGACGTCGGGCGGTTCGCCTCGCTGGCCGAGACCGCGCTGGCGACCGGGCGGACCGAGGCGCTGCAACAGGAGCTGACGCGCTACCACGAGCTCTACGGCATCCCGGTCGCGCTGGTCGACACGTCGGGCAATGTGTTGCTCGGACCGGCCGATGCGTACCGGGAGGCGGCGCGGACCGAGCCGACGTTGCCCCGGATCGTGACCGCGGCGCTGGCTGGGGCGCGGTCCGAGCCGTCCTGGGAATGGGCGCCGTGGGACGACTCCGCACTCGTTGTGGCCGAGCCGGTGGGTCGGGACAGTGAGGTCGTCGGCGCGGTCGTGACGATCTCCGACCTGTCGAAGACACGCGAGACCATCCTCGTACGCTGGGCCCGGCTCGCCGGGCTCGGGCTGCTGCCGTTGATCGCATTGGCGGCCGTCGCCTGGCCGGTATCAGCGTGGGTGCTGCGGCCGGTGCGGAAGCTGGACGCGGCGACCTCACGGATCTCGGAGGGCGACCTGACGATCCGCGCCGACGCCGAGGCCGGCCCGATCGAGCTGCGGCGGCTGGCAGCGTCGTTCAACACCATGATGGACGCCGTCGAAAACGCCGCGCAGCGGCAGCGGGCCTTTGTGTCCGACGCGTCGCACCAGTTACGCAACCCGTTGACCAGCCTCCGGCTCGCGGTGGAGAGCCTCGCGCCGCACCTGCGGCCGGAGGGCAACGGGCAGCAGGTGTACGACGTCGCCGTCGACGAGCTGAAGGCGATGCAGCGGATGCTGAACTCGCTGCAGGCCAGTGCGCGGATGGAGAGCCTGCGGACGGCGTCGCCGGTGGATCTCGACGAGGTGCTGGCGACCCGGGTGGACCGGTGGCGGGCGTTGACGGCGACGGCGGGGCAGACACTGGCGGTCGACGTGCCGCCGGGGCTGCGGCTGCTGGAGCCGCCGGGCGGACTGGGCAGCATCCTGGACGAGCTGATCAGCAACGCGTTACGGCTGTCGGGCGCGCAGGCGGTGGAGGTGACCGCCCGCGTTGTTCCCGCTGGTGCGGGCGAAGGAAACCGCAACAGCTCCGCGGCCGGAGGCGTGGTCACCGTCGCTGTCCGAGACGACGGGCAGGGGATCGACGTTTCCGAGCGGGCCCAGGCGCTACGACGGTTCTGGCGGTCGCCGCGGCACCAGAACGTGTCCGGAACCGGCCTGGGACTGGCGATCTGCGCCGACCTGGTCGGGGCGGCCGGGGGCGAGCTGCGGCTGGAGGAGGGCCTGCCGCGTCCAGACGGGTCCGGGCACGGGTTCGCCGCGGTGGTCGCGTTGCCGGTCGTTCCGCAGGTGGCGTCGTCGTCCGGCGCCCCAACTCCGTCGCCGGTCTGAGGACCCGGTCGCGTCGCTGTCTCTGGTCAGCGCTTGCGGTCGCGGAACCAGGCCGCCGCGCCCGGATGGAGCGGCACCGATGCGGTGGAGATCCCGGTACGTACGTTGATCTGCCACGCTTCGGGAACGGCCGCGGCGTCACCGCGACTGGCGGAGGTGATCGTGCCGGTGTGCGTGAAGATCGTGTCGGTGATCGCGTAGACCAGGTCGTCGGGCAGGTCGTTGCGCGCTAGCAGCACGTTCGGCACGGCGACGGTGCGGGTGGCCGGGACGCCGGCGTAGGCAGTCGCGTGGATCATGGCGGGAGCGTAGGGACCCGGGTACGCCCCGAAGAGTGCGTCCGCCTGTGCGTCCAACGGGATCAGCCGGATCGGGTGCCGCTGCGCCAGCTCCGTGATGGCGGGTGTCGGGACGCCGGTCAGGGAGAACATCGCGTCGATCTTGCCGTCGCGCAGTGCCGCCGCCGATTCCGCCTGGCTGAGGTACCGACCGTCGGCGTTCACCGGGCCCAGCTCCAGAACCCGCAGTGACGTGAACTCGGTGCCCGAATTGCGGGCACCGAGGGATATGCGCTTGCCCTCAAGGTCCCGGAACTCTTCGATCGCTGAACCGGCCATGACCACGAGATGCAGATGACTGTCGTAGAGCCGGCATACCGCAGAGAGCCCCTCGGGCGCGCTGCCGTCGGTCGTGATCAGCGCATCCAGGCTCGTCAGCCCGAGGTGCGCCTCGCCGGCCCGCAGCATCCGGATGTTGTCGGTGGACGCCCCGCTCGGCACGGTGGTCACCGTGGCACCCGGCACCTGCTCGGAGATGTGTTCGGCCAGCGCACCGCCGATGCGTCGGTATACCGCACCCGCCGGCCCGGTGGCCAGTCGCAGGTGGACCTCGTCGGCCTCGGGCTGCGGGGAGCAACCGACGAGCAACCCTCCGGCGGCCAGGAGCACCGCCCGTCGGCTGATCCGTGGCTCCAGGTTCAGCACCATGCCGAGATGATACGGACGGTGACCGTCGGTCGCCGATGACCTCAGGGCGTCATCAATGCATCGCAACCACGTCACCCTGCGCCGCCCTCCGGCAAGGTCTCATCGACGTCAATCCGGCGCACTGGTGCAGCCCGCCGGGACTTCCCCAGCTCGCCTCCCGACGGGCCTTCCGGCGTGACCGGTTACCGCGTCACGGGCAGGGCGTCCGTGCGCAGACGTCGATGACCTTGCCAGTGAGCAGGAACATCGCCTTCTGTTTCTGGGCTCCGGCCTGGGCGCGCGGGAACTCGTGCGGATCGTCGCCGTACTCCGGCCCGGCCGGGGCGAGGTTGGTCGGCGGTGGCGCGTAGGCCGCGCCGCTGTTCCAGATCACGATCGCCGAGCCGGTGTACGGGTACCTGCGGATCGGCGTGATGCCCCAGTACGGGCGCACGTCCAGTGACCAGCCGTCGGCGAGCGCGGGGGTGTGCAGGCGGGCGCCGATGGTGCGCGCCTGGACCTCCGCCGCGGCGGGCGACACCTGCTGGTCGCCGAAGGCCACGTGCATCAGCACCTGGTGCGCCGGGGTGCCCGGCAACGGCCGGTCGGTCATGTGCTGGGCGTACCCGTTGGCCTCGGACCGGTCCCACAGCATCTGCAGCAGCGCGAGGATCAGCTGCTGGTCGGCCTTGTCCGGGTAGTAGCCGTCCATGATGGTCTGGAACGGGGCGAAGTCCACGCTGCGTTGCAGCAGCGTGGAGTAGTTCATCGCCGGTACGCCGAGCACCGACCGGGTCCAGTCCTGGGCGATGGCGGTGAGCGCGCCGCCGTTGATGCCGCCCTGGCTGTTGCCGTCGTAGTGCAGCCCGCCGGCCACGTTGATCAGCGGCCGTGCGCTGGCGTCCCGGAACGCCGGGTGGGCGGCGAACCCGCCCGGGTGGATCATCGCGCGGCCCAGGAAGAGGAAGTTCAGGTAGCTCTGCTGCAACCGGTCCGCCACTGCGGGGAAGGCACTGAGGTCGGTGAAGGCGCCTGCCACAAAGGGGACGTCGGCGGCGGCCATGCCGATCCAGCTGGTCGCGCAGAAGGTGAAGTCGTGCGTGTTCGACATCGTCTTGACGTTGCCGGCGTTGATCTCGGTCGGCCTGCCGAGCAGGCCGTGGCCGTAGAGCGAGAGGTGCGCCGGCTTCGCGGCCGAGGCACTGCGCGGGATGTTGCAGACGAAGTCCGCCGCCACCGTCGCACCGGACGGCGTGGGCAGGGCGTTCGGCGTCAGCGGCGTCCCACCGCCGCCGGCCGGCCCGTAGTGCAGCCGGGAGCCGGGCCCGCCGTCGCCGGTCAGATAGGACGGTACGCCGATGGTGCCGGTCACCTGCCGAGCGATCAGCGGATCCTGCTCGGGCGAATAGTCGGTCACCTGGGTGACGGTGAACGACGGTGCGGCCCGGCGGAGGGCGGCGAACGCGCCGTCTCGGACCGCCAGCATCCGCCCGGTCAGACCGTGCCGGCTGGCCACGGTGAAGTCCCAGGCGAGGTAGAGGCTGTGCCGTTTGACGCCGGTCCTGGACAGGTCGGCGATGATCCGCTTCATCTGCGGGACGCGACTGTCCCGATGGCCGAGGCCGGCACCGGTCACGTACGACGTGAACGCCTTCGGCGCCGGGATCAGCGCCCCGTTGCCGTCGCGCAGGCCGCGCAGGCCGACGACGTACCGGGTGCCCTCGGTCAGCGCCACCGCCGGCCGGATGATCAGCAGCTGCCGGTCCGGCTGGCCGGCGGCGTGCGCGTCCAGCTCGGCCCAGTACGGCGTGCGCTTGCCGGTCCGGGCGTCGAGCAGCACGATCGGCGCGTCCGGCGCCAGGGAGCGGCCGATGTCGGTGACCGGCGCGATCCCGGTCGCCGCAGCGTCGAGGCCGGGTACGTGCACCAGGATCGGTGAGCCGGGGCTGAACCCGTCCTGCCGGTTCCATTCCGTCGGGTCGATCGGGGTCCGCTGCACGTTGGCGGGCATCGCGGAGGCCGCGATCCGCACCCGCTTGCCGGTGGGGCTGGTCCGATCCGGCACGGTGAAGTAGTCGTTCGGGAACGGCAGCAGGCAGGCCGTCGGGTCGATCGGGTCGCAGCTCCGGTGCCCGGCCGATGCGGGAGTCGCGGGCGGTGCCGCGGCGGCGGCCGGGCTGAGCAGGACGGCGCCTGCGGTCACGAGCACGGACACGGCGAGACGGAACCGTCTGGGTGTGGTCACGCGCATCTCCCTCGACACAGGACGGTGATTCGACGCAGGGGTCGACGGTGGTGGGTGGATCGTCGTGTTCTTCCTACGCTCGTGAAACGATCTCGGCAAGAGGGTCACGGAGAGGACCGAGCACCCGCCGCGTTGAGGTAGGTGAGGACGGCGAGGACGCGGCGGTGGCCGCTGTCGGTCACCGCGAGGCCGAGCTTGGCGAAGATGTTGCCGATGTGCTTGTGTACGGCGTTGTCGGTGATGACAAGCTGCTGAGCGATCGTGTCGTTGTCGTGTCCCTGCGCCATCAACGCGAGTACCTCGCGTTCGCGGGGGGTGAGCGCGGCGATCGGGTCGCCGGCGCGTTGGACGAGCTGCGCGATGACCTCGGGGTCCATGGCGGTGCCACCGGCGGCGACGCGGCGCAGCGCGTCGACGAACTCGTCCACTCGGCTGACGCGGTCCTTGAGGAGGTAGCCGACGCCGCCGCCGGTGGTGGAGAGTAGTTCGGCGGCGTACTGCTGCTCGACGTATTGGGACAGCACCAGGACCGGCAGGCCGGGGTGTTCTCGTCGGGCCTGCAGGGCGGCTCGGATGCCCTCGTCGCGAAACGACGGCGGCAGCCGGACGTCGACGATGGTGACGTCGGGTTGGTGGTCCCGCACGGCGGTGAGGAAGCCCGCCGCATTGTCAGCGATGGCGGCGATGTGGAAGCCCACGCGGTTGAGCAGCAGTTCCAGTCCGGTGGACAGCAGCACGTTGTCTTCGGCGATCACTACCCGCACAGCAGCTCCATGGTGATGGTCGTCGGCCCGCCGGCCGGGCTGTCGACGTCGACGGTGCCGTCGAGCGCGAGCACCCGACGACGGATCCCGGCCAGGCCGGTGCCCCGCCGATCGTTGGCGCCGCCGGTGCCGTTGTCAGTGATCATTACCGACAACCGGTCTGCCGTGCGGCTGACCCCGACGCCGGCCGCGGTCGCGTGGCTGTGCCTGACGACGTTGGTCAGTGCCTCGGCGACGGCGAAGTAGACGACAGCCTCCACTGCCGCCGGGACCCGTCCGAGGTCACCGATGTCCAGTCGGGTCGGCACGCCGCAGCGGGCTGTCACGGCGGTCAGAGCGCCGTCGAGGCCCCGGTCGGCGAGAATCGGCGGATAGACGGTGCGGATCACCTCGCGTAGCTCTGTCATCGCCTCTTCGGTTCCCTCATGTGCGTCCCGCAGAAGCCCTTCCACGAACTGCTCGTCCCGCGGATTGTCGGACAGCGCCTGCCGGGCCACGGCCAGCCGCATCGCGATGGCCACCAGCCGGGCCTGGGTACCGTCGTGCAGGTCGCGCTCGATCCGGCGCAGCTCCGCACCGTGTGCGTCGAGCACGTCCGCCCGGGTGCGGGTCAACACGGCGACCCGGTCGGCGAGCTGTTCGACCGTCGAGTGCGACAGCACTCCCAGGCAGATCCGGGCGTGCGCGCGAGCGATCGGCGGGAAGGCCAGGTACGCCAGCGCGGCGAGCAGCAGGATCTGCAGTGGCCCGAGGGTGAGCGCCGTCGCCCAGCCGGTCACCGGAATATCGATGAACAGCCGTGGCCGGTCCTCCAGCCGGAAAGCCCACCAGAGTGGTGTCGCGATCGTGGCGAGCAGGACGTTGCCCGCGCACAGCAGCGCGGGCAGGCCGAGCGCCACCCCGGTCATGGCGTTCACTGGCAGCCAGAGCAGGTCGCGGCGCGTGGTCGGATCGGCCCAGGCTCGGCGTCCCGTCGCGCGCAGGGCAGGACGCGGTGCCGACGGCGTACCGAGCTGCCGGCCGGCGCGGTCACGGTGCCGATCCGCCCAACGCTGGGCGAACCGCGGATGGCACAGCAGCGGCAGCGCGAGCACCGTGGCGATCCCGGAGGCCAGCGATCCCAGCAGGTAGACCCCGCCGCGCCACACCTGCACCCACCGCCGACCCGACGTCACAGGATGCCCTTTCTGCGCACCCACGGAGGCAGCGTCCCTTCGAGTTCCCGACACGGCGTGAAGTCTGCCCTGTGGCTGCCGCCCGCGGCACTACAGCCAGCTGTACCTCAGATCCGGTGGTAAGGGGTAGCGGTTCGCGCCGACATGACTCGTAGCGTCGGACGGCATGAGGTTGAACAGCAGAAACCCGTCGAGGCGACGCGTGGCACTGGCCGAGGCCACCGCGACCGACTCACTACACCCGGGTGCAAGGACGTCGTGTACGTACGCGGTGCAGTTGGATTCGGTGTCCAAAACATACGGGTCGGGGAAGAACGAGGTACGCGCTCTCGACGGGGTGACGGTCGGATTCCGGCGCGGTACGTTCACCGCCGTCATGGGCCCGTCCGGCTCCGGCAAGAGCACGTTTCTGAACTGCGCGGCCGGTCTGGACCAGCCGACGTCGGGCCGGGTCGTGCTGGGTGACACGGAGTTGTCCGGCCGGTCGGAGACAGAGCTGACGGAGCTGCGCAGGGACCGGATCGGGTTCGTCTTCCAGGCGTACAACCTGCTCGGTGCGCTGACCGTGGCGGACAACGTCACGTTGCCCGTCCGGTTGGCCGAGAAACCGGTCGATCCCGAGCAACTGGCGAGCGTCCTCGCCGCGGTCGGGCTCGCCGGCCATCACGACCGCCGCCCGAGCCAGCTCTCCGGTGGACAGCAACAGCGGGTGGCGATCGCCAGGGCGCTCATCAACCGGCCCGACCTGGTGTGCGCCGACGAGCCGACGGGCGCGCTGGACAGCCGCAGCGGTCGCCAGGTCCTGGCACTGCTCAGGAAGATCGTCGACGACCTGGGGCAGACCGTGCTGATGGTGACGCACGATCCGGTCGCGGCCGCGCAGGCCGACACCGTGGTGTTCCTCGCGGACGGCCGGTTGGCCGGCGAGATGCCCCGACCGTCCGCCGAGCAGATCGCCGAGCGGATGACTCACCTGGGGGAGGCGTGAACCGCCGAATGCTGGCGTTGGCCTGGAGCACGATCAAGGGACGGAAGGGCGGGTTCGTCGCGGCGTTCGTCGCGGTGCTGTTCGGCTCGGCGGTGATCACGGCCTGCGGGATCCTGCTGGAGAGCAGCGAGCGCTCGGGCGTGCCGACCGAGCGCTACCAGGCTGCCGACCTGGTGGTGGGCGCCCCGCAGGCACTGCCGGTGGCCGACGACGTGGATCCGAGGTTCGGCGAGCGGGCTACCCTACCGGCCGACCGGGTCGGGGACATCGCGCGAGTGCCTGGCGTCCGGGCGGCGATCGCCGACGTCAACGTCCCGGTCAGCCTCGTGACGGCGGACGCCGAGGTGCTCGCCGGCACCCCCGCGCTGGGGCATGGCTGGCGGTCGGCCGCGCTCGGCCCGTTCACGACGAGCGCCGGCCAGGCCCCGACCGGGCCGGACGACGTGGTGCTGGACTCCGCGCTGGCCGAGCGGGCCAACGTCGCCGTCGGCGCGTCGGTTCGGCTCGCGGTCGGCTCGAACACGTCGACCTACCGGGTGACCGGCATTGCGGGTCTGCCTGGAGGCAAACTCGCCCGGCAGCCCACACTGTTCTTCACCGAAGATCGGGCCCGGGAGTTGACCGGCCAACCGGACCGGGTGGACGTGATCGGTGTGCTGGCCGCACCCGGTGTCAGTGCCGACGAGCTGGCACGCGCCATCGAGGCGGCGATCTCGGACGTGGTCGTGTACACCGGCAGTGACCGCAGCGAGGCCGAGTTCCTCGACATCGGCAGCACGCGTTCGTTCATCAGCGAGCTGTCCCTGGCGTTCGGCGGCACCATGGTTGTGGTGATCATGATCGTCGTGGCGAGCACACTCGCTTTGTCCGTTCGGCAGCGGCTGCGGGAGCTGGCGCTGTTGAGGGCGATCGGCGCGACCCCGAAGCAGATGCTTGGCATGATCGCCGCCGAGACCATGGTGGTGGGCACGCTCGGGGCGGTGCTCGGGGTGATTCCAGGCATCGGGCTGAGCTTCCTCCTCCGCGAAACCTTCACCCTGGTCGGCGCGATACCGGACGACTTCGAGCTGTCGATCAGTCCGCTGCCGGTACTCGTGGCGGTGGTGCTGTGCCTGGTCGGCGCCCGTCTGGGCGGTTGGATAGCCGCACGGCGCGCGGCCAGGCTCAGGCCGGTGGACGCGCTCGGCGAGGCCGCGTTGGAGCCGCCCAAACTCGGATGGCTCCGGTTGACCGTCGGCTTGCTGCTGGTCCCCGCCGGTCTCGCCATGGCGTTCGTGCTGCCGCTGGTGCTGCCCGGTGAAGGGGCCGCTGAAAGCGCGGCCTTCTCGGCGTTCCTGCTCATCTTCGCCATCGCGCTGCTGGGGCCGCGGCTGCTCAGTGGCGCCGTCACCGTGCTGGGTCCCTGGCTGAACCGCAGGTCGGGCGTCAGCGGGTACCTCGCGACCGCGAACGCGCACGCCAACTCCCGGCGGCTCGCCGCGGCGACCACTCCGCTGATCATGGGCATCATCCTGGCCGCCGGGCAGCTCTTCAGCGGGACGACCGCGAGCGCGTCCGCGCAGGATCAGGCCGAGGACGGCCTGCGTGCGGATTACGTCGTCACGTCCACGTCCGCCGGTGTGTCGCCCGAGGTCGCGGACGTGCTCCGGGACGTGCCCGGCGTCTCGGCGGTGACCCCGGTCGTCCGTACGCGGACGCTGGCGACCTTCGCCTCGGGAGACAGCCCTCAGATCAGGACCTACTCGGCACAGGGGATCATCGGCGACCGGCTCGCCGAGACTTTGGATCTCGCCGTTCTCGAGGGCGATGTCGCGGAGGTGCGGGGCAACACGGTGGCGTTGAGCCGGATCGCGGCAGGCACCCTCGGTGCCGCTCTCGGTGACACCGTCGACCTCCGTCTCGGTGACGGCACGCCGATCAAACCCACGGTGGTGGCGCTCTACGAGAGAGGACTCGGCCTCGGTGACGTCACGCTGCCGCACGACCTCGTACTGGAGCACACCACCGACCGCCTGGACTTCGCGGTCCTGATCGCGGCGGCCACGGGAACCGACGTCGGGGCACTCGGCGACGCGTTGCGATCCGCTGTCCAACACCTCCCGACCGTTCAGGTCAACAACCGCGAGTCGTTCGTCGCCGCGCAGCGCGATGCCGCCGCCGGAGAGTCGGCGGTCGGCCTCATCCTCAACGCGGTCCTGCTCGGCTACCTCGCCATCGCCGTGGTGAACACCCTGGTGATGGCGACCGCCGCACGCTTCCGCGAGTTCGCCCTGCTCCAACTGGTCGGCGCCACCCGTCGCCAGGTGTTCGCGATGATGCGCAGCGAGACGAGGATCATCGTCGTCGCCGCCGTTCTCATCGGTACCCTGGCCGCGATCCCGTCGTTGATCGGCACGAGCCTCGGGCTGACCAGGACACTGATTCCGTCCATCCCACCGCTCATCTACCTGGGAATCGTCGCGGTCGCCGCGCTGCTCGGCTGGGCCGCCATCATGATCTCGACCCGGACCGCCATGCGGTCGCAGCCGGTCGACGCGATTGGCGTTCGCGAGTGACGCCGGCGGCATCGGTACCCCCGGATGACGCCCGAAGACCTCAGTCTTCGGTGGATCCGGCAGCCTCGACGACCGAGACGGGAGTGCCAAGTTCGACGGTACGGGAGACGGTGCACAGTCGTTCGTGCGACTGCTGCAGCGACCGGGGCAGCGCCTCGCGCGCCCGGTCGCCGTCCCCGCCCACCGGGAACGTCACGGTGAACTCGACCTTGAGGTTCTGCATCCGATTTCCTCCGGCCTCGTCCCGGATTTTGTCGCCACTGACCTCGACGGAGAACTGGGTCGGCTCGGCGCGGCGGCTGGTGATGTAGTCCACGTCTACCGCAGTGCAGCCACCGATGGCAGCCAGAAGCAGTTCCACCGGCGTAAAGCTGGCGTCCTCGCCCGTGCCCATAGACATCGACCCGCCGCGGACATTCCGCGCGACGTAGTTCCCCACGCTGGTGCGCTCGATCTCCACCGAGCGGAAGGTGTCCTCATTCATGACAGGGAAACTACCCCGGGCCTCCTGGTCCCCGAGCCACCGGCCTGCCGGCCGATCGTCATCCCCGATAGGAATCAGACGTCGGCTTCGAGGGCAAAGGTATTGCCGTCCGGGTCCTGGAACCAGGCGATACGTTCCCCGCCGGCCCGAGCAGTGATCCCCTTGGCGTCGTGTTCGAACTGGTCGTACCGGACGAACTCGACGCCGGACGAGACGAGCTCGTCAACGATCTGGTCGATGTCGTCGACGTACCACGTCGCCAGTGTCGCCAGGGTGATGGCCACGGTGGCCGGTGCCGTATACGTGGCGGTCGCGCCATACACCCAGGGCCACTGAGCTGATCTCCTGCGTGAAGCCGATCCAGCAGCTCATCGAGTCGGGTGAATGACACGTTGAACCCTCGCAGCGGCGTGCCCGTCATGGAGATGAGGGACGACGGCGATGCAGCAGCCACCACGCCGTGACCAGATCCTCGGTGCGGCGCAGGTCGAGGCCGGTGAGTTCAGTGAAGCGGTGCACCCGGTAGCGCACCGTGTTCTGGTGCACGGCGAGCCGCTGGGCGGTGTCGCGGACCTGCTGATCGCAGTTCAGGTAGACCCTCGTGGTCTCGGCGATGTCCTTGTTCGCCCGGCCGGAGCGGTCGAGGGCATCCAGGTGACGCGCGACGAGGCCAGCCGCGATCTGCGCGCCGGCCAGCACCAGCGGTCGTGGCCCGAGGTCCGCCAGCCGTACGACGCCGGTTTGGCCGAACCGTTCGGCGGTGTCCAGGGCCAGCACCGCTTCGGCGAACGCCGCATGGAGTTGATCCAGTGGGACCGCCGGGCCGGCCGCGACGAGGTGGCCGGTGAGATGGTCGGGCGCCTGCGGGGCGATGAAGCCGAGACTGGCGCCGACCTCGGCGAAAAGTAACCGGTCCGCGGGCAGATGCAGCGCGGACGCGATCGCGCGGCGGATCGTGTCGGCGTCGCCGGTCGATGCGGCCCGCGCCGCGAGCGGCACATGGCGTACGCGCGGATCGAAACCGAACAGGTGGGCGTCGCGGTTGACCTGCTCGGCGGCGAACGTGCCGCGCAGCACCCCACCGGCGTACGTGGAGCGGCGTTCGGCGTCGAAGTGTGCCCGCTCCAGCGCGAGGTCGTGGTGCACCCGCGCGAACACCGCGGACGCCTCGTTGGAGAACTCCCAGGTGCTGTCATGGATCGCCAGAACCAGATCCGGCGGCAGGCCGACCTCGGCGCCCACCTCGTCCAACATGGCCAGCATCACGCGTGACCCCAGCTGGTAGCCGGCGGCCAGCACGTCCGGCGGGATCCCGCGAGCCGCACTGCGGGCGGCAAACGCCTGGACCAGCCCGCGCAGGGCCTCATCGGGGACGCGCAGGTAGGACAGTTCGGCGACCAGGGTGTCCATGAAGCGCTGCGCGTTCGCCCGGATTTCGTCGTCCGGCAAACCCCGGTAGCTGGGCAGGTGCTCCCGCGTGATCTTCAGGAACTGGTCACCGTACGCGTCCTTGCGCGCCCGCAACAGTTCGACGGCTGCGGCCACCTTCTGCCTGGTCGCCTCGTCGAGCGTGACGAGATCCGGCATCCGTCGCCGTACCGGCCACACCACCGGCGTCGCACCCGTCATCGCCCGAGCGTATGGCATGGACTTTGTTCCCCGGCACAAAGTAGCGCCCCCCAATCTTGGTTGACGCTCCGTAGCTAGCCGCGTTCTTCCCCGGCGAGACTGTGATGCAGCTCATGGGCGAGTGCACCGACACCGTCCCGAGCATGCTCCTCGGCGAAGGGAAAGCCCATGACGAAATCCCCGGTGGGGGCTGCACGCTCGCACTCCGCAGCCGGTTACGTGCTGGCGCTCCTGTTCATCGGCAACCTGCTCAACTTCTACGATCGGGCGTTGCCGGCGGTCGTGCTGGAGCCGATCAAGGAGGAATACGGGCTCGACGACACCCAGGTCGGCATCCTCGCCTCGGCGTTTGTGCTGGTCGCCGCCGTCGCCGGGGTTCCGCTGGGCCGCCTCGCCGACCGGATTCCGCGCACGATGGTGGCGGGCTGGGGCCTGATCGTGTGGAGCGCGTTCACCGCCGCTGGCGGCGTGCTGACCAGCTTCTGGAGCTTCCTCGCCTCCCGCGTCGGCGTCGGGGTCGGCGAGTCGAGTTACGGGCCGGCGACCGGCTCACTGATCTCCGACCTCTACCCCAGCGAACGCCGCTCCCGGGCCAACTCCCTGTTCATGCTGGGCTTCCCGATCGGCACGCTGCTGGCGTTCTTCACCGCCGGCGCCCTCGCCGTCGCGTTCGACAGCTGGCGGGCGCCGTTCCTCATCGCAGCGGTCCCCGGCTTCGTCGTCGCGGTCCTGGTCCTCCGCATCCGTGAACCTCGGCGCGGAGCCGCCGACGAAATCGCCGTCGCGGCCGCACCGCACCGGTCGTCACTGCGGTCGCTGCTGCGGGTCCGCTCGATGTACGGCCTGATCATCGGCTTCGCGGGCTACAACTTCGCGGCGTACGCGATCGGCACCTTCCTCACCCCGGTCCTGCAGCGCTACTACGGCCTCGACCTGGTCGACGCGGGCGTGATCGGCGGGGTCGTCATCGGCATCACCGGGCTGATCGGCCTGCTCATAGGCGGCCGCCTGCTGGACCGCGCAGCCCGCAGGTCGTTCACGGCACGAGTACGGGCCGCCGCGTACAGCCTTGCCGCTGCCGCCGTGTTCGCGCTCGCGGGCTTCGCCGCGAACCGGGACAGGCTGTGGCAGCTGGTGCTGTTCCTGAGCCTGGCCTATCTGCTCGGCATCGTCTACCTGGCCGCGGCCGTACCCATCGTGTCGGACGTGATCCGGCCGCAGCAGCGCGCCGGCGCGATCGGCCTGATGTTCGCCGTCGGCTATCTGCTGGGCGGCGCGGGTGGCCCGATCGTCGTCGGCATCCTCTCCGACGCCCTCGCCGCACAGTCGGCGGATACCGCCGCTGCCACGGCACAGGGCTTGCAGACCGCGATGATGATCGGCGTGCCCATAGCCTTCGCCGTGGCGGCGATCGGCATGCTGGCCGCCTCCCGCTTCGTCAAGGCGGACCACGAGGCGATGCTCACGGGAGAGGTGCCGGCGTGAACCAGCATGTGCGGGTTCTGATCGTCGGCGGCGGATTCTCCGGGATCGGGCTCGGGCGCGCCCTGCGCAAGGCCCGGATCACCGACTTCGCCATTCTCGAACGCGAACCCGAGGTCGGCGGCGTCTGGCGGACGAACACCTACCCGGGCTGCACCTGCGACGTCCCGTCCCACCTGTACTCGTTCTCGTTCGCCCCCAACCCGGACTGGTCCTCGACCTACTCCCCGCAGCCGGAGATCGGCGCCTATCTGCGGCGCTGCATCGACGACTTCGGGTTGCGCCCGCACCTGCGCACCGGCGTCGGCGTCCAGGCGGCCCGATGGAACGAGGACGACCAGCTGTGGCATGTCGCCACCAGCGCGGGCCAGTGGACCGCCCGGGTGCTGGTCAGCGCGGTGGGCCCGCTGACCGAACCCAAGCTCCCCGAGGTGCCGGGCATCGACATCTTCCGGGGCAAGATCATGCATTCGGCGCGGTGGGACCACGACTACCACCTCACCGGCAAGCGGATCGCGTCCATCGGCACCGGAGCCTCGGCGATCCAGTACGTGCCGCACCTGGCCGGCGTGGCCAGCCGGCTCTTCGTGTTCCAGCGCAGCGCCCCGTGGATCACCCCGCACGACAAGCGGCCGATCAGCGACGCGGAGCGGGCCAGGTTCCGGGCGCAGCCGTGGCGGCAGAAACTCGAACGTGGCAAGGTCTACCTCGGCAAGGAACTGCTCGTGCTCGGCATGGCCAAGCACCCCAAGCTGATGACTGTTCTGGAGAGCGTCGCTCGCAAACACCTGGAGCGGCAGGTCGCCGACCCGCAGCTGCGGCGGCTGCTCACCCCCGGCTTCACGCTCGGCTGCAAACGGATCGTGCCGTCGAACACCTGGTATCCGGCGCTGCAGCAGCCCAACGTCGAACTCGTGCCGCACGCCCTGCGGGAGATCCGCGAGGACGCCGTGGTCGGCGCCGACGGCGTGGACCGCAAGGTCGACGCGATCATCTTCGGCACCGGCTTCCACGTCACCGACATCCCGTTCGCCGACAAAGTACGCGGACGCGACGGCCGGCTGCTGAACGACGTCTGGGCCGGCTCACCCAAGGCGTACCTCGGCGTCTCCGTGCCCGGCTTCCCGAACTTCTTCATGTTCCTCGGGCCGAACTCGGGCCTGGGTCACAGCTCGATGGTCTACATGATCGAGGCGCAGCTGAAGCACGTGACGGACGCCATCCGCGCCCTCGGACGGTCGGGGGCCACGGCCATCGAGGTGAAGGGGCAGGCGCACGAGGCGTACAACGCCGAACTGGACCGCAAGCTGGCCAGGACAGTGTGGGAGGTGGGCGGCTGCCGCACCTTCTATCAGGACGCGAACGGCCGTAACGCGACCATCTACCCGGACTGGACCTTCCGCTACCGCCGGCAAGCCGTCCGCTGGCGCGAGGACGTCTACCGGCTCACCACTGGAGACCGCCGATGAAAGCCGTGACCCTCACCGGAGGCCGCCTCGAACCCGTGGAGCTGCCCACCCCGCAGCCCGGCCCGGGGCAGCTGCTCGTGGCGGTGAGGCGATGCGGCATCTGCGGTTCGGACCTGCACGCCCGTACGCACGCCGACGAGCTGGCCGAGGCGTTGACGCTGTGCGGCTACCCCCGGTACCTGCGCTCGCACGAGAGCGTCGTGCTGGGCCACGAGTTCTACGGCGAGGTGGCCGGCCGCGGCCCGTCGACCACCGGCCGCATCAGACCGGGAGCGCCGGTCGTGGCCGTCCCGCTGGTCCGACGTGACGGCCAGGTCGACGGCATCGGCCTGTCCACCGCCGCCGCCGGCGGGTATGCCGAGTACGTCGTCGTACAGGAAGCACTGACCATGGCCGTACCCAACGGGCTCGCCGCCGATGTCGCCGCACTCACCGAGCCAATCGCGGTGGCCTGGCACGCCGTCAACCGCGGCGAGGTGGCCAAGAAGGACGTCGCGATCGTGCTGGGCTGCGGCCCGGTCGGGCTGGCGGTGATCGCCGTGCTCAAGGCGCGGGGCGTGGCGACGATCGTCGCCAGCGACTTCTCGGCCGGCCGGCGGGCGCTGGCGAAGGCATGCGGCGCCGATGTGGTCGTCGACCCGGCCGTCGAGTCACCGTGGGCGGCCACCGGCGGGCACGGTTTCCACGAGACGATGCCCGCGGAGTACGACGCCGGCATCGACGCGATGCAGGGCCTGCACAGGCTGCCCGTCCCCTGGTGGGCGACCTGGCGGCTGCTGGACAGGGCCGGCGTGACCCGTCCCAAGCGGCCGGTCGTGTTCGAGTGCGTCGGCGCACCCGACATGATCGACAGCATCCTGGCCGCCGCGCCCCGGCACTCACGCATCGTCGTTGTCGGCGTGTGCATGAGCGCCGACACGTTCCGGCCCTCGCTGGCCGTGAACAAGGAGCTGGACCTGCGGTTCGTGGTCGGATACACGCCGCTGGAGTTCCGCGACACACTGCACGCACTGGCCGCCGGCACCATCGACGCGGCACCGATCGTCACCGGGCGGGTCGGGCTGGCGGGCGTCCCCCGCGCCTTCGAGACCCTGGCCGACCCGGAGACCCATGCCAAGGTTCTCATCGACCCTGCAATGCCGGGGGACACGATCGTCGCGTTCTCACACCGCTGACCACACCATCCATCAGACACGTCCGCTGCCGGAACGCCCGCCAATCTCGCTCCGCGCACACCGCGAGCGCAGCTGATGCCGCTCAACCCGAACAAACCGCTCGGCGAGATGAGTGACGCCTGACCTGCCCACGGGGACGTGGGCAGGTCAGGCGTTCCGTCAGGTGTCAGGACCGGGACAGCGCGATCGGCGGTGGCAACAGCCGTCACGGTGACATTCGGGTCGTGGATCAGGCCGGTCAGGCGGCCGGTTCGCTGGTGGGCGATCGGTGGCCTCCGTGGCACGCGACCAATGCGTCTGCCACGATTTCAGCGTCAGCTTCTGCGACCTCCGCTGGATACTCCGGCAGCAGGTCGTCCCAGACGACCAGCCACGACCCGTACAACTGGGCCTGCCCCTCGGGACGAGCGAAGAACCAGATGTGCAGGTGGGCGCCACCATCTCCGATGCGGTAGACGTGGGCCCGCGAGACGTGCGGCAGCGCCTGCATGTGGCGGACGAGGCGAGTGCTCAACAGCCCCAGTTCGGCGGCCAGTTCGTCAGGTAGATCCGCCATGTCGTAGTGATCGCGCGGATACAACATGAGCACCAGCGGGACACCCACTCCCGGAATCCGGACCAGCCGCCAGTGATCGTTGAACCAGATCCCCTCGTCCCGATCGCGGCAGGCGTTGCAGTCCGACGGATCCTCGCCGTGCCGCGCGGGCTCCGGGAGCACCGGCGGGCGCAACGGCGCTACGCGGAGCCCGTCCGGCTCGAACGGGCTGATCTCCCATCCCGTCATGCGTGCCAACGGGAGTCGGCGTTCGCTGTCCGCGACGGCGACTGCGTGGTCATAGAACTCGTCCGGTCGCAAGGCCATGCGGCGAAGACTAGTACGACAAGATTCCAAGTGATCAATAGGCCCGTTGTGGCTGCCAGGCACCGCCCGATGGTCTCGTACTCGATGGTCCGAATCAGGCCGACCGTGTCAACTCCGCCCAGCAACCCCTACACCTCGGACGGACCGGCAACGAGGATCCCCGAAGGTTTCAGGGGCGGCGGGTATGACGCTCACGCTTCGAACAGCACCTGCACCGCCCGGGCGAGCCTGACCAGCCACGGTTCGGCGTCGGCGCCCAACGGACCGGAACCGTCAATCGCCCAGCTTCGGACCGCGTCCGAGCTGAGGAGGGCCGTGCCGAGCACCAGGTGGCGCAGACGGCGGGATATCCGGATGCCGTCGAGTTCCGCGAGGAGCACCGCGTCGTACAGGTCCTTCCCCGCGGAAACCCCTCTTTCAGCCTGGTCGGTGCAGAGCCATCGCAGCTTCCAGACCAGTGACAGCTCCCGGCTCGCTGTCCACAGAGCTGCGGGGGGCCGGCCGTCACGGCGCGGCACGGCGGTAAGCACCGGCGGCTCGGGTAAATATTCGTCGTACGCGAAATCGAGCTGAACACTTCCCGTGGAACCGTCCGGCGCGTGCCACGGAACATGCAGCCGGACACCCGCTCCCTCGTAAGAGTTTCCGTACTCGGTGTATCCCCACACGTCACGGTTGGCGGCTTCAGCATCGAGCCGAATAGCGTTATCGGCGTAGGGCTTACGCGCCACCACCTCGAGCAACTCGTCGTGCGGATGATTCAGTTCCTCGACTGCGGACAGCCAGCTGAGCCCTTCCGGCGGCAACCGCGGGTGCTGACCGCCGGTTTCGAACTCCTCGTACGTCCAGATCTCGTTGCGGGCTGCCCCGTGGGCTGCCTCCGGCCAATGCTGGACAGGGTCCAGCCGGGGCAGGTAGGGATATGGGTCCCGGTCACCGCGCCTCGGCCTACACCCCCGTCCGGGTCGCCGCGGCCGTAGCCCGTCAGCGGCTGTTGGAGGCCGCATCGGCCACGTTCGGCTCGCCCGTCGCCTACCTGCGGCTCAACGCCGGCGTCATCACCGATGGCTCCGGTCGGCGCCTCGACATCGGCGCCCTCGCCACGAAGGCCGCCAGCACGAGCACCGTCGCTGTGGCGTTGGAACTCTCCCCGCGGGAATGCTCCACCGTCACCAGCCATCCCGCAACCGGGTCGGCGCGCGGCAGGCGGTGACCGGGCGCAAGACGGTCGCCGATGGACCGCCCAGCTACGCGGTCGCACTGAGATCGCCATCCGGCGCTGAGCTGCTGAAGCGTGACTGGCGCTACTGCCTGGTGAGCTGGCACTTCGACCCGACCGTCCGGGACATGCAGCTTCCGCACCACCGGCCACAGCAACCTGAGCAGGTAACCGACAGACCAAGGCGCGGGGGCGGGAGTCGGACGAGTCCCGCCCTCGCGGCATGTCCGGCACCGTGCGGGTGGGCGCCGACGCCGTCGCCGCCGGCCCCGCCGCGCCCTCATGACTGTGTTCGGGCCTGATCCTCCAGCAGGGTGGCGAAACCGTCGAGATGGCGTGCGAGACCGTACTCGAACAGTCCACTCAGGTCCGACGCCGCTTCCGTCGGGACCGTCGCCAGCAGTGGAAATCTTCCACTGTCGAGGAGCTGGTCGGCTCGCTTCTGCTGTGCCAGCCGCCACCCATCGAGCGTGACACCGGTTTCCTGCTCCGATTCGACCTCGGCCGCCATGGACAGCGCGACGGTGACGACCAGTCCGTGAAGCGTGAGCGCCTCGCGGATCCGTGTCGTCACGGGCAGCCCGAGCCCGTCGAGCGCGCGCAGGGTCCACTCGGTGTGCGCCATCACGTTGGGCACGAGCGCCGGACGGGTGAACGAGACGGCCCTGGGCAGCCAGAGGTGTCGCCGGCACAGTTCCCACTGTTGGCGGGCGATCAGTTCGAGTTTTGCCCGCCAGCCGGGCGGTCCCGGGTCGGGCAGCTCGGATTCGCCGAAGACCTCGTCGGCCATTTGCGTCACCAGCTCGTCCTTGGTCGCCACGTGCCGGTAAAGCGACATCGGGCCGGCTCCGAGGTCGGCCGCGAGACGTCGCATCGACACTGCGTCGAGTCCCTCGACGTCGGCGATCGCGATGGCGGCGCGGAGAACGTGCTTCCGGCTCAGTGGCTGCTTGCGGGTGCCAGCCTGCCGCGGCCTGTGCGATTCGGCCGGGCCGACAGGGTGCTTGCGACGGGTGTGGTTGCTGACCACCGTGCCGGACCCGACCGTCGCTTCGACCAGCCCGTTGTCGCGAAGGGTCGCCATCGCTCTGGTCGCGGTCGCGACCGCGACGCCCCATCGCTGGGCGATTTGCCGGACTGAGGGTATCCGGTCCCCCGGCCGCAGGTCGCCGGTCAGGATTCGGCCGCGGATCTCCTCGACGATCCGCCGGTATGGCGGATCTGGGCGCGGCGTCGGCGAAGGCATGGGTGCCCTCCGATCTACTGGTGAGGTTGTCTCGCGCCTGGAATGTACTAGTTCAATTATCGTGGTTAGTACACTTCCGCTGCCCAGCCAGGCGACATTGACTCAACTTTGCCTGACCCAGCGATACGGTGTACGCATGGCGAAAGATACACCGTACGCACTCGTGCGGCAGGCGGATGAAGCAGACCGGCAGGTGGTATCGGACATCCTCACCGAGGCGTTCATTGACGATCCGGTCGCCTGTTGGCTCTTCCCCGCATCGGGCGAACGCGGAAGTCTCCAGTCGCACGTCTACGGCCATCTGCTGGATCGGGGCTCCGCCGAGGCATACCTGGTCGGCCGTGGTGAGGGTGCCTCGGTGTGGCTGGCGTTGGCCGCTGGCCAGGCGCCCGACGAGGAACGTCCGGACGCGCCCGACGTGGACCGGAACTCGGTCTTCGGCGAGAACGGCGCGCGGTTGCGGATTCTGGGGCTGGCACTGGCCGAGCGGCATCCCCGTCGCGAACCGCACCTCTACCTCTCGTGCATGGGCGTGGTGGGCGGGCGGCAGGGCGCCGGACTCGGCTCGGCGATGTTGCGCCACCGGTTGGAGCGAGCGGACGCCGACGGGCTCGCCGCGTACCTGGAGGCGAGTTCACCCCGGAGCCACGCCCTCTACCTTCGGTACGGCTTCGAGGACCTCGGCGAACCGGTTCGCGTGGCGGACAGCCCACTCCTGTGGCCGATGTGGCGCCAACCGCGCGCTTGACCACCCCACCACTTCCCCAACCACAAGGGAGAACCTCGATGACGACGAAAGACACCACCGGCGACCGCCGACCGCCGACCCTGGTCTTCGTACACGGCACCAACTCCTCGTCGCACTTCTGCTCGGGACTGATCACCGAACTCACCTTGCGGGGGCACCGGTGCGTGGCCGTCGACCTTCCGGGACACGGCGCTGAAGGGTTCTTCCCCCGCTCGTACCAGGCCCCGCAGGACCGCGAAGGGCTGGCAACCGAGCCGTCGCCGCTCGCCAAGATCACCATCGACGACTACGTCGAGCGCGTCGTGGACGTGGTGCGCCGCGCTCGCCGCCACGGGCCCGTGATCCTGGCCGGCGCCAGCCAGGGCGGCGTCACCGTGAACAGGGTCGGCAACGCCATCCCCGAACTGCTCGACCGGGTCGTCTACCTGGCGGCGTACTGCTGCGTCGACCTCCCGAACGTGGCCGCCTACCTTGCCACACCAGAGAACAGCGACAGCCTGCTCCCCCTGGTGACCCGGGCAGTGGTCGCCGATCCGGCGATCCTCGGAGTGGCCCGGATCAACTGGCGCTCGGCCGATCCGTCGGTGTTCGACGGCATCAAGCAGTGCCTCGCCGGCGACTTCACCGACGAGGCGGTGAGCCGGCTGCTCAACATGCTCGAGCCTGACGAGCCCGTCAGCATCCCGCTGGCCGACGCCCGCGCCGAAGCAGGCACCTGGGGCCGGATTCCCCGAACGTACGTGCGCTTCACCCACGACCGGCTGATCCCACCTGCGCTACAGGACCGGTTCATCACCGAGGCCGACCGTCTCACCCCGGACAACCCGACCGACGTTCGAAGCGTCGCGGCACCCCACGTCGGCCCGTTCGACCGACCCGAACTGGTGGAGATCTTCGCCGAACTCGCCGGCCGCTGACCGGACGCACAACGGCCGACCTTCTCAGCCTCGACCAGCCTCCCCGCGCTATCTGGCTTGGTGGCTGAAGTCCCAGCGGGTGGCGCCGGATGGCTCGGCGGAGGCCAAGCCGACCGCCGTGTGCAGCGTGAGCTGGGTACAGGTGCCACGGCGAGGGACCCGCACTGGGCGCGCTGTACGGGGCGTTCACCCCGGCGCCTGCCACGGTGCACGACGACCTGTCCGCTGAGTGCAGCTGTTGACCTCAACGGCTGTTCAACTTCTAGCGTCAACGACAAGCGGGTCAGTCGCCTGCAGCCCACGAGACAGGGGAAGTTCATGACGACGATCGCCGCACCCCGCGCGGGCAGGAAAGAGTGGATCGGACTGGCTGTGCTGGCCATGCCCACGCTGCTCATCGCGATGGACATGACCGTTCTGCACCTGGCGGTTCCTTCGCTGACCGCAGACTTGCGTCCGAGTACCGCGCAACTGCTGTGGATCATGGACATCTACGGGTTCCTGGTCGCAGGCCTGCTCATCACCATGGGAACGCTCGGTGACCGGATCGGGCGGCGCAAGCTGCTGTTGACCGGTGCCGCCGCGTTCGGCGTCGCCTCGGTGCTCGCGGCGTTCTCCACCAGCGCCGAGATGCTGATCGTGACCCGGGCGCTGCTCGGCGTCGCGGGTGCGACGCTGATGCCCTCCACGCTGTCCCTGATCCGCAACATGTTCCATGACGCGGCCCAGCGCACGGTCGCCATCAGCGTCTGGATGACCTGCTTCGCGGTCGGCGGCGCCCTCGGCCCGCTGCTCGGCGGATTCCTGCTCAGCTACTTCTGGTGGGGCTCGGCGTTCCTGATCGGCGTCCCCGTCATGGTGGTCCTGCTCGTGCTCGGCCCTGTGCTGCTGCCCGAGCACCGTGACGAGCCCGAGCACCGTGACGAGAAGGCGGGCAAGCTGGATCTGGGCAGCGCCGTGCTGTCCTTGGTCGCCGTGCTGTCCGTGGTCTACGGCCTCAAGCTGATCGCCGAGGACGGCTTCGGGCTGCTGCCGGTCGCTTTCATGGTGCTGGGTCTGGCCGTCGGGGTCGCCTTCGTCCGCCGGCAGCGGACGCTCGCCGACCCGCTGCTCGACCTCAGGCTGTTCCGTGAGCGCACCTTCAGCGCCTCGGTGGCTCTGCTCACTGTCGGCATCCTGGTGATGGCCGGCTCGCAGCTCTTCACACTGCAGTACCTCCAGCTCGTGCACGGACTCTCCCCGCTGGTCGCCGGCCTCTGGTCGCTGCCCAACGCGGCCGGTCTGATGGCCGGCGCCATGACGGCCCCGGCCCTCGCCGCGAAGATCCGCCCCGGTTTCGTCATCGCGGGCGGCCTGGTCGTCGCGGCCATCGGACTGGGAATGCTCACGCTGGTCAGCGCGACAGCGGGTCTGGGCATCCTGGTAACGGCGTCCGCGATCATGGGTGCGGGTCTGGGGCCGATGGCGGCTCTCAGCACCGACCTGATCGTCGGGGCGGCTCCGCCCGAGCGTGCCGGTGCGGCCTCGGCCATCTCCGAGACGGGCACCGAGCTGGGCGCCGGTCTGGGCATCGCGGTCCTCGGCAGCATCGGCTTCGGTGTCTACCGCAGCCAGATCGCGGACACCATGCCGGCAGGCGTCGACTCCGATGCGGCGCACGAGTCGCTCGGTGGCGCGGTGGCGGTGGCCCAGGACCTCTCCGGGAAGACCGGTGATGAACTGCTCACCGTCGCCCGTGAGGCGTTCACCCACGGGCTGCATGTCACGGCCCTCGTCGGCGCCGGCGTCGCGCTCGTCCTGGCACTGCTGGCAACGGTGCTGCTGCGCGGCGTCAAGCCGGGCGTCAGCGGTCACGACGAGGCCGCGGAGGGCACCCCGCAGGCCGGAATCCCGGACGGCGCGGCCACGACGCAGACCGCGGCGAACGCCGAAGCGGTGAAGACAGAGACCGCGGTCGGAAGCATCTGAACCACCCGGACCGGATGACGGCCCGACCGCACGGACCGGAGCACGGAGAGTGCGGTGGTCCGCTTCCGGCACCGTCGGCCGAACCAACCGGCGTTGCGGGAAACACCCACCGCGTCGTCGCCGCAGGACACCGGCACAAGATGGTGCGAAGCAGGAGATTGCTGACGCTCCCGGGATGACAAAGATGCATGCGTTTCGCATATAGTTACTGCCATGGAGTCGAGCCTTGAAGCAGCAATCAACGAGTGGCACGCGAGTGTGAATGAGGGGGATCTGCAGCGGTCGGCAAGGGCGGTGGGTGATCCGATCGTCGTCTTGGGGCCGAAGGGGGCTGGGTCGATCACGCCTGAGCAGTTCGCGGAGTGGGTCGAGCGTTCCGGGATCAAGCTGACCCCGCGGTCATGGCACCCGATCAGCGAGCGACTCATGGTGGTCGAGGAGGACGCCACCTGGCCTGAGAGCAAGACACCGACGCGTGTAGCGACGGTTTTCCGTGCTTCCGGTGGCAAGGTGACCGCTTCGCTGCGGTTGCCCGACCTCAAGTCGGCACTCGAACTGGCCTACGTCTGCCGTGAAATGGCGGCATCCGAGTGACCAGCCAGGGGCCGGGCCAGGTCTTGTTCGGCTTCGTCCGGCACTGGTCACGCCGATCGGCGACTGGTGATCCGGGAGTGGCCGAGCAAGGCCGACTCGTGCTTGTCAGCGAGGCAGTCCACTGCCTCACTGAGCGCGGGATCTCCGCAACCGTCAACGCGGTCGCGCACGAGATCGGGATCGACCAGAGCGGAGCCTCACGCCTGATCAAGAGCGCCACGGCGGCCGGCTACCTGGTCATGGAGGCTTCCGCGGCCGATGGCCGACGACGCGAAGCGTCACTCACACCCGCGGGCCGATCCATGCTGAACCAGGCTCATCGCTGGCAGGACGAGGTCTTCGACCAGCTGGCCGCAGGTTGGAGTGAGCAGCGGCGCCGCGAATTTCAGCAGGCCATGACCGATCTCGTGGACCGGTCTTACGCGACGGAAGCATGAGCCACGCGATCGAGACCTGGCGTGGTTGTGGCAATGGCCGCGTGTGATTAGCGGGCGCTGCGGGCTGTCAGTCGTTGCGGCCTCAGCGGCTCACGGCG
Source organism: Micromonospora sp. NPDC000668 (assembly GCF_042897975.1). Classification (NCBI taxonomy): domain Bacteria; kingdom Bacillati; phylum Actinomycetota; class Actinomycetes; order Micromonosporales; family Micromonosporaceae; genus Micromonospora; species Micromonospora sp. NPDC000668. The sequence goes on from NZ_JBIAYP010000001.1 coordinate 930,524, forward strand.
GTCTCCCGCTCCACACGCGACAGCTTTTCGGGATTGCGCACGTGGTAGGCGCCGGTGATGTAGCCGTTCTCGACCCGCACGGCCAGCACGCCGTCGATCTCCCCGTTGACTCGGACGAGCAGTCCAGGGCCACCATTGATCTGTGCCACCTCGACCGATCGTTGGGCGTCGCGTTTCCACCAGCCGACGGCCAGCAAGCGAGCCACGTTGCCGGCCCCCACGACGGGCCGAAGCAGGGCATGTTTGATACCGCCGCCGTCGCTGAGGGCGACGACGTCCGGCGCCAGGATGTCGAGCAGGCTCTGCAGGTCGCCGTTTTCAACCGCGCGTTGGAAGGCACCGAGTGCGGCGCGGGTCTCGGCCGGGGAGGCGACGCCGCGTGGCCGGCGCGCGGCGACGTGTGCCCGTGCCCGGTAGGCGATCTGGCGTGTCGCCGCTGAGGTCTTGTCGACGGCGTCGGCGATCTCGTCGTAGTCCAGGTCGAACACCTCGCGCAGCACGAACACCGCCCGCTCGATCGGCGCGAGCGTCTCCAGCACCAGCAGCATCGCCATCGACATGCTTTCGGCCAGTTCGACGTCCTCGGCCACGTCGGGCGTGGTCAGCAACGGTTCGGGCAGCCACGGCCCGACGTAGGACTCCTTACGCCGATCGAGTGCGCGCAGCCGGTCCAGCGCCTGCCGGGTGACGATCCGCACCAGGTAGGCGCGCTTCTCCCGGACGGTGGCCAGATCGACGCCCACCCATCGCAGCCAGGTCTCCTGCAGGACGTCCTCCGCGTCGGCGGCCGAGCCGAGCATCTCGTAGGCGACGGTGAACAGCAGATTGCGATGGGCAACGAACACCTCGGTCGCCGAATCCATGAAGTCCACGCGGTCGCCACGATCGGGCGGCTCGGCGGTATCCGTCGTCCGGTCGCTGCGCTGGCTCATGCCTGGCTCCTGCCTGTTCAACCTTCGTCCTGCCACACGCACTAGACGTCGCTGCCCACCGCTTCGTAACAGCCACCAGCGATGACCCACGTCATACACCCACGCTGTTACGGGCCTCGGGTCGCCGACGTCTTGTGATCGTCAGAACGCCGCACGAACGCTCCGCGCGGCACGCAACACCACGAGTGAGGACGACGTCATGGCAACCACGAAAGCACAGGCCCCGACGGCCGATTCGCGCCGCTGGGCCGCGCTGTTCTTCATAGGGTTGGCCCAGCTCATGATCGTTCTGGATGGGACGGTCGTGAACATCGCGCTGCCGTCGCTCCAGCGGGATCTGGGGATCTCCGACGGCGACCGGCAGTGGATCATCACCGCGTACACGCTCGCGTTCGGCAGCCTGCTGCTCCTCGGTGGCCGGATCGCCGACTACACCGGCCGCAAGCGGACCTTCCTGATCGGACTGCTCGGCTTCGCCGGCGCGTCGGCGCTCGGCGGCGCGGCGGACGACTTCGAGATGCTGCTGAGCGCCCGTGCCCTGCAGGGCGGGTTCGCCGCGCTGCTCGGGCCGTCCGCGCTGTCGCTGCTCACCGTGACGTTTACTCAGCCCAAGGAGCGCGCCAAGGCGTTCGGGATCTGGGGCGCCGTCACCGCCGTGGGTGGCGCGATCGGGCTGCTGGCCGGCGGGGCGCTGACCGACTACCTGGACTGGCGCTGGTGCCTGTACGTCAGCGTCCCGATCGCCCTGATCGCGGTGGTCGGCGGGTACGCGATGCTGGCCGAGTCGCGGAGCGGGGGCAGGGCCCAGTTCGACATCCCGGGCGTGCTGCTGGTGACCGGCGGGCTGGTCGCGATCGTGTACGGCACGAGCCAGGCGGAGTCCGACGGCTGGGGCTCGGCGAAGGTCATCGGTCTGCTGGCCGGGGGCGCGGTGCTGCTCGCCGCGTTCGCCTTCGTCGAGAGCCGGGTGTCGCAGCCAATGCTGCCGCCCCGCCTGATCGCCAACCGAACCCGCGGCGGCGCCTATCTGAGCGTGGGACTGGCCATGGTCGGAATGTTCGGGGCGTTCCTCTTCATGACCTACTACCTGCAGGTCGTCAAGGAATACTCGCCGATCAGGACGGGCGTGGCCTTCCTCCCGATGACCGTGGCGGTCCTGATGTCGGCCGGCGGGCTCGCCACCCGACTGCTGCCCAAGGTCCCGCCGCGGATGCTGATCGTGCCAGGCATGCTGCTCATCGCTTCCGGCATGCTGTGGCTGCGCACCATGGAGACCGACACCGCCTACGTCGAGGGCGTGCTGGTCTCGGGACTCCTGCTCGGCTTCGGAGCGGGCATGATCATGCCGGTGGCCTTCAACTACGCCACCCACGGCGTCGACCAGCGCGACGCAGGCGTCGCCTCGGCCAGCGTCAACACCGCGCAGCAGATCAGCAGCTCGATCGGAACCGCGCTGCTCAACACCATCGCCACCAGCGCGACCGCGGGCTACTTGGCCTCGCATGCCTCGCAGGGCAGGAGCCCGGCCTTCGCCAAGGAGGCGATGCTGGAAGGTTTCGTGACAGCCGGCACCTGGGCCGCGGGGATCCTCCTGGCCGGTGCGCTGATCGTCGCTGTCCTGATGAACACCCCGCGCCCCGAACACCAGGCGGTCACCGAGGACGCCGAGGGCGCCGAGCCGGTGCTCGCTCACCCCTGATCCCTCCGGCGGAGGTCCCCAGCGGCACCGGTCAGCCGCGGTTCATGGATCTCGACCGGGTCGACCTCGCCTGACAGGCACCAACCGACGAGCCCGCCGATCCCTCAGCGATCGACCGGGCTCGTCGGCTTGAACCCGGCCGCGCCGACGGGCGCCGGCCGGCCCGGGATACTTAGACACCTGAGTATCCGTCATCAGGCTTCTGGCTCGACGGTTCAATAGTGTGGCCGCGTGGTGACATTCCTGCGTCGGTGGACCCTACGCTCCGCGAGCTTCGCCCTGACCTGGCTCTACACGCTCTACCGGATCCATCCGGCGGTGTGGCGGCTCACGGCACGTCAGTACCGTCCGTACATGGGTCGCTTCGCCCGGCTGCACGCCTGGATGACCTGCCAGTTCGCCGCGATCGACGTGCCCGCGTACGGCGACTTCCTACGCCGCAACCATTGGCGGTTCCGGTGGTTCGACCTGTCGTCGTACCCGCAGACGGACAAGCGGTCGTACGTGCAGGCGTACCCGGAGGCGCAGCGTTGTTGGCACGGTGAGATCGAGATCGCCGGCAGCGTGGTCGATGAGTCGTCGGGCTCGTCCGGTCAGCCGTTCAACTGGATCCGCAGCCGCCGTGAGTTGCGCTCGGTCCACAAGAACCTGGCCGGCTACGCGACCATGGTGTTTCCGTCGAAGCGGCGGTTCGTCATCAACGCGTACTCGATGGGCGCCTGGGCTACCGGCACCAACACCGGCATCGCCATGTCCACGATCGCGATGGTGAAGAACACCGGGCCGGACCTGCAGAAGATCGTCGACACCCTGTTGTACTTCGGGCCCGGATTCGACTACATCGTCACCGCGTATCCGCCGTTCCTCAAGCACCTACGCGACAAGCTCGACGCTGAGGACTTCCCGTGGGCCGAGTACCGCATCAGCGGTCTGGTCGGTGGTGAGGGGATGACCGAGGCGCTGCGCGACTACCTGCAGGAGCGCTTCGTCAAGGTGCGCTCCGGCTACGGAGCCAGTGACCTCACCATCGGCATCGCCGGGGAGAGCGACTTCAGTGTCTGGGTCCGTCGACGACTGCGTACCGACGCCGCACTGCGGACCGCCCTGCTCGGCGCCGACGAGCACCGGCTGCCGATGGTCTTTCAGTACAACCCGCTTGAGACGTACCTGGAGACCACCCCGGACCATGAGGTGCTCTGCACGATCAACTCGACGGCGGTGCTCAATCCCCGAGTCCGCTACAACATTGGCGACGAGGGCCGGCTGATCTCGTATCCGCACGTCCTGGCCGCGATCGCCGACCCCGCGGCGAGGGCCGCCGCGGACCGCGCCTGGCAGATCGACCGGATGCGGTTGCCACTGCTCTTTTTGTACGGCCGCAAGGACAGCACGATCTCGTACATGGGCGCCAACATCTACCCCCAGGACGTCGAGTACGGCCTCTACACCGGCAATTCCCAGGCGCACCTGCTGCAGAGCTTCTGCCTGCAGTTGACCGAGCAGGCCGACCTGGAGAGCCGGCCGGTCGTCAACCTGCAACTTCGCGAGGGCCTGGCGCTCGGCCCCGATGAGCGGCAAACCCTCATCCACACCTGCCGCGCGGGGGTTTTGCGTCACCTCGCCGAGGTCAGCCGGGACTTCGCCGAGTCCCTCGCCGAGGATCCGTCCGCCGCCGACCTGCGGGTGGAGGTCCACGAGTATGGCACCGGCCCATTCGCCGACGCCGCCTCCAAGATCAAGAACGTATACCTGGTGAGGGGCGTGACGGCGTGAGGACCACCGACTTCTCCGCAGCGCCTCCGGTGGGCCAGGCGACCGCCATGTTCGTCGGCGCCACCCGCTACCGCGGGCCGCGCTCGATTCTCACGCTCACCCGGACGTGGTTCAAGATGGTCCGGCAGATGAGACGGATGGACGGGTACCGGTGGCACACCGTGTATTACCAGTTCCCGTTCACGCTCGGCACCATCGCCTTCTTCAGCGACCGCGACGCGCTGCTGAAGTTCGCCCGCAGCCGCCACCACCGCGACCTGATGTGTTGGGTGACCGATCACGGCACGAAGAACGCGACCGGTGGCTACATCCGCCTGTACGGTGCCGAGCCCGAGGGTTACAGCAACGGCATCTGGCGCGCTGAGTCGGACGGCATGGCGCACGTACCGACCTTCACCCCTCTGTCTACCGAGACGTCCGGCCCGCCGGTGCACCGCGCATGAGACTGGTTCCCGTGCAGTCGCGGGCCGACCTGCGAGCGTTCGTCGACTTCCCGCTCCGGCTCCACCCGACGGACCGGTACGTACCCCTGCTGTCATCGGTCATCGCGACCCACCGCCGCACCGCCGAACTGTTCCTGGTCCGCGACCGCAACGGCGTCGTCGTGGGGCGCACCAGCATGCACCGCAGCGCGGCCTTCGACGCCAAGGTGGGCCCACGGCAGCTGTTCGGGCACACCGAGTTCGTCGATGACGACGGCGTCTTCGCCGCCATCATGGACACGGTCGAGACCAGGGCGAACGGCCGACCACTGTTCGGACCGGTGGCACAGCTGCCGAACCAGACCGGTGGGGTGATCACCTCCGGCTTCGCCGACCGCGGCTTTGTGGACTCCGCGTGGAACCCCGCCTACTACCCGGACATGTACGAACGGCACGGCTTCCACCGTCGCTTCGAGGCCGACACCTGGCTGGTCGACCTCAACGGCACGGCCACGGGTGCTCCGGTCGCCGCCGGTGCTCCGCTTGCCGCCGGTGCTCCGCTTGCCGCCTGTGCTCCGGCCGCCGCCGACCATGACCACGGATTCGCCTTCGACGACGGCCGGATCGCCGCCGAACAGCTCGTCATCCGGCACGGCTCCCGGTGGCACCTGCGCAGCCAACTGCCGATCCTGCGGCGGATGCTCAACGCGAGCTTCGCGCAACTCGGCTACTACACCGACATCTCCGCCGATCAGCTGGCCGAGCAGACCGACGGCCTCGCGTTCCTGCTCGACGAGGCGCTGCTTCTCTGGCTGGAGAAGGCCGGCCGACCCGTCGCGTTCGTCGTCACCGTGCCGGACATCTCCGAGTACCTCATGAGCGTCGGTGGCCGGCTCGGCGTCATCAATCAGCTCCGCCTCCTCGCCACCCGCGGCCGGTACCGGAGCGACGCCGTCCTCATCATCAAGGGCACCATGCCCGACGAGCAGGGCAAGGGGTACCTGACGCTGCTGTCCAGGGAACTGCACCGCAACCTCGCCAGCAACGGGTACCGGACACTGCGCAGCACCTTCGTCGAGCGGACAAACGTCGCCTCGGCCGCTCAGTACCGGCGCGCCGGCGGGCGGCCCCTGCACGGGTACACCTTCTACGAGAGAGGGGCGGCGGCGTGAGCTGGGTCGAGCAGTTGCGGGCCAACGAGGCGGTCTGCCGCCGGGCACCGAGCGCGCACAACACGCAGCCGTGGCGACCGGAGTACCGCGCCGACGAGATCATCATCGGCGTCGATCCCGCCCGCCGCCTACCCGACTCCGACCCGACCGGGCGTGACCTGGCCCTCGGCATCGGCGCATTCGTCGAGACGTGCCTCATCGTCTCCGCCGAACTTGGCCTCACCGTCACCGCGGCGCCCGGTCCGCGACTGATCCCCGCAGCAAATCGGTACGCCACTCCGTTCACGATCGCCGACGTCGAGGCCCGCCGGGTCGCCCGTGGTCCATACGCGCCCGGGTACGTCGACGCCGCCGTCATCGCCGACCTCGGGCCCGGCATCGCGCACGTTCCGACCCGAGATCTCGCTCCGGATCTGGCGGTCGCCGACCGGTGGCTGTTCGGCACACCAGCCGTCGCGGTCGAGTTGCGTGACTGGCTGCGCCTCAGCCCACACCATCCTCGATACCACCTCGACGGGCTCACCGACCGGGCGCTCACCCTGTCCCGGTACGAAGCGCGGGTCCTGTCCGCCGCACTTCGCGCGTACCCGGTCACCCGCCGGCTGGGCCTTCCGGCGCTGCTGGCCGCCAGCGGCCGCGGCCTGTTGCGCTGCGACGGCAGCATCCTGGTTCTACTCGCCGACGGCGACGACCACATCGCCGCAGGCCGGCGTCTTCTGCGTACGTGGCTGACTCTCGCCCGGCACGGCCTGGCGGTCCATCCACTCAGCCAGCTCATCGACTGCCCGGCGACGGCCAGTCGGCTCGCCGAACGGGTGGGCGGCGAACCGCTCGCGGTGTTTCGCGTCGGTCGACCCCTCGCCGAGCCGGTCCGCTCGGCCCGACGCTAGCGGGCCGTCCCCTGTGCTCGGCGATACGACGATTCAGCGGATGGACCACATCGGCTTGTAGCCGGTGGCACAGGATCGGCCCAGTTCCTGGGAACGGCTCGACTGAGGTCAACAGATCTGCGACGCGGACCAGCGGCATAACAGGGTGTTTGCGGCTGTCTAGGGTGACGGCATGTCAGAGGTGGTCATCGAGTTGGAGCTCGGTCTTCCGCATTGGGACCCAAACGATCCAGAAGCAGTGGTCTATGTCGACGAGAGGCGTGCTGCCGCAGCCCTCAATCCGCACCCGGACGATGCGGACCGCCGGGCTCTGGTGCTCGTGTGGTCAGGGTGTCGCTGGGCGGCCCATGGCGCGCCGAATGACGAGGGGCGTCGGGCTCACCGGCTTCACTCCAAAGGCCTGAACGGCATCCTGTGGTTAGGCACCGTGCGGGAGAGCTCGACCGTCGAGGGCATATGCGCAGGCAGGGCAACCAGCGCTGACTCGCTGAAGCACTACGTGCTGCCGCTGAAGGAGACCACCCTCGAAGTGGTAGCCGAAGATCTCCGCGCGGTTCGCGTGGCGGGCCCTACCCGCCAAGCTCTCGTATCAGTCGTGGTCGGCTCCTGAGCGCGCGGCGCATGATGTCAGTGCGTTCAGCGGAGGGTGAGCCGATGCTCGGCGATCTGTTCTTCCACCGGTCGACCGGACCAGGCCAACCATGGGTCCGCGCCCGACTTGGGCACGACCACAGGTCCGTTGCCTGCCAACGCGTCGGAAACGCGGCCTGACTCGATGAAGGCGCGGGACTGGTAGCTCACGGACCAAGCGGTCTCGTGCCCTCGCGCACCGGTGATCACCCACTCACCGGTGCGGATCTCGCCAATGCGGTCAGCGAGCAGGGCAAATGCGATCCCGCGAGCCTCTTCATCGGTCATTCTCGTGACCCTAACGCTGGAACGCGACGCAGGACCGAGCCAAGGCGCTGTCATCAGCAGATGAGCGGGTCCTACGTCTGAGCATCACGACCGGCGAGTGCTGACACGATCGGGTCCGCCAAAGAGGCCTCCAAGCCGAAGAGCCTGGTCACAGCGTTGCCCGTGGGATCGGCGTCCCAGATGACGGCACGGCCGGCAGGCCCTCGGCACGTCCCTCCTGCGGGGGAGCGCCTTCCCCTGTCGGCGGGGGCCGCCCACGTCGGGGCGCCGGAAGGATCGGGTGCATGACGACATCGGCATCGATCGTTCGCAGGACCGGCCACGGCCTGACGTACGCAGTGCTCGGCTGGGCTGTGGCATACGGGGGTGTGCGTCTGGCGTGGACGATCGGCGAGGCTCCGGAGTTCGGGCAGTTCGGGTCGGACCTGCTCGGTTTCACCGGCTGGCGGTCGGTGGCGTTGTGCGTTGCCGCGGGTGCTCTGGCGGTTGCGTTGGACCGGGTGGAGACCTGGCGGCCGGCGCTCGCAGGTGTCGCCTGGACGGTCGCTGGTGCACTGATCGCGGCAGCCGCGATCCTGCTGCCGGAGTTGGTGGGCCTCCTGCTGTTCACGGTCGGCCCGTATTTCGACCCGGTAGCGTTCGCCAGCCGGCTCGGTTGCGTCACCGGAGCGGTCCTGCTCAGTCTGGCCACCGCCCACTATCAGCGACGCACCCGGGGCGACTGTCCGGACTGCTGCCGGACGGTCCGACCGGGTCTGCGGCGCTCAACACCCGCGCGGTGGGCACGGTGGGCCGCGTACGCCGCGGTAGCCGGCCTCGTCACCCGCTTCGCGGCCCAGGTCGTGGTGGGATTCGACGGCCTCACGCAGGACGCCTCCGTGATCGGGTTGGAGATCGGCCTGTTGCTGGCTGGAGTGCTGTTGCCGCTGGCGCTGGTACACCGCTGGGGCGAGATCTGGCCGGGGTGGGTGCCGCTGCTCGCCGGCCGCACGATCCCTCGCCTGCTGTTACTGGTGCCCGGCTTCGGGCTCGGGGCAGGCATCGTCGCCTACTTCGGCATGGGGCTGGTGCAGTTGACGTCGGGATCGATCAGCCAGTTCTCCGACACGTTCCTCTGGGTGGCGATGTCGGCGTACTGCATCCTGGGACTCGGCCTCATCTCGGCGTCAAGCGACTACCACCTGCGCACCCGCGCCACGTGCAGGGCCTGCGGCCGGTGACAGGTTCTACTCGGGCCCCTACCGGGGGATTCCTCCGGGCCCGGAGTCTCCTCGGCCAACAACGAGATCGTCTACGGCTTCGTGCGCGACCCAGTCGGCGTCGAGTGACGCCGAGACGGGCCCTGATCGCCCGTAGCCAACAGGAAGATCAGGCGTGGAAGCCGGCACCCCGACCGAGCAGGCCCGCATCCGCGACGCCCGTCCCGCCGGATCCCCGCCCACCCGGGCAACCCAGCCACTGCGCGTCGAACGACGCGTCAGGTGCCGCCGCACCCTCGTCATCGCCGGCCAGAAGATCCACGTCGGCATCGGCCACGCCGGCGTCGGTGCGGTCAGTGGTCTTCGGCGTAGTGGGAGTGCACGGCGGGTTGTCCGGTGTAGTTGGCACCAGCGCGATCGTCGGCGCCGAGGTAGCGGTACGGGAGGCGGACTTCACGGCGGCCGGTGCAGCTGATCCGGCGTCGACGGGAGTCGTAGGAGAACCCGGCGGCGCGGAGTCGGGCGGTGAGGCGCTGCCCAGCGGGTCGCCCGTCAGGAAGCCGGACGCTGGACAGGTCCAGGTCGGCCACGAGCCGGCCGGTGAGAGTCAGCCAGCCGGCGGCCCGGGTCAGGACGGCGAGCTTGTCTCCGACGTAGTGCAGTCCGTGCAGACAGGTGATCAAGTCGAACGTCCGCGTAGGTGTCCAGTTGGTGACGGAGGCGCAGATCAGCTCCAGGTTCAGCGGTGATGCCGGTACGGGATCGAAGGCGTCGACCAGGTCGACCCCGACGAGGACCGTCCGCTCGGTCAGCCCTGCCAGGCGCAGCTCCCCGGCAGCCTGGATCAACGCCCGACCAGTGCCGCAGCACAGATCCAGCCAACCAGCGACTGCCGAAGGTTCGGCCCGGTCGGCGGCGGCGAGAACGTCGAGAGGGTTGAACCCCAACTCCCGGGTGTAGCTGTTGACCCCGGACAGCTGCCGCTCGCGGTTCATGGCGCAGTTGGCCACCACCGTCGACCGCTCCAAGGCGTCGTTGCCAAGCAGTTCGAAACCGGCGCGCTGGTCAACCACTGGAACATCATTCCAGAGACAGCTCCTCAGACTGAACCCCCGACCATCTTGTGTCCGAAGCGACCCAAGCCCTCTATTGCTGTTCATCGATTCGTGGTAGAAATCTTTCGTGGTGCCCGTTCCGAGGCGAGGATTTCTTCAAACGGAGGCAGCGTGAGAGTCATTGCCGGATGGCTAGCGGGTCTCACCGTTGCCGCAGGACTCGTGGCGCCGATCGACTCGATTGCTGTGGCCGCGACACCCGCACAAGCATCGACTGCAGTGACGCCGCTGGCCACCGGCCCGCAACCCGGCACCTTTACCGGCCGGGGATTCGACACCTGCGCCGCCCCGTCACAGGCTGCGATGAACACGTGGCGGGCCAGCTCGCCCTACGGCGCGATCGGCATCTACATCAGCGGGGCCAGCCGCACCTGCTCCCAGCCCAACCTCACCGCGACCTGGGTGACCAACCAGACCAGTAACGGATGGCGGCTACTCCCCATCGAACTCGGGTACCAGGCACCGTGCGGCACCCGCACGCCGAAGATGTCCGCCGACCCCACCACCGCCCGGTCACAAGGCGTCTCCGCGGCGAACAGCGCCGCGAATGCCGCCCAGGCACTGGGCATCGGCAGTGCGAGCACCATCTACAACGACATCGAGCAGTACCCGTCGAACGCGTCGTGCCGGGCTGCGGTGCTGTCGTTCCTGTCCGGCTGGGTCGAGCAACTGCACGTACGCGGCTACCTCGCTGGCATGTACTCCAGCGGCTCGTCCGGCATCAAGGACGTCTGCGACGCGTACGGCAACCCGACCTACACGCGACTCGATCAGATCTGGATCGCCTGGTGGAACGGAATGGCTGACACGGACGCCGGAAGTTACTGCGCCGATGCCTACTACGCGAACCAGCAGCGCGTGCACCAGTACGCCGGCGATGTCACCGAGACGTGGGGTGGCGTGACGATGAAAATCGACCGCAACTACCTCGACGTGAGGGTTACGCAGACCCCGCCGCAGCAGTGGACCACGACAATCGACAACAGCACCTCGGGCGGGTTCACGGCGAGCACCGAATGGGGCACGTCGGCCTACTCCGGCCAGCGGTTCGGCACCGATTACCGATTCGCCAACCCGTTGTCCTCCAGCGACGTCGCCTGGTACCGGTCGACCATCCCGGCGACCGGAAACTATGAGATCTCGGTCTGGTACCCGGCCGACGCGGGCTACAACAACCAGACGCCGTACCTCGTGGAGACCACCACAGGGAGTAAGTCCGTGTCCGTCAATCAGCGAGTCAACGGCGGCCGATGGGTCTCGATCGGCGTGTTCACCCTGGTGGCGGGCACGGGCAACAAGGTCGGCGTGAGTCGCTGGACCAGTGGCACCGGATTCGTGGTCGCCGACGCGGTGCGGATCACCCGGGTCTGAACTCCCTCGCTGGCCGAGTGACACCTGGTCGAGCCGCGAACTCGAGTCCCGGTCCGCCACCACGCTCAGGCCGCGTCGTGCCGGATTCCTCGATGGCGCGGACCGGCCGCTTGCACGATCAGTTGACGCCGACGGGCGCGCTCATTCGGGGCGCCGTCGGCACGACGCACGGCGATGGTGTCGGGTCTCACCGCTGTCTCTCACCGGACCGATGTAGGGGGCCGGTACTCTTGATCAGGTACAGACTGTACCCATATGTCCGCCATCCCGAGGGGTGACCATGCCCGATCACGCGTCTGGCCGCATCGACCTCGCCCGCCTGCAGGAAGTGCTCGACGGACCGTGGGCCGAGGTTCGCAACGCGCACCGGGATCACCTCGACGAGCGCTTCCTCCCGGTGTACGGCGAGACCGGTGACCAGGCACGTGAGCGGATCAGCCGGCTGCTCACCGAACTTCCTGTCGAGCTGGGCATCGCGTCGGGCTTCCCCACTGAGTACGGCGGCAGATCCGACGTCGGCGGCTCGATCGTCGCCACCGAGATGCTGGCGCAGGTCGACCTGTCGCTGATGGTCAAGGCGGGCGTGCAGTGGGGCCTGTTCGGCGGCGCGGTCGCGGCCCTCGGCACGCAGCGGCACCACGACGCGTACCTACGGGACATCATCTCGGGCAAGATCTTCGGCTGCTTCGCGATGACCGAGACCGGCCACGGCTCCGACGTCCAGCAGCTGCGCACCACCTGCACGTACGACCCGCAGACGCAGACCTTCGATCTGCACACCCCGCACGAGGCGGCCCGGAAGGACTACATCGGCAACGCGGCCCGGGACGGGCGGATGGCGGTGGTCTTCGCGCAGCTGATCACCAACGGGCGACGGCACGGCGTACACGCGTGGCTTGTCCCGATCCGCGACGCGCAGGGCAACCCGCTGCCCGGCGTGACCATCGGTGACGCCGGGCCCAAGGCCGGCCTGCTCGGCGTTGACAACGGGCGGCTCAGCTTCGACCACGTACGAGTGCCGCAGGACATGTTGCTGGACCGGCACGGTCAGGTCGCGGAGGACGGGACGTACTCCAGCCCGATTGAGAACGACTCCCGGCGCTTCTTCACCATGCTCGGCACCCTGGTCCGCGGCCGGGTGAGCGTGGGCGGCGCCGCGTCGGCGGCCACCAAATCGGCGCTGACCATCGCGGTGCGCTACGGCGACATCCGCCGCCAGTTCGGCACGCCCGACGCCGACCGGGAGGTGCTGCTCAACGACTACCTGGCCCACCAACGCAAGCTGCTGCCCGCCCTGGCCACCACGTACGCGCTGAACTTCGCCCAGGCCGAGCTGGTCGCCGCGCTCAGTGAGGTGCAGGGCGGCGACGGGCCGGTCGACGAGCACCGGCAAAGGGAGCTGGAGTCCCGGGCCGCCGGTCTCAAGGCCGCGCAGACCTGGCACGCGACGCGCACCATCCAAATGTGCCGCGAGGCATGCGGCGGCGCCGGCTACCTGGCTGAGAACCGGCTACCCAGTCTCAAGGCCGACACCGATGTCTTCACCACGTTCGAGGGCGACAACACGGTGCTGCTGCAGCTGGTTGCCAAGGGGCTGCTCACCGGCCACCGGGACGAGTTCGGCTCGTTGGACGGCTGGGGGCGCGCCTCCTTCGTCGCCGAACAGGTCCGCGAGATGGTGCTCGAGCGCACCGCCGCGCGGTCGCTCATCGAGCGGCTGATCAGCGCCGTGCCCGGCCGTGACGAGGAAGTCGCCGTCACCGACCGCGGCTGGCAGCTCAAGGTTTTCGAGGACCGCGAAAGGCACCTCCTCGACGGCGCGGTCCGCCGCCTCCGCAACGGCGCGGCCACGAAGAAGGACCATCCCTTCGACATCTTCAACGACGTTCAGGACCACGTCCTCGCCGTTGCCACCGCGCACATCGACCGAGTCACCCTGGAGGCGTTCGTCGCCGGTATCGAAGACACCACGGACCCGGCGGTCCAGGCGCTGCTCTCCCGGATCTGTGACCTGTACGCGCTCAGCGTCATCGAGACCAACAAGGGATGGTTCCTGGAGCACGGCCGTTTCACGCCGGCCCGCGCCAAGGCGATCACCGCCGTGGTGAACGGTCTACTCAAAGAACTGCGCCCGCACATGCGGACGCTCGTGGACGGTTTCGCCATCCCGGACACGTGGCTGCACTGCGCTGTCCTGCGCGAGGAACCCCGCCGGCAGGAGACCATGGTCGCCCATGACGCCGCCGGTGATCCGCAGGCAGTCCCGGCGTAGGCAGAAGGTTCGTCCGGCGTGCCGGCCGGAAGTCCTCGTACTGGATGTGCTTGGGCTTTCAGCCGGTGCGGCGAAGGGGGTACCTCCCTGCTCGAGCGAAGCCGAGAGCATGGGGGCGCGTGCCAGGCGTCGCGACGGGGCGAACGTTGCCTGTCGGGGCACTAGCGTGTGGCGAGCCGCTCCAGCAGGGCGGCGCTCCGTGCCAGCAAGGCCCGCTCCTCATCCGTGAGTTCGGCCTCGATGGCCTGCGCGAGCCAACCGGCCCTGCGGCCGCGCTCCGCTTCGAGCGCGGCCCGGCCCGCGTCCGACAGCTCGACCAGCGACTTGCGGCCGTCCGTGGGGTGCGCCCGGCGCGTGATCAGGTTCTGTTCTATGAGCAGCCCCACCGTCCGGGCCATCGACTGGGGGCGTACGCGCTGATCGGCGGCGAGGTCGCTGGTAGTCATGGTGCCGTCGCGATCGAGTGCACCGAGCACGGCGACCTGGCCCAGCGGGATGCGGTCCTCGTGTTTGACGCGTCGGGTGAGCTTGCCCATTGCGGTGCGCAGTTCGGCGGCGATGGCGGCGGCTTCCGAGGTGGGCATAGGGCACCTTACACCATTGGTCAGCAAAGCTGTGCACCTAACCTGCACAGCAACACTGAGCAGCATTGCTGTAGGTTTGCCGATGTCGGGCTCAGCGCCAGCGTTGTCGCAGCCGGGGCCACGGCACGACAACGGGAAGGACCTCCCATGTCCGCAAAGGCAGTCGGAACCGTCAACGCCGCCATCGAGACCGTCACCGCCCGCCGGATCATCGACAGTCGGGGCAACCCCACGGTCGAGGTCGACGTCGTCCTAACGGACGGGTCCCTGGGGCGCGCGGCTGTCCCCTCCGGCGCCTCCACCGGCGCCCGGGAGGCCGTGGAACTTCGCGACGGGGACTCCGCGCGCTGGCACGGCAAGGGCGTCGACCGCGCGGTGGCCCACGTCAACGGGGAGATCGCGGCGTCCGTGCGCGGCCGGGACGCGGCGGACCAGGCGGGTCTCGACGCCGCGCTGGTCGCCCTCGACGGCACCGCCACGAAGTCTCGGCTCGGCGCGAACGCGATCCTCGGCGTCTCCCTCGCCGCCGCCAAGGCCGCCGCGGCGGCCCACCGCCAGCCCCTCTACCGCTACCTCGGCGGCGCCGACGCCCACCTCCTGCCGCTGCCGATGATGAACATCGTCAACGGCGGCGCCCACGCCGACAATCCGCTGGATTTCCAGGAGTTCATGATCGCGCCCATGGGCGCGGACACCTTCGCCGAAGCCGTCCGCATGGGCAGCGAGGTCTTCCACACCCTGCGCCGCGATCTGCTGGCCGCCGGGCACTCCACGGGCGTCGGCGACGAGGGTGGCTTCGCGCCCGCGCTGCGTACCGCTGAGGAAGCGCTCGACTTCGTGATGACCGCCATCGAGCGCACCGGCTACCGCCCCGGCACGGACATCGGCCTGGTCATGGACCCGGCGTCGTCGGAGTTCTTCCGCGACGGGGTGTACGACTACGCGGGCGAGGGGGTGCGCCGCACCCCCTTGGAGCACGCCGACTACCTCGCCAAGCTCATCGACGCCTACCCGGTCGTCTCCATCGAGGACCCGATGGCGGAGAACGACCTGGACGGCTGGCGCGACCTGACCGCCCGTGTCGGCGACCGCTGTCAGCTCACCGGCGACGACGTGTTCTGCACCAACGAAACGCTGCTGCGCGAGGGCATCCGCACCGGCGTCGGCAACTCGGTCCTGGTCAAGGTCAATCAGATCGGGACCCTGACCGAGGCGCTGGCCGCGGTGACCACGGCCCACCAGGCGGGCTGGACGGCTGTCATGTCGCACCGCTCGGGCGAGACGGAGGACACCACCATCGCGGATCTGGCGGTGGCGACCGGCTGCGGTCAGATCAAGACCGGCTCGCTCTCCCGCTCCGACCGCACGGCGAAGTACAACCAACTGATCCGGATCGAAGAGGAGCTGGGCGACTCGGCGCGCTTCGCGGGCCGCTCCGCACTGCGTCGGGCGTGAACAGCAGGCAGAGGTAGAGACCACGCGGGCCCCCCGATCACGATCGGAGGGCCCGCTCGCGTGTCGGGGAGACAAATCTCCCTGGGCTGTTCAACCCCGTGTGACCTGCGCCTTCCCGGACCGGTCGGCACCGCGGGTCGACTGGAACCAGCCAGTGCCGGATCAGGCATGCTGGTTGAACGCGGAGTCGAGGTCGATCACGTCATGGCCTACCGGTGGGTGCAGCGGCTCACTCCACTGCTGGCCGACGATGGGAGCGTCAGTCCACGTCGCGCCGAGCAGTAGCCATGTCCGAGATGGCGCTCGCCAGATCCTCTGGCAGCGAGGGTCGGATTTCGTCCGCTATCTCTTCGACCAGGCGCGCCATGTCGAGGATGGCAGAAAGTTCTCGGCCCTCGCTCAGGGCACTTCCAAGGCCGGCCAGCGGTGTGCCGAGTTCCCGGTCAACTCGGTCCGGCAGCGCATCGAAATAAACCATGTCCTCGGTGAGCACAAGATCGACCAAGGACTGAGCGGCCTCCCGAAACGCGTGGGCAGCGTGTGTGCGTTCCATGAGCCTACGAACCTCCAACAACTCGACCGCGTGGTTGGTGCACGTCTTGAGCCTCGGTGTCGCCGGCAGCTGGCCGGCTCTGGGCGTGGATCGGCTGTTCAGGCAGCGTAGACGGCGGTGGCGTCGTCGCTGCGTTTGTTGCGGGCCCACTCCAGAGCGGCAGATGAGTACGCCTGAAAAGCTTCGGCTTTCCCGCGCTCCGCGGGAGCGGCGCGACCCTGCATGGTGGTCTCGATGGCCGCCGTAGTGTGTCTGCCGTGGCAGGTCGTTGGCTCCGGAAAACGGGCCCGAAGGTGACATCGTTGCTGCTCAGCGGCCTGGCCGGGACACGGCCGGGTGAGCTCTTCGCCACGGTGACCTTTTCACCGGCCTGCACCCAATCGGGCTGCGGATCATGATTCACTCCAGTGCGTACGGAGCTTGCGAGCGAAGTAGCCAGCGGCGATCCAGACGCCGATCGCTGGGAGCGGGCGCAGCGGCACAGCCCCGACTGCCATGGCGATCGACACGGCCAGGGCCACCCCGCCCATCACCACTGTGAGGACGGCGAAAACGCCGAGGGTCACCTTCTGTTTGAGGTCGAGCTGTCGTGCCCGAACGGGAGGCACCTCGGTCCCCGTCGTCTCTGGCCGGCGTGGCTGAGGAATCTGGCCCGGTTCCCGGGCGGGCATGGCGATACGCCGCTGGGCTGGGACCCGGGCGTCGACGGCGGCGGTGTCCACGCCGAGGTGGATCGTCGGCTCGATGCGCACCGAGACGGCGTCGTCGCCGACCATGAGGCGCCCGCCGTCGGGATAGGCGAGCAGCGCGGCGCAGTTGTCGAACCGTACCGTCGTTGCTCGCCGGTCCGGGGTCACCAGGCTGACGTGCTCCAGACCCACCACGAGCCGGTCTGCGGGGTCGGTGCCGGAGGCATGGTGCTGGTCGCCGGCGGCGGGCGGCGGCGCGGCGGTGGACCCGGTCGGCGCAGCCGTGAAGCCGGCCCACTCCGCCGTGGTACCGAGGGGCGTCATGAGCAACGCCGACTCCAGCGCCTCGACAGCCACCTCCCTGACCGCCGCGGCGTCGACCGCTTTCAGCTCGCGGACGAGGTGGTCGCGGTCAACGACCGGCTGGTCGGTCAGCAGTTGGAACGCGACGCCGGGAAGGCGGGCAGCGTCGGCGTCGTCACCCTCGAGCGCGGCGGTCGCCCGAATCACCACCGACGCGACGTCGTCGTCGATCTGACCCACCCTCAGCGCGGTCAGGACGTCCAGGAAGCCTCCCAGGACGGCGTCCTGCTTGCCGGGCAGCGCGTCAGCGAGGGCGGTGAGCACGGCGAATCCGTCGCCACGTGGGTCGTAGTTGGTGGCAGCCGTGTACGAAAGGCCGGCTTCCTGACGCAGCGCGCGGAAGAGCCGGCGCTCCAGCACCCCGGCGAGCACCATGCTGGCCGGGCGATCGCGAACCACCGCGTCGAGGGCGGTCGCGTGTGAGCTGCCCGAGAAGAACGCCGGCGTGCTGGGCAGTGCCGACGACGGCGAGGGTACGGGATGGCGGACACCGTCCGGGAGGTCGAGTTTCAGCCCGGCGGGAAGCTTCTCACCGGCAAACCACAGGACGGCGTTACCCCTGGTGAAGTACCGCGCGGCCCACTCGCGCAGGTCGCCCGCGGTGACGTTGCGCAGGCCCCACTGGGGAAAGCTGGTCAGGCCGTGGTCACGGGCTCCGTGGCGCCACAGCGGCATCTCGTCGAGAGGACCGACGACACGCCCGCCCTCCTCGGTCGACACGATGGACTTCTCGATTTCGATCCGCGCGTCGTCGAGGTGTTGCAGGGACCGGCAGACGCTGGCAAGGAAGTCGGTGACGGCATCGACCGGGCCCTGGAGGTGGAAGTGGGTGACGACCTTTCCCGTCGAGCCGTTGTAGTGGTAGTCCGCTTGGCCGAGCGGGTGCAGCACCAGGTGTTCGAGCAGGTGGGTGATGCCTCGCTGGGCGAGCGTCTCGTCGGCTTGGCCGACCCGGAACAGCAGCCCGGCCCGGGCCGGGCCGCTCGTGTGGGCGACGACGGCGGGAACGCCGTCCACCTCGGTCCGCTCAATCACCACAACCGCCACTTCCGCATCGCCCGGGAGCGGTGCTCCTGGAACACGGTGACCGGGTCGCCGAAGTACTTCCAGGGCGACTCGCTCACCAGGTTTCCGGTCGCCTCGAACAGCGGCCGAGCGGTCTTGCGATCACCGATCAGACCGAACAGCAGGGCGAAGGAGTGGTAGACGTGCACCCAGCCGTCGGTGCGCTGGAAGGCCGGGTGGAGGACAGTGCGTCCCATCGCGTCCTGGAGTTCGGCCACCACCTCCCGGCCGCTGAGATACGCCTGCCCGCCGGTGGGCAGCCACACCGCGTGCTCAAGGTGCGCCTCGGCGATCAGGACGGCGTTGTGCGCGCCCTCAGGCGCCGACGAGGCGCACTGCCGCGCGAAATCGTGCATCGCCTCGACCGCCCCACCCCATTTCGGGCAGAGCTGCTGTAGCAGCTGGCTCTGCGCCGACAGGTGGTGCGGGTCGTGTGCCGCGACCTGCTCGTACCGCCTTCGGGTCTCCGCCTGCCCCATCTCGAGACCTCGCGCGATCACGAGCCGTACTGTCCATACCGCCGGGTCGCTGCCGTCATGCGCCACGGAGTCCGCCGTCACTCGTTCCGCCCCGGCGAGCATCTCGTGGAACCGCTCGAACTGCTCACGACTGACGTCCCGTGCCATCTTGCGGGTTCGTACCGCCCACGCCTCTTCGGTGAGCCGGTCAGCGAGCATCGCGGCTGCGGCGGTGTCCGCCGGGTCGGCCTCGAGGACGGACTCCAGGAAACCTGGCGCGGCGTCCTGTGACACGGTGCGGATCGCCCGGGTCCTGGCGTCACCCACACGGGTGGCCAGTTGGTCGCGTACGGCGGGCCAGTCACCTGCGCGGACCGCGTCACGCAGCGGCACCAGCTCCGGGTTGGCGACGGCCGGATCCGTCGTGAGGGCAGTCGGCGAGACGATCATGGCGGGATCCTACGAGATCAACTTGCCCGTCGTGGTACCCCCGAACAGCACCTGGGCGGGCCGTGACCATGGGTGGCTTGGAGTGCTACGAGGCAGCCCGCCCAGGCTTGGTCGAGGTGACCGGCGGGTTGACTCTCTCACCGGCTGCCCAGTGCGGTTTGGTGTGGCTCTCATCTGGCATGCCTCCTGCCGGTAACCGTGGCGCGGAGGCCTCCGCCATGGGGAGGTCGAGGCGGTTGCGAAGGGAGGGTCTGCCCAGCTCGAAGTAGCGCTGCCCCCGCCCGACATCGATCCTTGTCTGATTCGAGGAGGCGCAGGAGAGCGATCCTTTGCAACCCTTCTTCGGACTGGCGGCGCTCGCCGCGGCCAGGGCTGTCGTTGGCCGAGGGGTCGACAGGCTAGTTTGCTCGGATGAGTCTCCTCGATGACGTCGCGAGGCGTGACAGTTGGCGATGCTGGGTGTGCGACGAGCCGGTCGACGCCGACATGTCTGTGAATGACCCGCGTGGTCCCAGCGTCGACAGCCGCACCGCCGACAAGAAGGCCAAGGTCGCCGAGCGACTCGCGCACCGTGCCTGCAACACTCGCAAGGGCGCGGTCAAGGTGGTCATCGCCTGGCCTGACCGTCTGCACGTGGTGGAGCCCGCGCCGCTGATCACCGTCGCCGAGCGACTCGAGCGCAAGGGTGGCCGCGAGCTGGTCGCCCGCTGTCCGAGCAAGAAGGACGCCCAGGAGGCGGCGGACTGGCTGGTCGACCGGTTCTCCCGGCTGGTGCCCGGACTGCCGGTGACCGCAAGCGTCGACGCAGGCGGCGGACAGTACCTCGTCGCCCTGGCCACCGGCCGCCGCTGACCGGTGGCCCTGGTCGGCGGACCGCCGCCGACCCAGACCAGCCCGGACCCGAGCCACCACCAGCGCTGCTGCACCACCCACGACACCCCCCGCCGCTCACAGTGCCTTGACGGCAGCGAGCGGTTCGAGCGTTCTCAGCGGCAGAAGTACGCGCCCGCTACAGGCTCGCGGAACGTCTGCCCGTGGCCGCACGCTTAGATCTGCGTTCTCGCCTGCTCGATGTGCCGCACGATGGCGTGAGCATCATGCGCACGTGCGATAACGTGCGCCTCGTCGAGTGTTGCGAGCGCGTCCGCGCGGCGGTCCTGGGCGGCGGCGATGTAGGCCAGCCCGATCATGTTGGAGGCCACGCCCGGCAGGGCCCCGACCTCCCGGCGCAGCCGGGATGACTCCTCCAGCCGCTCGCGCGCCTCGTCCAGCCGGCCAGCCGCGTGCGCCACGATGCCTAAATGCCGTAGCGCCTCGGACCGCGTCGGCTTGTCACCGGTCTGCGCCGCCAGCCGGCAGGAGTTCTCAAGGTAGGGAACCGCTGTCTCGTTGTCACGCCGGATGAACTGGTGGAGACAACCGATCCAGAACAACGCCTCGGCCTCGCCGCGCGTGTCCCCCAGTGCCCGGTACAACGCGAGCGCACGCTCAAACAACGGCAGTTCAGCGGGATCTTCGGCGGGCAACGAGCCGGCGTCGGCGTGCGCGCTCTGAAACCGCGCATGCAGAATCAGCCCACGCGCCAACGCCGCATCGGCCTCGACCGCGTCCAGGCCCTGTTCGGCGTCGATCAACGCGCTGGTATCGCCGCCGAACACTGCCCGCTCATAGACCTCTCTGGCCCGTTCGATCCGATCGTCGGTGCTCATCGTCGCCCCCGCCGGCATCGCCACTACCTGCCAGACCCGGCAGTCCAGTCAGCCTAAGCCTGTACGCATGCAGCTTCGTCAGATCGAAGTTGACCGTCTTCTGACTCGCCGGGTTGCCTCCGTGGGATCCGTCCACGTCCCGTCGGTCTGCAGGGTCAGTTCGAGGTCGTGAAAGATGGCAAGGACTGTGCGGATGCCGTCTTCCCGCGTGGCACGTACCGCACCGACGGTTACGAAGACAGGCACCGTCCGGACGCGGCCGGCCAAGCGCCCTGGGGCCCGCGACGGATTTCCCCTTCGGGCCCGGCCTTGGGCACTGGGTACTCTGCCGGCATGTCAGCGAACCCGCGAAGTGGCCTGCGACGTGATGCGGCGGTCAATCGACAGCGTTTGCTGGAGGCCGCCCGTCATCTGTTCGCCGAGCGCGGGCCTGACGTGGCGCTCGAGGAGGTCGCTGTTGCCGCGGGAGTGAGCCGTACAACGCTGTATCGCAACTTCGAGACACGAGAACAGCTGGTGGCCGCAGTGTACGAAAGCGCGGTCGAGCTGATGGAGCTACGGGCGAAGGAACTCGCCGATCGGCCGACCGGCGTTGTCGAGCTCTTCGACTTCGTGCTCGACCTGCAGCGGGCCAACCGCAGTCTGGTGCGTGTACTCGCCGGAGCGGACATCTCCTGGTTCGAAGGCCTGGCGGAACGGACGGTGCACGCGTTCGAGGCGGTGCTCGTGCGGGGTCGCGCCGGCGGGGTGGTGCACGCGGGCGTCGGGATGGCCGAGATCTTTCTGGCGTTGCAGATGGCGGAGGGCGCGATGGCTCAGAACGAGCGCGCAGGCCGCGAGCGCTGGGACGAACGCATTCGCGAGATGCTCCATCGGGCGCTCTTCGTGGCCTGACGTGATCCACAACGCGATTTTGTTGCGGCCGCACAGCTAAGCGTACAGTTGTGTACGGATACTTGAGTCGCGGTGCGGCGCGCCGGCTCGCAGATCAGCCGTGTCTCGGTGCCGTCGCCTGAGGGTCGCCATCGGGCCCATCACCGGAAGGAGTCAGCGCATGAAGGCTTGGCAGTTCGAGGGGACGGGCAAACCGATCGCTCTGAACGAGGTGCCGGATCCGCAGCCGAGTCCCGGCGAGGTGGTCATTGACGTGAAGGCCGCCGGCCTCTGCCACAGCGACCTCATGTACATGGAGATCGGCGAGGCCACGATGCCGTTCCTGCCCATGACCCAGGGGCACGAGAACGCGGGTGTGATCAGTGCCCTCGGTGAGGGAGTCGAGGGCTGGAAGATCGGCGATGTCGTCGGTGTCTGCTCCTCCGGGGTCCGGCCGCCGCTGGGCATGTTCACGCACGGTGGCTTCGCCGGCAAGCTGGTCGCCGACGCGCCGGACCTCGCCCGCGTCCCCGCCGGGCTGGACCTCTCCCTGGCCGCCCTGGCGACCGATGCCGGCATGACGTCCTACCACGCGATCATCAAGGCCGGCGGGGCGACGGCCGGCATGAAGGTCGGCGTCATCGGCTACGGCGGCCTCGGCCAGATCGGTACCCGGGCCGCTGTCCTGGCGGGTGCCGAAGTGCACGTAGCCGAGATGAAAGAGGAGGTCTGGGGCCTCGCCACGGCCGCGGGCGCCGCGACGGTCGTCCGTGACGCGGCCGAGTGGCCCGCTCAGGACTTCGATCTCGTCGTCGACTACGCCGGGTTCGACACGACACAGAAGGCGCTCGCCGCTGTGAAGCGTGGCGGCAAGGTGGTACAGGTCGGTCTGGGCCAGCCAACCTTCACGATCGCGACCCCCACGATCCTCGGCAAAAGCATCGTCGGGTCGCTCGGGGGCACGGTGCAGGACATCGAGGAGGTCTTCGACCTGCTGCTCAGGAGCGAGATCGAGCCCACCTACACGGAGATCGCGTTCGAGGAGGTCGGCGCCGGCCTCGAACGGCTCCGCAACAACGAGGTCACCGGCCGGCTCGTCGCCCGTTTCGGCGATTGAGCTTCGTGATGCACCTTCTTCACCGTGGCCAGGGCTGCACCGCCTGGCCACGGTGAACGCCAGCCTCCAGGGAGTAGGCATGGCCTGGGTCGCGGTCATCGACCGCAGGTCGAACCGTTCGAGGATATTGAGCGCCTCCCCGACGGTGGTGCCTCCGCTCGACGGGGTCGCCCAGCCGTACACCTCGAACGGAGATCGATCCTTTCCTCAGTCACTACGCCGGGGCTGCCTTGAAGAGGAGTTTCCGGGATGGTGTCGTATCAAGGCGCAGCCGTTCGTGGAACCAGTGTGCGGCGGCCAGCCCGGCCGCCGGACACGAGGAGTCAGGAACGGCCCTCGTCCCGGGATTGAGAGGAGACGACCATGACGGAGTACCTGATCACCTTCAACGATGAGTGGGTGCCCGAGCACACTGCGGAGGAGCTGCGCGAGAAGGGCACGGCCGCCCGGGCCGTGATCGAGGAGATGCAAGCCGACGGTGTCCTGATCTTCACCAACGGCGGGCTCGACCGCTCCACCGCGGTGTGCAGTGTCGAGCCGGTTGACGGCAAGCCCGTCTTCACTGACGGCCCGTACGTCGAGACCAAGGAGCACCTCGGCGGCTTCGCCGTCGTGGACGTGCCCGACGACGCGGCGGCGCGATACTGGGCCGGCAGGCTCGCGACCGTGCTCGACTGGCCGCAGGAGGTGCACCGGTTCCGAGGTCCCGGGCATGCCCGGCGTAACGGCTCTGGGGAGAAGTGAGCGCGGTGCCCCGGTACCTGCTGTCCGTCTACGGACCGGCCGAGCGCACCGAGTGCGGCACCCACCCCTCCCAGGAGGCCATGCTGCAGGCGTTGGCCGACGCCGACGCCTTCACCGAGAGGCTTCAGAGGGACGGTCACTTCGTCTTCGCCGACGGCCTGGAGCCCGCGACGACCGCCACCACCGTCGACGGGCAGGGCGAGAAGCCGGCCTTCGCTGACGGGCCCTACCCGGAAACGAAGGAGTACCTCGGCGGCTTCTGGGTCATCGAGGCGGCCGACCTCGACGTGGCCCTGGCGCTTGCCGCCGAGGGGTCGAAAGCGTGCCGCGGCACGGTCGAGGTGCGTCCCTTCCGAACTGAGGAATCCGTCCGAGTGCTGCTGGAGCCGTGACTGGTCCCACCGTCGAGCAGGCGATCACCCGTGCCCACCACGAGGAGTGGGCGCGGGTGGTCGCCGGCCTCGCGCGCCGTTTCGGCGATCTTGATGTCGCCGAGGAAGCGACGGCCGAGGCGTTCCTAGCGGCTGCAGAGCGGTGGCCGCGCGAGGGCGTACCGCCCAATCCCGGCGGTTGGCTCGCCACCACCGCGACCCGCAAGGCGATCGATCGGCTCCGTCGCGAGTCGCAGCGCGACGCCAAGCACCAGGCGGCCCGGATGTTGTACAACGACACCCCTCCTGAGCCGACTGGCCCGGTCGAGGACGACCGGCTCAGACTGGTCTTCACCTGCTGCCACCCTGCGCTCGCGTTGGAGGCCCGGGTGGCGCTCACCCTGCGCCTGCTCGGCGGCCTCACCGTCCCCGAGATCGCCCGCGCCTTTCTGGTGCAGGAGACCACGATGGCGCGACGGATCACCCGCCAAGGCGAAGATCAAGGCGGCACACATTCCCTACCGGGTGCCCTGGGCCGACGACATCCGCGAGCGGCTCGCCGGCGTGCTCGCGGTCGTCTACCTCGTCTTCAACGAGGGCTATCTCGCCAGCGAGGGGGACGACTCGGTGCGCGTCGACCTCACCGACGAGGCGATCCGCCTCGGCCGCCTGCTCCGAGCTCTCCTCCCGGACGACGGCGAGGTGGCCGGCCTGCTTGCCCTGATGCTCCTCACTGACGCCCGGCGGCCGGCGCGCGTGTCCCCCACCGGCGAGCTGGTGACCCTCGACGAGCAGGACCGCGGCGCATGGGACCGCACCCTCATCGCCGAGGGCAACGCCTTGGTTCGCGAGCGGCTCGAGGCGGTGGCGGTCGGCGGTGACCCAGCCGGGCGCTACCAGTTGCAGGCCGCGATCAACGCGGTCCACACGGATGCTCCGTCCGCCCGAGACACCGACTGGTCCACCATCGTCGCCCTCTACGGCCGCATGATGCTGCTCGACCCCTCACCGATCGTGCGGCTCAACCGGGCGGTCGCGGTCGCCGAGGTCGACGGCCCCGGGGTCGGGCTCGCCGAGATCGACCGCCTCGCCGAGGTCCTTGACGGCTACCACGCCTTCCACGCCGCGCGCGCCGACCTGCTGCGGCGACTCGGGCGCGGCGGCGAGTCGCGGGCGGCGTACGACCGGGCCATCGGTCTCGCCGGCAACCCCGCGGAGCGGGCCTACCTCACCCGCCGCCGCGACCAGCTGGCCGGCTGACCGACACGTGGAGCCAGCCCGTTCCAGCACCGTTCGTGGGAGATCAGTACACCTGACCTTCGTCGACGCCCAGCCATGGGTGAGGCAATGCGCCCGGCAGCTATCCGAACGCATTGACATCGACAGGGTCGCATACCGGCCGTCTTCAGCCGGTGGCGGCGATCACTTTCCTGGTCAGAAGGGAGGTGCGTCCTCGCCCATCAACGCCAGCACGACGCCTCCCTTCCCGCTCTTGAGGCTCTGGACCACGACCTTGCCGGTGCTGCCGTCGGGCAGCTCCAACGTGAAGGTCTTCCCGACCGCGTTCTTGGGGCCGTTGCCGGCGCTGTTGGCAGGTCGGAAGTCGCCTGCCCACGGCGGGGTCTTACCCTTGCGGGCGGGCTCGGCGAAGAGGGCGGCGGTGCCGGGGGTCCTGGTGCCGTCCGAGGAGAGAAGCACTGAGGCGCTGCGATAGGTAGCCATATACGCCAAGGCTATCCCGGACTGCGCTCGTTCGCGCCACGACATCGGCCCCGTAACGCGAACGGCCACGGGGAGCGACCCTGATCTGCTCTCACCCCTGGGTTGACCGTGCGTTGGCCGAGGCCCGAGCTAGACCCGGCAGCACGTGACATCAGCCGCCGCTGACGTGGCGGAGGACGGCCAGGACGCGGCGGTTGTCGCTATCCGAGGACGGCAAACCGAGTTTCGCGAAGATGTTCGCCACGTGCTTCTCCACGACTCCGGAGGTGATGACAAGAGCCGCCGCGATCCCGGCGTTGGATCGTCCCTCGGCCATCAGCGAAAGCACCTCACGCTCCCGGGGGGTCAGCGACGCCACCCCGGCCGTGTCCTGCCCGGCCCGCATCAGGTGGCCGACCACCTCTGGATCCAGCGCGGTGCCACCGGATGCCACCCGGGTCAGCGCGTCCACGAAATCGGCGACGTCGGCGACGCGGTCCTTGAGCAGGTATCCGACGCCGGCCGGCCGGTCGGCGAGCAGGCGGGTCGCGTAGCGGGTCTCCACGTACTGGGAGAACACCAACACACCGACGTCGGGATGGTCGCGTCGGATGTCGATCGCGGCGCGCAGTCCCTCGTCGGTGTGCGTCGGTGGCATCCGGATGTCGATGATGGCTACGTTCGGTGCGTTGGCGGCAATCGCGGACCGCAACGCATCCGCGTCGGCCACCGCCGCGCACACCTCGAAACCGCGGTCGGTGAGCAGCCGGATCAGCCCTTCGCGCATCATCGCGGCATCCTCCGCGATCACCACCCGCATGTCGTCGCCTCCGTTCACACCCGTGTGGGCAGCTCGATCTCGACCCGGGTCGGACCACCCGTCGGACTGTGTACGCGCATCCGGCCGTCCACGACGGCGATGCGGCGGGCCAGGCCGGACAGGCCGGGACCGTCCGGGTTCGCCCCGCCGATGCCGTCGTCCTTGACGGTCAACATCAGGCGCTCGCCGGATCGGACGACGCCGAGCCTGACACGGGTCGCCCGGCTGTGTTTGGCCGCGTTCGCGAGCAGCTCGGAGGCGCAGAAGTAAGCGATGGTCTCGATCGCGGGCGCCGGGCGGTCGGGCAGCTCGACGTTCACCGCGACCGGGATGGCGCTGCTCGTCGCGAGCGTCGCCAGCGCGTCGCCGAGACCGTTGTCGAGGACCGGCGGGTGGATCCCGCGCACCAGGTCGCGCAGGTCGGCGAGGGCATCCTTCGCTCCGCGGTGGGCGAGCGCGACCAGTTCGCGGGCCTGTGGGAGGTCGGGTGGCGGGCCGTCGACACCGAGCTTCTCGGTCGCCATGCCGAGGTTCATCGCCAGCGTCGCCAGCCGGATCTGCGCGCCGTCGTGCAGGTCCCGTTCCAGCCTGCGCATCATCGCGGCCGCGTCGTCGATCGCGCGGGCCCGGGTGACCTGCAGTTCGCGTACCCGCTCGGCGAGCCGACGCGGGCCGAGCAGCCGTCGCATCGCGGCAAGGTCCAGTGTTGTACCGGCCCGCATCAACCACGGTGCGACCAGCAGCATGGCGAGGCCGGCCGCGGCGATGAGGAACGTTCCGGCGAACGTCCGCGTACCGATAGTGCCGAACGGTGTCAGCGCCCACACCGGTCCGAGGCGCGTGCCGGCCGGGTGGTTGCGAAACAGCGGCCACCACACCGGATAGCTGAGGTTGACCAGGCCGAATACGTAGCAGAACGCACCGTAGCCCTCGGGGATGGCCAGTGGCACCTTGAGCAGGCCGTACCCGACGGCGCGCCAGCCCGGTCCGTCGGAGACCACGGCGCTGATCCGCTTCGAGAGCCGGGGCGGCGGGGCGTCCACGTGCACGTCGAGCAGCCGGTCGGCGAGTGAGCGATGCAGGGCTCCCATCGCGCGCCCGGTCGGGGCGGCCAGCACGACCAGGAGCGCGATGGTGAGCGGAAACAGGACCAGGAACAACGGTGCGACGGTAGGTGCGGGCTGGTTGGACATGGCTCCGGTCGCCCAGAGGATGAGGACGCCCAGGGCCGGCACGATCGCCGGTACGCTCAGGATCGCGGCCGCACTGACCACGCCGACGACGCAGAACACCGCCCGGCGCAGGGCGAGTGTGGTGAACGGAGCGCGCAGCGCGATCATCAGCTCATTGTCGCTGGTCACGCGTCGCGATGGCGGAGCAGCATGCCGCCGCACAGAATCGCTACCGCCGCGTACCCGCACATCAGCAGCGCGCTGATCCAGCTGGAGAACAGCCCGGGTAGCGGCGAGGTCACCGCGATCGAGTTGAGCAGCATCAACAGCGGGACGAAGCGGCCGACCTGGATTCCGCTCTCGCCGAACAGGCCGGCCGCGATCATCGGGACGAACATCAGTCCGAACAGCGTGCCGATCGCGGCGCCCGAGTGCCGCACGATCGTCCCGATGCCGACCCCGATCAGCGCGGTGACGCCCAGATAGACGCCGGTCAGCACGACCGCGCGCAGGATCGCCGGGTCTCCGAGGGATGCCGCCGGGATGGCGGTGCCGCGGATCGCGAGCTGCCCGCCCAGATATCCGGCGAAGCTCGCGACCAGGCCGACGGTGAGAGCCGCGCCGCCGCACACGGCGACCTTCGCGGACAGGACGATCCGACGCCGCGGGACGGCGGCGAACGTCGAGCGGATCATCCCGGTGCCGTAATCGCCGGTCACCACCAGGACGCCGAGCGCTCCGAGCAGCAACTGGGCCACAATGGCGCCGCCGAGGCTGTTGTTCAGGATCTGGGCGGCGGTGGCGACCGGGGTGTGCGATCGGTACCCGAGTCCCACCCCGGCCCCGGCCGCGGCCATCGAGACCACTGCAGCGGTCGCCAGCCACCACGTCGACCGGACGCTGCTCAGCTTGATCCGCTCCATCCGGGCCACGTGCCGGAATCCGTACCCGTTCATGACGCTCCCACTCCGCGATAGTCGGTGGCCTCTGAGGTGAGCCGGAAGAACGCGTCCTCCAGGCTGTCGTCGCCGGCGGCGAGTTCGGCGACGGTCGTCTCGGCCAGCAGCCGGCCGCGGCCGATGACCACCAGCCGGTCGGCGGTCAGCGCCATCTCGGCGATCAGGTGGCTGGACACGAACACCGTCCGGCCTTCGGCGGCGAGTCCGCGCAGCAGGTCCCGGATCCAGCGGATGCCCTCCGGATCCAGTCCGTTGACCGGCTCGTCGAGCAGGAGGACGCTCGGGTCGCCGAGCAGGGCCACAGCGACGCCGAGCCGCTGGCGCATGCCGAGCGAGTACGTACCGGCGCGCCGCGTTGCCGCGTCGGACAGGCCGACGATGCGCAGCACCTGCTTGACCCGGGAACCGGGGATGTCGTTGCTCGCCGCCAGCGCGGTCAGGTGCGCACGGGCGCTGCGGCCGGGATGGAACGCCCCGGCATCGAGGAGCGCGCCGACCGTCTTCAACGGCCAGTTCAGGTCCGGGTACCGGACGCCGCCGATCAGTGCCTCGCCATGGTCCGGGGCATCCAGGCCGAGGATCATCCGCATCGTCGTCGACTTGCCGGATCCGTTCGGGCCGAGGAAGCCGGTCACCACCCCCGGCTGTACCCGGACGCTCAAGCCGTCGACGGCGACCCGGCCGCCGTAGCGTTTCGTCAGCTCACGTAGTTCGATCATACGAACGACGCTAGGCAACGCCGTCGGCGGTCGGAAGCCGGAAACCATCCGCCTCCGCCTGGAGGTTTTCCCCCATCCCGGTCCCGACCCAGTTGGTGTCCCGTGACCGTGATCGGTTTACTTTCGAGTTGTTCGCGACGTAGACCGATGAGGTTCACGGGACACCACGTCGACGAGCCGGGAGGCTTCGCCATGGCGCGGTCGTCTGACCTAAAGCAGTTGCGCGCCGCCACGTGGTGGCAGGATCTCCCGTATGGACGGTGTGCTGCCGCATCGAGCGGCCCAACTCCTCCGCGACGCCCGCCGTGTCGTCGTCCTCACCGGCGCCGGGATCTCCGCCGAGAGCGGTGTGCCCACCTTCCGTGACGATCTCACCGGCTTGTGGGCGCGTTTCGACGCCCAGCAGCTCGCCACTGCCGAGGCGTTCCACGCCGATCCAGACCTGGTCTGGGGCTGGTACGAATGGCGGCGCAGCAGGGTACGCCGAGCCGAGCCCAATCCTGGGCACCTGGCCATCACCACCATCGGGGCCCGGGTACCCGGCACCACCATCATCACGCAAAACGTCGACGACCTGCACGAGAGGGCCGGAACCCAGGCTGCGATCCACCTGCACGGCAGCCTCTTCATGCCCCGATGCGTGGCGACGGCCGCTCACCCGGCAACCTTTGAGGACCCACAGGACAGCGACGTCGCGCAGCCGCACGAAGGCCGCCGGATTCCGCCGCCGCGGTGCGCGTCCTGCGGAGCACTCGTCCGCCCGGGCGTGGTGTGGTTCGGTGAGGCGCTGCCCGAGGCGGCGTTGACGGCGGCGGTCGAAGCAGCAGCCGCGTGCGACGTGCTCCTGACGGTCGGCACATCCGGCGTCGTGTACCCGGCCGCCGAGATCCCCCGGATCGCGGCACGCTCCGGCGCGACCGTGATCCAGGTCAACCCGGAGCCAACCCCACTCGACCGGATCTCCGCCATCAACCTGCGCGATGCCGCAGCACGGGTCCTCCCGACCCTCGTCGCGGCCGCATGGAAGGAAACCGACAAGACATAACGGCGGCGGCGGGGTCTCGTGCCACCACCGCAGTCACAAGCAACCGGCACCCACCGCGGTGTCAGCTCACGGCCGCCGTCCCCCTCGTACGCTCCCCTGCCATGCAGGCCGGCAACCCGCGGTGCGGCCAACGCGGCGAGCGCGACCGGGGCCGGCCACGAAAAGCCGAGGGTACGACGTCCGAGGCTCATCGCTCGGCCCGCACCGGTGCGGTTTCCCGGGCGAAGCGCAGCAGCGCGGTGAACGCCAGCGCGGACGTCACCGCTCCGCCGGCGAAGCGTACCCAGTGCCCGGCGACGAACTCCTCGGCGACCTGACGCAGGTACTCCGGGGAGTGCGTGCCGACCGGATCGACGAACATGATCTCGTTGCGCGGCCAGAAGAACACCACGGAGAACAGGAACTCGCAGGCGATGAAGACCGCAGCGGTGCCGGCGACGTGCCAGCGCAGCCGGCGGGGACGGCGACATCGCGTTCCTGCACCCGGTGCCGCACCTGTCCGTACCTGCCCTCGACGATCACCGCAGGTACCTGTCCGAGACCCGGCCGGAGCTGCTGCACCGGCACGACCACCCGGACCTGGTGGTGGCGATCCAGGACGCGAAGAACGTGGTGCAGACCCTGGACGGACGGCACCCGCACCGACGCTGACGAGCCGACCGGCGGCCTCGTCTCCCGTGACCCGGGCAACGTCCACATGCTCACCAATGTGGGCGGCACCACGTACCTCGCGCGCCTGGTCGAATTGAAGTAGCCGCTGGCACGGCGGTCCGACGTGGAATCCGTCATTTCGGTGAAAGCCGGTGCATTAGGTGCGTAATGTGCCCGACATGGTCTCTCGCACTTGGCGTAACCTGTTGCTCACAGCGGTCGGGATGGGCGTGCTCGCCGGTGCCGGTCAGCTCGGCATCGCGTTCAGCTTCGGCATCGTCCAGCTCACCGGCGCCTCCGCCGGCGCCACCGTCAACCAATGGCCTTCCCAGCTCGTCTGGGTGGGCTGGTTCGCGGCACACGCCGCCGTAGCCGGCACCGTCGTCACCGCACGCCTGGCCCGCCGGTACGGGATGCTGGGGAGCACGGGCAGATTGGTGGCCGTCGCCGCCGCCGCCGCGCTGGGCGCCACCGTTGTGGCGCCGCTCTGCGTCCGGCCGGCCCAGGCCGCCGAGCGCTTCTCTGTGGACCCGATCTGGGCCGTCGCCATCTGTGCGACGATCGGCGCGCTGGTCGGCGCGGGTGCCGCGATCGCCGTACTGGTGAAGCCGCCGCTGGGCTGGAACATGGCGGCGGTGGGCGGCGTGGTCTGGCTGCTGGCACTCGTCTCGGTCGTCCCGTCGCTCGCAACCGGCGGGCCGTTGCCCGCCGTACGGCTCGGTGTGCTGGAGCCGGCCGGGCTCGACGCCGACACGGCACACCGGCAGGCGATCCTGATTCTGCCGGCGGTCGCCCTGCTCATCGGCGCGGCGACCGGCGCGCTGGCCCGCAGGCGCGGGCATCCGCCGCTGGTCAACGGCGCGACCGGCACGGCCGGCGCAGCGCTGGTCGCGTTCGCCTACCTGACCGCCGGTCCTGGCGACGCCGTCGACCGGTACCAGATCACGCCGTACTACGTCGCGCTGCTCGCCGTCGCCGCCGGCATGCTCGGTTCGGCCGCCGCCGCGTCGCTCCGCTGGCCGTTCCACCCGCGCACCGCCGAAGCGCGGGTCGTCGAGCCGACCGACAGCCGCCGTCAGCTGTCCGCCGACCCCGCCGTGCCGCAGGCCATGACGCCGGCCGCTGGTGGTTCGACCGACGAGCCGGAGCCCGTCGACCTGGCCGGCACGGGGCCGGTCGCCGACGCGACCGCAGCGAAGCTCCCGACCGCAGCCGAACCGCTGGGCTTCGGTACGCCGGCTGGCGACCGGGACGCCAGCGCCGTACCGGCCGACTCCGCGACGCGGACCGCCGCACCCGCCGTTACCGCCGCATCGGCCGCACCCGCCGACCTCGCCACACCGGCCGACCACGACGACACCCCGGAGACATCGGAACCGGTCCCCGCGACGGCGGCCTACCTTCCCGCGGGACCCGGCGGGGACGGCTCCGGGACGGCGGAGGCCGAGGCCGACAACACCGAACCCGATGGGATGCCTTCCGACGGGGCACTCGTCGCCCCGGGGACCCGCCGGATATACCAGCCGCCGAAGACCGACCGGACGCGGGTTCAGGCGACCCGGCCGGTCGTTCCGGCGCGGCGGGTGCCGCCCTCGACCGAGCCCGCTCCGGGCGCCGAGGCGACCCACTCGGCCGGCACGCGAGAGAGGCTCGAACCGGCGCTCCCACCTCGGATCCGGCCGCCGCTGCCCAACCTGAACCAGGCCGCGAACTGGGACGCCCTCGCGACCGCCCGGCGCGCCGGGCCCCCGCCCACGACCAACGCCGCGCCGGCCCGCCCCGCCGGGACCGGTCCGGTCGCCAAGGTCCCCGCGCCGGCCGCCCCGGCATCCCTCGTCGAGGCGGGACGGGCCAGCGGGCGTGCCAGCGGGCGGCTGGGCCTGTTCCGGCGCAACAAGTCCCGGGCCGACGGGGACGGCGCGGGCACCCCGGGGAACGGCGAGCTGCTGCCGAGACAGGACGCGGAGTTCGTCGACTGGGTGACCCGGCTGGGCAAGCCGGTGGCCGACAACGAGCGGGATCAGGAGAGCGGTCGCCAGTCAATCCGCTCCACCGGCCACGACCACGGCGACTGACCTCCACTGTCAGGCCCGCCGCTGACCAACGACCTGATCGCGCTCGGTGTCGGCCGCCACGGCGGCTCCCCCGACGCCGAGCGCCCGCACCAACAGGGCCCCGCTGCGGATGGGTGGCCACCTCCTGCGCGCCGAGCCGGCCCTGGTCGACCCGCGACTGCACGTACGTGTGGTCGCGGGTCAGCTGGGACAGCTCGCCGTCCCGCAGCGCGTACGCCCGAGATATCGCCGACGTGCACCAGCGCGAGCCGGCCGCCGGAGCACAGCATCGCCGCGAGCGTGGTGACCGGCTGGTGGCCGCCGACCGCCCCACGGCGCGATCCGCGTCAGCGACCGCGTCGGCCAGCATGCCAAGCAGGTCCGGGCCCGCCGCGACCACCGGCTCCAGCCGGGCGAGGGCATCAACGGCCGCGGCGCTGGCGGCGCCACCGGCTCCGTCTCCCCTTCCTGGCGATCTTCGAATGTCCAGGTCACGGCCCGGGGCGGCCCGTTTCAGCACATCGTGGACATGGACTGCTCCACGGGCATGGGACGTGCATATGCTCCGGGCAACGGTCGCCCACCTTCAGGGGGCACACCATGCTCAAGACCCACACAACGAGCCAGAACCTTCGTCACTTTCCCGTCGAAGCCCAGCGGATGGCCGACGCGGCGATCCAGGAGCGCGAGGAGCGCCTCCGGACGATCAGTAACGCGCGCAACCGCAAAGCCGCGGAGGTGGCGGCCGGCGCCAGTGACCGGCTGCGTCGCCTGCTGGGAGACGACAACTGGGCGGACCTGACGACGCTGATGCACCAGGAGCGGCTGGCGCTTCGTGACCTGCTCCAGCCGCCGCACGGCTTGGAATCGACCTTCGCTGACCTGAACGAGGCCCGCAAACAGAAGGCCGACGCGTTTCTCCGCGCCCGGAAGGTCCGGCGTGACGAGCTTGCCGAGATCAGGGAGGACTACCACGAGGCGATGGCCGACGTCCTCGCCCCGGTGGATGCGCACGTCACCCCGGGCTTCCACCTGTCCAGCCACCTCGACAGGTGGCTGAGGCTGTCCCCGTTCCACGCGCACGCGCTTCCGTGGGGGGTCATCATCGCGGACGGCGACCCGGGCCCGCACCGGTGGGAGGTCCACCGTCCGCCGTTCTTCGGGTTCAACTTCGGCTTCGTCCCGGTACGCAATGACAACTTCATCGTCGATCGGCTGCACACGTTGAATCCGTCGCTCGGTGACGTCGGCATCACCGTCACGATGGACGACGGCGACGCCGGCGACTTCGACTACGCCTCGGGCGACGGCTTCAGCGCGATAGCCTTCTCCTTCACACCGCCGACGGCAGGTCTGGTCGAGGTGCTCATCGACGCCCAGTCCGTTGAGGCGACGCACCGGTTGAGGACGGAGAACGAGTGGGGGTGGTCGAACTCCACCACCGGCCAGGGCAACTTCCTGATGCTCGACGTCCTGCATCCCAGCGTGGCCGAGCCGTCGTACGCCCAGATGTCAGCCTTCCACCTGCAGACCGACGACGATTCCAGCCATGTCCGCGAGAACCTGACCCGGGGCGCCCATTACTTCGCGCACCTGTTCAGCGCCGGTCCGGTGCCCGCGAATGAGCCCGTGATCGTGTGCGCGGGGACGCGGTCGTTCGACTTGAGCGGCACCAACGACGTCTCCATCCACAGCAGGTCCGACTTCCGGTGGTTCATCAGCTCGGTGGAGGTGCGGATCTCGCCATAGCCGACGTCCTTGGCGGTGGCGTACGACGTCGGCATCATCAGGGGTGGACCTCGTTGGAAGGCTCATCCTGCTGCTGGCGTGGTTTCCCGTCGCGCTTAGTTGGCGGGTGGGTTGATGGCGGCCTGGATGGCGACGAAGGCCGCGATGACCATGACGAGGTAGGCGAAAGCGCGGCTCAGGTGCCGAGCGGGTACCCGAGAGGCGAAGCGTGCGGCGGCGAGGGACCCGATGATCGCCGCGACGGTGAAGGCGCCAGCGATGCGGTAGTCGTGTGTGGCGTCCCCGGAGTGGGCGGCGAATCCGGCCGCAGAGTTGATGACGATGATGACCAGCGACGTGCCGACGGCGGCGGGCATGGGCAGGCCCAGCAGCAGTACCAGGGCGGGGATGATGAGGAAGCCGCCGCCGACGCCGAACAAGCCGGTGAGGAAGCCGACCGCGATGCCCGCGCCGACGGACTTGGGCAGGCAGCCGCGCCAGTTGACGCCACCGCCGGGCAGGGCGCAGTCGCCGCCCGCCTCGCCTTGATCCCGCAGCATCCTCAGCGCCGCAGCAACCATGAGTCCGGCGAAGCCGATCAGGACGACGCGGGGGTCGAGCAGTCGGTTGACCGCAGCGCCGGCGAACGCCGCTGCGGCACCGGCGGCACCGACAATCCCGGCGATCCGCCAGCGGATCTGCCCAGCACGGAGCCGGGGCAGCAGTGCGGTGGCCGAGGAGATGCCGACGACCAGCAGCGACGTCGGTACGGCGGCGCTCAGCGGCAGCCCTGCGCCGTAGACCAGAGCGGGGACGGCGAGGATGGAACCGCCGCCCCCGAGCAGGCCGAGCAGAATGCCGACGACCGTGCCGAGCCCGAGGGCAGCGGTCACGACCGCGGGCCGGCCAGGGCCGCGACGACGCCTTCGAGGTCGGTGCGCGGGCCGCGGTTGTAGGGCAGCTTGGACAACAGCATCCCCATCGCGCAGGTGTTGGTCACCGCGGCGACGGTCAGGCCGGCGCCGATGAACGCGGCGACCCATTTTGCCGGGGGGAACACCATGCTGACCAGCACGGCGACGAGCACGATGGACCCGGCGGTCAGGCGTACCTGGCGTTCGAGATCCCAGCGGGCTCTGCCCGTGCGGATCGGCGCGCCGGCGGCCTGCCAAGCGGTGATGCCGCCGTGCAGCACGCGCACGTTCGGCAGGCCGGCGGCGGCGAGCGCTGCTTCGGCGGTGGCGGCGCGTTGCCCGGAGCGGCAGACGAGCACGACCTGTTCGTCGAGGTGCGTGCGCAATTCGTCGCGGTGTTCGCGCAGCAGGTCGAGTGGCACGTTGTAGGAGCCGGGGATGTGCCCGGTCTCGAACTCGCCCGGGGTGCGCACGTCGATCAGGCGTGGGGCGTTGCCGGTGCTGATCTGATGGTGCAGGTCGGTGGCTTGGACGGTGGCGGGGGTGCCGGTGGTCACGCAGTCTCCTTGCTGGTGATGATGGTCAGGCCGGTGTTGGCGGCCTTGGCGTAGGCGTCGTCGATGTGCACCGCAGTGCGGCCGGCGCGTTGCAGCAGGCTGGTCGCGGCGGCGGCGCGGTAGCCGGAGCCGCAGTGCACCCACACTGTGCCGGCGGGCACGTCAGCGAGGCGGTGCGGCAGGTCGGGCAGCGGGATGTGCACGGCGCCGTCGATATGCCCGGTGCGCCACTCGTTGGTCATTCGCACGTCCAGCACCACCTCGGGTGCGGGCAGGCTGTGCGGGACGGCTCCGTCGCGGGCGGCGGCCAGGTCGTCGAACGTGGCGGTGGTGAGTTCGGCCAGGCGAGTGTCGTCGCCGTCCGCCCAGTCGTCGGGGTGGCCGGTGGCTGCGGCGGCCGGTCGGTCGATGCCAATGCGGGCGAGTTCGCGCTGGGCGTCGGCGACCTGCTGCTCGCTCTCGCCGAGCAGGGTGATGGGCGCGCCCCAGGGTGCCATCCAGCCGAGCCAGGTCGACATCGGCCCGTCCAGGCCGAAGCTGAGGGTCCCGGTCAGGTGCCGGTGCGCGAACGCCTTGCGTGAGCGTAGGTCGACCACCCACTCGCCGGCGGCGATGCGATCGGCGAGTTCGGCCGGGTCGGCGCGGCGGGCCGGCGTCAGGTCGATCAGGTCGGCACCGTCGGTGTTACGGGCGCCCATATGCGCGTAGTACGAAGGGTAGGCGTCCAGCCCGGCGAGGGTCTCGGCGACGAACGCCTCGTTTTCCAGGCGCAGCGCCGGGTTCACCTGCCGCTCACGGCCGATGGTCGAGTCCGGGGCGTCGGACTGGGTGGCGGAGCAGAAGCTGCCGAAGCCGTGTGTCGGCCAGACGTGAGCGCCGTCGGGCAGCAGATCGGCGAGCCGCCGCACCGAATCGTGCTGATGCCCGGCCAGCGTGTGTGCGTGCTGCTCACCGAGCAGGTCGGTGCGCCCAGTCGTGCCGAACAGCAGCGACCCACCGGTGAACACCCCCTGCGGCCCGTTAGGGCCGTGCAGGACGTAGGACACGTGGTGGAACGTGTGCCCGGGGGTGGCGACCACGCCGATCCGCATCTCGTCGGACACGGTGATCTCGTCGCTGTCGGCGACCGGCAACCGCTCGAAACCCACCGTGTCGGCGCCGGCCACCAGGTAGGTGGCACCAGTCAGCCGGGCCAGTGCCAGGCCGCCGGAGACGTAGTCGTTGTGCAGGTGCGTCTCGGCCACGTGTGTGATCTGGACCCCGAGCCGGCCCGCGAGGGCCAGCACCCGGTCGATGTCGCGCTGCGGGTCCACCACGACCGCGACCCGCCCGTCGTGCGCCAGGTAACTGCGGTCACCCAGTGACGAGGTGTCCACGACCTCCACCTCAATGCCAGCCATCATCGTCTCCGATCTTGGATTTCTGTGGTCTTGCTGCGGCCGCTCATCGGGTCGCGCCATGCTCGATCGGGTGACCGGCGCGCACCCAGGCCTGCGTGCCGCCGGTCAGCGACCACGCGCGGGCACCGGCGGCGTCGAGGACCTGCGCGGCCATCGCGCTGCGCCCACCGGACGCGCACACCGCCACCACGTCCTGCCCGGCGAACCGCCGAGCAGCCCCGGGCAGCTCGTCCAAGGGCAGATTCACCGCGCCCGGCAGGTGGCCTGCCGCGAACTCGGCCGGGCTGCGTACATCCAGCACCACAGCGCCCTCACGTCGGCGCAACTCGTCCAGGTCGATCTCCCGAACCGTCACAGATTCACTCCTCGCGGTGAGTACCCCGGGGGGTATGTGTTCAAGAGAATTGTGTGAAGTGGGCAGGCGACATGACCCCGCCGAAGCGGGGCAGCCCACTCAGGTCAGGACAACGCCATGAACAGCTTCTCCAGCTGCTCCTCGGTCATCGGCGGCTGCTCGCCACGCTCGCGTGCCTGCTGACATTGCCGCATCCCCGTCGAAATGATCTTGAAACCGGCCTTGTCCAGGGCACGCGACACAGCGGCAAGCTGAGTCAACACCCGCTCACAGTCGTCACCGTTCTCGATCATGGCGATCACCGCGCCCAGCTGTCCGTTAGCGCGCTTCAACCGCGTCACCGCGTCCGACAGCACCTTGGCGTCCATCTCCACGTCGCCCCACCTCCGCGATCCAACATACCCCCTGGGGTATCCATCGGGCTGTGGAACACCTCACGCACCGTTGCCCTCAGCCCACAGATGGGATCGTCACGGCGGAGTCTGGGCGGTCCAGCCGCAGGAACGGACACGGGCGTGCTCCCGGACGTGTGCCGTGGGGGCCCCACCAGGCCCGCACCGAGTCCCAAGCCGGCTGTCGCCCGACCTCCCGCATGAACCAGGGCGCCGACTGATACCCGCCGGGGGTATGCTGTCGGCGCTCATGTAGTACGGCTCTGTCAAATGCGAGGAACCCGTGACCTACCTCCTACGAGTAGAAACACCTTCCGTTGAGGTCTATCGGCATCTGCGGGTCGCCGCCGGGCTAAGCCCTAAATCCGTTGACGCCGCGACGAATGGCCTGGCGGGAACCTGGCACGCTGTCGTCGTCTATGACGATGACCATCCAGTGGGCATGGGCCGGATCATCGGCGACGGTGGCACCGCGTTCCAGATCGTTGACATGTGCGTTCTGCCCGAGCATCAGGGGCTCGGAGTCGGCAAGAGGATCATGGCTGCACTGATGGAGCGGCTCGTGGATCGGGCACCTCGCACCGCCTACGTCTCACTCATCGCAGACGGCAAGGCGCGCTACCTCTATGCGCAGTACGGCTTCGCGGAGACCGCGCCGGAGTCGGTGGGCATGGCTCGCCAACTCTGACGACGTTGCGCTGCGGGACGGTCGTCCGCGTCGATCTTCGGGTATTCAGCGGCACGAGAGTGTGTCCGCCAGCAGGACCAGCATCGAGCAAGACCGTCGCGCTCGGCGCGGCACCGGTGGGAAGGCCATCTCACCTACCGGAATGCGCCGCCAAGCCCTCTGTTTCCGATGCACCTCGATGCCGAGGCCTCGCTCAGGGTGGTGCCACGGACACTTCAGGTGGGTGAAGCAGGGACACCGCCACTGGCGCGGCCCCGCTACGCGTTGGCCCGCGTGTAGGCGGCCAGGACGGTCTCGGAGATGAGGCGTGGTGCGTCCGCTTGCTCTACGAGCCCGTTGGCCACGTCCACCGCCGCACCCTTCAGCAGGTGGTGCAGGACGCTGGTCAGCCAGGTCGCCGGGAGGTCGTCTCGAAAGGCTCCTTCGGATTGGCCGCGACGGATCAGCTCGTCGACGCGCTGGGCAGGTTCCGCGTGCAGTTGCTGTACCCGTCCGGGAGGGAGCGCCGCCTGCGCCGCTGCAAGGACGGCGCTCGCCCGGGCGATCAGTAGCCAGCTCGACTCGATCAGGACGCGCAATGCCCGTCGAGGGTCGCCTGAGAGATCCAGACTCGCCAGGACCGTCTCCCCCTCGGATATGACTCGTACCAGCGCGGCCTCGATGAGGGCGTCCCGAGTCGGGAAGTGCCCGTAGAGGGTGACTCGACCCACTCCCGCGGCCTGGGCGATCTCGCTCACGCTCGCGTCAGCGTTTCGACTGAGGCTGGCGATCGCTGCATCCAGGATCTTCTCCACG
Organism: Micromonospora sp. NPDC000668; assembly: GCF_042897975.1. NCBI lineage: Bacteria > Bacillati > Actinomycetota > Actinomycetes > Micromonosporales > Micromonosporaceae > Micromonospora > Micromonospora sp. NPDC000668. The sequence goes on from NZ_JBIAYP010000001.1 coordinate 970,668, forward strand.
TTCTGCCGAGCGTCGGCTCTGCGGGCCTGGCTGGTTCCCGAGCGGGACATGCAACTCCCTCAAGTCGAACAGTGCTGTATGAGTTATGGTAGCCGCTGCAACTCGAACATCACTGTTCAACTTACCTGAAGGAGGCGGATAGTCATGGCCGAAACCATGGCCCCGACGAGTCCGACCCGCGGTCCCAACCCGCACCGCTGGAAGATCCTGGGACTCGTCGGCGTCGCCCAATTGATGTTGATCCTGGATGTCACAGTCGTCGCGATCGCCCTTCCCCACGTGGGTGCGGACCTCGGCCTCGAGCGGGAGACCCTCACCTGGGTGGTGAGCGGCTACACCCTCGCCTTCGGTGGCCTGCTGCTACTCGGGGGCCGCGCCGCCGACCTGTTCGGAGCTCGACGCCTTGTCATCGTGGGGCTCCTGTTGTTCACCGCCGCGTCCCTGCTCGCAGGACTGGCAACCAACGGCCCCATGCTGCTGGGCGGTCGCATCGCCCAGGGCGTTGCTGCGGCGATCCTGTCCCCCGCCGCGCTCTCTCTGGTCGTCACGATCTTCGAGGGCGACGAACGCAACAAGGCCCTCGGGATCTGGTCTGCGTTGGGCGGTAGCGGGGCCGCCCTGGGGGTCCTCCTCGGTGGCCTGCTGACCGCTGGACCGGGCTGGCCGTGGGTGTTCTTCATCAACGTCCCGGTAGGACTCGTCCTGCTGCTCATCCTGCGGGTGCAACTCCCGCCGCAGCAGAGCACCGGCGCGCCGGGTCGGCTGGACGTACCGGGAGCGGCGCTGGTGACCGCTGCCACCGGTACCCTGATCTACGCCCTGATCAGGGCTGGAGACCAGGGCTGGGGCACTCCGACGACTGCGGCACTCCTCGCGACGGCTGTGGTTCTCTACGGTGGTTTCGTCGTCCGTCAGCGCCTCGCGGCGAGCCCGCTCATGGATTTGCGACTGCTGTTGCGCCGACCGGTGGCGACCGGGAGTCTGCTGATCCTGGTGGCCACCGCCCTGATGATCACTGTCTTCTTCCTCGGGTCGTTCTACCTTCAGGACCACCGCGGGTACGGCGCCCTCCAGACCGGGTTGCTCTTTCTCCCGGTAGCGCTCGCGACCATGCTCGGGGCCAACGCAGCGGGCCGCGTCATTGGTCGTACAGGCCCGCGCACCCTTGCCGTGCTGGGACTTCTCCTCGCCGCGGCAGGCTTCGTGATCCCCGCGCTATGGGGCGGGACCGTGGCGATGGTTTCCGGCGTCAGCCTTGCCGCCGCCGGCACCGGGGCCGTCTTCGTCGTCGCATCCGCGACCGCTCTAGCGCAGATCGATCCACGAGAGGCCGGGCTGGCGTCTGGAATCGTCAGCACGTTCCACGAGTTCGGGGCATCGCTCGGCGCCGCTGTGGTGTCGAGCGTGGCCGCGTCGAGTATCGCCGGGAACAGCACTGACGGGTTCTCCCGTGGTTTCACCACCGGCGCCATCATCGCGGCCGTCGCCGCTGGCCTGGCCTTCATCATCACGCCCGGGCCACGCTCCAGTAACTGATCCCCGAACGTGTCGCCAGTGGAGTGGGACTCCACCGGCGACACGTTCGGCCAAGGGCAGGCGTTGGATCGCGCTGACCGACAGCAGCTTCCGGCACGCCTGCTGTGAGCCCACTGTGAGCAAAGCGTGAGCGGGCGGCCTCAATCTTGGCCCTGGTCGGCAGACCGATGAACTCCAACTGAGAGGTCTCGGGCCATGATGCGGTGGATCGTCGGGTCAAGCGTCAAATATCAACGGCTGGTGCTCGCCATCGCCGTGGCCCTGATGGCCGTCGGCTTCGTTCAGCTTCGCAACACGTCGGTCGAGGCCCTGCCGGAGTTCGGGCCGGTGCGGGTGGACGTGCAGGTCGAGGCCCTCGGGCTCTCCGCCGAGGAGGTGGAGAATCTGATCACCAACCCGATGGAGAACGAATTCTTCAACGGAATCCCGTGGCTGGCCAAGCTCGAGTCGCGCACGCTACCGGGATTGTCGTCGATGGAGATGACGTTCGAGCCCGGCACGGACCCTATCCGGGCCAGGCAGGTCGTGCAGGAGCGCCTGACCATGGTCGCCATGCTGCCGGCCGCCTCGTCGAGGCCGCCGCTGGTGGTGCAGCCCCTCTCGTCGACCGGCCGGCTCATGATGATCGGTCTGTCGTCCCAGGATCGCTCACTGATCGACATGTCGTTGCTGTCGCGCTGGACGATCGTGCCCCGCCTGCTGAGCATCCCCGGCGTGGCCAACGTGGCCATCTGGGGGTTCCGCGACCGGCAGCTGCAGGTGCAGGTCGATCCCTCCAAGCTGATGCAGAGCGGCATCACGCTGGACCAGGTCCTGCGCACGTCGGCGAACGCGCTGTGGGTCTCGCCGCTCACCTTTGTGGAGGCGTCGACACCCGGGCTGGGCGGTTTCATCGACACACCCAACCAGCGGATCGAAATCCAGCACAACCAGCCGATCAAGACTGCGGCGGATCTCGGCAAGGTCACCGTTCAGGGCGCCGAGGACCGCGGAGTGCTGCTGGGTGATGTCACCCAGATCGTCGAGGACCACCAACTCCTCATCGGCGACGCGGTCGTCAAGGACACCCCGAGCCTCATGCTCGTGGTGGAGAGGTTCCCGGGCGCCAACGTGGCGGCCGTGACCCGGGACGTGGAGGCTGCACTCGACGAGCTGCGACCCGCCATGCCGAGCGTCGAGATCGACACGACGGTGTACCGGCCTGCCACCTTCATCGAAAAGATGGTCGACCACCTCACCACGACGCTGATCCTCGGCGCCATCCTCCTGCTGCTGGTGCTCTGCGCCTTCCTGTTCAACTGGCGCACCGCGCTGGTCAGCCTGCTGACCATCGCGTCCTCCGTGGCGGTGACGGTGCTCGTCCTGTCCTGGTTCGGCGTGACCCTCAACATGATGTCCCTGGCAGGGCTGGTGATGGCCCTCGCCATCGTCGTGGACGACGCCGTGGTCTGCGTCGAGAACATCCGGCGACGGCTGCGGCAGCACCGCGAGGAGGCGTCCGACGAGCCGGTCTCCGACACCATCCGTACGGCCATCCTCGAGATGCGCGGCCCGCTCTTCGTCGCAGCCCTGATCGCCGCGGCCTCGGTGGTGCCCCTCTTCATCCTCGACGGGGTGCGCGGGGCGTTCCTCACCCCGGTCGCCCAGGGCTTCCTGGCCGCCACGGTGGTCTCACTGGTGGTCGCGCTGACGCTGGCCCCCGTGCTGGCCACGCTCCTGCTCTCCCGGTCGTCGCTGCAGCACGGCCAGTCGCCGCTCGCCCGAGCTTTGGAGCGGGCGTACGGTGCGCTGCTGCCCCGGCTGCTCCGCCGGCCCGTCTGGTCTTATGCCCTGGTCGGACTCCTCGTGGTGGCGGGCCTGGCCGCTCTGCCGTTCCTCGGCTCGCGGCCGCTGTCCCCGACGCTTCAGGAGCGCGACCTGCTGATCACCTGGGAGGCGCCGCCCGGCACGTCCCGGCCGGAGATGAACCGGATCACGGGTGCGCTCAGTGCCGAACTGCGGGCCATCCAGGGAGTACGCAACGTCGGCGCCCACACCGGGCGGGCACTGGCGTCGGACCAGGTCGTCAACATGAACTCGGGCGAGGTGTGGCTCAGTGTCGACCCGGAGGCCGACTACGGCCGGGCCCTGACCGCCGTGCAGCAGGTGGTGGATGGCTATCCCGGGGTGCAGAGCGACGTGATCACCTACTCGGACAAGCGGATCCGGGAGGTGGTGACCCGCGGTGCCACGGAGGACCTCATCGTGCGCATCTACGGCAACGACTACACGGTGCTCAACGAGAAGGCCCAGGAGGTCCTCGGCGTCATCGCCGCCATCGACGGCGTCACCGAGCCACGGGTACGGTCCGCAGAGGTCGCGCCGACGGTGGAGATCGAGGTCTCCGTCGCCAAGGCCGCGAAGTACGGGCTCAAGCCGGGCGACGTGCGCCGGTCGGCCGCCACCCTCGTCTCGTCCACCGTCGCGGGCAACCTCTTCGACGACCAGAAGGTGTTCGAGGTCGTCGTGTGGGGCGTCCCCACGGTGCGCCAGAACCTGTCCACCATCCAGAACCTTCTGATCGACGCGCCGGTCGGAGGCCCGCGTGGCGGCCCGACCCAGGTCCGTCTGGCTGACGTTGCCGACGTCAGAGTCGTGGCGAAGCCGGAGGTCATCACACACGACCAGGTCTCCCGCAGCATGGACGTCGTCGCGACCGTGCGCGGGCGTGGTCTGGGTGCCGTCACCAGCGAGGTCAAGGACCGGCTCGCGCAGGTGACCTTCCCCCGTGAGCACCACCTGGAGGTGCTCGGAGAGGCCCAGGCAAAGGCGAGTTCCGACTTCCGCATCTGGACCTTCGTGATCGGCGCCGTGATCCTGATCTTCTTCCTGCTGCAGGCCGGCTTCGGTAGCTGGCGGGTGGCGTCGCTGTACTTCCTGCTCCTGCCGACGGCACTGGCAGGCGGGCTGCTGCTGGCGGCCATCGACCGGTCGGCCGTCTCGGTGGTCGCGCTGCTGGGGCTGCTCACCGTGCTGGCCATGGCCGTTCGGGGCGGCACGCTGCAGATCATGCGGTACCAGCGGCTGGAAGAGGAAGGCCACACGCCAGGTGCCGAGCTGGTCGAGCTCGGGTCACGGCAGCAGTTCATCCCGGCCGTGACGGGCATCCTGGCGGCGGGGATGGCTCTGCTTCCCATGGTGATCTACGGCGGCGTCTCCGGCCTTGAGATCGTGAGCCCGCTCGCCCTGATCATCCTCGGTGGCCTGGTCACGACCGCGCTGCTGAACCTGCTCGTCCTGCCCGTGCTGTATCTGCGGTTCGCCGTCCGGTCTCCATCGGTGGCCGGGTCGGAGCCTCGGACCGGATCGATACCCGCGCCCAGGCCAGAACCCGGTCCGGCGGGCAAGGAAACCCCTTCAAGTCCGGCTCCGGCCTGATCGGAACCAGGAGAGTCCCATGCACAGACAAGGAGGCGACCACATGCGACACAGTGGTCGGTGGATGGCAGCGATCCTGATCACGCTGGGCTTGGCGGCCTGCACGACACCCGCCTCGAACACCTCGGGTGGCCACAAGGAGAGCCCGGCCAGTGTCGAGGCGATGCCGGGCAAGGACGTCAAGAAGGTGACGCTGACCGAGCAGGCGGCGCGCCGGGTGGGCATCGCGACGGTCACGATCGGCGCGGCGCAGACCGCGCCGCCGGTCGGGCCGACCCCGTCGCCGGGCACGCCGGCGACCGTGGTGCCGTACTCGGCAGTGCTCTACGACCCGACCGGCCTGGCCTGGGTCTATACGGTTCCCCAGCCGTTGACCTACGTCCGGGAGAAGGTCGTGGTGGCGACCGTGGGCGGGGCGCGCGGGACCGACGCGTTCCTTGCGCAGGCACCGCCAGCGGGGACCTCGATCGTGACGACAGGCGTGATCGAACTCTGGGGAGCCGAGCTCGGGGTCGGCAAGTAGTCCATCCAGTCGCTACGAGGGTAGGGACCCCACACCATGATGCGTTGGATCATTGGAACGAGTCTGAAGCTCCGGTTCCTCGTGGTTGTCGGGGCCTCCATGTTGATGTTCTTCGGCGTCCTGCAGATTCGCGACATGCCCGTCGACGCGTTCCCCGAGTTCGCGCCGCCCCGGGTGGAGATCCAGACGATCTGCATCGGACTGTCCGCGCAGGACGTCGAGGAGCTTGTCTCCGTCCCGCTGGAGCAGGGGCTCACCGGGATCGAGGGCCTGGACGTGATGCGCTCCAAGTCGGTCTCCCAGCTCTCCTCGATTGTCCTGATCTTCAAGCCCGGGACCGACCTGATGGCGGCCCGCCTGCTGATCCAGGAGCGCCTCACCTCCATCACTCCCAGACTGCCGCGCTGGGCCAACGCCCCCTTCATGATCCAACCGCTGTCGTCGACCAGCCGGGTGATGAAGATCGGAATATCCCAGGCGGACAAGTCGGATGCGGCTCACGTCGAGATGGCACTGCAGGCCTATTGGACGGTCCGGCCCCGCCTGATGCGGGTACCCGGGGTGGCGAATGTGGCCATCTGGGGCGATCGGTGGCACGTCAAGCAGGCCCTCGTCGATCCCGAGCTCATGAAGCAGCACAACGTCACCCTGGCCCAGGTCATGGAGGCCGCCGGAGACGCGGTGGACGTGGGTCAGCTGAAGTTCAACGGCGGGTTCGAGATCGGCACCGGCGGGTGGGTCGACACCGCCAACCAGCGGCTCCAGGTGCAGCACCAACTGCCCGCCCTGACCGGGCAGCAACTGGCCGAGATCCCCATCGAGGTGCCGAAGGGCGCCAAGCCCGTCTACCTGAAGGACGTCGCCTACATCACCGACGACATCATGCCGCCGTCCCTGCTCACGGGGGACGCGGTCATCAACGGCGGCCCCGGCCTCATGCTCATCGTCGAGAAGCTGCCCTGGGGCAACACCCTTGAGGTGACCCGCGGGGTCGAGGCCGCACTGACGGAGATGGCGCCCGGCATGCAGGGCCTCGACGTCGATACCGAGATCTTCCGGCCGGCGACCTTCATCGAGACCTCGGTCGAGAATCTCGGTCGGGCGATGGCCATCGGATTCATTCTGGTGGTCCTGATCCTGGTGCTCTTCCTCTTCGAGTGGCGGGTCGCGCTGATCAGCGCCATTTCGATCCCGCTCTCCCTCGTCGCGGCGGGACTCGTCCTGCATTGGACCGGGGCCACGATAAATACCATGATCCTGGCCGGGCTCGTGATCGCCCTCGGCGTGCTCGTCGACGACGCCATCATCGACGTTGAGAACATCGTCCGCCGCATCCGCCAGCATCGACGAGCGGGCAGCACGAAGTCGACCGCCGCCATCGTCCTCGACGCGTCGGTGGAGGTCCGTGGTCCCATCGTCCAGGCCACGATGATCATCCTGGTCAGCACGGTCCCGATCTTCCTGCTCACCGGGCTCACCGGCTCGTTCTTCCGGCCCATGGCATTCGCCTACGGGCTGGCCATCCTGGCCTCGCTGCTGGTGGCCCTGACGGTGATCCCGGCGCTCGCCCTGATGCTGCTGGCCCGGTCACCGATCGAGCGGCGGGAATCGCCGCTGGTGCGCTGGCTCCAACGCGGCTACACCACGTTGCTGGCACGCATCATCCCGCGTCCCGCCGTCGCCTACGCGACCGTCGTACTCGTCCTGGCGGGAGGCGTCATGGTGGTACCGATGCTGGGACAGAACCTGTTCCCCGCGTTCAAGGAGCGGGACTTCCTGATGCACTGGGTGACCCAGCCCGGCACCTCGCGTGAGGAGAGTGTCCGCATCACGGAACAGGTCAGCAGGGAACTGCGGGCGATCCCCGGGGTCCGGAACTTCGGCGCCCACATCGGGCAGGGCACGTTGGCCGACGAGGTCGTCGGCATGAACTTCACCGAGAACTGGATCAGCATCGACCCGAAGGTCGACTACGACAAGACTCATGACGCCGTGCAGAAGGTGGTCGACGGCTATCCCGGCCTGCAGCGCGACGTGCAGACCTATCTGAAGGAGCGCACGAAGGAGGTGCTCACCGGCTCCAGCGACGCCATCATCGTCCGCATCGTCGGCGACGACCTCGACGTGCTCCGCGACAAGGCCAACGAGGTCAAGGACCTCGTCGCCGGGATCGACGGCATCATCGACGAACACGTGACGCTGCAGACCACAGTTCCCCAGGTCGACGTCCAGGTCGACCTGGCCAAGGCTGCCCAATACGGGATCAAGCCCGGCGACGTACGCCGAACCGCGGCCACGTTCATCGCCAGCGAGGAGGCGGGCGACATCTGGCGAAACGGCAAGAACACCGAGGTGCACGTGTGGAGCGTGCCGAGTGCCCGGTACAGCATCGAGAGCGTCCGCCACCTCCTGATGGACGCGGCGGACGGGAGCAAGGTCCCGGTGGGTGAGCTGGCCGAGGTCAAGATGGTGCCCACGCCCAACCAAATCCTGCGAGAGAATGGATCGCGGTATATCAATGTGGGTGCCAATGTGGCCGCGGGGAAGGCCCTGAGTGACGTGGCGGCCGAGGTTGAGCGCCGCTTGGCGACGGTGGACTTCCCGCCCGGCTACCACCCACAACTGCTCGGTGAGTACAAGGAGGCGACGAGCGCCCAGGACCGGCTGCGGCTCTTCGCCGGCGTCGCGGTGATCGGGATCCTCTTCCTGCTGACCACCGCCTTCAACAGCTGGCGGCTGTCGTTCCTCGTCCTCCTCACGCTGCCCATGGCTCTGGTGGGCGGGATCCTCGCGGCATACGTCGGTGGCGGCATCCTTTCGCTCGGCTCGCTGGTGGGATTCTTCACCGTGCTGGGCATCGCCGCGCGCAACGGCATTCTCATGATCAACCATTTCCAGCATCTCGAACGGGAGGAAGGGGAAATCTTCGGCCGAAACCTCGTCCTCCGTGGCGCGAAGGAGCGACTCTCGCCGATCCTCATGACCTCGTTGGCGACCGGGCTCGCCCTGGTTCCCCTTGCCATCGAGGGCAGCCTGCCCGGTCACGAGATAGAACACCCGATGGCGGTGGTGATTCTGGGTGGCCTGTTCACCTCGACTCTGCTGAACCTGCTTGTCCTCCCGTCGCTCTATCTGCGTTTCGGCCGACCCAAGGATTCGTCCACGCGCCGGCCGCTTGCAGGGCGGGTGTGGCCCACAGCCCTGCGGCCCGGAAGGTCTCAAGCCTGAGCGGTCACGGCAGGTCAAGTGCAGGATCGCCGCGAAGGATCGCCCTCTCCAGCTTCTGTAGCTGTGGCGAGGTGTCGAGTCCGAGCTCGTCGACCAGCCGACTCCGCGCGAGCCGGTACGCGACCAGCGCGTCGGCGGCGCGGCCAGCGCGGTACAGGGCGAGCATGAGCTGCGCGAGCAGTCGTTGCCGGTACGGATACTGCCCGACGTACTCGGCGAGCTCATCGAGGACGGCCTCGTGCCCGCCGAGCCGCAACTGCGCGTCCAACCATTCCTCCACCGCCGTCAACCGCGCCTCCTCCAGTCCCCGGCACAGATCTTCGACTCGCGGGGTCGCCACGTCGGCCAGCGGGGGTCCGTGCCACAGATCGAGCGCGCGCCGCAACATCGCCGCCTTCTCCAGGTCGTCCGTCTCAAGACGAGCCCCGGCGAGGAGGGCGCGGAAGCGGTGGGCGTCCACGCTCATCGGGTCGGCCCGCAGGACATAGGTCCGGCCGCGCGTGGTGATCCTTACGCCTTCACGGTCCGCACCGGCCATGGCCAGTACGTTGCGCAGTTGCGAGACGCGGACGTGGATGGCATGACGTGCGGTCGGGGGCGGCCATTCAGGCCATGTCAGGTCAACGAGGCGGTCGAGCGGCACGAGCTGGTTCACGTTCAGCGCGAGGATCGCCAGCACAAGCCGCTGTTGGCGTGGCCCGAGATCGACTTGTTGATCCCCCGTCCATGCCTCCACTGCACCCAAGAGCCGGAACTCCACGACCCCCTCCCCCCGTGATGCGTCTACACCTCCTCCGCCTCGCTGCGCAGGGCCTCGGATCCAGGCCGTCGATGCTTGTGATGAATGGTGGGCCACGTTCTCTGTATTCCGCCGACACCAACTCACAAGTGGTATGCGCCTGCCGAGGTCTAAATATAATTTGTGACACTAGAGGCCGATTCAGTCCGTGTTCACGGGCAAAAGCGAGTAATCGTCAGAAATCCGGGTCACCAGTACCTTTCATTGCCTACCAAGACGCGCATTTCCGCAACAGGCAAGTGCACGTGCCCCGCCTTGCCCTCCTCACAACATGCGTTTGCCCATAAAGGTGGATTCGCCGGGCCTTTCCCAGCAAGGCGGTCAATTAGCGCGCAGGTAGGCGGATGACGAACCGTGCACCGCGAGGCGCGTCCTCGACGTCTATCGAGCCTTCGTGTGCATCGATGATCTCTCGCGCGATGGCCAGACCGAGACCGGTGCCGCCCGTGCGCCGGCTCCGATCGTCGTCGAGGCGCGTGAATCGCTCGAAGACGCGCTTCCGGTCCGCGGGCGGAATCCCCGGCCCGTCGTCGTGGACGATCAACGTGACCCGGCGGTCGTCGCTGTCGAGCTCGACGCTGACCGATGACGAGGCATGGTGCTCGGCGTTGTCGAACAGGTTGCGTACGGCCCGGGTCAGGTCGTCGCGACGGCCGTCGACGGCAGCCGCCGAGACCGCGCCGGTGTCGACCCGCAGGTGGCCGCTGCCACGAATCCGGGCCGCCTCGGCCAGGACGATGTCGTCGAGGTCGACGGGACGGGCTGGGGGGCGGGGAACGCCGGCGTCCGCCCGTGCGAGGAACAGCAGATCCCGGACCAGCCGCTCCATGCGACGGTTCGCCACGAGCAGATCAGCGGCGGTTTCGTTCCATTTGGTGCGGTCAGGGTGGGCGAGCGCGACCTCCAGATCGGTACGCGCCGCGGCGAGCGGGGTCTGCAACTCGTGCGAGGCGTCCGCGACGAAGCGGCGTTGACGCTCGGCGGCGGCATCCAACCGGTCGAGCATCATGTTCATCGTGCCCGCGAGCCGACTGATCTCGTCGTCCGTGCTCGGCACGGACACGCGCCGGTCGAGGGAGCGTTCGGAGATGTCGGCGACCTCGGCCCGGATAGCGTCCACCGGCCGCAGGGTGCGACCCGCGACCGTCCAGGTCGTGACGGCGACGAGTGCCAGCAGTAGTGGGGCACCGGTGGCAAGGGCGCCCTGGAGAACGTCGACGACGTCATCGACCGGGGAGAGACTCGCCGCAACGTAGACGGTCACCGGTCCTTCGGGCGTATCCGTGGGCAGTGCGATGACCCGGTAGCCGCCGGGCTCGCCGAACGGAAGGCCGTCCACTGTGCGCACCTCGGACCCCGCCCCCGGAAGGAACCGGGCGAGAGACTGATCGTGCCGAAGTCCGGCGGTGGCGGCCACCACCCGGCCGGCGCCGTCCACGACCTGGGCGATGCTTCCGTCGTCGCCCTCGATGGCCAGCTCCGTGGGGAGCGTGCCCTGGCGGGCCAGGGTCGCGACGTCGTGCGCCCGTACCCTCGCGATGTCGTCGACGCGTTCGACCAGCGAATGACGCAGAAACATCACCAGGCTCACGGCGGTGACCACGAGGGCGACACCGACGACGATCGTGGCGGCCACGGTGGTGCGGGCGCGCACCGTCGTGAGGCGTGCCCGAGGCCGGGGGTTGTCAGCCGCCATCGGGGTCCAGTCGGTAGCCGACGAGACGGACGGTCTGGATCGCGGATCGACCGAACGGCTCGTCGATCTTCCTGCGGAGGTGCCGGACGTAGACCTCGACGATGTTGGGGTCGCCGTCGAACGCGAAGTCCCAGACGTGGTCGAGGATGGTGCCCTTGGAAAGCACTTCGCCCGGACGCCGCATGAGGAACTCGAGGAGGGCGAACTGACGCGGAGTGAGTGAGACCTCCGTTTCCCCACGCCAGACCCTGTGGGCGGCGGGGTCGAGCCGCAGGTCGCCGACACTCAGCGTGGCCGGGCGCTCCCGCGAACCCCGGCGCAGCAGCGCCCGAATTCTGGCGACCAGGACGACATAGGAGAACGGCTTGGACAGGTAGTCATCGGCTCCGGTATCGAGAGCTTCCGCCTCGTCGAGCTCGCCGTCCTTGGCCGTGAGCATGAGAATCGGGGTCCAGTTGCCGGCCTCACGCAACTCGGCGCACACCTGGAAGCCGTTCTTGCCGGGAAGCATGATGTCGAGAACGATGACATCGAAGTCGCCGTCCGTGGCCCGCCAGAGGCCGTCGATGCCGTCGAGTGCGACCTCAGCAGCGAACCCCTCGGCCTCCAGTCCACGCTTGATTGACCGGGCGAGGTGCTTGTCGTCCTCGACCACGAGGATGCGCACTTCCCAAGTGTGCCACTCGCCGGCTTACTGCCCGCTGAAGCCGCCGACGCAGACCTCCGGCTTCGTCCGGTTCAGCCGGCCTTCAGCCAACCCTCCGTACTGTCGCCATGACGTCCTGGTCGAACGGACCGCGGGTGGCGCGCCGCCACCTCGCACACGGCGAGAGGGGGACGCTCATGGCCAGCGCGCAGCTCGATGCGGTGCGGCTCACCAAGCGGTTCGGGGACCGTACGGCGGTTGACGGGTTGAGCTTCACCGCACGACAAGGCGAGGTCGTGGGACTGCTCGGGCCCAACGGGTCGGGCAAGACGACCACCATCCGATTGCTCACCACAGTGCTCGCGCCAACGAGCGGGGAGTTCTCGGTGGCTGGTGTTCCCTGCACCCGGCCGGGCGAGATTCGACGGCGGATCGGCGTGTTGCCGGAAAGCAGCGGCTATCCCGGACACCAGACGGGCGAGGAGTACCTGCGCTACCACGCCCGGCTGTTCGGCAACGCCCGTCCAGACGCCGCGCGAGTCGCCGAGCGGCTACTGGCGGAGGTAGGCCTGGCCGAGCGTGGCTCGTCGCGGATCTCCACGTACAGCCGCGGCATGCGGCAGCGGCTGGGTATCGCACGGGCGCTGGTCAACGATCCCGCTGTCGTGTTCCTCGACGAGCCGACGCTCGGGCTCGACCCGGCCGGGCAACGTCAGATGCTGGCGATCGTCCGCGAGATCGCGGTGGTCAGGGGAGCGACGGTCATTCTCAGCACCCATACCCTTCCGGACGTCGAGGAGATCTGCACGAGCGTGCTGATCCTTCACAAGGGAAAGGTCCTCGTCTCCGGCACCTCCGGCGAGGTCACCCGCGCTGTCCCCACCCAGCAGTACGCGCAGATGCGCGTACCGATCGAGTTGGTCGGTCGGGCCCGGGACGCCCTCGCGGGGGTTGCCGGCCTGACGTTGGAGCCGGCCGATGAACGTCCCGACATCCTCAAGTTCTCCGTGGACGACCGGTCGGTCGTCACGCAGGCCGGCGCGGATCCGGGGATGAATGGACCGCTGCGGGCGGTGCTGAGCGCCGACGTGCCGGTTCTGTCCTTCGAGGTCGAAGGCGCGCGGCTCAGCGACGCGTTTCTAGCCATGACCGGGGAGGGTGTCCGATGACGACGGGTCTGCGGGGGCTGGTCCGGAACGCCGAACCCAGCGCGGGCGGGGTTCGCGGCGATGGCCCGGGTTGGCAGGTCATCGCCGAACAGGAGTGCCGCGATCTGTGGGTGAGCGGGCGCGGCCCGGTGTTGGTCTTCGCGTTCAGCGTCGTCCTGAGCGTCATGACCTACCTTGCCGGTACCAGTCAGGTGCTCAACTTCCTCGAGCAGCGGGAGGCGGTGAACCTCACCCTGCAGGTTGCGGTGGCGGTCGGCGTCCTCGTCACGCTGGTGGTCAGCGCCGACGCGATCAGCGGGGAGCGGGAACGGGGCACGTTGGAGAGCCTGCTGCTCGCACCCGTCTCCCGCCGGGCGATCGTGCTGGGGAAGTTCGCCGCCGCCTTGTCGCTTTGGCTCGCGGCCTTCGTCGTGAGCGTGCCGTATCTGTGGGCGCTCGGACGCGGAGTGTCCATCGTCGGGCAGGCGCTGGTGCTGGGCCTGCTCGTCGGCACGCTGCTGGCCGTCGCGCTCGCCGCGCTCGGTCTGCTGATCAGCGCCGTGTCGAGCTCCAACAAAGTCAGCCTCGCGGTGAGCCTGTTCCTGCTGTTGGCGCTCTTCGCACCGACCCAGTTGCCCGGCGGCGCGCCGAAGGGCTGGTTCGGTGATCTTCTCGTCCGGCTCAATCCGGTCGGCGCGTCGCTGCACTACCTGACGGCTGTGCTCGTCAACGGGCACAGCTGGACGCGGGACCTGTCGTACCTGATCTCTCCGCTACTCATCGCGGTACTGACCGGGGGCGTCCTGATTGCCGCCGGCACCCGGATCGTCAGGCTGTATGGAGGGGTGAGCGGAGCATGAAGACAGGGCTGGCCCTCGCCGGGCTGTTGTTGGCGCTGACGGCTCCCGTCGGCTTGACCGCTTCGGCGGCAGCCGCTCCGCCGCCACTGCCGGGCGTCGTTGAGGTCGTATTGGAGCAGAGCCGACTCAACACGGTCGTTGGTGAGCGGTTGACGCTTGAGTCCCGCGTGGTCAACTCGGGTGAGGCGCCGACCGACCGGCTGGTGGCCCACCTCAACGTCGCGAGCCTGGACGGCGTCTACGTCGACCTCGAGGACTGGTCGGCGGACGTGACCCGGGAGGTTTCGCCGGTGGCGCCGGGCAGCAGCACGTCACTGTCCTGGCAGTACCAGGCCGTCAACACCGGCAGTTTCGACGTCTACGTCGTGCTCATGCCCGGCGGCGACTCCACGGCGGGTACGGGCCCGCTGGTGGTGAGCCAGCCGCTACACGTGAGCGTGGCCGGAAAGCGGACCCTGACCGCAGCGGGCTCGCTGCCGGTTGCCATCGTCGTTCCGGTCGTGCTCGCTCTGGTGGCCGCAGCCGCCAGATATCGCATTCGGCGTATGAGTTGACCGGGAGGAACTCACCCTCGCGCAACGGCGGCGTCGCTGGGTCAGGCCGAGGGCAATCTGGCCAAGTAGGCCCAGGGTCGGGCGGGTTTCCGTACGCTGCGCTGAGTGAAATGGGCACGTTCCTTCGTCGCGCTGGCGGCGACCCTGACTGTTACGGCGTGCGATGCCGTCCGGACCCCGCCGGCCGCTGCGCCCACCCGCTCCGCCCCTGCAGGCTCCCCGTCGCACCCCGCCGAGATCACCTTGGCCTTCGCGGGCGACGTGCACTTCGCCGACCGTACGGCCGACCTGCTGGGCGACCCGGCGACCGCGTTCGGGTCGATCTCGTCGACGCTGTCGGCCGCAGACCTGGCGATGGTCAACCTGGAAACGGCGGTCACCACACGCGGCACTCCCGAGCCAAAGGAGTTCCATTTCCGGGCGCCGGCAAGCGCGTATGACGCGGTAAAGGCCGCCGGCATCGACGTCGTGTCGATCGCCAACAACCACGCGTTGGACTACGGGCGGACAGGGCTGGCCGACACCGTGGACGCAGCCAGGGCCGTCGGGTTGCCGGCCGTCGGGGCGGGCGCCGACGCGGCGGCGGCGTACGCGCCATGGATCACCGAGATACGCGGTACCAAAATCGCTGTCCTCGGCTTCAGCCAGGTCTCCGAGCTGTGGTCGGAGTGGAGGGCCACAGACACCCGGGCCGGTATCGCGATGACCCGCGACTTACCGCGCGCCGTCGCGGCGGTGCGCGCCGCCCGGCGCCAGGCCAGCGTGGTCGTCGTCTACGTCCACTGGGGCACGGAGGGCGACGCGTGTCCACCCGCCGAGGCTCGCGAGTTCGCTGGCGAGATGGCCGAGGCCGGTGCCACGATCGTCGTCGGCACCCACGCCCACCTACTGCTCGGCGACGGGTGGCTCGGCAAGACCTTCGTCCAGTACGGACTCGGCAACTTCCTATGGTGGCGTGACGACGCGTACAGCAACGACACGGGGGTGCTGCGGGTGACCCTCGACGCTTCGGCGATCTCGAAAACGGAACTGGTGCCCGCGACGATCTCCCGCCGCACCGGTCGACCCGAACTCGCCGGCCGCGAGGACACGGCCCGGATCGGCCAGGAGTACGCGGGCCTGCGCGCCTGCACCGGACTCGCCGCGAGCCCCGCCCCATAGTCGGGCGAAACACGGCCCCGCAACGTGGAAACACAGGGCGGTGAAATTCAGCCGACTTCGACACGCGCAGCTAAAACGGCCGGACCCACAACTCCGTGAGTGCAGCTACTGCGGCGGCCGGCCGCATGCCCACCTGCCCCAGCCGTGGGCGTGGTGCCCGCCGATTGTGGGGTCGGCGGGCACCGTCGTGGTGGTGGGCATCAGCTGCCGCAGCAGCCGCCGGCCTGACCGCCAGCGGGGGCGGCGTCGAGGGTGACCAGGTTCAACGGTGCGGACAGCAGGCCCCCGGAGATGCCGGTGGCCAGTCCGCGCGTTTCCGGCTCGGCGGTCGGCGCCGGCCCGCAGCAGCTGTCGCCGGTGGCGGAGTCCGTGGGGTTGCTGTTGCAGACGCCGGTTTCGGGCAGGTCGAGTTGGACGTCGCGGGCGGCGTCCCAGTCGCCGGCGAGGGCGGCGACGACGGAGCGGACCTGCTCGTAGCCGGTGGCCATGAGGAACGTCGGCGCCCGGCCGTAGGACTTCATGCCGACGGCGTAGTAGCCGGCCTCCGGATGGGCGAGTTCGTCGACGCCGTGTGGGGGCACGGTGCCGCAGGAGTGCTCGTTCGGGTCGATGAGCGGGGCGAGCGCGCGGGTGGCGCCCATGATCGGGTCCAGGTCCAGGCGCAGCTCGGCGGCGATCGAGTGGTCCGGTCGGAAGCCGGTGGCCGCGACGATCCGGTCCACCGTGACCGACTCCTCGCCGCCGTCGCCGTGCCGCACCACCACACTCACCCGGCCGTCTGTCGGGGTGAGCGCGTGCACGGAGAAGCCGGTGAGCAGCCGGATCCGGCCGGCGTCGACGTGCTCGCGCAGCCGTGCGCCCAGGGCGCCGCGGGCGGGCAGCGCGTCGGCGTCTCCGCCGCCGTAGGTACGCGCCGGTGAGGCGGTCCGGATCGCCCAGGTCACCTCGGTGCCCGGCGTGGATTCGGCCAGCTCGGCCAGGGACAGCAGCGTGTTCGCGGCGGAGTGGCCGGCCCCGACGACGAGGGTGTGCCGGCCGGCGAAGCGGTCCCGGGCCGCGCCGAGAACGTCGGGCAGCGCGTGCTCCAGGAACGGAGCGACAGTGGTCTCGCCGCGGGCGGGCAAGCCCGAGGCGCCCAGGACGTTCGGCGTGCCCCAGGTGCCGGACGCGTCGATGACGGCGCGGGCGAGTATCTCTTCGCCGACGGCGAGGCGGATCAGGAACGGCGTGGACTCACGGCCGGCGGTGCGCAGTCGGTCCAGGCCCAGACGGCTGATCGCTTCGACCCGGGCACCGTAGCGCAGGTACGGCTTGAGCTGCGGCAGCTCCGCGAGGGGCTGGAGGTAGTCGCCGGCCAACTCCGCTCCGGTGGGCAGGGCCTCAAGGTCAGGGGCGGCCCAGCCCGCCTCGTCGAGAATCCGGCGGGCGGCCGGGTCGATGTTGTAGCGCCACGGGGAGAACACCCGCACGTGGCCCCACTGCCGCACGGCGGCACCCGGGGTGTCGCCGGCTTCGAGGACGGTGAAGGCGATGCCCCGCTCGTACAGGTGCGCGGCGGCGGCCAGGCCTACTGGTCCGGCGCCGATGACCACGACAGGCAGCTCGTTCAGGGTGCTCACCGGTCAAACTCCTCTGTGTTGAGAACTATCGAATCAAGTAGGTAGACGAGGCCCTGCTTGTGAGGGGCCAGGATTGGTCAGGTGACGACGGGACTGCGCCGCTCGAGCAGGACGACGTCGCGCCAGCGGCCGTGGTGGCGACCAACCCGCTCGCGCACGCCGATGACCCGGAAGCCGGCCCGCTCGTGCAGGGTGAGGCTGGCGGCGTTTTCGGGGAAGACTCCGGACTGGATGGTCCAGATGCCGGCGGCTTCGGTGGAGGTGATCAGCGTGTCCAGCAGCAGCCGGGCGACGCCGCGGCCCTGCGCGACGGGGTCGACGTAGACGGAGTGCTCGACCACGCCGGCGTAGACCGTGCGCCCCGAGGTGGGCACGACAGCGATCCAACCGACCACCGTGTTCCCGTCGATCGCCACGAAGCGGTGTTCGGGCAGCTTTGCCGCGTCGAACGCCGCCCAGGTGGGCGCGATCGTCTCGAAGCTGGCGTTGCCGGCGTCGAGTCCGGCCTGGTAGATCGCCAGAACCCGCTCGGCGTCGTCGTCCCGCAGGGGGCGCACCGTGATGTCGGCCATCAGCAGGCTCCATTCGGGTGGGGGGCGGGTCGGCCCATGACCACGTCCGCGGCGGACGGGAAGCAGTCGACGCAGGCGTCGTTGATCCGGTAGTGGCGGGCGGTGCCGACCGGCTCGACGAAGACGAACCGCACCTCGGTGAGGATCTTCAGGTGCTGCGAGACGGTGGACTGCGCCAGGCCGACGGCGCCGACGATTTCTCCCACGCTCATTGGTCGGGCGTGCCGGGCGAGGTATTCGACGATCTGCACTCGGGTCGGGTCGGCCAGGGCCCGGAACCAGGATGCGTACGCCTGCGCGGTGGTCCGGTCGAGCATCTCGGCCGCCACATCTCTCCCTTCATCGTTTATCGCCGATCGGCGATGAAAGTGTAGCGGGTGCGGGCGCGGCGAGGGACACGGTCGCGACAACCAGGCGGGCGATGGCCGTCAGGGTGTGCGGGTCGACGCGATCCGGGGTGTCGGCGGGGCTGTGGTAGCCGGCCATTCCCGCACCGATGCCCACGGCCGCGAGCCCGGCGGCGCCATAGCGGCGGTTGTCCGACGCCACGGGCCCGGCAGTTAGGGGAAGGCCGGTGTGTCGGCCGGCTTGGTCGAGCAGGGCGAGCAGCCGGTGGGCGGGGCCCCCGGCCTCTACCGCGGCGGCCTGGTCGAGGCGGCCGGCGCCGTCGACGTTGATGACCAGCGGGTTGCCGCCGCTGGCACGCAGTCGAGAACTGTGGCGGGCGGAGCCCAACGCCCCGATTTCCTCGGCGTCGAGCAGCGCGACGGACAGTCCGAGGTCGTCGGGGAGCACGGCGGACAGGACCCGGGCGGCCTCCAGGACCACGGCGACGCCGCTGGCGTTGTCGGACGCGCCGGGCTGGCGCAGGCCGGGGTGGTCGCCGACCCCGTCGTAGTGGGCGGTCAACAGCAGCTCTACCGCACGGGGCGAGGGTCGGTCGAAGGTGGCGTAGATGTTGGTCCCGGTGGCGTCGGCGCGACGTAGTGGGGTGTTTGCGCTCATCCAGCCCTCACCGGCGGCGCTCAAGACGACAGAGTGCGTGCGCGGGTCCAGCGTCAGGACCGGCAGGGGTCCCGGGTCCGGGCCCGCGAGGGTTGTGTACTGCCATCCGTCGGCGTCGACCGCGCGGCTCAGGAGCAGACCGGCGGCGCCTCGGGTGTCACGGTAGGCGTCGAACAGGCTCATCCCCGCTGGCACCACCAGCCAGCGGCCGGTCGGGTCATCGCTACCGGCCACACCCAGCAGGCCACGCCTGACCTCGATGGTGTCGGTGGAAGCCGGGTGGATCGACACCTCACGACCGAAGGTCAGATCCGCCGACACGTCGCCGACACCCCATGTGACGGTCGGTGCGGCGTAGATGTCCGGCACGGCTCGGACCGGGAAGTCGTCGATTTCGACCCTCGCGCCGAGCGCGGTGAGGTGGTCGGCGAGCCAGGCGCGGGCAGCAGCCCCGCCCGGCGTGCCGACCCGCCGACCGGCGAAGTCGTCCGCGGCCAGGGCGGCGACGGTCGTGGTCATCCGCTCGGCGGACACGGCCGCGAGCCGCGCCGCCATGCTGGCGGGCGGGCCGGCTGCCGGGGTCATCCGCAGCACCCCTGTCCGGTGCGCATCGCGTCGGCCTTCGCCGTGGTGCCGCAGCAGGAGTCGGCCGCCTCGGCGGTCTGTTGGGTGCCGCAGCACGGGCCGCCGGTCGTCGCTGTCTCGCCAGCGGGCGGGAGGATCGAGCCGACCCCCTGCGCGGGGCTTCCGCAACAGGAGCCCGACCCGGTCACGGCCAGGGCGGCGCCCGGGTCCCCGGTGAATCCGCCCGCCCTCTGGGTGTCCTCGCTCATCGTGTTCCCTTCCGCCTGTCTTGACGTTTGTCTAAGCAGAGAGTTGCACGTTGATTAGAAGGATGTCAACCTAGAGACATGTCGAAGCAAGGCGCGCCTCTCGCCCTCGTGGATCTGACCGCTGATACGCCGTGCTGCCCTCCACTGGCTCAGCGCCGGGTGCCGGCCGAAACCGCCGCAGTGCTTGCTCCGGCGTTCAAGGCCCTGGGCGATCCGGTGCGGCTGCAGCTGATATCGATGATCGCCTCGGCGGAGGGCGGGGAGGCGTGCGTCTGCGACCTCACTCCCGCCTTCGACCTCACCGGGCCGACCATCTCGCATCACCTCAAGACGCTGCGCGAGGCCGGCCTCGTCGATGCCGAGCGACGCGGGACGTGGGTCTACTACCGCGCTCGCCCGGCCATCCTGCGCCAGCTCGCCGCGCTGCTCACGGTCGAACCGACCCCCACGGCGTAGGCCGCGGCCGGCGCCGCAGCCCCCGGGTGAACATCCACCCAGCCGGGTGCACTCAGCGCGCCCCACACCGACCACCGACTCGTCGCCATTTGACAGCGTCACAGTTGCTCAGCAATAGTTGACTCAATGACTATTGAGCTTGCTTCCCTGCAGGGGCGCGCCCGCATCCACGCCGCGCTCGGGGATCCGGCGCGCCTGGCGGTCGTCGACGCACTCACCCTGGGCGATGCATCCCCTGGTGAGATCGCCCAGGACCTGGGGATGCCGACGAACTTGGTCGCCCACCACGTCAAGGTCCTCACCGAAGCCGGGCTCGTCGTCCGCAGCCGGTCCGAGGGAGACCGCCGTCGCACCTACCTGCGGCTGCGGCCCGAGGCCCTGGCCATGCTGATGCCGGCGCCGTTGACCGAGGTGGGTCGGGTGGTGTTCGTCTGCACCCACAACTCCGCCCGCTCGCAACTCGCCGCCGCCCTCTGGTCCGACCGCACCCACACCTCGACTGCGTCCGCAGGAACGCAGCCCGCAGAGCGGGTTCATCCGCGGGCTGTCGCCGTGGCCCACCGGCACGGACTGCGGCTAAACCCGACCGGCACGTCGCACGTCGCGGACATCGTGCGCGACGGTGACCTCGTCATCGCCGTCTGCGACAACGCCCACGAGGAACTCACCGGCCCAGCCGCGCCCCGACTTCACTGGTCGGTGCCCGACCCGGTCCGCGTCGACACCGACGCCGCGTTCGAGGCCGCGTTCGCCGACCTCGCCGCCCGCGTCGACCGCGTCGCCCCCAACGTCGCCCCCGCCACGAGTTCGGCCGGCCGCCATGACTGACACCAACCCCTACGTGCGCGATGAACGAGGGCAACCCGGCGCCCAACTGCACCCCGTAAGCACCAAGCCGCAGCATCGTAGGGCGGACGAGACGTACCGAGGCCTGGTGAATCCGTCGCGTCCCGCCGGCCGTTACCAGCGTCTCGACCGCAACAGCGACCCCGCCCGCGCCCTGCCGGCGATGCCCGACCAGGCACCGGTCAACTGGCCCCGCGATCCACACTGCAAGGAGGGCTTCTGATGTCCGACAAGCCGAGCGTCCTGTTCGTCTGCGTCCACAACGCCGGCCGCTCCCAGATGGCCGCCGGCTGGCTGCGCCACCTCGCCGGCGACGCCGTCGAGGTCCGCTCTGCCGGCTCCGCCCCGGCCGAGACGGTCAATCCCGCCGCGGTGCAGGCCATGCGGGAGGTCGGCATCGACATCACCGACCAGACGCCGAAGCTCCTCGAGTACGCCACGGCGCAGTCCTCGGACGTCATCGTGACCATGGGCTGCGGCGACGCCTGCCCGGTCTTTCCCGGTAAGCGCTACGAGGACTGGAAGCTCGACGACCCCGCCGGCAAGGGCGTCGAGGCCGTCCGCCCCATCCGCGACGAGATCCGCACTCGCGTGGAGAAACTCCTCACCGAGTTGCGCCCTGTCGCCTGACCCCGAGACCGCCCCGCGCGCCCGCTACTGAACCCACCACCGACTCCGGCCCGAATCGCTCCGCGCGCTCGGTCAGTGCATCACCTTCGCCGACCAGGCGCCCACCGGCGCCGAGGGCAGACGGCCCTGCGGGCCCGACGCACCCGCCCAGGAACCAACAGAGGAACGAACCCCATGACGGCACTGGCCACACCGGCGCGCACCACACCACGGCTCTCGACGCTGGACCGGCTCCTGCCGGTATGGATCGGCGCCGCCATGGCCGCCGGGCTGCTCCTCGGCCGACTGATCCCCGGACTCGACGACGCCCTCGACCGGGTCAAGATCGGCGGGATCTCCGTACCCATCGCCCTCGGTCTGCTGATCATGATGTACCCGGTCCTGGCCAAGGTCCGCTACGACCGCCTCGACACCGTCACCTCCGACCGGCGCCTGCTGATCTCCTCCCTGCTCATCAACTGGCTCATCGGCCCCGCCGTCATGTTCGCCCTGGCCTGGCTGCTCCTACCCGACCAGCCCGCGTACCGCACCGGCCTCATCATCGTCGGCCTCGCCCGCTGCATCGCCATGGTCATCATCTGGAACGACCTCGCCTGCGGCGACCGGGAAGCCGCCGCCGTCCTGGTCGCGCTCAACTCCGTCTTCCAGGTCCTCGCCTTCGGCCTGCTCGGCTGGTTCTACCTCACGGTCCTGCCCGGCTGGCTCGGCCTGGAGCAGGCCGGACTGTCAGTCTCCGGATGGGACATCGCCGGCAGCGTCCTGGTCTTCCTCGGCATCCCCCTGGCCGCCGGCTACCTCACCCGCAAATTCGGCGAACGCGCCAAGGGCCGCGACTGGTACGAGGCGAAGTTCCTGCCCCGGATCGGGCCGGTCGCCCTGTACGGGCTGCTGTTCACCATCGTGCTGCTCTTCGCTCTGCAGGGCGACGCGATCACCGCCCAGCCCTGGGACGTCGCCCGCATCGCGCTCCCCCTCCTCGCGTACTTCGCGATCATGTGGTTCGGCTCGTTCGCCATCGGTCGGGCGATCGGCCTGAACTACGAACGCACCACCACGCTCGCCTTCACCGCAGCCGGCAACAACTTCGAACTTGCCATCGCCGTGGCGATCGGCGTGTTCGGCGTCACCAGCGGCCAGGCCCTCGCCGGAGTCGTCGGACCACTGATCGAGGTACCGGTCCTGGTCGCCCTCGTCTACGTCAGCCTTGCCGCCCGCCGCCGGTTCTTCCCCACCGGAGTCACCATCGCCTAGCGGGGCACAGGCAACGGCTCCGACAGCCAGCGGCGCGAGGCCGACCGTCGGCAGCCGTTCGGGGCCACATACTCCGTTCACCGGCGTGTTCGACCCGGAAACCGTCGAACGATACGCCTTCGAGTCCTACATGTATCTGCACCGCACCGTCCGCTGCCGATCACCGGAGATCGGGTGCCCGCGCTCAGACTCGCTCACGGGAGCGAACCTTGCATCAGGCAGGCCACGACGTCCGCACATCAAGCGTCCACGATTCGGCACGATCGACCGCGCGTCCTGCGGCATGACAGTGCGTGCGCCCGTGAGAAGTTGGTGTCATGGCATCTGAAGCGACTCCCGGCCGCGAAGTTGTCCTCGAGACGGATCGCCTGCTGCTCAGACCTTGGCGGGTAGCCGAGGCTGTCATCCAGCGCGAGCTGTGGACCGAACGTGACCCACGAGTGCCGCCGCACCGCCGAATCGACGCGGATGGACACCCCACGGTCGCGGAACTCGAGGATTCGATCCGCACCAACCAGCCATCGTCGACCGGGTTACTGGCGGTCGAGCGGAAGGCCGCTCGTGACGTGATCGGCTACTGCGGGCTGATCGACGGCGGACGAGGATCGGAAGGGGAACCGGAACTGGCGTTCGAGCTGCTACGCCGATTCTGGGGTCAGGGATACGCGACCGAGGCCTCGTTGGCGGTTCTGGACTGGGCGAGATCGTCCGGGTACGAACGTCTGTGGGCCACGGTCTGGGAGTGGAACACCGCTTCTCGCCGTGTGCTGGCCAAGGTCGGGTTCACCGAGACCGAGCGGAAGGAAGTGGACGCGGTCTACGGGACCACCCTGTTCACCACGAGACGGCTCTGACTCGTGCGGCTGACGGGAGCTTCCAGGGCCGGCACCTGCCCTGCAACGCCTGCCCCCTTCTGACCTCACCTAGTAAATCCTCCTCCCAATCGACGGGTGGTCGGTGTGCGGCGCTGCCCCGCGATGGATTTGCTGCGACCCCCATGAAGGGGCGAGTTCGCCAACGCAGGTGTGTACGAGGACCGGTGTGTTGCCTGCGAGCACATAGGACGTGTGGAGGTCGGCGACAGTGGGGCCACGCATCGTCTTGTGACCGGTAACGGCCGGCAATGGGCGCCACAGCGCGGCCGGGGATCAGACCGGTTTACAGACGATCTTCCCCTCGACGCAAGCGCCCGACTGGTCGCAAGCCTCGGAGTCGAACCGAGCAGGCCGCCGTTATGAGCAGCAGCTGGACCCACGTCCGCCTGCGCCTCACTCCGCAGTGGATGGCATCTAGAGGCCGTAGCCGGACTCGAACCGGCGTGCGCGGTTTTGCAGACCGCTCCCTCACCCCTCGGGCATACGACCGTGCGCGCCCCCGGACCGATTCGAACGGCCGGCCTGCGGTCCCGGAAACGCTGCTCTATCCGCTGAGCTACGGAGGCATGGTGCAGGCGGAGGGACTCGAACCCCCAGGGCTACTGCTTTACAGGCAGCGCTAGACAGCCATCAGCACCTGCTTGGGGTGACTGGCGGGTACTGACCCCGCACCTCCGGGACCACAACCCAGCGCTCTACCATTGAGCTACAGCCACAATTGCGGCCCGAAGGCCAGTGCCCGTACCTGGACTCGAACCAGGGCGACCCGGTGTGTGGGACCGGTGCTCTGCCGCTGAGCTACACGGGCTTGGCTCCGACGGCTGGACTCGAACCAGCACCAGGCTTCCACCTGAACGGATTAACAGTCCGCCCCGATACCAATTACGGTTTACGTCGGAATGAGTAGAGCCGACGGGATTTGAACCCGCACATATCCGAGTTGAAAGCCCGGCGACTTTGCCAATTCGTCTACGGCTCCATGGTGCCCCGAGAGGGTGTCGAACCCCCGGCCTCCGTCGCGTCAGGACGGCGCTCTCCCGCTGAGCTATCAGGGCTTGGAGGCGGGGGCGGGATTCGAACCCGCGATCTCCGGCTTATGAGGCCGGCGAGGACGACCGAACTCCTCTACCCCGCAGTGGGCCGCCGGGGACTCGAACCCCGAACCCTCGGATTAAAAGTCCGGAGCTCTACGCCATTGAGCTAGCGGCCCGTGTTGTGCCCCGCGCTGGAATCGAACCAGCGACACGCAGTTTAGGAAACTGCTGCTCTATCCCCTGAGCTAGCGGGGCGAAACTGTGCCTCCGGGGAATTTCGAAATCCCGACCCGACCGTTAAGAGCGGCCTGCTCTTCCTCTGAGCTACGAAGGCTTGGCGGAAGGTTGACGAGTCGAACGCCAGGGCTTGCACCCCCATCCGGTTTTCGAAACCGGTTGGCCCCCACGGGCCGGAACCCTCCACGAGTCGGGTAGACAGGATTTGAACCTGCGGGCCTCCCCGTCCCGAACGGGGCGCTCTACCAACCTGAGCTACTACCCTGTGGGCGTTAACGCCCCCGACGCCATGCGGCGCTCGTACGTACGGACTGCATGGCAATTAGCGCAAACCAACTCGCACTTGGCGATCTCCCGTAGGATGCGTTCCTTTGAGAGCCCAATGCGGCCCATTGCCGAAACGTTGAATTCTTTGTCCTGCCCGATGTGGTCCCACTGCATCGCGGCCGGATGATAGGCGGTCCCACAGTCGGTGCACGGCTTGCCCCGCTTCAGCTCGAACGCCCACGCAGACAATTCTCGTCGCCGGGCACCCCGCACGGATACGTGATACTGCCGGTCGGCAGCGTAACGCGACCTGTCGTATTCCTTTTTGCATTGCTTGCAGACAGGCTGGTGGATCGTGCCTCTCCGGTGAAAATCTGTTAGTGGCTTATCGGCCCGACAGGCACCGCAACGCTTCATGCATTGAGAATACTCAACTGCGCTACTGCCGGTTGAGTCGGGATGGCCGGATTCGAACCGACGACTTCCGGTCCCCCAGACCGGAGCGCTACCCGACTGCGCCATATCCCGTAAGAGCCCTCGACTGGATTCGAACCAGCGACACCGAGATCCGTAATCTCGTGCTCTATCCACTGAGCTACGGGGGCATGTACTGCAAGCGAGGGAAGCCGGCCGGTACGCCGCGTTCTGTCCCAACCCCGAAGGGTGGGGGCGACCATCCATCTCGGCCTCCCGTCGCCGGCAGGCTCTAGCGGCCAACCCGCACGCATCAGGCGGGCCGCCCGCGTGCTGTTCGGCCTTGCTCCGGGTGGGGTTTACCGTGCCGCCACCGTCACCGGCAGCGCGGTGGGCTCTTACCCCACCGTTTCACCCTTACCGGCGGATGGTGCTGCCGGCGGTCTGTTCTCTGTGGCACTGTCCCGTGGGTTTCCCCAGGTTCCCGTTAGGAACCACCCTGCCCTGCGGAGCCCGGACGTTCCTCGCCGAGCTGGTGGGCTGGACGCGGTCGCCTGGCTGGCATTCTCGCTGCGTGCCGACGGCTGGAATCGAACCAGCGGCCCCCGACTTATCAGGTCGGTGCTCTAACCCCTGAGCTACGACGGCTTGGCGAAGGGTGAGAGATTCGAACTCCCGGCGGTGTGACCCGCTCCGCGCTAGCAACGCGGCGCCATCGACCAGACTCGGCCAACCCTTCATGCGCGCCCCGTACCGGACTTGAACCGGCGATCTCCGGATTGACAATCCGGCGTCCACTCCTGGCTGGACCAACAGGGCTTGGTGGAGACGGGCGGAATCGAACCGCCGACCTTCTGAGTGCGAAACAGATGCCCTACCAACTGGGCCACGTCCCCATGCGTGCGCTCGGGGGGAGTCGAACCCCCACGCCTTCCGGCACACGGGCCTAAACCGT
Source organism: Micromonospora sp. NPDC000668 (assembly GCF_042897975.1). Taxonomy (NCBI): domain Bacteria; kingdom Bacillati; phylum Actinomycetota; class Actinomycetes; order Micromonosporales; family Micromonosporaceae; genus Micromonospora; species Micromonospora sp. NPDC000668. Next base: position 997,230 of record NZ_JBIAYP010000001.1, read on the forward strand.
GCGTGTCTACCTGAGTTCCACCACGAGCGCGTGATGTGCGTGCCGACGCCCGGTGTCGAACCGGGTGCCCCTCCGTTATGAGCGGAGTGCTCTGCCGTTGAGCTACGTCGGCGTGAGAGCCGCCGGTCGGAGTTGAACCGCCTGCCTACGTCTTACGAGGACGTCCCTCTACCAGGTGAGCTACGGCGGCAAGGTGTGGAGCCGGCGGCCGGACTCGAACCGGCGCGCGTCGCCTTACAAGGGCGGTGCTCTTGCCATCTGAGCTACGCCGGCCTGGTGCCCTCGGCGCGATTCGAACGCGCACTGTCCTGGCCCTCGACCAGGTGCCTCCTGCCGTTGGGCTACGAGGGCTTGGCGCGGGGAGCCGGGCGTTACTCCGGCGGCCTCCCGACGGGCCGTAACCCGCCGGATGTCCTGCTTCCGGGCCATCCCCTTGCGCTCCGAGAGGAGGATTCGAACCTCCGACCTTCCGAACCAGAATCGGACGTGCTGCCAGCTGCACCATCTCGGAAAGAGGGCCGGCGGCCGGTAGCTGGTCGCGAGAACCAGCCCTTCGCCCCGTCGATCAGCACGGGGACCGGCTCGCCGGCCGGGGATCAGCGCTGCGCCAGCGACGACCAGGCGGGTGTGACCGGCTGCCACCGCAGCGGCATCCCGGCCTCAGCCGGGGTCCGGTCACCCTTCGCCTGGTTGCAGGCGTAGCAGGCGCTGATCGTGTTGCGCCAGGTGTTCGCCCCGCCCCGGGAGCGGGGCAGGATGTGGTCGACCGTCGCGGCCGGGCCGGAGCAGTAGCCGCACCGACGGTTGTCGCGGGCCAGCACGCCCGACTTCGACCAGGCCGGACCGCGGGTGTACCGCCACCGGGTGACGACGTACCGGACGAGCCGGACCACGCGGGGCATGGGGAACACGCCCAGGTGCCGGTCGGGCTCCGCTTCGTGGATTTCGGCGACCCGGCGACACAGCATCCGGATCGCGTGGGCGACCGTGACACGGTGGAGGGGTCCAAGGTCGGCGTTGATGACGAGTACGGCGTCCACCGGGCCCCTCCTTTCGGGTGTCGTGGGTGGTTGGATGAATTGACAGATGATCTGTCAATCGAGAGCGGCTGGCCCGGTTCGAACGGGCGACGTCGACGTTGGCAGCGTCGCGCTCTACCACTGAGCTACAACCGCATGGAGCCGGCGGCCGGAATCGAACCGCCGACCTGCGCCCTACCATGGCGCTGCTCTACCAACTGAGCTACGACGGTGTGGTGCCCCGGACGGGATTCGAACGCGCCCGGGATCGAAAGTCCCGTCGCCCCTGCCAGCAGAGCAACCCGGAACGGTTGAGCGGTCGGCGGGCACCGACCCCGCTTCTTCGGTTTGGAAGACCGACGTGTCCGCCGAGTTCACCACGACCGCATGGCATTTTCCTGCGTAGGCCGTACGGGATTCGAACCCGCAACCTTCTGGCTGAGAACCAGGTGAGCTGCCAATTGCTCCAACGGCCCATGGAGCCGACGGGGGCCGGGGTGTGCGCCCGGGCTTCCCCCGCCAACGTGCCCTCCCCCCCGACTTGAACGGAGTCCTCGGGGACTTCACTCCCGTGCGCTACCAGTTACGCGAAGAGGGCATCGGTACGTGGAGAAGAGGGGACTCGAACCCCTGGCCTCCGCCCTGCCGAGGCGGCGCTCTCCCATCTGAGCTACCTCCCCATGGTCCGGGACCGGGGTGTCGAACCCCGTGTCTCCTGCTCCCAAAGCAGGCGGGTTGCCGTCTCCCTCGTCCCGGAGGGTCCTGCCCCCGGCCGGCCCGTGTGGGCGCCGGCCGGGGTCTTGCTATGCCATCCACTGTGGAGTTGAGAATTTGCAACGTCGCCGGCCGCGGCCGGGACGAAAAGCAGGGGCGACAGGACTTGAACCTGCAACCTTCGGTTTTGGAGACCGATGCTCTACCAGTTGAGCTGCGCCCCTATGAACTTGTTCGAGTAACGAAAAAGCCGCCCTATCCCTGTCGGGGTGGGCGGCTTCGCAGCTTGCGCTGACGCTATTCGCGCCGCCACCCCGGCTTCCAGTTCTGCTCGCTCGCGCACAGATCGTGGGCTCGCCCGATCGAGGGCAGCACGACACCGCCGCGCGGCATGAACCGCGTGGTTTCGGTGGAGGCGTACTGCAACACGGGGAGCTCCTTGGGTTGGTCCGGTTGACCTTGCTCATTAAAGGTAGGCGCGGGGTCCGACATTGGCAATGGATATTTCGAGGCACATTCATGTCCGTCGCCAGTGGCCGCCGTCAGTCGAGGTAGGCGTCCTGCGCCTGCGACAGCCTTCAGTCAGGATCGCGGGCGCTGCTCACGACGGCGGCGATGGCTTCGGCCACTAGGCGGCGGAGTCGGGCGCGCGGAGCACGGCTACCTGCTCAGCTGCAGCCGCACGACCTGGCCATGTCTCGGGTTTCTCTGCCGCTGCGGAGCAGGCAAAGTTCGGCTCAGGAGGAGCTGATCGGCAGTCTCGACGAGGCACCGGAGTTCGCGAGCCCGCGCTGCGCTGATCCACCCTGGGCATGGGTTCTTCCGGGCAATGGCGGTCGGCAGCGGCCGAAGTGGCTTCTCAGGCGACTGCGGTGGCCATCCGCCGTACCGCCTCGGTGATCAGCTCCGGTGCGGTGGCCAGATTCAGCCGGACGTGGCCGGCGCCGCCGGTGCCGAAGGCCGAACCGGAGTTGAGCGCCACCCGGCCACGGTCGAGGAACACGGCGGCGGGGTCGTCGCCGAGGCCCAGGGCGCGGCAGTCGAGCCAGGCGAGATAGGTGGCCTGACCGGGGTGGTAACGGATGGCCGGCAGGTGCTCGGCGAGCAGCGTGGCGAGGAGCCGACGGTTGTCGTCCAGGCCGGTCAACAAGGCGTCGAGCCACTCGCCGCCGTCGCGGAAGGCGGCGGTGTGGGCGATCACGCCGAGGTGGCTGGTGCTGACGCTGGCCTCGAACGGAACGCGCGCGAGATCTGCGGCCGCGGCCGAGCCGGCGATGAGGAGCGCGCCGCGCAGGCCGGCCAGGTTCCACCCCTTGGTGGCGGACATCAGCGACAGGCCGTTCTCCGCGCCGGGCACCGAGAGGTACGGCACAAAGCGCACTCCCCCGGCCACCACCGGAGCGTGGATCTCGTCGGCGACCACCCGCACCCCGTGCTGCTCGGCCAGACTGGCGACGGCGGCCAACTCGTCGGCGGTGTGCAGGACGCCGGTCGGGTTGTGCGGGCTGCACAGCAGGTACGCCGCTGGCCGCCCGCCGGCCCGAGCCTGCCGGAACGCGTCCTCCAGTGTGCCGAGGTCGATCCGCAGGTCCTCGCTGAGCGGCGCCTCCACGATCCGGCGGTCGGCGTGCGTCACGAACTCGTAGAACGGCGGGTAGACCGGGCAGTTGACGATCACCGCGTCGCCTGGCTCGGTGACCAGCCGCAGCGCCTCGACGACACCGTGCATCACGTCGGGTATCAGCGCGGTGCGCTCCACGGCCAGCCCGTCCCATCCCCACCTCCGCCGGGCGAACTCCGCCAGTGCCTGCGGGTACGCCGTGCCGGCGGTGTAGCCGGTGTCGCCGCGCGCGACGGCGTCGGTGATCGCCTGCGCGACCGGCTCGGCCAGCGGCACGTCCATCTCCGCCACCCAGAGCGGCAGCACGTCGTCCGGGTACTCCCGCCACTTGAGGCTCGTCCGTTGCCGGAGCTGGTCGATCGTGAGCTGGCGAAGGGGATTCACTGCGGCACCACGAAGCACAGCGCTCATCGATGAACCCTAGTCCACTCCCTGCCACCTCGCGATCACGGCCGAGGGACGGTCGGCATGCGAGTCAGGTGCGCAGCCGCGTACAAGTGATCATGCGCAGCGGTGAGGATTTGGCCGTGCCGTTCGGGATGACGCTCGATGCCGGGGCTGTGCGGTGGCGCGGTCGCGGCCGTGTTGGTCAGGTGATGTCTCGGCGCATGGGGATGAGGACGGCGATGGCGCAGGCACCTATGGCGTACGCGGTGAGGAGGAGTGCGCCGGCTGCTGGCGGTAGGAGTTGGACGGTGGTGTTGCCGAGTTGTGCAGACATGGCGTCGGCGAGGTAGGTGAAGTCGGTGAGGGCGGCGGTGGCGCCGCCGGGCAGGATCGGATAGAGCGTGTTGACGCCGGGAATCAGCATGAGCAGTGTTTCGCCCATGTAGAGGTAGCCGATCACGACGCACAGGGCTGCGACCTGGTTGCGGATGAGGGCGCCTATGCCGACGCCGATGATCAGATACACCACCATGGCGGCGGCGATGCGGGCGAGCAACGCGAGCAGGGTGTGGGCGGGCAGGCCGAGTGGGACTTGGCGGGCGGCGGCGACGGTGAACACGGCTGCGGCGGCGGTGCCGGCGAGGATGAGGCCGTAGGCGAGCCCGGCGACCGTGTAGGTGGCGAGTTTGGCGGCGAGTACCTGCCAGCGGCGCGGTGCGACCAGGAATGTGACGGCGGCGGTGCGGTGCCGGTATTCGGAGGTGACCGCGAGGGTTCCGGCGGCGGCCGGGACGAATGCGGTGTAGCCGAGGATGCCGAGGATGGAGCGGACGCCGGTTTCGGTGTCCAGTCCGGGCATGGGTGGGTCGAAGTTTTCCGGGCCGATCAGCGCCATGCCGCCGAGCATGCCGCCACCGATCAGGGCGGCGACGACTAGGAGTCCGCCCCACATGCGGGTGGCTAGTAGCCTGCGGAACTCGGCTTTGATCAAGAGAGTCATGGGGTGGCCGCCTTGTCGGTGGTCGGCGTGTCGGTGGTCAGGTGGAGGAAGAGTTGTTCGAGGCTGGTGTTCTCGGTGACCAGTTCGTGTACGCGCAGGCGGTGCGCGGCGGCGAGGTCGGCGACGCCCGGCGCGTTCAACCCGTGTATCCGCAGCCTGCCGGGCCCGACCGTTTCGACCCGTGGCGTGGTGCCGCTGTTGGCACGGCTGGCCTTCAGGGTCGCGGCGAGGGCCTCGGCGTCGGGTGAGGTGACCAGCACGGCCGGCGGGCCGGCGAGTTGGGACCACGGTCCGGCCGCGACGAGTTCGCCGCGTCGGATCACCACCACGCTGTCGACGAGCTGCTGGATCTCGCTGAGCGCGTGGCTGGAGACCAGGACGGTGCGCCCTTCCTCGGCCAGCCGGCGCAGCAGGGCCCGTAGCCAGGACATGCCTTCCGGGTCGAGGCCGTTGCTGGGTTCGTCGAGCAGCAAGACGCGGGGGTCGCCGAGCAGCGCGGTGGCGAGGTTGAGCCGTTGCCGCATGCCGGTGGAGAACCCGCGGGTACGCCGGTCGGCGGCCTCGGTCAGGCCGAGCAGGTCCAGCAGCTCGGTGACGCGGTTGTCTGGGTGGCCGCCCATGGCGGCGTAAACGCGTAGGTGGTCGCGGGCGGTGTGGCCGGGGTGGAACGCGTTGGCGTCGAACACCGCCCCCACGGTGTTCGAGGGCCGGGCCAGCCGGCGGTAGGGCTGCCCGTCGATGGTGGCGGTACCACTGGTAGGCGTCACGAGGCCGGTGAGCATCCGCATCGTGGTGGTCTTGCCGGCGCCGTTCGGGCCGAGGAACCCGGTGACTACACCCGGTGCGACGGTGAAACTGAGGTCGCGGACCGCGGTGACCTCGCCGTACCGCTTCGTCAGGTGCGCCACCTCGATCGTCAGGCGGGCGCCGCTCATCCGCGGGCCGCCAACGCACGCCCGATCGCGTCCGCCAGGTGCGGCGCGGCCGGGCTGGAGAGCACGACCTCGTCGAACGCACCGCCGGCCGTCCGGTCCAGGATCAGGTGCAACCCGGGCTCGCCGCGGCGGGCCGCGACGAGCTGCCGGGGGCCGCCGAACAGGCCCCAAATGCCGATCTTGACGACACCGGACACCGCGAGCCCGCGCCGGCCGCCGCGCGCCAGGCGCAGCGGATCGTCGACCGAGGCGGCTTGCCGCACCACGGCGACGGGCAGCACGAGCCGTTCCTGCCCGATCCACAGTCGCTCCCAGCTGGTGAATCCGATGTCGATCACATCGCCGGCAACCATGACCGAAGCCATCAGTCGTCCCCCTTCGTCGTCCCCGAGTTGTCCACGGTCTCGGCTGTTGGCGTTTTGTCGCTCGTGGCGGCCGGCTGGTCGGCTGGCATCAGGATCGTCGCCAGCAACCGCGGTATTCGGCCGCCACCGGGCTCGTTGGCCAGCAGCGGGCCGACCAGCGCGTTGAGGTCGGCGGCGAACTGGCCCAGCTCGGCGTCGGTCAGCTGCAGCACGAGCTGGTGGTAGCCGACGCCGTCGGCGGCGAAATCGATCCGCTCCCGGGCCAGGTAGCGGGAGAACTCCGACAGCAGGCTCGACACGAACGCTGTGAAGTAGCGAGCGTGGTCCTCGGCCGTGGCTGTGGCCAGTGCCGCCGGGTCCAGCGTGGCACCGTGCGCCGGTAGCGCGTAGACCCGTTCGACGGCGCCGCGTATCTTGCGTTCCTCGACCACGTCCAGCAGCCCGGCCTTGACCAGCGTCGCCAGGTGCCGGTACAGCGTCGCCTGTGCAATGTCCGGCAACAGTTCAACGAGGTCACGCGTGGTCAGCTGGGCAGCTGCGACCGCGCGCAGGATCCGGATCCGGACCGGGTGCAGCGCCAGCTCGGCCCACCGCTCACTTGGCATCTCCACGTCGCAACGTTATCACTATCGAGAGTGATAACGGTAGGACCTCGCAACCGCCGACCTTCGTGGGCCTTCCGGGAGTGCGAGGCCGCGTCTCCGACCCCTTTGGACACCGCGCTTCGCCGCACGTACGGGCACGCGTCCGGCACAAGCGGGAGCACGTAATCTCCTCAGCCCGGCCAGAGAGCGGATGCTGTCACCGCTCGGCAACACGGAACAAAAGCTCAGGAGGGCTAGCCGAGGTGGCGGTCCCACGATCCCCCAACGCGAGCCCGACTCGCGCTGTGGCCGGGGGCAAGGTCGAGGACCTCGATCAGCGTCGGATCTTCCTCGATCGAGTGGTAAAGGTGCCCGATCTTGCCGCTACTGCCAGCATCGGTGGTGCCGATGAGCTGCCAGATCCCGTCGTCAGCGTCGTTCGCTACGAAAAGGACAGGCTCGCGACGCTCAAAGACTTCCAAGGTCTGGATGCAGTGGGTGCCCAGCAGCCAGTGCCGCATCCACCGCGCCCGACGGTCGCGCTCCATTACCTGGTCGGCAACCCACCAGACAAAAGGTAGATCTTCGTGCGCACGAGCCTGGTCCGCCGTCAGACTTGGGCCACCCTGTGGTACCTGCTCGAACGGCTCGTCGGTCAGGGAGAAGGCGTGGCCGTCCTCGTGCTGGAAAATCACGGCGTGAAACGTGCCCCCGCCCGGATTACCGACACCAATCCCGATCGTTAGCGCAGCGACGCGTGGCTCCGCGCCGATCGTCCAACCAAATGCGTACGAGGCGAGTTCACCCTGGGGACCGACGAACTCGCCGAAGGCGCGGCGGTCCATGCCCGCGACCTCGGCGCTCGGCAGCTCGACGAACGCACCCTCCACAACCTCAACATCCACTGGGCCAACCTAACCGAACGCGAGAAGGGCCGGCTTATGCCGTACCACTTCGCAGATCACCGCAGGCCACCTGAGCCGGCGGCGGGTCGGAGGGCTCCCGGACGGGGCGACGCCCCGGCCTCCGTGGGAGGCCGGGGCAGTCGAGGTAGGGGCCTTGTAGCGTCAGCCGACGGTGGTTGCCCGGGTCGGCTCGGGGGCGGCGAACGCCTCGCTGCGTGGGGTCCGGAAGGCGTGCACCAGGCCGGCGAACGAAAGCAGCAGGAGCAGCGCGGCGCCGAGGTACATGACCGTGGCGGCCTGTCCGGCCTTCACCCCCATTTCGCTGAAGCCGTACGAGGTGAGCAGTAGACCGCGCAGCGTCTCACCCTTGAACACGGTCTCGCGCTGGCCGCTGACCTCGGCGAGCTGCTTCTGCAGGTCGGCCAGGGCCGGGTCGTTGGTCTGCTGAGCCGTGGCGACCTGCTCGCGTAGCTGGCTCTGCGGCTCGCCCAGGTCGGCGTATGTCTTACCGCCAGCCATGTTCTTCAGGTGCAACCCGATGTACTCGTTGGCGTAGCACTCGGCCTGCTTGCCGGTGGTGAGCTTTTTCCCCGCGTTCTCGACCAGGCACTCGGCCTTCTTCTCTTCCTCGTCGAGCTGGGCGGCCGGCGTGAACGTGATGTTCTGCGCGCCTAGCTGGTCGCGTACATAGTTGCTGGCGAAGGTGGCGTTCGACGTCAGGACGATGCCGACGACGAGCAGCAGGACTGCGAGGCCCAGCCCACCGATGCTGAACAGAAGGTCGAGGGTCCTGCGCTTCATGGGAGTCTCCGAGGGATGTTGACGGCTGATTCGGTAACCATCACGTTGTCAGCTTCCCCGCCCCACCCGGCAGGGCCGTCCCCCCTTAACCGGCGGGACCTTCGGCCCCCCGGCGGCCCGGGTCCACCGGCGCAGGGGCGGTGTCGACAAGGGACTCGGCCTCCCGGAAGGTGATGGCAGAAGGGCCCTCAGGTGGCAGATGGCGTCAGGTTGGCTCGGCCAGGAGGCGACGCAGCGCGGTCGGCGTGTGGCCCAGGTGTTCGCGGACGGTGCGGCACAGGTGTGCCTGGTCGGCGAAGCCGAGGTCCGCGGCGAGCGTGGCGAGGCTGGACTCCCCGCCCTCCAGCCGGTCCAGCGCTCGGCCGAGGCGGACCCGATTTCGGTAGCGGGTCAGCGACACCCCCAGCTCCCGAGTGAACGCCCGACTCAACCGGTACGGCGAGACCCCCAGCAACTCGGCGAGCGGGAACAGTCCGTTCGCGGCCGGGTCGCCCTCGCCGATCACGGCGCGCGCCGCCGCCACGAGCGCATGATCGGCCTTGGCGGGACTCGCACCCATGGGCGTCGGGCCGGTGACGACCTGCTCGACGACGCGGCTGAGCAGGTCCGTCAGTCGCTCCGTGAGCGCGTAGTCAAGGTCCCCGGCGCCGGCGGCGGTGAGGACCCGACGGTGGGTGAGGTCAAGCCGAGGGTCGACATAAACGACCGGCCTGGTTACCCGCGCCTCATCACCTGCCAGGGCACGCCACAGCGCCGGTGTCAGCCTCACCGACGTACACACGTCTCCCCCCGCGGGATGGGCGAAATGCTCCTCGTCCCCTGGCAGGCCAACGTATGCGAGGGTCTGATCAACCTCCGCGGGGACACCGGCGGTCCTCCTGCGGAATCGGCCACGACGAACCAGCACCACCCGATAGTCGTCCTGCGACTCGACCTCCGACCACCCCTTGTGGTCGTCACGACAGGTCACCGCGGTCACCGTGAAGTCGGGCCGGGCAGCGAGAACACGGAACGAGCGCACGCCTCAAAGCTATGCCCGAGGTCCGACAACCAACGCAAGGATCTTCAAGACGGCACGCGCCGTGGCGGGCAGGCTGCTCCATGAGTCCATACGAGTTCAAGGAGTAGTCGACATGCCCGCATTGGCTGAGTTCACCACGGTCATCCTTGACTGTGCCGACCCAGGCCCGCTCGCCGATTTCTACCGGGCGGTGACCGGCTGGGAGGTCACCTACCGCGACGAGGACTGCGTCCAGCTGGGCAACGGCGGCCAGATCCAGCTCGGTCTCCAGCGAGTCGCCGGCTACCGGCCCTCGGGCTGGCCCGACGTGGCCAAGCACGCCCACCTCGACTTCAAGGTCATCGACGTGGGGCACGCGGTCAAGGAGCTGCTCGCGATCGGTGCGACCATGCCCGAGTTCCAGCCCGGCGGGGACGAGTGGGTGGTGCTCGCCGATCCACAAGGGCATCTCTTCTGCCTCGTCGGCAGCGACTGACCTTCCCTGGCTGCCGCTACAGCTCTAGCAGAATCGGAGACCGAGTAATGGCTTCCATCCGCAAGGAAATCATCATCGAGTCCAGCGCCGACAAGGTTTGGAACGTGATCCGCGATTTCAGTGCCGGACCGTCGCGCATGGCGCCCGGCTTTGTCGTCGACACCCGCATGGAGGCAGCCAGTCGGGTCGTCACCTTCGCTGATGGCACGGTGGCCCGCGAGCGTCTCGTCTCGATCGATGACGTGGCTCGTCGGACCGTCTACTCCGTCGTCGGTGACACGATCCGCCCGACCCACGACAACGCCTCCATGCAGGTCTTCGACCAGGGCGAAGCCCGCAGCCGGCTTGTCTGGATCCACGACGTCCTGCCCGACGACCTCGCCACATCACTCGACGCCGCCATGGAGCAAGGCATGACCGTCATCAAGCAGACGCTGGAGTCTCAAGCCGCGCACGCCTAACGGACGACCGCGTGCTGCAGGGTGTGCCGGCCTAGGGGTTCTGCCCATAGACGTTGGTGACAGGACTTAGATCTTGAAATGGGTGAGGGCCTCCGGGTGAGGTGGAGCTTGTCGAAGGTTCCGCACCACCCAGGAGGTCCTCGTGACCCACGCTAATGCACCCTTGACCGAACGCGGGAGACTGCGTCTGGCCCGCTGTGTCGTCGACGACGGCTGGCCCCTGCGGCCGGGCCGCAGAACGGTTCCAGGTCAGGCCGACAACAGCGAAACGCTGGGCCGATCGCTACCGCGTCGCATCACCCACCCCGCAGCGTCTACGTCCGCGAAGACCACATCCTCGAACAGCTCGACCCATGGCTCGCCCGAGCCATCTCACCTAGCCGACTCAGCGCAACTGTCCACTCCATGGCCGAAGCGCAACACGACGACGCCGAGCAACAGACGATCAAGGCAGCACGGGAAACCGCCACCTGCGCAACCCGGCTAGACCGCTACCGCGCCGCTCTCGACAGCGGCGCCGACCCCACCGTCGTCAGCTCATGGATCGCTGACGTCCAAGCAGAACAGGTCACCGCCGAGGCCAAGCTGCGCCGCCTCACCGGACGTCGGACCATGAGCCCTGACGAGATCCGCCACATCCCGGCGCGAGCCGCTCGCCCTTTCCGGCGCTCCAGGCCCTCATGATCGCCTCCGGGCGGCCCCAGACCCAGGGCCGGCTCGGACTCTACATTCGGAGCCCAGTGCGCATCGAGAAGCTCGAGCACGAGAGGTGATGGTATTGCCCGGTTTGCCAGTTCGGTCGCGCTCCAGTCGCTGGTTGACCGCCTTGTGTTCGTGGCAGTCGCTAGCGCCATGCGGGTGCCCAGTCCTGGAGGCCGCCTCTCGCGGCTGATGTGAATTTTCCGACCAAAGTGGATCGGGATCAGGTGCGCCGTCACGTGACGTTCCCTCAGCCTCGCGTGCACACGCCGCAAGGTACTCCGGCCATGGTCCGAGGTCCGGGAACTCACCGAGCAGTCCCGGTGAGTGCTCGCCAGGCATCGGCAGTCAGATGCCCATCCAGTTCTGCCTGGCAGCCCACCTCTTGATCTTGTTCAACTCGGTGGCTTCTACGATGTACGACTGGCTCCTCATCCACTGCTGCTCGACCGCAGCCCGCGATCGACGAGGCCCTTCACCCAAGGTTTTCGACGCTGTGTTCACCGCCGAGGGCATCGAGGTGATCCGGACTCCGCCGCAGGTACCTCGGACGAGTCTTCACGGGAGCGGTGATTCTCGCTCGACCAGGGTTTCGAGCGGAGTGCGAGACGGTGCCGGTGCAGCGTCCATGAGTTGATCGAGGGTCGTCGCGGCCTTGATCAGTGCGAGGTGGCTGAAGGCTTGGGGAAAGTTGCCGACTTGGTCGCCGGTCGGTCCGATCTCCTCCGCGAAGAGACCGAGGTGGGTGCTGTAGGTCAGCATCTTCTCGAAGGTGATCAGCGCGTCGCTCAGACGTCCCGAGCGGGCCAGGGCTTCGACGTACCAGAAGGTGCACATGCTGAAGGTGCCTTCGTTGCCGGGCAGACCGTCGGGCGATGCGGTGGGGTTGTACCGGTAGACGAGGCTGTCCGAGACGAGTTCGTCGTCCATCGCCCGCAGTGTGGACTGCCACATCGGATCGTCGGGCGCGATGAACCCCACGCCCGGCATGACGAGCAGCGCCGCGTCCAGGACGTCGCTGTCGTAGTGCTGCACAAACGCCCGGCGTGCGGGGTGGTAACCCCGGTTCATGATCTGGTGGTAGATCCGGCCGCGCTCGGTGCTCCAGCGGGTGATTTCGCCGGGTACCCCGTACCGCTGAGCGAGGCGGATGGCCCGGTCGATAGCCAACCAAGACATGAGGCGGCCGAAGGTGAAGTCCTGGCGGCCGCCCCGGGTCTCCCAGATCCCTTCATCGGGTCTATCCCAGTGCTCGCAGAGCCAGTCGATGAGCTTCACCGTGTTGAGCCACGCCTGATAGGAGCTGCGCAGTCCATACGCGTCGGCGAAGTGGATGGCGCTCATCGCCTCGCCGTAAATATCAAGCTGGAGCTGGTCGGCAGCGGCGTTGCCGATCCGCACCGGGCGGGAGCGTCGATAGCCCTCCAGGTGATCCAGGAGTTCCTCGTCGAGGGCGGTCGAGCCGTCGACGCGGTACAGGTGGTGCAGAGGCGTCGCCCCGCCGGCCGCCTCGCAGATGCGATCGTTGAGCCAATGCAGGTATCGGCGCGCTTCCTCGGTGAAGCCGAGACCGAGCAGGGCGTAAACCGAAGCTGACGCGTCGCGGATCCAGGCGTAGCGGTAGTCCCAGTTCCGCGTCCCGCCGATCTGCTCCGGCAGGCCTGCGGTCGGAGCGGCGATCAGGGCGCCAGTCGGCGCGTACGTGAGGAGTTTCAGCGTCAGGGCGGAGCGCTCCACCGCTTCCCGCCACCGTCCGCGATAGCTTGAGCCGCTGAGCCAGGCCCGCCAATAGTCCCGGGTCTGCTCGTACATTGACCGTATTTCCTCAGGCCCGATGAGCCGGGGTGGTTCGCTCGAGCCGGTTTCGACGAGGACCCCGCCGGTGGCACCCTGGCGCAGGGTGGCGAAGGCGCGCACCCCGTCGCCGTCGCGTTCGATCTCGATTTCGTCCGGGGGCTGGTCGGCGTGGCGGGCCCGATGCACCGTCATGCTGAGCGTCGGGCTGCGGAAGACGGCGCCGTCGGCGTACATCTGGAGCTCGTGCGGGTCGCGCCCGTAGTTGAAGCGCGGCTGGCAATCCATCCGGAACTGCATAGTGCCCCGAACCACGCTGACCAGCCGGACGAGGCGATGGCGATCGGTCGGCGTATCGCCGGCGACCGGCATGAAGTCGATGACCTCACCCACGCCGTCGGACGTCAGGAAACGAGTGATCAGGATCGGTGTCCCCGGCAGGTACAACTGCTCCTTTCTGACGTCGTCGACGCCATGGGGCGCGATACGGAAGTACCCGCCCTTTTTGTGGTCGAGCAGTCCGGCGAACACGCTGGGCGAGTCGAACCGCGGCGCGCAGAACCAGTCGAGGGTGCCGTCGTCCGCGATCAGTGCCGCTGTCTGCAGGTCCCCGATCAGGCCATGTGACTCGACGATCGGATGCGACTCCACTCAGCGGCCCCCTGCCAGGACTCCTGCAACTGCTCTCACCGTAAGTGCTGGCGGGAGCTCAGAGGCGCACATTGGTCAGGACCAGCGCCAGCGGACGCGTCGTCGCCGTGTCCTCAACTTCCCGCCGACCTGACCGCACGACCGAAACGATCAAAGTCGGACGGCGGGCAGCGCTCGACGCCCTCGCGTCGAGCCCGTTCACCTGACGGCACGCCCAGAGATCGAAACTGCTCCGATGGTGTTTCGTTTGTTTCGCGGCGGGTAGCCGCGCCCCGATGAGCAACACCGACGAACGGTCCACGGCCCGCCAAGCCCTGATCGTCATCGGTCTGGTCCTCGCCACCGTGGTCGGGCTGGCGTTGGTGTGGGAAACCCGGCGGGTGTTGATCTGGGTGGTGGTGGCCGCGTTCTTCGCGGTGGCCCTGAATCCCCTCGTGGATCGCGTGCAACGACGATTCGTCCGGCGTCGGGCGGCGGCCACGCTGTTGGTGTTCCTGGCCGCCTTCGTGGCTCTCGGCGCGCTCGGCGTGCTGATCGTGGTGCCCCTGCTGGACGAGCTGGCCCGGTTCGCCGACCGGGCGCCGGACCTGTTGCGCGAGGCGCGGGCCGGGCGCGGGCCGGTCGGTGAACTGCTGGAGCGGTTCCACCTGCGGCGGCACGCCGAGGCCCCGGCCGACCAGATTCAGCGCTTTGGCGGCCAATTCGGCCGGTCGACGGTCGGCCTGGTCCGTGGGACGGTTCAGGGCGTCGCCGGAGTGTTGACCGTGGTGGTGCTGGCGTACCTGATGGTGGTGCAGGGGCCGCGGATCAGCGCCGGGACGCTGACCCTGGCCGGTGGCGCCCGAGCGGAGCGGCTGCGCCGCATCGGCCGGGAGTCGGCGCGCACCATCACCGGCTACCTGAGCGGCAACCTGCTGATCAGCCTGATCTGCGGCCTGCTGACCTTCGTGGTGCTCGCGCTCACCGGGGTGCCGTTCGCCGCCGCGATCGCGCTGCTGGTCGCCATCGCCGACCTGATCCCGCTGGTGGGGGCGACTCTCGGCGCCATCGTCGCGGGCGGCGCCGGCTTCCTGCACTCCCCCACCGCCGGGGTGGTCGTGCTGGTCTTCTTCGTGGTCTACCAGCAGGTCGAGAACCACCTGCTGCAACCGGTCATCATGTCCCACGCGGTTCAGCTCAACCCGCTGACAGTGCTGGTCAGCGTGCTGATCGCCGCCGAGCTGGGCGGCCTCGTCGGAGCCGTGCTGGCCATCCCGGCGGCCGGCATCGCGCGAATCCTGCTGCGTGAGTTCGTGCCGGCCGTCCGGCAGGCCGGCTCCGTGCCAGCCGAGGCCGACCCCGGAGACCGCACGGGGGGGCCTGCACCGCCTAAGCGGCCTCGGTCAGGCGGGGGACGGCGCGACGGCCCGCGGCCGGCACCCGGTGACCGGGACCAGCCACCGGCCGGTGAACGACCAGGCTGACCGATCAGGACGGACAGAACGGGCGACCGATGACGACGGGCAAGTTCGGGGCAGTGCTGCGAAGACCCGGCAAGGCGCGGCCCGCCTTCCTGGAACTGTTCTTCGACCTGGTGTTCGTTCTCGCGTTCTTTCAGCTCTCCAAGGAACTGCTGGCGCATCTGACCTGGACTGGCGCGTTCCAGACATTGGTGGTGCTGCTTCCCGTGTTGGCGGTCTGGGTCTCCTCGGCGAGGTTTCTGGACGCGTTCGACCCCGAGCATCCGCTGGTACAGGTGCTGACCATGCCCATCATGTTCGGCACCCTCGTGATGGCGGCTGCGACGCCGGAGGCGTTCGGCCACAAGGGCCTGGTGTTCGCGGGTGCGTACCTCGCCGTCCGCGCTGGTGGCCTCGCTGTCGCCATCTTCTCGTTGCGTGGCCACGAGGCACAGCCCAGCGCGGTGCGGCTGTTGTTCTGGGTCGGCATGGCTGCGGTGCTCTGGATCGCTGGAGCGCTCCTACCCGGCTCGGCGCGTGGAGCCCTGTGGATCACGGCGGCGGCCGTGGAGTACGCGGGGATCGCACTCGGCTTCCCCACGCCGCGGCTGGGCCGCAGTGGCGAGCGTCGAATCGAGGTCGTGGTTTCCGAGGAGCACACGGCTGAGCGGTACCAGCAGTTCTTCATCATCGCGCTCGGCGAGCCCATCGTGGTGGCCGGACTGACGTTCGGAAGCGGCGAGTTCGGGGCGGACCGCACCGCCGCGACCCTACTGGCGTTCGCCACCACGGCACTGCTGTGGCGCATCTACATCCACCGCGCCGGAGCACTGCTGGCGGACGCCATCGTGGCGACCAACAACCCACGCCGCGTTGCGATCCTGACGATCTACTCCCACGTACTCATGATCGCTGGCATCGTCGCCATCGCCGTCGGCGACGAACTCATCATCACGCACCCGTTCGGACACTCGGACCCGGCCTGGATCGCCGTCATCCTCGGCGGACCCGCCCTGTTCCTCGCCGGACGAGCCACCTTCGATTTCGCGGTGTTCGGCCGCGCGTCCCGGCCCCGTGCGATCGGCGCACTCGCCCTCCTCGCCCTCATCCCAGCGATGAAGCCGGCACCGCCGCTCGCGGTAGCCACCACCGCCGCCCTCATCCTCGCCACCGTCGCCGTAGCCGGCACGCTCCGTACCCGAAGGATCCGACCCGAGCCGTCACGACCTGGTTAGCCGCTTCCGGACGAGCAGACGCCTCAGTCGCCTCGGCCGGGGGCCACGGGCCGCAGGTTTGTGAGGGACGGGCGGGGTAACCCTCGCCATGGCTGCTGACCGGGGAAGCCTTTCCCGCCCCAACGCCGCTGCCGGGCACGCCAAGGACATGACGGCGAAGGCCCGGCGTCGCGGTGGTGAGGCCGGCCGGCTGAGGCTGCGGCTGTTCACGATCATCCTGTTCGTCGCAGCTCAATGTGGGCTTGCCGCGACCTTGTCCTGGGGGCTGGCGCACGACGTCCTGGGTCGCCCCGCACCGATCTTCGCGCCCAGCGCGGCCGTCGGCACGATCGTCGCCGCTCTCGGGCAGCGCGCCTTACGTACCGCCGAGCTGATGCTCGGCGTGGGGCTGGGCCTGCTTGTCAGTGACCTTCTCATGCGTTCTCTCGGGTTCGGGCCCTGGCAGATCGGCCTGGTGGTGATGCTGTCCATCGCCGTCGCCCTGTTGATGACCGGGCACAGCGGTGCGCTGGTCGCTCAGTCGGGCAGTACCGCTGTACTGATCGCCACGGTCTCCCATTCGGAGCAGGGCCTCGAATGGGCGCGGATCGTCGACGCGGGGGTGGGCGGTGCCGTCGGCCTGGCGGTGGTGGCGTTGCTGCTACCGATCAACCCGATGCGCATTCTCGACCGCGCCACCGCACCGGTCGTCGCGACCCTCCACACGCAGCTTCGAGAGGTTGCACACGCACTCGCCCGGCGTGACCCGGACCGCGCGATACGGGCGCTGGATCAGCTGAGCCGAATGGAACCCGATCTCGCCCGGATGCACGAGGCTCTGGGTGGCGCCGAGGAGGTGACGACCATTGCGCCGGTGCGCTGGCGACGCCGGGCCGATGTCGAGCACTACCGGCGCGGCATCCAGCACATCGATCGGGTGGTCCTCGGGTCCCGGGCGCTGGCCCGCTGGGCCGCGACCACGCTGCAGTACGACGAGCCGGTGCCGGAGGAACTCCCCGGCGCCGTGGACAGGTTCGCCGAGGCAATCCAGTTGCTGAGGCGGGAGGGGCGGGCAGGTGGGCCGTTCGACCAGACCCGCAACGCGGTGTTGGACGGGGCGTGCCTGGCCGGCCAGGCGGACCACAAGGGCCTCAAGCCCTTCTCGGATGGCATCGTGATCCAGCTGCGCACCATGGCGAGTGACCTGCTCCGCGCGACCGGGTACGAGCCAGAGACGGCCAACCGGATGGTGCGCGAGGCGGCCACTGCCTAGGATCGGCCGGCGGCGCGCTCGGGCGGATGGACGCGGTCTTATGTGCGGACACCGTCGAGCGCGGGTAAGGGCCGCAGGCAGATCTCGTGCGCGTCGTCGGGCGGTAGACCGAGCGTGCGCAGCAGGTCCTCGGTGACCTGGTCGGTTGCTGCGGCGTCGTCGCGCTCGGGGTGGTCGTGCAGCAGTTGCCCGAGAACCAGCGCGGCGCCGGCAACAATCACCGTCGCCAACTCGGGGTCGCGTACGCTGAACCGCCCGGCACGGGCGCCGTCTTCGATGTCGCGCAGGGCTCGCGGCGCGAGCCCCTTGTCGGAACCAGCCAGGGCCAGGCCGTTGCTGAGCAGCACCTTGCTCAGCTCGGGACTCCGGCGATGGAGGCGTCCGGTCAGCCGGAAGCTCTGCGCGAAGACATGGGCCGGGTCGTCCAGGCCCACGGTCCGCTCGTCGAGCAGGGCTCCGTAGCGCTCGAGGGCGTCCTCCACCGCGGCCTGGTAGAGCTGCTCGCGGCTGTCGAAGTGGTTGTAGAACGACCCCATACCCACGTCGGCGGCCTGGGTGAGCTCGAGGATCGGGACGTTCTGCTTGCCAGCCGCGATGAAGGTCTGGGCCGCGCGAACGAGCGCCGATCGGGTGTGCGCCTTCCGCCGTTCCAGGCGGTTCGGGGCGTGCCTGGTTTGTTGCGCCATGCCTGCTTGTTCACCCTTTCGCGGAGTCGGTCTGCGCCTAGCGTAACCCCGGCGACCCTCAGATATGACGGAATCGTCATCCGCACTTGACTGACGCTACACTCGTAAGTGACGATTCCGTCAGCGACTTGCGAGGAGCGGGACATGATCGAGCGGCACGACCCGCACACGGGTCTGCACAGCGAGCAGGGTGCGCTGCCGGGCGAGCACCCCGGGCGGGCCCGCAACCCGATCGTCAAGGTGCACGACCTGGCCTGGCTGGAGTTCCAGAAGCCCGATCTGGAGGGGGCCGAGGTCTTCGCCCGGGCCTTCGGCTTCACGACGTCGCTGCGTACTCAGGACGAGCTGCACCTGCGGGGCACCGACCCCGGATCGCCCTGCGTGCTCATCCGCCGGGGTCCCCGGTCCCGGTTCATCGGCCCAGCTTTCAGGGCGGCCGAGCCGAACGACGTGCTGCGGCTGGCAGACGCGACCGGGAGGACCATGGCCAGCCTGCCGGAGAGCCTGGGCGGGGTGACGGTGGATCTCGCCGACCCGAGCGGGGCGCGGGTCCGCGTGGTCGCGGACACGCACGAACTCCCGGCGCTGCCCACGCGGGCGCCCCTGACCGTCAACGTCGGGCACGACGTGACGCGGGTGAACGCCACCCAGCGGCCACCGCGGGAGCCGGCCAAGGTGCAGCGCCTCGGTCACGTCGTGCTGCAGACGACCCGGTACCTGGAGACGCTCAACTGGTATCTCGAGCACCTGGGCCTGATTGTCAGCGACTTCCTCTACCACGAGGGGCAGCGCGAGCGCGGCCCGATTATGAGCTTCATTCGCTGCGACCGCGGCAGCACGCCCACGGACCATCACACGCTCGCGATGACCCTCGGCCCGGCGAACCGGTACGTGCACTCGGCCTACCAGGTCCCGGACCTCGACTCGCTGGCCGTCGGCGGGGAATACCTGCTCGACCGGGGCTACCAGCGGTCCTGGGGGATCGGCCGGCACATCCAGGGCAGCCAGATCTTCGACTACTGGCGCGACCCGGACGACTTCCTGGTCGAGCACTTCACCGATGGTGACCTGTTCGACCGCACGCTCGAGCCGGGCTGGGCACCGATGAGCGCCTCCGGGCTCGCCCAGTGGGGTCCGCCCGCCACCAAGGATTTTCTCGGAATGAGACCCGGCCGGGAATCGCTTCGCGAGCTGCGCGCAGTCATCGGCGCGCTGCGCGAGGACAACGAATTCGACCTCCACCGCCTCCGCGGCCTGATGAAAGCGTTCACCTCATGAGCATCTCCGTCCTGCGCACCACCGACGCCTGGTGGGTGCTCACCCCCACCGGCGCCGCCAAGGTACACACCAGCGCCACCACCACCGCCGAACTGCTGGCGGACCGGCCGGCCATCGACGCGGCCACGACGAGCACGGACACCGTCCCGGTCGACGACCTCGCCCTGGTCTCCCCGGTTACGGCGCCCTGCCGCGTCGTCGCCCAGATGACGAACTTCGCCTCTCACGTCAAGGACACCAACGGCAATCCCGAGACCGTCCCCCTGACCTTCTTCCGGAAGACCTCTGGCTCGATCAGTGGCCCGTTCGCCGACGTGGTCCGCCCAGGCCACGTGGCGTTGCTGGACTACGAGGTCGAGATCGGGCTCGTCTTCGGCCGCGAAATGCCCGTCGGCACCACCATCACTGCGGACAACCTCGCCGAGTACGTCGCGGGCCTGGTGGTCACCAACGACGTTTCCGCCCGTGACGTCCAGCTGCCCAAGACCCAGTTCTACGAGGCCAAGTCCTACCCAACGTTCACCCCGGTCGGCCCGGCGCTGGTGCTGCTCGACGCCGACGAACTCAAGCGGTTCACCGACCTCCGGCTGAAGCTGTGGGTCAATGGAGAGCTCCGGCAGAACATGACGGCCGCCGACATGATCTACCTGCCGGTCCAGGCGCTGCAGGCGCTGACCCGCTTCCAGCGACTCGACCTCGGCGATCTGTTGCTGACCGGCACGCCCGTCGGGACGGCCTTGAGCGCACCGCCGAAGCCCGTCGAGATCATCGCCTCGCTGCTGCCGCCCGCGGTGAAATGGAAGATGTTCTTCAAGGGCCAGGCCCGCAACCCTAGGTACCTCAAGGACGGCGACGTCGTCGAGGTCACCGTCGCCACCGACGACGGCGCGATCGATCTGGGCCGGCAGCGCACGGTCGTGAGGTACGCCCGATGAGTGGACCCCTGCTGTGGCCGGACTACGCCACGCCCGCGGACCTGGCCGCGATCGAGGCCGTGCCGCTGGAGGCTCGGGGCCTGCCCGAATCGACGTACGCGCTGCTGTCGCGGGCGGCGACGCACTGGCCGGATCGCGCGGCCATCACCGTCCTGCCGGACGCCGCCCGCTGGCGGGAGCCGCTCCCCCGTACCTTCGCCGAGCTCCTGGCCGACGTCCACCGGGTTGCGAACCTGTTCCACGACCTGGGGGTGCGGCGGAATGACGCGGTCGCCCTGATGTCGCCCAACTGCGACGAACTGATCATCGCGACGATGGGCGCACAGCTCGCCGGGATCGCGGCGCCCCTGGGCGGCGGACTGTCGCGGCAGCACCTCGCCGAGCTCCTCCGGCGCTCCGGTGCCCGCGTGCTGGTCACGGCCGGGCCCGAGCTCGCGCCGGACGTGTGGGACACCGCGCAGGCGCTCGCCCGCAACGGCCTGCTCGACGCGATCCTCGTGCTGCGGCCCACCGGGGCGTCGGGCACGCCCCACCCTCTACCGGCCGTCGGCGGCGTACGCGTCGGCTACCTCGGCGAGCTTGCAGCAAGGAAGGACCCGTCCGCCTTCGGCGGTGAGCTGCCCCGATCCGCCGACCTGGCCGCGTTGTTCCACACCGGTGGCACCACTGGCGCGCCGAAGCTGGCCGCGCACACACACGGCAACGAGGTCGCCGACGCGTGGATGCTGGCCGCCAACTCCCTGTTCGACGAGCAGACCGTGGTCTTCGCGGCCCTCCCGCTGTTCCACGTGAACGCCCTCGTCGTCACCCTGCTGGCGCCCCTGTTCAAGGGACAGACCGTGGTGTGGGCCGGTCCATCGGGCTACCGCGACCCCGCACTGTTCGGCGAGTTCTGGAAAATCGTCGAGCACTACCGGATCGCCGCCATGAGCGCAGTGCCCACCGTGTACGCCGTACTGGCGCAGGTCCCGATCGACGCCGACATCAACAGCCTGCAATTTCCGCTGGTGGGGGCCTCGCCGCTGCCCACCGCGGTCCGGGACAACTTTCAGGCCCACACCGGGATAACCCTGGTCGAGGGCTACGGGCTTACCGAGGCGACGTGCGCGAGCGCACGTACCTTTCCCGACGCGTCGCGGCCGGGCTCTGTTGGGCAGCGCCTGCCCTACCAGCGGGTGCGGGTGGTCGCCGCTGACGGCACGTGGGAAGACCGACCCTTCGGCGCAACCGGCGTGCTGGCGATCAGCGGCCCGACAGTCTTCCCCGGCTACGTCACAGACCGTGACGAGAACGGGCCCGTCCTCGACGGACTCGGCAAGCTCGTCGACGGCTGGCTGGACACCGGGGACCTCGCGCGCGTTGACGAGGACGGCTTCGTCTACCTCGCCGGGCGGGCGAAGGACCTCATCATCCGCGGCGGACACAACATCGACCCCGCGATCATCGAGGACACGCTACTGACTCACCCGCAGGTCACCGCGGCCAGCGCGGTCGGGCGCCCCGACGTCCACGCCGGTGAGGTGCCCGTCGCCTACGTCACCCTCATGCCAGGCGCCACCGTAACGGAAGACGACCTGCGCGACTGGGCAAGCGACCGGGTGCCCGACCGCACCGCCGCGCCCAAGACCGTGACGATCCTCGACGAACTGCCCGTCACCGCCGTGGGCAAGCTGTACAAGCTCGCCCTGCGGAAGGAAGCCGCCCGCGCGGAACTCCGTGCCGCGCTTGACCAGACCGCCGGAGTACAGGACATCGAGGCCGCGATCGAGGGCAACTGCATCGTGGCCACTGTGAAAGTTCATCCCTCTGCCCAGGAGGGGGCCATCAAGGCGATCCTGGGCCGGTATGCCATTGAATGGCGATTGGTGGTTGTGTCATGACGCTCGCTGCGTCCATCCTCGCGGTGCTGCTCGCGCTGATCTTCTCTGCCCTGGGCACGGCCAAGATCCTGGCCCTGCAACCGATGCGTGCGCTGGCCGCGGAGGCCGGCTTTCCCGTCGCGGCCTATCGCCGCATCGGCCTGCTCGAGGTCGCCGCGGTGATCGGGCTGCTCATCGGATTGTTCCAGCCGCTGATTGGCATCCTCGCCGGCGCCGGGCTGCTCCTCCTGCTCGGCGGAGCCCTGGTCGTGCACCTGCGCAAGGGAGACGGCCCGCGCAAGTACGCCCCGGCCGTCGTCTGCGGAATCCTGGTCGCCAGCTACCTCGTTCTTCGGGTCCTGGCCACACAATGAACGTCGTTCCGGTAGTGATCGTCGGCGCAGGCCCCACCGGGCTCACCGCCGCGACGCTGCTCGCCCAGCACGGCGTGGAGTGCCTGATCCTCGACCGTTGGGAGTCGGTCTATCCCCTGCCCCGCGCCGTCGCCCTCGACGACGAGGTCCACCGCATCCTGGCCCGCCTCGGGCTCCGGGACGAGTTCGCCGCCATCGCCAGGCCACACCGGGGCCTTCGACTCATCGACCGCAGGATGCGGGTGCTGGCCGAGTTTCAGCGCGACGTCGCGCCGGGCCGACACGGCTACCCCCAGGGGAGCATGTTCGACCAGCCGGAGCTGGAGGAAATCCTCCGTCGGAATCTCACGCAGTACGACAGCGCCACCCTGCGCGGCAGCACCGAGGTCACCGCGCTGACCCAGGACGCCGACGGCGTACGGCTCGACGTCACCGACACGGCCACCGGCGAGCACCAGGTCGTCCGCGCGGCGTACGTCCTGGGTTGCGACGGCGCCAACAGCCTGACGAGGGCCGCTATCGGCGCCAGCATTCAGGACCTGGGGTTCACGCAACGCTGGCTCGTCGTCGATGTGGTCACCAACGCCGAACTCGGCCAGTGGGAAGGCGTACACCAACTCTCCGACCCAGCCCGCGCTGGCACGTACATGCGGATCGGGAAGACCCGCTACCGCTGGGAGTTCCGGCTGGCGCCCGGTGAGACCGCGGACGACTTCCGCAAAATGACCCGGCTGCATCCGTTGATCTCGCGATGGACGGGGAACATCCCCGCTGGGGAGTTGGAGGTGGTCCGTGCGGCCGAATACACCTTTCGGGCGCAGGTCGCCGACCGGTGGCGCGACCGCCGGGTGTTCCTGCTCGGCGACGCCGCCCACCTCACCCCGCCGTTCATCGGCCAGGGAATGGGTGCCGGGCTGCGCGACGCGATGAACCTCGCCTGGAAACTCGCCGGCGTGCTCGACGGGTCCCTGCCCGAGACCGTGCTCGGCACCTACCAGATCGAACGCAAGCACCATACCCGCGCCATGATCAGGCTGGCGAAGTTGATCGGTACCGCGATGACGGCCGGCGGCAGAATGGGCGACATCATCCGCCGCGCGGTGGCGCCACGGCTGCATCTTGTGCCTGGCCTCACGGCCCTGGCCACGGACAGTGAGACACCTGCGCTGCGCCGGTCCGCTCTGGTGCTGCGGCCACGTCTGCGCCGCGCCCTCGCGGGTCGACTGTGCCCGAACGCCATCCTCGACGGCGAGCGCCGCCACGACGACGTGGCCGCTGGGCGCTTCGCGATCGTCACGTCCACCGAGCCGCCCGCCGCCCTACAATCAGACGTCGAACGGTGCGGCGCAGTGCTCATCACTGCGCGGCCCGGAAGCGAACTACACCGATGGCTGAGAGACGGCCGCGCCCACGCAGCAGTCGTCCGCCCGGACGGCACCGTCCTCAGTGCCGGCCGAGATCTGCCCGCGCTCGTTGCCATCCTGCCCGGCTTCAGAGGGAAACTCCCCCGCCCCACGACCAGCACCGGCGAGTAGCCGTCAGACATCGGCGGTGTGCCACGGGTATAGCCCCTCCAGTGCCTGGCACGACATCACAGCCCGGCCGGGCCGGTTCCGGCTGGCCTCCGCCTTCGCACCCGAGAGCATCGAACAGACGATCACCGCGATGGCCGACGCCCAGCCTCCCGGGGCACCCATCCACTCCAGCCATCGCAGCGAAGACGATCATCATCGAATGCGCCGCCAAGCTGGAGCGCTACCGGGCAGCCGCCGCCGCGGCCCTGTCCCGCCTTCCCTGAGCTGGCGTCGCCCATGCAGGGTGACTAGGTCATGAATCGGGCATCTGGTCCCCGGTTTCGTGGTTGAGTGTCCGCACCGACGCGTCGATGAGCCCGCCCGCTATGTCCTACGACTGGGCTCGACCTCCTCGACGTCAAAGCCTCGTGGCCCGATCCGGGTCGGAGCGATGGACGGTGGTTACGTGCGGATCGCGGTGGCACTCGGCGCCGGCGGCGCGCGTGGCTATGCGCACATCGGCGCGATCCAGGTTCTGGAGGAGCGCGGGTTCGACATCGTCGCCGTCGCCGGGTGTTCCATGGGCGCCCTGATCGGAGGGCTGTACGCGGCAGGCAAGCTCGGCGCCTACACCGACTGGGTGCGTACGATCGGCCACCGCGAGGTGTTGCGCCTGCTCGATCCGGCGGTGGGCGCGCCGGGGGCGATCTGGGCCGAGAAGCTGATGGCTCCGGTCAGGGAACTGCTCGACGGCGTACGTTTCGAACAGTTGCCCGTGCCTTTCACGGCGGTCGCGACCGACCTGCTGGCCCGTCGAGCCGTGTGGTTCCGGCACGGTCCGGTGGACGTCGCGGTGCGGGCCTCCATCGCCCTGCCACCCGCCATCACCCCGGTCATGGTCGACGGTCGGCTCCTCGCCGACGGTGGCCTGATGGAGCCGCTGCCGATGGCGCCGACCACGTTCATGCCGGCCGACGCGGTCGTCGCCGTGTCCCTCAAGGGGGCCCGGGCCCAGCCGATGGCGCCTGTCCGGGGTGGCCAGTCTGCGAAACTCCCCGTCGACCTGGGCGCGCTTGATGTCATGAGCCTGTCGTTGGATGCCGTGGCGGACCTCCTCATCCGCTACCAGCTGGCCGGATACCCACCGGACCTGCTGATCGAGGTACCGACGGATGCCGCCCGGACGTATGAGTTCCACCGCGCTGCCGAGATGATCGAGGTCGGCCGGCGGGCGGCTCTGGAGGCCCTCGCGTCTAGGCCGTTCCCCTGACCCTTCGCGGTTGGTGAGGACAGCGCCGCTGGTGTTTCGTCAGACCCGCCGCGCATCGACTACACCTGCGAAGGCTGCTACACGCAGTCGGTCCAGCCGCAGTCGCGGCGATCGGTCAACCGGGCGGGACGTGTGCCTCCGCCCGCCGGTCACAGCAGCGGGCCGAGGGTGTCGATGACCCGGTGCGCAAGATCCCAGACTCAGCGAGACGACGCGCCCAGGACGGACCTGCCGTGGACTCGCCGCTTGCGCCCGTCGACAGGCGCGGGCGTGTGTCCGCAGGCTCGAGCTGTGCGCGGGCTCACCACGGCAGGTGTCCTGCCTCGTCCTGGAAGGTGCCGGTTGGGCCGGTCGCGTCGAGGGTGGCCAGACGTACGACGACTCGGGCGCTCTCCTCGACCGGTCGTCCGATGCCGAAGGCCGCGGTCATGTCGGTGGCGGTGGTGCCCGGCTCAAGGGCGTTGAACTTGATGCCCGGCTGTGACTTGGCGTAGTGCACCGTCAGCATGGTGGCTGCGGACTTCGACGCCGAGTACAGCGCGAGCGGCAGACCGAACTCCGCCCGCTCGGGGTTGTTCACCGCCCAAAACGACCCGGCGCTGCTGGAGATGGTGACGACGTTGGCGTTCGGGGACCTGCGGAGCAAGGGCAGTGCCGCCTGCGTGACACGCACGATGCCGACCGCGTTCGTGTCGAAGGAACGCAGCGCCGCAGGGCCGTCGAGCGCGGTCTCCAGGACGCCGGCGTTGTGCACCAGGACGTCGAGACGGCCCTCGGCCGCGTCGATCGTCGCCAGTGCGCTGCTGACCGAGGCGTCATCGGTCACGTCGAGCTGGACGAACCGCGCCCCGAGCTCGGCGGCGGCCTTCCTACCGCGTTCGGCGTCACGCGCGCCGATATAGACCTCGTGCCCGAGCTCCCGCAGCTGCCTGGCGGTCTCGTAACCGATGCCCTTGTTGGCTCCGGTGATCAGTGTGACGGTCATGACTCCCCCTCGGGTTACGTGGCCCGGACGGGCCGTCGTGAACGCTATGAGCGGCACGCCGACTCACCCAGAGCCCTCTGCAGCCTGGGGTGCGACAGGACCCCCTCCGATCGCTGCACAGAGAGCTAGGGTCGCCCTCATGAGCGAGTCGACGAACGCCCTCGGGGCCTACCTGCGAGCCCGGCGCGAGCTGGTGACGACGCAGCAGGCAGGCATCCCCGACATCGGTGTGCGGCGTGTGCCGGGGCTGCGGCGGGAGGAGGTCGCCATGCTCGCCGGCATCAGCGCTGACTACTACCTGAGGCTCGAACGCGGCCGTGACCGCAACCCCTCCGTCCAGGTGCTCGAGTCGATCGCACGCGTGCTGCAACTCGACGACGACCACTTCGCCCACCTGCTCACACTGGTCGCGGAGGTTCCCCGGCGGCGCAGACGCCGACCGCGCAAGCAGACACCGCCGGCAGGAGCGTTGAAGCTCCTGGAGAGCCTCGTGCAACCTGCCTTCATCGAAGACCGGTACTTCGACATCCTGGCCGTGAACCGCATGGCCACAGCGCTCTCACCCGGCCTTGCCGTCGGCGGCAATCAGTTGCGCGACCTGTTCCTGGACCCGGCCGAGCAAGCGCTGCATCCGGAGTGGGAGAACGTGACGGAATGCTTCATCGCGAACCTGCGGCAGGCCGTGGGAACCCACGTCGACGATCCCCGCTTCATCGAACTCACCGGCGAGCTGTCGCTGGCGAGTCCGCGGTTCCGACAGCTCTGGGCCCGGCACGAGGTGCGCGGACAGCGCGGGACCCCACTTCGGCTCGACCACCCGCAGGTCGGCGAGATGACCCTCAACCGGGAGCGACTGGCGATCAACGGCACTGAGGACCTGATGCTGGTCGTCTACCACCCGGACGCCGGCTCCAGCGATGCGGACAAGCTGGCTCTACTTGCCTCTGCCGTCCTGCCCACTTCAGGTGCGAAGGACAAGGTCGTGAGGCATGCATGACGACTATCGGGATCATCGGCGCCGGCGAGGTCGGTAGCCAGATCGCCCGTGCAGTCCGCGGCCGCATTCGGCGCCGCCGGTGCTCTACTCGCTGAACTCGGTCACGGAAAGCGCCTTGTCCAGCTGACCGGCGGCCAGGTCGTCGTGGCGGATCACAAAACTCCCGTGGTAGAACTCGTCGGCCACGGGAAAGCGGGCGAGCGACACCCACTCGCTCGTCAGCCGGTGCTGCTCCTTCTCCACATGGGAATACCACTTCGCCACGGGGATGACGATCTCGCCGGCCTTCTCGCGACCCGCGAGTGTCTGCTCCGCAATACTCGTGATCACCTCATCGTCGGCATACCCGCCGATGTAGGCGTTGGCGAGCCCTTCGTCAGGCGGCCAGAGGTCGTAGGCCAGAGCACAGAGCTCGTCCAGGTGCGGCAGGTCACGCTCCAGGTCACGGGCCAACTGCTGCTGGAAGGGCGACAGGTCGTCCTCGTCCTCCTCCTCGTCCTCGTCCGTCCCGAACCAATTGGGCAGCTGCGCGAGGAGCGTGGCGCCGACGTCGTACTGCTTGCCGACGAACTCGTAGTTGGTGGGTTCTTCCGCCACCTCGGTATCGGTGCCGGCCGGTACATACACGACTCGCGCGTACCTCCGCTCCCCGGTGGCACTGGCCAGGCAGTCCTCCTCGTGGTCCAGGAAAAAGAGCAGCGCGCCGTCTGCCGGCAGGCCGAAGCCGTCGACTCTCGGCAGCGCCGCACAGTCGACGGAGAAGATGAACGGCAACCGACTGACCCCGGCGAACGGCCAGTCCATACCCACCGGCAGCCGGGGCAACCCACCGAACTGCCCAACCGGAACACCGCCCGAACCCCCGCTCAACCGGATCGACAAACGGAGGTGCTTGGTGAACCTGCTGATCTCGTCGTCCGGGATACCCAACTCGAGCGCTGCACCACGAAACTGCCCCAGATGATCCATAGCCCAAGCATGACGCCACGAAGACACCGACGAGACGGCGAGCCCGGCGACCGGGTGGCCCGCGGCCCGCACACACCGTTGTCGGCATCACCGCCGTGATCGGGTCATCGTGCGGACGTCGCCCAATTGACAACTCGCTCGGAACGAATACGCACGCTGATCGCGGCTACGAGCGTGCACGAGCTGCGCTGGCCGCCGTTCTTGCCGAAGCGTCCCCATCAAGGGCACATCCTGGCGCGCCCTCACCGGCCCCGGACGCTCGGCATCGCCGAAGGACTCACCGCCAACCACGTCCCCTGCCCCTCGGCACACGACCGCGCACGGAATCCACACCGCAGCGTGAATCGCCTCGTCCAAGAGCGCCATCCTCACCAACCCCCGCTACACCGGCCGGCAGGTATGGAACAAACAACGCACCGGCGAAGTCCTCCTAGACGTCGACGATGTAGCACTGGGCCACACCGGAGTCATGCGCTGGAACACCGCTGACAAATGGGTGGTCTCCAAAGACCTCACTCACCCACCTCTGATCGATGACGACACCTCCGAGCAAGCCCAAGCCCTGCTCTCCCGTCGCGCACGAGCCGTCGACCGCCAGGAACGCCAACGCCGCACCCGCAACCCCTATGTCTTCCGCGGATTGATCTACTGCGCCGCCTGCCAGCGCCGTATGCAAGGCCAGTACAACCACGGTGCCGCCTACTACCGCTGCCGTTTTCCTCAGGATTACGCCCTCGCCAACGAGGTGGAAAAACCCGCAACGTCTACCTGCGCGAGGACGCCCTCAGCGACCCGCTTGACCAGTGGCTGGCATCCGCATTCGCCCCGGACTACCTCGAACAAACGATCACCGCCATGGCCGACGCCCAGCCCGTGGATCAACTCACGCCAGTTACGGCCGCAGCCCGGGCCACTATCGCGGCCTGTGACACAAAGCTCGCGCAATACCGGTCTGCCCTCGACGCCGGCGCAGATCCCATGGTGGTCACCGGCTGGATCACCCAGACCCAGGCCGAACGGGCACGAGCCGAAGCCGATCTTCAATCGACCCAGCGAGCGGAGCCACGCCGGATGAGCCGCTCCCAGATCGCCGGCTTGGTTCGAGCGCTCGGCGACATCGTCACCGTGCTGCGCGACGCCGACCCCGACGACAAGCCGAGGTCTACCGGCAGCTGGGCCTCCGGCTGACCTAACAGATAGAAACGCAAACGGTGCGCGCTGCAGTGGATCTCAGCGCGCACCGTGGGGTTATCGTTCGTGTCCGAGGGGCGATCGATACCGCTGCCCCACCGTCACAGTGCATGGACGATCACGTGGTGATCAGCTATGGACGGTAGCTCCGGCGCTCTCGTGCCTTGCAGATAAACGTCCATTAAGGCGCAATGTCCTGCGGGCTATCGCATGGCCACGCGAGGGTGTCGGTCGGAGGTGGACAATCTCGTCGTGATCGATAACTACGCAATGCCTGCAGGTCTTCCTGCCCTCGTCCGTCACTATCAGGGGCAACGCCAAGAAGCCGTCGCGTACATCACGCCATCATGGCAAGCCGCGCTCGCAGGCTCGCCGGACGAAGTATCGGTGTTACTCGACGACCGATGGAGCGATCTAGCTCAAAAGCCCGGCAGGCGCAGGGTCACACGCGATCGTCTCCAAGGAACTGCTAGGCGCCGTCGACCTACACGAGCCGGTGCAGCTTCGGCGTGCACTCGTCATGGTGATGGCCCGTTCGAGACACTGCCTAGTAGTGCTTTGTTAGGTTCTGTGGCGTTTGTTGCGGTGTAACGGTTTCACGGGTTGATGGCAGGTGATGCAGGCGCCGGTCCAGGTCGCGAGTAGTCGTTGCAGCTCGCGGATGACGGTGTAGAGGGTCAGGCCGGCGCAGCCGCTTTTGGGTCCAGGCGCAGTTCGGTGATGAACAGGTGCGCGGCGGTGGCCAGGGTGACGAGACCCCCTCGGCCATACCGACACCACGGAGCTGGCCATCGTGGTCGCCGGTCCGCTGGTGTTCCTCGTCGGCCGCACCGTGTACGCGCTGGTGGTGTTCCGGGCGATGCTGTGGCGGCTGCCGATCGGCGTGGTCGTCCTGTCGGTGGGGGCGCCGATGGCGCGGGGCCTGCCGCCGCTCGCGATCGCCGGGGCCATGACCTTTGGCATGATGGCGATCGCCTTCATCCCGCACTGGGGCAACCGGTGTACCGCACCCGCTGGCACATCCGTACCCGCTGGTGATCCGGCCGCCCACGGCCCCGCCGCCCTACGTATGAGGCAGATGCGCCGGCCGCGCCGGAGCAGCGGCTGTGACGCAGGTCACTCTGGATGAACTTTCACCCGCCGGTCACGTCCGGAGCACCCGGATACCTCTCGCGTTCATCTAGGGAGAATGATGCGGTCAGTTCGTACGTTATCGGCGCTGGCACTGGTGGTGCTGGGCGTCTCGGCGGCGGTTCCGGGAGGGTCGCCGGCGTCGGCGCAGCCCCGGGCCGCCAAGCCGGCGACCACACCCGCGGTCGCGTCCAAGCCCCGGACGGTCACTCTGCTCACCGGCGACACCGTCCACGTCAGCACCGTGAACGGCCAGACGGCTGTCAACGTCGTGCCGGGCAAGGGACGGGAACGGATCCCGTTCATCACCCACAGCGCCGGGGAGGACGTGCGGGTCATCCCCGCCGACGCCGTCGGCCTGCTCAACAGGGGCAAGCTCGACTCCCGGCTCTTCGACATCTCGATGCTGGTCGACTTCGGCTACGACGACACCCGGGCCACCCTGCCGCTCATCGTCGAGCACAGCAGCGCCGCCCCCGCCGGCCTCGCCGGCGCCCGGACCACCCGGGAACTCTCCGGGGCGAGCGCCGTCGCCCAGACCCGCGCGAACGCGGTGTCCTTCTGGAACAACGTCACGTCCGCCGCGAACGGCACCGAGCGGCAGCTGCGGGCCGGGTTCGACAAGATCTGGCTCGACGGGCTGCGCCACCCCACCCTCGACGTCAGCGTCCCGCTGACCGGCGCCCCGGAGGCCTGGAAGGCCGGCTGGACGGGTACGGGGGTGAAGGTCGGCGTGATCGACACCGGCGTCGACCAGACCCACCCCGACCTGGCCGGCCGCGTCGCCGCCGCCGAGAACTTCACCGCCGACCCGGACACCCTCGACCGGGTCGGCCACGGCACCCACGTCGCCTCCACCATCGCCGGCAACGCGGCCGCGTCGCAGGGCCGTTACAAGGGCATGGCGCCCGGCGCGACCCTCTACAGCGCCAAGGTCTGTGTCGAAGAGGGCTGCCCGGAGTCGGCGATCCTGGCCGGCATGACCTGGGCGGCGCAGCAGGGCGTCAAGGTCGCCAACATGAGCCTCGGCGGCCCGGACAGCCCAGAGACCGACCCGATCGAGGCGGCCGTGGCCGACCTCACCCACCGCTACGGCGTGCTCTTCGTCGTCGCCGCGGGCAACAGCGGCGAGGCCGGCGAGTCCACCGTGAACTCGCCCGGCAGCGTGGCCGAGGCGCTGACCGTGGGCGCCGTGACCAAGACGGGCGAACTGGCCTCTTTCTCGAGCCGGGGCCCGCGCGCGGGCGACGCCGGCATCAAGCCAGACATCACTGCGCCCGGCGTCGGCATCGTCGCCGCGCGCAGCTCGACCTCCGACATGCCGCCGGCCGACGAGAACCCGCAGTACACCAGCCTCAACGGCACCTCGATGGCGACTCCGCACGTGGCCGGCGCGGCGGCGATCCTGACCCAGCAGCACCCGGACTGGACGCCCGAGCGGATCAAGTCCACGCTGATGGCGGCCGCCCAGCCGAACACCGCCATCGGTGTCTACGAGCAGGGCGCCGGCTTCCTCAACGTCGCCCGGGCGACCCAGCAGAGCGTCACGGCGAGCCCGGTCAGCGTCGCCTTCGAGCGGAGCACCGCCGCGCAGAAGAGCACGGTCACCTACGCGAACAGCGGCTCTGCCGCCCTCACCCTGGCCGTCTCCCTGGACGCGAAGGACGCCGACGGCGCCCCGGCCCCGGCCGGCCTGTTCAGCCTCAGCGCCTCCTCGGTGACCGTCCCGGCCGGCGGCACGGCCACCGTGACCGTCAACGTGCAGGCCAGCGCCGGCCTGCCCGACCGCTACTTCGGTGGTGAGGTGACCGCCACCGGCGGCGGCGCGCAGGTGCAGACCCCGGTCGCGCTCGACGTCGCCCGCCACCAGCTGAGCCTCAAGCTCATCGGGCCGGACGGCGGAGCGCCCACGCCCGAGCAGGGCTGGGTGACCGTCCTGACCGACCTGGACCGGCAGAGCATCCTGGTGCTCGGCGACCCCTCGACCACCACGTACCGGATCCGCGCGGGCCGCTACCTGGCCCAGACGTACATGGAGAACGGCGACGCGAACTCCCCCCAGATCACCTCGATGGTGCGTCCGAGCCTCGACCTGACCAGGGACCAGGCGCTCACCGTGGACACCCGCCTGGCGAAGCCGATCGCAGTGTCGGTGCCGAACCCGAAGGCCACCGCGGTCTTCCAGGAGTCCGGCTGGACGATCCGGACCGAGCAGCCGCAGATCTGGGGCAGCAACGACCCGTACGGCGTGCTGATGAACGTCCCCTTCGAATACGTGCGGACCGCGCAGATCGGGGCCGGTAAGACCCAGGGCTTCGCCTCCTACGTCCACGGGATGTGGGGCCAGGTGGCCCAGGACGGCAGCCTGCACAACAGCCCTTACGTCTACCGGGTCTACCTCTACGAACCCGAGAAGATGATGACCGGGCTGACCCGCAAGCTGCGCGCGGACGACTTCGCCACGGTCCGCTCCCAGATCAGCGCGGACGTGGCCGGCGTGCCGGTTGCGCGGACCGCGGTCGCGCACGCGCCCGGCAACTCGCCGGTCTACCGCGACGAGCGCGTCGCCCCGCCGAGCTTCACCTACGACGTGCCGAGCACCGTCACCGAGTACTACAACCAGGACAAGAAGGCGGTGTGGCAGTCGACCTCGGCGCAGCTGGGGTACACCTATTACCAGTCGCCGTGGACCAGCTTCAAGCCCGGGCGCACGTACTCGGTGAAGTGGGCCAACGCGGTCGCCGGGCCGGTCTTCCCGGAGCCGAACTTCGGCCAGCAGTACGCCACCCGCTACTGGGGCGACACGATCGGCGGGCCGGGGCCGCTGCACGGTGACGGCGCTGGGCACATGGGCTTCCGGCACGTCGTCGGCGGCAGCGTGCAGGTGGACCTCTACCGCAACGGGGTCAAGATCGGCGACGCGAACGAGGCGCCCTGGGTGTGGGACGTGCCGGCGGAGGCAGGTGACTACCGGCTGGCCGCGACCTTCCGCAGCGACCCGGCGTTCACCCTGTCGACGGTGGTCGACGCGGAGTGGACCTTCAAGTCCGCGCACGTGAGCGACGGCAAGCTGGTGAAGCTGCCGATGACGGCGATCCGGTATACCCCGGAGCTCGACATCGACAACCGGGCGCCGGCCGGCCGGCTGTTCGCGATCCCGGTCTCGCTCGACCGTCAGATCGGGGCGGGGCCGGGTCGGACCAAGACCTTGACCGTCGAGGCGTCCTTCGACGACGGCAAGACCTGGCGGAAGCTGTCCGTGCAGCGCTCCGGCGAGAAGGCGGTCGCCTGGGTGAACAACCCGGCCGGCACCGGCTTCGTCTCGCTGCGGGCCGCTGCGACGGACACCAGCGGTAACACGGTCAAGCAGACCGTCATCCGCGCCTACCGGTACTGAGGGTCGGCCCCGGACGCGGCGCCCGTCGGCGCCGCGTCCGGGTCACCGGTGCCAGAGCAGCCGGTCGCGGATCCGCCGGGCCATCGGCGAGTCCGTCCCGTCGAGCTCGGCGAGGGCCTCGCTCCACGCCTGCCCGGCCAGCGCCGGGTCGCCGTTGGCGGAGTGGAAGTCACCGATGGAGACGAGCACTTCCGCGGCGTGGTGGGCGGCCCAGGCGTTGCGGAAGGTGTCGATCGCCTGCTGCCAGGTCGCCATCGCGTGCGGCAGGTTGTCGATCATCGAGTACGTGTGCGCCAACCAGGCCTGGGCGGTGCCCACCCCGTGCAGATCGTCGAGGGCCTCGAACTGCCGCCGCGCCTCGATGAACATGCCCAGCGCCTCGGCGTGCCGGCCCAGCCAGCCCTGTGCCCGCGCGATGGCCAGCAGGGCGTTGGTCGCGCCCCGCGCGTTGCCTTCGGCGCGAAAGAGCGCCCGCGCAGCCTCGGCATGCTCGATCGCCTCGTGGTAGCGCCGCTGCTCCAGCCGGATCTCGGCGATGTTGTTCTCCACGTGACCCTGCTCGGTGCGCCGGCCGAGCCGGTCGAAGAGCGCCCGAGCGTGCTGCAGGTGCGACAGACCACGGTCCAGATCGGCCAGGAAATAGTAGGCGCCGGCGAGGCTGCGGTGCAGCTGGGCCTGGGCGGCGGGGTCGTCATCGGTCGCGGCGAGGCCGTTGCTCGCCACCGCCGCCCACTGCTTGAACTGCGCGGTGTCCTGGAAGAAGTTCTGCAGGGCCAACGCGATCAGCCAGGCCGTGCGAGGCCGGCCGCGCTCCTTGGCCCGCGCGACGATGTCGGTCAGCACCCGCTGCTCGGCGGCGAACCAGGCCATCGCGTCGGCCCGTCCGGTGAAGCCGCGGCCGGTGACCCCGAGCTCCGCCGGCTCCGGCGCCGGCAGCGGCACCTGCGGCTGCAGGGGCAGCTGAGCCGCGTACGCACTGAGCTGGTAGTAGTCGTAGACCCGCTCGATGGCAGCGTCCCGATCTGCCGCGTCGTCGTGCTCCTCGCCGAGTTCCACGGCATAGGCGCGCAACAGATCATGCATCCGCCAGCGGCCGTCTCCTGGCTGGACCAGCAGCTGCGCCCCGAGTTCGGCGAGCAGGCCGCGGGCGGAGCGCAGGGACACGCCGCCTAGGGCGGCCGCCGCTTCCGTGCTCAGCCCTCCGGCAGGGTGCAGGGGCAGCAGCCGGAAGAGCCGGGCCGCCTCGGGAGTCAGGGCCCGGTAGGACCAAGAGAAGATCGCTTCCAGATCGGCGTGCGCGTCCCCGAAGCCGGCCAGCCGGCCGTCGGCCTCGGCCAGCTCACAGGCGACCGCGGGCAGGCTGAGCCCGGGCCGGCCGACGCTGCGGGTGGCGACCAGCGCCAGGGCCAGCGGCAGCCGGCCGCAGCGCGCGATGATCTCGTCGACGGCGGCCGGGTCGGCGACCGCCGCGTGGCCGAGCCGGCGGGCGAGCAGCTCGCGGGCCTCGCCGTCGGTCAGCAGGTCGAGGTGCAGCGGGTGGGCGCCCGCCGGGCCGGTCACGTCGGTGATCCGGCGGCGGCTGGTGGCGATGACGAGACTGCCGCCGGTGCCGGGCAGCAGGTGCCGGATCTGGTCCCAGTCGCGGCAGTTGTCGAGCAGGATCAGCATCCGGCGCTCGGCCAGGATGCTGCGGTAGAGGCCGGCCTGGGCGTGCAGC
The DNA here is from genome assembly GCF_042897975.1 of Micromonospora sp. NPDC000668. Lineage (NCBI taxonomy): Bacteria > Bacillati > Actinomycetota > Actinomycetes > Micromonosporales > Micromonosporaceae > Micromonospora > Micromonospora sp. NPDC000668. The sequence continues at coordinate 1,032,891 of NZ_JBIAYP010000001.1, forward strand.
TCGGACGGGATGGCGGCCGGCGCGACCCCGAGGGACCACAGGAAGCCGCGCAGCGCCTCCGCCGGTGTCATCACCGAGTCGCCGGAGTCGAAACCGCGCAGGTCCGCGTGCAACTGCCCATCGGGATACCTGGCGGCCAACTGCTGGGCCAGGTGCACCGCGAGGGTGGTCTTTCCGACGCCGGGCATTCCGTCGATGACCAGCGCGGTGGTCCGCCGGTCTTCGGCCAGCAGCCCCTCCGCTGCGGCCACGACGTCACGGCGGCCGGTGAAGTAGGGGTGGTCGGCCGGCAGCTGCGCCGGCAGCTCGGCCCGGGTCGACGCCGGGGCGTCGTGGTCGAGCAGGCTGTCCCGGGCCGCGCGCAGGTCGCCGCCCGGCTGGATGCCGAGCTCGTCGGCGAGCCGGTGCTCGATGTCGGCATAAGCCGCGAGGGCCTCGGCCCGCCGGCCGTCCGCGGCGAGCGCGAGCAGCAGCCGTGCCTGCAGTGCCTCGTCCAGCGGCTCGTACTCGGCGGCCAGTCGAATCGCGGGCAGCACCGTGTGGACGTACCCGGCCCGCAAGGCGGCGTCGGTCGCCGCCCGGACGGCCGCGAAGCGCTCGCCGTCGACAGCGACGAACTCCGGATGGGTCCGGCCTCCGGTCTGCAGGCCCGAGGCGCACCGGTCGCGCCAGAGCGCCAGCGCCTCCTGGTAGAGCTCGACGGCCGGTTCGCCGGAGCTGTCAGCGGCCTGGGCGACCAGGCGCCGGAAACGCAGCAGGTCGAGCGACTCCCCGTCGATCCGCAGCTGGTATTCGGCGCCGTCGCGAATCAGCACCGAGCCGGCTGCCCGCGTCGGCAGGCCCGGCTCGAAGCGCCGCCGGAGCATCCCGACATGCCGGTGCACCACGTTGACCGCGCTGGGTGGGGGATCGGACTCCCAGAGCAGGTCGACGAGTTCGGCGACGCTGACTGCGCCGCCGGCCCGGGCGAGCAGTAACGCCAGGATCAGCCGCTGCTGCCGGGTGCCCAGGTCGATCTCGGACTGGCCGCGCCAAGCCCGTACCGGGCCGAGAACTGCGAAAGAGAGCGGGCTGGTCATCTTGATGCGATCCGTTTAGGGCTGGTTGCCACGATCGCCGCAGCATGGCAGGGCCCGCGCCGCGAGACGGGGCGCGCGTTGCGGCAATGTGATCTTCGACTCAGCGGACGAATCACCGGCCGGCGAAGTCTTCCCTGCTCAGGCCGCCTTGAGGCCGGTGCGCAGGGCGCGTAGCGCATAGTGGGTCCGGGACTTCACCGTGCCGATCGGGACTCCCAGCCGGCCCGCGACCTCTTCCGGTGACCGCCCGACCAGGTAGACCTCGGAGAGCAGACTGCGCTGCGCCGGGCTCAGTCGGCCGAGCGCATGTTGCATGGCATGCGAGGCCAGCGCCGTTCCGGTGGTGTCGTCCCTGGCGGGGATCCAGCTCATGTCGACGAGATGGACCTCGGCCGGGCGGCCCCGCCGCAGCCGGACGCCGTCGATGACGAGCCGCCGGCCGACGGTGAAGAGCCACCGGCGGGCGGCATCGGGCTCGGCCGGCACCGAGTCGAGGTGGCGCCAGGCCCGCAGCATCGTCTCCTGGAGCAGATCCTCGGCGGTCTGCCGCTGGCCGTGGGTCAGCACGAGCAGGAGTCGCAGCACGGCACGGGCGTGCTGCGCGTGCAGCGCGGTCATGCGCTCGGCCCGGCTGGCCGGTGATTCGTCGGGTGCCTGCAGCACGGCATCTCCCTCACACGCAGGAGCAACGGTGATTGAGGCAGGAGCCTAGGGACGATCGATGCGAATGGACTGACGCGTAAGTGCGGATCGAGTGCCGTCGCCGATCGCAATCGGTCACGGACGCGACGTGACCGCCGCGAGCAGGCCGGCCAGCCGCCGGCCGGTCCGGGTCTGTGCGTACGGGATCAGGGCCAGCGCCTCCCGCCACGCCTGCACCGCGGCGTCCTGCTCGCCGGTGGCGGCGAGGGCGTCGCCGAGCAGCGCCAACACCTCCGCGGCCGGCGCTGGCGCCGAGGCCTCCTGGTAGGCGACGGCCGCCTCGCGCCAGCAGTCGACCGCCGTGCCGAGCTCCCGGCGAGCGAAATGCGCCTGGCCGAGCACCTCCCACGCCTCGGCGATGCCCAGCCTGTACTGCGCTCCGCGCGACAGCGCCATCGCCTGCTCGGCGCAGCGCACGGCCTCTTCCGCCCGGCCCAGCTCGGCGTTGCTTCCGGCCATGATCACCAGAGTGTCTGCGAGCAGTTTGTCGTCGCCGACCGCCCGGGCCGGCCCCAGCGCCACGGCAAGCGTCCGGAGGACCTCCTCGTGTCGCCCCTGGGCGCCCAGGATCATCGCCCGGTTGATCCTGGCCCGGGGCTCGTCGGGCAGGCCGAGCCGGGCGAGCAGCTCGACCGCCCGATCGAGATGCCCGACCGCGGTCTCGTGCTCGCCCCGGAAGTAGGCCGCCCCGGCCAGGCTGCGGTGCATCCGGGCCTGCCCGACGAGGTCGCCGCCGGTCCGGGCGGCATCGAGGGCCACCTGGCCGGTCGTCGTCCATTCGGCCCACCGGCCGCTGCGGTCGAAGAAATGCTGCATGCCCAGGGCGAGCTGCCAGGCCTCGGTGTGCCGCCCCTGCCGGGCGGCCCGACCGACCAGCGCGATCAGGACCTGCCGCTCGGCGGCGAACCAGCGCATGGCGTCGCCGTGGCCGGCGAAGCGCAACGGGGTATCGCCCGGCCCCGGCTCGATCAGCGGGTGGTACTCGGAGGTCAGCAGCCGTCGGTCCGCCTGATAGCAGGTGGCCCGGTAGAACTGCAGGCAACGCAGCTCCGCGGCGGCGCGCTCGGCCGGGCTGTCGATCTCCTCGCCGAGCTCCCTGGCGTAGGCCAGCAGCAGGTCGTGGGTGCGGTAGCGGCCCGGCAGTTCCTCGCTGATCAGGTGCGCTCGGCTCAGCTCGCCGATCAGCGCCCGCCCACTGCGCACCGAGACGCCGGCCAGGCCCGCCGCCCCGGCGATCGAGATGTCGGGGCCAGGATGGATCGGCAGCAGCCGGAACAGCCGGGCGGCCGGGGCGGAGAGTGCCTGGTAGGACCAGGAGAAGGCGCCACGCAGGCCGGTCTGCGGGTCGTCGCCGCCGAATCCGTCCAGGCTGCCGGGTGCGTGGGCCAGCTCGGCGGCGATCTGCGCCGGTGGCGTCCGCGGCAGGCTCGCCGCGCGGGCGGCCACCACGGCCAGCGCGAGCGGCAGCCGCCCGCAGCTGGCGATGATGGCGTCGATCGCGGCCGGGTCCGCCGCGACGGGGCCGGCAGCGAGCGGCCCGAGGAGCGCCGCGCGGGCCTCGTCGAGGCTCGGCAGACCGACCGGCAACGGGTGAGCGCCGGTCGTGGTCAACAGAGTGCTGAGCCGGCTGCGGCTGGTGACGATCACCAGACAGTCGGGGCTGCCGGGCAGCAGGTGCCGGATCTGTTCGGCGTCGCGGCAGTTGTCGAGCACGATTAGCAGGCGCCGGCCAGCAAGGCTGCTGCGGTACATGCCTGCCAGGGCGTGCAACTCGGCGGGAATGCCCTGCTGGGGCACCCCGAGCGAGCCGAGGAAGCCGCGCAGCGCCTCGGTCGGGCTCATCGCCTGGTCCCGCCCGTCGTACCCGCGCAGGTCGACATAGAGCTGCCCGTCCGGGTAGCCGGCGGCGAACTCGTGGGCGAGGTGGACGGCGAGGGCGGTCTTGCCGATCCCGGGCATGCCGTCGATCGCGAGCACCGCCGACCCGCCCGGGCGCGCGACCGCCGCGCGGGCCTCGGCGATGAGGTCGTCCCGGCCGCTGAAGAAGGGTAGGTCCGGCGGCAGCTGCGCGGGCCGGGGCAGTGGCGACGGTGACCCGGTGCGCGCCGGCCCGGTGCGCTGGTGCAGCAGCCGGTCGTACGCCTCCCGCAGCTCCTCGCCCGGATCGATGCCCAGGTCGTCGGCGAGCCGGCGGCGCACCACCTGGTACATCTCGACGGCCTCCGCCTGGCGGCCGTCGGCGGCGAGCGCGAGCAGCAACCGGCTCTGCAGCGACTCGTCGAGCGGGTGCTGCTCGGCGGCCTGCCGCAACGGCGCCAGCACCGCGCTCAGCCGGCCGCAGCGCTCGGCGGCGTCGGCGGCCTCGCGCACGGCCTGGGCGCGTTCGTCTTCCACAGCGAGGAACGCGGGATGCAGACGGGAGGCCGGCTCCAGGCCCGCGGCGCAGCGGCCGCGCCACAGCCGCAGTCCGTCGAGGGAATACCGCAGCGCCGACTCCGGGTCGCCGTCCTGCAAGCTCCGGCCGGCCAGCCGGCTCAGCGACCGGAACTTCAGCAGGTCAAGGGACTCCTCGTCGGCGCGCAGCCGATAGCCCGAGAGCTCCCGAAGGATGTGCTGGCCCGCCGACCGGTTGGGCAGGCCGGGCTCGAGCAGCCGCCGGAGCACCCCGACGTGCCGGTGCACGACGTTCGCGGCGCTGACCGGGGCCTCCTCGTCCCAGAGCAGGTCGACCAGCTCGGCCAGGGAGACCGGTGAACCGGCCCGGGCCAGTAGCAACGCGAGTACCAGGCGCTGCTGGCGGGCGCCCAGATGCAGCTCGGTGCCGGCGCGGACGACCCTGATCGAGCCGAGCACCGAGAAACCGATCGTCTCGCCCGCCTCCGCCCGCACACCGGCAACGGTAACCGGCCGATCGGCACCTGGAACTTGCGACCACGGGCCCAGGGACGAGGTCGAAGGCTCGCCTCCGGTAGGCCTGGCTTCCGGGTGCCGTCCCCGCCGCCTCAGCCCTCGGCGTCGTGGCCGGCCGCCGGGAGGCTGGCCACGCCATGGCGCAGCGCGGCTCTGAAATCCCGGTCGAGGTCCGGCCCGAGCTGCTCGTGTCGGCGTACCAACTGACGTGCCCAGGTAGGTACGAACAAACGTGCCCAGGTCAGGCGACGTTGGATTGGCCGTCGATGGCGATGAGGCGGTTCTTCAGCCGGTAGCTGGGTCCGTTGATCGCGACGACGTCACAGTGGTGCAGGAGGCGGTCGAGGATGGCGGTGGCGAGGACTTCGTCGCCGAAAACTTGGCCCCATTCGCCAAAGCTCTTGTTCGAGGTGAGCAGGGTGGAGCCTTTCTCGTATCGCTTCGAGATCACTTGGAAGACGAGGTTGGCTTGGGCGCGTTCGAGGGGCTGGTAGCCGACCTCGTCGATCACGAGGACGTTGGGCGTAGGTAGGTGTGCAGCTTGCGGGCCAGGCGTCCGATGGCGTCGGCGGCGGTGAGGTGGCGGACCATGTCGTCGAGGCTGGTGAAGTAGCGGTAGACGCGTCGCATGACGGTGTGGATCAGCCGGGTGTCGTCTTCGGTTGCCCGGAAGATTCGTGGCGGGGTGTCGGTGACGTCGGCCAGGACGAGCCAGCCGCCGGGGCGTAGTCGGGCGATCATTTGCTCCAGTGCCTCGGCCGGGTGCGGCAGTGCGCCGTGCAGCCATCGGGCAACGACGACATCGAAGTTGTCGGACTCGCCGGGAAGGTCGTCACCGTTCAGGTCCCGCTGATAGACGTCGATGATGCGCGTTGGGTTGAGGTAGCTGGTGTCCTTGTCGACCGCGGTGACCCTGCCGTGGGGGCCGACGAGGCGGGCCAGGTAGGCGGTGACCTCGCCGCCGCCCGCGCCGATTTCCAGGACGCGCTGGCCGGGTTGAATGTCGAGCCGGTCCAGTTCCTGCCGGATGATCGGGTCGAGCAGTACACGCAGTCGGGCAGGGCGCAGTTGGCCGCTATGAGTAGTGGTCATCGCGGTGATTCCTTTCCTGGTTCGAGTTCGGGCGTGCAGGTGGGCAAGCCACAAACGGGAACGGCGGGGCGTCTCCCGTTGGTCCGGGGAGGCCACGGGCGGCGTGTTGGTGGCGGGTGGCTCTCAATAGCGGTGGGGCGCGTGGGTGTGGGTGAGCAGGAGCAGGTAGACGCGTGTGCGCCAGCCGGTCGGCGTGAGGATGGCGCGTTCGTAGGCCAAGACGCCCCCGGTGCTTGCGTGCAGGATCAGCAGCCGCTCACGGCCGATGTCGCTGGTGGCGGCTACGGCGATGCCGGTGCGGCCGACGTGGCCGAGCGTGCTGGGGTGTGTGGTCATCCCGGTGGTGTCTGCGAGGGCCTGTGCGGCGAGGGCGCGTTGCGGCGGGCCGGGGCTGTGCCAGGTGGCGAGCGCGGCGAGACCGGCCACGAGTCCTATGGTCCTGTTGATCTGCGCGTCCTGCAGGCTCGACTGGGCGCGGAGCCAATCGGTGCTGCGGTAGGTGTGGAACAGATTTCTGTTGTGTAGCCACCCTGGCGGCCAGAAGTCGTGCGTGACGGCAACCCCAAAGTTCGGGTGCTGGGTCATCAGCGCGGCACCGGAGTCGTCGTCGGCGTACCAGCGCACGATGTCCCGCGTGGTCTGCTCGCCTTCGTTGTCGTACCAGGCGCGGTGGTGGACCAGATTGAATCGGCCGACCGCCGAATCGCAGGGGTCCGCTGCTGTCTGGCGCGCTAGGTGGAGCAGGATGGGGCGCGCCGGTTGGCCAGGCCGCAGCATCGTCGCCATCGGGGTGTGCGCGGTGCCGGCGAGATCATCGTTCGGCGACGGCACGTCGCAACCGTCAGACGGGGCGAGTAGAAGCGGCGACTCTTGACTGGGCGGCGGGGGCACCTGCCCGGCGATGAGGGCAGTGACGAGGATGGCCACCCCGACTTTCCCGCGATATGCCCACCGGCCAGAGGCGGCGACGGACGACAAAGACGCAGTGCGGGTGTCCACACCGCCCGAAAGGACAGCACGCGGTGCGGCCATGGCATCGCCGGGACGGCTCTGGGCGCCGGTGGGGATGGGGCTCACAACGTCCTACTCGGGATTGATAGACCGTCCCGTCGCGCCCGGGGTCGCGGGATCAACTGTGGTGGTGCGGTGGCGGTGAGGTCGGCGACGAAGGCGTCGACCTGGCCGTGGGTGACGCCGGGCATGCAGATGAGATTGAGCCCGAGGTGCTGGAGCAGCGCCCGGGCGGTGGCGACGCGGTCGGTGTCAGCGGTCATCGGGACTCTTCGAGGATGCGGGCGTGTAGGTCCGCCAGGACCGCCGCGATGGTGTGTGAGGGGTGCACGACGAACAGATCCCGGCCGGGGAGAGCGGCCAGGAGCACCGGATCACCGGGAGCGATGCCACAGAAGTGGCGGGCCGCGGCCGGCAGGGGCAGTTCCTCACGGGTGCCCACCACGTGCGCACCGTCGGGCGCCGGGGTGATGAGCACGGCGGCGTGCACGACGTCGACGTGCAGGGCGAGGCCGGGAGTCCAGCCCAGGGCGCGCAGCAACGGGCGGGCGGTCACTCGACCGGCGGCATCAGGGCGGGCCACATCGAACAGCACGTCGTTGGATGCCTGAACCGCAGGTGGGGGCAATGTCGGCAGGGGCGCTGGCTCCGGCGGTCTGACCGGTAGCGGGCTGGGGATGAGCGCCTCGACGAACTGCTCGAGGTCCCGGCGTTGAGGGGGGCGTCGGCGGTTCATGGTCGCCGCCAGCAGCGGGGGCTCGCCGGTCTCAGCGCAGGGGGAAGCGCCCCCGATGTTCGCTATGAGCATGGGTGCTTCGTGACTTCGTCAGGCGAGACGCGAGGATCGGTTGATCTCTCGCGAATCTCCACGAAAACCGGTGTCCGAGGGGCGACACCGACCATTGCCCCACCGCCGATGATGATCGGCAAGACCTTGAAGCTCACGTAAGTCTAGATCGTTGGTGACCTCTTCGGGCGAATCGGAGAGGTCACCAACCTGGAGACGCTGTTCAGCACGATGCTGGCGGGATTCGAGTCTCAGCCCGCTACCCCTTAACAACGCCAGCCCGGCAGCCCCCAGTGCCGGCTGCGGTGGTTGGCAGGACTGGAAGGACCTGGCCCAGGCAAAGGAGCGCATCAGGGACGACGCCTGACTGCAGATGAGCGACGTGCAGCGAATGATCGAGTACTACCGTCCCGACCGGGCGGATCCTTTCCTCCGCACTGCCGGACGGGTAAAGGGCGTCGAGGTCATGCTGATCCGCGGATCGACATCCGACCCGGCCGGCGGCATAGCGCTGGTGATTCGCGTGCACGGCCGGACGCCGATCGTCGACTCGCGGAACCGGCGCACCGGAGAGGACGGGCCTTGCCGTACTGCTTCCGGCTCGTCTACGACCGCACCCTCAACGATGGACCGGTCGACGGCCGCCATCCAGCCGAGCTGGTGCAGTGCCCTACCACCGCACCGATCAGCATCCTCGCGAGTTCCGCATTGCCTGCCGACGCTAACTGCCGACTGCCTTCCGGTCAATATGTCCGATAAGCGACCGATCCAAGGCACGGTCGCTGGATCCGATGTTCGACCTCTTCAAACGGGGCCTGACGAACACCCCCACCGCCAGTCGGCTGTTACGGCTGCCGCTCTTTCCAACGGCGACCCATCCGGGTCGGCGGACCTGGCGCTTGCCAGCTCTCGCCGCTGAACAGCGGGCGGTGACACGTCGAGTGCTGAGAGACCTGGGCGTGACCCCCTTACGCCTTGGCCCGTCGGGCTCGGCCGGTCACCTTCGTCGACGTGGTCGACGCAGGCTCGACGCTTGCCGAGCTGTTCGACCTTTTGAACGACTGGATCGTCGAGGTTCGCGAGCCCTGGGATGTCGTCCGGCGGAAGCTGCGCTTCGTCGGTGTCACGATGCGCCGCCAGACGAAGCCCGAAGACTTGGCGATGGCAGTTGCACGCCGACTGGACCCAGCGGCTTCCGGCGGGGGCGGTGGTCAACGTTTCCCTTGACCGCGCCGTCTGGGAGTACGTCGGTAACCACCAGACGAAGCTCATTAGCTCGTTCCGGCCGGACCGGTGGCTCACAGCAGCGAAGGGGCCTGACCGCGACGACACAGGCCGACAGGCACTCGCCGAGGCCATCGCCGTGGTGGCCTACGGCCGCAGCGTCGCTGGACGTCGCGCACTCGAGCGGGCCGTCAACGGCGACCCGAGCCGTCGCCAAACGATGGCTACGGTCCCCGTCTACACCGTCCTAGGAGGCTGGGTATCCAGGGTTGCCCGGCAATGGACGCGAATCGCCCTCGCGTTGCTCCGGACGCGACTACGGTCAGACCAGTGGTCGATGACCTCAGCGCGGTGGAGGCACTCAAGGCGGACCCGGCCCTGTCCGGGTTGCGCCGCTCCCTGCAGGCGTACTACGGCAACCCGGCCCGCGAGGCGGCGATGGACGCGTTCTACGCGCCCCTGGTCCGCCCAGGGGACCTGGTCTTCGACGTCGGCGCGCACGTGGGCGACCGGCTCGGCAGCTTCCGGCGGCTGGGCGCCCGCGTGGTGGCCGTCGAGCCGCAACCGCTCTGCACCCGGGCCCTGCGCGCCCTCTACGCGCACGACGACCGGGTGACCGTGGTGGAGGCGGCGTGCGGGGCGTGTACCGGGCCGGTGCGGCTGCACGTCAACTCGGCGAACCCGACGATCTCCACGGCGTCGGCGGGCTTCCTGCAGGCCGCCGATGGGGCCGGCGGCTGGGAGGACGAGATCTGGGACGTCGAGATCGAGGTGGCCGGAACCACACTCGACAGCCTGGTCGCGGCGCACGGCGTGCCGGGCTTCGTGAAGATCGACGTGGAGGGGTTCGAGGACGCCGTGCTGGCCGGATTGAGCCGTCCTCTGCCAGCGCTGTCCTTCGAGTTCACCACCATCGAACGGGACCTGGCCGCGCACTGCCTGGACCGGCTCACCCGGCTGGGCTTCACCACGTTCACCGTGGCGCTCGGCGACGAGATGGCGTTCGCTCTTGATGGCTGGCGGCCGGCGGGCGAGGTGGCGGCGTACCTGCGGGCGCTGCCCCACGAGGCCAACTCGGGCGACGTCTACGCCCGCGCCCGGCCCGCCTGACCCTGCTCTTGCCGGAAACCTCGTCCGCCCAGGTCACGCGGCATGTTCGTACTCGTGAAGGATGCCGCCCAGGCGTTCACGCCTACGTAAGTCGAGGCGGGCGATCTGGCCTAGATCGGTGATCGCCCGAGGCAAGGGGTGCAGCGGTCGGGCGTTCGCGATGCGCTGATGCGGCCCATGGGAGTTGTAGAACCGCTCGAACTCCCGCAGGGCTTGGCAAAGGTGGCGCTGGTTCCAGATCAACGCGCGGTCCAGCAACTCACGCCGACAGGTCTGCACCCTGCCCTTGCCGAATACCTAATGGCATGGTGGGACCAGCTGTAAGCGGACCCTAACGGCGGGCGCAGGAGCCCGTTCCTCTCCCGACTGTCTCTCCCACCCGCGGCATGATGATCGGCTGTGCTGCTTCGACTGGCCTATCTCGGTGTGACGAACGCGTTCGCGTTACTGCGGCTGCTTTCGATGAGCGACCGGGACAAGGACGTCGGGATCCTGGCGCTGCGCCACCAGATCACCGTCCTCGAGCGACAGCTGCAGAAGTCCAGAGGGGTGTGCTAGCGGTCCAGCAGCGACCCCTCCTGGCGTAGATCGTTAGTCGTCGTCTAACGCACGAGGGTCGTCGATGGAGTGTCTCGTTAGCCGTGGTAGATGTTCTCGCGGTGCCAGGTGAAGTAGGCAGCGCTACGGGTTGTGTGGGCGTCCACTTTCCGGCCAGCCAGCAGTGCCAGCCGTTCAACTAGCCCGGGCGGATGCCCCGGATGGTCGGTGGCGATCACGTCGCCGGTGGAGTCAACGGCGATATATCCGGCCTCGAAGAGGGCGTCGCAGCCGAACAGGCATGCCGGCATGGCGATGTGGTCGAGGTCGCGGGCCTCCTGTTCCCTACAGACCGAGCGCTGTTTGATGTGAGCGGCTCGGAGGAACCGGGCGGGGTAGATCTCACCGCAGATCGCGCAGGCCGCGTCGGTGGCTGAGCCGAAGAGGCGTTGGCGCAGCAGGGCTTGCTCACCACGGTGAGTGGTAGTGGCGGACCGCTCGAGGTCGCCTTCGAAGGTGAAGGCGCTGGTAGTGGTGCCGAGCTGCGGCGCAGCATCGAGGCTGCCGACGAGGACGAACAGATCGCCCTGGCCGCGTCCGGGGCGCTGACCGAGCGCCGGGGCCGGTGGTTCGATTCCAGCCGGGGGCGAACACGGTCGAAAGCCCGAGTGGTCAGGGGCCTGCATGCAAAGCGGGTGCACGCCGGTGACCTTCGTCCTGTCCCGGCGCTGACTGGGTTTCACCGCGTATCGCAGTCCGGGCCGACCCGCGGCTCCGCGCGCACATCGGCGCAGGTGCGGCACTGGATGACCAGGTGCGCGCCGCAGTTACCTCCGCCTTCGCACCCGAGCGCATCGAACTGACGATCACCGCGATGGCCGACACCCAGCCCCTGGAGCACCCACCCGCTCCGACCATCGCCCCAAAAACGATCATCACCGAATGCGACGCCAAGCTGGAACGCTACCGGGCAGCCCTCGACGCCGGGGCCGACCCAGCGGTCGTCACCGCATGGATCGCGCAGACCCAGGCCGAACGCGCTCGCGCCGAGGCCGACGTCTACGCGAACGCGGGCAACAGCCCGCGACGGATGAGCCGAGCAGAAATCAGGAGCTTGGTCCAAGCGCTCGGCGACGTCGCCGCCGTGCTCCGCGACGCCGATCCCGCCGACAAGGCCGAGGTCTACCGGCAACTCGGACTCCGGCTGAACTACCAGCCTGAAACGCAAACGGTGCGCGCTGCAGTCGATCACAGCGCGCACCGTGGGGTAATGGTTTGTGTCCGAGGGCGACACGAACCGTTGCCCCACCGCCGATCACGATCGGCAAGACCTTGAGGCTCACACAACTTTAGGTGCTTGGTGGCCTCTTCGGGCCCGCCGAAGTAGTCACCGAGCAGGAGGCCCTGGTCAATGCGTTGCCGGCGAGATTGGCGTCGGTTACCTGACTGGGTTAAGGCCGCGCCGGAGCGCATCGACTGTTTCGGCGGCTTGGCGCCGGGATACGGCCGCGCCCGTGATGGTGGCCGATCGGTGGAAGGTGCCGGGGAACAGGTGCAGCTCAACCGACACGCCGGCATTCAGCAGGCCGGATGCGTAGGCCAAGCCCTCGTCTCGCAGCGGGTCATTCTCGTAAACCGATACGTACGCCGGGGGGAGGCCGGAGAGATCGTCGGCGCGGGCCGGTGCCGCGTAGGGAGGAACGACCCCGTCACGCCCCCCCAGGTAGTGCCGCCAGCTCAGCACCGCATCACCATGGTTCCATAGCGGGGTGTCGCCGAACGTACGCATCGAGGTTGTGACCAGCCGGTCATCAACCTCGGGGGCGTCGAGCAGCTGGAAGCACAGAGGTGGTCCGCCGCGGTCGCGGGTGAGCAGCGTCAGTGCTGCGGCGAGGCCGCCGCCGGCGCTCATGCCGTACACGCCGATCCGTGCGGCATCGACGCCGAGTCCATCGTTTTCGGAGGCGATCCAGCGCAACACGGCCTCGCAGTCATGCAGGGCAGCCGGGTACGGATGCTCAGGGGCCAGCCGGTAGCCGACCCCCACGACGACTGCGTGAACTTGGGTGCACAAGTCCATGGCCTGTGCGGTGACCGTCTCCAGGTCGCCCATAACGAATCCGCCGCCATGCAGCAGGAGCAGAGCGGGAAGTGGGCCAGTGACGTTGGGCGGCGTGCAGACCCTGACTGGCACGCAGTTGCCATCCATACCAAGCACCTCGTGGTCGGCAACGATGACCTCGCCCCGTGGGGGCCGTTGCGCGCCCGCAGCGAGCTCCCGCATCCGGGCGCGGGCCCCGGCGAGGTCGTGGATGTGCAGGTCCGGCAGCGTGGGCAGGGCTGCTGCCAGCTCGGGATCCAGGTACACGCTGCGACCCCCTTGCCAACTGGTGACAGTGTCCTACCGGGCAACCCGGCCCTGCCACTGCCGTTGACGTTCCTGGCGCAGAGACGGACCAGGCATCGGTCCTCGCGCAGATCGGACTGCTCACGCTGAACCAACTTCCAGCCCTGAGCCGTGGTCAAGCTTCCGTTCTCACCGACGACACCAGCAGGCTGAACCACCCGAACCGGTCACCAGCGCACTGAACGCCCGTCAGTCGCCGTAGACCGCGCTGCCACGCGCTGATCCTGCTTCTCTGCTGGCAATGTACCAAGTAGGCCACGCCCCACGAGCTGCATCCCGGTGCGCCACGTACATTTGGCCGCTTCCCACCGGAGCGTTAACTCACATTTGTTCGCGCCGTACGCGAGTCGTGGAGCCTTGTCCTCGTCGCCGCGTCCCAGCGGGGGCCGTGAGCCGTCCAGGTCTACTTGGCGGATTCGGCGACTGACTGGCTCCCGCCCGGCGGCGTCGCGTCGCCGTCGCCGAGTGCGAAGCGAAGCTCGGGCGGTACCGTACCCGACCAAGCCCCGGGCCGACGATCAGCCCCGCCGCACGCGCAGCCGGGGCGCCGTTGGAACCGAACTTCTGGCACTCCGCTCGCTACCCGCGCCGATCGCCGATCCAGACAGGATCAACCATATCGACATACGCTGACGTGGTCAGCTCAGCGGCGTCCTCCACAAGTACCAACATGCCGCCTGATGCGATGACCTGTGCGGATGGGGTTTTCGGCAAGGGCAGCGTTGGAGCGGCTCTTCGCGGCGAACGTGACCAGCCTGTCCGACGGCAACGGCGCATTGGGTGGGCGTCGCCCGGCGGCCGCTGGTGGGAGTGGTGCGCGTGGCGAAGTACCTGAACGCGATCACCTGGTTCTGGGACGGCGTCGACGTGCAGTGGGCGAACACGAACGGCCAGACGTCCGCCGTGCTGCGGCGCGACGGCAACGTGTACGTGCTCACGGTCAGCGCCTCGACCGACGGCATCAGTCACGTACTGTGGATGACGAACCCCGCGAAGACCGCAGCGGTGTCCGGACCGGCCTGATCCGCCGACGTCACAAACCAGCGTGCTATCCGGTCATAGCTGGCGACGGCGAGAGGAACGGAGGACACCGTGCAAACGATTCTGGTGGTCGGCGGCGGCTACGCCGGCTTCTACACGGCCTGGAAGCTGGAGGAGAAGCTTCGGCGGGACGAGGCACGGGTCGTCGTGGTCGATCCGCGCCCGTACATGACGTATCAGCCGTTTCTCCCCGAGGTGCTGGCCGGATCGGTCGAGGCGCGACACGCCGCGGTGTCGCTGCGCCGGCACCTACGCCGGGCCACGCTCATTTCGGGTACGGTCGTCGCGGTCGACCATGCACACCGGACGGCTACTGTACAGCCGGCCGAGGGTCCGGAGTTCGCGCTCGGCTACGACATCATCGTCGTCACCGCCGGCGCGGTGACCCGCAAGCTGGCCATTCCCGGCGTAGCGGAGCAGGCGATCGGTATGAAGCACGTCGAGGAGGCGGTGGCGATCCGGGATCGGCTGCTGACCGCCTTCGACAGGGCCTCGACGCTCGAGCCGGGGCCGCTGCGCCGGCGGCTGCTCACCGTGACGTTCGTGGGCGGTGGGTTCTCCGGCGTCGAGGGCTTCGGTGAACTGCTGTCCCTGGCGACGTCGCTGATGCGGGCGTACCCCGAGCTGAACCCTGCCGAGCTGCAGTTCCACCTGGTGGAGGCCCGGGACCGGATCCTTCCGGAGGTCTCCGACGGACCCGGGCAATGGGTAGTGCGGTCGCTGGAGAAGCGCGGGGCACGCATACACCTCAATGCCCAATTGATCTCTGCGCGCGACGGTCACGTGGTGCTGTCGACCGGGGAGGAGTTCGACTCCGATCTGATCGTGTGGACCGTCGGCAACGCCGCCAATCCGATGGTGCGCAGCCACACCGACCTGCCCATCGACGGGCGCGGGATGCTGATCGTACGAGCCGACCTGCGGGTCGGCACCGAGAGCGAACCAGTGCCGGACGCCTGGGGTGCCGGCGACGACGCGGCGATTCCGGACCTTGCCGTGAGCCGACCCGGCGCCGTGACGGTGCCGAACGCCCAGCACGCCGTGCGGCAGGGAAAGCTTCTGGCGAGGAACATCGTGGCCACCCTCCGCGGGCGGAAGGCGAAGCAGTACGTGCACCGCAGCCTCGGCACCGTCGCCACGCTGGGCCTCGGTCGGGGCATCTTCCAGTACCGGGGCATCGTTATCAAGGGGCTGCCGGCCTGGCTGATGCACCGGGGGTACCACGTCCTCGCCGTACCGAGCTGGGAACGGAAGACCCGGGTGCTGGCGGTCTGGCTGACCGCCGCGGTGTTCGGCCGCGACATCGTCTCGCTGGCCTCGCTGCAGGATCCCCGCCGCGCATTCGTCACCGGCGACGACCCGGTGGAGCCACCCGCGCACCCGCCTATCCGGTCCCAGCATGTTCAATCGGCATGACAATGTCATGCGCAGGTTCGCCGAGGCCTGCCGACTAGGAGACATCGCCGCCCTCCGTGCGGCCCTGGGCGCTGACGCGATCGCGGTGTGCGACGGCGGCGGGCTGCTGCCCGCCGCGATGAGTCCCATTCACGGCGCGGAAGACGTTGCCCAGATGGCCGCGGTCCTGCTGGCCGGGCAACCGGACGCCGAACTGACCATCGAGGCCGTCAACGGCCGTGCCGGGCTGGCCCTGCGCCGCTCCGGCCAGGCTATCGCGGTGGTCGGCATCAAGACGGCCGACGCCAGGGTCGCCGTCCTCTGGATCGTGCTCAACCCGGCCAAGCTGAGCGGCTGGCACCGCCGTTGACCAGCCTTGTATCAGCGATACATGGTTCCGAACGGCCAGTGGGCCCGGCTTGAACCGTTGCACTCCGCAGCCGGAGCTAGACGCAGCAATGACATGGCCGACAACCTAACACTTAGGATCGCTTAGCCAATCGGCCTGCGGCGGGTACACCCTGTCCAGCTGATCCTCCCGGACTCTCGTCGTGCCGGATGCCAGCCACCGATCACACGGGCTTGACCACTCGGAATCGTTCGGCAACGACGAGAGTGTCATCGTCAATGACGGGGGTGCGACCCAGGAACTCGCTCACGCCATCGCCCTGGAAGAACTCTTCGTGGGCTGCCCGCCACTGTGCAACGTCGGAGTAGCCGCGCCCCTCGGCTCGCGCGAAATCATCGTCAATTTCCTTCATGGGAACGACCCGTACGTCGACGAGCTCGATCGTGACGGCCGGACGACCCTCGGAATCGAGCACTGAGAACCGCTGGCCGGTCTGCGGCACTACCTCTCCGGCGTGCTCATAGATCTCCAGGAGGCCCGTGAGCGCGGTCTTCTGACCGCTCACGATCGCCGCCACGCCACGGTCACGTTCTGGTCCGGGAAAAGCGAGTTCAAGAGTCGGAAGATCGTCATGTCCCATCGGGAGAGGGTACGAAGCCCGGTCGCGTTGATCAATGCTCATCGCCTCGCTGGCCCCGACACCCACAGCAAGCACTTTCACAGCACACCTGATATGTAAGCCGATGGCCCCACGGGACGTACGCCACGATGGTGCGCAACACCGCCCGCCACGGATGCCGCGCCTGAGTAGTGGTGCTCGGATCTACCACGGGAAACCTTCCTGGGTACGGTCGTCGGCTGGCGCCGACATGGCGGTGGCCGAACAGCACGCGGCCGAGGTGCGGGAGCGGATGGAGCGCCAGGTTTCACTGGGGCCGCTGGGAGTCGGGCCGGTCGCGATCATGCGCCCGAGGCGGCGAAGGCCGCCGGCGTCGAGCGGGTGGCGTGGTTAGCGGCGATCCTCGCCGTCGCCGGCGCGATCACCCGCGTGCTGGCGGTGCCGTCCGTCAACGCGTTCTTCCAGCAGGTGTTCCCGCCGCTGGCCGCCGCTCCGAAGACCGAGCTGCGGCGGGAGGCGTGACCATGTGGCGTGGCGGTGGCCTCGACCGCCCGGTGGCGACACGTCACGGCTCGGCTCACCGGCACAGCCGCGGGATGCCTGGTCAGGTGGCCTTGACGAACGCCTCGGTGACGAGGGGATAGAGCTTGGCGACCATCGCCTGGGACTTCTTGAGGTCCCCGTCGCCGTCGGAGGCGTCCAGGTTGAGCACGTAGGAACCGCGCGCCATCATGATCGTGCACTGGCTGAGAGGGCCGTCGTCCGTCTGCTGGCGCTCGCAGAAGGTCACCACGTCCGGATTCGCCGGTACCCCGGCCGGGGTCCATGGCACGATCGTCGCGGTCCGGCCTTCGCCCGTCCGATACGACCGGCACGTCTGCAACACCGTTCGTAGCTCGCCGATCAGCTTGCGGCCGGGCACGGTCAGGTAGCCGATGACGTACTGGCGGATCCAGATCGGCGACTTCACCCAGCGGCGTTCGCGACCAGCGGAGGCGAGCCGATCCGACGGCAGGATGTCGCGACAGAGCGAACGCAGCCGCCAGTCGTCGGAGTTCTCACTGGTGTGCTCCGCAGTCTCCTGGCGAAACGTCGACAGGTCCGCGAGCGCGAGCCGCGCCTGCCGGCCCGCCTCCTCCTTGTTCTTCGGCGCGGGTCGAGGCGGTGGCGGCGCCGGCTTGGCCGTCGGCGAAGCGGGGGCCGCCGCCGCCTGCCACCGCGCCCCGGCCGGCTCCGCAGCGCCACAGGCTGCGAGCCCGCCTACGACCAGCAGCAACAGAATGATCGGCACAACAGGGCGACGCATCGCGGGACGTTTCCTTCCGTAGGTGGACCGGGCCCGCCCGGGGGCCCCAGTCCACCTGCGTCGCCGCGCCTCGCCGCGTTACGTCAGGCCGGCAGGTAGTCGAAGCTCCGGCCGGTGGGGGCGCTTCCTGCTGTTCGGGCTACTTCACCCGCCAGCGCGGCGGCACAGTCTCGCTCTCTGCCGCGTACTCCACAAAGACCGGCCGCTTCTTCGCGGGTACCGGGAAGGTGATCCAGCCACGAACGCACCGGCCCGGCGCCAACTCCTTCTCACCCCACGGGTACTCCGGGCCGGCGATCTGCAGCTGATATACCAGACGGTGCTGAACCAGGCTAATTCGGCCACGGACCTGTGCCGGTGGCTGCACGGTCCGACGCTGCAGCGCTTGTGGCCAAGATTGTGGCTCCCGGCCCGGCTGCGGGCGTTATGGCAGGCACGCTTCCCTGAGCTGACCACGCCGCCCCAGGCGCTGGCTGGTTCACCTCCGCCTGGCGGAGATCGGGCTGCGGGTCGCTGCCGCTACGGGTTCGCGTTGGCCGGCGGGTACGCCGCGCAGGCCCACGGCATCCTGGACCGCCCGAGCGAGGACGTTGACCTGTTCACGGCGTGGGAGCGACGTGGCGAGTTCGCCGCAGCAGTGGACGCCGTCACGCCGCCGCTGTCTGCCTGGTGCTGCTGCTCGGCGGCGCCGTGCTCTCCAGCGGCGGACTCGACGACATCCTCGACCAGGACCAGAACCAGGACCGGCTGCCATCGGCGCGGTCTACCGCCAGGGCGAGAAGGCACGCCAGGCGTTGGAGGACTCCGGAATCACGCTGCCGACGGAGCCGACCTGCGAGGACGCCTTCCACCGGACCGGTGCCGACACCGAGCGCAGCTCGGTGACTCGGCGGACCGGTGACAACAAGGAGGACACGGCCTTCGCCGAGCTGCGCAAGCTGTCGTTCATCAACGGCTTCCTCGGCCGGCCGAACAACCTGCCCGCCACCCCGCTGCCCTCGACCCCGGCGGCATCGACGTCGGCGAACTGACCGACCCGCACCCCCTCCGTGAGCAAGTGCGTATGGCTAATCGACGGCTTATTTGCGGATTAAATCTGCCATAAGCGGCGCCCGGGGGTCAGTGGGCGCCGATACTCTTCACCGCGCGGAAGGTCGGGGTCCGAAGGACGGCCGCTCCCGAGCCGCTCGAGGCAGTCGACCGCCAAGGGCAACGACCCCGGCCCTTCCGTCCAAACGTCAGCCGCCGGCGTTTCAGCGGATCCGTTTCGCGGCGTACGCCTTGCGCCGTACCGGCTTCACGCCCGCCGCGACCGCGGATCCTGCCCTGGTCCCCAGCACTGATCGAGCTGAACCCGGGAACAGGCTCCCGCTCACCTGACTACGGCCAGACAGGGCACCCCTACCCGCTCCGGCGCAGTCACGTCCTTCTACCCGCGCCGACGGCCGAATATGCAACGCGCGGTTACGGGAAGGTTCCAGGTGCCGCTGTCCTTGAGCCCCCCGGCAGGCGCCGATTCGACAATGTCCTCGAACACGCGTCTTGGCACATATTCGCGGTCTTCGTCGAGTTTGACGATCATCACGACGACCTCCAGGCTGTTACACCTCCCGCTTGCCGCCGCGCTGGTGACGATCCTCGCCGTACGCTGACGGCCAGCTCAGGCCTCGAGGATCCGCCAGCAGGCCTCTCGCGCGGCGGCCAGGTACTCCGCGTCGAGGCCGGCGAACAGCCATACGTACCGGTCCGCCGACGGCCGTACCGGGGCGTCGCGGATGCCGGAGAGCGCCTCGGCCACCATCGGCGCGCCCTGGATGAGCGCCGGTTCGACCGCGGGTCGGCCGCGTCGGGTCGGGCGCTGACCAGCCGGTCCAATGCGCGGGCGGCGGTGGCGAGGGCGACGACCGCCTCGTACCCGGGACGAGTTGCGCTGGTACCAGGAACTCGGCCAGCGGGCGGGCGGGCGGTCCGGACGGGACCGGCCGGCTGTCCGGCGCTTCGTCCGGCTCCACCCGCACGGCCGGTGGCTCGGCCTGCGGCTGCCAGACGACGCTGAGCGCAACCGCGGACACCGATGCGGCAGTCGGCCGGCACCGCGGTGTACCTCCGGGTGGGCCCTCAGATAGACGCAGTGGCACAAAGTGGTTCGGCTGTGACAGGCCGGTCGGTACAGTCTCCAGGATGCGGCTCACCGTTCTCGGCGGCTGTGGTGTCTGGCCCGAGGCGGGCCAGGCATGCAGCGGCTACGTCGTGGAACATGACGACTTCCGGCTGCTCGTCGACGTCGGCTACGCGACGGTGCCGCGGCTGCTGGAACACCTCAGCGTCGACCAGGTCGACGCGGTGTTCATCAGCCACGGCCATCCCGATCACTGCGCAGATCTCAATCCCCTGCTGCGGGCACGTACGCTGCGCGACGCGCGTCCCCCACCGCTACCCGTGTACGCGCTGCCGCGTGCGCTGGACGCGGTGTTGGCGCTGGACCGTCCCGGCATGCTGGACGACGGCTACGTGCTGCACGAGTTCACCGCCGGCAGCGAACTCGAGATCGGCCCGTTCCGCGCCCAGACCCGGCTGCTGCCGCACTGGGTGCCAAACGCCGGCGTGCGGCTGGCCGCCGGCGGCCGAGTGCTCACGTACACCGGTGACAGCGGCCCGAGTTCCGACGTGGTCGACCTGGCCCGCGGCGCTGACCTGCTCGTGGCCGAGGCAACCTACGTGCACGAGGTGCCGGAGGACTCGAAGGGTTACCAGTCGAGCGCGCTTCACGCGGGTCGGCAGGCTGCGGCGGCCGGCGCCGGACGCCTGCTCCTGACGCATCTGCGGCCGGGTACGGACCATGCCACCGCCCGAGCCGCGGCCCGCGACGAGTACGACGGTGAGGTCGCTGTCGCTACCGCGGACATGATTGTGGATCTTCCCTAGACCTGGGCATCCGGGCCTCCCTGCACCGACGCAGGTCTACCTGACCTGCGGCCAAGCCGTTGGCCGCGGTGAAGAGGCCCTCGGTGAGTTCGTCCCACGGCCGGAGCCGGGGCATCTTCTGGCCGAGGGCCTCCGCGAGGAAGTGGAAATCCTTGCAGGCGTGGAGTCCGTCGCCTCCACCACCGGCCTCGGCACCCAGCTCGACGACGGCGGCACTCTCGAGACAGTGGACGCGACGGCCCAGGCGGCGACGGGCAACCCGACCGGCGAGCCACTGTGGGGCCTGCAATGGGACATGCCGCAGATCCACCTGCCCGAGGCGCACGCAGTGACCACCGGAAGCCCCAACGTGGTCGTGGGCGTGCTCGACAGCGGCATCTCCAGCACCCACCCTGATCTGGCCACGCAGATTGCGAAGGACAAGAGCACTTCCTGCCTCGGCGGCATGATCGACACGGCTGAGGCCGCGTGGAATCCCACCACATCGGACCATCGCACCCACGTCGCCGGCACGATCGCCGCCGCGATCAACGGTGTCGGTGTCGCCGGCGTGGCGCCCGGCGTGAAGGTCGCCTCGGTGAAGGTCGTTAACGACGACGGCTTCATCTACCCCGAGGCGGCGGTGTGCGGCTTCATCTGGGCCGCCGAGCACGGCATGCAGATCACCAACAACAGCTACTTCATCGACCCCTGGGAGTTCAACTGCCGCAACGACGCGCGCCAGCGCCCGGTGTGGCAGGCCGTGCAGCGGGCGATCCGCTACTCGCAGAACAAGGGCGCGCTGAACATCGCCTCCGCGGGCAACTCCAACGTCGACCTGCAGCACAAGTTCATCGACAGCGGAAGCCCCAACGACGGCAGCTTCCCGGTCGAGGAACGCACCATCACGGGTGCCTGCGTCGACCTGCCGGCTGAGGCGCCGGGCGTAGTGACCGCTCCCGGTGGGGACACGCGATTCCGCACCGGCGGTTCGCCCTCGACGCTGCCCGACGCCATCTTGTCAACCACCTTCAACACCGTGACGAAGACCAACGGCTGGGGCTACAAGCAGGGCACGTCGATGTCCGGCCCGCACGCGGCCGGTGTCGCGGCGCTCGCGCTTTCGGCGCACCCGAATATGCAGCCGGCCGCGCTGGCGTCGTTCCTGCAGCGCACCGCTGACGCGCTGCCGTGCCCGGCGGGCGTCTACAACCCGGTGCCGAAACTCGCCGGCTTCGAGGGGACGTCCAGCGGCGGGGCACGTAACAGTGTGGCTGACACAGCCGACCGGGAGCGCGGTGCTGCTGCCTTCTCGCTGCCCTGCGTCGGCCCAGGCGCTGTCATTGTCGTACGCGTCCAGCGCTCCGAGCGCACTGCCGGGCATTATCGGCGACGCGCGACGCGCAGCGACTCGGCAGCTGTCAGGAGAGCGGCACCGAGGAGCACTGTGTCCTTCAACAGGAATTGCCCCAGCTGAGAAAGGCTGAACATCCCCTGCCCTTCCTGCCGAGTCCCGGGCGCCGTAGCCAGGAAACTGAGCGTGGTGAGGAACATCCCCGCCGCCCCGAAGCTACCGATCGCCGACGCTTTGGGCGCAAACGGCTTCGCGGCGATCAGAGAGCCCACGGTGATCTCCGTGACCCCGATGAGTCGGTTGAGCTTTTGTGCGCCCAGCTTCTCTCGAAACCGCGAGAACAGCGGACTCGAGGTGACCAGGGGCTCGTCGTTTTCGACCTCGTACTGCTTGAATTTGAGCGCACCGATCCACAAGATGTTCGTCGCCAGTGCGGAGCGCAGGACCGAGAAGCCGACGGAAGCGAGGTCATCGGCCGAGGCGTGTCGTGTGCCCATCGCTCGCTCCTAGTCGCTGTGTCGACGGCTGGCGTGCCGGGGACCATTACCCGCTGGGACCCGCCACACACACCGAAGGGCTTCACAGGTGGGCATCCGCGTACAGCAGTGAGCTGCTCCTCAGCTGGCGGTTGCCGCCTTCTCCTGCCGTTCACCCACCGGCTCCTCATCACCGTCCTGATCCTGGCTGCGCTTCACCAGCCGATCCAACTCCCATACGACGCGCACCCGGGCCGCAGTCCGCCACCACCGACCGTCGAGGATCATCGCGATCTGTTTCGACAGGTCATGAATCAGACGCGCCTTGTGGTGCCGGGTACGGGTCGACAGCATGATCCCCTGCACGCCGCCGGTGCCATTTGTTGATGGCGGTCAGGCATCATGGTGACCATGAACGCCCCGAGCGCAGATTGGGTCACCATCGTGGCCTACGAGAACACACCCGGCTGTCTGCAGCCGATGGCTGCCGTCCGCGCTTGACTGCGTGATCGGGGCATCGATTGGATGCCTCTCGAGCTGGCCGAGATTCGCTGGGATCTGGCCTGCGGCGTCGGCGCTGACGGTCACTGGCACGGCTGGGTGAGCATCCGTATCCCGGCTGCTGCTCTCCGCCGCCTCGGGTTGCATCCCAGCCAACCGACCGCGACCGTTAGCGGGCCATTCCCACCGGCGTGGTGGCATGCCGCCGCAGAGCGCAACGCCCATTGAGATACAGCGATCACTGTTGCGGCGGACCTTGCCGGCGTTGAGGAGGTCGAGGTCGACCGCATCGCCCTGGGCCTCGGGCCCCATGCCCAGCATGCCGTTCTCCGTGTGCAGCACGATGCCGCTGCCCGGGGAGAGGTGGTTGTTGATCCGGGTCGGGAGCCCGATCCCGAGGTTCACGAAGGCTCCGCGCGGGATGTCGCGCGCGACGCGGGCGGCGAGCTCGTCCTTGCCGAGCCCGCGCCGCCTCTCCCCCGTCACTGACCCGCTCCGACCGGCTCGGCACCGGCCCGCCGGATCGTTCCCGCGCCCACTCGGTGGCCGAGCCCCACCAGTTCACCCTGAATGCGACGGTGCCCCCAGCCCGGATTCTCCCGAGCCAGCCGCACGACGAGATCCCGAACCTCGTCGCTGACCGGCGGACGGCCCGGCCGGTTCGGATACGTCCAGTGCCGCTTTAGCAGGCGGCGGTGCCAGGCCAGCAGCGTGGCCGGGGTGACGATCCGGTGCGCACGCAGTGCGCGGGGCAGCAACCGCGTCAGCGCGGACAGCACGGCGCGGCTGAACAGCCGCCGCCCGCTTGTAGGGTCGGGAACGTCGACATGGCTGCGGACCCACCGAATGTCGATGTCCGCCTCGCCGCGTAGGCGGCAGTACCCGCCGCCTGACGGCCCTCGCCCTCATCAGCATCGTGAATGCCGCGTCGCCGAGAGGACGCCACGATGCCTTCCGCGTGGAGCCGCGACGCGGCATCCGACCTGGGAGTTTGCCGCGTGTTCGCGCAAATGTCTACCGCCACCTGCGAGGCATTCGCACCGGAGGACTTGGGTCGGGTCGTACGTATGGATCTTCAGCGGAAGGACGTTCTCCCTTGACCTCCTCCATCTCCCGTCGCAACCTGCTGCGCTCCGGCGCGGCGGGTGGCCTCGGCATCGTCTTCGCCGGCAGTATCGAGGCAATCGCCGGTTCCGGTGCCGCCCAGGCCGCCCGCGGGTCGGTCGGCTACGGCGCCCTCGTTCCGGACGCGGCCAAGCTGCTCTCCCTCCCGCCCGGCTTCTCCTACAAAATCGTCGCCCAGGCCGGGGTGACGCTGCTCGAATCGGGCGAGCCGACCCCGAGCGACGCCGACGGCACCGGCTTCTTTCGCAGCCAGAACGGCGGCGTCCTGGTCAACAACCACGAGATCGGCGGCGACGAGCCCTACGGCGTGCCAGCCCTGCCGGGCCTGACCTACGACCCGGGTGCGCGCGGCGGCACCACCAACATCGAGGTGGACTCCGACGGCAACCGGGTCCGCGAGTACGTCAGCGTGGCTGGCACGGTGCAGAACTGCGCCGGTGGTATTACCCCCTGGGGCACCTGGCTGACCTGCGAGGAGACCGAGCAGCGTGCCGGCGGGGCGTTCCAGAAGGACCACGGGTACGTCTTCGAGGTCGACGCGTTCGATCGCGAGGCCAACAAGAACCCGGTGCCGCTGAAGTTCCTCGGCCGGTTCGCGCACGAGGCCGTCGCGGTCGACCCGGACACCCACGCGATCTACGAGACCGAGGACGCGGGCGGCCCGAACGGGCTGTACTTCCGCTGGACCCCGCCGGCCGGCTTCCGCGGTGGCAAGGGCGCGCTGCGGGCGCTCGCGCTCAGCCTGGGCGGCGACACCGCCGGTACATTGCAGGCGATGAACTGCTTCAAGGGCAGCAAGCACATCGCCGATCTGGCCGAGGCTACCCAGCCGGGCACCCGGTACAACGTGACGTGGGTCGAGGTGCCCGACCGCAACGGGACAGCCGTTTCGGTGCGCAAGCAGTTCACCGACGACCAGGTCACCCGGAGCCACAAGCTTGAGGGCGCCTGGTGGTCTGACGGTGGGGCCTACTTCGTCGCCAGCTTCGCCCGGCACGACGACGGCAGCGTGAACGAGCACGACGGGCAGGTGTGGTTCTACGACCCGAAGTCGGAGACGATCACGCTGAAGACCATCTTCGGCGTGAACCCGGACCCGGACCAGGACACCAACTACGATGGTCCGGACAACATCACCGTCTCCCCGTACGGTGGGGTGATCCTGGCCGAGGACGGCGAGGGTCTCTCGCACCTGGTCGGCGTCACCGACGAGGGCAAGGCCTACCCGATCGGCCGCAACGAGCTCAACACGAGCGAGTTCACCGGCCCGACGTTCAGCGAGGACGGCAAGATCCTCTACGCCAACATCCAGACCCCTGGCTACGTGTTCGCCATCACCGGGCCGTGGGGTCGGCCGAGCAACGCCGAGCAGTGATCACCGCATGACAGCATGGTGCCGCCCCGCTCGGCAGACCGGGGCGGCACCGCGCCAGCCGGCGGGCCTGAGATCAACCCACACGTACCGGCGGGTCAGAAATCGCCGTCGGCGGGTCCGTTGCGTAGCCCGTGTCCGGGGACTGAGGCAGGCTTGACGGGTGAAGCGGTCGAGTCGTCGTCGTCGCTGGTCTCGGCCGAAGTCGGCGTTCGCCGGGTTCCGGTTTCCCGCGGAGGTGATCGTCCTCGCGGTCCGCTGGTACCTGCGCTACAACCTGTCCTACCGGGACGTGGAGGAACTCCTGGCTGAGCGCGGTGCCGAGGTTGACCACGTCACCGTGTTCCGCTGGGTGCAACGGTTCAACCCGCTGCTGGCCGGCGCCGCCCGGTTCGCTCGCCACTCACCAGGTGACCGGTGGTTCGTCGACGAGACCTACGTCAGGGTCAACGGCGTGTGGCGCTACGTCTACCGCGCGGTCGACCAGCACGGGCAGGTCATCGACGTGCTCGTCTCGGCCCGCCGTGATGCCGCCGCGGCCCGGCGGTTCTTCCGGCGTGCGCTGCGGATGCTGAAGGTGACGCCCAGCGAGGTCGTCACCGACGCCGCACCGGTCTACCCCGCGGTGCTCGACGACCTGATCCCCTCGGCGTGGCACCACGTCGAGCAGCACGCGAACAATCCGATCGAGGCCGATCACAGCCAGCTCAAGCACCGATTACGACCCATGCGTGGGCTCCGGACCGACCCAACCGCACAAGTGATCATCGCCGGACACGCGTTCATCCAGAACCTCCGCCGCGGGCACTACGAACTCGGGCTCGACAGTCAGCCCAAGCTTCGAGTCGCTTCGGCTTTCAGTGAGCTCGCCCGGGTGATCTGACCGCGGACCCGACCCGGGCGTAACGCGTCTCCCGATCAGATAATGCAACGGCACCACCCGCGCTAATGGGCGTCCTGATCGGAGCGGCCGCATCGGCGAGCAGCTCAGCGAACAGGTCGTCTATCGACTGGTCGGCAAGTGCTGAAACCGGTCGACGTGAGGTGGTTCTATCGGGGCCGCGTGCGCTAGGCCTACACGACAGCCTTCGGAAGCTTCTCGCAGCGTCCGACATCATCGAACGGCGCTACCACGGCCTACCAGAACGTGATGGCTCATACCTCGTGGTGGTCGAGGAACCAGACGGCAGCCGGCGGCTCCTGCGCGACAGCGAAGCAGGCGCCCGGGGCCTGTTCGCTTGGGGCTAGGGCGGCACCGGTCCCCACACCTTGCCCGACGTCCTCACCGACGACATCCTTGCCGACCTCAACCGCTGCCCTCACTGCTTCGGCGCCATCAAGTGCGCCGCCGGTCTCATACGCTGCCGGACCTGCCACAACACAGGACTCCGGGTGGAACGGCGGCACATCGCCAGCGCACTCGTCCGCAGGGTGATCTCCTCGTTGCCCGAGCATCCGGCAGCCACGCCAGCCATCCCCGAGGCCGAGTGGTCCCTGACGCGCTCAGCACTGCTCGCCGAGGCATGCCGGATCCAGACGGGCGGCCACGATGACCGGGTGAATTCGGCACCTTGATCGGGCACCAGTAGGGCAGGTTCTTTGGGCGCCAGGCTGGGTCGGGGTTGATCGACGGTGAGTGATCGTTAGCTTGTTTGGGCGCCACCTGCGGCATGTTCGGGGTCGCCGTAGCAATGGCCGCAAAACAACGGATATCCCTGACCAACAGTGATGATGGTCTGCCCGTTGGTCAGCCTTCCTCGACGATGGTTTCGGTAGCGGAGCCTTCGCGGTGTTTGCGGAGTTCTCGGTACAGCGTGGAGCGGCTGATGCCGAGGTCGGCGGCGACTTGCTCGGGGATCGCACCGTCCTTGATCCGCTGGGCGGCTCCGGCTGGAGCGTGCCGCCGGCGCCCGCCCGGCCAAGCAGGCCCGCGGCCTGCCGACCGGGCGCCCGGCGAAGCTCCCGGGCGACGAGGTATGAACGACGCGAAACCACGTTGCACGTTCACGACGTCGCCACCTTGGGCTCACTGGGGCGCCAACCCGACTCGATTCAGTGCACTCCATGATCCGAACTCTCCGCAGCCTGGGCCGCGTCACCGCGGTCCTCGCCCTCCCTCTACTCACGTCGCTGCCGGCGTACGCCGCCGTGCCGGACTCCCTACCGGCGCAGGCGGCGCCGGCGGCCGACCACGTGATCTTCATCGGCCTCGACGGCTTCGACTACGACTACCTGGGCGAGGTGCCGACGCCCAACATCGACCAGCTCGTCAAGCGTGGCAGCGTCACCGAGTCGACCGGCGTCATGCAGTCGATCACCAACCCGTCCTGGTCCTCGATCGCGACCGGCGCCTGGCCGGAGCGGCACCTCAACACCGCCTACGTCTACGACCCGGTGTCGCACACCGCCCGCGGCCAGGAGCGCGATCTCGCGGTGCCCACCATCGCGGAGGCGGTCCGCGCCCAGGGCGGCACCGTGATGTCGTCGCAGTGGTTCATCGTGCAGAACCACGGGACGGCGTTCGGCGACCCGGAGGGCATCTACACCCAGCCCGGCGGTGACTGCTCGCGTCGCGTCGACGACATCGTGAAGGTGATCAAGGGCGAGCCCGTCAAGAGCGGCGCCACCATGGTCACGGCCCCGAAGATCCCCGACCTCATGGCGGTCTACTGCGACGCGCTCGACGCGATCGGGCACGAGGGTGGCGACCACGACCCGCGGATCCCGGGCGCTCTGGCGGATCTCGACGCCCAGATCGGCCGGATCGTGCAGGCCACCAAGGACGCCGACATCTTCGGTCGCACCACCTTCGTCATCACCGGCGACCACGGCATGACCACGTTCACCAAGGGCTTCGGCACGCAGGTGATCGACGCGATCGCCGAGGCCGGCTACAAGGCCGAACTCCTCGGGACCGGCAAGACGCCGCAGCCCGACACCGACGCCGTCATCGTCGTCGGCGGCATCGGCAGCCTGCACCTGATCGGCGCCGCGAAGAACGACCCGCAGGCGGTCGCGAAGATCAAGGCCGCGCTCGAGGCGACCCCGCACGTGAGCCAGGTGTTCGACAAGGCCGCCCAGCAGGCGATGCACATGAGCCCCCGCTTCGGTGAGCTCGTCATCGAGCCGGAGCCCGGCTGGTCGATCGGCGGCGACCCGGCGGGCGGCGTCGCCGGCCGTCACGGCGCCACGACCGAACTGCACATCCCGCTGGTGCTCTCCGGCGCCGGCGTCCTGCCCGGTGTGCACCCCGTCGACCCGCACCACGTCGACATCGCCTCGACGATCGCCGCACTGCTCGGCATTCAGCCGCCGTCGGGCGCGCAGGGTCGGGTGCTGAGCGAGTCGGTCCGCGACTGACGCCGGAGCGTCGGAGGCTCAGGCCCGGCCGACTGCAGGTGGGGCGGTCCCTGCCGCCGGAGTACGGCTTGGATGGCGGCGGCTACGCCACGTCGTAGATGGAGGTCGACGTGCCCAAGGGCGCGATCTTCGACACCCGCAATTGCCTCGCCGGCTGGAAGTGGCTACACCCGTAGCTGACGCACATCCCCCAACAACACGGCGACGGCCCCCGGTTCGTGCGCGGGGGCCGGCCGTGTTCAGGGGTAGAAGGGCGCTGAGCCATTCGCCCTGCCCGATCTGCGCCCGCGGCGCCGTGCCGGTCCGGCACGATCGCGGCAGGGGGGCCGGATGAGCGTGGTGCGCTGCGTGGGTGGCTCGGCCCGGCCGGGGTGAGCCGGGCCGGGCCGAGCCGGTGCTGCGTCGGCCGGTCGCCCCGATGCTCTCCGCGCCGGTGGACGCCGTGCCGCAGGGGCCGCGCCTGGCGTACGAACCCAAGTGGGACGGGTTCCGCGCCCTCGCCTTCGTCGAGGCGGCCGGCGTCTACCTGCAGTCGCGCGCCGGCAAGAACCTGACCCCGTACTTCCCGGACATCACCCGGGCGATCCGCCAGGCCCTCCCGCAGGGGGTGATCCTCGATGGGGAGCTGATCGTGTGGGAGCGGGGGCGGACCAGCTTCGCCCGGCTGCAGCGCCGGGTCACCGCCGGACGGGGCCTGCTGATGATGGCGCGGGAGTACCCGGCGCACTACGTCCTGTGGGATCTGCTTGCCGACGTCGGCGGCCAGGTCGTGATCGACGCGCCGCTGTTTGAGCGACGGGCCCGGCTTGCGGAGCTGCTCGCGGATGCGCCCGCGCAGCTGACCCTCACGCCGCAGACCACCGACATGGACGAGGTGGGCGATTGGCTGACCGCGTACACGGCGGCCGGGATCGAGGGTGTGGTCGTCAAGCGGTTGGACGGCCGGTACGAGCCCGGCCGGCGCGGCTGGCAGAAGTTCCGGGTGCGTGCGGTGACCGAGGCGATCGTCGGCGGGGTGACCGGCAGCCTCGTCAATGCGAGCACGCTGCTCCTCGGTCGGTTCGATCGGCGGGGACATCTGCGCTACACGGGAAGGACGCATCCGTTGGCGATGCCCCAGCGTCGGGAGCTCGCGCCGCTGCTGTCCCCACTCCGGTTGCAGCGCCGGGGCATCGTCGCGCACCCCTGGCCGCAGCCGCTGCCGTCGAGCTGGAGCGGGCAGCTGGACCGGCCCGAGCCGCTGCGCTACGTGCAGGTGGAGCCGACGGTGGTGGCTGAGATCGAAGTGGACACCGCTTTCGAGCACCGGCGATGGCGCCACCGGGTGTGGTACGTGCGTCCGCGGCTGGACCTGTCGGTGTACGACGTGCCGCTGCTGCTCGGCGACGAGGCCGACCCGTTCTGGGACGCCGCGGCCGGAGCGTGAACAAGTTGGTGGCTCAACGGCTGACGGCCGGGTTGCCAGATCGGGTGTTTCTCGAGCTGACCGGGCGTGTGGGTCAGGCCAGCCGGAGGACCGTTGCCTGAGGCGAAATATGTCAGGGTGGAAAGTATTGCGCTCAACTAACGGGGCAGCGCGAATCAAGACCCGGGAGAACACCACTCAATGACCACCCCCTACGACCCTGCGCAGAACCAGCCGCCGGCCGGCCAGCAGCCGATGCCGCCCACCGCTCAGTTCCCGCAGGTGCCCGCCGGCCAGTTCCCGCCGCCGGCGCCCGGGCAGTTCCCTCAGCAGCCCGGCCAGTTCCCGCCGCCGCCCGGCGCGCCGGCGCCCGCCGCCCGCAAGCGGCCCTGGCTGATCCCCACCCTCATCGGCGTCGGCGCGTTCGTGGTGCTGTGCTGCGGCGGCTCGATGGTGATCGGCCTGGTCAGCGGCGACGACAAGAAGACCGATGTGTCCGTCAGCAGCGACATCCCCGCTGCCAGCCCCACCACCTCCGCCCCCGCGGCCGTCGCCCCGAGCACGTCGGCCCCCACGCCGGCCAAGCCGGAGCCGGCGAAGACGACCGCGGTGCCGGCCCCGGCCAAGCCGAAGACCTTTGGCGTCGGCGACAAGGTGCGCGGCGGTGACTTCGAGTTCACCGTCAACGGCGTGAAGTGCGGGATCTCCCAGGTGGGCAGCCAGTTCCTGAACACTAAGGCGCAGGGCACCTTCTGCAAGGTCAACGTGACCGTCAAGAACGTCACGAAGAGCGCGCACACCTTCCACGCCGACGGCACCCTCACCGCCCAGGACGCCACCGGCCGGGAGTACGAGGCCGACGGCGAGGCCGGGATCTACGGCAACACCGACGGGCAGGGTTTCCTCGACGAGATCAACCCGGGCAACTCGGTGAAGGCGAACGTCTACTTCGACGTGCCGAAGGGCACGAAGTTGAAGACGATCACCTTTGACGCCGGCCTGTTCACCTTCGCCGAGGACGCCGTCGTCACCCTGTGACCGGCCCCCAGCCGCGAAATGCGTGACTGGCGACAGCAGCGACAGCCCGGAAAACCCCGAGCTGTCGCTGTTTTACCGTAGATCGGCGGCGATCCGGTCGGCGTCGGCGGTCAGGGCGTCGTAGCCGTCGGCGGTGAGTTTGCCGTCGCGTCGCAGCTCGCTGAGCTTCTCGAGCAGCTTCTTGAGCTGGTCCTCGGCATGGTCGGTGTCGCTCTCGGCGATCTCTTTCGCGATCGCGTCCACCTTGGTGTGCAGGTCCTTCGCGGCATCCGGGTTCAACCGGCCGGCTTCCACCTGCTCCCGGATCGACTGGCGCGTGCCGGCGATCGGGTCAGCGGGTGGGGTGGGGCTCGGCCTTCGGGAGGTGGCCCGAGGGCTCGGTGTCGGGCTGGCCGGGGTGCGGGTGGCGGACGCGACGGCCCGCACGGTCGGCGTAGCGGGCGCGACGGTGACCGGCACAGCCGGCACGCGGGGCGCCACGACGGTGGTGGCCGATGCCGGCGGCGTGGTCGGTCCCGCGACCGAGGTGTGGTCGTCGCGGTCGAGCAGCGTGAAGCCGGTCAGGGCGAGCAGCGCGACGCCGAGCAGGGCCGCCGCCAGCAGCGCTTCGCGGCGACGCCGTGCCGGGCGGTAGCCCGGCCTGGGGCGTGCCGGGCCGACTGCGTCCGGCCTGGGCGGAGGAGCGATCACCGGCGTGGACCGTCCCGGCTGGCCCGGATCCGCCGGCGTGACCGGCACGAGGGGAACCGGAGTGCCGGCCCGGGGCAGCAGGGCTGCGAGGCGGTCCCGGACGTCGGCCGCGTCGCCCGGCCGGTCGGCGGGATCTTTGGCCAGCAGTTCGGCGACCAGCGCTTCGAGCTCGGCGGGTACGTCGGGCCGGCGCTCGCGCAGCGGCGGGGGTGGCTCGTTGACGTGCTGATGCAGCACGCTGAGCTGCTCGCCGACGAACGGCGGACGGCCGGCGAGCATGGCGTAGAGGGTGCAGCCCAGCCCGTACAGGTCGGTGCGGTGGTCCACCGGCCGGCAGAGGGCCTGCTCGGGAGACATGTACGAGCTGGTGCCGAGCTTGGTCGCCGGCTCGGTGAGGGTCTTCTCCCCCTCTGCCCAAGGAAGTCGGGCGATGCCGAAGTCGCAGATCTTCACTGTGCCGGTGGCGGTGACGATCAGGTTGCCCGGCTTCACGTCACGGTGCACCACCCCGGCCGCGTGCGCGGCTGCGATCCCGTCGCAGGTCTGTACGGCGATCGACAACGCCTGCAGGACGGGGAGCGGGCCGTCGGCGATCAGGGCGGACACGGTCCGCCCCTCCACCAGCTCCATGATCAGGTAGGAGTCGTTCTCCTCGGCGCCGAAGTCGTGGACAGCGACAATGTGCGGATGGGTCAGCCCGGCCGCCGCACGGGCCTCGCGGTCGAAGCGTTCCGCGGCCATCGGCTCCTTCAGGCCGGCCTCGGCGAGCACCTTGATCGCCACCGGGCGGTCCAGGCGCAGGTCGCGACCGCGCCACACCTCACCCATGCCGCCGCTGCCCAGTAGCTCCTCGGCCTGGTAGCGGCCATCCAGCAGACGTCCCAGCACGGGGCCTCACTGCTCCAACCCTGCGCGCCGCTACACGGGGGCGATGACGTGGCGGCCGGCATCGGGGTCATTGAACGAACCCTCAGGGGTTCCTCGTGGTGGACGATCCCCCACTCTGGTCAACGCGCCATCGGCACCGAGGACACGACCGGCGTCGCCGACAGCTTGGAGGAATGGGGTCCTGAGCGTCGGGCTTGGGACTGCTGGCACAACAACCCGGGGCCCTGAGCTGCGGTTCTCGGCCCCGGGTTGAACTTGGCAGGTCACCCAGGCGTGCCGCTGGCGACGCCACCAGCAACTGTCACATCAGCTGGCAGCGGCGCGGTAACGGCTGAGCATGACCAGCGCCGTGGCGGCGGCGCCCAACAGTCCAGCGAGCGTGACCAGCCAAAGCCCGGCACCGACGCTCACCTGGGTGGCGGCGCTGATCGCCTTGCCGATTCCCAGCGGGTCATCCTCACCGGACATGCTCTCCCGCATCTGCGCCTCTGTCGCCTGCAGATCCACAATCTTCCACACGCCGATTCCGAACAATGCGAGGGCGGCGAGGCCAGCGAAGATCGGCGCGACGATGGGCACGCTCTGGCGCCGCAGACTCAACCCGCCGTAGGCAGCCACCACGAGGCCGAGTACAACAACGATCCAGCCGTCCTTCCCATCCGTACCGGACAACGACATGCTGCCCAAGATCGGCGCGGTGACCTTCGCCCAGGGTATGAACGAGCCAATGACGGCCGCGATGCCCGCAGCCAGCACGATCCATTCGCGGACCGGTCGCGTTGCGGCCGGCGCCAGGGACGGTCCACCTTCGACGGGGGAACTTCCTCACGGGGTCGGCGGGTCGGGGCGGTCGTGGGGGTGCCCGACCCTGGGGGCGGGCGACGTGCACCTTCTGGTTGGGCGCGGAGCGGCCCACCGATTCACGGTGGGCCGCTCCGGCGATCTGCGCTGCCGTGTCGGGAGCGCCGCGGCACCCGCTGGTGCGGGTTGTCAGGCGACCGGGAGGGAGGGGTGCGCGGCGCCTGCCGGGACGGTGTTCGTGGTGATCGGGGAGGGCTTGAAGCCCTTGACGACCAGCCAGACGCCGAGCGACAGCTCCCAGGAGAAGATCGGGGCGGCCGCGATCCCATGCCACACGGTGCCAAGCTCGTAGCTGCCGAAGAAGATGGCGGTGACGTCGGCGAGGAGTAGGACGCCTCCGATGAGTCCCATCGTGGGGATGAGGCGTGGCACGAGTCCGGACCGGTACATCAGGGTGCCGAGCAGGAGGGCGTTCAGCGCTGCCATGAGGTTGGGTCCGAGCAGGAACGTCCAATCACGGACCGCGACGAGCGACTGCCCGACGGCGACGAGCGATGCCTCGTCCGCTCTCGCCGTTCCCGCCAGGTTCTGCCGCAGTGTCACGACCGACAGAAGGCTGACGACGCCGATCACGATGATGGCGGCTTCGAGGAGGCGGGTGGTGACGAAGCCGAGCGCGAAGCCTTCGTGCTGCCGCTTGACCACCGAGTACAGGGCGACGGCGGTGCCGATACAGGCGAGGGCGTTGACCACGTCGAGGAAGCAGCCCAGGAGCACGCTGGTGTCGGCGCCGGCGCTGACGATGTAGTCGGGGTTGCTCAGCACGGGACTGAGAAGGAACACCGCGGGGATCGAGCTGGCGAAGGTGATCAGGTAGAGCGCGCCCGCTACCAGGGAGGTCTTCCTCGTCGAGTCCACCGGGACTCGCGTTGGCGCTACGATTCCTACGGTCGTGGTCATGTCAGTCTCCTGGGTGTGAGTCGTCGGGGTTCGGTGGCGGGCACGTCGGCTGATCGGTGTCGAGCTGGGCGACCGAGAGCAGCGGCAGACCGATGTCGCGCACCTTGTGCAGCAGTCCGTGTAGCGCGGCCTGGTCCGCGACGGGGCCGTCGAGGACGGTGGTGCCGTCGCTGTTGGCGGTGAGGGTCATCCCGTCGAACCAGGTGGCCCAGCGGGAGGCAAGGTGTCCCTTGATGCGGATCTCGTACCGCCCCGGCTTGTCCGGGTGGCCGGCTGATGTGTCGCTCATGGTGCTCCTCTTGCCGTGCTGGTCCGCAGGGGTCTCCGCCGGCTTGGCGGACCTTCGGGATAACCGCACGTTAGGAGCGGACCTGATTAGCGGACATCACCACGTGTGGTGACGAGCGTGGTGAACTATTGGATCGAGGCCACCGCGAGGTGGGCGCCCCGGCAGGCGACGACGCGCGGCCGGGCTCCTGGAGCGTGTGGTGCCGAGGTCACCGCTCACGGGTGCGCGACAACAGGTTGAGCTCCCCGGCTTGACGCACCGCTGCCCGTCGGCTGTTGACGCCGAGTTTGGCGTAGATGTTCCTGGTGTGGGTCCGCAGGGTGTTCAGGGACACCACAAGCTCACGCGCGATGGCTGGGCCGTCCAGGTCGGTTCCGAGCAGCCGGAGCACCTCCAGCTCGCGTTCGCTGAGGGGCTCTACGAGGCCCTGCGTGAGGCGCCGGGGCTGGTTGACCGGGGTCTCGTCGGCGCGGCCGCAGGCGTTCACGAGTCGATGAACGTAGTCCCAGGAGACCCGCTGTTTCGCGACCGCTTTGAGCAAGGAGACCATCGGTGGTCCCTCGCCCGCGAACACGCGGACATAGCCCTCCGGTTCGGCCAGGGTCAGCGCACGTTCCAGCGGGGCCAGGGCACCCGGGGTGTCGCCGCGGGCGTGGTGGGTGAGCGCCTGGAGCACCAGGATCTCGATGACGCTTCCCGTCCGCTCCCCCGCTTCCGCAGCCGTCAGGAGGCGCTCCAGGAGTCGGGCCGCCTCGGTGGCGGAGGCTCCTGCGCGGTGCGCCGTGTACTGCGCCAGAAGCACTCTGGCCAGGGTGACGTGCTCGAACTCGCGCAGGTAGGACACGTCGTCGTCGACGGACAGACCCTGCTCTCGCGCCCAGCTGAGCGCTTCGCCGATCCGACCCTGCACGGCCAGCAGGCGTGCCGTCAACGCCGGGACCGGCCGCACGTTCGGGGAGAAGTCACCCACGTACACGTGCTGTGCCTCGTCGAGCAGTTGGAGTGCGCCGCGCAGATCGCCCTGGGCCTGCAGGACCCGGGCCATCGAGACTCGCCAGCGATAGCGGTTTTGCGGCAACCCGGTGTGCTCGCCGAGCTCCTGGCTGCGCCGAAGGTGCTGGGTGGCGGCATCCAGGTCGTTGCGCTCGCAGGCGATCTGACTCATTCCTACGTACATGTCCGCCATTCCGCGCAGCACTGGTCCGCCGTGGTGGGAGGCGAGCTGCAGAGCCTGCTCGTAGGTGCGCAGCGCCTCGCCGAGGCGTCCCTGCGTGATGCGGGTGTCCGCCAGCGTGATCGAGCAGCCGAGGACGTCGGAGATGTGCCCGACCCGCCGCATCCCCTCGACACAGGCGGAGTAGGCCTGATGCGCGGCCTCGAGGTCTCCGTTGCCCCAGAACGCGAGCCCCAGGAGGGCCGATGCCCCGGCCCGCGTGAGGTAGTCGTCGACCGCCGTCCGGTCGATCGCACGATGGGCGTGCCTGATGGTGGCGGGTGTGTCGCCTCGAACCAGTGCCAGCGCGGCTCGGTACATCTGGATCACCCCCGGGAGGCGGAGGAGCTCCTCCTCGTCGACGACGACCATCTCCGCGCGGTCGGTGGGGGGTTTGTCCAGCAATTGCTCGGCGTCCCGCAGTCGGTCCTCGATGCCCTCGAACTCGCCTCCCGACATCAACGCCCCGATCAGGCCGACGGCAAGCACTGGCCTGACCCGGACCACCTCGTCGGGGATGGCGTCGAGCCAGCCACGGATCGTGGGATCCTGCCTGTTCCGGCGCAGAGCCGGCATCGCCAGCTCGACCAGTCCCGCTGCGCGCTCGACGTCCCCGGCAGCCAGGGCGTGGCGAACTGCGGGCGACGGCTCACCGTTCTGGTCGTACCACTGGCTCGCGCGGCGGTGCAGGTCCGCGGCCTCGTCGGCGCGTTCATCCAACAGATGCGTCCGCAGGACGTCCGCGAAGAGGTGGTGGTAGCGGTACCACCGGCGGCTGTCGTCGAGCGGGACTACGAAAAGGTTGGCGCGGTCCAGCGACTCCAGCATGGCCTTCCCGCCGTGCTGCGCGGTGACGGCGTCACACAGCGGACCGCTCAACCGGTCCAAGATCGAGGTCTGGACCAGGAAGGTCCGGACATGGTCGGGTTGGCGCCTCAGAACCTCCTCGACCAGGTAGTCGACGATGTATCGGTCATCGCCTGCGAAGCCGGCGATGAAGCCGGCGACATCGGCTCGTCCCTGCATCGACAGCGCTGCCAGCTGGAGCGCGGCGATCCACCCCTCCGTGCGACCCTCCAGGGCTGCGATGTCGTTCGCGGTCAGGTTCAACCCGATGACCTCGTTGAGGTAGTCCGTGACCTCGTCCAAGGTGAAGCGCAGCTCGGCGGCGCGGACCTCGACCAGCTCGCCGCGAGCCCGCAGCCGCGCCAGCGGCAGCGCCGGGTCAGCCCGGCTGCTGATCACCAGGTGCACGTGTGGCGGGAGGTGCTCCAGCAGGAACACCATGCCGGTCTCGACGTCGGGCCCGTCGACGAGGTGATAGTCGTCGAGCACCAGGTGGATCTCGTTCGGCACGGCGCTGAGCTCGTTGAGCAGGGTGGCGAGGACGGTCTCGATCGGCGTCTGGGCTGACTGCAGGAGCGGCAGCGCGCCGGCGCCGACGCCTGGCACGACGTTCTGCAGGGCGGTGATCACGTAGGTCCAGAACAGGCCGGGCTGGCTGTCGCTCTCCTCGAGGGAGAGCCACGCCACGGACCGTTGCTCAGCGCCTGAGGCCAGCCACGCGCTCAGCAGTGTCGTCTTGCCGAAGCCGGCGGGGGCGGAGATGAGCGTCAGCCGCGATTCTGCCCCGCGGCTCAGGCGCTCGCTCAGTCGCTGGCGTGCCACCAGACTGTGGCGGAGCTTGGGGATGTACAGCTTGGTCTCGACCAGGGGGCTTGCCATCACAGCTCCCCTCGTGGGCCCTCGGCGGGGATGCGCCCGAGAGTAGAGCACCCAGCCGTGCCGCACGGCACTCTCGAGGGCTTACACCGCCGTTGAGCCGGAGGGGGAAGGCCTGAAGACCGACCGCAAACGCCGGCTCGCCACCACCGGCCTGCGCGGGTAGGTGGTGGCGAGGCCGCCCGGTTCCCTCTGCGTTCGGACGGTTGGTCGTTCGCTGGGTGAGTGCGACGCTGTGCTACGTGAATCCGATGGCGCCCGCGAAGCGAAACAGGGTGCTTTGGGCGTACGGAAGATCGATCCAGTGGGCAGTGCTTCGACGTGCCGTGGTTCGCGCTCAGATGGTGATGGCGACCTTGCCTCGTGTCTTACCGTCCGCGAGGTAACGCATGGCCTGCGGGACCTGCTCGAGGGGATAGGTTCGGCCGATGCTGGGCGTCAGCTTGCCCGCCTCGAGGAGATCGGTGAGGCGTTCGAGGTCGCTGGCCCGCTGCCTGGCGATGAAGGTGGTGATTCGCTGGCGGACGAACCGTGACAGGGCCAGGCCCCGCAGTTGACGGTTCATGCCGCCCGAGAACGAGCCGCCTTCCTCTCCCCCGACGATCACTGCCGTTCCGGTGGGCGTGAGTGCGCGGCGCAGTCGGGAGATGGTGGGGTTACCCGCAATGTCGAGGATCACGTCGTAGCGGCGCATCCCGTCGGCGAAGTCGTCGCGGGTGTAGTCGACGACGTGGTCGGCGCCGAGAGACCGGACCAGGTCGAGCTTGGCGGTGCTCGCGACCCCGGTGACCTCGGCATCGAACGCCTTCGCCAGTTGTACGGCGTAGCTGCCCACCCCTCCGGACGCACCGATGACCAGTACCGCTTGTCCTGGCCTGACGCCGCCGACGGCGTCCAGAGCCTGCAGGGCGGTGGCTGCGGAGACCGGAACGACCGCGGCCTGCTGGAAGGAGAGGTTCCGTGGTTTGCGGGCCAGTTTGTCCTCGCGTGCGACCGCGTACTCGGCGAACGTTCACTTTCCGAAACCGAACACCTCGTCGCCCGGCGCGAACCGGGTCACCGCCGAAACGACCGCGACGACGGTGCCGGCGACGTCGATGCCGAGCACGGGGTCCGTGGGCCTGGGGACGCCGAAGGCGAGCCGGCCCAGGTACGGCTGGCCGGTCATCATGTGCCAGGTGCCGCGGTCGAGACCGGCCGCATGAACGCGGAGAACGACTTCGTCGTCGGTGGCCTCGGGTCGGGCGACGTGGGCGAGGCGCAGGACGTCGGCGTTGCCGTAGGTGTCCCGCACGATGGCCCGCATCGTGGCGGTGGTGGTGTCGGTGGTGGTCATGGTGTTCCTCCGGTCGCGGGTGTGGCTCAGGGTGTGACGAGTGGATGGTTCGCCGGCGCGATGCCGACCGGTGCGTTCGTGTCGACCGGTGGTTTCGGGTCGGCCGGCGTCCGGGCGCCCTTGATCAGCAGGTAGCCGACCATCGAGACCTCGGCGATGGTCACCAGCGGCACGACAACGATCGGTGAGACCGCCGCCGCGAAGCCGGGCGCGAGGAACTGCAGCGGCACGTCGATCAGGTACGCGGCGGTGGCGACCATCAAGATGACACCCAGCGGCCGGGGGAACATGCCGGATTGGTAGGCCAACCAGCCGAGGGGGAACAGCCAGAGCCCGAAGAAGATCTGGGCGACCAGGAAGCCGCTGTGCTGCATGTCCATCAGCAGCAGTACCAGGGCGTCCGACTCGTCGGCGGCGAAGACGCTCGTGTAGGAGGGCTCGGTCGCGACCAGCAGCGCGGCGAGCTGGTGGACCAGATTGAGGCAGGTGATGCCGACCTGGAGCACGACGAAGAGGACCATCGCCCGGGCCACGTTCCTGTTCACGTGCTGCAGCAGGTGCGACAGCGCCAGGACGAGGAACAGCGCGAACGTCGCCTGCACCAGGTCGGCCACGAAGCTGAGCCTGACCAGATCGGCGTTCGAAACCACGTTGGCCGCGGTGGCTACCGCATCGTCCGCGACGTAGACGTTCTCGCGCACGATGTGCGCGAAACCGGCGAAGATCGCGACAACCAGGTAGTAGGCGCCCGCGATTCTCGCGAGGCGTAGGTGGAGCATCCGAAACTCACCGAGTACCTCGCCGGGAAACCCGGACCGGGTCGTCGTGGTGGGCCGGGAACGTCTGCGGCAGATGTTGCCTCAACGACAGGGCGATCAGCGCGGCAGACAGCAGCGACAGGAACACGGTCGTCCGCTCAACGGACGCGGTGATCCAACCCGACCACGAAGCGGGCGGCCGGAAGACCGGCTACGCCGACGTCCGCGGTGAACACGGCTCCGGACAGCTCGGCGCCGTCCGACCGCGCGGTCGTGACGAAGAGCCATCGATAGCCGGGACCGCCGAACGACATGTTCGTGACCAGCGGCGTGGGCAGGCGTAGCGTGCGGTCCGGAGCGAGGTGGGGCGTGTAGCCGAACACCATGCCGGATCCCCACGAGGCCACCCAGACCCCGCCGTCGGCGTCGACGGCGATCCCGTCGGGGTGCGCAACCCGCACCGCGGCAACGGGGCGGCCGTCGGGCCCGTACGCGGTGACCGTGTCGGCGAAGCTGTCAGCGTGGTAGAGGAGGCGCCCGTCCGGGCTGGTGTCGACGCCGTTGGATGCGCCCACGTGCCCGGCGAGGACGCGATGGTTCAGGTCCGGCTCCACCACGTACAGGGCGGCGCGATTGGCCCGGGTACGGTCGATCGACCCGACGTAGAGGTTGCCGTCGCGTCCGCACACCGCGTCGTTCAGTGCCAGGTCGGACGGCCCGGGCAGGGACAGCAGAGGTTGGAAGGTTCCGTCGTCCGGGTCGACGGTGCCGATGTCCCGCCCGGACACGCCGAGCCATCCCCCGTCGGCCCGCGGCACCAGGGCGGTGACCGGCCGGTCGCAGGTCGCGCCGGAGGCGGTGCCGGAGGCAGGATCGAGGGCCCAGAGGCGTCGGCCGTCAATGTCCACCAGGTGCAGGCGGGCCGAGGCCTCGTCCCAGACCGGGCACTCCCCCAGCTCACAGCGCACGTCGGCCAGCACCGCCCAGTCCCTGGATGTCACAGCCATCTCGCTCGCAGGTCGGGGCGGAGCCACGCCGCTGGTGAGGCGATCGACAGGCCACCGTCGACGGGCAGCACGACGCCGGTGATGAAGTCCGCTGCCGGCGAGGCGAGGAACGTCACGGCGGCGGCGACGTCGTCGGGTCGGCCTACCCGCCGCAGCGGGTAGCCCTCGGTGACGGAGGGCAGGTCGGCCTTGCCGATCATGCCGGGGGCGACGGCGTTGACGCGGATGCCGGCGGGACCGTACTCGAGCGCGAGCTGGCGGACGAGTCCCTCCACGCCGGCTTTCGCGGCCGCGTAGCCCGGCAGGCCGGGCGCGGCGAGGCTGGCGTTGACGGAGCTGACCGCGACGACGGCGCCGCCGCGCGGCAGCAGGGGCAGGGCGGCGCGGACGACGTAGAACGTCGAGCCGAGGGTCACGTCGAGGGCGGCCCGCCACTGCGCGTCGGTGGTCCGCGTCGCCGGAGCGACGGGCATGACCGCGGCGGCGGGCACCACCACGTCGAGTCGGCCGAGTGTGCGGTGGGCATCGGCGACGGCGCGGGCTGCCGCGTCCGGGTCGGCGCAGTCGGCCACCAGTTCGGCCGCGAAGGCGGGGTCGCTGTGCTGTTCGAGGGAGACGCCCACGACGCGATCGCCGGATTCGGTGAAGGCGCGGGCGATCGCGGTGCCGATCGGCGAGGAGGCGCCGATGACGAGGATCCCGCGTCCGCTCACCGGGCAAGCCCAAGGTCGGCGAGGATGGTGGCGAGTGAGTCGCGGCTGGCCGGGTCGAGCGGGCGGGCCGGCGAGCGGACGGTGGCGTCGGCGATGAGGCCACGGCGCACCAGCACCTCCTTGTGCACCGCCCAGGCGATGCCCTGCTGGAGGCCGAACAGGATCAGCGGCAGCAGCCGGGTGAAGCCCGCGCGGGCGTCGGTGTGCCGGCCGGCCTGCCAGTCTGCGAGCACCGGGCCGAGCAGGTCGGGGAACTCGCAGGCGGGCATGGTGCCGATCGCTCCGCGGGCGTACTCCTCCAGGCAGAACTGGGCGTTCTGGCCGCCGAGCACGGCGAAGCGGTCGTCGGCGCGGGCGGCGACCACCGCGACCACCTTGGGCGCGGTCGGCGGCGATTCCACCTTGACGGAAGTGACGCCGTCGAGCTTGCCGAGCTCGGCGATGAGGGTGGGCGGCATCGTCACGCCGGTGGCGCCGGGCGCGTCCTGGACCATGACCTCGACCCCGGCGGCGGCGGCCACGTCGCCGTAGAAGGCGAGCAGCTGGTCGGACGTCGGCTTCACCATGAACGGAGGAAGCACCATCAGCGTGGTCGCGCCGCCGGCCACCGCGGCACCGGCCTGTTCGATCGCGGTCACCGTCGACGTGCCGTTGACCCCGGCGACAACTGGGACCGCGCCGGCGACCACCTCGGTGACGGTGGCGAGAATCCGGGCCCGCTCCTCGGTGGTGAGCGCGAAGCCTTCGCTGGCCATGCCGAAGACGGCGACGCCGGTGACGCCGCTGGCGAGCTGGAACTCGGTGAGCCGGCGCAGGCTGGGCAGGTCGAGGGCGCCGTCGGGCCCGAACGGGGTGGCGAGGATCGGCACGAGGCCGTGCACGGTGTGGGGCACTCAGGACTCCTTGACCAGGGCGCGAACCGTCTCGGCGTCGACATCGACGCCGAGACCGGGACCCGCGGGCAGATCGAACGCGGCCGGGTGCACAGGCACCGGCCCGGTGAGGATGCGGGATCCGACCTCGGTGGAGGTCGGCTGGTACTCGAACGCGGCGAGGTCGGCGACCGCCGCGGCGACATGCAGGCCGGCGGCGAGCGAGACACCCATGCCGACCGAGTGGTGCGGTGCGACGGGCACGTGCCGGGCGGCGCACAGCTCGGCGATCGCCATCGCCTCGGTGATGCCCGTACGGGCCACGTCCGGCTGGGCGATCCGCAACGCCCGCGCGTCCAGCCACTGCGCGAACTCGTACCGGTTGCGCAGCGTCTCCCCCACGGCGATCGGCACGGTGGCGCGGCTGACGAGTTCGGCGTGCCCGGCGATGTCCTCTGGGGCAAGCGGCGCCTCCAGGAACCACGCGCCGCGATCGGCGAGACCACGCGCCAGCGCGGTTGCCTCGTCCACCCCGTACGCCCAGTGCCCGTCCACGGCGATGCGCAGGCCAGGCGCGGCCTCGCGGACCGCGTCGACGGTGGCGAGGTCGGCGGCGACGCCGTGCCCGAGGTGCAGCTTGACCGCGGCGGCGCCCCGCTCGGCCCAGTTCCGGGCCAGCGCCGCGCGCTGCGGGTCGGTGGGGCGGGGCAGTCCGGAGACGTACGTGGGCAGCCGGGTGCGGAACGCGCCGCCGAGCAGCTGGGCGACGCCGAGCCCGGTCAGCCGTCCGGCGAGGTCCCAGAGCGCGATGTCCACGGCGGCGAGCGCGTCGGCCTGGTGGCCGACCAGGTGCCCGCGCTCGCGCATCAGGTCGCGCAGCCGGTACCAGGCCGGGCGCGGCGCGGTGGCGTCCATGCCGACCAGCACCGGCGCGAGCAGCAGGTCGACCACGGCCGCCGGCACCTCTGGCGCCACCGGCGCGAGGGCCTCCCCCCAGCCGGTGGTGCCGTCCTCGGCCACCACCTCCACCAGCAGCGTCTCGTAGCGCGACGAGTAGAGGCTGCGCCACGGTTCGCGGACCTCGTAGCCGCCGCCGATGGCGCTCCCGTCGCTCTTCGGCCCCAGGTAGGCCTCGTCAGCGCGTACCTTCAGCACGTGCGTGCGCACCTCGCGGACCCGCATCACGCCTCCTTCACGCAGGAAAGCCGCACCGGCCGGGACCGCCGGTCGCCGATCTGCACGATGTAGGTGAACGCCGCGGACAGGTCGTCCACGGGCACGGTCCACTCGTTGGGGTGCACGGTGCGGTCGAGCTGCCGCCAGGTGGTGCCGTCGTCGAGCGACCAGTGCAGGGTCGCCGGCTCGCGCCGGGTCGCCTGCACGTAGGCGTGGTAGCGGCTGCCGTCCGGCTTGGGGATCAAGATGCCGCGCACCGGACCCACCGGGCCGTCGTCGAAGTGGTGCGCGCCGACGGGGGCCGCGTCGGTGCGGTGCAGCGGTACGTCCAGTGGGCCGACGCCATGTACGACGATCGCGGTGATGCCGTGCCCGGACACCTGGACGGTGAGCTGGTGGTCGAGCACGGTCGCCTCCTGCGGTGCGCGGCGGTCGCGGATCACCGTCGCCCGGTACGGGGTGGCGGCCGCCATGGGCAC
Organism: Micromonospora sp. NPDC000668; assembly: GCF_042897975.1. Taxonomy (NCBI): domain Bacteria; kingdom Bacillati; phylum Actinomycetota; class Actinomycetes; order Micromonosporales; family Micromonosporaceae; genus Micromonospora; species Micromonospora sp. NPDC000668. Next base: position 1,076,899 of record NZ_JBIAYP010000001.1, read on the forward strand.
CCGTACCGGGTCCAGCGTGACGGTGACCGTGGTCGGGGTGGCCGACGCGTTGGTGAGGCTGACGCAGAGCCGGTCCCCGCCTTCGGCGGCGATCCAGTTGACCTGCTCGGTGTCCAGCCGCACCAGGCCCTTGGGCAGCCACAGCCAGACGCCGTCCTCGCCGTGGAAGCGGCCGGGCCGGTGGCCGTAGACGTGGTAGACGAACCAGACGTAGTTCTGCTCGAACTGGGCCGGGAAGGCGATCGCGCCGCCGGAGCGGGTCTCGTGCTCGGCGATCAGGTAGTCGATGCCCATGCCGAGTTGGGCGGGTGCGTGGTGGTAGTAGATGGTGGTGTTGCCGAACGGGCCGGTCCAGGGAAAGTCCGGGCGTAGATGGTGGACCGTCAGCTGCCGGTAGTAGTAGCCGGGGTAGTTGGTGAACCGGCCGACCAGCGCGTTGTGCGCCACGTCCCGCAGCAGGTCGTCGCCGGTGTGCGCGGCGAGGCGGAGCAGGAACGGCGCCCACGCCGGGTTGAGGGTGAACCCGTTGAACCGGTAGGTGTTCACCGCCTCGATGCTCAGCCCTGTCGGTGACACCTGCCAGGCGGGCACCACCTCGTCGGGCACGTCGCGGGCCGGGTAGTCGTACAGGGCGGCGGGGTCCCACCAGCCGGTGAGCTCGATCTGCCGGTCAACGAAGAGCGGGCGCTGCGGCACGGGCACCGGGCCGTCCGGCACCGGGCGGGCGAAGATCATGGTGACGAACCGCTTCGCCTCCCGGTACGCGGCGTCCAGGTAGCGCCGCCGGCCGGTCTCCTCGAACATCTCGAGCAGCTCGACCCAGGCACGGCAGTAGTAGATGGCGAAGTCGTGCGGGTCGGCCGCGCCGCCGTACGGCTGGTCGAGCTCCTCGGCGATGTAGCGCTCGGCGGCCTCCTCGGCCTGCTGCCGCAGCTTCGGATCCCGCGTCATCCGGTACGCGGCCAGCGGCTCGCTCATCGGGGTGCGCTTGACCCAGTAGTCCTGTGTGTCGAGCGAGGAGAGCGCGAGCTCTCGGGCGGCGGTGAGTGTGCCCCGGGACAGCGCGTACAGGGGGCCGAGGGCGGGCGCGCCGAACGGGGTGCCGCACAGCTGGTGCTTCGTCGGGTCACCGTAGACAGTGGCGTCCTCGCGTGGCGTCCAGCCGTACCCGTTGCGGGACAGGTGGAACTCGGTCGTCGGTAGCGCCCGTGTGTCGTACAGTTCGTCGTCGCCGGTCAGCTGGTAGGCGCCGAGCAGCACCCCGGTGGTGGTCGCGCGGACGGCCTGGTCGTTCTCGATGTCGATGAAGCCCTTCGCCCGGCTCCACCAGCCGCTCGGTGACCCCTGGTAGTCGACCTGGTCGTCGGTGTCCGGGCCGGCCTTCATCAGGTCGATCAGGTTGTGCACGGTGTCGGTCAGCGAGGCGTGGACGTTGCGCCGGTACGCGGTGTAGCCGTACTCGCCGCGCAGCAGGTCGCGGTACGCGTCGTACAGCTCGGCATGGGCGGCGTACACCCCGACAGTGAACCGGTAGGGCTCGCCGGCGCGCCGGTCGGCGCGCCGGCCGTACTGCGGGGCGTAGAGAGTGGGCTGCACCGTGCCCTCGGGGGTGCCCAGGCTCATCCCGAACGGCTGGTCGTCGTCGCCGCGCGCCGACTCGTATTCGAACGGCAGCTCCGCGGCCGGGGCGAACAGCCCGGTGGTGACTGGGCCGCGCTGCACCAGGCACAGCGGCGCGAACAGCTCGTCGCGGCCCACGGACGCCGGTCCGCCCACCATCCGGGCGTGCTGCAGCGGCCCGCACAGCACCTCGTCGATCTCGTCGACGGGTGCGGCGGCGAAGGCCCGGTAGGCGATCACGAACCTGCCGTCGACCTGCGTGGTCAGCTCGATGTCCACCGTGGGGTGCGGTCCGGACAGCCGCCAGGTGACCGTGAGGGAGAACAGCTCTGGGTTGCCACCGCTCAGCCGGACCGCGTCCGGGCCGAGCAGCTCGACCTGGTCGAGCACCACCTGGTGCCGATCGAGTGTCCGTTGTGGATTCCGGCGGCTGCCGCCGCCGCCGTGCAGCACCAGCCACCGCTCGCCGAACCGGTCGCCGCCCACCGGTTCCCAGCCGCCGTCCGCCCGGATGGACAGGTCGGCGGCGTACCCGGACCCGCCGTCCCACCGCAGCGCGGCGATCTCCAGACGGTGCGCGGCCCCCTCGACGGCGGCGTACGGCTCGACCACCGCCTTGGTCAGGTCCGGGCTGGCGGTGTCGGCGCGGTCGGCGGCGGGCGGCGTACCTGGGCCGAGGTCGACCACCTGCACCGGGGCGAACCCGGCGGCCATTCCGGTGGCCCCGACGCCGACCCCGCCGCCGTCGAGCGGCTCGGGGTCGGTGACGGTCACCGGGGTGCGTCCGTCCACCGTGATGGTGAGCCGGCCGTCGACGACGGTGACCTCGACGGGCAGATACCGCCCGAAGTCGAAGGACACGATGTCGTCGGCAAGCAAATCGTCGCGCCCGCCGGCGTGCCGGAGCACCGACAGGTACCGCACGCCGGTGCGGATCCGCAGCCGGATCGCGTACCAGCGCTCGGCGTTGGCGTTGACCCGCAGTTCGGCGGTGCTGACACCGGTGCCGTGGCGCGGTTCCGGCACCCGCACGGCGGTGCGGACCACGTAGTTGCCCGTCATCGCCGGCAGCGCCGCGCTGAGCAGGTGCCGCCCGTTCGGGTGGCCGTGGCCGTCGACCTCCGTCGGGCTCTCGAAGGGCAGGAATGCAGGCTCAAATGTCACAGGACCGCCCCCGTGGCGCGGTTCTGCAACTCGCATGCAATCGGCGGTTGACACGATGCAGCATGGGGGTCACTCTGGCACAGCAATGGATGGGACGTCCAGAAGGAGCTGCCGGTGGCGAGTGATCAGGGCACCAACCAAAGCGTCGAGAAGGCGGCCGCCGTGCTCAACGCCTTCCTCGGCGGCCAGCCCGCGCTGCGGGTCTCCGATGTCGCCCGTCACGCCGGCCTGGGCCAGTCGACCGCGTCCCGCCTACTGGCCACACTCGAGGCCTGCGACCTCGTACAGCGCGACCAGGTCAGCGGCCTTTACCAACTAGGCCCCGCGCTCATCACGATGGCCGGCGTCGCCCTCAACAGCCACCCGGTGCACCGCGAGGCCCGCCAGCGGGCGCAGAACCTCGCCGCCGAACTCGGCCTCGGCGCCAACGTCGCCGTGCGCTGCGGCGCCACGCTGTTCTACCTGTGCAACTTCGAGGGCACCCTCGCCCCGCGGTCGTTCGTCCTCATCGGCCAGCACAACCCGCTGCACGCCACGGGCATCGGCAAGTGCCTGCTCATCGGCACCGACCCCGAAGAGCGCCGGGCGCTCCTGCCCGATCTGCGCGCGTACACCCCGTCCACCATCACCGATCACGCCGCGCTGGACGAGGCCATCGCTCAGGCCGCCGAGCGCCGTTACGCCACCGAGGTCGAGGAACTGGCGCTGGGCCGCGCCTGCATCGCGTCCCCGATCCTCGACCACACCGGCACCGTCTGCGCAGCGCTGTCGGTCTCCGGACCGCTCTCCGCGATCGCCCTGGACACCCGGGAGGCCGACCTGTCCCGCATGGTCATCGAAGCCGCCGACGCCATCAGCACCGACCTGGGCTACCTCGGCCCCGCCGACCGCGTCCTGACCCGCTTGCAGGCCAGCCGATGAGCACCGAGACGACCCGTCGCGGGACCGCCGGCCGCGTGCCGGCGTCCCCGCCGGGCGGCGAGCGGCCCCCGCGACGGCTCGGCGACGGCGCGTTCGCCGCGCTGCTGATGCTCCCCGCCCTGGCGATGCTCGCCGCGATCGTCGTCTACCCGCTGGTCGCCTCCCTGATCACCGCGTTCTTCGAGCAGAGCCTGGTGGAATCCGGCCGCACCTTCGTCGGCCTGCAGAACATCACCGACCTGCTCGGCGGCGACTTCTGGCGGCTGCTGCGCCAGACGCTGGTTTTCACCGTCGGCGCCACCATCGCACCGTTCCTCGTCGGCCTGGCCCTCGCACTCGCCCTGAACACCCGCATCCGCGGCCGCGCCACTCTCCGCGGCCTGCTGCTCATCCCGTGGCTGGTGCCCAGCGTCGTCGTGTCGTTCCTCTGGATGTGGATCTTCAATGCGAACTACGGCCTCGCCAACGGCGCGCTGGAGGCGCTCGGCCTGATCGATGCCCCACAGGCCTGGTTGGCAGGCTCGGGCACCGCGATGACCGCGGTCATCGTCGCCAAGACCTGGGCGAGCTTTCCGTGGATCATGGTGATGATCCTCGCCGGGCTGCAGACCGTACCGGTCGAGTTGCACGAGGCGGCCGAGACCGACGGCGCCGGCGCGGTCCAGCGGTTCTTCGCCGTCACTCTGCCGCACCTGCGCGGCATCATCGGCATCGTCCTGCTGCTGGAACTGATCTGGAACTTCCAGCACTTCGACCTGATCTACGTGATGACCGGCGGCGGCCCCGCCGGCACCACCGAAACCTTCGCCACCGCGGTTTACGAGACCGCCTTCCAGGGCTTCGACCTCGGCCGTGCCGGTGCGCTCGGCCTGCTCTGGATGGTGCTGCTGCTCGTCATGGTCGCGGTCTACGTCCGTCGGTCCGAGCGGGAGGGACAGCTGTGAGGAAGCGCTCCGCACGGGAGAGCCGCGGTTCCCGCGCCGCGGCGTGGACGGCCGTCGTCGTCCTCGGCGGATTCGGGCTGCTGCCGGTGTACTGGATGCTGGTCACCGCGTTCACCCCGGCTCAGCAGACCTTCCGCTACCCGCCGTCGTTCGTCCCCACCGAGCTCACCCTCGACAACTTCACCCGCCTCGCCGACGAACCCGCGCTGGCCCGGTACCTGGTCAACAGCCTGATCGTCTCGATCGTCACCGCGGTGCTGAGCGTCGTGGTGTCGGCCTACATGGGCTACGCGTTCTCCAAGTTCCGCTTCCGCGGCCGGCGCAGCCTGATGTACTTCGTGCTCTCCTCCCAGATGTTCCCCCAGGCCCTTCTGCTGGTCACCCTCTACGCCTTGTTCAGCGCCTACCACCTGCTCGACACCTACACCGCGCTGGTGCTGTCGTTCACCACCTTCACGCTGCCGCTCTGCGTCTGGATGCTCAAGGGCTTCTTCGACACCATCCCTGACAGCCTCGTCGAGGCCGCCCGCGTCGACGGCGCATCGCGGCTGCGCACCATCCACTCGGTCATCCTGCCGCTGTCGGCGCCCGGTCTCATCGCCGCCGGGCTCTTCGCCTTCGTCCGCGGCTGGAACGACTTCATCTTCGCCCTCACCCTCGCCGGACGCGAGAAGACGACACTGCCACCCGGCCTGGTCAACGCCTTCCTCGGCGAGGCGACCGCGCAGTGGGCCGAGCTCATGGCCGCGTCGCTGATCGCGTCCCTGCCCGTCGTGCTCGCGTTCATCGCGCTGCAGCGGTTCCTTGTCGGCGGCATCACCGCCGGCGCCATCAAGGGATAACCACCACCCGTCCCGGAGGTCCAGCAATGAACAGCAACGTTTCCCGCAGGGACATGCTCCGCCTCGTCGGACTCGGCGCCGGCGCCCTCGGCCTGGGCGGCGTGGCCGCCTGCGCGCCGAGCGCCGACGCCCCCGAGGCGGATACCGCCAAGTCCGCCACCAACTTCTCGTTCGCGTCCTGGAGCCTGGCCGACAACGCCTCCAAGGCCAAGATCGAACAGCTGATGACCGGATACGGCAGCAAAGCGGGCATCACCGTCAACGGCGTGCCGCTGGCGTACAACAGCTACCTCAACCAGCTCACGCTCCAGGTGCGCGGCGGGCAGTTCACCGGCGCCGCGCAGATGGACATCGCCTGGCTCGCCGGCCTCGCCGCGCTCGGCAAGCTTCGCGACCTCGGTGACGTGGCCAAGGACGCCGGCTACACCGCGGCCGCCCTCAGCTCGGGGCAGGTCGAGGGCAAGCAGGTCGGCCTGCCCTGGACCACCGCCGCCATCGGTCTGATCGCCAACCGGGACCTGATGCAGAAGGCCGGCATCACCACCGCGCCGACCACCATCGACGACTTCGAGGCCGCGCTGCGGGCGCTCAAGGGCACCGGCGTCATCCCGTACGCCGCGTCCACCAAGGTCGCCCAGCTCAAGGACATCCTCATCTGGATGCAGACCTTCGGCAGCCCGCTGCTGGACGGGGACAAGGTCGCCGTCGGCGACGACGCCAGCATCGAGGCGGTCGCCTGGTACAAGAAGCTGTACGACGCGAAGCTCATCGCTCCGGACGTGGAGCGGGTCGACGCGCGCACCCTGTTCGCCCAGGGCAAGGCCGCCATCTACGACGACGCCATCGTCGGCCGCGACTTCGTCGTCAAGGGCTCCCCGGACAAGTCCATCGCCGACAAGCTCGACCCGGTCGCCCGGCCGGTGAAGAACGCCGGCGACAAGCCGCGCGCCGTGCAGTGGGGCCACGCCGTCGTCGTGGTCGAGGGCGAGGGCGCCAACACCGCCACCGACTTCGCGAAGTGGCTCACGTCCGACGAGCAGACCGTCCTCGGCTACTTCAAGGACCTGTCCCTGCCGCCCACCACCACGGCGGCGCTGGCCTCCGAGCAGGTGAAGACGGACGCCTTCACCTCCCAGTTCAGCGAGCGGATCACCGCCACCGCCACCCCGAACCCGTTCTGGAAGTACCCCCAGTACGCCCAGATGGAGACCGCCATCTCGGAGCACGTCCAGGCGGTGCTGGTCGGCAAGAGCAAGCCGGCGGACGCGATGCGCGAGGCCGGCGCAGCGGTGCAGGCCCTCATCAAGTGACCAGCGCGCCCGGCACCCGGCTGGTGGCGGCGATCGCGGACGCGACCGCCGCCACCACGCCGCGGATCTGGGGCTTCGGCATCGGCGGCACGCTCACCGCCCTGCTCCGCGCCGGCGACGCGCTGCACCGCCCCGACCTCACTCAACGGGTGATCGACCTCGTGACGCCGTCGCTGACCGCACCGCCGGACCGCACCGACCACCTCATCGCGGTCGAGGCGCTGCTCGCCCTCACCGACCGCCGACCCGACATCGACGTGACGGACGCCTGCCGCCGCTGGCTCGCCGCCGTCCGGCACGCCCGACCGGCCCGCCCCGGCGGGCCTCGCCTGCACCGTCCCGACCTGCCACCCTGGTCGTCAACGGTCTGGGTCGACTGCATGCACACCGACGGACCCGGCCTCGCCACACTGGGCCACCCCGATGAGGCCGTCACCTACGCCACCGAGTACGCCGACGCGCTGCAACTGCCCAACGCGCTGTTCCAGCACGGCTACGACACCCGGGCCGAACGGGGCAATGGCGTCGCCTGGGGACGCGGGCAGGCGTGGGCGCTGCTCGGCCTCACCGACACCCTGATCCACGCCCCCGACCACGGGCTCGCCGAGCGGCTCACCCGCCTGGTCGACGCGCTCGCCACGCACGAGCGCGACGGCGAGTGGACCACGGTGGTCGACGACCCGGACACCCCGGTCGAGGCGAGCACCTCCGCGTACCTGGCCTGGGTCGTGCCGCGCGCTGTCGACGCCGGGCTGGTCGACCCCGCCCACCGGGCGATGGCCGACCGGGCCTGGCACAGCACCCTCCGCCGACTCACCGGCGGCGCCCTCACCGTGTCCGAGGCGACGCCCGTCGGCACCGCCCTCGACTACCACCACCGGGCCCTCGGCGTCTTCCCCTGGGGCCAAGCCCCGCTCCTGCACGCCGCCCTGGAGCGAACCACAGCCAAGGAGAACGGATGAAGGTCGTCGACGTCCGCAGCTTCGCGGTACGCGCCAAGCCCGCCGAGACGTACTGGGGCGCCCGGGCGTGGAGCGCCGAGCACGGCAGCGCCTTGGTGGAGTACCCGCCGAGAGAACGCCGCCGCTACGTCTACAGCGAGACCATCGACGCCGTGCTGGTGCGGGTCGAGACTGCTGACGGGGTCGTCGGCTGGGGCGAGGCCAAGGCACCCGTCGGGGCCCGCGCCACCGCCGCCATCCTCGACGACCTGATCGCACCGCTCGCCGTCGGCTCCCGGCTCGACGAGATCGGCCGCACCTGGGACCGGGTCTACACCGGCATGCGGGTCCGTGGTCACGACAGTGGCTTCTGGCTGGAGGCCCTCGCCGGCCTCGACATCGCTCTGTGGGACGCGTTCGCCCGCACCCTCGGCCAGCCCCTGCACGCCCTGCTCGGCGGCCGCTACCGCACCACCCTGCGGCTGTACGCCTCCGGCGTGCCCGCCGCACCCGCCGGCTCCGGCGCCGAGGGCCAGCGCCGGGTGCGCCAGGAGGCCGAGCGGCTGCGCGAACTGGGGTACGACGCCGTCAAGGTGGCCATCGGCGCCCGCCCCGAGGACGACATCGCGTCCGTGCAGACCGTCCGCGAGGTGTTCGGCGACCAGGCCGCCGTCTACGCCGACGCCGCCGGGCAGTACGAAGTCCCGCAGGCGCTGCGGGTCGGCCGCGCCCTCCAGGACGCCGGCGTCGGATTCTTCGAGATGCCGCTGCCGCCGGAGGACCTCGACGGGTACGCCACCGTCGCCGCCCGCCTGGACATCCCCCTCGCCCTGGACTCCCTGGCCACCCGGCACCGGGCGCTGGAGTTCCTCCGCGCCGGCGCGCTCCGCGTGCTCCAGCCCGATGTGTGCCGGGCCGGCGGCATCACCGAGACGATGCGGATCGCCGCGCTCGCCGACGCGTTCGGCGCGCAGGCCACCCCGCACGTCAGCATCGGTTCGGCCGTGCACTGGTACGCCAGCGTGCAGTGCGCCGCCGCGATGCCGAACTTCGCAGTGCTCGAACACTGGATCGGCACCAACCCGCTCACCGCCGTCGCCCCGGACGCGGTCGCCCCGGTTGGCGGGCGATTCGAGGTGCCGGGCGGCGCTGGCCTCGGCATCACGGTCGACGAGGACGTCGTACGGGCGTTGGCGGGCGCCTGACGACAAGCCCGTTGTCCGCCGGTCCCGTTGAGACCCCAGGGGGACGGAATCCGGCCGGGGATCTAACCTGCCCCGCCTCGGCGAGTTCCCGGCCAGCCGGGACCGGGGAGCCGGATGCTGGCGATGACGCGGCCAAGCTGGGCGGTCAGGACACGACCTCAGCGGCGACGGCCTGCTGGGGCACGACGTGGGCTGGCCCGACGTACCCGAGGTTGATGCTGACGGAATCGGCCGCCTCGATCACCGACTGGACGAGTTCGGTCTCGCGGTTGGGCAGGTCGATGGCGGAGAGCGGGCCGGACACCGAGAGGGCGGCCACCACCTCGCCCGAGCCGTCGCGGATGGCGGCGGCGATGCAGGCGCGGCCGAGGGCGAGTTCCTCGATTTCGGTGGCGTAGCCCCGGGCGAGGGTGCGGGTGAGTTCCTCGTCGAGCTGTTCGTGGGTGGTGATGGTGCGGTGGGTGTAGGCGGGCAGGGCGGTGTCGGGTAGCAGGGTGCGCCGCTCGTCCCCGGTCAGCCCGGTCAGGAGTGCCTTGCCGAGCCCGGTGGCGTGGAGCGGGTTGTACTGTCCGGCGAGGAGGAACGGGCGGGGTGCCTGCCGGCCTTCGAAGTTGAGCAGGTAGAAGAGCCGGTCGTCGCGGCGTAACGCCACGTTGACACCGAGGCCGAGTTCAGCGGCGAGGTCCTGGGCGGTCTGCCGGGCCTCTCGGTGGACGGGGTGGTTGTTGAGCACCGCCCCGCCAAACGAGACCATGTCGAGTCCGAGCCGGTACAGGCCGCTGACGGGGTTGCGGTCGACGAAGCCCATCCCTTCGAGGGTGGCGAGGAGCCGGGAGGCGGTGGAGAGGCCGAGTCCGGTGGCTCGGGCGACGTCGGAGACGCGGAGTTCGGTGCGGCCGGCCGCGAGGGCGCGGAGCACGGTCAGGGCTCGCTCGACGCTCTGGTTACTGCCCGGTTCGGCCGCCATGCCAACCCCTCTCTGGAAGCTGCTTGCGATATGTGGCACCTAATTCTGCACCGTGCACGAGATTGACCATGATACGGGGTGAAACGGGTGACGCGAGACGGGCATGGCGCCGGGCGGCCCAGCCGCCCGGCACCGCGAGCGGGTCAGGCGTCCGGACCGTCCTGGTCGATCTGGTCATTCCCGCCGCCGCCGCCGACCACGTCCCGGTCAGCGCCGCCGTGGAGCCGATCGTCACCGGGGCCACCGACGACGACGTCCGGACCCGGCCCGCCGAGCAGGGTCGCGCCGCCGGGTCCGCCGACCAGCCGGTCCGCGCCCCCACCGCCGCAGATCACGTCATCGCCGCCGAGACCGACGATCACGTCGTCGCCGCCCCGGCCGGCGATCACATCGGCCCCGGCCGTGCCCACGAGCCGGTCCGGGCCGTCGGTTCCGATGATGGTGGGCTCCCGACCCGCGCACAGCGGCGCCGCGACGGTCACGGTGACCTGGCGCGCGAAGTAACCGAGGCCGTAGGAGACGGTCACCGTGTCGCCGAGCGTCGCGCCGAGAGCGGCCAGCTCCAACTCTGCCGTGTACGTGGTGGCGTTCAGCCCGTCCTGCACCGCGACCAGCCGCTGCGGTGCGCGGTCGCCGACCCGGACCTCAAGGTCGCCGTGGTCGAGCGCGGCCGGGTCGAGGTTCAGGGGCGCGGTCAGGCGTACGCTCGCGCGGCTGCCCTCCGGCACCCGGTCCACCGGCCCTCCGGCGGTGTCCACCACCCGTACCGTGGTGGTGTCGGCGGCCCGCCAGGCCAGTGTCTCGTTCCAGGCGGTGTTGAAGGTGACCCAGCCCTCGGAGTGGCCGATGTTGCCGGCTCCCGGGTTGTACGGGTAGTGCCCGTTCTTGGGGCTGCCGTCGAGCACTCCGCGGGCGCCCTGGAGGCGACCCGCCCCGCCCTGGAACTCCGAGTACCAGCCGCGATCCACGCCTTCGAAGCCCCATTGCTCCGTCGGCCCGCGGTACGAGGCGTGCCGTCCGGTGGGGTTACGGCCGAAGACGTTGTCCACATGCGCCACCGCGATCTGCCGCAACCGTGCGGCGAGCGGATCGTCGCCGAGCACCTGCGCGGCGGCCAGCGCCGGGGCGGCGAAGCCGGCCACGTTGCCCGTCTCGTTGGGGTCGCTGGCCGAGCCACCGCCGGTGAAGGACGGGATGGTCCACCGGTCCGCGGAGTACCTGCGGAAGTCCCACAGGTTCGCCGAGCGTTCCGCGACGACCTCGGCCCAGCGGCGGATGAAGTCCCGGGTGCCGGACGGCGCCTGGTCGCGGTGCGACAGCAGCAGCCGTGCGAGGCCGGTGACCAGGTGGTACTCGCCCTGCCGCTGACCCTTCGTGACGGTTGGGTCGGCGACGTCGAGGTTGCCGACCAGCCAGGTGGCCTGGGCCTTCGCGGCGGCCAGGTACCGGTTCGCGTCAGCGCGACCCTCCCGCTTGGCGACCTCGTACATCATCACGTTTGGCCACACCGAATGGCCGGGTGGCAGCTCCCCCTTGCCGGAACCCACCTGGGTGTAGACCTGCAGCAGGTCGGCGGTGTGGGAAGTGGTGTCGTACCAGGCGAAGCGATCTTTCGCCGGGTTGTCCCAGATCGGGAAGAGGTAGTCGCGCGCCCGCTCGTAGACGCTGTGGGGGATGTAGTCCGCCAGGTACGGATAGGCGTAGAGGAAGGCGGCCAGCTGTTCCTTGAGCAGCGTGTGGTTCACCCGTCCGCCCAGGTACACCTCGACGGCCCAGTGGATCAGCCGGACGATCTCCGGGGTGTCCGTCGGCAGCTGCACCGGCAGCCCGACGTACCGCGCCTCGGGGTCCTTGATTTGCGCGAACGCGGAAGGGTTGGCCAGGTACATGTCGATCAGCGACGGCAGCTCAAAGGACATCTGGTGCGAGTCGCGCCAGCCGACGCCGAGGTAGCAGTTCTGCGGATCGGTGCCACCGTAGACCATCCTGCTGAAGTCGCCGTAGTAGCAGCGCACGTCGGTCATGAACTGCACCGCACGGCGGTAGGAGACGCGCTCGATCCAGTCGGCGCCGATACCGAACGGATCGGACCGGCCGGTCCCGGCAGCGCCCTGGACCTCCACCGTGTACGGCCCGGATTCGGCCGGGTCGAAGTCGGTGAAGTCGCCGACCTGGCCGCGGACGGTGCCCTCGTGGCGAACGTTGCCGGCGGCGTCGCTGATCCGGAAGTGCTCGCCGTCGACGGCGCGGGGTGCGGTGAACCGCTTGGCCTGGCCGAGGTTGTAGCCGCTCTGGTTGACCAGGATCGGCTGGTCGACCTCGGGCTCGCCCGGCTCGGTCCAGGAACAGCCCGATGTGGTCGTGGGGTGGTCGGCGGGCACGGTGGGCAGCGCGGTGACCGCGACGGCGGCGAACGACGCCTGGGCGTGGTACACGCCGAGGCCGATCGTCCCGCCGGCGGCGGGCGCGGCCACCACGGCAACGCGTTGGGCGTCGATCTCCACGACCGAGATGTTGTTGGCCCGGCGGATGACCAACTCGTGCCACTCCCCCTGGCGCACAGGGGCGGGGCCTCGGCACACCGTCTGCGTCACTGGACGGGAGATCTGCACTCCGGACCAGCCGGTCAGCTGCGCAGCGAAGTTGTTCTGGGTGACGGCGTACGGTTCCCGGAAGTCGGTGAGCACCGAGACTGCGGGTGAGTCGCTGGCCGCATCGACGCGGACCCTGGTGCGCAGCTCGTACGCGTCGGGCAGGCCCACCCGCGTGACCGGGGTGATGTACCGGCCCGACGACTGGGTGCGGCTGTCGATCGAGACGTAGGGGAACTCGGCGGTGGTGGTCGTCCACTCCGTCAGCGCTCCGGTCAGCTCCCGCCACCGGCTGAGCCCGGTGGTGAAGTCGTCGGTGAACACCGGTGCCGCTGGCGCTTCCGGGGCGGCGGCCGCGGCGGGCGCCGCCGTCAGACCCACGGTCGCCATCAGCACCGACGCCATAGCCGCACCGGCCCACGCTCGCACAGGTGTCGTCAACAGAATCTCCTTGTCAGCGTGTCAGGTGACCTTCACGGTGAAATGCGCCAACCGGCGCCCGTCCGCGGCCTTCACGACGACGATGTAGGCTCCCGCGACGCCGGCCTGCGTCCTCAGGACGGTGTGGACGCGGTTCTGGTCGTCGGTCTCGAACTCCAGTTGCCGTTCGGCGCCGTCCGGTGCCGCCTGCACCACCTCGGTGACGACGCGGCCGGCGGGGGACCCGGACTGATCCACAAGTCCGAACCGCACGGGCACTGCCCGGCCGGTGACGACCGGCCCGGCCGGCCGGACGTCGATGACCTCGAGGCCCCACTCGGGCGAATCAGCGTCCGAGACCACGTAGTCCAACCCCGCCTCGACGGAGAACTCGATCGCCCCGGTGACCGGGTTCCTGCTGAAGGCGATGTCGGCGCCCGACGAGTCGCGAACGACGATGTCCTCCGCCGACCACGAGGTGTTCTTCGCGGTGATCCGGCTTCGGGCGTGTCCGTCGCTGCTGGTGAAGGTGAAGGTGGCGCCGGGTGCGGCGACGGGGTAGACGCTGGCCCGCACGTCCCCGGCGGCGACGGCGTCGCCCGGATCCCGCGCTCCGGGATCGTGCACGAGGATGCCCGTACCGCCGACGAAGGCGGGAATCTTGCCGAACGGCTGCTGGTAGGCGGTGAGGGTGATGGGGCCGGAGAACCGCTCACCGGTCTCGATGTCCATCCACTCACCGGCCGGAAGGTAGACGTCACGGGACATGGCCGTGTCGGTGTCGCCGCCGTACAGCGGCGCTACCAGCAGTGACGGACCGAACATCCACTCGTACTGTTTCCTGGCCGCGGACGCCAGGTCGCGGACCCGGGGGTCGTCAGGGAACGCCACGGGCAGCGGCGTCGCCGTCGAGGGGAAGCCGGTCTCGTACGAGGTGACGGCCGCCGAGTAGATGTAGGGCTGATACTCGGCGTGCCACTGTGCGGCCTTTCGCGTCGCCGCCACCAGGGCGGGGTCATTCATCCGCCACGGCTCGTTGCCGAAGGACATCGCCGGCGACATGGCGGCCATCATGGCGTTCCGGGTCAGGTACCGCTGCTTCGAGGTGTTGGTCTCCAGGTCGCCGATGATCCGACCGCCGATGATGTCCGGATAGAAGTTGGGCTGACCGCTGGCGGCGTAGGCGAGGCCGTTGACGACCGTGCGGTCGCGGTCCCCCGGCCCGTGGTTGTAGTCGGTGTCGTTGATCCGCAGGATGGAGCCCGCCACCGAGAAGGCGCTGTTGCGCACCATCATGAGCTTGCCGTCGTCCTCGAGGCCCTCATTGATCGGGTTCACCAGCGCGTTGTTGACGTACCGGTTCGCGGTGCCGTCGAACATGTGGTCTTCCTTGTACCCGTCTGCGCCCCACTCCCGGCTGCGGGTCACGAACCACCGGACAGCCTCCTCGTTGTGCGGATCGATCAGGTACATCGCGGTGTTGGGGAACGACACCGGCCGGAACACCCGCGGCTCGCCGTTCGCGTCCTTGATGAAGTAGCCCCGTTCGATGCCCACGGCGGTGCCGTCACCGTCGAGAGCGGGGTCGTACGTGCCGCCGTCGGCCGGCAGCGCGCGGAACGACTGCCGGGCTCCGAGCAGCAGTTTGATCCCGTTGTCGTGCAGGAACTTCTTGTAGCCGTCGGGATCCGGGTACTTCGCGCCCCAGAGGCCGAAGCTCGATGTCGTGCCCTGGGCGCTGCCCGAACCGTACGGCCAGAACCCCGAGCCGGTCACCACCCAGCTGAGGGGGAAGCCCTTGTCCAGGTACGTCGTCACCGAGTCGGTGATGGTCTGCTGGTTGGTGTTGTAGCCGAGCGCCCCGTAGGACTCGTAGCCGACGCCGAAGAGCGTGTAGTCCGGCTTGGAGTCGACGTAGCCCGCGCTGCGCCGGACTTCCGCGTAGCGCCGGTAGATCGTCTGCATGTCCCCGAAGAAGTAGTGCAGCCCGGACATCTGCGGGCCGTTGACTCCGAGCAGGGTGGCGGCATTGTCGACCTGCACGGCCAGGCTCCCGTCCGAGAGCACGACCTGGGCGAGCTTCCGGCCGGGGAAGACGGTGAACGTCGAGACGAAGCGCTGGTTCGTCGTGCCCGCGCTGTTCTGGGCGTAGTAGTCGAGGTTGCGGATGCCGTAGACGTTCAGGTCGGTCCGGAATCCGCCCAGGTCACCGAGCCCGTACGCGGGGTTCATGCCGCCGGCCACCTGCGCGCGCACGCTGCCGGTGCTCGCGTCCGCGGCAGTGACTCGCAGGTTCACGGAATGGTCCGCCGGTACCACCGTGACGTCGGACCGACGGCCGTTGGAGAAGGTCACGGAGAACCGCGCCCTCGACGCGTCCGCGGCCGTGAGTGTCGCCGCAACGGCGTCGCACGGGGCGCGGCCCGGGACGGCCAGTTGCAACCCGGCTGTCGGATGCGGCGCCGCGGCCGGCGCGCCGTCGACCTGGAGTCCGTAGCGGAAGCCTCGACGGTCGATTGACATGGTCCAGCCGTCACCGGCCAGCGAGACCATGGTGCCGTGCTGCGACAGCCGGTAGGAGGGGAAGCGTTGTTCGGCCGCGTCGACGATCGGTGCCGCCGTGTCGTCCGTACCGCAGTCGGCGACCGGTTCCTCGTCGTCGGCCACCTCGAGCAACCGCACCGCGTTGGCCCGGGTGATGACGTTGAGGTTAGGGGCGGTGACCGCCGGACCCGCGGTCGCGGTGACGGTCAGGGTGTAGGTCTGCCCCTCGTCGAGGTAGGTGGAGCCGATCTGGCGCCAGGCGTTGCCGCCGACGGCCTGGTTGACCACCGTCGGGGTGTCCGGTCCGCCGGTCCAGCTGTACTCCACCTTGGCGTTGTCCACGCTCGCGCTGTAGTAGACGGCCAGGTCGTACCTGGCGGAGGCGGGTGCGACGACGGTCCAGGTGGCCGTGGAACCGGGGGTCCGGCTGTACCGCGAGGGAGAGCCGTCGTAACCGGGGTCCCTGGCGTTCGCCCAGGTTCCGGTCTCGGAGTAGGCGCCGGGAGTCGAGGGGGTGACGACGACTGCCTCGGCGGCCGCTGCCGGGGACGACGGGACGACGACTGCGAATGGCACCAGGAGCGCCGTCATCATCGTGAGAAGGACGCGACGTGGTGGACGGGCGAACATCTGTTTACTCCATCCTCGGGCGATGGGCTACCGCGGTCATCCGGTCGGCGTGAAGCGGACCGCATCGGCGCGGGTGGTGCCCGAGCCGGAGGTCAGGGTGACCGGCGTGATCCCCTCGGTCAGCTGATGCGTGCCGATCGAATGCCATTCGCCGCCGGTGGCGCACTGGTCGACGGGGACGCTCGTGCCGGCGACGGTGTACGTCGTGCTGGTGCTGCAGCTGGTGTGCTTCGGTGACCAGACGTCGACCTGGTAGGTCCCCGCAGGCAGGTCGGCTCGCCAGGTAACGGTCAGGCCGGCGGTCGAGGTGTAGCGGGTGCCGGAGCCGTCGAAGCCCTTCAAGCTGCTCGACAGCCAGCGTCCCTGCTCGCTGTAGGCCGGATTCTCGGCATCGCAGGTCGGCGGCGTGCCTTCGTTCGTCACGACGAGCGCCGCGGCACCGCCACCACCGGTCGTCGGCGCGATCACGTGAGGCGCGGACAGCGGTCCGCTGCCCGCGCTGTTCGCTGCCGTCACCCGGTACGTGCCCGCCACACCGTCGCTGCCCAGTACCAGGCTCGTGCCGGTCGAGGAGCCGATGATCCGTTCCGGGGCGGCGGCGCAGGCCTGCTTCAGCGATGCGGTCACGACGTAGCCCCGGGCGTTGTCGGTGGCGTCCCAGTTCAGTGTCGTGATTCCGTCGACCGTGTAGTGCCCGACTCCGGTGACCTGCCCGGGAGCGGTGGTGTCCAGCCCGACGGTGTGCTCAGCGGTCCCACCGCCGACAAGGCGGTAGGTGTGGCCCACGGTCACCGGGAACCGCAACGCTCCGGTGACCTGGTCGACCCGGTACGCGACCGGCTGCCCGCTCGTGCGGTCGACGACGGCGAGGGAGCCGGTGTCCCAGCCGGTGTTGGCATTCTCGATGGTGATCGCGTCATCCCCACGCCCGGCGGTGTAGCGGGATCCGGTCGACACCGGGTACACCTCGGCCGTCAGCGCTCCAGCCTGCGTGGTCACCAGAACGCCCTTGCCACCGGCGAACGCGGGGATCCGGTCGGTGCCGATCGCGTAGTTCCGCAGCGTCGTCGGCCCGTGGAACACCGCGCCGCTCTGGACGTCGATCCACTTGCCGGCCGGCAGGTACACGTCCCGGGCCTGCGCTGTCTCGAAGTCGGCGCCGAACACCGGCACGGCGAGCAGGGACTCGCCGAACATCCACTCGTACTGGCGGGTGGTGTCGTTCGCCAGCCCGTAGGTGTTCGGATCGTCGGGATACGCCAGTGGCAGCGGGGTCACGGCGGTGGGGAAACCGCTCTCGTGCCCGTCCAGCACCGCGTCGTAGATGTACGGGCGCAGCGCCTCGTGCCACAACGCCATCTTCTTCACCGCTGCCGCGTAGTCGCCGCGGCCGAGTTCCCACGGGCCCTTGCCGAACGCCATCACCGGCAACATGGCGCTGAACTGCGCGTTGCGGACGAAGTACTGCTGGTACGCCGGGTCCCGCATCGACGGCCCAGGCGTGCCACCCACGTAGTCGCCGTACAGGTTGCCGGCACCGGATGCGGCGTAGTTGAGGAGGTTGACCGGCATCCGGTCCGGGTCCTCGTGGTAGACCTCGCCGGTGCCGTAGATGGTGTCGTTGATCCGGACGATGTCGCCCGGCACGGAGTACGCGGCGTTCCGCACCATCACCAGGTCGCCAGCATCGTGCATCGCGGTCTGCACCGGGTTCCAGTTGCCGTCGAGGTGGAGGTTCGGGTCGTAGAGCATCGTGTCCTCCTTCCACCCGTCCACACCCCAGGCGCGCAGCCGCTCGACGAACCAGCGCACCGCCGCCGGGTTGGATCCGTCCAGCACGTAGCTGGCGCCTGCGGGGAACTGCGCCCGCGTCACGACACGGGGCGTGCCGTCGCCGTCGCGTAGCAGGAAGCCGCGCTCCAGCGCCTCCTGCAGGAACGGCCCGTCGTACCGCAGGTTGTAGTTGCCGCCGTCGGCTGGCAGAGCCTTGATGTTGTTTCGCGCCCCCAGCAGCAGCTTGATGTCGTTGTCGGCGAAGAGCCGCTTCAACGCGTCGGGATCCGGGTATCGCGGGTTCGGCAGTCCGTCCGCGCGCCCGTCCTCGGCGGTGTCGTCCCACATGCCAAAGCTGTTCGTGGTGCCTTCGACGTTGTTGCCGCGGGGGCCCGGCCAGAAGCCGGATCCGACCACGCCCCAATTGAGCGGATAGCCGTGCGCGAGGAAGTCCTGCACCGTCTCGACGACGGACGACTGGTAGGTGTCCCAGCCGAGTGCGCCGTACGCCTCCCAGCCGAGTCCGAAGAACGACTCGTCCGGCCGGGAGTCCAGGTAGCCGTGCCGGTTGCGGACCTGCTTGTAGTCGGCGTACACCTGCGGCAGGTCCCGGCCGACGAAGTAGTACAGGCTGTCGACGGAGTCCACGTCGGCGGCGCCGAGCCGGTTCTCGGTTCCGGTGAGGCCGACTCGCTTCCGTCCGTCCTCGAACCACACCTGAGCGAACCGCTGCTTGGGGAACACGGTGAAGTTGCTGACGAAGCGCTTGCAACTGCCCTCGTTCGTCAGGTTGTCCAGTACCAGCCCCGTCAGCTCGGTACTCGGCCTGGCCTCGACGTTTCCACTGCACGGGGTCCCCTGCTCGGCTTGGCCGTCGGCGAACGACCCGTAGTCCCCGAGCCCGTAGGCCGGGGCGACCGCACCGGTACGGAAGTCGATCGTGCTGCTGGATCCGGGCAGGTTCGGCACCAGGATCCGCGCGTAGCTGTCGGATGGAAGCACGTGCACTTTGACCTGCGACCCGTCCGTCATCCTCACGTCCAGCACGGCTGTGCCGGACCTCGGACCGGAGACGAGCCGAGTGTCCTGGGCGTCGCTGACGTCCTGCCCGCCGGCGTACCTGATCCGCAGACCGGAGTCCGGGTGGGCCGGTGCAACCGTGGCGCCGGAGGAATTGTCGAACGAGTATCGGAAGCCGTCCTTGATGATCCGCATCCGGTAGGTCTCGCCGGTGATCACGATGCTGTCACCGGTGTCCACCACTCGCTGGCGCGGCGGGTCGCCGCCGGTCCGGCCGGCAGCGGGGACCGCCCCGACCAGGCCCGACCCAACGGTGACCGCGGCGACGAGGAGAACCGACAGTGCGGGGCGTTTCAGCATGGTGGCTCCTAGCTGAGAGCGTCGCGATGCGGCAGGGCGGGTTCACGCCGAGCGTGGTGGGAAGTCGGCTGCGGTAGGACGGCGACGGTGGGCTGTGCCGGCGCGTGGGTGCAGCTTTCGGTGCGAGGGACCTACGAGCATCCAAATGGGAATCCACTTGCCTGGTACGGAAAGATATCCCGCATGCTGCATGCGGTCAACCACGCAGGGGAAGCCCGGGTGAGGATTGAGCGCGCCGAGACGTAGATCGTGGTCCTCAGCCGCGTCCATTTCAGACCAGGTGGGGCGGCTGGGAGCGGCCGCGCCGGCGCTAATAGCTCGGCGGGGCCGAGCCGTCTTCGGACGGCTCGGCCCCGCTTCCGGTTCGTCAGGGGGTCACCGGGTGGCTCAACTGGCGCGCGCCCGGGCGCTCAGGGCGTTCACGGTGTCGACCGCGGTGGCGACGTCGCGGCAGGTGACGAGCCGGCGGGTGCCGTCGGTCAGACGCAGGGCCAACACCCGGCCGGGCAGCAGCGGCAGCGTCTGGTCGGTGGCTCCGCGCAGCATCCCGCGAGTGAGCCAGGTGGCCGCGTCGAGGCGGGTCTCCTCCGCTGCCGTGATGGCGCTCAGGGGCAGCCGCCACCGGTACAGGCCGAAGGTGAGCCGGACCCCCCGGACGTCAATGGCGAGTCGGTAACGGCTGAACGGGAGCAGGACGGGCGCGGCCACGGTGGGCGCCAGTCCCGCCCAGCCGGGCATTCCCACGAATGGCACCGACACGGCGGCGAGCAGGACACCGGAGATGGCGAGCCCGGCCGTCGCCCACACGACCGGACGCAGCGAACGCGACTCCCACCACAGCAAACGCTTACCGTCTGCGGTGGCGGCGGGCGGTACGGTCCGGGCCGCCGCGGCGACCGCGGCCGTGGAATCTGGCGGCTGCTGCGCCGAGACGCGGCCGGCCAGCACGACGGCCAGGAGTCCGGACAGGACGGCGGCCAGGGCGGGTACGGCCATCGTGGCGACGAAGTAACCCCAGGAGAGGTGCACGTCGGCGGCGGTGGCCGCGTCGAGCGCCACTCCCATCAGCATCACCAGGATCGTTGCCGCGGCGCCGACAACGGCGGCCACGGCGACCTGAGCACCCGCACGTAGCCAATGCCGGGGTGTGCGGGGCAGCACAGCCACCAGCAGTTGGCGGCGGCCCGGACGTCCTGTCCACAGAGGGCCGCAGGTCCACACGCCCCGCCGCCGCGGGCCGGCGCTTGTGGACGTCAGAGGCGCTGCCGGGCTCGGCGCATGATCTGTCGGCGGCCCACGGCGTCGGCGGCGGCCAGCGGCAGGGCGGCTCTTGCCGGATGGTGTTGAATGTAGAAACCAGTGCTGTCGGAGGTCTGCTGTGCCCGAACTCTCCCTGCTGATCGAGCCGTCCATCGCGCTTCCCGCCGAACGGGTCGACGCGCTGGCCGCTGGGCTCGCCGATGACCTGCGATCAGTCCGGGGCTTTCAGGTCGCGCACGCCCAGTCGCCCGCCAGCGGGCACGGCAAGTCGCAGCAGGCATGGGAGCTGGGAATGCTCATCGTCGGCGGTGTCTTTTCGGCGACCACGATGCGTGCCCTCGCCCAAATCGCGATCGCCTACGCCGACCGGGTCAAGGCCCGGTCGATCACCCTTCGCAGCGGCGGCAACGAGTTGGTGATCACCGGGGCGACCCGGGTGGACCAGCGGCTCGTCGACCAGTTGGGGCGTCTCATGGCACCGGAATCTGTCGAGTCGGCGGTGGGCACCGCGCCGCCCCCCGCTCACGGTCCGGTCAGGGAGATATCCGGTAGCTGATTGTGGGACAGCGACGGGCTCTGCTGGTCGCCAACGACCGGTACATCGACGATTCGTTGACGGACCTCTACGCCCCCCGCGAGGAGGCCCGCGACCTGCTCAGCCTGCTGGCCGACCCGGACGTCGGCGCGTTCGACCAGTTCAGGTTGCTGGAGAACGAGTCGAAGAGCGCCATCGAGCGGGAGATCGAATCGATGCTGCGGGCCGCCGGCCCAGAGGACATGGTTCTGCTCTACTTCTCCGGCCACGGCGTGCGCAGCAGCAAGCGAGGGCGACTGCACCTGGCGGTCGCCAACACCGAGGTCGATCACCTCTCCTCCACGGCGATCTCCGCCTCGTTCATCCGTGAACTGCTCGACGAGTCCGACGCCGCCAGCTCGGTGCTCCTGCTCGACTGCTGCTACAGCGGCGCCTTCGAGGGGCTCGGCCTGAAGACGGCGGACGACGACCTCGCCCTCGACGGCGAGCTGCGGACCGGGTACGGCCGCTACGTCATCACGGCGACCAATTCCGTGGAACGTGCCGACGACGGTCGGCCGGCCATCGGTACCGAACCCCGGTTGAGTTCGGCCTTCACGGGAACGATCATCCAGGGCCTCAGCACCGGCGCGGCGGACATCACCGGGCAGGGCCGGATCACCCCGGACGACCTGTGGCGGTACCTCCACCTGGAGCTGCCCAAGCGGTCGGCGCAGACGCCGTGCCAGTTCGGCAGCGCGAGCGACGAGATACACATTGCCCTGTCCCGAGAGGGGCAGCACCGTCAGCGCCTGCGCCGAGACCACCGCGATCCCCGCCTCGGTGACTTGCTGGGTAAATTGGAGTCGGCCGGTGACGTGCCGCTCTGCGCCACCGACTGGCGTCGGCGTGGGCTGCTGAAGGTGCCGGTCGGCCAGGCACACCGCGTCGACCAGCCCGCCGGCGAGCCCGTCTGGCTGGACCTGGCATCCGCCGAGGGCCACCTGCTCGTCGTCGGTCGTGCCGGCACCGGCAAGACGACCCTGCTGCGGACCATCATCGCCGGGCTGGCGCTCACTCACTCCGCCAGCGAAGTGGCGATCCACTGCCTGGAGTCGGGCGGGAACTGGCTGGGGCCGATGCAGCGGCTGCCCCACGTCCGCACAGTCCTCGGCGATGACCAGCTGGGCGAGGTCAGCAATCTGCTCGATCGTATGGAACGCGACGTCCTCGACCGCAAGCAGCTGTTTCGCCGCCACTCCCTGGAGTCTCCAGCGAGCCTGCGTGCCCGACGGGCAGGCCTGGACGGCGGGCCCTACCCGGACGTCTTCCTGATTGTGGACCGCTGGCAGGACTTCGCCACGCTGCTCGAGAGCTTCGCCCCCCGGGTGGTTGATCTCGCCAACAAGGGTCTCGGGTACGGGTTCCACGTGGTGATCCTCGACCGGAGCTGGCTGAGCATCCCGGAGGAATTGCGGGAGCTGCCGCAGACCCGGATCGAAACCCGGCTGTCCCAGCCACACGAGTCGCTGGTCAATCCGGACCAGGCAGTTCGCCTTCCGCTGAACATGCCCGGCTGGGCCATCCATGGCCGCCGTACTTTCCGGATCGCGCTGCCCGAACCCGCGCTCGGGGAGAACGACCTCAAGGCAGAGCCCGAACCCGCCACGCCGGAGGAAGCCGACGGGTTGGTGTCGGTGATCGCCAAGGCGTGGGGGACGCTGCAGGCGGACGCAGGGCCGGGGAGCCTGCGGCCGGCCCGGGAGGCACTGCAGGGTGAGGTGCTGACGCTGCTCGACCTGCCGGACCCCACGGCGCTCCAGACGTTCACGGGCCATCCGACGCCCACGGGCGAGGAGTACCTGCGGATACCCATCGGGGTCGATGAGACCGGCGGACCGGTGCGCCTCGACCTCAAGGAATCGGCCCAGGGTGGGATGGGACCGCACGGGCTGCTGGTGGGGGCGACTGGGTCGGGCAAGAGCGAACTGCTCCGCACGATCGTGGTGGCGCTGGCGGCCCGCCACTCGTCCGGCGACCTCAACTTCATCATGCTCGACTTCAAAGGCGGCGCCACCTTCGCCTCCCTGGACGCTCTGCCACACACCAGTGCGGTAATCACCAACCTCGAGGACGAGCTCTCGTTGGTCGACCGCCTGGAGGTCTCGCTCTTCAGCGAGCTGGCCCGCCGCCAGGAGCTGCTACGCACGTCTGGGAACTATCCGAGCCGGTCGGCGTACGAGGCCGCGCGGGCGACCGGGACGCCCCTGGAACCCTTGCCCAGTCTGCTGGTGATCTGCGACGGGCTCACCGAACTGCTCGCCGCCCGACCGGAGGCCATCGACCTGCTGGTGACGATCGGCCGGCTGGGCCGATCCCTCGGCGTGCACCTGCTCCTCGCCGCCCAGCGGTTGGAGGAGGGGACGCTGCGTGGGCTGGAAAGCCACCTGTCGTACCGGATCTGTCTGCGCACCTTCTCCGCTGCCGAAAGCCTGACGGTGCTGGGCGTGCCGGACGCGGCTGAGCTGCCGAACACCCCGGGACACGGCCTGCTCAAGGACGGCGCCTCGATATGCCATTTCCGCGCGACATACGTCTCCGGCGCACCGGTGCTGACCGCGGCGCAGGGCGGCGCGATGCCAGCCGAGCTGGCCGGCCTCAGCGTCCTCGACATCGTCGTGGGCCGGCTGAGCGGCGGCGGGCCTGCCGCCCGCCAGGTCTGGTTGCCGCCGTTGGACGCCCCGCCCAGCCTGGACCGGCTTCTGCCGCCGTTGGCTCGGCACCCGGATCGGGGCCTGAACGCGCCCGGCCCGGCTCCGCTGACCGCGCCGGTCGGTGTGGTCGACATTCCGCACGAGCAGCGACGGGCTCCCCTGCTACTTGACCTGTCGGGAGCCGATGGCAACGTCGCCGTTGTCGGTGCGCCGCGGTCAGGCAAGAGCACTCTGCTGCATGCCCTCGTGGCCGCCCTGGCGCTGATCCACACGCCTGAAGAGGTGCAGTTCCTCTGTCTCGATCTCAGTGGCGGTGCCATGGGTGGCCTGGGACGCCTACCGCACGTGTCCGGTGTCGCCGGCCGGCGGGACACCGAGGCGGTGCGCCGTACAGTCGCCGAGGCGGTCGCGGTCCTCGCGGCGCGAGAGGCGCGGTTCGCCGAGCACGGCGTCGACTCCATCGCGACCTATCGTCGGCGACGGGCGGCCGGGGAGTTCGCCGACGACCCGTTCGGTGACATCTTCCTGGTGGTCGACGGCTGGAACACCCTGCGCCAGGAGTACGAGGAGCTGGAGCAGACCATCGGGGACCTGGCCAACCGGGGGCTGGGTTTCGGCGTACACGTGATCGTGACGGCGGTGCGGTGGGCGGAGATCCGAATCAACATGCGCGACCTGCTCGGCACGAAGCTGGAGCTGCGGCTCGGCGACACGGCCGAGTCGGAGATCGACCGGCGGGCCGCCCAGAACGTGCCGGCCGGCTCGCCCGGGCGCGGTCTGACCCGCGACAAGCTGCACTTCCTGACTGCCCTGGCCCGCATCGACGACCGGTGCACCGCCGAGGACCTCAGCGAATCGACGGCCGAACTCGCCCACCAGGTCGCCGCGGCTTGGCCCGGCCCTCCGGCACCACCGGTACGGCTGCTGCCGCGCCAGTTGTCGGTGGCCGAGCTGAGCGAGTGCAGCGATCCGGCTGCCAGTGGCCTGCCTATCGGCGTCGACGAGGTGGCCCTCGCCCCTGTCTATCTCGAGTTACACGGTGACCCGCATCTGACCATCTTCGGCGACGCCGAATGCGGCAAGACGAACCTGCTGCGGGTGATCGCCCGGGGCATCGTCGAGCGGTACACCCCGAGGCAGGCGCGGCTGGTCATCGCCGACTACCGCCGGGGCCTGCTGGGTGCGGTGGAGGGCGAGCACCTGGTCGACTACGCCCCCTCCAACCACGCATTCAGCCAGGGGCTCACTTCGATGTACGGCGCCCTACAGGCCAGGCTGCCCGGCCCGGACGTGACAACGGCCCAGCTGCGCGACCGGAGCTGGTGGCAGGGCCCGGACCTCTACATCCTGGTGGACGACTACGACCTGGTCGCCTCCGGCGGGAACAATCCGCTCAGCGTGCTGCATGAGCTGCTGCCGCTGGCTCGGGATATCGGGCTGCACCTGATCATCGCGCGTCGGATGGCGGGTGTGAGTCGGGCACTCTACGAGCCCGTTCTGCAACGCCTGCGCGAGCTGGACTCGCCCGCCCTGCTGATGTCTGGTGACCGGGAGGAGGGCCAGATCCTCGGTGGGGTGAGGCCGCAGCGGATGCCGGCCGGCCGCGGCACGCTGGTACGTCGGCGCGACGGTGTCCGGCTGATGCAGACTGCGTGGTCGGAACCGTGACGCGGCCGCGATCCTTACCTCGTGTGGACCTTACAGCGCCACGAGCGGCGCCGCCGGGCCGCCCCGCCGCGCTCGGGTCCTACTGGCGAATGTCGCCCAATATCAGCCGTGCGCGGGTCGCGCCGGCGGCCTCTTCCGCCTCGCTACGCGGGCGGCCATTCACCCTCCTCACCAGACACAACGCCCGGCGAGTCAGGCCGGAAACACCGTTAGGTCCACAGGCCCCGGCGTGGGTCAAGAGCGAGGGCGCCAGTCGGCAGCGTTTCTCGCCGGGTCAACTGTCAGCCCCGTGGAGGCTCGGTAGCGCAGGGGTATGGGATCGGTGAGTTCACCGACGAACTCCCCGTCGACGTGGTCGAGGAAGCCGAGGAGCGACCAGGCGCCGGCGGGTCCGGGGACCAGCCGGGGTGCGTACAGGTGCGGGTGCGTGAACGGTCGGGCGGACGCGACGTTGCCCCTGCCGAAAACCCCATCCGCCCTGGTTAGGGCCGGCGTGGGGGTGTCGGAGATGTTGGTCCGGTTGCTGGGCATGGGTAGCTGGTGATCGATGCGGCATGATGGGCTGCCGTGTGCTGCGACTGGCGTACCTGGGTGTGACGAACGCGTTCGCGATGCTGCGCCTGCTGCCGATGAGCAATCGGGACAAGGATGTGGAGATCCTTGCCCTGCGCCACCAGATCATGGTGCTGGAGCGCCAGCTGGGCAGGGAGAAAGTGCGGTTCGACGCGAGTGATCGGGCGTTCCTGGCGGCGTTGCTGCACCGGCTGCCGCGGGACGTGCTGCGCCGAGTGCAACTGCTGGTGCGCCCCGACACGGTGCTGCGCTGGCACCGCGACCTGGTCGCCCGTCGTCACGCGGCCGTTTCCCGACCCAGGCGCCCGGGCCGGCCGCGCACTGTGCACTCCGTCCGCGCCCTGGTGCTGCGCCTGGTGCGGGAAAACCCTGCCTGGGACTACCGGCGCCTGCATGGCGAACTGCTGGCGCTGGGGGTGAAGGTGGCCGCGTCCACGGTCTGGGAGATCTTGAACGAGGCAGGCATCGACCCGGCGCCCGAGCGGGCCTCCGACACCTGGGCCGACTTCCTGCGCTCCCAAGCCGACGCCCTGCTGGCATGCGACTTCCTCGAGACGGTCACCCCCACCGGAGCGCGGATGTACGTGCTCGCGGTGATCGAGCACGCCAGCCGCCGAATCCACATCCTGGGCGCCACCCCGCACCCAACCACCGCATGGGTGGTACAGGCCGTGAAGAACCTTGTCATAGACCTCGAAGACAACGGCTCCCGGGCGCGGTTCATGATCCGTGACCGGGACGGCAAGTTCCCCGATTTGTTCGACGCCATCCTCGCCGACGCGGGCATCGACGTCGTGCTCAGCGGCATCCAGGTGCCGAGAATGATCTCGATCATGGAACGGTGGGTCCAGACCTGCCGCCGCGAACTACTGGACCGGACCTTGATCTGGAACCAGCGGCACCTGCTCCACGCCCTACGCGAGTTCGATCAGTTCTACAACGGACACCGCCCACACCAGGGCATCGCGCACGCACGCCCGCTATACCCGTTGCCCACACAGATCACCGACCCGGACAGGCTGGCCCGTCTCAACGTCCGAAGACGCGAGCGCCTCCGCGGCATTCTCCACGAGTACGAGCATGCCGCCTGACCTGCACGGACGAGGTTTTCGGCAAGAGCAGCCGCGAGCACCCCGCATGAACGCCTTCGCCGGACGCTGGGTGAAATCCGTCCGAGTCGAATGCACCGACCGGATGCTCATCGCTGGCGAGCGACACCTTCGAATAGTCCTCGACACGTATGTGCAGCACTACAACCGAGGCCGCAGCCATCAAGGCGACGGAATCAGCCTCCGCGCTCCCGACGACGGCAACAACGTCATCGCCTTCCCCGCTCCGACCGACCGCATCCGGCGCCGAACGATCCTCGGAGGCCTGATCAACGAATACGAGCCAGCCGCCTAGAAGCCCTAATCAGACCGTACGGCTACGTTTTGGACCAGCACAGGGATGGCACCTGGCACCGTGTCGGAGAAGGGCTACTTCGCGCCGGTGAGTGCCTGCCGCATCCGGTTGATCTCGGCGCCCTGCTCGACGACGACGCTGCTGGCCGTCTCGTTGACGATGACGTTGACGCCGAGCGCCAGCACCTCGCCCGCCATGTCGATCGCGCCCTGATGGTGCTCGACCATCATGTCGACGAACATCCGGTCGAACTCGGCGGCTCGGGCGGCGGTGAGGAGTTCCAGCGCCTCCGCCGTCTGCATGCCGGCCATGCTGTGCTGGTGGCCGCCGCCGCCGGAGTTCCGGTCCAGGCCTCGGTCCGTCAACCAGGTCTCCAGTGTCTTGATCTCCGGTTCCTGGGCCGCCAGGATCCGGTCGGCAATGATCTTGAGTTGCGGGTTCGCCGCCCGGTCCGCCGCCAGTCGGGCCATCACGAGCGCCTGCTCGTGATGCGGAATCATCATCGTGACAAACCGGATGTCGGCGTTGTTGTACGTCGGACGCGGCGCGGGCGACTTCTCGTTCGCCCGGACGGTCTTCGCCGGCTCGCCGGGCGCCGCGGGCATCAGCACCGGCGCGGTCGCGTCCGGCAGACCGGGCAGGTCGAGAGATGCCTGGGGGCTGGCCGTCGCGGCCGATTCCGGGCGGCCCTCGGGCCACCAGACGACCACCGCTGCCCCGACGGCCAGCACGGCGAGCACCGCCAGCTCGACGAGGACAATCGCCCGCGAGCGCCCCCAAAGCGCTCGGATCCGTACACTTAGCACAACTCGACTCCCGCCATCTGACCGAGGTTGGCCGGGATGTTAGCGCGAGCCTGACCTGCACGGGGAAGATCACGGCAGCGAAAAGATTCTATTAGCCCCACCTGCGGTTATTCGTGCCGCCGCATGCCCGCCAGGTTAACGCAACCGTGATCAGAGGCCCACGCAATTTGTGAGCTGGGTCACAATCTTGGCGCCGGACACCGGGTTATCGTCCCGTTACTGTGCCGACCCGATGAACGAGGGGTGTCCACAATGTTAAGACGAACTCCACAAGAGAGCCGGAGGCTGGCCATCGGTCTGGCCGCCACGGGCGCCCTTTTCCTCACGGCCGTCGTGGCCGCGGCGCCGGCGAGCGGCGCCACCGATTCCAGCGGCAGCACAGACATCTGCGAATCGTTTGAGGCCGCCGGCGACAACTTCGCCGAATACTGCATCGCCGAGGAGGCGGCCAACGACGTGGCCGCCGCGAACACCACTCCGGGCGTCGACGAGATCGCCAGCAGCCCCAACATCCGGCAGATCGCCAACATCCCCAAGTTCGGCGGGTTCGCCAGCGAGGGGGCGTACAACTCGGACCTGGCCTTCCAGGGCAACTACGTCTTCGCCGGCAACTACGAAGGCTTCAACGTTCTCGACGTCAGTAACCCCAGCTCGCCTCAGGTGGTTAGCCAGGTGGTCTGCTCGGGCTCGCAGGGCGACCCGTCGGTCATGGGCAACCTGCTGTTCCTCGCGGTCGACGCGCCCCGCAGCAACGACTCGTGCAACAGCACGAGCGGCTCCTCCGCACAGCAGAGCTCGTGGGAGGGCGTCCGGATCTTCGACATCAGCGACAAGGCGAATCCGCGGTACGTCAAGTCGGTCCGGACCGACTGCGGTTCGCACACCCAGACGCTGGTGCCGAGCAAGGACGGAAAGAGCGTCTACGTCTACGTCCAGTCGTACGGCCCGTCGAGCGGCGCCTTCTACTGCAAGCCGCCGCACGACAAGATCTCGATCATCAAGGTGCCGGTGGACAACCCGGCCAGCGCTTCCGTGGTCGCCACCCCGGTTCTCTTCCCCGGAACCAACGGCGCCGGCTCCACCAGCGGCTGCCACGACATCACCGCCTACCCGGAGCTGGACCTGGCCGCCGGCGCCTGCATGGGTGACGGCGTCCTGTTCGACATCTCCGACCGGGAGAACCCGGTGATCCTCAGCCAGGTCCGGGACACGAACTTCGCGTTCTGGCACTCGGCCACCTTCAACAACGCCGGCACCAAGGTCGTCTTCACCGACGAGCTCGGCGGTGGCAGCAGCGCGATCTGCACCAGCACCTACCGGGCCAACCAGGGCGCGGACGCGATCTACGACATCGTGGGTTCCGGTGCCGACCGCGAGCTGGTCTTCAAGAGCTACTTCAAGATCCCACGGCTGAACACGACCCTGGAGAACTGCGTCGCGCACAACGGCTCGCTGATCCCCGCCATGGGCCGCGACGTCATGGTCCAGGCCTGGTACCAGGGCGGCATTTCGGTAATCGACTTCACCGACTCGGCCAACCCGGTCGAGGTCGCCTACTGGGAGCGGGGCCCGCTCTCCGACACCCGCCGCATCCTCGGTGGGGCGTGGTCGACGTACTACCACAACGGGTACATCTACTCGAACGACATCCAGAAGGGCTTCGACGTCCTCAAGCTAGACGACCCGCGAACGAACAACGCCCGGGCGGTCTCCTTCGCCGAGCTGAACGTGCAGACGCAGCCCAGCTACCCGGCCTGCACCACCGTCCTGCGCGACCGCCAGAACGGCGGACTCACCGTCACGTCCGGCATCACCTGCCTGGACGGTGCGACCGTCAACGGCAGGATCAAGGTCGCTCCGGGCGCCGGGCTGATCGCCTTCAACGCGACCCTCAACGGCTCGGTCACCGCAACCGACGCCTCGGTAGTGTCGATCGTGGAGAGCCGTGTGAACGGCTCGGTGCACGCCCTCGGTGGCACCGTGCGGGACAGCAAGGTCAACGGTTCGGTGACGACGAGCTGAAGCACGGCCCGTCAACAGCATGAGGCTCCGGCCCGGCGGATCTCCGCCGGGCCGGAGCCCGTCTCCGAGGCGACGCCGTCACCACCGTTACCGGGCCTGCGTCAGCGTTCTCGAGGGCGGTGAGCCCACCGTCATCGCCAACGCGGGCGCGGCGGCGGGCCGCGACGTCCTGCACCGCGCAGCCCATGTACCGGTGTCGTCCTGGTCGGTGCCGAACTCCGGTGCGTGGGCAAGTCCGGCCAGCAGCGTGACGGCCAGGATCAGGTAGGCGCCTTATTGGCGCCTTCGTCGTTGCCTAGCAGGACGTCGTCAGTCCCGCAGAACACTCGCGGCGGTGTGCGACCGGTGCCGCTGCGAACCGGGACGTCCGCGATCGGTTTCAGAAGGGCGGCCGCGGCGTCTCCCAGACCCGCTCGAACTCTTCGGCCACCTGCGGCCAAACCAGCGCGAGACCGTCCGCCGCCGAATGGATCTCCGCGGCCTGCGGCCCGCAGACGACGAACTCGTGCGGGATCACCCGGCCAGACTGGTCCTTACGCCCCAGCGGGTCCGCGATACGCAACGCAACTCGGTCCCCGGCACGGTGGTAGGTCTCCGGCGCGTCACCGACGTCCGCGAAAGCGGCCTCGTACTCGGGAAGGGGGTCCGAGAATCCACCGGTGAGTAGGAAACGGAAACCCCACGCCCGGCCGCGGGTGGCCCAGATGAGGCTCACCGCACGCTCCGGATCAGGATCTGGTTCTCTTCGCCCTCCTCCAGATCCATCCGGAAGCCGGTCAGCGTAGCCGAGAGAAACTCCTTCTTGGACAGCGCCTCGGCGTTGGCCGCCCGGAGCTTGTCCCCGGCCAGTTTCGCAGCATCGCTCAGGAGATCGGGACCGACGAGGTTCATCAGCAGGCCCAGCGGGCCGGGGAGCCTGGTCCTGGCCAGCAGCGCGGACGCCAAGTCGCCGGCACGGCCGAGTAGACCCTCGAACACGCGTGCCGGGAGCTGCATCAACTCGTGCCACCGGTGGTGCCGCTCGAAGGGCAGGATGGCGGACAGCGGCAGGATCAGATCCAGCCCGACGCGCTCGGTCACCGTGATCTTGCCCGGCTCGAACTTCGCCGACGAGAGCAGCACGAAATCCTCGCCGATCGATAGCGCCTCGCGGCCCTCCACCAGCCCGACGATGGCCTCGCGCAGCTGCTCTAGATCGTCGCAGGCCTTGGCGACGAGCAGATCACGGAACCGGTAGACGTCCAGGTCCGGCAAGAGGTCGGCCTTCGACAGCGCCATCACCCAGATCCGCGGGAACTGGGCGAGCGGCTTGCCGTCCTCCAGCAGCTCGTCCCGTAGCGACAGTACGCCGGTGCGGAAGTTGCTGAACAGCGACTTGAGGTACCGATCCTCCTCGCCCGCGTTGTCGAGCAGCTTCTGACCGTCCACCAGCAGCAGGGCCACGTCCGAGCTCAGCAGGGACCGGAAGCTGTCGGCGCGGCGCTGGGCCTCCTCCGGGCTCTGCACCGACTGCTCGAACCACTCACCCGGATAGTCGTGCCAGACCACCCGCAGCACGTCGAAGGGCCGGGACTTCGCCGCCGCGGGATCCGACCCGTCCTTCATCTGGACTTTGAAGGCGTACGACGTGGCGGCGAACCGGGTGGTGAGCGGCAGCGTCGCGTCGTCCTTCATGCCGAGGTAGTTCTTGTGCAGCCGGTTACCCTGGCCGATGTCTTCCGCCAGGATGTGGAAGAGGCTCCTCTTCAGATACTGCGGCTCCTGGGCGGCCCCGTAGAACGATGAGAGCAGGACGGTCTTGCCGCTGCCACTCTCCCCGAACACCGCGATGTGCTGCTCGAACGCCCTCGGTTGCATGTGCGGACTTTACGCGAACCGGCGATGATCGCTTGTGCCCTGGCAGGGGTCCGGCACTTCGGGAAGACGGCTGGCGTCGGCGCCGCGTAGGCATGGTGGCCCGGCCTGGCACGCTGACGGGAGCCCGACACAGTCGGTGCCGACATCAAGAGCGTCTTCGATGGCACCAGGAACGACCGGCTCATCGGTGACAGCACCGACAAACTTCATCGCTGGCAGGTCCGGCGACGGGCTGCTGAGATACAGCCCCGCCCAATGAGCGCCATGTGCGGGAGTTGCCGATAGAAGAAACAGACCATCTTGCACCAATTGCGCTATTTTCCGGGGCTACCTGATCTGGCACCCTTACTCGGCGATGCCCTCTGGGACGCGTTCGTCATTCGGCGTATCGGCGCCCGGCACGAGACGAGGGCCGCTGGTCAGGTCCTGGATCAGCAGTTCTCTGGCCATCGTCCGGAAGTCGGGTGCAAGCCGGCGGAGGCCACCAGGAAACCGACGATGTCGGACAGGAGTTTCGCGGCGATTGGGTTGATGTGAGTACTGAAGGCTTTCGACACCGTGGTGCGTTTACGGGCGACTAGT
The DNA here is from genome assembly GCF_042897975.1 of Micromonospora sp. NPDC000668. Classification (NCBI taxonomy): domain Bacteria; kingdom Bacillati; phylum Actinomycetota; class Actinomycetes; order Micromonosporales; family Micromonosporaceae; genus Micromonospora; species Micromonospora sp. NPDC000668. The sequence continues at coordinate 1,109,551 of NZ_JBIAYP010000001.1, forward strand.
GCCGCGCTGAGCATCTCGGCGTACTGCAGGGCTGGCAGGCATGCGTGTGGTGAACGGTTGAACCGGCCGACGAGTTCGAGGAGCTGGTTGTACCAGGCCGGGAGCAGTTGCGCGCTGCCTTGCGCCGCGGGCGGCACGATGCGGGAGAGCTGTTCGAGCATCTGCTTCTTCTCCCGGAGCGCCACCTGGCCGCCGAAGAAGTATCTGAGGAGGCAGGTCTGCACGTCGGCGGCGTGCGTGGCGCGGATGTGTTCGACCGCGCGGGAGACCGAGAGCAGGTAGAGCCATGAGCAGTCGAGCAGCAGCGCGGCATGCAGGGGGGTTGCCGGGTCGAGGGTGCTCGCGGCGTCGGCGAGATGGCTGACCATCTCAACAGGCAGAGCACCGGCGTTCGACGGAGGTTGAGGGTTCGAGACCCCCGGCCATCCGGCGCCTCAGGGCTGCCGGCCGACATGGCGGCAGCAGCGGATGGCTGGCGCCGCCGATGGTGTGGCAACGGTCCGGCTACCCGGCTGCCGCCGGCGCCCGTGCGGCCGTGTTCTCGGCTACCGCGGCTCTACGTTCGACCAGCAGGAATAGCGCCACGAGGCTGATCAGCCCCCCGGCTACGCAGGTGAGGAACGTGCCGGTTGCGTGGGCGGCGAAGGTTTGGCCGGTGGGCGCCCACTGATCGCCGGACAGGATGGTGGGCATGCTGAGGAAACCGGTGCCGACCATGCCGCCGGCACCGAGCCACGTCGCGATCAGGGGCAGCGTGAACCGCCGCTCCTTGCCCCATCTGTGGACGAGCACGAGTACGCCCAGGACAACGCACAAGATCTGCATCGCCGCCACAACGTCGCCGAGCCGCAGCCAGACGTCCCGCGGCCCGAGGTGCAGCCCGACGGTAGCGCCGAACGCCCAGGACAGCCGCAGGCCGGCCAGGCCGGTGGCCAATACTGCGGCTGCCCACGCCAACGGAACCTGCGCCAGGTGCGTTGAACCCGCCGGCACCTGCCCCACGGTGCCCAGCAGAGCAGTGCGGAACCGGGCCCACGCGTAGACCGGGAAGGCGACCGCGAGTCCGGCGCCCAGCACGATGAAGCTGCCGTAGACGATGACGAAGGTCCACGGCTCGAGTGTCGGTTCAGTGCCATCTGCAGCCGTGGCCGGGGGTGCCCACCAACCGGCAGCCACGAATACCGCGGCCGCCGGCATGAGGACGATGAACGGAGCGAGCAGCCCGGCGCCGACCCACATCGGCACAGCGATCAGCCATAGTGGGATGCGCATCCCCCAGGAACGTACCGTGGCCAGCGCCACGATCGCCCCCACGATGCCGAGGCCAGCGGTACTGATGTTGCCGGCCATCCAGTCAGCACGGGAGAGTCCGCGCATCTCGCTGATGCCGACCGAACTTCCGGCGATCCAGGCAACCTTCAGCAACGTGTAGGTCAACGCCGCACCGAACGCCGCATAACCAGCGATTCGCCCCGCCTTCACCGCACCCCCCGGATGGTCGACGCTGCGGATCCGCAGACTTCAGTGATTGCGATAAGCATTGCCGAGCAACAGTGTGAGAGCGCTGAGTGAGACTGAGACCGATTACAGCCGAGGACAATTGCCGTCCCGGGCCGAAACTTGTCAAGGCCGGTGGGACCAGTGGGTGTTACGCCGCTGTCGGGACGCGACCCGGTGGCGACGGGCGATCATCGGGCCAGCGTGCGCCGGCGCCAGTAGTTGGCCGCGACCGCGAGAACGAGCGGCCCCCACGCCAGCAGCGGGACGTAGAGTGACACGATCCCCGGCCCGGGCGGGGTCCGCTCGACATCGTGCTGCCCGACCAACACCGGTCCCCGATCGACAAAGTGAAAAGTCATGTTGAGCACGGCGTACAGGCAGAGTCCGATGACCAGCGAAGCCCCGACCAGCGCGGGAACCGCGGCCGCCCGGGCTGGAATGGTCCGACCACGGACGCCGGGCACCCAGCCGGGGATTCGCTCACCCCAGTGGTGGACGAGGCCGAGGGTGAGCAGCGCGAGCCCCATGGACAGGCCGGAGAGCAGGAGGAGGTACCAGCCCCCGTTCGCCATGCTGACCGTGCCGTCAATTGCGGCGGTAGCGCGCCAGATCGTCGATGGCAACACGCAGAGCGGCACGGCATAGGCCGCCCACACCGCCCAGCGCGGCGCGGCCGTCGAGTCCCGACTTGTCGTTGACTTTTGCATGGCTCTCCCTCGTTCTGGGCCTGAAGCCATGCTCGTAGACCAGACCTGACCCGGAATCCATCACGGGAGCTAGCACCGTCCCTCGGCGGAGGGAGAACGAACCGCGCTTCTGGGTCAGCCCCGCGCACTTCGCAGCGTGACCGGTCCTCAGCGAGTCGTGGTATGCGTCGACGATCCGGGCCACGCGTCGCGCGTGCATATCGGCTTCGGCCTCGGCGGGCAGGTCTGCACATTGACCATGGTCGCCGGTCATCCGCTGCCCGCCTTCCTTACCGCCGGGGGTCGATCTCTCCCGGCCGGCCGAGCTCGGGTTGATGTTGGATGGTCACAACTCGCCTCTTTCGCGTCTGGCAGCTGCGGTGAAGCTTCTGGCGGTGCCTCTCGGGATGGGGCGTCGCCGTATCGGCGTCTCCGGCGGAACGGGCGTCCGCTTCTCGGCAGATGAGGATGGGTTCGCACGGGCGCGGTCCTGGCCGGCATAGGCTAGGTCCGTCCGCTGCGGTGACTCGCCGTGTTGAAAGTAGTCCCTCTCCGCTTCGCGGTGGGGCCCGTTGTAGCCGTCCTGATGGAACCAACTCATGCCGTCATAGCCAGTCGGGCCACACATACCTGTGCGCCTTTACAAGGACCTACTTGGACACGAACTCGTTCGCCGGCACACCCAGCTCCGCGCGTGACGAGTCTCTTGTGCCTGCCAGGTGTCGGCGGGCGGTGATCAGCAGGTGCAAGGTCCGGGTCGTGTTCCGCGCTACGCGCGGAGGCGTCGCATGCGGGACGTCAACGAGTCCGCGTGAGCCGCGACTTCGGCCAGTCGGAAACCGATCGGTATGAGGTCGGCATGGATCACTTCCAACGCCCAGGGCGGGTCAGTTCGCGGCACAGCGACGACGAGCTCGTCGACGGCGTGCAGGTGCGGTCGCAGCGCGGCACCGTGCTCGTGACCGACTACGAGCACGCGGCGCACGCCGCCTTCGTGCGCGGCTGACAGCCACTGCGGAAGGCCGACGCCGATGTCGGCATCGCCGGGTAGTGCGAAGTGCGCGCTAGCGTGGCCTCCTGGGATGCCCTCGTCGAGGGTCTTGCCCGCAATGAAGCGAGGCAGGACCCGTCGATCGGCCAAGATGGCTGCGGCGATGGCAGCGGTATTGATCACTGGCTCGGCCTGCGGCGGTGACGGGCAAGAGGCGGATGCTGGGGTTGCCTGGGAAGCGCCAACGTCGAGCGCGCCGCAAGTCAGCGCACCGGCTCGGCTCGCGGAGATCACCTCGGCTTGCAAGCTGCTGCCCGCCGAAGTAGCCGTGAAGGTGCTCGGCGGGTCCGCCGAAACGAAGCTGAGCGCCGAGGAGCAGCCGGTCGACGAGACCGAAGTAAGGCGCAGGTACTCCTGTGCCTACGGCCGCGACGGCCAGGAAGCGCTCTCCTTCATCGTGCAGGTCAGCCCGGATCGGGCCGACACCGCGCGAGAGTCGATCGACGCTATCGCCAACGGGAGCGGCGCGAAGACGACCAGGATCAAAGATCTGGGTACGGACGCCGTTTCCTATGAAAGCGACGGCGCTCGGGTGCTGGCCGTCGCCGTGCCCTACGAGAAGGAGCTGCGACTGCTGTTGTTCACCGGCCCAACGATCGTGCCGCAAAGCAAGTTCGCCGAACTCGCGCAGCAGGTCATCTCCCAGATCTGAGTGCCGGGGCGCCGCTCGGACAGGACACACATCTCAGGCTGACGCCTGTCTTGCCGCGCGAGCCGAGCCGGGGACCAGGGCTGCCCGGGTGGTGTTTCAGCGGCTTTTCGCCTCCATCGCCAGCAGGCCCTGCGCCTGGACGACGGGGAGCGACAGGGTCTTGTAGCCGACATCGTCGAAGAGCACGGTCATGCGGTCGTTCTCATAGCCGAGGACCATGCCTGATCCCCATTTGGCGTGCCGCACGGTGCTGTGGAGTGGGTACGGCCCATCATCCGGTAGCACTTCTGAGGTGCCGCCGTGGCAGTTGTCGCAGTGCCCGCAGGGGCGGCTCATCTGCTCTCCGAAGTAACCCAGTAGCGACTGCATGCGGCAACCCCGACTCTCGGCGAAGCGGCGCATCATGTCGGTGCGGGAACGCTGCCCGGCCTGATAGCGGCCGTACTCGGCCAGTGCCTCCCGCGCCGCCTGATCGGGCAGGGGCGCGTATCGAGCGACGTTCAGTTCGCCCCTTGGCCCCGTCGTCACCGCGCCGACCTGCTCAAGCAGAGCGATGTGGCTGGCGACCTTGCGCTGGCCAAGACCGGTGACCTTTGCCAGCGCGGTGCGCGTCACCGAGCCGCTGTGCAGGACCGCTGCGACAGCCCGCAGCTCTTCCAGCTCGGGTGCCCCACCGGTGAAGAATCGTTGCAGGGCGACGTCCTGGGCTCGGTAGAGCAGCAACGCCTGTGCTGGCTCACCGTCGCGCCCTGCACGCCCGATCTCCTGCAAGTAGCTGTCCGGTGAGTCGGGCAGCGCAACGTGCGCCACCCACCGGATGTTCCGCTTGTCGATGCCCATGCCGAACGCCGACGTGGCGACCATGATCGACACCCGGTCAGCAAGGAAATCGTCGTGGCGGCGGTGACGCATGCCGGCCGCCATGCCGCCGTGATAGGCCTGCGCGGAGAAACCCGCGTCGGACAGCCGCTCCGCGAGTTTCTCGGCGGCACGGCGAGTCGGCACATACACGATGCCGGGCGGGTCGGCCGCCTTAAGCATGGCGAGCAGCTTGCGCCAGCGCTGGTCCTCACTGGGGCAGTGCGTAGCCGCGACGAAGAGATTCGGACGGTCCAACCCGGATAGAACGAGCCGCGGCTTACGCATGCCGAGCCGCGCGGTGATGTCGTCGCGCACCGGCGGCGATGCCGTGGCGGTCAGCGCCACAACCGGCGGGCGGCCCAAGCCGCGGATCAGATGGCCGATAGCGAGATAGTCAGGGCGGAAATCGTGCCCCCACGACGAGATGCAGTGCGCCTCGTCAACCGCCACCAACGCCGGGTGTAGCGCGCGGATCTCGGCCAGCCGCTGCGGCGAACTGAGCTGTTCCGGCGTGATGAACAAGAACTTCGCGGCGCCCGAACGCAGCTCGGCCAGCGCTGCCGCCTGTTTGCTCGGACTCTCCGCGGAGCTGATCCGGACCGCCCGCAACGCCGGATCACGCCGCTCGTTGAGGTTGCCGATCTGGTCCTGCTGCAACGCCAGCAGCGGTGAGATCACCACCGTGGGGCCGCGCAGCAGCGTGGCAGGGACCTGGTACACGGCAGATTTCCCGCCCCCAGTGGGCAGCACGACGAGCGCGTCTCGGCCCGCCAGCAGCGCACGCATCGCGTGCAACTGCGTAGCGCGCAGCTTCTGCCAGCCGAAGTGTCTACGGGCCGCGCGGCGTAGCCGCAGCGAGCGAAAGATCAGCATCATCGCCGGGCATGCTAACCAACAGCAAAGATGAACCTGGATCACCCCAAGGCGTTCGCACGCCTCGTCCTCGGCGACGCCGCCGGGCAAGACATGCCCTCCCCGGCCAGATCGCGTCCCGCGCCGAACGCCGACAGCTACTCCGAGGAGTCGGTGACGATCGCCAACCCGGCGGTGGGCGCCCGGAAGGTACACGTCGACGGGTAATCCGTGCCATCCGGCTCCACCAGCGACAACTACCTCGACGTCTTCACCAACTAAGTCATCGGGGGGTGGCGGTGACCGACGCCAACGCGCGGCGCGCAGCGGCACCTCCTGAACGATGCCCGGGTCGGTGACCACCGTGGCCGCCCCGGCCAGCGGCCGGCTGCTTCACGGGACCGTGCAGGTCCGAACATCCTGATTGGCAGCGTGACGTGGTGGTGCGGATCGTCGGCTGAGAGTTCCGCGAAACAAGAGGCCCGTCCCGGGTTAGCGGCCTCCTGCGTTCCGGGCTCAACAGGGTCCGGCGCCAGTTGGCGCTGACGCAACTCAACGAGGCGGAACAAGATCGAGGCGGAGGCCAGGAACCGCGCGATGGAACGCGATCCCGGCCTCCGCATGAGGCAGGGGCCCCCAGCTCAAAGCAAGCCTCCGGTCAGGCCCCCAGGAACCCACCATCCACGCTGGTGTACGCGTCGCCGTGTACACCGAGGTCCCCCGAGACGCTGCCAATACCATGCACCGTGCCACCCAGGTCGCCCATCACCCCGCTGACCCCCAACCCACCAACAGCGCCGTCCAGCGTGCCGCCAACATCACCGGTCACGCCACCAGCCAGGCCGGTGACACCGTGCACCGTGCCACCCAGGTCACCCGTCACCCCGCTGACCCCCAACCCACCAACAGCGCCGTCCAGCGTGCCGCCAACATCACCGGTCACGGCACCAGCCAGGCCGGTGACACCGCAGGGTGGGTTATGCCCTCGACGCGGACGAGCTGGACCAGACCTGCGCGCAGCATCCAGACGCCGTGTGCGCGCTGATCTCGGCCGCCTGCACCATCGCTGCCGCCGACGCGCAGATCGCCGTGCTGACCGCTGCCGCGAACCTGCTCGCTGACGTTCACGCCGGCGGCGACGCCGCCACGGTCATGTCCCTGCGCCAGCGGCTCGACCGCGTCGCCGACATCCTCACCCGCGCCCTCGCCCAGCGAGGCACGGCCCCCAGACTTCCTGACACCGGCGACGCCGCCGTCGCCGGCTCCGCACCTTCAGGAGCGGACATAAGTCGCGCACCTAGACCCACCCTCGGCCGTCGACCTCCGCCCACACCTGTCAGGCTTCAGTTGATGCGTTACGGATCGATGTCACATGATCCGTAACCATGCCGGCTAGACGATCTTGAGGGAGAGCTCGGGACTTGGTCGCATAAGCAAAAGCGGACGGATACGCTGATACCGATCCAAGATCGGTAGGAGCGGGCGGGCCGGTGACGACGAGTGGAAGCAACAGACTGGTTCGCAAGCTCGAGGACATCGCGCGAGCGTCGTTCCTGGAGCTGTTCTTCGATGTGGTGTTCGTCTTCGCGCTCCGCGCGCTCGCCCAGCAGCTGCTCAACAATCTGACCTGGTCTGGCGCGTTCCAGACCCTGGTGCTACTGCTGGCCATCGGATGGGTATGGGCCCTCACCGCGCGGGTGACCGGAGAGTTGAACCCGCGGCGGCCGCCGGTACAACTGCTGGTCCTCGCCACCATGGTGGGCGCCCTGGTGCTCTCCGCGGCGGTCCCCGAAGCGTTCGGCAAGACCGGCTTGATCTTCGCGGTCAGCTACCTTGCCATCCAGATCGGCCGCAGTCTGTTCCTCGTGGTCCTGTTGCGGGGCCAGGAGTTGCAGCATGTTGCTGGACGGGCGGTGATCTGGCATGCCGCGACCGGGGTGCCCTGGCTGGCCGGGGCGGTCGCCTCAAGCGGAGTACGCACGGCGCTGTGGACGCTCGCGGTTGTTCTCATCTACGTCGCACGGTGGTTCAGCTACCCCCTGCCACGGCTCAGTCGCCTGGCCGGTGCGCAGGTGCCGGTCAGCGGCGAGTATCTGGCCGACCGCAACCGGGCACTGTTCGTCATCGCCCTCGGCGAGGTGATTCTGGCCATCGGATCGAGCCTCACCGGTCGTGGCTTTGCTACCGACGAGACCGTGGCGTTCGTGGTGACATTCGCCGTCGCGGCGTTGGTCTGGCGGATTTACATTTTCCGTGCCGGCGAAGACGTCGGGCCGGCCATCCAGGCCTCAGCTGCCCCCGACCGTCTCGGCATCCTGGTGGCCTACGCACATCTGGTCATGATTGCCGGCCTCGTCGTCGGCTCGGTCGGCGCCGAACTGGTCATCGACGACCCGCTCGGCCGTCCACGCGCGACCTCGACCGTCACCATCCTCGGCGGGACCGCGCTGTTCCTCGCCGGTCGGACCCTCCTGTCGTACCTGGTATTCAGCCGCCACTATAGAAGTTGTGTTATTGGGCTACTCGCCCTCGCCTGTCTCCTGCCGCCGATGTTGTTCCTGCCACCGCTCGTCAACGCCTTCGCTGCCGGCGCAGTCCTCGCCGGCATCGTCATCGCCGACAACATTCGCGTACGACGGCACCCCGCACCGATCTCCCCACCAGGTCCCCACCGCCCCAGCAACACGTGACAAGACCGCTGCGCCACTCTCCCCGTCATCGTCACGATCGGCGGGTGCGTCGCGCATCATGCGGAACCAATCTGTAACTCATCAAGCGCGGAGTACGACAACCTTCGCCCACACCTCATGTGTGAGGTGAAGCTAGAACGCGCACCAGGAGCCGGTGCAATCTAGTGTCGCGTGTCTGAAGTGATTTGACGGATGGGGTGTGGGACAGTGGGGCATGTCCGACCCGGCCTGGAACCCGCCTACCTCGGCCGCACGCCACAGTGGGCTACATCGGTGGCCAACACGTCGGTTCCACATGATGAGTCGCACTCCGCCGAGTATTCGGTGGGGTTGACGTAACGGAGCAGTGGTCCTTTTGCGTCGCAGACCCGCCGGCTGTCAGCCGAACAGAGGAAGGTCAACGACAACCACGTCCATGGCCGTCGGCGCTGTGGCAGCGTCACCCAAGAGAGGGCGTGACGGAAGCGGCACTCCAGTGCCGCGATCTGCGGTGAGAGGGGATCCCCACATGAGCTCGTCCACCGGCCTGCTCGCCGCGGAGGGCCCCGGCTCCGTCTCGCAGGCTCCGAACCTGCCGAACGGGTTCACGGACACGTTCACCAGCCGGTACGTCGAGGCCGGGGCACTGCGTCTGCACGCGGTCATCGGAGGCGACGGGCCGCCGCTGCTGCTGGTACACGGCTGGCCCCAGACCTGGTACGCATGGCGGCTGATGATGCCGGCGCTGGCCGAGAACTTCGAGGTGATCGCGGTCGATCAGCGTGGTATGGGGCTGTCCGACAAGCCCCGGGACGGCTACGACACCGCAACCGTCGCAAACGACCTTGTGGCATTGATGGACGCGCTCGGCCACCAGCGGTTCGCCATGGTCGGCTGCGACACCGGACTGCTCATCGGCTACGCCCTGGCCGCTGATCACCCCGACCGGGTCGACCGCCTGGCCCTCGGGGAAGCCCCTCTTCCGGGTGTGTCTCCCACGCCGCCACTGTTCCTTCCCGCGCCGCTCAACGAACGCCTGTGGCACATCCCGTTCAACGCACTTCCAGAGGTCAACGAGAAGCTCGTCAGCGGGCGGGAGGACATCTTCTTAGGCGCGAAGTTTTCGGCCGCGGCCGGAAAGAAGAACCTGTCCACCGACGCCGTCAAGTACTACGTCGACCTCCTCGCGGCCGACCCGGAGGCGCTGCGCGGCAGCTTCGAGCTCTACCGCGCTTTCCCTGTGACCCAGGCGCAGAACGAGCAGCGCAAGACCCGGCGGCTGACGATGCCCGTCCTGGCGATCGGCGGAGCGGAAAGCTTCGGCGAACAGGTCGGCAAGACGATGGAACTCGTCGCGGACGACGTGCAAACCGTGGTCCTGCCCGACTGCGCACACTGGGTCGCCGAGCAGGCTCCGGACGCGATGCTCGCCGCCCTGATCGGGTTCCTGGCCCCGTACCGGGACGGGTGGCTCGCGGCCCGCAATCCGCGCTGAGCCTGTCGGGTGCGGCCCGGGAAGCGCGTCGCTTGCTCGACGGAGGTCGCCGGCCGATGCACAAGTTACCGCGCACGTCGGTGAAGGCGGTCGGAGCGATGCAAGGTCCGGGCCCCGAACGCCGCGATCAACATGAGTAGACACGGCAAAGCGACACGATCGATCCGCGTCTGTGAGAGGAATGCCAGGGTCTTCTACGGATGCGATATGCGGCCGAGACGATCAGGCTAGCGTCGCGTGTCTGAAGTGATTTGACGGATGGGGTGTGGGACAGTGGGGCATGTCTGTTGCCGCGCCGCTGGTTCTTCGTACTGGTGACGGTGCTCGTCTGCGGGCTCTGGTGCGCTCGTCAACGGCGCTGGCCGGGCATGTGCAGCGGGCGCGGATCGTGTTGCTGGCGGCGGAAGGGCTGTCGAACGCCGAGATCGGCCGGCAGGTCGGAATGACCCGGCAGACGGTGATCTCGTGGCGTGCCCGGTACGGGGCCCGCGGCATCGACGCTCTGGCCGATCTACCCCGCTCGGGTCGGCCGCCGGTCGTGGATGAGGCAGCCGTGGTGGTGGCCACGCTCAACCCGCCGCCGGCCGGGCTGGGGATCACGCACTGGTCGGCCCGGCTGATGTCCGATCACTTGCGCCGAGAAGGCAGGCCGGTCAGCTTCGCCGAGGTGGCCCGGATCTGGCGGGACTGGGGCCTACAGCCGCACCGGATCGAGACGTTCAAGTTCTCCACCGACCCACGGTTGGAGGCGAAGATCCGCGACGTGGTGGGCCTGAACGCCGCTGCTGCTCTCGCCGGGAGAGAGTGATCTCGTATCCCTCGTGCTGGCACACAGAGGACGTGCCTGCCCTCACCAAACCCACCCTGCCACCAGCCCGGGCCGCGATGCCCGACGGCCGCGGCCCCGCTCTTGCGTTGGCCAGGACCTCTCTGTCGCGAAAGTAGGGGGAAGAAGGCCTGGCACGGCGTCCCCGGTGCCGGAGTTCCGACGGGTGCTCCCCGTGCGTTGCTACCGGATCGGCCGACGCAGCCCGTGGCGACTACTCCCCAGTTCAGGGCTCCGCCGGTTGCGCTGATCAGCATTACGGTCAGCCCTTCCGGCGGCGGCCGGGTTTGCTGGGAGGCCGCGCGGCGCGGGGACGAGGGAATCCGCCCAACGTCACGACGGCGACTTGATCTATCCGGAAAGTCGAGCGTCACTCGTCGCGGCCGCCGCCCCGGCGAACCCGACAGCGGGTCCCCACACCGCTGGCCAGGGGTGGCGGCCACCCGAGTCGCACCCGCACCGGAAGGGCAGCAGCTGATGTCGCAGCAGCACCGCCGCACCGTACCGCACCACGTCACCGACGTCCTGCTGTGGCTCCTCGCCACCGACGTCGCCGCCCAACATCTTGCCGACCCCGAACGGCCCGGCCACTGCGCGAACCTGCGCCGCCACGAGGAGGCATACCCGTGCCCGCCGGCACGCGACGCCCAGCATGCCGGCCGGGCCGCGACCCGACCCACGCTGCTCGCCCGCAGCCGGGCGGGTCTCGCACCGGCCGCCGCCGCGGCGGCACGGATCGCCGGCTGGTTCGGACCCCAACAAATCCTGGCAATGCCACCGCAGCGGCAGACTTCGTCACCGCGAGCCGCCTGACCTTGGCCGCGCAACCTGCGACATCCGCCGCCGTCGCGCCCCCCGTCCACGCCGGCGATGCGACCAGTCGCCGATCCCCACACCAACCGAGAACTTATGAGATCAAGTTGCTCACCATGGGCCAGTGGATGGCACGGCGACCTACGCATTACGAGATCAAATTGCCCACCTCGGTCTACCTGCGCGAACCCGGCTTGGCCTGCGGAAACCCCTCTCGGCATCTCTCAGTGTCAGCGGCCGGGGTCGACCTCTTGAGGACTGGGTGAGGACTGAGGCAGGCCACGCGTGCGGCCATCTGATCCGTAGGAGGGTCAAAAGTCGGCCTCTCCCCCGCTCGCCTCGGTGGCAGGTCTACGCCGATGGTCTCTTGGTGGCGGCTGGTTGCGCTTCGGTGGGGTCAAGCTGGGGTCAGCTGACCGCCCTCGTCCGGGTCATGGGCGAACCGGTGGCTCGCCGAATCTGCCACCACGGACAACGGCATCGGTCTCAACTTCCTGGACCGTCCAGACATGAACCACGAAGTCGTCCACGGCGACACCGCCGAGCCTCAGCAACGTCCGGATCACTGCCATCGCCTCTTGCCGTCGCGAAGATCGGTAGTTGATCTGGACCGCCCACGCAGGCCGCTGCCCGACAGCGCGCTCCAGCTTTGCCACCATCTCGGGCTCCCAATCGATGTACAAGTCACGGTGCTCCTCCGCCAGCCAGACAAAGACCGGCCCCGGCGCGACCCACTGATCCGGCTGGATCTCGCCGAGGGAACCCAGGAGCTGGACGACATCCGCCTTGGACGCCGCCGAGAAAACGAAGGCGGCCTCACTCATGCGCAGACCATATACAACCTTCAGTTTGGAAGGACGAAGATCGCGGCCGACAAAGGCCTGGTGGGCGAGGTCAAGGGAGGTAGGGCGCGACCGTTCGTGCCCCCTGGTGACCGTCCGAGGTGCCGGCTACTGGCACGTTGATGGCACGGCGACCGAGGGATTATGAGATCAAGTTGCCCACCAGGGTCTACCTGCCTCGACCCCCGCCTGGCCTGCGGAAACCCCTCGCGGCATCTCTCAGCATCAGCGGCTGGGGCTCGGCCTCTTGAGGACTGGATGAGGACTGAGGCGGGGCACGCTTACGACCATCTGATCCGTAGCCTGGGTTGGCTCGTCCCGAACGGTTTAACGCCGTGCAGCCGACCTGCTCCGGGCCCTACTGTCGTCCATTGCGATTCAGACCCGCTCGACCATGTTGCTGTCAGCCGTTGCTGTCAGTTGGGCATCACCGTCCTAAAGACGGGCGCTCGGAGCACACCAGCCCGACAGTCGATCCATCAAGTCCAGGATGTGCTCCTCGGCAATTTCGTCCTCGCACATGTGGCGAGCTACCTCGCAGACCCCGAGCAGGCCTTCCCGGGAAGCGCCGGCTCGCAGGTGCTCCGTGGCTATCGCTTCGAGGACGCGCGGAGGATCCTCGCTCGACGCAGCCTGCGCGAGCTGTCGCGCCAGCGGCTCTGGCAGCTCAACCTCGAACACATGCCCAGCATATGAAGCGGCTTGCGGGACTGTCAGCTTGGGAATCGCACAAAACCGGTGCGCCGTACGGTGCTTCGCCCCGTCGGCCTGGCCGTCGACGGCCTTGTTTGGCCTCTGGTGACACCACCTTGTGGCCCGTGGATGGCCCGACGCCCCACGGCAACCAAGCAGCAAGCCACGCACTGGCGCGCCTCGTCCTAACGCCACACTGCCGGCTGGTCAGGCCAAGCGCCGTCCCAGGTTGCCCAGAGGTCAGCTTCGTCGACCGGCATGAGGCCTGCTGCCAACAGCAGGGATACGACAGCCACCAGACGGGTGAAGACCACAACCGAGGAGCCATACAGACCCTCGCCTACGCCCGTGATGACCAAGCCTCTAAAGAGCGAACGGCCCGCGGTATGAAGGGCGCCGGCGTACTCCGGCTCGGTCAGCCCGAGCGTGACTTCATCACCTGGAACGGAAAGCGCGACGGGCATCGGGCTGACGTCGATCTGCACCCCTGGAGAGTCGGCAGCACGCGCCATAAGCAAGCCGTACGAGGACGGATGCCCGACGCGGCCCCGGTACTCAACACCGACCACATCAGCCTCAGCCGGCACCAGACCGTCGTCGCCAGTCCATGCGGTCAAGCTGGAGAACTCCCGCCGCGCAAACTCCCTGAGCATGGCCGCACCGTATCGGGGTGCCGTAAGCGCGCCGGCCTTGGGATTAGAAGGAAACTGCGGATGGCTGGTCGGGTGGGGACTTCCCTGGCCAGGCGGTCCGTCGTCGTCCGTTGGTGTCGGCGGTTGGCGGCGGTCTTGGCTGTACCGATGGCTGTACCGTTGATCTATGACAGCGGCGGAGGAAGGGAACGCGGGACGCTTCCCCGATCCGAAGTCCTGGCTGCGCGGCTTGGCTGCTGGCGAGATCTTCGTCCGTTGCCCACGCTGTGCCGGCCGGGCTTCGGTCCTTCCTGATCCTGAGTCGGCTGGCAGCTCCCGGCATCATGTCTGGCTGCGCCGTCGGCTCAGTTGTCTGGGGTGCGCGTATACGGACCTCTGGGAGGCTCCTCGCCTCGCACACAACGCGCCCGCATTGCCTGAGTTCTCAGGCCCGAATGACCCGTACCTTGGCCTACCCCTCTGGCTTTCGATCGAGTTCCGTGGGCGAGTGCTCTGGGCGTACAACGCCGAGCACCTGGACCTACTGGAGGCGTACGTGTCCGCTCGGTTGCGGGAACGCGGCCGGAATATAGGAAGCCAGACCCTAGTTGAGCGCCTGCCCGCGTGGATCAAGGATGGCAAGCACCGCGCCCATGTGCTGGACGCAATAGGGCAGCTCCGGGCGCTACTTCCCTGACCGCCGGCTAACCGGCAGAAGTTGCAACAGCAATGGCGCGGGCACGGTGGAGCGGATCTCCTCGTCGGGCAGTCTCCGACCTTCCAGCCTCCCTGGACGGGGCCAAGGTGGAGTTCCCTACCGGACGAACGACCTTGGCCCCGTCCAGGGAGGCTGGTAGCCCTTGTGGTGCCCGGCGAGGTGATCCACTCGGCATCTCTGAGGAGGGCCGGGGTTCGGGGCGGAGCCCCGAGGTCTTCGAGGTCTTGTCGTCCCAAGCGTGGTCGGCCGGCCCGGCCGATGCCGGCCAAAGGTCGCCAGCAGGCCGGGGCCGGGCCAGCGCGGCCCGCTTGCGGGCCGCGCTGACGCGGTCGCCAACCGCTTGGACGAGGCGGTCACTGCACGGGGTAAGGACTGTTCAAGGACCGGCACCGTCGGGGGCGGCGTGATCGACCTCGGAGAACGGCGAAGCCCAGGTCTGTGACCTGGGCTTCTGTACCGAGCCGCCTGACGGAATCGAACCGTCGACCTACGCATTACGAGATCAAGTTGCCCACCCTGTCCTACCTGGACCCAGGGAAAATGACCTGCGAAGACGGCTCTCGGCGTCTCTCACTGTCAGCCGCCGAGGTTCGACCTCTTGAGGACTGGATGAGGACTGATGCAGTGCGACCTTCTGATCCGTAGATTCCCAAGACCCCTTCGCAGCCGTTCGGCAACGTCCATGTCGCCCTGGTCGTCGCACGCCTGGCCACTCCACTGGTCCGGTTTCGTCCGACTCCGTTCGCCCTGGTGGCTCCCAACCGCAGCTCCCAACGTCGGCTGGAATCGCCCAGGCGGCTCGTCAAGGTTGCACCGCCAGTCTCGATCATTAGCATCGCGGCACAACCAAGGAGGGGAGACGTCGTGACTGGTGCTCAGGTCGATGCGCTTATCCGGATCATGCCGCCACGCCACGGCGCCGACGAAGAGGTGGACTGGGACGCCGCCGAGGCACAGTTATGCACCCGTCTACCGGCCGACTATCGCGCCTTCATGGCGGTCTACGGCGGCGGCAGCATTGGCGGCCAACTAAGCATCCTGCTACCGCTGCCCGTCGACTCGGTATTGAGCGGCGGAACGATCGCCGGCGAGACTCCGAACTTGCGCCACTACTGGGAAGAGGAGGGCGGGGTAGCAGGGACAGAGCCCGGGGCGGATGCCGTAATGGCCTGGGGCGTCGGCTGCAGCAACCCCGACCTACTGGGCTGGCTGATGACCGGCCCGGATCCCGGCCAGTGGCCAGTGGTGGTGTGGCGACGCCACGTGCCATGGGGCGAACCGAGCCTCGCGCTCTTCGACTGCGGGATGGTGGAGTTTGTCAGGCGACTTTTGCTCGCCGGCTTTGATCAGTGCCCGCTTAGCGATGTCTCTCTGTGGGGCCGCATTGAGCCGTTCGTGCACTGGCGTGAACAGGACCGCCGCTTCCTAGCCGGCCTCGATCCCATCACCGGCGAGCCCGACCCGACGGCAGACATGTTCAAAGGCTGGGACCGATCGTAACCGTGCAGCTTGACCTGCTTCGACAGTCCCGTCACACGGTTTCGAAAGTGTGGACACGGGCGGAAGCTGCTCGGCAGTGAGCTGGCTTGACCTGCGCCGCCACGCTGGCTGTCACGTCCAGGAGTTAACCGCCGTTGACCGCCGTCGCCCATCCCAACGGGCACGCAACGGCACGGCGACCGAGGGATTATGAGATCAAACTGCCGTTCCCGCCGACCTGGGTACATGGCGGTCTAGCAGCGGAAACACCTCTCGACATCTCACACCACTCCTCCGGTGTCGGTCGGCCTCTTGCGGACTAGATGCGGACTGCGGGGTCGGGCGGCCCGGAGCGTCAGTTTGGAAGAGCGTGCTCAACCGGTCGTGATGCCCGAAACGCCTGCCGGCGGCGGCGGGCCCGGTTGCGTCTCGTGCCCGCTCGTGACCGCTACGCGCCACGGTTACTGGCCCGCAGCGGCGTCGGGAATAGAAGAAGATCAGGGATGGCTGGTCGGGCGGCTGTGTCCCTGGTCAGCCCGTCCGTGGTTTTCGGGCAGCGTCGGCCTCAGTGGGCGGGCTTGGCTGTACGGATGGCTGTACTGCCAAACCCTCTACGATACGGATGATGTGGATAGACCGGATTGTTGACGTGACCGCATGGTCTCAGGAGCCTGAGGGTGCCGGCTGGGACCAGGTGGAAGCCGAGCTCGGCGTCGCGCTGCCGACCGACTTCAAGGAACTGTGTCGGCGATTCGTGCCGGGGATGTTCTCGGGGTATCTGACCCTGCTGCGGCCGACCGACGAGCACGATTTCACGCCGCTGCTTTCGATGTGGGCCGGCGGCCGGCAGGTGGAAGGCCAGAGTGAGTTCGGCGCGCAGATTCACGCCCCTTACGGTGTCTATGGGCCCGACAAGGGGCTGGGGCTGATCCAATGGGGCTACGACCTGACTGAGGGGGACTACTACTGGCTGGTGGACCGCTCCGTGGAGCCGGACCGGTGGCCGGTGGTCTCCCGAACGGAGGCCGGCGAACCGTGGAGCCGTTTCGACATGTCGACGGCTGAGTTCGTCTACCGCATGCTCGCGGACCCAGAGTTCAAGCCGATCACGGTGGCCGACCCACCGCGGCGGGCCTTCTACCTGCCGTACTGGGCGCCGTACCCCTCCACGGATGAGGAGTGGAAGGCTTTCATCGACCCGAACCGTAAGAGCTGAACCACGTTGGCAGCCCGCGCAGCACCCCGGACAGCGTCCTGCCTGGAAGTCATCGTGGTCTGCGTCGGCCGGCGGCGGGAAAGCAGTGCGCTGAGGCGGATCTCCTCGTCGGGCAGTCGTCAGACCGTCCAGCCTCCCGGACGGGGACAAGGTGGAGCGCCTCACCAGCCGAACGACCTTGGCCCCGTCCGGGGAGGCTGGTAGCCCTTGTGGTGCACGGCGAGGTGATCCGCCCCGGCTGGATCTCTGAGGAGGGTCGGGGTTCGGGGCGGAGCCCCGAGGTCTTCTAGGTCCTAGTCGTCCAACAGCGTGGCCGGCCGGCCCGGCCGATGCCGGCCGGAGGTCGCCAGCAGGCCGGGGCCGGGCCGGCGCCGCCTTGATCCTTAAGAGGGGAATTCGGCATCAACAGGGTCCAACTATGTGATGTCCCTGGCAAACAGCGCCACCACAGTCGGGTTGTGCGTGCTGAGGCCGATTCGCTCGGCCCAACGTCCGAGGCCGACCAGTCCGATCTCGTGAGCCTCTTGTTCGGTGACGGCCGCGACGACCGCGCTCAAGGTGGTTGCACGATCGCCAAGTCTGGAGATGGCGATCGGGTTCACACGTGAGTCATCCGTGTCACCGTCACCCTCGCACCAAGCGGGCGACACTCCGGCGTACTCCACTGTCATGACCCAGGTCAGGGTGGCAGCTGATTCCATGGCTGTCCTTTCAGCTTTGTGTCCTCGCACCTTCCCGCCGAACACAACCCCGGCGTGGCGCAGCAGGGACTCGTGTCGCGGATCTGTGTCTGGTTAGAACTTGGGCTCGACCGGTGAGGGCAGCATGTCGGCCCACTTGCGCAGTACGTCGACGGCCTGGTCCTGGAGGGCTCCTTCGGCGACCTCTTCGCGCATTGACCGGCGCTCGGCGGGCAGGGCGACCTCCCGGTAAAACTGGAGGTCTTCGAAGCCGTAGGTGGCTACGTCGTGGATGCTGGCCCCAAAGATCAGGCGGGGAATGCGTGCCCAGTAGCGGGCCATGAGGCACATGGGGCAGGGCTCGCTGCTGGCGTACATGACGCCGTCTTCGAACAGGTGCCGCCCCAGGTTGCTGCCGGCCTGGCGCAGGGCCATGACCTCCGCGTGCGGTCGGGTCTCGCAGCTCGACAACACTGCTGGTGCCCTCGCCGACGGTCTCTCCGGATACGGACCGGCACCACCGACGGTGGCGTGATCGCCTGACGGAATCGAACCGTCGACCTACGCATTACGGGATCAGGTCGCCTATATCTGCCTACCTGGCAATATCCCGCCCGAGCTGCTGATATGTCTCTCGGCATCTCTCAATGCCGGTGGGCGCGGTCCGGCCTCTTAAGGACTGGACGAGGACTGAGGCAGGCCACGCGTGCGGCCATGTGGTCGGTAGATCACTCCTCCGACCAGGAGTGAGGTTCGATCACCCACGGCTCGCCTTGTCGCTGACTGACTCATCCACCACAGGCAGTCCAGTGAGCCATTCGAGTAACGGCCTGTAACAGCCGGTAGCGGCCACGGCCACGGCCACGCGCGGCGGTGCGGCGATCTTGGATAGTTGCACGGCTTCGCGGGTCATGGCGGCGGTATTGATGCGGTACGTTGCGCGGAGCGAGGGTCGGCGGAGGGGGAACGTGGCTGTCAACCGCAGTAATGACGGGTGGGGCGGGGTGCGCGAGAGCCTCGACGCAACGGCTGCCCGATTCGGCGAACTGGTTCGGACGGCACAGCATCCGGCGGCATTGGCAACCCCGCGCTGGTCGATTGTGGACACCGCCGCGCACGTGGTCGCCATCGCCGCGCTGTACACCTCGATTGTCCGGCCGGGCGAGGTGCCGTCCGCGCTCTCGGTGCCCGCGCTCGGGGACCGGCTTATGGCCACCACCATAGATAAGGTGTCCGACCTCAATGACGTGGTAATGCGGCATTTCACCGAGCGCGACCCGGAGACCCTGGCCCAGCGGCTCCGCGCCGACGTCAACCAGATCCTCGGTACGACCGAGAACGTCGATCCAGCAACGCCGGTGCCCTGGCTCGGTGGCTCCCAGCTGCCGGTCGCCGCTGTGCTGGCCCACCTGCTGAACGAGCTGCTGATCCATGGCTGGGATATCGCCCGGGTGGCGCGACTGCCGTGGTCGATCCCGCCGCGGGACGCGGCACTGTACTTCGACCTGTTCCTGGTCGGCTTGCTGACGAATGACTACGGGCGGTTGCTGGACTCGGCAGAGCCGGTACGGGCGGGCCGGATCGCGGTCGAGTTCCGCTCCGCGTACACGTCCACCACGGCGCTGGTCCTGCGGGACGGCCAGGTGTCGGTGGAAGAACCCGGCCGCGACCTGGACGTACGGGTGTCCTTCGACCCGCCGACGATGAACCTGATGATGTTCGGGCGGATCAACCGGCCGCGCGCCGTACTCACCCGCAAGATCGTCATCGGTGGCCGCCGCCCGTGGCTGCTACCCCGATTCCTGCGTACGGTGCGGGCGCCCGGCTGACCGTCGCTGGGCAGCTTAAACACCGACTGGGGCCGATGCGGGGGCTACGCAGCGACCAGACGGCCCAAGCTACCGCGCCCAACCGAAATCCGGATTCGCCATCAACTCCAAGATCCGCCACCCGGACTACCCGTTCAAGGCTGCATGATGAGGCGCTAGCCGGACTGCCGCGCCAAGTTGTCGGCGGTGCGCTGTCGCTCTCCGGTGGGCTGTCCGGGGACCCGGGCGAACCGCGTCCAGGCGGAGATCACCTGGACGGCGGCGTGCCACGGAACCGGGTCGGCGACCTCGGAGGGCTCGGCGGGCCGGGTCACCATCACGCCCCAGTGCCGCAGCCGCTCCAGGCTTTCCAGGAAGGCGGGGTGCCGGGCGAGCGCCGGATCCGGGGCCGGCACGGCGACGACCGGCAGGCCGACGGCGATCGCCTCGTTGAGCAGCCGCAGGCCCAGGTTGTCGTTGAGGCCGTACGCCCACTTGTTCACCAGGTCGAAGCTGGCCGGCACGACGGCGAAGGCGTCGGCCGGCGGCAGGGGATGGAGCGTCTCCGGCTGGTCGTCCTCGCGTACCGGATGGTGGGTGAGATCGGCGAGCCCGTCCCGGTCGATCGAGTCGACCGCGTCCGGGGTGGCGATGAGGTGGACCTCCCACCTCAACTCCTGGCAGGCCGTGATGAACGGTCCGAGCTCGACAGCGGGCTCGGCGTGGCAAACGACGAGGTGCAGGACAGGCGATCGTAACTTCCCGGGCATGGCGCTCCTATCGGCCTGAGAGGTCCCCGGCGCCAGTCGTGGCGAGAGCCGGCTGCGCGCCGGGACGTCGATCGCCCGCGTCACCGGCGATCTCGCCGATCGAGTGGCTCCGGATGTCCGTGTGGATCCCGAAGCCGAGAGTATCGAGCCGGCTGCGAACGCGAGCCGTTATCCAGTGAACCGGCTGGATGGATGTGGCGCCGCTCCATCCGAGGAGCTGACCGAGCGGTCGGCCGGGCGTCCTTAAGTGGAGGATTCGGCGGCGCGCCGCCGGGAATCAGGTCGCGGACCAGGACGTGCAGGCGGTTGAGGACGCGAATGCGTTCACCGGCCAGGTCGTCACGGCGTTCGGCCAGCAGCCGCAGCTGGGTGGTGTGGTCCTCGGCAGCATGGGCCCGGCTCCAGCGGTGTCCGGGGTCGTCTACCGGGGATCCAGCACGGACGTGAAAGATGTCGGATCCGTCGGTGAACGAGACTCGCACTCCAGGGCGTCTCTTTCCATCGGCGGCGACACTGTACGTCGCTACGTCCTTGACGTCGGGGTGGTGCGCGCCGGCCACGACGGTGGTGATGGCTTCGGCCCATTCAGCGGCGGCCTCCGGCGCCTGCGGCACGGCAACCTGCGCGACCTCAGCTTCGCTCCCTGGCCAGGTCCCGGGCGCGTCCGCCGCAGCCGGTCCCGCGCTCGTCCCGCCGCAGACCATCTGCACCATGACCGACACGCCACCCGGCCTCGGGTCCGCGGCCAGGCCGACGGGCTTCGGGCCACCCTCGCTGAACCGGGCAACCATGCTGACCCACTGCTGGCCGGCAAGCAGGTGGGCGAGCCACCCCTCGGCTGGTGGTGTACGCGCCGGGAACCGGCCGCGGCACCGAGGGCCAACCGCCACGGGCCGTCGCGACCGGCCGGTGGCGGGAGCGGATACGGCGGGCGGGCCCGCACCGGTGATCCGGTACGGGCCCGCCGTCGGCCGCCGTGGCGGCTACTTGTTTCCGGTGTTGCTGACCCGGAACGTGTAGTCCGCGTCGAGGAAGGTCAGGTCGCCGGTCGGCAGGTTGGAGACCAGGACGGCGAAGTCGTCCTGGTTGCCGTTGGCGCACCTGGTCTTCAGGTTGCTGGCGGTGAACTGGTCCCCGGTGGACCGGTAGACCCAGTTGCCCGCGCCGTCGGTGGTCTCCCCCGCCGTGGTGGTGCCGGGCGTGAGGTCGCAGTGCGCGACCACCTGGACAATCCAGTTGTTGTCCTGGGTGCCGGTGGTGGTGAACCAGTCACCGGTCGCCGAGGAGAGGACGGCGTCGGCGCCGTTGACCCGCACGTCGTCGACGAACCAGCCGGTGTCCAGGTAGGCGGCGTCGGTGGAGTAGCGGAACCGGACGTCGGTGGCGCCCGCCGGCACGGCGGCGGTGAGGTGCACGTAGACCGGGTCGTCCACGAAGTACGCGCCGCCGGAGGTGCCGGTGAGGCCGTTGCCCTCGGTGTTGTTGCCGTGCGGGTTGTCGTCGGTGGTTACGACCTGCTCCGCGTCATTCCGCAGCGGCACGGTGACCCAGTCGCCGCCGACCAGGGCCTCGACGAAGCCGTAGTCCCAGCCCTCCTCGATGAAGTTCCAGCTCCAGAAGTCCAGTGAGGTGACCGGGCCGGCGGTGTCGACGTCGAGGATGTTGTCGGACTGGCTCTCGTAGCCGGCGTACCAGTGGGTGGTGCCGGTGTGCGGGGCGATCGTCGTCTCATCCTCGCCGTCGAAGGCGAGCGCGACGGTCGGGCCCGGGTTGCGGAACCGCTCGACCGACATGCCGAACGGCACGGCGGTGGTGTCTGGCCGGTTCTTCAGCCGGGCCCACTTCGCCTCCGGGGTGGCTCCCTGGTAGCTGCCCCGGCCCGCCCAGAAGGAACCGTCGGCGATGTCGATGGTCCACGACGTGTCGGCGGGGTCGCCGAAGTTGAATGCCTTGATGTCGTAGACCGGCGAGTCCTCGTCGTCCAGGTAGACCGCCACCGACCAGTCCCGGAACAGGGCCTCGGCGCTGCGCAGGTTGGCACCCGTCGCCGCGTTGAAGGTGTTGATGGCGTTCTGCACGCCGGCCATGTCGTCGGCCTGCTCTTCGAAGATGGTCTTGATGAGCAGGTCACCGCCGGCGGCGTCGTACTGCTTGTCCGGGGTGTAGGTGCCGTCGCCGTTGCCGCCGGCCTGCTCCCAGAGGTACTGGAAGTAGGTGAACGCGGCGCCGTAGTTGGCCAGCGTGCCGCCCCACCGGGTCAGCGAGGTCTCCTCGTAGAAGACCTGGTGGTTGGTCAGGTGCGAGCCGCCGGCGTCGAGCCCGTTGAGGAAGATGGCGAAGTCGGCCAGCCCCTCGTCGACCCAGGAGAGCTCGCCCGGGTCGCTGTAGTTGTGCAGCAGGTGCTCCAGCTCGTGGGCGACGGTGCCCTCGTACAGCTCGGGCCGGTCGTTGGCCGGGTCGGCGTCGCGCCACGGCGCGTCGTTCGGCCCGACCCGGTTGGCCCAGTCGAGGGCGTCGACCACGATGACGTTCATCCCGTTGCTGTCGATGAAGTCCGGGGCGAAGTAGCCCGCCGTGTAGGACGTCTGCGCGCAGTCGTAGTACGCCTCGTCCTGGATGTTGTAGAGGACCATCACCAGCGAGTCGCTGGCCGGCTCGTCAGGGTCGGCCGCGTCCATCAGGCCGAAGTGCTCCTCGTCCACGGCGACGATCTGGCCGGCGAGCTTGTCGCCGACGTAGTCGATCTGCCCCTGGGTGAGGGCGAACTGGGCCGCCGTGGCGGTGGCGCAGGGGGTGAACCCGTCGGCCGGGTTGTGGTCGAATTGCGGGTCCAGGCTGGCCACCCCGGCCGGCGCGGAGCCATCCAGCGGGGTGCCCTCCGGGACGTAGATGTAGACCGGGGTGCCGTCGGGGGTGGTGTTGGCGTACACCCGGGTGAAGTCCTGGTTGTACGTCCCACCCGCCGCGCTGTCGTTGATCGGCAGCGTGATGGTCGGCTCTCCGGGAAGGTTCAAGTGGTCGTGCGCCTGTGCGGGGGCCGAGACCGTGAAGGCGAGCGCGGTCACGCCCGCCATCGCGGCCGCGATCCGGCTCGCTCGTTTCATTCGCACGCGGCTGCCTCCTGCGGGTGAGGCTGGGCGGATCGGGCCGCCCAGTCGTCGATGTAACGCTTTTGAGCCCTGCGACGCTGCCTCAAAACCGCGCCTGACCAGGGAATATGGGCTCAGCAGACCACTTCGGGCGGTGACTGCGCAGGCCCCCCAGGTCACAGCTGCGTCACGAAGACGAGTCATCCGGCGGGTTCGGTGATTGCCCGGCGGCGCAGCAGCCGCCAGGTCGGCGCGACGCTCGCCGCGAGCGCGAGAAGCAGGCACAGGCCGACGACGCCACCGATCACCGGCCACGGCACGACCAGGTCGATCGGCGTCCTGATCTGCTCGGCGAGGCCGGCCCGGATGCTCAGCAGACCGGCGAACGCCACGGACCCGCCGAGCACCGCGCCGATCAGCACCACCAGCGCCGACTCCGCCGCGACCAGCCGGACGACCTGCCGCCGGGTCGCCCCGGCCAGCTGGACCAGCCGCAGGTCGGCGGCCCGCCCGGCCGCGGCCATCAGCAGCGTGTTGACCACCGCGATGCCCCTGTAACCGGCCGACACCCCGATCAGCAGCAGGGTGGCGAGCCAGACCGGCCGGTCCTCTGCCTGGTCCGCCTCGGCGGCCCAGGCGGCCACGTCGACCACCCGCGCCCCGGGCGGCGGGTCGACCGGTTCGGCCAGGTAGACCGCCGACGTCAGCGCCGAGGAGTCGTGCGCCCGTACGGCGGTCCGGGGCAGGAGCAGGTCACCGGCCGCAAAAGCTGGTCGGCTGCACGACCAGGGTGTGGAAACTGCTGCGATCGCCGGACGGCCGGTCGCGTTGACGGCACCGATGGCGTTCACGATGACGGCTCCTCGGCCGGCGTGCCTTCCACGATGGTGACGCGGTAGGCGTGGGTCTGCCGGGCGGGCCAGCCGAGGAACCGGTCGAACATGTCCGCGGCGCTGCCCGTCACGCTCGGGTTGAGCCGGTGCAGATCGTCGATCGCGTCGTGCAGACAGGCGGCCAGATAGAGGAACAGGCTCACCGGCGCCTCCTGGTACTCGGCCAAAAGCGCGAGCTTCGCCGCGCCGCAGGGCCATGGCTGCCCGCACCGGCGGCACAGCCACAGCGGACGCATCGGCAGGTGCTCCACCCCGGCCGGTGTGCTCCGGTGCGCCGCGGGACGGCGCTGCGGCCCGGTCACCGGCGGCCACCCTCGCGGGCCTGCTGATCGAACAGTCGACGCCACACGTGGGTAAGCAGGGGCGGATCAGCAGGCCGCCCCGGCCCCTGGGAGGACGCCCGCCCGGGCTCGGGACACCGGGACTGGTCGCCATTCGCGTTACGCGAGACGTACACCGTCATGCCGATACCCCTTCCGAGGCGATGAGCGGTGAGCTCGCCGGGAAAGGGCGAGCCCACCGCCGCACCTCGGCGGCCGGGGGCAACCGCCGATCACCCACCCACGCAGCCCTTATGGCGGTATGCAGGCGGGGAATCAACCACACGCGTGCTGGGGCGGCCTGGGACGGCACCGGCCGAAGCACCAAGGCGAATTCCTGGCCCCCAGCGACTGCGTCGTTCATCCGAAGCTCCCTGGCGTGAGGCTGTGATTGCGTGCCGGCCGCCTACTCGCCGAGAGCGGCGGGCCAGCCCAATCAGGTTCGCTTGGTGAGCGCGGCAAGGGGAATGTCCTGTCGGTGCACTCACGGTGCACCTGCGAGCACGCCAAGTGCCGTTACGATCATCCGGCCAACTGTCCCCTTTGAGAGGACGTGCGATGGCCGCGGTGACGACCTGGACCGGCCGAGAAGCGAGCGCGTTGCGTCAGGCGTTGCGGATGAGCGTTACCGGCTTCGCCGAGCACCTCGGCGCGGCACGGCGAACGGTGGCCAAGTGGAGCAGCCAAGGCAACAAGGTCCGTCTGCGTGCCGACATGCAGGCAGCTCTCGACACAGTGCTGGCGCGGGCCACCCCGGACGTCCGCGAGCGCTTCGAAGCACTGGTGACAGCGGGTATCAGCGATACACTTGCGGACCCAGCGACGCTACCTCTCACAGACACGCACACCCATACTGGCGAAAGCGGCATTCACGACTTCGACTCGGACGGCGACGTGCGGCGCAGAACTCTCCTGACGGGCGTGACGATCAGCGGCATCACCCTGCCGAACTTCGCACCCCTGCTCGAAGCACTGGTCGCACCACGACCTGACAACGCCGAGCCGATTGCCTTACCCCTCCGGCAATTCGCTCGGGGCGTGGCCGCCGCGAAAATCGACTATCAGGCGTGCCGTTACGAGCAGGTTCTCGCCGGGCTCGTGGCCCTGTTGCCCGCCTTGGAACCAACTCGTGCGGACGCCGAGGGTGAGCAGCGGGCACAGGTCGACGCCTTGGCCAGCGACCTCTACCATGTCGTCGGCAGCGTGCTCCTCAAGGTGGGTGACAAAGGCATGGCCTTGGTCGCCGCAGAACGCAGCACCCGCGCCGCTGCGATCAGTCAAGACCCGGTGGCGATGGCTGCAAGCGCCCGGATCATGACCCACGCCCTGATGAGCAACGGCCACAGCAATCAGGCACAGCAGCTCGCTGAAGACGCGGCCGAGACCCTCCGACGCGGCACCCGACTCGCCTCGACCGACGCGGTCGCCGTCTATGGCGCGCTGCTGCTGCGCGGTGCTATCGCCGCCGCCCGCAACGACAATCGAGACAGCGCAGGGGCCATGCTCGATGAGGCCTCCCATGCCGCCAACCGCCTAGGCTACGACGGCAACGATCGATGGACCGGCTTCGGTGCCACCAACGTCCTGCTGCACCGCGTCAACATCACGCTGACCCTGGGCGACGCAGGCACCGCCATCGCGCTGGCCCGCGAGGTGCCGCTGGACAAGATCGGCCTTACCGAACGCAAGGCCTCCCTGTTCGTCGACGTGGCCCGGGCCTACACGCAGTGGGGACGCTACGAGCACGGCCTGAACGCGCTTCGTAGCGCGTATGAGGTGGCACCGGGGGAGATTCGGTGCCGGCCAACGGTCCAGCACATCGCCAGCGACCTGGCAGTCCTTACCCGGGGGCACGTTCGCAGCGCTGTCCTTGACTTCGCCCAGCACGCCGGGATCCGTGTATGACTCGCGCCCACCTGCAGATCGTCGTCTGCGCTGCCGGGCCCGCCGCAGACGTGACACAACTGGTCACCACCGCGACGCAACAGTCTTGGACGACGGCGGTCACCGCCACCCCCAGCGGCCTCGACTTCATCGACGCCGAAGCGATAGAGCGGCTAACCGGGCACCCGGTCCGGTCCACCTACCGGTCGTCCCCCGGCACACGCCGATCCCTCCCCGCCGCAGACGCGCTCATCATCGCCCCCGCCACCTACAACTCCGTCAACAAGATCGCCCTCGGCATCGCTGACAACTATGCGATGACGACGATCGCCGAGCTGATCGGCCGGCATGTGCCCACCGTGGTCGTCCCGTTCGTCAACGCCGCACTGGCCGCCCGCGCACCCTTCCAACGTGCCGTGGCGGGCCTCCGCGATGAGCGCGTCCGGGTCCTTCTCGGGACCGACGACGGGTGGGAGCCACACCCGCCCGGCAGCGGCAACAGCCGGCAGCAGGCCTTCCCTTGGGCTACGGCGTTCGAAGCAGCAATCCGGTTGGCCGCTAAAGCGCCGGGCGGTAGCAGCGATTGCAGCTAGACATCTCTCAACGGCAAAGCGGTTCACCGTGAGGCCGGCTGGGCGTAGGCAGGTGCCGCCAGGAAGCTGCATGCTCCCAATCTGCTCCCAATTTAAGGGCAACAGCGCGAAAGCCCGTTACCGGTGGTTCCGGTGACGGGCTCGCTACCTGCAAATATTCATGGTGGGCGAAACTGCGATCGAGCCAGTGACCTCTATGGTGTGAACGAAGCGTCCTCCCACTGAGCTACTCGTCCGCAATGCGGCAACGGAACGCCAGCACCAAAGGGTGCTCGCCACATCCCGACCACTTCAACGGCTTGATAGTTACGTACATCTAACGTGCGCCCTGTTTGACCAGCGGCCGATGCCTCACGGCACCGGCCGCTTTTTCATGCCCTGACGCCAGAACAGCACACATCGAGCTCCCGGAGGACCTCACCCATGACAACCCAGGGAACTGCTACGGCACCAGCCAGCCACGCATCAAGGCACGGCGCCACAACGCCGCGCCGCATCGGCACCGGGCCTGCCATCGCCCTCCCACCCGCCCCGTTCCGAATCGAAGTAGCCGAAGTCAAGGCGCGAGCGACGCATGACGACCAGCTAGTGAGTCGACCCGGTCGACCGCCGGACGGAGGCGCATGACGCAGCCTTCCAGTCACCCGCACAAACGACGGAGACGACCCGGCCCGGCGACCGCACCGAACGAGCAACTTGACCGACCTGGCGGAGACAAGCGTGCATGGACGGTCGACAACGTCGACGGCAGCACAACCACTGGGGTTCGCAGTGCGGTGACTCCAGCTCAACCACCCGAGCTACACCCACAGGCAGCCGCCGCCCTACTGAAGCTGCTCATACACCTCAACGACCGCCACACCGACAACTCACTCGAAGCAGGAGAGCGGATGACCTCCCCTCAATCAAAACCCTTTGCCTTCTACGGCCGCGTCTCCACCGAGGACAACCAAGACCCGGAATCGTCGCGAAGCTGGCAACTCACCCGGGCAACGGCCCTCATCCAGCCCCACGGCGGCTGCATCGTCACCGAGTACTTCGACGTCGGCCAGAGCCGCTCCCTGCCCTGGCAACGCCGACCCCAGGCCAACACCCTCCTCACGGCGCTGCGCGACCCACGTCGAGGCTTTTCCGCAGTCGTTGTTGGGGAACCGCACCGGGCCTTCTATGGCAACCAGTTCGGTCTCACAGTGCCTCTCTTCGCGCACTACGGGGTCGCACTCTGGGTGCCGAGATCGGCGGCCCCATCGACACCGACAACGAGGCACACGAACTTGTCATGTCCGTCTTCGGCGGCATGAGCAAGGGCGAACGCAACCGGATCAAGCTGCGCGTCCGCACCGCCATGGCCGCTCAGACACTCCTGGAAGGTCGGTACCTCGGCGGACGCCCGCCATACGGCTACACACTGCGTGAACTCGCCCCTCACCCCAACCCCGCCAAGGCGGCCGACGGCAAGAACCTTCGCGGACTCACCCCAGATCCCCAGACCGCCCTCGTCGTCCGTCGGATCTTCGACGAGTTCCTCGCCGGCTACGGGCTCTTCGCCATCGCCGAAGGACTCACCGCCAACCACGTCCCCTGCCCCTCGGCACGACCGCGCACGGAATCCACACCGCAGCGGCATCGCCTGGTCCAAGAGCGCCATACGCGTCATCCTCACCAACCCCCGCTACACCGGCCGGCAGGTATGGAACAAACAACGCACCGACGAAGTCCTCCTAGACGTCGATGACGTAGCACTGGGCCACACCGGGGTCATGCGCTGGAACACCCGTGACAAATGGGTATTCTCCAAAGACATCACACACCCACCCCTGATCGATGACGACACCTTCGAGCAAGTCCAAGCCCTGCTCAGCCGTCGCGCGCGAGCCGTCGACCGCCAGGAACGCCAACGCCGCACCCGCAACCCCTATGTCTTCCGCGGGATGATCTACTGCGCCGCCTGCCAGCGCCGTATGCAAGGCCAGTACAACCACGGTGCCGCCTAATACCGCTGCCGTTTTCCTCAGGATTACGCCCTCGCCAACGAGGTGGAACACCCCCGCAACGTCTACCTGCGCGAGGACGCCCTCAGCGACCCACTTGACCAGTGGCTGGCATCCGCATTCGCCCCGGACTACCTCGAACAAACGATCACCGCCATGGCCGACGCCCAGCCCGTGGATCAACTCACGCCAGTTACGGCCGCAGCCCGGGCCACTATCGCGGCCTGTGACACAAAGCTCGCGCAGTACCGGTCTGCCCTCGACGCGGGCGTAGATCCCGTGGTGGTCACCGGCTGGATCATCCAGACCCAGGCCGAACGGGCACGAGCCGAAGCCGATCTTCAATCGACCCAGCGAGCGGAGCCACGCCGGATGAGCCGCTCCCAGATCGCCGGCTTGGTTCGAGCGCTCGGCGACATCGTCACCGTGCTGCGCGACGCCGACCCCGACGACAAAGCCGAGGTCTACCGGCAGCTAGGTCTCCGGCTGACCTAACAGATAGAACACAAACGGTGCGCGCTGCAGTGGATCTCAGCGCGCACCGTGGGGTTATGGTTCGTGTCCGAGGGGCGACAAGAACCATTGCCCCACCGCCGATGACGATCGGCAAGACTTTCAAGCTCACACAAGCGTAGGCGCCTTGGGTGACCTCTTCGGGGACGCCGAAGAGGTCACCGGCAGAGAAGTGCTAGTCATCCACTTGCCCGGGTTCCCCGATTCGGGAAGATTTCAGGCGAATATGGGATTGCCTATCGACCTTCGCCGCGTTCCCGGATTGGTCGACCGGTTGGAACCCTTCCGGTGCGTCCGGGTGGATTCCGGACCGGGCGCTGAGGTCCAGGACGCAGTGGAGACCCTGCGCAAGTTCAAGCCTGGACGTGGGCGAGCCGATCGCCGCGTTCGCCGACGAAGAGAACGTCTGTTTGGTCTACCGGTCACGTGCCTCATCGGGCGTCCTGGGCTGTCGCCGACTGGCGGGGCGGGGAATGCTTGATCCGTCTTGCCTTTGCCGGTAATTGGACATTGAATCATAGCGAGGCAAATCTCCTGCTAACTCCTGAATATCTACGAGACATTGCCTGTAATGCTCGCGGCCATATGGCATATCGCGTAAATAGGCATAGAGGCCTGGTTGTATTTGTTCGAGTCTTCGGGCAAGGTTTCGCAATCCTCCCACACTTCTGGGTGAAAGGGTCAGGGAATTGTCTATGGCTGGGTCGACTTGGCAAAGCAGGTCAAAGGCTTGGGCCGGAAAGGCTTCTGAAATAACGTGCGGCGTGCCGTCGGTGCGACAGATGCTGTACTTGGCATCAACTACAGCAGCGCCTTCCAGAAAGAATTTAGTTTTCAAGACGCGGTGTGCAAATCCATGGGAAAGTCCAAGAACTTGCTCGACAAACTTGCCGCGCTCCCGTTCGGCGCGTGCTTCTTCTATGAGACGACCGCGAGCTTCGCCATGGCAATCGTATACGCGGTGACCCGAACGTCCATGCTGAATGGACTGCTCGCCCCCTACCTCATCTTGGAGGTACACAAGGTCATGATACTCATTAATTCCGTGTGCCAATTCATGTACTAGGATACTTTCGGTGAGCTCGCTACCGTTTATTGCTTCCAATCCGGCGTGACGTGGAACGAGCGCAACGTCATGGGATGCCTTGTAGCTCCCGTTAAGACCGTCTAATTCGCCCATCTTCTCCGCTAGTCGCGTGTCAGCCTCATTAAGCAATTTGTAAGGGGCAATCCGTAGACCTCGACTTAAGAAGAACGACTCAACTCGCCGTATGTTTATACCCCCGACCGAATTGGCCAGTGCATCAAGCAGGTATTGCTGGTGTGCATGCAGGCCTGCCTCAGGCGCCGTCGAGCGGACTTTAATGCTGGGGATGAGGCGCACACCCTTTTGCATGAAAAGGAGTCGAGGTTTTTCGGACATAAGAGGCTGTGGCCATGGTGCTACGTCTGGCTCTGGAATTCTTCTGAGGGATTCTCTTTCAAAACCAGTCATATCTTCACGGCTTCTTCCGGCCATCGCCAGCCCTGACTGCTGGACCTGCCGCGATGGGTGAATACCAACCAGGGCGCCGAGGCCCTCCTCCGACAGCGGGCGCTATTCCGACACCATGTGATGATGCTTCCGCACTTGTGCTGGCCGGGCAATGACGACGTTGCCCTGGGTCGGATATGCGACTCAGCGCGTCGTGGCCCGCGTTCAGGTGCGCCTTGCTGCCGACGCTCTCCTGCTTCTGCTCACGCTTCAAGCCGTCCCATCGGGTCTTGAAGGACTGGGCTAAACGCACGCCCCGGAGCAGGAGGCCGAGGCGCCTGCGGTTAGGCCAACTCCTGCCTCTTGGTAACACTCTCCAGCATCAGAGAATGAACCCGCCCACCGAGTGATGTGAGCCGTCCGGCAGGCAAATCTCCGCCGAGACGGCACCCCAGTCCATGACGACTGTCCATGTTTCTCGAGCAGGACCATGACCTATCAGGTTGGCCCCGGCATCTTCGCCGAAGACGATGGACCGCTCGAACGGGAACTGGTATCCGCCGTCACGCTCCCTCACCTTGATGCGCCATCCAGTGCAGTCGCTGTCGCTGTCATCGACGATCAGGTGCCGGACGCCATCGACGTCGCTCGCGAAGTGATACGCAGGAAGTGCTCGGGTTGGCTCATGCACGTCTCCAAGTCTGACGGAAGCGAGGGCCCGACGGCGAGAGGGCACCTGGTGAAAGCATGTGGAGCGGGGACCCGACACCGGCAAGCGCGACTAACATGTTCCGAAATTTTGCGCGTCGTTGGCGGCTCAGCAGCTCCGGCGGCACCTTTGCGGCCCCGGTGTCCGTCACGGCCAGATTCCAGGGCGGACGAAGGCGCGGGCCTGACCACCATCAGCCCTTGGCATGCACGGTGCCGCGACGTGACCGGCGTTCCTGGCGGCCCTGCTACACCGGCTGCCGCGCGACCTGCTGCGCCGAGTGCGGCTGCTGGTGCGCTCCGACTCGGTGCTGCGCTGGCATCGCGATCTGGTCGCCCGCCGTCACGCGGCCGTTTCCCGACCCAAGCGCCCGGGTCGACCGCGCACTGTGCACTCCGCCCGGGCCTTGGTGCTGCGCCTGGCGCGGAAGACTCCCAGCTGGGGCTACCGGCGCCTGCACGGCGAACTGCTGGTGCTGGGGGTGAAGGTGGCCGCGTCCACCGTCTGGGAGATCTTGAAGAAGGCCGGGATCGACCCGGCGCCCGAGCGGGCTGCCAGCACCTGGTCCGACTTCCTGCGCTCCCAGGCGGACGCCCTGCTGGCATGTGACTTCCTGGAGACAGTCACCCTAACGGGAGCGTGGATGTACGTGTTCGCGGTGATTGAGCACGCCAGCCGCCGAATCCACATCCTGCGCGCCACCCCGCATCCAACCACCGCAGGGGTGGCACAGGCGGCGAAGAACCTCGTCATGGACCCCGAAGGCAACGGCTCTCGGGCGCGGTTCATGGTCCGCGACCGGGTTGGCAAGTTCCCCGATATGTTCGACGCCATCCTCGCCGACGCGGACATCGACGTCGTGTTCAGCGGCATCCAGATGCCGAGAATGAACTCGATCATGGAACGGTGGGTCCAGACCTGCCGCCGTGAACTACTGGACCGGACCCTGATCTGGAACCAGCGGCACCTGCTCCACGCCCTTCGCGAGTTCGAACAGTTCTACAACGGACACCTGTCAGGCTCGAAAATTCGGTGCGGGTCTGTGACGTGCGCCTTTGTGCGAGGTCTGCCCCGGCGGTAGCGGCAACGATGGGGTCATGACCGCTTCGCTGGTGTACCTGCTCCTGCGCCAGATCTTGCAGATGCTCACCCAGCTCGCCCGCGACGGCGGCGCGATAGACGTCGAACTGCTCGTGTTGCGCCATCAGGTGGCGGTGCTGCGCCGGCAGGTGCACCGCCCCGATCTGCAGCCCGAGGATCGGGTGGTGCTGGCGGCGTTGTCACGGCTGCTGCCCCGACCGCAATGGTCAGCGTTCTTCGTCACCCCAGCAACGCTGCTGCGCTGGCACCGGCAACTGATCGCCCGACACTGGACCTATCCGCATGCGCGGCGCGGCCGGCAACCGGTCGACCGGGAGCTCCGCAAGCTGGTGCTGCGTCTGGCCGCGGAGAACCCCACAGGCCGGCGAACGCCGATCCCGGGCAAGGGCATCCTCCGACCGCTGTGGGACCTCGGCCGACGTACGGCTGCGGGCGACCCCGATCTGCGCGTGGCACGCATCTGGGTGGAGTCCGCTCCAGCGTTGTCACCAGGCACCACCGAGTCGGTCCGCCTGGGCCCGCTGTCCCCGGCCCTCTGGCGGCACCTGCAGCCGGTGACGATCACCATGCACGAGGGCCGGCCCGTGGCAGGAAAGGCCACCATCATCGAGGCGTCGAATGCGCGCTGACGTCGGCATGATCTGACGCTGGCGTCGCACCCGTCTTTTCACCGACGATAGTTGGGCTCCCTCAGGCTGCCGCGCGCACGGTCGGCGGCAAGAGCGGATGTTCAGGCAGACAGTGTTGCCGATCAGCGGGCTCGAGCAAGCAGGGCCGTGATCATCGTTTGAGGTTCGATGGTGGTTGGTCGGTCGCTAACCTGCCCGTCGCCGAGTTCGACGACCCGCCATACGCCGTCCGTGCGGAGAGCGAGGTCCACGGTGACGAAGGGCAGGCCGAGCCCGGCGATCAACGGTGCGATCGGGGCCAGGTCGATCTCGACCGGCGCCGAATCGTTCGGGCTGTCGGGATGCGGTCCGATCAGGACGCATACGCCGTCGACCCACCATGTGCGTACTTCGGCGGAGGCGAACCGCTCGAAGCGCCGCAGCACGAACCCGCCCACGAAGTCGTTCTCGCGCAGTTCGAGAAACCGGCTCGCCACGCTCCGCGCAGCCGCACCGTCCTCGAGGTCTGGGATGAACGCGGCCTCGTCCCAGTAGTGCTTCATCGACTTGCTGTAGTCACGCAGCACCGCCGGTCCCGCGCCCAGTTCGACACGCGCGCGGTCGAAGTCCGCCCGCTCCGAGCCCGTGGTCCACACCGACGGCGGGGTGACCGCAGCCAGAGCGGCATACCAGCCAGGCAGCTCATGTGCCCGCCGGTACTGCTCCCCACCAGTCCTCAACACCACCCCGCGCTCGGCGAGAATCTCGGCGAAAGTGGCGTACTGCTCGCTACGCAGCATCCAGCCGCGGTACACGGCCATACCGCTGCCTGAGACCGATGCGACCGCCCGACGCACATCTCCGCCCTGCACCAACGCGTCGTGGTCGACCACCGCCACATCGAGCCCGGCAGCACGTGCGGCCTGTGCCTCCGTCGCGAAATGCCCGTCCGGGTGGCGCGGCCGTAGAGGGTTCGCGGGAACCAACAGGATCACGCTGTACATCCTGCCCCACACGGCCGTCGACCTCGAACTGTTATCCCGGCCGCCGCCCGGTTCGCGGCATGTGAGTACGCCTGAAAACGCGGTCGAGCCCGTCGTGTTTGCCACCCGCGTCCTCATCGGCCGCTACTCAGCCGTAGAACGAGTCTAGGGTTTCGGGTTCGTGGCGCAGGCGCTCGCCATCCGGGTACGGCACTCCCATCTCCCGGAACCAGACGTGGGCTAGCAGTTCGGTGTGGTGGTAGTACACCGCTGTGGAACGCAGCGACTCGAATGAGCCGGGCGCCTCGCTCAGGTTCTCCAGCGCCCGGTGCAGGTACCGCAGTGCACGCTCGTGATGTCCCGGATACCGGCCGGTGCGGCCTGGCGCGGACAGATCGGTAGCGTTGATCGCGGCCGTGATCCGGTCGGCGACACCTTGGCAGTACTCCTTCACGATCTGCCGCGCGGTGACCGCCCGGACTGCGTCCGGGTCGTGTACGCCCGCTTCGGCGAGGTCGGCGGCCGCGGCACCGACCGGCGATACCGTCCCGTCCCGGCCGATCGTGAACAGGTACACGCCGATCTCCGCGGCTGCCTCGCACGTCGCAGTCGTGTACCCGGATGTCGAGTAGAACAGGTGATGGGGTGAGTGCGGCCGGGTACCGCGCAGCTGGTGCACCTGCGGGGCACCTACCGGCTGCGCCTGCATCTTTACCTGGGCGACACCGGTCCCGGCGACGACGTCGAGGCCACCGTCGCGATTGCCACCGGTCAGTTCCGCATCGGCGAAGCCGAGCGCCCGCATGTGGGCGGCGGCGATCTCCTCACTGGTACGCCAGTCCGACGGCAGGAAGCGCTGCGCCGGCATAGCCCCACATGCGGACGCGGCGGCGTCCAGGTCGGGAAGCGCGGGCACCTCGGGCTGCTCGGGAAGCAACTTGATCTGCCCGGCCGCGCCCTTGGTGATGAGCTGTTTTAGCCGGTCGAGCCGGTCGAGCCCGTCGTCGTCGGAGAAGACCTTGATACCGAACCTGCGGCGGTTGTTAGCGGTGACATCGAAGGCCCAGCCGGCGTTCGGCCAAGTCGCGCCCGGGCTGCCCCACATCCAGCTCGGGCACGGCGGCCCGGTGCAGAACTTGACCGCGCCGGTGGCGCGTTCGACGAGAATCCACCGTCGCATCGTCCGGGCAGCGACGAACTGCGCAGTACCGTCGCGGGTTAGCCTGGACAACCTGTCATCGTCGGCCTGGACCTGGACCGCAGCCTCGGCGATGAGCTCAACGTGGTCGTCCGGTTCGATCTTGGCCAGCAGCCGGGCGCCAGCGTCCGGGTGTAGCGGCCGGGAACCACGCGTCCGCAAATAAGTCCGGTAGGCCCACGCCGCGCGGGCATCCTCCCTCAGCCGGTCAGGCCCTGGGCCATCAGCCACAGAGGCCGGACCGGATGTGCCGGGAAGATGTTCCGTCACGGAAACCTCCAGAACAACGCGAGGGGCAGCCAGTGGATCATGCAGGATTCACGATCACCCGTCGACCGCCAGCGCCCCGGTCGCCTGTGATGTCCGCCACCACACTGAGCGGGCACCCTCACTCGGCGCCGACGGAGCCGGCAGCAGGCGGCGGAGCGCGACAGCGGCCCCGACGCTGGCGTGGCGGCCGCGAGATCTTGGTAACCCACGCACAGCTCATGCCTTGCTGCAACAAGGGCACCATCACAGTTCTGACCGCCCTGCCGGCCCGGCGATGGCCATCCGCCGTCCCGAGCCACCAGGAGACAAACGGTCCATGTCCAGCATGCCAAACCCCGCCCCGGACAGTCAGCCCGACCCGACCGGCGAGGAGGTCATCCTCGGCGTCGACACCCACAAGGACGCCCACGTCGCCGCAGTGACCACTCCGCTCGGCGTCCAGGTTGCCTCTGCCAGCTTCCCGACCACCGCCGCCGGCTACCGCGACCTGCTGGCCTGGGCACGTGGTTTCGGCGACCTCCGACGCGCCGGTGTCGAGGGAACCGGCTCCTTCGGCGCGGGCCTGGCCCGCTACCTGCGCAACCAGCGTCTGACCGTGATCGAGGTCAACCGCCCCGACCGCGCGGCGCGCCGCCGCCACGGCAAGACCGACACCATCGACGCGATGGCCGCCGCCCTGGCGGTGCTGTCCGGCCGGGCCACCGCCACCGCAAAGACCGCCGACGGGCCGGTGGAGATGCTGCGCATGCTCCGCCTGGCCAGAGCCTCCGCGGTGAAGTCCCGCACCCAGGCGGTCAACCAGCTCAAGGCCGTAATCGTCACCGCCGCAACGACGCTACGCGACACCTTGACCGGCCTGTCCGACACAGCGTTGATCCGCCACTGCGCCGCCCTGCCCGACACCGCCCCGACCGACGTGGCCACCGCCACCGTCTACACCCTGCGCCGCCTGGCCCAGCGCATCCAGGCACTCACCGCCGAGGAACGCGAATTCCAGCGCCAGATCACCGCCGTGCTGAACTCGAACGCACCACAGCTGCTGCAACGTCACGGGATCGGCCCGGACAGCGCCTCCGCGCTGCTGGTCACCGCAGGTGACAACCCCGACCGGATGCACAGCCAGGCGTCCTTCGCCGCACTATGCGGCGTCAACCCGATCGAGGCGTCCTCGGGCAAGACCGCCGGCGCCGACTCAACCGCGGCGGTGACCGCCGCGCCAACGCCGCCCTCTACCGCATCGCCCTGACCCGATCACGCGGTGACCAACGCACCCGCGACTATCTCGACCGACGCAGCAGCCAAGGCCTCACACGCCGCGAAGCCATGCGATGCCTCAAGCGCTACATCGCCCGCGAGATCTACCACCTGCTCCGCCAGCTCGATCCCGTAGATCCGACCTCACGAACCGC
This sequence comes from Micromonospora sp. NPDC000668, assembly GCF_042897975.1. Classification (NCBI taxonomy): domain Bacteria; kingdom Bacillati; phylum Actinomycetota; class Actinomycetes; order Micromonosporales; family Micromonosporaceae; genus Micromonospora; species Micromonospora sp. NPDC000668. The sequence continues at coordinate 1,146,829 of NZ_JBIAYP010000001.1, forward strand.
TTGACAGAACATAGGGGCATCGGAGCCCTCCGGCCGCATCGCCGTCCGGTCGGACCGCCACTGGCGGGCTGCGGCGCGAGGTGTCCGGTCGGGCAAGGCAGGTGCCCTGGCGGGCTGGCAAGCGGCCGCCGCAGCGCCTCCGACCGCTACACGTTCGCGGCGACGTACTTCGTCTCCAGGTACTCCTCGATGCCCTCGCGGCCACCCTCACGTCCGACCCCGGACTGCTTCATTCCGCCGAACGGGGCTGCGGGGTTGGACACGATGCCCTGATTGAGGCCGACCATGCCGAACTCCAGCGCCTCAACCACGCGGAAGCAACGCCGCATGTCGGAGGTGTACACGTAGGCGGCGAGACCGTACTCCGTGGAGTTCGCAATCGCCAGCGCCTCCTGCTCGCTCGAGAAGGATGCGATGGGTGCGATGGGACCGAAGATCTCTTCCCTGAACACCCGGGCCCCTGGGTCCACGCCAGCGATGACGGTGGGCTGATAGTAGTAGCCACCCCCGTCGAGAGCGTCGCCCCCGGCGAGCACCCGACCGCCTCGCTGACCCGCGTCATCGACGAACGCCCGCATACTGTCCCGCGCCTTCGCGGTGATCAGCGGCCCTACCTGGACGCCGGGTTCGGTGCCGCGCCCGACCTTCAACGCGCGCATCCGTACGGCCAGGCGTTCCGCGAAGTCGGCCGCGATTGACTCTGCGACGAGGAACCGGTTGGCCGCCGTGCAGGCCTCCCCGATGTTCCGCATCTTCGCGATCATCGCTCCCTCGACCGCCGCGTCCAGGTCGGCGTCGTCGAAGACGATGAACGGCGCGTTGCCGCCGAGTTCCATCGACACGCGTAGCACCTGATGGGCCGACTGAGCGATGAGGGTGCGACCGACCTCCGTCGACCCGGTGAACGACATCTTGCGGAGGCGCGGATCGGCGATGAGCGGTGCGGTCACCTCACCCGCGGTGGAGGAGGTGATCACATTGAGGACACCGTCGGGCAGACCGCCGTCGGACAGGATCTTGGCCAGTGCCAGCATGGAGAGCGGCGTTTCCCGGGCCGGCTTGACGACCATGCTGCACCCGGCGGCGATCGCCGGTCCGATCTTGCGCGTACCCATGGCCATCGGGAAGTTCCACGGCGTGATCAGCAGGCACGGCCCGACGGGCTGCTTCATCACCATCAGCCGGCCCTGCCCGTTCGGCGCGACGGCGTAGCGCCCGTCGATCCGTACGGCCTCCTCGGAGAACCAGCGCAGGAACTCCGCCGCGTAGACGATTTCCGCCTTCGACTCCGCGAGCGGCTTACCCATCTCGAGGGTCATCAGCAGGGCCAACTCGTCAGCGCGGGCGATGAGCTGCTCGAATGCGCGTCGGAGGATGTCCGAACGCTCCCGGGGCGGGCACTTGGCCCAACCCAGCTGGGCCGCGGCGGCCGCGTCAAGCGCGGCCACCGCATCGGCCGGCACCGCATCCGCCACGTGGCACAGAACCTCACCGGTCGACGGGTCGTGCACCGGCAACTGGTGCCCATCCGTCGCCGGCCGCCACCGCCCGGCGATCAGGAGCTCCTTCTCGACCGCCTCGACGACCGCTCGTTCGTCTTCCGTTGAGGGGCTGAGGAACCTGCCCTGTTCGATGGTCGACCGATTCACTTCGTCCTCCGTGTCGCTCTCAACCGGTCACCACGTCAGCCATCGAGGGCCGGGTGCGCGACCGGGTGTCACCCGTGGTCAGCTGTCGGACAGTCCGGGGGTGCGCGGCTCCAGCGGGCGCTCGACCGCCTCCCAGTCGCTCGCCCGGTAGCCAGCGGTGAGCCCGCCGTCGCACATCACGACCGAGCCGGTCATGTACGAGGCGTCGTCGCTGAGCAGGAAGCAGGCCACCGCCGCCATCTCCGCCGGCTCGCCCGGGCGGTCGAGCGGAATGCGAGTCCGGTGCTTGCTCCAGATCGCGACGTCGTCCACCTCGGCCACCGTCGCCCGGGTGCGGACCCAGCCCGGCGCGAGGGCGTTGACCCGGATGCCGTACCGCGCCAGGTCGACGGCGAGCGACCGGGCCAGCGCCATGACGGCGCCCTTCGAGGTGTTGTAGATGATCTGCCCCTCCTCGCCGAAGAGCGAGGCGGTCGACGCGGTCATGACCATGGCCCCACGCCCGCGCCGGCTCATGTGCCGGGCGACGGCGCTCGTGATCGCGTACTGGCCGCGGGTATTCACGCGCATCACCCGGTCGAACTCCTCGATCGGCGTCTCAAGGATGTTCTCCCAGATGCCGATCCCGGCGTTGCTCGCCAGCAGGTCGACCCCGCCGAACGCGTCGCACGCCGCCGCCAGGGCGCGCTCCGCGGTGTCGGCGTCACCGATGTCGCCGGTCACCGTCACGACCTTCGCCCCCGACTCGGCGCGGAGCTTCTCCGCCACCTCCTTCAGGTGGGCCTCATCCTGTGGCGCGGCGAGCAGGCACAGGGATGCGCCTTCGGCCGACAGCCGCTCGGCGATGGCCGCGCCGATGCCGTTGCTGGCACCGGTGACCAGCGCGTTCTTGCCTTCGAATCGCATGATGTCCGCCTCGCGAGCGTCGGGGCTAGAGGATTTCTTCGCCGAGGTTTGCGTAAACGCCTGCGGTACGGAGCACGACGGGCGCCGTCACGTCCTGCAGTTCGCTGCCGATCTCGTCCAGGTGTGCGTAGTCCGGCAGGCCCCACACCGCGATGCACCGCGGGTCCGGGCCGAGGTGGCCGATGCGGTCGGCAACGACATGGAGCTTCAGTGCCGGGTGCTCGCCCGCGCGCTTGTCGAAGAAGGCGGCGACCTCGTCGGGCGTGGCGCCGGGGGCGAAATCGAGGTACTCGGCGTAGTAGGGACCGACCCGGCCGGCGACCGGCTCCCGCAGCGGCCGGTAGAAGCCCGCGCGGTCCAGCCGGCCGACCACCTCCATGGGCTTCTCGAACGCGTCGGCCTCGCCGGACCCGAAGGCCCGCTCCCACTCCCCCAGCAGCTCAAGACCCGCCTTGCGGTTCAGCCACACGGCGAGGTACTCCGGCTCCGGACCGATACGCCAGGTCCGTCCCAGGTTCACCACCAGCTCGTCGTCGCCGTACTGCTTGGCCCACCCCGTCTGCCCGGCGCCTGCGATCGCGTGGAAGTGCTCAATGGAGATGCCGGGACGGCGGGAAATGAATTCGATGTATACGATCATGTGGTGACTCCTCCTCTGCTCGCCGGGGTGTGGTCAGTCGGTGAGAACGTGGACGGGGTGATCGGGCAGAAGGACCCCCACGGTGTCGCCGACGCCGTAGCCCAGGGGCGAGCCGGCCGCCGGCTCCTGCACCCGCAGGGTAATGCCGCCCAGGTCGACGTGGAACTGCACGCAGGATCCGAGAAACGCGATGTCCGAGATGGTGCCGGAGAGTCCTTCGTCGGCGGTCGCCGACAGCCGAAGCAGCTCCGGACGTACCACCAGGGTGGTGTTGCGCTGCGGCAGCTTCTGCCGCAGCCGCAGGCGCTGCCCGGTCTCGACGACCTTCACCTCGCTGCCGTCCCCCGCGCTGTCGAGGGCCTCGACGGCCATCAGATTCGCGTCACCGACGAAACCGGAGACGAACTTGGTGGCCGAGCGGTGGTAGACCTCGGCGGGCGTGCCAATCTGCTCGATGCGGCCCGCGTTCATCACCACGACCCTGTTCGAGAGCGACATGGCCTCCTGCTGGTCGTGCGTGACGTAGACAAACGTGGTGCCCGTCTCCCGGTGGATGCGCCGCAGCTCAGCCTGCATGGTGATCCGGACCTTCTGGTCCAAGGCCGAGAGCGGCTCGTCGAGCAGCAGCACCTTCGGGCGCTTCACCAGCGCCCGGGCCAGACTGATCCGCTGCGACTGGCCGCCGCTGAGCTGGGTCGCCCGCCGGTCGGCGAGATCCTCCAGCCCGACCAGCTCCAGCGCCTCCCGCACGCGTCGCTCGATGTCCTGCTTGCCGACCTTGTCGATCCGCAGCCCGAAGGCGACGTTGTCGAAGACCGACAGATGGGGAAAGAGCAGGTAGCGCTGGAAGACGATGTTGATCGGGCGGCGATGCGGCGGCGCGTCGGTGATGTCTTTGCCGGCCAGGACCACCCGGCCGCGGTCCGGCCGTTCGAACCCGCCGATGATGCGAAGCATGGTGGTCTTGCCGCACCCGCTCGGACCTAGCAGCGACAGGATCTCACCCTCTTGGACGTCGAGGTCCACGCCATGCAGGATCGGCACCTTACCGAAGCTCTTGCTGATGCCCGTCAGGCTGAGAACGGTATTCACGAGGCCTTGACTCCCTTTCGAGCAGCCCTGCCCGTCCGTGCCAGCACGGCGATCACGACGCCGGACAGGAAAGTGACGAGCAGGAGGAGGGTCGCGAACGCATTGATCGACGGATCGATCGCACGACGCATCGCTGAGTAGATGACGAGCGGCACCGTGCTCTGCGGCCCGATGACGAAGAAGGTGATGAAGAATTCGTCGAAGCTCAGGACGAAGGAGAGCATGCCGCCGGCGACGAGCACCGGCCACGTCATCGGCAGTGTGACCCTCGTGAACCTCAGCAGCGACGACGCTCCCAGATCGGCCGCCAGCTCGTCGTACTGCGGGTCGATCCGGTCCAGGACGGACTGAGCGACGAGCAGGAAATACGGGAACGTGTAGACCACGTGCGCGGCGGCCACGGTCCATAGTGAGAGCTCGATGTCGAGCTTGGCGAACCACGCCAGCAGCGACAACCCGAGAAAGAGCCCGGGAAGCGTGATGGGCGCGAAGAACAGCACCGCGAGCCACGGGCGCACCCGGGGACTCACGTGGGTAAGCCCGAACGCCGCCAGCGTGCCCAGAACGGTGGTGGTGATCGCGCAGACGACCGCCACGATCAGACTGTTTCGCAGGGCCGACGTGTAGGTCGGGTCGGTCAGCACCGCCTCGTACCAGCGCAGCGAGAAGCCCTTGATTGGGAGGTTCAGGGTGCTGCTGGAGTTGAACGAGAAAAGCACGACGACCGCGATCGGCAGGTACAGGAAGGCTAGGACGACGGCCAGGTAGAGACCCGGCGACCGTCGCCTGCTCCGCAGAAGACTCATGCCGCTCACCCCTTGATAACCACGGAGTTCAGGCCCAGCACGCGGAGGAACACGGTGACGGCGGCGTAGGCGAGCATGAACAGCAGCAGCACGATGATCGAGGTCGCCGCGCCGAGCGGATAGTTACCGAACTGCGTGAACTGCTGCGAAATCTGCAGCCCAACCATGTTCCCGTCCGTTCCTCCGAGAAACTGCGGGGTGACGTAGTCGCTGGCGGCCAACACGAAGGTGTAGAGGAAGCCGGAGGCCGCCGCCGGCGCGACCAGCGGCAGGACGACGCGGCGCCACCGCTGCATCCGGCCGGCGCCGAGGTCGGCGGCGAGATCGAAGAAGTCGCCTGGGATGTTGCGGAACGCGGCATAGGCGACGAGAGCGACGTACGGCACGAAGATATGTACCAGCGCGATGACGACGGCCGGCTTCGAGAACAGCAGCGATCCGTCCTGCGGGGCCAGACCGATCGGTCCGAGGACCTGCGTGAGCAGCCCGTCCTTGCCGAGGATCACCCGCCAGGCGTAGATGCGGACGAGGTAGCTGGTGAACATCGAGAACACGACGAGCGCTAGCAGCGGGTACTCCATGCGCCCGGCGCGGTACCGAATCGCGTACGCGAGCGGCACCCCGATCGCCAGGGTCAGGGTCGCGGTGACGAACCCGATTCCGAGCGCATTCAGCGTGAGCCGGCGGGTCAACTCCGAACCCACGGCCGAGGCGAAGTTCGACAATGTGACGGTGCCCGTCACCTCGTAGAAGCCGCCCTGCAGGAAGGCGTAGACGGTGAACACCAGGAAGGGAGCCACCAGGAGGAAGCCCAGGACGACAACGGCCGGCAGGGTCAGCAGCCAACCGCGCCGACGAGCCGGTGCGGGTGGCTGTGCCGCGGCGACGTCCGCCTGAGGCGGTACGACGGCCGCAACCATCACACGCCTCCCTGGATGTTCGACCACTCGCTGAGCCACTCCTCGTGCTGCACGATCCCCGACCGCCCCTTGTCTGGGAAGCCGAAGACCGGGGCCTTGGTGAAGAACCCGTCGAGGTTGTCGTACGGGTAGAGCTTCTGCTGTTTGGCAGGCAGCAACTTGACCGCCTCCGGCGAGGTCACGGCCGTGCCGAGCGCCACCGCCGCCTCCGCCTGCACCTCGGGCGAGAGGGCCTGGTTGACCCAGGCGTACGCGGTGTCGCGGTTTTGCGTCGTCTTGGGCACCGCCCACGCGTCACAGGAGGTGTAGGTGCCCTCCTTCGGGATGATGCTTTCCACCTTGGCGCCCTTGTCCCCGGCCCACAGCCCGACCGTCGACCAGCCGGCGAAGGAGGCGATCACCTCACCGCTGACCAGCTGGTTGGTGAGGTCACCGAAGGAGGGCGCGAAGCCCTTGATCTGCCCGCGGAACCGGCGGAGCAGTTCGACGATCTGCTTGAACTGGTCCTGGGTGTAGTTGGGGACGTCGAACCCGAGGATCCGGCCGCCGAGGGTGAACGCGGCCGTCGCGTCCGGGACCCATCCGATCTTGCCCTTGAACTCGGGCTTCAGCAGGTCGAGCCACGAATCGGGCTTCGCCATGCGGTCGGTGCGATAGTCAAGCGTGGTGGCGCTCCAGAACATCGGGATGCCCACCTGGTTGCCGTCGATGTTCCAGAACTTCGCCGCGGCGTCACCCTCGCGGAAGAACGGGAAGAGCTTCGCGGCGTTCGGGATGTGCGCCAGGTCGAGCGGCTCGATGATCTCCAGCGGCTTCTTGGAGTACAGGGGTCCGTACGCCTGGTAATAGGTGATGAGGTCGTAGCCGACGCTGGAGCCGGACTTGATCTTCGCGAGGATGTCGTCGCTCGTCGAGATGTAGGTGGGGTTGACCTTGACGCTCTTCGCGCCCTGCCACGCCTTCATCTTCTGTGATCCGGCGAGGTCGTAGCCCTCCCATGACAGGAAGTTCAGCGCCCCACCGACCTTGTCACCCACCTTGGGCACCGCTGCGGACTCCCCACCGTCGCCGCAGGCGGCCAGGAGGGTCGGCGCGGACACGGCGAGGGCGGCGAGGAGCCCTCCACGGCGCAGCAGACCGCGGCGGGTCAGACCTTGCGCGTTCATCGGCATCTCAGCCATGTGTATCTCCTGTCACACATCGACTTGGTGGGCGCTACTGTTCCACCGCACGGACTGGTTGTCCATAGGGCGGTACAGAGTTTCTTGCCGTCGCCCCTCCGGCACCGACCCGCGATCCCGATACTTGTGCCCGGATGCGGCGGGCGCACCCCTACGACCTGCAATTGTTCGGCTACGACACGTCGGAAACAGATATGCACTGTGGTCTTCACAGCAGCCGCCCTGCTCCGATATAGTCCCGGCCTACGGTCATCCTGACCGCTACGCGGGACAACGGGAGACGTCATGCCGCCGGTGAATGTGCTCAGCAAGGCCGACCGGGTGCTTGAACTGCTCGCCGACCAGGGCGAGATGCCGATCGCCGGGCTCATCGAGGCGTTGGACGAGCCTCGTACGAGCGTGTACCGCCTCCTCGAGAGCATGCAGGAACTCGGGTGGGTGGAGCCAGGTGGGCGGCGGGGGCAATACCGGCTCGGGCTCAAGGTGTTCCGGCTGGGCGCGGCGGTTGCTCGGCGGTTCGACGAGCGTCAGGCCGCGCTTCCCGTCATGGAGAGGCTGCACGAGCAGACCGGCGAAACGGTTTTCCTGTGCGTACGCCAAGGGCTCGAGGCGGTATGCATCGAGCGCATCGACGGCGCGCGCGTACAGATTCTCGAGCTCAGGCTCGGCGGCCGGCTGCCGTTGCACGTCGGCGGGGCGCCTCGTGCCCTCCTCGCTTTCGGGGGCGAATCCCTCTGGGACGAGTACCTGTTCCGTTCGCCGCTTACCACCTACACAGGCAAGACCCTGAACACCCCCGAGCTGGTGCGGCAGTCCCTCGTGGCGGACGTGAACGCGGGAGTCGTCATTAGCGACGAGGACGTGACCCCCGGCATCGCGTCGATCGCCGCACCCGTCTTCAACCACACCGGCAAGGTCTGCGCCGCGCTGTCACTGGCCGGCGTGTCTCCCGTGCTGCTCGGTGACAACCGACAGCGACACGAGTCGATGGTGCGAGAGGCGGCCGCGGAGGTCTCCCGCTCGCTCGGCTACTCCAGATAGGAGAAATGCTTTGTCTGACGGAACAACCCCCGTCGTACGTCGTGATCAGGGACGAGAGTTCCTCGCGCTCGGTGCGCCGGTCTACCGACTGGTGCATCCGAAGACCGTGGGCTCCGTCGGGGTCGGCGTTTCGCTGTGCGTCATGCAGCCGGGCCAAGAGGTCCGCCGCCACCGGCACGACTTTGAAGAGGCCTATTACGTCGTACGCGGCACCGGCCTGATGTATCTCGAGAACCACGAGCCCATCCGGCTCGAGCCCGGGCTGTCCGTCTACATCGCGGCGAACCGCGTGCACGGACAGGTCAACGACGGTTCGGAGACGCTCGAGATCGTGTGCTCCCTGTCGCCTCCCCCGGTCGAGGGACAGGTTCCGGAATTCGTGGAGGAGGACCAGTGAGTGCAGCAGCCGACGACGGCGAGCTGATCGCCCGTATCAAGGAGAAGGCGCTCTTCGCCCGCGAGGAAACGGTGCGCCTGACCGGCATCGCGAAGACCGGGCACTACGCCTCGGCCTTCTCGTGCGCCGAGATCCTCGCGGCGCTCTACTACGGCGACATCATGCGGCTCAAGCCGGGCGAGCCGCAGTGGAAGGAACGCGACCGCTTTCTCTTCGGCAAGGGCCACGCGGCGATCGCGCTCTACCCCTTCCTCGCGGACTACGGCTTCTTCGACAAGTCGGTGCTCGACGAGTACACCCGCCTCGGCAACCCGCTCGGCGACCACCCGGACATGCGCAAGGTGCCGGGCATCGACTTCAGCTCCGGCTCGCTCGGTCACGCGCTCTCCGCCGGTCTCGGGATGGCCCTCGGCGGCCGGCTCAACAACATCGACTACAACGTGTTCGTCCTGCTCGGCGACGGCGAGCAGCACGAAGGCCAGGTGTGGGAGGCGGCACTGTCCGCAGCCCACCACCGCACCGGCAACCTGATCGCGATCGTCGACCGCAACGAGTACAGCCTCGACGGCAAGGTCGACGACGTCATCGGCATCGAGCCGGTGCTCGACAAGTGGCAGGCCTTTGGCTGGAACACGATCGACATCGACGGCCACGACGTACCGCAGGTGCTGCAGGCCCTGCGCGAGGCGACCGCCGCCCGCGACGGCGGCAAGCCAACCGTCATCGTGGCCCACACCGTCAAGGGCAAGGGCATCCCCTACATGGAGACCCAGTTCGGCTGGCACCTCGGCTACCTGCACCCCTCCGACGAGAAAGCCGCCCTCGCGCACCTGAGGAGCAACGCGTGACCACCACTGAGCCCGAGCTGCACGCCGACTCCTGGCACCTGCTCATGCTGCTGGACCAGGCCCCCGGGTTCGCCGCCATCTCGCAGGCTCTCATCGAGCTGACTGACGAGGGACACAACATCGCGGTCGCCACCGCCGACCTCAAGTACTCCAACGGGTTGGTCCGCTTCCAGGAGAAGCACCCGGAGCGGTTCCTGCAGTTCGGCATCTCCGAGCAGAACATGGTGTCGGCGTCGGCCGGGCTGGCGACGACGGGCCTGCTGCCCTACACCGCGACGTTCGCGTCGTTCCTGGCGCTGCTGTGCTGCGAGCAGATCCGCACCGACCTGGCGTACTGCAACCAGCCGGTCCGGCTCATCGGCCACCACGCCGGCATCAGCCTCGGCTTCTACGGCACCTCGCACCACGCCACCGAGGACCTGGCCATCATGCGCAGCATGGCCAACATGACGGTGATCGCTCCGTCGGACCCGGCCCAGTTCCACGCGGCGATCCGCGCCACGGTGAACCACCCCGGACCGATCTACTTCCGCGCCAGCCGTGGCCGCGACCCGATCATCTACGAGGATGGTGTCGACTTCCAGCTCGGACGCGCCATCGCGCACCGCGAGGGCAGCGACCTCATGCTCATCGCCACCGGTTCGTCGGTGCACCCGACGCTGGCGGCGGCCGAACTGCTCCGCGGGCAGGGGGTCTCGGTGGGCGTGCTCGACATGCACACCGTGAAGCCGCTGGACCGGGACGCCGTGCTGGCCGCGGGACGGGGGGCCGGCCGGCTCATGACGGTGGAGGAGCACAACGTGCTCGGCGGGCTGGGCGGCGCCGTCGCGGAGGTGCTCACCGAGGAGGGCGTGGCCACCAAGCTGCACCGGCACGGCATCAAGGACGAATACAGCCTGATCGGACCGCCGACGCACCTCTACCGGCACTACGAGCTGGATGCCGACGGCATCGCGCAGGTCGCCCTGCGCTTCCTGAACGCGTGAACGGAAAGGTTGATCAGTCATGAGGGCGGTTGTCTTCACCGGGGCGGGTGGCAACGAGGTCATCGACCTCGTCGAGCGGCCCGACCCGATCCCGACCGGCAACGACGTTCGGGTCCGCGTCCGCTATGCCGGAATGAACCCGGCCGACACGCAGCAGCGCACCGGCATCTACCCGGCCCCTCCGGGCAGCCCGGCGGACATCCCGGGGCTCGAGGTGTCGGGCGTCGTCGAGGCCATCGGTGACGCGGTCACCACGTGGAGGCCCGGCGACCGGGTGTTCGGGCTCGTGGGTGGCGGCGGCCTTGCCGACCGGGTGATCGTCAACGAGCGGCACCTGGCCCGCGTGCCGGACTCGCTGTCCGACTCCGACGCCGCGGCCGTGCCGGAGGCGTACATGACCGCGCACGACGCGATCCGGTCGCAGGCCGGGCTGCAGATGGGCGAGACGCTCCTCGTGCACGGCGCCGCCGGTGGCGTCGGGAGCGCGGCCGTGCAGATCGGGCTCGCGGCCGGCGCGCGGGTCATCGGCGTCGTACGCAGCGAATCGTCGCACCAGGCGGTGAAGGCGCTCGGCGCGGAGGTCGTCCACGACGCCAACTTCGCGGCCGAAGTCGCCGAGCTCACCGGCGGTCGAGGTGCCGACGTCATCCTGGAGCTGGTCGGCGCCCCGCACTTCCCGGCGAACCTCGACGCGGTCGCCGTACGCGGACGGATCATCGTCGTTGGCGTCGGTGCCGGCAGCGAGACTCAGATACCACTGCTGCGGCTCATGCAGAAGCGGCTGCGCGTCCTGGGCACCGTCCTGCGCGCCCGGCCCATCGAGCAGAAGGCGCAAGCCGTCCGCGCCTTCGAGCGGGAGGTGCTGCCGGGGCTCGCGAGCGGACGCGTCCGGCCGGTCATCGACCAGATCTTCCCGGTGGAGCAGGTGAAGTCGGCCTTCGAGCGGCTTGAGGGAAAGGGCAAGGTCGGCAAGATCCTCCTGGACTTCGGCGCCTGAGCAGGAGCTGCCCGCTCCGCACGCCTGATGCTGCGGAGCGGGCAGTCTGCCGCAGCGGTCAGTTCCCGCTGCGGTAGGGGCTGTTCACGTAGATGAGCGCGTCGCCGACGGCCCGCCCTGGTCAACCCGCTCGGACGGTTGACCAGGGCGGCCTCGACGGCCAACGCGGTGGATCCGCCGCTGGGACGCCGAGACGGGGAAGGTGCTGAGACGGTGCAGGGCCAGCACAACCACGGCGACGCCTACTACCGCTGCCGCTTCCCCCAGGAATACGCCCTCGCCAACCAGGTCGCACATCCCAGCAACGTGTACCTGCGGGAGGACGCCCTCACCGACCCACTCGACACCTGGCTGGCCTCCGCCTTCACACCCCACCGCATCGAACAGACCATCACCGCGATGACCGATGCCCAGCCGCTGGACCAACCGCCCACACTCGCCACGGCGGCTCAGGCGATCATCACCGAGTGCGACGCCAAGCTAGGGCGCTACCGCGCCGCCCTCGACGCCGGAGCGGACCCCGCGGTGGTGACCGACTGGATCTCTCAGACCCAAACCGAACGCGCTCGCGCTGAAGCCGATCTCCACGCGCAGTCGGGCAAAAGCCCGCGCCGGATGAGCCGAGAGGAGATCAATCACCTGGTACAGGCGCTCGGTGACATCGCTGCCGTGCTCCGCGACGCCGACCCCGCCGACAAGGCCGAGGTCTACCGGCAACTCGGCCTCCGGCTCACCTACCAGCCGGGAACGCAAACGGTGCGCGCTGAAGTGGATCTCAGCGCGCACCGTGGGGTAATGGTTCGTGTCCGAGGGGGGACTTGAACCCCCACGCCCTATACGGGCACTAGCACCTCAAGCTAGCGCGTCTGCCATTCCGCCACCCGGACCTGCACGTTCAGCCTACCTCGCCGACCTGGATGATCTTGACACCCGAGGGTCGGCGCAGCGGGCCGCACGGGGAGTTACTGTACACGGCACTCGTGGATCATGCACATCGCCTTCCGACCCCTCCTTGAAGGCGCTCCCACCGCTGCTCAGACCGCCTCACCAGCCGTCTCCGAAGCACCGTCGAAGGCGTGTCCGGGTAGCGTGCGGCGGCCCTCTGGCGGCAGCATTGCCACGTGCCCCAACCCTCTCCCCTGGCAGCCGCCCAGCACCGGGCCCTCGCCCTGCGTACCGCTGGCGACCTCAGCTCCGCCCGGCAGCTGCTCGCGGAGGCCGTCGGTTCCGCCCGCCCGCCGTACGGCCAGGACCACCCCGAGGTGCTGCACACCGCGCACCTGCTAGCCCGCCTGCACCGGGAGGCGGAGGACCCGCTCGCCGCCCGTCGGGTGCTGGAGGAGGCGTTCGCGGCGGGCGAGCGGCGCTGGGAACACTCTGACCCGGTGATGCTCGCGCTCGCCTTCGAGCTCGCCGAGGTCGCCGAGGAGCTGGGCAATCGGCACGAGGCCCGCCGCAACTACACCCGCGTCGCCACCGCGGGGCCTGCCGCACTCGGGGAGCACCACCCGGCGGTACGTGCCGCCCGCCACTACCTCGGTGAGGCTGCACCAGGGCCGGCCGAGCGGCACGGCTCGCCACCGACACCCCACCCGGTCCAGGCCACCGCAGCGACTGATTCCGGCACCCGGTCGGCGCTGTCCGGCCCGACCCTGTCTCTGGCGACCCTGGCCGCGATGCGGCCGGGAGCGGGCGGCCCGGCCGCCGCGTCACCGTGGGCTCCGCCGCAACAGCCGCCCACGCCCCGGCCAACCCCACCGGTGGTACGCGCGCCCGCCGCGCCCGCCAGCGCCGGCGCACCACCGGCAGCGGCTCCCGCCCCCCGGGTTGCGCCGGCCCAGCCGCCGGTGCGGTCGGTGTCGACCTCCGTCGCGCCACCGCAGCCCGGCCCGCCACCCACGCCGCCGCGCCAGCGCGCCGCGGAGCAGCAGCCCCGACCGGCGGTAGATCCAGCACCCCGGCCACCGGCGGAGGGCCAGCCGACGAAGCCGGCGTACCAGGTCGGACAACAGCCGCCACCTCGGCAGCCGTCCGGCTCGGCGATGCCGCCGCTTCAACGGACAGGCGACCAACCGACCCACTCAACGGTCGACGCGCCGTCCACACCGCCGACTTCCTCCGCCCAGGCGTCAGCCGCCGCACCGCCGGGTCCGGCGCCCCGCTGGGACAACCCGACGATCCGGGTCCGGCAGATCGAACCGCTGCTGGCCGAGGAGGCCGCTCGCATCGCGGCCACCCGCGTCGGCGCGGGCGGGTCGGGCAGCGCGAGCAGCGCCGGGGCGGCACCGCCCCAGCAAATCCAGCCCGTCTCCGCACCACCCGGACACCCTTACCCGGTGTCCGGACCGCCGGCCCAGCTCTACCCGTTATCAGGGCCTCCTGGCTACGCCCAACCCGTCTCCGCACCACCCGGCCGGCCGTACCCCGTCTCCGGACCGCCGGCCCAGCCCTACCCGGTGTCGGCAGCACCAGCACAGCCCTATCCAGTGTCGGGGCCTCCCGGCTACGCCCAACCCGTCTCCGCACCGCCCGGGTACCCGTACCCGGTGTCCGCGCCGCCCGGCTACGGCCAGCCAGTCTCTGGAGCAGGCCACCCCTATCCCGTGTCCGGACCGCCGGGCCAGTCCTACCCTGTGTCGGGGCCGCCCGGTTACGGTCACCCGGTCTCCGCGCCCCCGGTGAGCGCGCCGCCCGTACCGCCCTGGGGGTTGACCGCGCCGCCGTGGAGCCGCACCGCGCCGTCGCAACCACTGCCCACAGCGGACGGCGAACCGGCAGCCCAGACCCCCATGGACACGGACGGGACCGACGGTGAGGTCGAGCCCGGCACGGTAGCTCCGGCGAGCGCGCCGCCGCACCAGGCGGGCGTCGACCCTGCCCAGAGCGAGGTGTTCCCGCCCGTCCGGTCGTTCAGCAGCGACCCGGCCAGACCCGACGTGGGCCCGAGCCAGCCGACCGCCGCCCCGTCGAACCAGGCCGCCCGGCAGCCCGGCCCCGTCGCTGCTCCGGCCGAGTCGGCACCGTCGTCCTGGCCACCGGGCGCCGACCCGGCCCCGATGACGCCGACCGCACCAGGCCCCGGGGGGTACGCCGAGCCGGTGTCGACCCCACCGGCGGCAACGGGGCCTCCCCCGGGTCCGTTCACGTCACCTGCCGACGCAGCCTCGCCCTACCCTCTGCCGCCGACCGCCCCGGCGTCCCGACCGACCCCAGAGCCCTATCCACCTCAGGAGCAGTACCCGGCCCAGGAGCCATACCCAGGCCAGCTGTACCACCCCGGCCAGGAGGCGTATCCGGCCCAGCAGTACCAGCCGGGTCAGCAGTACCAGCCAGGCCAGCAGTACCAGCCGGGTCAGGACGGGTACCGGTCGGCGGCGCACAGCGATGAGGGCGGGTCGACGGGCCGCAGCCGAGCGACGCTGATCGCCGCGGTGGTGGCGGCCGGGGTGGCCGTGGTGGGCGTGGCCGGCCTGGGCGCGCTGGTCCTGACCCGCGACGACTCGCCACCCTCGACCGGGACCGCGCCGGCGGCCACAGCTCCGGCGCCGGCCGGGCCTCCGCCGGGCGACCTGAAGCTGCGGGACGACTCCGTCACGATCACGCTGACCTGGACGGACCCGTCCGGCGGCTCGGTGCCGTTCATGGTCGCCGGTGGTCGGGCGGGGCAGGCGCTGGGAGTGATGGCCACCGTGGACCCGGGCCGGCTCAGCTACACGGTCAACGGGCTGAACTCCCGGGTGGACTACTGCTTCACCGTGCTGGCGGTCTACTCCACCGACAACTTCGCCACCTCGGGACAGGTCTGCACCCAGCGGGAGCGCGCCACCCCAACGAGCTGACCCAGCCAGACCGGCCGTCACCGAGCTGAGCTGGGAGTCCACAACGCACACGCTCGGTATCCACAGGGGTGACCGTGCGGGTTCCCCCGTCACCGGCAGAGCCATATGATGGCACCCGGCTCAGGGGAGGGGTCGCCGCGAGGCGCGCCACCTGCCACGACTCAGGGGAGGCAGCCGGCTGTGGCCAGCATCGACGATGCCGTGGAGACCGACACCCCCCGTTCGCGGTCCAGGCTGCGCGGCGGGCTGGTGACAGTTGGCACGGTGACCGCGCTGCTGGCCGCCATGGGGCTGACCGTCCTCGGGCTTGGCGCGGCCGACAACGCGGTCGCCAACTACGACGCGAGTTCCTGGCTGTGGAGCGCGGCGCGCAGCGAGCTGGCCCGGGTCAACGGGGTCACCGCCCGGGTCGACACCCGCACCGAGGTCGCCGGTGCCCGTCGGCACCCGATGCAGGTCACCCAGACCGACCGGCTGCTGATCCTGCGTGACCTGCAGACCGGGCAGGTCAGCTCACTGGACCTGGCCACCCTGCAGCTCACCGCGACCACCCGGACCACCCCCGGCCTCGGCGTGAGTGTCGCGCTGCACGAGGACGCGGCGTTCGTCGTCGACGCCGTGCAGGGCATCGTGCGGCAGCTCGATCCGCGTTCTCTGACGCCGGTCGGCGAGCCGGTGCGCTATCCCCCGGGCATCACCGGCGGCACCTTCGACGGGGAGGGCCGGCTCTGGATCGCGGTGCCCAGCGAGGGCACCGTGTCTGCGGTCACCGCCGCGAAGCTGCCGTCCGCGCCGGCCTCGGCCGCGCCCGCCGGCGGCGGGCTCAGCCCGGAGCGGGTCGAGACGTACGAGGTCGCGGAGACCAGCCACGAACTGGTGGTCTCCACGCTGGACGACGGGGTGGCGGTGCTCGATCGCACCGCCGGGAAGCTGGTGCGGGTGCAGCGCGGCGAGGTGCGCCCGACGCCGCTGACGTTGACCGGGCCGGCGGCTCTGCCGGCCCGCACCAGCGGGCCCCGCATCCCGGTCACCGTGCCCGCCGAGCGGCGGGTGCTGGTGGTGGGCGACTCCGGCGAGGAGCGGGCGTTCACCGTGCCGGGCACCGGCGAGCGGCTCAGCCCGGCGGTGGCCTGGGCGGACCGCTTCTACTGCGCCGACGAGGCCACCGGCACCATCTACTCCTTCGACGCGGCCGGCCAACTGGTCGACACCGTCCGCGGTCGGGCGAACGGGCCGCTGGAGCTGGAGGTACGGGAGAACCACCTGTTCATCAACTCCCCCGACTCAGCGACGGCTCGCGTGGTGGACGACAAGCACCAGGTGCGCGAGGTCAACAAGTACGCCAACGACGTGCTCGGCGGTGACCCGCCGCCGACTCCCCCACCGCCGCCTCCGCCGAAGAAGCCCCGGGTGGGCAAGCCGAGCGCGCCGCGCAGCGTCACCGCCGCCGCCGGCAACGCCCAGGCCCGGGTGAGCTGGCGGCCGGCCGCCGCGAACGGCGCCGAGATCATCAAGTACGTGGTGCAGGGTGCCGGCCAACGCCTGGAGGTGGGCGCCAACCAGCGTGCGGTGGAGGTCAAGGGTCTGACCAACGGCGAGACGTACCGGTTCGCGGTGCACGCCGTCAACGCCAAGGGCGACGGCCCGTCGCGCAGCAGCAACCCGGTGACGCCGACGGCGGCGGTGCCCGACCCGCCGGCCAGCGTCACCGCCCAGGAGCGGCCGGACGGCACGGTGCTGGTGAAGTGGCCGGCCGCGAACGGGCAGGGCAACAAGATCGCGAAGTACGCGGTGACGGCCAGCTCAGCGGGGACGAACGCGCCGGCCGGCGAGTCGACGAAGACGGAGCTGGTGGTGCCCGCCGGGGAGCTGGAGTTCGGCACCCAGTACGCGTTCACCGTGGTGGCGGTCAACGACAAGGGCGCCGGCTCGGCGGCCTCGCCGGTCAGCAACACGGTGGTGCCGTTCGCGGCACCCGGACGGCCGGTCGACCTGCAGGCCGGCACGGTCGCCAACCAGCCGGGCGCGGTCACGGTGCAGTGGGCGCCGGCCGAGGCGAACGGCCGACCGGTGACCAAGTACCTGGTGGACGTCGGTGGGCGCAGCAGCGAGGTGACCGACACCAGCACCACCGTCACCGGGCTGGGCAACGGCCAGAACGTCACGGTGAAGGTGAAGGCGGTCAACGAGGCCGGACCCGGCCCGGAGGCGACCGCCACGGCCCGCACGGTCGCCGAACCACGGGTCACGGTGACCGGCTCGTCGGCGACCGCCACCTCGGCGACGGTCACGTTCACCGTGGACGCTGGCGGCGGTCAGGCCACCTGTTCGGTGAGCACGCCGGGCGAGCCGGCGAAGGCCGGGGCATGCTCCAGCATCACGGTGCCGGGCCTGACGCCGGGCACGGCGTACACGTTCACGGTGACCGCGAGCAACGCCGCCGGCAAGGGCACCGCGACCAGGGCGCAGGGCACCGATGCGCTGTACGGGATCGCGACCTGCCGCAACGGTGCCTCCGGGCCTGAGGCGACCTACTGCAACAGGGACGTGAGCGGCCGCAACGGCAACGAGGTCTTCTCGGTCCCCCGGCAGGACAACGACAAGCAGGTGGGCTGGGCGGAGCCGGGCACCCGACTGCAGGCGTACTGCAAGAAGTCGGGCGAAGAGGTGTACGCCTACATCTACAACAACGACAAGCGCAGCACCTGGTGGGTGCAGGTCAACTACAGCGGAAAGAACTACATCCCCTGGGCCTGGCTCAACCTGGAGGGCGGCGACAACATCAACGTCCTGCCCACCTGCTGAACCAGCCAGGCAAGGAGCACCACCGACCGTGAACACCCACGAGCCGCTCACCCAGCCGGAGGTGCAGGGCTTCGCCGCCCTGGCCGCCCGGCTGGCCGAGAACATCAACGCGGTGGTGCTCGGCAAGCCGCAGGTGGTCCGGCTGGCGCTGACCGCGCTCT
Source organism: Micromonospora sp. NPDC000668 (assembly GCF_042897975.1). NCBI lineage: Bacteria > Bacillati > Actinomycetota > Actinomycetes > Micromonosporales > Micromonosporaceae > Micromonospora > Micromonospora sp. NPDC000668. The sequence goes on from NZ_JBIAYP010000001.1 coordinate 1,165,097, forward strand.
TCGCTCAGGGTCACGTGCTCCTGGAGGACGTGCCCGGCGTCGGCAAGACGACCCTGGCGCGGGCCATCGCCGCCACCGTGAAGGGTCAGTGGCGCCGGATCCAGTTCACCCCCGACCTGCTCCCCTCGGACGTGTCCGGGGTGACCATCTTCAACCAGGCGACCCGCGACTTCGAGTTCCACCCGGGGCCGGTCTTCGCCAACATCGTCATCGCCGACGAGATCAACCGGGCGTCGCCGAAGACCCAGTCGGCGCTGCTGGAGGTGATGGAGGAGCGCACGGTCACCGTGGACGGGGTCCGGCACCCGGTGCCGGAGCCATTCCTGGTGGTGGCCACCCAGAACCCGGTGGAGATGGACGGCACCTACCGGCTGCCCGAGGCGCAGTTGGACCGCTTCCTGGTCAAGCTCTCCATCGGCTACCCGGACGAGGCGGTCGAGGTGGAGGTGCTGCGCGGCGCGACCGTCCGCTCCCCCGAGGCGCTGACTCCGGTCACCGACACCGCGACCGTCGGGGAGATGGTGCGGATGGCCCGCCGGGTGCACATCGCCGAGCCGCTCTACGCGTACGCGGTCCGGTTGGCCGCCGCCACCCGCACCCACCAGCACGTGCGGGTCGGGGTGAGTCCCCGGGGCGTGATCGCGCTGACCCGCGCGGCGTGCGCGTACGCGCTGATCGACGGACGGGGTTGGATCATGCCCGAGGATCTGAAGGCGCTCACCGAATCGGTGTTCGCGCACCGGCTGCTGCTCACCCCGGACGCCCAGGTGCGCGGGTTGACCGCCGTGGAGGTGCTGCGCCAGGCCATCGCCTCGGTGCCGGTGCCGCTGCCGTCGGGGCAGCCGGCTCCGGTGCAGGGCTGACCGGCAGCAGCGCCATGGGGATCACCGCCCGCGGAGTCGGGCTGCTCGCCTCCGCCGTCGTGCTGCTGGGCGTGGGTTTCCGGTTCGCGTACCCCGAGTTGACGCTGCTCGGCGCGGCGGCCGGCGCGGCCGTCGGCTACGCCGCGCTGACCGCGGCCTGGCGGCCCCGGCTGACGGTGACCCGTCGGGCCGACCCGGACCGGGTGGCCCGTGGCGAGGCGGCGAGCATGACGCTGACCGTCCGCAACACCGGCCGGCTGCGCTCGGCGAACCTGCTGGCCGAAGACCGGTGCGGGGCCCGCACGGTGCCGGTGCCGCTGCTGCGCCTGCGACCCGGCCGGGACACGGAGGTCCGCTACGAGGTGCCGACACATCGCCGTGGGGTCGTGCCAGTCGGGCCGCTGCGGGTGACCCGGCGCGACCCGCTGGGCCTGGTGGCGCTGGCCCGCCCGTACGGTGCGACGGCACCGGTCTGGGTGCACCCCCGGATCCACCCGCTGACGGCGGTACCGACAGGCGCGGGGCGCAGCCTCGACGGCCGGGTGGACGGGGTACCGCACGGGTCGATCACGTTCGACTCGCTGCGGGAGTACGTGGTGGGCGACGACCTACGCCGGATTCACTGGCGGACCAGCGCCCGGGTCGGCGAGCTGATGGTGCGGGAGAACGTGGACACCAGCCTGCCCCGCCTGGTCGTGCTGCTGGACAATCGCGCCGCAGCACACCCGAAGCGGGTGGATGGGGTGGCGGAGTCGTTCGAGTCGGCCTGCGAGGCGGCAGCCTCGATCGTCACCGCCGCGCACCGCGCGGACCTGCCGGTGCTGTTGCTGCTGGTCGCCCCGGAACCGGCCACCCCGGCCGAGCGCGGGCACGGCGACCGGACCGCCGATGAGACGGGCGAGGACCCGGGCGGCGGGCACCCACTCGGGCCACTGGACCGGCTCGCCGCCGCCGAGCTCTCCGGCGACGACGACGCGCTGCGCGCGGCCACCACCCGGCTGCGGCAGGACCGGCTCGGCGACACGTTGATCTTCCTGACCGGGCCGGGTGGTCGGGGCGAGTTGGGCCACGTCGGCGCGCTGCGCGGCGCGTACCCCTCGGTGGTGGTCGGGGTGTTCGGCGCGACCGAGCCGACGCCGGCCGGCGCGACCGGCCTGGTGGTGGTCGACGCGGCCGACGGGGCACAGTTCGCCGCCGAGTGGGACGGGGTGCGCCGGTGGTGACCGACGTCGGCCAGCAGCGGCAGGGTGGTGCGAGCATCGTCGGCCCGGCGGGCCCTGCAACGAGCCCGGAGCCGGGCGCACCGCAGCGGAACGCCGGGCGGGTGCTGCGGGTGCTGCGGGCGTCCGTCGTCCCGCTGGCGTTGATCGGCCTGACCGCGCTGGCCGGGGTGGTGCTCGGCCGGGTGTACGCCGGCGACCTGCTGACCCGGCTGGTGATCGGTGCCGCGGCCGGGTCGGTGCTGGTCAGCGTTGCCGCCCGGCGGCTGCCGTCCTGGCTGGTGGCGCCCCTGTCGGTGGCCGCGATGGCCGGCTGGACGCTGTGGTCGCTGCGGCTGGCCGCCGCTCGGGCGGATCTGCCTGGCGGCCTGCTGGAGGTGACCGCGGACGCCGCGCGCAACGGCATCCCCCGGCTGCTCACCGCGATGATCCCGGTTGAGCCCACGCCGGACACGGTGCTGGTGCCGGTGGTCGCCGCCTGGCTGGCCGGGCTGGCCGGCGCGGAGGTGGCGCTGCGCACCGGCCGGGTGCTGCTGGGCTACCTGCCGGCAGCGGGGCTCTACGCCGCCGCCCTCTACGTGGTCGGCCCGAACGCCGAACCGGCGATCGGGGTGACGCTGGCGTTCGTCGCGGTCGCGGCGGTCGGCCTGGCGACGCCCACCGGTGTACCGGCGGCCGGGGGTGATCCGAGCGCTGACCTCGCCCCCGGGGTACGCGCGGCGGTGCGGGTCCGGCTCGCCATCACCGCGACGCTCGGGGTGGCGCTGGTGGTCGGGCTGGTCGCGCTGCTCGGCCCGGTGCTAGCCGGTCAGGTCGACGGCCGGCCGGTGGACCCCCGCCGGTACGTGGAGCCGCCGCAGGTGCAGACGCTGGACGAGAACCCGCTGATCCGGATCTCCGGTTGGGCGCTGCACCCGGAACAGAAACTGCTCGACGTGAGCACGGTTCGTTCCGGCGCCCCGACGCCGCCGGCCGGTGGCGTCGCGCCGAGCGCCGACAGCACCGGGACGGATGGCGGCACCGAGGACGGGCCGGGGGCGCCGGACGGCGCCGGGGGCAGCGTGCGGATCCGGCTGGCGGTGCTCAGCGACTACGACGGGGTGACCTGGCGGGTCGGCGCGACGTACCGCAACGCCGGTCGGATCCTGCCAGCCTCGACGCCGGCGCGGGACAGCGTGGTGGAGACCGTCCGGCAGCAGATCACCGTGGCTGAGCTGAGCGGCCAGTTGCTGCCCGCCGTGGCCACACCCCGCGAGGTCAGCGGCGCCCGGGTGGCGTACGACCCGGCGACCGGGACGCTGATCCGGCCGGAAGGGCTGACCCCGGGGCTGCGGTACACGGTGACCTCGGCCCGGGAGCGCCCGGACGCCAACCTGCTGGCGACCGCGAACGTGCCGGCCGGCGCGGAGGTGGCCCGGGTGCTGCGGGTCGCCGACGGGGTGCCCGACCCGCTGCGACGGCTGGCCGCGCAGCTCGCCGAGGAGAACGGTGCCCCGTACGCGCGGGCCACGGCGATCGAACAGTTCCTGGCCGAGCACTACCGGGTGGCGGCGGACGCGCCGAGCGGGCACGCGTACCCGAACCTGGGCTTCTTCCTCTTCGGACCACGCAACGGCGGCGGGCAGGAGGGCACCTCGGAGCAGTTCGCCGCGGCGTTCGCGGTGCTCGGGCGGCTCTCCGGGCTGCCCACCCGGGTGGTGGTGGGCTTCGAGTCCAGCGGGCAGGGGCCGGTACGGGCCGGCGACGCGTACGCCTGGCCGGAGGTGCTCTTCGACGGGCTGGGCTGGGTGGCGTTCGACCCAATGCCCCGCCCGGACAACGAGCCGAGGCCGGTGGAGGAGGACTTCCGCCCGACGCCGGAGGATCCGCCGCCGTCGGACGCCCCGGCACCCACCGTGGAGCCGACCGCGTCGCCGGACCCGGCCGCCGCCCCGGACGGGTCGAGCGACCAGGGCGGTGTGTCCACCCCGGTGCTGGTGGCCGGCGGCAGCGGCGGCCTGCTGCTGCTGGTGGGGGCGCTGCTGCTCACCCTGCTGGCGATGCGCCGCTCACTCACCCGCGCCCGGCTCGGCCGAGGTGACCCCGGCCAGCGCATCGCCGGCGCCTGGCGGGAGGTAACCGACGCGTTGCGGCTGGCTGGTCGGCCGGTCGGCGACGACCTGGCGGCCACCGAGGTGGCCGGGCAGGCCCGGCAGGCCCTCGCCGACGCCCGCACCGAAAGGGCCGGCGGCGAACGGACGGGCGACGGGCCGCCCACCCCGGACGACACCGCGACCGGCACCGGCGCCACTGAAGCCGGCGGCGTCGCGGGACCGGGCGGCGTCGACGAGTTGGCCGACCTGCTCAACCGGGTGGCCTTCGCCCCCGGCGCGGCGACCCCGGACCAGGCGGCCCGGGCCGCCGAGGTATCCACCGCCTACGTGTCGAGCCTGCGCTTTGCCCGCCCCTGGTGGCGCCGCATCATCTGGTCGACCCATCCCGCACCCCTCCGCCGCCGCACGGCGACCGACCCACCCCGGTGATCAAGAGGTTCGCGTCACCTCAGGTCCGTTTCCTGACGCGAACCTCTTGATCACCAACGGATAGGCCGGGGTGGAAGGGGACGGGTCAGGCCGTCAGGCGGCGGACGAGCTTGCGCAGGCCGGCCTGCCAACCGTCCGGGTCCTCGGCGCGGCGACGCGCGTAGTCGGCGACCTCCGGGTGCGGCAGGATCAGGAAGCGCTCCTCGGCCAACCCGGCGATGGCCGCGTCGGCGACCTGGTCCGGGGTGAGCACCGCGCCGGAGGCGGCGATCACCCGGGCGCCCAGGTGACCCTCGACGATCCCGCCGGCGAGCATCGGGGTGTCCACTCCCTGCGGGCAGAGGGCGCTGACCCGGATGCCCCGGTCCCGGTAGGTGATGGCCAGCCATTCGGCGAACCCCACCGAGGCGTGCTTCGTCGCGGTGTACGCGGCGTCGCCCACCGCGGTCAGCACGCCCGCCGCCGAGCAGGTGTGCAGCAGGTGGCCGCCGCCGCGGGCGAGCATCCCGGGCAGCACCGCGCGGGCCGAGTAGACGTGGGCGAGCACGTTGACCCGCCACGCCCGGTCCCAGCCGGCGTCGTCGACCTCCACTCCCCCGCCGGTGGTCACTCCCGCGTTGGCGCAGAACAGGTCGATCCGGCCGTACCGTCGCTCGGTGTCGTCGACCAGCGCGCGGACCTGATCCTCGTCGGTGACGTCGAGTGTGGTGGCGTGCGCGACCGGGCCGATGCCCTCGGCGACCGCGCGGGCCGCGTCGCCGTCCAGGTCGGCGATCACCACGGCGGCGGCGCCTTCGGCGGCGAACCGGCGGGACAGTGCCGCACCGATGCCGCCAGCGCCGCCGGTGACCACCACGATCCGGTCGGTGAGGTTCACGCGGACGCTCCTACGGGGTCGGTGCCCAACTGGGCGATGAGGGTGGTCAGTGCGGCCGCCCCGCCGGCGGTCACCTCGGGCGTGGGCAGCAGCGCGAACACCGGCACCTCCACGCCGGCGTCGGCGTAGCGGCGCACCTGGGCGCGGCACTGCTCCGGTGAGCCGTGCAGCACCAGCGCGTCGACCACCTCGTCCGGCACCGCCGCGCTGGCGCCACGCCGGTCACCGGCGGCCCAGGCCTCCCACATGGGCGCCAGCACCTCGTCGCGGCCAAGCCAGCGGTGGAACTCGGCGTACGCCGGGACGGTGAGGTAGCTGGTGATCAGCCGGCGGCCGAGCGTCCGGGCGTACCCGGCGTCCTCGGTGGGGCAGACGAAGATCCGGGCGGCCACCTCGAAGCCGGCGCGGCGCTCGCCCAGCTCGGCCAGGGCGCGGGGCACGTCGTCGGCGCTGAGCCAGTTGAGGATGACCCCGTCGGCCTCGGCGCCGGCCAGCCGGAGCATCCCCGGGCGCAGCGCGGCGAGCAGGATCGGCGGCGGCACCGCGAGCGGCCTTTCCAGGGTGAACCGGCGCACGGTGAAGGTGTCGTAGACCTCGTCCACGGTCTCGCCACGCAGCGCGGCGCGCAGGAAGCGCAGGACGTCCCGGGTCCGCCGGAACGGCTCGTCGAACCGCACCGCGTTCCAGTCCCGCACCAGCACCGGCGACGACGCGCCGATGCCGAGCGAGAACCGGCCCGGCGCGGCCTCGGCCAGCGCCGCCGCGCTCATCGCCAGCAGCCCGGGCCCCCGGGTGAAGACCGGGGTGATCGCGGTGCCCAACCGCAGCCGGGGCTGCCAGGCCGCGGCGAGCGCCAGCGGGGTGAACGCGTCGGTCCCCGCGACCTCGGACGACCACACGTCGGTGAACCCGGCACGGTCGAGCGTCGCGTAGACCGCGGCGTGGTCGGCCAGCGGGATGCCGCTCAACGGCACCGTCATGCCCCATCGATTCGTCACCGATCGATCGTGCCCGTTGACGGGGCCTGCGAGCAAGATCCCCGAACCGGGCGGATTTGCCGGTATCGGGCCGCAAGGGCTGTCGCCTGGTGCTACGACTGCCAGGTGGACCGGACCGACGGCGCAGGCCGCTGACCGTGGATTCCAGGGGAGTGGGACGCCTGGAGCCGTTACCCGCGGCGGCCGCCCCCAACCGGGCGACCTTCCTGGAGCTCTTCTTCGACTTGGTCTTCGTCTTCGCGCTCACCCGGATCTCCACTCGCGCGTTCGAGGATCTGAGCCACGATCTGGATCGGGTGCAAGGCTGGGGGGCGGTCACCGGGGGCGGCAAGACGCTGCTATTGCTGCTCGCCCTCTATGCGGTCTGGCAGGGCACCGCGTGGACGACCAGCCGCTACGACCCGTACCGGGTGCCTCTGCAGACCGTGGTGATGATCGCGCTGGTGTGCAGCCTGGTGATGGGGGTGGCGATCCCCCGGGCGTTCAGTCAGACCGGGATGATGTTCGCGGTGGCGTACGTGGTCGCGCAGGTCTCCCGGCCGCTGATCCTGGCGATCTCGCTGGGACCGAATCCGCACCGCCGGCTGAAGGTGCGGATGGTGGTGGTGTTCTCGGTCAGCGGAGTGTTCTGGATCGGTGGGGCGATGCTGCCCACCAACGGGAAGGTGATGCTCTGGACGGTGGCGCTGCTCGTCGAGTACCTGGCCGCCCGGGTTGGCTGGCCGGTGCCCGGGCTGGGCCGGTCGACGGTCTCGAAGTGGGACATCGCCGGGGAACACCTGGCCGAGCGCTATCAGCAGTTCTTCCTGGTCGCGCTGGGCGAGACGATCCTGGTGGCCGGCTTCGCGTACAGCAAGGGGCCGTACCAGGCTTCGCACGCGTGGGCGTTCGCGCTGGCGCTGGCCACGTCGATCCTGCTGTGGCGGATCTACATCCAGCGCGCCGGGCAGATCCTGGGCGAGGCCGTCGCGCAGGCCCGGCACCCGGCCAGCATCGGCCGGTCCGCGGCGGACACCCACCTGCTGATGGTGATCGGCCTGGCCGCCACCGCGGTCGGCTACGAGCTGATCATCGAGCATCCGCTGGACCAGATCCCCGGGCCGTGGCTGGCCATGGTGCTCGGTGGGCCGGCGCTGTTCCTGGCCGGCCGGGCCCGCTTCGAGTACGAGGTGTTCGGGCGCGTCTCCCCGTCCCGGTGGATCGCCATCCTGGTGCTGGCGGCAGGGGCGGTGCCGCTGCTGTTCCTGCCCGGTCTGGTCGCCACCGCCGGCGGGGCGCTGGTGCTGGCCGCCGTTGCGGTCAGCGACGCCCGCCGGGCGCACGGCGCCCCACCGGAGGCCGCCGCGACGCCGTTCTGAGCCATCCGCGGAGGGCAATGTGATGCCGGCGCGGCAGGTTAGTCTCGGCGGGTGACCTTCTCCCTCGTCGCACGCTCCGCCGACGACCGCCTGCACGGCGTCGTCGTGGCCAGCAAGTTCCTCGCCGCCGGGGCGCTGGTGCCGGCCGCGGCGGCCGAGGTCGGCGCGCTGGCCACCCAGGCGCACGTCAACCTCGCCTACGGTCCGCAGGGGCTGACTCTGCTGCGCACCGGCGTGGCCGCCGCCGACGTGGTGGCCGGCCTGATCGCCGCCGACCCCGAGCGGGAGCACCGCCAACTCGGCGTGGTGGGCACCAGCGGTCCGGGCGCCAGCTGGACCGGGCCGGCCTGCCACCCGTGGGCCGGCGGGCGGACCGGCGACGGTTGGGCCGCGCAGGGCAACGTGCTCACCGGCCCGGAGGTCGTCGACGCGCTGGGTGACGCGTGGCTGTCCGGGTCCGCACTGCCGTTCGCCGAGCGGCTGGTCGCCGCGCTGCGCGCCGGCGACGAGGCCGGTGGCGACCGGCGGGGCCGGCAGAGCGCCGGCCTGCTGGTGGTCGAGCGAGGCGGCGGGTACGGCGGCCGCAGCGACGTGCTGGTCGACCTACGGGTCGACGACCACCCCGACCCGGTCGCCGAGCTGGGCCGGCTGCTCGCCGTGCACACCCTGCTGTTCAGCCGACCCGACCCGGCCACCCTGCTCGACCTCAGCGGCGCCGTCGCCAACGAGGTGGCGGCGCTGCTCAGCGCGCTGGGCCACCCGGTGGCCGACGACGGGCCGGAGGCGGCACTGATCTCCTGGGCCGGTTTGGAGAACCTGGAGGAGCGGCTGGTGCCGGGGCGGATCGACCCGGTGGTGCTGACGCACCTGCGCGGCGTCGCCCCGCACGTGCCCGCGCCCCGCTCGGCCAGCTGACCGGGGTCAGCGGCCGAAGGCGAGCCAGCGGAAGCTGGCGGCGTCGATCGCGGCCCGTTCCGGGCCGGTCAACGCCGCCCGCCCGGTGGTCTTGCGGATCAGGGTCAGTCGATCCCAGCGCAACTCGGCCGGCACCGGTCGCCCGCCGGTGAGCAGGTCGGCGATGACCGTCGCCGCCTGCGGGGTGAGCCACGGTGGCCGGTCCAGCGCGGCGGCCAGGTCCAGGCCGTGCACGCCCACCTCGAGCACCCGGGTCCGCAGAAACTCGGTGACGCGCATCGCGTCGCCGTGCCGGGTCCGGACCACCCGCCCGGACGGGGCCGTGGCGACCGCCGCGTCGGCGGCCCGCCAGGCCCGGTCGAACTCGGTCGACAGCGCCGCCCGGTCCACCTGCCGCGCGTCCCGCCGGCCGCCGGAGATCCGACCGGCGTCCACCTCGGGGGTGAACTTCGCCGCGCCGAAGTAGCCGGCGGCGTCCACCTCGGCGCTCGGCGGGGCCGGCGCGGCGAGCATGTCGGTCAGCCGGCCGGCGCCGGTACGCACGTGCGCGATCAACTCTCGAACCGTCCACGGCGGGCAGTCGGTCACCCGGTCGAGGTCGGCGTCGTCCAGCTCGGCCAGGATTTCGGTGAGCCGTGCGCACTCGGCGCGGAACGCCGCTCGGACCGGATCCACTCGTCCGCTCAGCCCTTGACCCGGGGCACCAGCCGGTGCACGACGGTGAGCACCAACGCCATCACCACGGCCATCGTGCCGGCGATGCCGGCGGCGCTGCCGGCGTACCCGGCGAAGAGCGGCCGGCGGGCCAGCTCGTCCGGGCCGGTGCCGCGCAGGTCGACGAGCCAGGACAGGGCCAGCCCGCAGGCGATCAGGGCGATCGCACCGGCCGCCCCGAGCAGCAGCGCGGCGAGTCGGTGCGCGTCACCGTGGGCGACCTCGGCCTGCTCCCGCTGGGTGATCAGCAGGAGCAGCCCGGCCAGCGCCGCCCAGACGCCCACCACCAGGTATGCGGCGACCGCGTCGCTGGGTCGGTGCCAGCCAGCGGAGAGGGTGGCCACCCCGGCGACGGCGGCGTAGCCGGCAGCGAGGAAGGCACCAACGGCCCGCACCTTGGGCGGCAGCACGAGCACCAGCGCGACCGCCACCGACGCGGCCACCGTGGTGTGGCCGCTGGGCAGGCTGTTTCCCACCGCCGCACGTTCCGGGTCGAGGCCGTAGTCCGGCCGGCTCAGCCCGTACTTGAGCAGTTGGGTGGAGACGTTCGCCCCGGCGATCAGCAGGGTGGCGGTGATGGCCAGGGCGATCCGCCCCCGGATGAGGGCGATGAACCCGATCATCGCGGTGGCGGCCAGCAGGGAGACCACCGACATCGCGTTGAGGAGCTTGTCCACCGGGCCGTCGATGCGATCCTGGCCGATCCGGTTGCCGGTCAGCGCGACGGTGTCGATCCACTGGCCGATCTCGGTGTGCACGGCCACCCGCCAGACGGCGACGAAGACGACCGTCTGGACAAGGGCCAGCGCGACCAACCAGACCGCCGTCCAACCCCTTGCCGTCGCCCGCATTCGCACACCGTAGCGGCCGGTGTCGGCCGACCGGCCGGTGGCCCACCGACGGCCGGCGGCTAGGTTGGGACGGATGGCGAGGAGGTGGCGGTGGGCGGCACACCGGAACGGGACGCCGGCCAGGCCGCGCCCGACGCGGACAGGCGGACTGGGGTCGACGCGGACCCTGACGGGCCGGCTCGGGCCGAGTCGTTGGCGGACCTGCTGGGCGGCCGGCGCGGCGCCATCGATGCCACCCTTCCGCCGCTGGCGTTCGCGGCGGGCTGGCTGCTCGGCGGCGAGTCGCTGGGAGCAGGGGTCGGCGCGGCGGTGGCCGTCGGCGCCGTGGTGGCCGGCGTACGGCTGCGTCGGGGTGACCGGCCGCGCTCGGTGCTGATCGGGTTGCTCGCCGTCTGCGTCGCGGCGTTGATCGCGGTGCGTACCGGCCGGGCCGAGAACTTCTTTCTGATCCAGGTGCTCTCCAACGCCGCCAGCGCGCTGGCCTGGACGGTCAGCATCGTGGTGCGGTGGCCGCTGCTCGGGGTGCTGGTCGGTGCCGTGTTGGGCCAGCGGGCGCGGTGGCGGCGCGACCCGGCGCTGCTGCGCGGGTACGGCCGGGCCAGTTGGGTGTGGACGGCAACCTACCTGCTGCGGTTGGCGGTGTTCGTGCCGCTGTTCCTGAGTGGACAGGTGCTCGCGTTGGTGGTGGCCCGGGTCGCGCTGACCTGGCCGCTGGTCGCGTCGGCGCTGGCGCTGAGCTGGGTGGTGCTGCGCCGGTCCCTGCCGGCCGGGCACCCGGGGTTGCGTCACCCGGTCACCGGGGAGTCTGCCGCGCCGTCCGTCTGAGCGGACCCGGCAGGGGCGCTGGTGGGTAAAAAGTGGAGAGGCCGCCACGGGGGGAGCGGCCTCTCCGGTGACGTACGTTACTCCGTCGCGGTCTCCGGCGTGATCCCGTGACGGCCCGAATTTCTGGGCTTTTTCGCGGCACACTCCAGTCCGGGCGGTGGGGCGGGCCGGCCGATCCGCTGCGTTGGCCGGATGGCCGGCCCACCCCGGCCTGACCGTGGGAGTCAGGCCACTCGCCGGCCGGGTCCCGTCGTTCCCCCGGACCCGGCCGGACCCCCGGGATGGGCGGGCACGCCACCCACCCCGGGGGCGCGGTCAGCCGTTCGGGAACAGGTTGCCGTAGTCGGCGTACGCCATGGCGACGTCGGCCTGGGCCCAGAAGCGGTGGTAGTTGAAGCTGGGTTCCGCACCACCGTTCAGGTACGCCTGCACTTTGGGCCAGTCCGGGTCGTTCTTGTAGAACGACCGGATGTCGACGAAGCTCTTGCCGGCGGCGATGGCGTCACCGTTGGGCATCGTCCCGGTCCAGCCCGGCGGGACGTAGAGGCCCTGCCCGCTGGCCGCGTCGTAGGTGTCGTCGAAGCGCCGGTAGTCGCCGCGCTTCTCGGTGGTGGAGACACCCTTGGCGTCGCTGGCGCCGTGGAGCGCGTCGAGCAAACCCTTGGCGGTGTCCTTGGCCGCCACGTTGCCCGACTTGGCCGCGTACGCGATCAGGGTCCGGGCGTAGGCGGCGGCGACGCCGACGTCCTGGCCCTTGACGGTGACCTCGACGTGCAGGTTGGTGTTGGGCTGCGGGCTGGCCGGGTTCCAGGTGGTCGGCTGGCCCGTCCACCTCATGTCCGACGGGATCGACCAGTTGGCGCCAACGGTGGTGTTGGCGATCGCCCAGGGCACCCACTTGTCGAGCAGCGCCTTGGCCTTGGTGTTGCCGGTCTGCAGGTACAGCTCGGCGATCCGCTGCATGGACCAGGCCTGCATGCCGAACCACTGGTTGGACGGCGGGTCGTTGTAGACCGGGTCGACGTCGTAGTACATGCCGTAGAAGGTGCTGGTGCCGGCCGGGGGCTGGCCGTAGTTGCCGCCCCAGCTGTTGGTCGCGCCGCCGGCGATGCCACCCTCCGCGGACTGCAGCCAGGTGTAGAACTCCAACTGCCGCTCGAAGCTCTTGGTCCAGTCGGCGGCCGCGGTCGGCGACTGCGGCTTGAGCTCCGGGGTGTTGGTGAGCGCCCAGGCCGCGAACGGGTTCTGGTAGCCGAAGTGGTTGTGGCTCGAGCCGATTCGCCAGGACCAGTTCTGGTTGGTCTCGTACGCTCCGCCCCAGGCGTAGTACCAGGACATCAGGTAGTGCGCCGAGTCCTTGCCGCTGCCGGCCGCGCAGGCACTCGCCCCGACGCAGTTGCCGATCTTCTTGAAGTACTTGTCGAACATGGCGTACCGCAGGTAGTCGCCCATCTTGGCCGCCTTCGCCACGGTGGCCGCGACGTCGGCCTGCTTGCCCTGCGCCTTGGCCCAGGTCAGTGCCCAGTACGCCGCCTGCACGGCGCGGGCGTCGGCGTCCGGGGCGTTGGTGTACTTCCACTGCTTGGCCGGGGCCGCCGACTCCTTGATGAACAGATCCAGGTAGCCGTACTGGCCGCCGGCGGTGAACGTGTCGCAGGACGGCTGGGGAACGGTCTCCCAGACCGACTCCTGGGTGCCCCGCTGGAACGTGTTGATGTACGCCGGGCGGGTGGTCTTGTCGCCGCAGCGGCCGAAGCCGTACGTGTTGTCCACGTCGATCAGCCAGTGCATGCCGTAGATGTCACCGGTGCCGTAGGTGGACTGGAGTTCGCCGCGCAGCGGGTCCTGACCGACCGACACCGACGGTTCCAACTGCGAGGGGTACTGGCTGGGCAGGTCATGCTCGGCGGCATACTGCGGCGTCCCGGCTGCGCCAGCGGTGGGCTGGTCTGAATGATTCGGAATTATATATTTTTCCATCACCGTCCAGGCGTTGTTGAACGGTGCCCAGTTCTGCGTGACGCGGCCGTACTGGGCCTCCAGCCAGAGCCAGAAGCTGAACGCCTCCGACGTGGTCTCGTGCCCGTGGTCGGGCGCCTCGACGATCAGCGTCTCCACCGAGTGGTACGGCACCCCCTCAGGGCTGAAGTAGCCCGAGTTCTTGATCTTGCCGTACTGGTCGAGGAAGCGGGTGACGTACGTGTTGTCGCCGCCGGGGGTGTCGTTGTCCGCCTCGGTGGCGGTGATGGCGAGGGGCGCGTAGCCGGTCGCCGAGGCGGTGACGGTGACGGTGCCACCGGCGGTGTCGGCGTCCTCGGCCGCGGCGACGGTGACCGTGGCCCCGGTGTTCCAGTTGCTCGGGGTGAGGTTGACCGTGGCGGGCGTGACGGTGATGTCGGCGTCGCCGGTGCGGGTCAGGCTGACCGGCACGGTGGCGGTCGGGGCGGCACTGAGCTTGAGGTTGACCGTGGAGCTGCCGCCCTCGGCGACGGTGACCGCGGACGGGGTGGCGATCAGCGTCGGCCCGGAGGCCGCGGCCACGGTGAAGGACTTCTCGGCGGTGGCGCTGAGGTTGGCGTTGTCGTACGCCTTGGCCTGCACGGTGTAGGCGCCCGCCGGCAGGTCTTCGAGGGTGTAGCCGTACGGGGCGGTGGTGTCGGTGTTGACGAGCAGGCCGTTGCGGTAGAACTCGACCTTGCTGATGGTGCCGTCCGGGTCGGTGGCGGTGGCGGTCAGCGGCACGTCGGCCGGGGCCTCGAACGGGCCGGCCGGCACGGTGAGCCCGACGGTCGGCGGCTGCTGTGCGGCGCCGCCGCAGGTGACCCCGTTGACAGCGAACGAGGTGGGTTTGGCGTTGGTGCCGGTGTAGGAGCCGTTGAAGCCGATGTTGGCGGTGGCGCCGGTACCGAGGTTGCCGTTCCACGACTCGTTGGTGGCGGTGACCTGGTTGCCGGTCTGACTCCATCGTGCCGACCAGCCCTGGGTGACCCGCTGGTTGCCGGGGAAGGCGAACGTCAGCGTCCAGCCGGTGACCGGGTCACCGAGGTTCTTGATCGTCACGTTGGCGCTGAAGCCGGTGCTCCAGTCGTTGGTCGCGTAGACCACGTCGCAGGCCGGTGCGGCCTGCGCGGCGCCGGCAGGCAGGGTCACCCCGCCGACGGCGAGCGCGGCGGCGGCGATGATCGCCACTCGACGGCGTCGTGCCAGATGTCTCATGAGCGCGGTGTCTCCTCGGACCAGGCCGGGGTTGGTCCCCGGCGGGGCGCCTGCCCGCGAAGGTGGTGGTGCGCGGGGGATTCGAGGCGCCGGGAAGGTGGTCGCCCCGGGCCCGGCCGGGGATCGGCGGTTGCGGCCCGCGCGGGAAGGGGGTCCCGCCGGCTGCGGTCGGGTGTCCGTGACCGGAAGTGGTGCTACCGGCTGCCCTCGGCGGACCCGCGCCACGCGATCTGGCTCCTGTCGCGTTGAATCGACAGTCTGCCATGGAAGCGCTCCCACAACAAGCGCGCGGCAGGCCGATTCAGAGCCTTGTTTCGATCTCGTTTTGGGTCTTTCACAAAGGCGTGACGGGCGTTACAGTCGCAGCATCGTCGATGGGAGCGCTTCCATCGACAAGGTTCCAACTAGAAGATCACCGGGACCGTCTCTGACGGGCCCGGTGAACCAGCCCGAGGGCCGACGACGGGCCAGCCCGGACGCCGTCGTCAGCCATCGTCCCGCCACACGGAGGGAGGTGGAACCAGAGCCACTCGCGTGGCCCGGCTCCCGCGCGACACGCACGGCAGGACCCAAATTCCGCCCGTGTGTGCAGTTACGGTGGGGACGGGGGTTGCCCTCCCCCGTCCCCACACTAAACCCCCGTACACGATGGGAAAAGAGGCCGACGGGACAGGCGCGCCGCGCCGCCCGGTCGGCCTCGCTCGCTGTCCGGGGCCCGCATCGCCCTCAACCCGCCACTACCGGCCGACACGACGGCCGGCTGACCGGGCTCGCCGCCCCTGACCTATCATGGGAGCGCTCCCGAATCTCGGCGGTGGCCCCGTATCCACGAGGAGAATCATGTCGATACCTACCGGGCCCGCCGGCCCGCTGCTCTTTCCCCGCGACTTCGGCTGGGGCGCGGCCACCTCCGCGTACCAGATCGAGGGCGCCGCAAAGGAGGACGGCCGCGGTGAGTCGATCTGGGACACCTTCAGCCGCACCCCCGGGCGCACCCGCAACGGCGACACCGGCGACGTCGCCGCCGACCACTATCACCGGTACGCCGAGGACCTCGACCTGATGCGCGACCTCGGGCTACGCAGCTACCGCTTCTCTATCTCCTGGCCACGGATCCAGCCCGACGGCACCGGCGCGCCCAACCAGCGCGGGCTCGACTTCTACCGCCGCCTCCTCGACGGCCTGCACGAGCGCGACATCGCGCCGATGGCCACCCTGTTCCACTGGGACCTGCCGCAGGCCCTGCAGGACGCCGGCGGCTGGGAATCGCGGGACACCGCCCACCGCTTCGCCGACTACGCCGACGCGGTGTTCCGCGCCCTCGGCGACCGGGTGCCGGCCTGGCTCACCATCAACGAGCCCAAGACCGTGGTGCAGAACGGCTACCTCAGCGGCCACCACGCTCCCGGCCGGCAGGACCCGGACGCCGCCTACCTGGTCGCCCACCACCTGCAGCTCGCCCACGGGCTCGCGGTCCGCGCGCTGCGCGCCGCCGGCGGCACCGGCCGGATCGGCCCGGCACTCAACCTGCACCCCTGCTACCCCGCCGACGACTCGCCGGAGGCGGCCACGGCCACCCGCCTCTACGACGGCTACGAGAACCGCCTCTACCTCGACTCCCTGCTCAAGGGCAGCTACCCGGAGGACGTGCTGGCCGACCTCGGCCCACAGAGCCGGATGGTCCGCGGCATCCGCGACGGCGACCTGGCGGTCATCTCCTCGCCGGTCGACCTGCTGGCGGTGCAGTACTACACGCCGATCTACGTCACCGCCGACGGCCGCACCGAGCAGCGCTGGCCGACCTCCGAGGCCGAGTGGCAGCAGATCTACCCCGACGGGATGTACGACATCCTGACCCGGGTCACCCGCGACTACGGCCCGATCCCGCTCACCGTAACCGAAAACGGGCTGCCCACCCCGGACGCCCTGGCCGCGGACGGCACCATCGACGACCCCGGCCGGATCAGCTTCCTGCGCAACCACCTAGCCGCCGCCCACCGGGCCATCGCCGACGGTGTGCCGCTGGAGAGCTTCCACGTCTGGTCGCTGCTGGACAACTTCGAATGGGCCGAGGGGTACGACCAGCGGTGGGGACTGGTCTACGTGGACTACCCGACCCAGCGGCGGGTGCTCAAGCGCAGCGCCCACTGGTACCGGTCGGTCATCGCCGACGGCGGCCTCTGAACGGGCCGCCCGGACGGCCGGGCCCGGACGGCTCGGCTCCGTTGAGCCGGTGACCGTCCGGGGCACGGCCGGACCATCAGCGAGGCAGCGCCTGCTGCAACTCCGCCCGCAGCGCCGGGGTGAGCATCTCCCCCGCCTGCTTGGCCAGCCGGGCCATCTCGTAGCCCACCACGCCGATGTCCGCGTCCCCGGCGGCCAGCGTGGCCAGGATCGACCCGTCCCGCACCTGCATCACCAGAAAGTAGCCCCGGCCCATCTCGACCACCGTCTGCTTGACGACGTCATTGTCGAACATCTGGGCCGCGCCCGCGGTGATGCTCATCAGGCCGGAGGTCACCGCGGCGAGCTTGTCCGCGTGGTCCCGGGGCAGGTTGTCGGAGAGCGCCACCAGCAGCCCGTCGGAGGAGACCACCACGGCGTGCGCCACACCCGGCACCCGCTCCGCGAACGCGCTCACCAGCCAGCTCAGGTCCCGTGCCTCCTGGCTCAACGTCGTCACTGTCGTCGTCCCCCTTCGTCGTGCCCCCCGAAGGGTGGCACGGGTATCTCGGTGGTGTCCTCGGCCTCAGCACGCCGTACCCCGCTGTAGAGCCGGGAAAGCATGCCACCGACCGCCTCCGGGTCCAGATCGTCGCGCGCCGGCGCCGATTCCGGCCGGGCCGGGCGGGTGACCGCGGAGAGCTGTGCCATCGGTACCCGCATCGGCAGGCCCCGCTCGTTCGTACCGGCGGTCACCGGGATGGCCGGCGGCACGACCGGCCCCGGCCCCGCCGGCCCGACCGGACCCTCCGGGGACCACCAGCCGCCGCCGTTACCCGACCGCGCCGGGGCGAGCACGTCCCCGGCCCGGACCGACCCCTGGCGGGGCACGGCGATCCCCGGCGGGCGGCCTGCCACGGGCAGATCCAGTGGCGCCACGGCCGGCCCTGGCACGCCCGCCGCCCGGGTGGCCCCGGGCACCCGCTGCGCACCCATGCCCCGAGCCGCGCTCGTGGCCAACATCCGGGCTGGCGCCGGCGGATCCAACTCCACCGCCCCCGCCGGGGCCAGCAACGCGGCAGGCAGCACGAGCCGGGCGACGAGACCATCCTCGCCGCCGTCCAACCGCACCCGCACACCGAGCCGGGCGGCCAGGTGGCTGACCACGAACAGACCCATCCGCTCGACCGCCGCGACGTCCGCAGCCGGCGGGCTGGCCAGCACCACGTTCGCCTCAGCCAACGCAGTCGGGCTCATGCCCAGGCCACGGTCGGCGATCTCGATCAGCGCGGACGCGGCCTCGACCCGGGCGGTCACCACCACGACCGTGTCCGGCCGGGAGAAGGCGGTGGCGTTCTCCAGCAACTCGGCCAGCATGTGCACGAGCTCACCGACGGCGTGCCCGACCACGTGCACGTTGCCCACCGACTCGAGGCGGACACGCTGGTACTGCTCGATCTCGGCGGCGGCGGCCAGCAGCACCGCGCCGAGGCCCACCGGCCGGTTCCACCGGCGGGTGGACTCAGTGCCGGCCAGCACCAGCAGGCTCTCGTCGTTGCGGCGCATCCGGGCGGCCAGGTGGTCGAGCTTGAACAGGTTCTCCAGCTGGTCCGGGTCGCTCTCCTCGCGTTCCAGATCGTCCAGCAGCTCCAGTTGGCGCTCCACCAGCACCTGACTGCGCCGGGCCAGGTTGACGAACATCGCGTTGACGTTGCGGCGCATCAGCGCCTGCTCGACGGCGACGGTGACCGCGCTGCGGTGCACCGCGACGAACGCCTCGGCCAGCTCGCCGATCTCGTCGAGCGAGCGGACCACCGCCGGCGGGACCTCGATGCCGGGCACCCCGCCGGTGACGGTCCGCAGCCGGTCCAGCGCGTCCGGCAGCTCGATCTGCGCGATCCGCAGCGCCTGGCTGCGCAGCAGCCGCATCGACCGGGCGACCGACCGCCCGACGAGCAGCGAGATCAGCAGGGCGACCAGCAGCACCGCGACGATCCCGCCGACCACCAGCAGGGTGGCGCGCAGCTGGCCGGTGCTGGCGTCGTCGGCCTGTCGCACGGCGTCGTCCAGCACCCCCGCCTCGACCTGCCGCAGCAGCTCCTGGCGTTGCTGGCTGGCCGCCCACCACTGCTCGGAGGGCAGCACCTCGGGCGGTGCGTCACCGGCCGGCAGGCTGCGCTCCTCCAACCGGGTGGCGACCAGGAACAGCGGATCCACCGAGCTCTCGTCGTACCGGCGGATCTGGTCGCTGGTGGCGGCCACCCGGAACGCGCCGAGCGCGGTCAGTTGCTGGGCGCGCAGGTCGGTGAGCAGCACCCGGTCCTCGGTGCCGTACCGGCCGGCGCGCGCGGCGGCGTAGAGCTGGGCCCGAACCCGCGAGGAGAGCTCCTTGACCCGGGCCAGCTGGACGTAGCGCAGCAC
Source organism: Micromonospora sp. NPDC000668 (assembly GCF_042897975.1). Taxonomy (NCBI): domain Bacteria; kingdom Bacillati; phylum Actinomycetota; class Actinomycetes; order Micromonosporales; family Micromonosporaceae; genus Micromonospora; species Micromonospora sp. NPDC000668. The sequence continues at coordinate 1,184,040 of NZ_JBIAYP010000001.1, forward strand.
CGCGTCGCTCAACGCCGGCCGCTCCTGACCCGGCGTCGGCTCCGCGAGCAGGTCGAGCAGCACGTCGACGGCCCGGTGGTAGTTGCTCAGGATGGTGTCGTTGCTGAGCACCGCCGGCGGGATCGCCGGCCGGATGTCCACCACCTGGTCGTACGCCTCCAGCACCTCGGAGAAGGCGACCCGCCAGGAGGCGTCGGCGTCGGCCAGCGGCTCGGCCGCCCGCCGGAGGTCCACAATGGCCCGGTCGGTGGCCGACTGCAGAGGCTTCAGGGCCGCAGCCGAGGTCTCCCGGTCGCCACCGCGGCGCAGCTCCCCCAGCTCCCCCGCGGAGCGGTCCCGCTCCTGCTGGAGCTGGTGCACCACCGCGGTGATCTGCCGGCCGATGCCCACCTGACGGGCGAAGTCGTTCAACGCCGTGGTCCGCCCCACCAGCGCGCTGGTCTGCACGCCGGCGAGCACCAGGAACGCCACCGACGGCACCACCAGAACGGTGGCCAGCTTGGTGCTCATCCGCCAGTCGCGCAGCCGGAACGGCGAGCGGCGCCGGTGGGGAACAACCCGGACATCGAAGCGACGCCGGCGATGGTTCGACACCGCGCCGTTCCCCGGGTCGGAACCTGCCGCCACCCTGCCTCCTCCGTCCTGCCGCGTCCACCGCGGTCCGGGGAGCGCAGTCCATCCAACCAGGCTCGGGAGCGCTGTCAACGGTCCGAACGTGGCGGCGGTTCAGGAAGGATACTGCGGGTGCGGAGGTGGTGTCGTGGTCGGTAAGACCAGCTCGTCCGTCCGGCCGATGTCGGCGAGCTCCACCGCGTCACCGTAACGGCCCAGCGCCACCAACGCGGCGCCGGTGGCACCGATCTCCGGATTGCGTTGGTGCGACACCGGTCGCGGCGCGAGCGCCGTCGCGAACGACTGCCGCCACCACACCGACGCGGCCACCGCGCCACCGCCCAGCACCACCTCGACCGGTCGGTCGATCGTGGACTCCAGCTCCGCGAGGTCGTGGGCGACCAGCTCGCACAGGCCCTGCATCAGCCCGGCCAGGATGTCCACCGCCGTGGTGCCGAAGCTGAGCCCACGCAGCTCGCCCGTGCCCGCCGGGGCCAGCCCGGGCGCCCGGTCGCCGCCGAAGCGGGGGTCGGCCGGCCGGCCACCGCCCGCCGGCACCAGCGCCAGCGCCGCGTCCAGTTCAGCGCCCTGGGGCAACCGCAACTCCCGGTCGGCCCAGGCGAACAGGTTGCCGCCACTGGAGTACGCCGCGCCGGTCACCACGTGGTCGTGGTCGACCCGGTAGCGCCAGAGCCGTTCGGGCAACCGGGGCAACGGCTCGCCGGCCGGGATCCGCTGCATCAGCCGTACGGCCGCGGAGGTTCCGACGGTCACCGCGGCCCGGCTCGGGTCCACGCAGCCCGAGCCGACGTTCGAGGCCCCGCCGTCGCCCACCGGCGGCGACCACCGGGCCTCGGCCAGCTGCGGCCAGCGGCGGGCGCGGTCGGCCCGTAGCCGGCCATGCCATTCCAGCTCGCCCAGGGGCGGCAGCTCCTGCGGTCGCGCCCCGGCCAGCGTCAGCGCCTCGTCGTCCCAGCGCAGGCTGCCCAGGTCCAGCAGGCCGGTCCCGGAGGCCTGGGACACCGACATGGGTGCCCCTACGAGCAGCTCTCCCAGCACGTACTCGGGCAGGCCGACGAACCGGGCGATCGGGCTGCCGGACTGCTCGCGCAGCCAGGGCAGCCGCACCGTCCAGTAGTTGCGGTGCCACCAGCAGCCGGTGCGCTGGTGGAAGTCGTCCGGGTCGGCTGGGCCGGGCGCACCGTCGCGCGGCGTCGGCCGGGTGTCCAGCCAGGTGAGCACCGGACCCAGCGGGGTGCCGTCGCGGTCCAGCGGGAGCACCGAGTGCCACTGCGCCGAGACCGCGACCAGATCGACGTCGTGCAGGTGCCCCGCGGCGGCCAGCTCGTCGAGGCACTCGATCAGGGAGGCGAGATAGTCGGGACCGGAGAGCGTGCCGGTGCCGTTGTCGCCGATGGCGAGGTTGACCTTCCGCCGGGCCAGGGCGCCGGGCATCGGTTGGGTGTCCCCGTCCAGCACCAGCCCGCGTACCGAGGAGGTGCCCAGATCGAGCGCGAGAATGTTCATCGCCGGTCAAGTTACCCGCTGTCGACCGTGCCGGAACGTCGGTCGGGCCGGGCGCCACCGGGACGCGCCATCGGGTTCCGGGCCCGGCGGCGGGCGCGTAGGGTGGATCGCATGCTCGCGCATCTGACCTGCTGGTGGCCCGCCGACCCGGCGGCCACCCCCCGCGCGTAGCTCCATCCACGCGGCCGCCATCGAGGCGGCCGCCGGATCTCCCGGCCCGGATGGCCGCCCCACTGGCGGCGCCCGGCCCCACGGAGAACCCGATGACCCACCTGACCGACCTGCTCGCCGCCGTTGCGCGCGGCGTCGACCCAGGCCCCTTCGCGCTGCTGCGCCGCGAGGGCGCCGACGAGCTGGAGCTGTTCACCGGCCCGGTCGACACCGTCGACCGGCTGGCGGACATCCCGCTGCAGCCGGGCGCGCCCGGGGCGCGGACGCTGGCCCTGGTGCCGTACCGGCAGATCACCGAGCGCGGTTTCGCCTGCCGCGACGACGGATACCCGCTGGAGTGCCTCCAGGTCCGCGAGCACCGACGGATCGCCCTGGCCGACGCGCTGGCCGCGCTGCCCGACGAGCCGGTGCGCGCCGTCGACGCCGCGTTCGACGTCACCGACGAGGAGTACGCGCAGACCGTGCAGCGGGTGCTGGCCGAGGAGATCGGTCGCGGCGAGGGTGCCAACTTCGTCATCCACCGCACCCTGCACGCCACCGTGCAGGGCCCGCCGCTGGTGGCCGCGCTGGCCGCGCTGCGCCGGCTGCTGGTCGCCGAACGTGGAGCGTACTGGACGTTCGTGGTGCACACCGGGACTCGGACGCTGGTCGGCGCCAGCCCGGAGCGGCACGTCAGCGTCGACGACGGGCTGGTGATGATGAACCCGATCAGCGGCACCTTCCGGCCCGTCGGCGGCACGCCGGACCGGGCGGCGCTGCTGCGCTTCCTCGCCGACCCCAAGGAGGTCGAGGAGCTGTACATGGTGCTCGACGAGGAGCTGAAGATGATGGCCACCGTCGCGGAGCACGGCGGTCAGGTGATCGGCCCGTACCTCAAGGAGATGTCGCACCTGGCACACACCGAGTACCTGCTCGCCGGTCGGGGCACCCGCGACGTGCGGGAGGTGCTGCGGGAGACGATGTTCGCCCCCACCGTGACCGGCAGCCCGATGGAGAACGCATGCCGGGTGATCGCCCGGCACGAGCGCGTCGGCCGGGGCTACTACGCGGGCGTGCTGGCCCTGCTCGGTCACGACGAGGCAGGCCGGCAGACGCTGGACGCGCCGATCCTGATCCGTACCGCCGAGATCTCCCCCACCGGCCGGCTGCGGGTGCCGGTGGGCGCCACCCTCGTCCGGCACTCGACGGCGGCCGGCGAGGTGGCCGAGACGCACGCCAAGGCGGCCGGGGTGCTGGCCGCGCTCGGCCTCGGCCCGGCGGCACCCGCCGGCGACGGCGGGCCGGTCGCGCGGCTGGCCGACGACCCGGCGGTACGCGAGGCGCTGGCCGCGCGCAACGCGCCGCTGGCGCAGTTCTGGCTGGACCAGCGAGCGCCGGACGCGCCAGGGCTGCCCGGGTTGATCGGCCGCCGGGCGCTGATCGTGGACGCCGAGGACACCTTCACCGGCATGCTGGCCCACCAGCTGGGCGCGTTGGGTCTCGCGGTCACGCTGCGGCCGTGGCACGCCAGCGGCCCGGTCGACGCCTATGACCTGGTGGTGGCCGGGCCCGGACCGGGCGACCCGGGCAGCAAGGACGAGCCGAAGATGGTGGCGCTGCGCGGGCTGCTGACCGGGCTGCTGGCGAGCGGTCGCCCGACCCTCGCGGTCTGTCTCGGCCATCAGGTGCTGGCCGGGCTGCTGGGGCTGCCCCTCCACCGGCGCAAGGCCCCCTACCAGGGGTTGCAACGGGAGGTGCCGCTGTTCGGCCACCCCCGTCGGGTGGGCTTCTACTCCACGTTCACCGCCCGCGCCGAGGTGGACCGGCTGGACACCGCGTACGGGCCGGTGGAGCTGGCCCGGGACGTGCGCGACGGCGCCGTGCACGCGCTGCGCGGGCGCGCCTTCGCCGGGGTGCAGTTCCACCCCGAGTCGGTGCTCAGCCCGGACGGGCTCGCCGTGCTGACCGAACTGCTGGGCGACCTGCTGCCGGCCCCGCGCCCGGACGAGCTGTCGGCGGCAGGCGGACGGGCATAGTCACCACGCCCGAGGGGTACGGCTGGATCGACCGGTGGTCGGACGGGATCGAGAGCCCCTGCCCGGCCACCGGTCACCGGTCGGCTCAGCCGGCCAGGCCCTTCTTCAGCGCGGTGCCGATCTGTACCGCCCGTCGGGCGGTGAGCGCGGCGGCGCCCAGCGCCACGGCATCCGGGGGGATCTCCCCGTTGTTGCTGGTGTGCGAGGCGCCGTACGGGTTGCCGGCGATGAACTGGCTGGTGTCGGTGTAGGCGGGGGTCACCACGACTCCACCCCAGTGGTAGAAGACCGTGAAGAGCGAGGTCAGGGTGGTCTCCTGCCCGCCGTGCGCGGTCGACGTCGAGGTGAACGCGGAGTAGACCTTGTTGACCAGCGCGCCCTGGGCCCACAGCGGGCCGGTCGTGTCGATGAACTGCTTCAACTGGGCGGCGATCATGCCGTACCGGGTCGGCGCGCCGAAGATCACCACGTCGGCCCAGGACAGGTCGTCGACCATCGCCTCGGGCACATCCTGGGTCTCCAGGCGGTGTGCCTGCCACCCGGAGTTGGAGCGGACCGCCTCGTCCGGCGCCAGCTCACGCACCTTGCGCAGGCGCACCTCGGCGCCGGCATCCCCGGCGGCCTCGCACACGGCCTGCGCCATCTGGTACGTGATGCCGGTGGCGCTGTAGTAGATCACCGCTACCTTGGTCTGGGCAGCCATCAGATGTTCCCCTTCTCGTCAGAGTCAGCTCCGGCGACTACCCGTTGCCCGCACCGTCAAACGGCAGCCCGCGCGCGCTGCCCCGCCGATCGGCGGCCGCATCCTCAAGTTTTCCGCAAGTTCCGGGGCGTTCCGACCCTCGGGTGCTCACGGAGAGCGATCCTGATGTCACCGGCGCCGACGGGAGTACTCCGCCGCCCCCGCGCCGGGCACCTGAACGGGGGATCGCGCTCCGCCGGCAACGGGGCGGGCGTAGCGCGATCAGGGGCCCGTCCGCCGGTCACCGCCTCCGCTCAGCGGACCAGGGCCGCCATCAGCCGCTCCAGCTCCGCCGCCGGGTCGGCGGTGAGCCCGGTGTGCACCGGCCCGGTCTGGATCATCGTGCTGCGTGGCGCGGCCAGCCAGTGGAACCGCTCGCCGAGCCGCATCCGGGTCGCCGGTCCGTCACCGGCGCAGGTCCGGTCCCAGGAGTCGAGCACCGCGGCCACCGCCGGCAGGTCCACGTCGGGAGCCAGCGCGCGGACCCGGTCGGCGTCCAGGTGCGTCCGCGCGGCCAGGAAGTCGCGCTGCTGGCAGTAGAGCAGCACGCCGACGTTGATCTGCTCGCCGCGCTCGATGCGGGGCACCAGCCGGATGACGGCGTACTCGAAGGGTTGCCTCATGCCGCGCTCCCCTGCGGCAGCCAGTCGGCGGTGCGCGCGACCCGGGCGGACAGGTGCGCCAGGTACGCCTCCCGCGCCGCATCGGCCGAGTCGAAGTCGGCGGCGGTCAGCCACTCCTCCGGCACCAGCGCCAGCACCTCGCGGAGCAGCTCCGGGGTGACCCGGGGGGCCAGTTCGGCGTCGGCCTCGGCGAGCCGGTCGGCGTACGGCGCGAGCACGTGGTCCTCGGCGCGGTACGCCCGGTGCACGGCGGCACCGGCGCGCGGCCAGTTGTGGTGGAAGTACAGGCAGGCGCCGTGGTCGATGAGCCACAGCTCCCGGTGCCAGACCAGCAGGTTCGGGTTGCGCCAGCTCCGGTCGACGTTCTCCACGTACGCGTCGAACCAGAGCACCCGCGAGGCCAGCATCGGGTCGACAGGATGCGCGACCGGGTCGAAGCCCAGCGCCCCGGGCAGGAAGTCCATCCCCAGGTTGGCGCCGCCGCTGTTGCGCAGCAGCTCCTGCACCTCCTGGTCGGGCTCGGCCCGACCGATCACCGGGTCGATGTCGAGCACCACCAGCGGTGGTACCCGCAGCTCCAGGCGGCGGGCCAGCTCACCGCAGATCACCTCGGCGATCAGCGCCTTGGGCCCCTGCCCGGCGCCGCGGAACTTCGCCACGTACGTGCCGAGGTCGTCGGCCTCCACCACGCCCGGCAGCGAGCCACCCTCGCGTAGCGGGGTGACGTAGCGGATCGCGGTGACCTGGCGGAGCACGTCGCCCACCCTACTGTGATCTCCGGCCGCGCCCGCCGGAGCCGTCGCGCGACGCGGCCGGCGAGCGCGCCCCGGCCCGGCGCGTCGATCGTGCGCGTCGGTGAGCGTCAGTCGAGCTTGTCGCGGAGGTCGTCGACCTGCTGTTGGAGGCGGTCCACCGCACCCTCGTTGTTGATGAAGGTGGAGATCCCCGCGGCGAGGCCCAGTCCGATGAGCACCGCCAGGATGCTCAGCACCAGGCCACCGATCGCCACGCCCCGCCCGGTCACGCCCGGGCGGCGGGACATCTTCAGCCCGACGATGCCGAGGATGACCCCGATGATGCCGAGCACCAACCCGATCCAGGCGAGGATGGCGGTCAGCACGCTGATCAGGCCGGCCACGCCGAAGACCAGGGCGAAGGTGGCGGCCGCGCTGGTCTTCGCGCGGGCGTCCGCCCGATGGGTCCGGGACCCGGCCGGCGCGCCCGTACCCCGGGCCGGCTCGTTTGCGGCAGTCATCAGACTCCCTTCCGCACGCGCGGCGCGCGTACTTCCGACGCGCCGCTTTCCCGCTGCGCCGGCCGTTACGCCCCCTGGGCGCGAACCGGCGAGCGACAGGCCACGGGCGCGGGGGCGGCGGATGCGCGGGACGCCGCGTCAGGCGGAGTCGTCGGTGGGTGGCCCTAGGCTGGCAGCCCAGCAACCGGAAGGGGCACGACCCATGCCTGTCGACCTCAGCGCAGCCGACGCGCTGGCGCTGCGGATGAGCAGCCTGCTGCTGCGGCCGCACCCGGGCGTCCGACCCGGCAGCGTCGCCGAGGTGGTCGAGTGGTTCGGCGCAATGCAGGCACAGGACCTGGCCAGTGGGCTGTGGTCGCTGGGCGCGCGGCTGCCCGGGCAGACCGTGACCGACGTGCAGGCGGCGTTGGAGAAGCGGGAGGCGCTGCGCACCTGGCCGATGCGGGGCACCGTGCACCTCGTCCCGCCCGCCGACGCGCGCTGGATGCTGGAGCTGACCGGCGTCCGGTCGCTGGCCGGCGCGGCGACCCGGCGGGCGCAGCTCGGGCTCACCGACGCCGACGCGGACCGGGCGGTGGATGTGCTCGGCGCCGCGCTGGCCGGCGGCGGTCGACTCACCCGGGCGCAGTGCCTGGCCACCCTCCGCGCGGCCGGCCTGGCCACCGACAGCCAGCGCGGCTACCACCTGCTCTGGTACGCCAGCGTGCGCGGAGTGACCTGCCTTGCGCCGAACGTCGGCACCGAACAGACCTTCGCGCTGCTCGACGAGTGGGCGCCCGGGCCACGGCAGTTGGACCGGGACGAGGCGCTGGCCGTGCTCGCCCACCGCTACGTGCGCGGGCACGGTCCGGTCACCGCCCGCGAGTTCGCCGGCTGGACCGGCCTCACCCTGACCGACGCGCGGCGTGGGCTGGCCGCCGCCGGCGACGTGCTGACCGTGGTGCGGGTCGACGGTGTGGAGATGCACGTCGACGCGGCGCTGGCCGACGCACCGCGCCCCCCGGTCGACGACGTGCTGGTGCTGCCCGGCTTCGACGAGTACCTGCTCGGTTTCCGGGACCGCGCGTTGATGCTCGACCCCGCGCACCAGGCCGCCGTCGTGCCGGGCAACAACGGCATCTTCCAGTCCACCGTGGTCCGCGCCGGCCGGGTGGTGGGCCTGTGGAAACGTCGTGTCGCCCGGGCCGCGGTCACCGTGACGATCCAGCCGCTGACGCCACTGGACACCGCCGGACGTGCCCGGGTCGAGCAGGCCCTGGGCCGGTACGCCGACTTCCTCGGGCTGCCGCCCCGGTTCGACTGGCCGGCCTGACCAGCGCGGCGTCGGGCGTCAGTCCTCGTCCGGGCTGGCAGGTCGCGGGCGGGCCGCGGTCAGCACGTCGACGACCCGGGCCACCCCGGGGTCCGCACAGATCTCCGCCACGGTCGCCGGCAACGGCAGCCGCCAGTTCGGATACTCGTCCACCGTGCCCGGCATGTTCGGCTGACGCACCTCGCCCAGCACGTCGTAGAGGGAGACGCCGAGCAGCCGGGTCGGGCTGGCCGCGAGCGCGGCGTGCATCGCCACCACCACCTCGCCGTCATCCGGCGCGGCCGTGTCGGGCAGCAGCGCCTCGGCACGCAGCATCGTCAGCAGCCGCTCCCGGTCCGCGTCGGCCCGGGCCCGCTCCACCGCCACGTCGGCGCCGAGCAGCTTCAACTCGTCGCGTACCCGGACGTGCTCGCCGGTCAGGAAGCCGGGAGCGGTCGGCAGGTCGTGGGTGGAGATCGTGGCCAGCGCGTTGCGCGGCCAGCGGGTCGGCGGAACGAAGTCGCCGTCGTCGTCCCGGGCGAACCAGAGCACGGTCGAGCCGAGCATGTTTCGCCCGCGCAGCCCCCGGGTCACCGCCGGCTGGACGGTGCCAAGGTCTTCGCCGACCACCACCGCCCCGGCCCGGTGGGCCTCCAGCGCGAGGATGCCGAGCATCGCCTCGGCGTCGTAGCGGACGTAGGTGCCCTCGGCGGCCCCGGCACCCGGCGGCACCCACCACAGCCGCCACAGCCCGGCGACATGATCGACCCGCAGGCCACCGGCGTGCCGCAGGGTCCGCCGCAGCATGTCCCGGTAGGCCGCGTAACCGGTGGCGGCGAGCCGGTCCGGGCGCCACGCGACGAGCCCCCAGTCCTGGCCGAGCTGGTTGAAGTCGTCCGGCGGGGCGCCGACCCGCACGCCCTGGGCCAGCACGTCGGCGAGCTGCCAGCCGTCCGCGCCACCCGGGTCGATGCCGACGGCCAGGTCGTGCACCACGCCGACCGGCATCCCGGCCGCCCGGGCCGCCGCCGTGACAGCGTCGAGCTGCTCGTGGCAGAGGTGTTGCAGCCAGGCGTGGAAGGCCACCCGGTCGGCGAGCTGGCGGCGCTGCTCGGCGACCGCCGGGGCGTCCGGGTGGTGCAGCTCCGCCGGCCAGGCCCGCCAGTCGTTCCCGTGCCGCTCGGCCAACGCGCACCAGGTGGCGAAGGTGGTCAGCGCCGGGTCCGCGCCCAGGTCCACCGGCTGGGCGTACGGATGCAGCAACTCCAGGGCGTGCCGCTTGGCGGTCCACACCTCGTCGTAGTCGATCAGGTCGCCCCGGTCGGGGCGCAGCGCGTCGACCACCGCCCGGGTCGCCGGGTCGGCTGCCCGGTACGCGGCGGTGTTACTGACCCGCAGGTAGAGCGGGTTGACGAAGCGCCGACTGGCCGGCGAATACGGTGAAGCGGCGACCGGATGCGCCGCCCCGACCGCGTGCAGTGGGTTGAGCAACACCAGCCCCGCGCCGGTGGCACCGGCCCAACCGGTGAACTCGGCCAGGTCACCGAGGTCGCCCATGCCCCAGGAGCGATCCGAGGTGAGCGCGTAGAGCTGAAGCATCCAGCCCCAGGTGCGCGGCGGCACGGGCAGCCGGCGGGGCACCACCACCAGCGTCGCCTCCCGGCCGGCGCAGGCCAGCCGGTGCCAGCCCAGCGGCAGATCCGCCGGCAGTTCGCCGTCGACCGCGCGGTGGCCACCGTCCTCCAGGGTCACCACGCCCGGGCCGGGAAGCACCCGAGTGGCGCCGTGGGTGAGCACCACCGTCTCCGGCAGGGCGGCCCGGTCGACCGCGCGGGTGGCGGTGAGCGCGTCGGCGATGGCCGCCGGGCTGGTGGCATCCACGCCGAGGAGGCCGAGCACGCCGACGACGGTCTCCGGCGCGACCTCGACGCGCCGGTGCCGCCAGTCCTCGTACCAGGTGGACACGCCGTGCGCGTTGGCCAGCGCGACCAGTCGTCGGTTCATCCGTCCCCCGCTTCACGACGCGACCTGCGACCACCTTGTCACGGCCGGGCGTGCGGCGCAGGACCCGACGGGGCCGGCGGGCGGACCGCCGGCCCCACCACGGTGGACGTTGTCAGTCGGCGAGCGCGCCGGCCGCCCGGCCCTCGTGCAGGGTGAGGTTGCGCCCGTTGGCCGGGTCGAACAGGTGGATCTTCTCCAGGTTGAACCAGACCCGGCGCGACTGCCCCTCGGCCACCGGGGACTCGGCCGACAGCCGGGTGACCAGGTTGCTGCCGGCGCCGCTGAAGTCGGCTGAGCCCGCGTCGGCGGCCAACTCCTCCAGCTCGGCGGCGCTGGCCTTCTCTCCCTCCACGGTGAAGTAGACGTACTTGTCCGAGCCCATCGACTCGACGATCTCCACCGGAGCCTCGAACTCCAGGCCCCGGCGGCGGGTGTCCTCGTCGACCAACTCGGCGTCCTCGAAGTGCTCGGGGCGGACACCGAGGATCAGCTCACGCGGCGCGTCGGCCGCCTCCAGTTCCCGGCGGACCCGATCGCCGAGCGGCACGTCGCCCAACGCGGTACGCAACCCGCCGTCCTGCACGACGGCGTGCAGGAAGTTCATCGACGGCGAGCCGATGAAGCCGGCCACGAAGAGGTTGCGCGGGTGGTCGTAGAGCTCCTGCGGCGGGCCGACCTGCTGCACCGCACCGCCGCGCATGATCACAACCCGGTCACCGAGGGTCATCGCCTCGGTCTGGTCGTGCGTGACGTAGACGGTGGTGGTGCCGAGCTGCTTCTGCAACCGGGACACCACCGTGCGCATCTGCACCCGCAGCTTGGCGTCCAGGTTGGACAGCGGCTCGTCCATCAGGAACGCCTTCGGCTGCCGGACGATCGCCCGACCCATCGCCACCCGCTGGCGCTGCCCACCGGAGAGGTTGGCCGGCCTGCGGTCCAGCAGCGGGGTCAGCTCCAACACCTTGGCCGCCTCGTCGACCTTCTGGTTGATGGTCTCCTTGTCCAGCTTCGCCAGCCGCAGCGGGAAGGCCATGTTCTCCCGCACGGTCATGTTCGGGTACAGCGCGTACGACTGGAACACCATGGCGATGTCCCGGTCCCGGGGGGCCTTGTCGTTGACCCGTTGACCGCCGATGCGCAGCTCGCCGGAGCTGATGTCCTCCAGCCCGGCGATCATGTTGAGGGTGGTGGACTTGCCGCAGCCCGAGGGGCCGACCAGGATGACGAACTCGCCGTCGGCGATCTCCAGGTCGACGTCCTGCACGGCGACGGTCCCGTCCGGGAACTTCTTGCTCACCTTGTCGAGCACGATGTCAGCCACGACTACCACCTATCCCTTGACTGCGCCGGAGGTCAGGCCGGACACGATGCGGCGCTGGAAGAAGAGGACGAACAGAATGATCGGAATGGTGATCACCACGGCGGCGGCGCAGATCGCCCCGGTGGGGTCCTCGAACTGCGACTCGCCGGTGAAGAACGACAGCGCGACCGGCACCGTACGGGCCCGCTCGGTGGAGGTCAGCGTGATGGCGAACAGGAAGTCGTTCCAGCAGAAGATGAAGACCAGGATCGCCGTGGTGAACAGCCCGGGGGCGGCCAGCGGGGCGATGACCCGCCGGAACGCCTGACCCTGGGTGGCGCCGTCCATCTTCGCCGCCTTCTCCAGGTCCCACGGGATCTGCTTGAAGAACGCCGACAGCGTGTAGATCGCCAGCGGCAGCGCGAAGGTGATGTACGGCAGGATCAGCCCGGGCCAGGTGTCGAAGAGGCCGAGCTGCCGCTCGATCTCGAACAGCGGCGACACCAGCGACACCTGCGGGAACATCGCGATCAACAGGGAGACGCCGACCAGCACCCGCTTGCCGGGGAAGTCCAGTCGGCTGATCGCGTACGCCGCCATCGCGCCGAGCACCACCGCGATCAGCGTGGCGATCAGCGCGATGCCGATCGAGTTGACCAGCGCGCGGACGAACTGGTCGGTGTCGAAGATCGTCCGGTAGTTGTCCAGCGTCCATTCCCGGGGGATGAAGTTTCCGTCGGTGAGGGTGGCCGGCGTCTTGAACGACAGCGACGCGATCCACAGCACCGGGACCAGCGCGAAGACGACCACGAGGACGTCCAACAGGCCCCAGCGCAGCCGGGCGCGGGTGGTGGTTTCGGTACCGGTGGCCATGTCAGCGCCTCTCCCCGTCGTCGCTGCCCGGGGCAGCGGTGCCGAACAGCTTCACGAAGACGAAGGCGATGATCGCCACGGTGATGAAGATCAGCACCGACATCGTCGAGCCGATGCCGAGGTTCAGGCCCCGGATCAGGTTGTTGTAGGCGAGCATCGACACCGACGAGGTCTCGTTGCCGCCGGCGGTCAGCACGAAGATGTTGTCGAAGACCCGGAACGCGTCCAGGGTGCGGAACAGCAGCGCGACCAGGATCGCGGGCTTCATCACCGGCAGCATCACCTTGGTGAACCGCTGCCAGGCGGTCGCGCCGTCGGTGGACGCGGCCTTGAGCAGGTCCTCCGGGACCAGCGCCAGCCCGGCCATCAGCAGCAGCGCCATGAACGGGGTCGTCTTCCAGATCTCCGCGAGCATGATGATCGCCAGCGAGCTGGCCCGCTCGGTGAGCGGCGCGCCGTCGCTGAACAGGTCGGCCAGGTAGCCGGTGCCCGGCGTCCAGGCGTACCGCCAGGAGAACGCGGCGACCACGGTGACGATCCCGTACGGGATCAGCGCCGCGGTCCGCACGATGCCCCGCCCGACCAGCGTGCGGTGCATGATCAGCGCCAACCCCATGCCGAGCACCAGCTCGACGGCCACGGTGACCACCGTGATCAGCATGGTCACCCCGAACGCGGTCCACCAGAACTCGTTGGTGAGCACCGTGACGTAGTTCTCCAGCCCGATGAACTCGCGCTGGTCGGGAAAGCGCAGGTCGAAGCGCTGGAGCGACAGCCAGACCGAATAGATGATCGGGTACGCGGTCACCGCGACCATGACCAGCGCGGCGGGCGCGCAGAGCAGCCAGCCGAGCTTGCGTTCGGCCTTCTTGTTCTCGCTCAGCGGCGCCTTGCGACGGCCGGTGCGCTGGGTGGGGACGGTGGCGTGCCGGTCGGTGGAGCGGGTGGTCTCCTCGGCGGTCACGTCCGCCCCGGTCGGCGTGGCGGGCAGGCTCACGGGAGGACCCCCTTGGACTGGAGAGCGTCGGCGATGGCGCCGCGCAGCTCGTCCGCGGTCTTCTGCGGACGGATCGCCGACGGCGGCGACAGGATCGCCGACATCACGGTGGAGATGCTCTGGTAGGCCGGGGTCAGCGGGCGGGTCGCCGGCTCCTTCAGCTCCTCCAGGATGGTGTCCTTCATCGGGTACGCCTCGACCATCTCCGGCTCGTCGTAGACCGCCTCGATCGTGGGCGGCACGCCGTCGTTGATCGCGGAGAACTTCTGGTGCTCGGCGTTGCGGATGCAGCGGGCCGCCTCGAAGGACAGCTCCGGGTGCTTGGAGTAGGAGCTGACCGCCATGTTCACCCCGCCGATGGTGACCTTGCTCGGGGTGTTCTCGTCGATGCCCGGCATCCGAGCCCAGCCGACCTGCTTGGCCAGCTCCGGGTTCGCCTCCTGCAGTGCCGGGTAGACGAACGGCCAGTTCACCTGGAACGCGCCCGCGCCGGACTCGAACTCCAGCCGGACCGGGTCCTCGGTGGCGTTGCTGAACGACGGCGAGGTCACGCCCGACGTGGCGAAGCGCTGCAACTGCTCCAGCGCCCGGACCGTGCCGGCGTCCATCACGGCCTGCGTACCGTCGTCGTTGAGGATGTTTCCACCGGCGCTCTCGGCCAGGGTGTTGTAGAGGACGACCAGGCCCTCGTACTGGGCGCCCATGGTGAGCACCTGGTAGGGCTTGTCCTGGTCCTTGAGCTGCTGCGCGGCCGTGATCATCTGGTCCCAGGTGGTCGGCGGCTGCGGCACCAGGTCCTTGCGGTACCAGAGCAGCTGGACGTTGGTGTTCTTCGGCGCGGCGTACAGCTTGTCCTCGTAGCGGGCGGTGTCCAGCGGCCCGGCGAGGGTGCCCTGCTCGACCTCGGCCTTGTCCTGGCCGGTCCACTCGCGGATCCAGTCGGCGCTGGCGAACTCCTGGGTCCAGGTGACATCCAGACCGAGCAGGTCCATGCCGGTGTCCTCGGCGGCCAGCCGACGCACCATCTGCACGCGTTGCTCGTCGGCCTGTCGGGGCAGCACCCGGTAGGCGATCTTGTACCGCCCCTGGGCCTGCGCGTTGCAGTCGTCGACGACCTTCTGCAGGTTCTGTTCCGGCGGGTAGTACAGGTTGAGCGTCGGTGGGCCACCAGCGTCACCGGAACCACAGGCGGCCAAGGGCGCCACCAGCGTCAACGCGGCGGCAGCCGCCACCACGCGGACCCGTGGTCGCCGTCGACGTCGGGCCTCGTCAGGGTCGTTCATCACCCCTCCCCTCTTGTCGGCCAGCAGCCGGGAGAAGGCACCGTGCCCCGGCGCACGGCGAGACGGTCGGGGCGCTGGGCCAGCGGCGCGGCAACCCCGGACGTTTCGTGGCCTTCACACTGCCCGAGCTGGGAAGTCACGAAACCTGCGCGAAACCCGACGCCGCTGGACCGGGGGTGGCGAGGCGCGGTGTGCGGGAGATCACCACAGCGCCGGCCCGGCGGCGAGCAGGCTCGCCGCCGGGCCGGGCATCCTGGGACGGTGCTAGCCCGTTTCAAGGATCTCTGTCTGGACGCCGCCGACCCGCACACCCTGGGTGCCTTCTGGGGTCGGATGCTCGACGCCGAGGTCGTGGACCTCGGCGACGGCGACACTCGCCTGGACCCGCGCTCCGCGCGCTCGAACGCCGAGTCGATCTGGGTGAACCGGGTGCCGGAGCCGCGTACCGGCAAAACCCGCGTACACCTGGATCTGCGGTTGGCCGGCGCGGAGCCGGCGGCGCTGCTCGCGGCCGGCGCCCGGCTGCTTCGCGAACCGGACGGGGAGGTCGGCTGGTGGGTGCTGGCCGACCCGGAGGGCAACCCGTTCTGCGCCTTCCGGGCCCGGGAAGGCGCCCGACCGGGCCTCTTCGAGCTGGTCGTGGACGCGGCCGACCCGGCCGCCCAGGCTGCCTGGTGGAGCGGCGTGGTCGGCGGCACGGTCGAGTACGGGTCGGGTAACGCGTCGGTGGTCGGCGCGGCCGGGTTCCCCTGGGACCACTGGGTGTTCAACGGGGTGCCCGAGCCCAAGACCGTCAAGAACCGGCTGCACTGGGACGTCGACCTGGTCGACCCGGAACCCATGGCGCTGATCGAGGCGGGCGCGACGCTGCTGCGGGAGCCAATTGACGAGGCCCACTGGTGGTGGGTGCTGGCCGACCCGGAGGGCAACGAGTTCTGCGCCTTCGCGCCGCGTCCCATCGGGTGAGCGAACGACTACCCAGCGCGCGCACCGTCGACTAGCGTCTTCCTAGCGCCGCAGCCAACGCGTTCGCCGCCGACGTCGACACGCCTCTGGCCGACCCCAGCCTGCCCGATCGGTTGGTAATCGCGGGAACGTCCCACCGCCGCTCCCGCGGTTCGGCAGGATCGTCCCAACGAGGAGGTGCCGTCGTGCAGGACACCCGCGCTCTCGCCCTGACATTCGAGGTGAGCGGCCTGCCACCGGTCAAGACCGAAGCGTTGTCCATCTTCGCCGCCGGGCACCGGCAGGCGACGAGGGTCCGCACCCTGCTCCATGCCGCCCTGGCAGCGGCCCAGCGCACCGGCTGGACGCCGTTGCCCGGGCCGGTCGAGGTCGACCTGGTCCTACGCTGCCCGCCCGGGCACCGTACGGCCGACGCCAGCACCCTGCTGGGCGGCGTCTGCGCGGTGCTGCAGGACAAGAAGCGGGTGTCCAGCATCGGCCTGGCCCACCTCGGCGTCCTGGTGGACGTCGCCCTCTACGACGACGACCGGCAGATCCGCCGGTTGTCGTACCAGGAGGAGCCGGCGGAGGACTTCTCGTATCAGGTGCGGGTCGCCGCCGTACCGACCGGGGTTTGACCGACGGCTGCGGTGGGGTACCGCGGACGCCGACGAAGGGAGCACCGATGTCGGAGCCACATGTCACGCTCGACCCGCGCGGGCTCGACCCCGTGCAGCAGAAGCTGCGCGGCCCGCTGGAGGACCAGCTGACCTCGGCGCTCCAGGCAGCGATCGAACGGGTCCGCGGCGGCTACGCCGGCGAGCCGGTCGAGCAGGTCTGCCAGCGACTGTTGGACGAGACGCGGTCCGGGCTGCATCCCGACATCGCGGCCGGCTTCAACCCGGACATGGACGAGTTCTGCCGGGTGGCGGTGGCCATCGTCCGCGGCGGCAAGGTCTCCTGAACCGGGCACCCGCCTCCGCGGCGCAGGTCAGTAGCGGCCGAGCTGGGCGTACGGGCTGAGCACGATGCGCGGCGAGGCCGTCGGGTCCAGCCAGTTCAGCACGTCGACCAGGTTGTCGTGGGAGAGGGACACGCAACCGGCGGTGGCGTTGCCGGCGCTGGTGCTGAACTGGTGCAGGAAGATGCCGCTGCCCGCGTTCGGGATCGGCGTCGGCACGTTCGGCGCCATGTTGTAGGTGATGACCGCGAAGTGCGTGTACGCGGGCACCTCCGTCCACAGCGCCTCGCTGGCCCCGCCCGGGTTGGTCGAGCTGTGCTGGAAGGTGTTGTACTGCGACGACGACGGGTTCTCGTTCCACCAGTCGCCGCTGACCAGCCGGTGGTACGGGTACCGCATGCCCGGGTTCGCCGCGATGCCGTACATGGTCGGGCCGATCGAGTAGACACCGGTGGGCGTGGTCGGCACGCCCTCCACGTGGTTGTCGCTGAAGCCCTTCGAGCCGATCCGTGCGGGCAACGACGCCGAGGCGGGCTGCCAGCGACCCCTGATCTTCACGTACGCCTCAAGGGTGGCGTATGTGGTGGTGTAGCTGGCGGAGCTGACGATGAGCACCTGCTTCGTCTGCGGCGGCAGGGTGGTCAGCCGGGCGGCCAGGTTGTGGCGCGGCAGCGTCGGCCGGGTGGATCGGGGAACCGGCGCCGTGCCCCAGGCCGGCGCCGGCGGCCGGCTCGCGCCGAGCGCGGGCGCCGCAGGGGCGATCACGGCCGGCACCGCGAGGCCTGCGGCGGCACCGAGCAGGAGGGATCTGCGCTTCATTCCGTCATCCTGACAGTCGGCCCGGCTCGCGTCTGTCCCGCTCGCCGGGGGTGGTCGTTTGGGGGCGTGGTCAGGGCCGGGTCCGCAACTACCCGGCCCTGACCTCCGGCGGACCGGCAGGGAAGCGGACAGCTCCGGCGCCCCGTCGCACGCGCGTGCGTGGCACGACGCCTCGCGGCTCGACGGAGCGAGCCGGCCGCTCCGCACTCAGCTCCACGGTGCCCACCCGCCGGACGCCGGTGCGCCCCCGGCACACCCCGAGAGGCCGTGAGCGCCGACCCAGGTTAGGCGCGCCACGACGGGCCGGACAAGGCGCGGCGAACCGCCAGCGGCGTGACTGATCTCAAGGTGGAAAAGCGGCATGTCGGCGTAACGCGACCATGATCGCTGGCGCTGTTCGGCTTCTGGACGGTCAGAAGTGCCGCAGCAGATCGCGGAACTCGGCCAGCCGCAGAACGCCCGCGTCGGTCGGGTCCAGTTCGTCGTCCTCCAGCACCCAGGTGTTCTCGTTCGGAATGAACACCGCGTTCAGTCCGGCCGCTCGGGCCGGCAGGATGTCCGACTTCGGGGAATTGCCGATCATCCACGCGCCGGCCGGGTCGAAGCCGTGCTCCCGGATCAGCCACCGATACGTGTCGACCTTCTTCTCGGCGACGATGTGCGCGGCCCGGAAGTGGTGCAGCAGCCCGCAGGCGTCCAGCTTGCGCTGCTGTTCCACCTGGTCGCCCTTGGTCAGCAGCAACAGCTCGTGCCGACCGGCCAGCTCGTCGAGCGCGTCGGCCACCCCGGGCATCAACTCGACCCGGTGCTCGACCAGGGCCACCGCCAGCCGGTCGATCTCCTGACGCTCGGCGTCGGTGGCCGGCCGCTCGCGCAGCCGCTCCAGGCACTCCGCGAGGCTGCGCAGGAAGACCTTGCTGCCGTAGCCGTGCGCCACCGCGTTGGCCCGCTCGATGTCGTCGAGGATCGCCCGGGTCTCGGCCCGGTCCAGAGTGGGATGGTCGAGCCAGGCCAGGAAATCGTCGATCACCCGCTCGAAGACGACGTTGTTCTCCCAGAGGGTGTCGTCCGCGTCGAAGACCAACACCTGCGCCTGCCGCCGGGCCATCGCGTCCACCGTCATGCCGCCACCTCCTTGTGATCAGCTCCTCCGCCGATCCGGGACTCTAGGACGTATCGCGCGGCGAACCCAGCGACTTTCCGGCCCGCCGGTCAGGGCCACCGCAGCAACCGGTCCGCGATCATCGCCTCCCGTTCCTCCTGCGCCTCGGGGCGCAGCCGGCCGCCCCTGGTGAGCATCACCACGCCGTGCAGCAGACTCCAGCCCACCTCGGCCAGGCTGTCCGGGTCACGCCCCTCGGCCAGTGGGGCCAGGGCCGCCCGCAGCTCCGCGAAGACGGCCCGGGGCGCGGCCGGCACGCCATCCACGCCGAGGGCAAGGTCGGGGGTCAGCGCGAGCATCGCGTCGTAGACCTCCGGATTCGCGTACGCGAAGTCGAGGTACGCACTCACCACCGCCGGCCAGGCCCGTTCCGTACCTTCGGTGGCCTCGGCGTGACCTTCGGTGGCCTCCGCGTGAGCCTCGGCCAGGTCGGCGGCCAGGTCGGCGAAGGCGCACACCGCGACAGCGGCGAGCAACGCCTCCTGATCGGCGAAGTGCCGGTAGAGATCCCCGACGTCGACCTCGGCCCGCTCGGCCAGCCGCCGGGTACTCACCCCCGTCCAGCCCTCGGCCTCGGCCAACTCCCGAGCGACCATGACGATGAAGTCACGTCGGTCCTCTTCGGTGGCGCCTTCGGTAGGTGCGGACACGCCCACGAGCGTAAGTCGAGGACACCAGACGTAGCGGCGCGGTGACGGATTGGTGACTGTGCGGTGCCCGTTCAACGCGCAGGTCAGGACGCCTGACCCGATGATCGTGCTCGATCCTGGATCCAGTGGCCTCGCAACACCGGGGATGCCACTACATCGTGGACCGAGCACGATCATGGACAGTCACACCTGCGCGCTCAGCTGACGGCGGCGCCGAACCACCTGGGTAGGTGGCTGAGCAGGTCCTGCTGATCGTCACCGACCCACGCCACGTGGCCGTCCGGGCGCAGCAGCACGGCGGGCAGGTCCAGTTCCTCGCTGACGTCGACGACGTGGTCGACCCGGTCTGCCCAGCCCGTCACCGAGAGCCGGCCGGTCTGGTCGAGCAGCAGTCCGCGGCCGCCGTGCATCAGCTCGTAGAGGCGCCCCCGCTTCAGCCCGATGTCGCGCATCCGCCGGCCGAGCAGTTCATGGCCCTCGCCGAAGTCATAGCGGACTGCGATGGCGGTGATTTTCTCGGTGAGGTACCGGTTCACTTCCTCGAAGTTCATCAGTTCCGACACCAGCCGACGGACCGCCTGGGGGCCCGGCTCGGTGGATATCAGCTCGCTCTGTGCGCGGGTGTTGTCCAGCACGTCGGCGGCCACCGGGTGCCGCTCGGTGTGGTAGCTGTCCAGCAGCCCCTCCGGTGCCCAGCCGTTGATCTCGGCGGCCAGTTTCCAGCCGAGGTTGAACGCGTCCTGGACGCCGAGGTTGAGACCCTGCCCGCCCATCGGTGGGTGGATGTGCGCCGCGTCGCCGGCCAGCAGCACCCGGCCGACCCGGTAGCGCTCGGCCAACCGGGTGGCGTCACCGAAGCGGGACAGCCAGCGCGGTGAGTGCACGCCGAAGTCGGTGCCCGCGTACACCCGCAGTTGTCGCCTGAACTCCTCGATGGTCGGCGGGACCGCGCGGTCCTCGGCCACCCCCTCTGCGGGCACGACGACGCGGTACGCCCCGTCCCCCACGGGCCCGACACCGAACCGGAGTTGGGTCTTGCGAACCTCGGCGACCACGGTGGCCACCGTCTCCGCCGGCGCGGCCACCTCCATCTCGCCCAGCAGCGTCTCGACCCGGCTGGGCTCGCCGGGGAAGCCGACGCCGAGCAGCTTGCGCACCGTGCTGCGGCCGCCGTCGCAGCCGACGAGGTAACGCGAGCGCAGCCGCGTGCCGTCGGCCAACTCGGCGGTCACCGCGTGGTCGTCCTGGCTCAGCCCGACCAGTTCGCAGCCGCGGCGGAACTCGACGCCGACCTCGATGGCGTGCTCGGCCAGCAGACGGTCGGTGCTGGTCTGCGGGATCCCGAGGACGTACGGATGTGCGGTGTCCAGCCGGGCCGGCGACGGCTTGGGGATGCCGGCGAAGAAGCCACCGACCGGGTACTGCTGGCCGAGCGCGAGGAACCGCTCCAGCAGACCGCGCTGGTCCATCACCTCGACGCTGCGCGCGTGCAGACCGAGCGCCCGAACGTACCTGGCCGGCTCCGTCTCCCGCTCCAGCACGAGCGCGTGCACGCCGTGCAGCCGCAACTCGCTGGCCAACATCATGCCGGTCGGCCCACCACCGACGACGATCACGTCAAACATGGAATCCCCTCTGCCCCGCGAGTCCCACCGGCGGCTCGGCGTACGCGAGAGCCACGTCGACAAAGCGCACGTAGTTCGCGAATCGCTGATTTCCACAGGTTTTACGTTCGGAGGGAGATTCTGCGGCAGGACCCGGGTCTTGCCGCAAGACCCCGGGTGCGCTATATGTTGAGGTAGGCAAGGAGCTGGACTCCTTGCCTTTCTTGTTGTCTACTCCGGACGGTGGGCCCTCCGGCCGTCAGCTAGTCAGTGTGTGTCACCGGGAGCCGGGACGGCGTGCTCGGCGGTTCGGCTGACCTTCTCCCAGCTCGCCCAGGCGTCCATTCGTCGGCGTGAGATGTCGAACGCCAGGTCGTACACCATGCTGCCGAGCAGGAGCCGCAGCGGCGGGTCGTCGCTGTCGACCAGTTTCAGCAGCGCTTCGGCGGCCAGTCGGGGCTCACTGTCGATCGAACCTTCGGCCCACTGCCGCTCCAGTTCGGCGCGCAGTGGACCATAGGCCTCCATCGGGGTGGTCGAGGTCATGCTGGTGTACAGGTCGGTCCAGTAGCCGCCGGGCTGCACGATGCTGACCTTGATGCCGAAGGCCGCCGCCTCCATCGCCAGCGCCTCGCTCACCCCTTCCAGCGCGAACTTGCTCGCGCTGTACATCCCGGTGCTCGGGAAGCCGCCGAGTGCGGCGATGCTGGAGATCTGCACGATGTGCCCGGCACGTCGGGCGCGCAGGTGCGGCAGCGCGGCCTGGCTGACCCAGAGCGCGCCGAACACGTTCACCTCGAACTGGGCCCGCGCCTCCGCCTCGGTGAACTCTTCGACCATGCCCATGGACATGGTGCCGGCGTTGTTGACGACGATGTCGAGCCGCCCGAAGTGCTCGACCGCGGTGGCCACGGCGGCGAAGACCCCCGCCCGGTCGGTCACGTCGAGCCTCAGGACGAGCAGCCTGTCACCGTGGCGCTCGTCGAAGTCGTCGCGGGCGATGGTCCGGGCGGCGGCGACCACTCGATCACCGCGTTCGAGCGCCGCGACGGTGAACGCGCGGCCCAGGCCGCGGCTGGCGCCGGTGATGAACCAGGTACGCGGTGCAGTGCCGGATGAGGTGCGCACAGTCAATCTCCATCCTTTGAGACGAGACGGTCCGTCTCGCTTCTGTGATGAAGATAGGCCGTGCCGCTTCGCCAGTCAAGACGAGACGGTCCGTCTCGTGTTTCTGGTAACCTTCGGCGCATGACCACGCAGCACCGAGCCACGCCGAACGCGGCCCGCCGGAAAGAGGCCTCGCGGCAGGCCATCCTGACGGCGGCGTTCGACCTGCTCCGGGAAGTCGGATACGCCAAACTCAGCATCGAGGGCATCGCCGCGCGCGCCGGCGTCGGCAAGCAGACCATCTACCGCTGGTGGCCATCCAAGGGCACGATCATCTTCGATGCCTTCCTTCTCCTCAGCGCCAGCGAGGGCGAGCCTCCGGTACTGCCCGACACCGGCGACCTGGAAGCCGACCTGACAGCGGTGCTACGCGCCACGGTCGCGGAGTTGAACGATCCGCAGTACGACCAGCCGATGCGCGCGTTGGCCACCGAGATCGCGCACGACCCCGAGCTGGCCGCCGTCTACGTCGAACGGCTGGATGGGCCGTTGAAGGAAGCCAAGCGGCAACGGCTACGCAGTGCCCAACAGGCCGGGCAACTCGCCGAGGACCTCGACCTCGACGTGGCCGTGGAGATGATCTGGGGCCCCCTGCTCAACCGCTGGCTGCAACGCAGTGGGCCGCTCACCGCCGAGTACGCCGACCGCGTCGTCACCACAGCACTCAACGGCTTGCGCCCACGCCAGTCCGACGATTGAGCCGACGTGGCGGGGTCTCGCGGAGTGCACTCGACCTCGCGGGCAGGCCACGGTCCGAGGCGCCCGACGAACGTCATCCCAGGCCGCGCTGCCGGGCGAGCAGTTCGACGGCGTCCTTTGCCTCCCGCAGACCGACACCGGTCGCCTCGCGGTAGATCTTGATGGCCTGGATCTTGCGGCCGGCGAGCAACTCCTGCAGGACCGCTCCAGGGGCCTCGGGCTCAGGCTCGCGGATGCCGAGGTGGGCCATGATCAGATCCAACTTGCGCTCGACCACGGCCAGCCTGCGAGCCTGCTGATCCACGTTGGAACGGCGGCCACTCGCGACGACCAGGGGCAAGAGCACGAGCACCAACACGACGGCGAATGGCACGATCCACTCCATACCCGCCATTGAACACTGGCGAAAGCCCCGATACCACCGCCCGGATCGACAGCGCGGCCCTCGTTGGTAACGCCCGGTTCGCGGCGTGGGCACTGCCGAGGTCGTTCCCGGACGGCTGCCCTGTGCCCAACGGTGGCTACATCTTTGCGCCGGGAACGAGTACGGCCACAAACTTGGGAAGCGTCGTGACGACACGGCGGGTGTTGCGGCGCGGGTCGACGACGATCAGTTCTGTACTGGTCGCGGTCCAGCGCTGCAGAACAACACCGTCAGCCACCACGCCTAGACACAGCTGCTGCTCATCCGCATCGGCAGAACGCATCTCGATCCTGGCGATGGAGCCACCCGACGCTACGTCTACTCCCAGCAGCGCCACGGACGGCGCTACCAGGCCGCCGGTGGGTGCCAGATCGGCCCGGCCGACCTCCATCCAGATGCTCGGAGGGCTGCCGCCCGCGTGCCACAGCACCATGAGCGGACCCAGCACCTCACCCGGCTTCATTTGGCCGGGTGCGATCACTGGCAGCGTCCGGGGCGCGCCCGTAACCACATCCTTCAGCGTGATATTCAGCTCCTGCGGCGCGGACGGATCGACCCATGGATTCGGTTCGAACACCGCCAACTCCCGACCGCCGATGAAAGCCACTTCGGTGGCGACGGCATGCGTACGCACCTCTAGCGGGCTTATCACGCCAGTGGGCAATGCCATCATCGTGAAGGCCCGGCCGTCCACGCCCGGCTTGGCAAGCAGCAACGAGCGGGCGTCTGTGGACCACAGCCCTAGTTCGTACCCACCCGGAACCTCGTACTCCGCCACGCCCGACAGGTCCCTCACCCGCCAGTGACCGTCCCGCTTGGCACCCAGCCAGCGCCCATCAGGGGACAGTGACAGGTTCCGAGGGCCGACATTCGAGGGCGTACGACCGACCCGGAAATGCTCACCTGACCCCGTCACCAGATAGATATCGTGCTGTTCGAATGTACGGCTTTCGGGTTCGAAGCCGCCCGCACCAATCCCCGGGTGATAAATCAGCGCGCCCCGGCCAACTCCTCGGTCGGTCGGCAGGTCTGCCACCTGGGCCGGTGGCCGCAGCTCAGCAGGCAGGCCGGTAAACACCTCCTCCAACCCGGCGCGCACCGGCACCGTTCGCGCCGTGGCCGTGACACGCCACGCGACCATGCCCACCGCCACCAACATGACGACCGCGACGCCCACCACCGTGACCGTTCGCCACCGCCGTGCGGCCGGTGGCTGCACCGGACCTGCTGGCTCGCTAGAAGAGTGCATCGCAGTGCCCCCGTTCCGGGCGCTGACCGCCCAGGCACAGCGAATCGGGGGCGGCCAGCCAGGTCAACAAGTCCGTTCGATCCGACGCGCGATGTAGGCCGGACCGAGATCACGAAAGGTGTCTCCCACTGCCAAAAGCACTCAACAGACCCATCGGAAGAAGCTGTCATCGGCTACCGAGGTTGTGGACTCCACAACGGCCACCGCGAGCCTCCTGGATTGACGATCGGATGGGCGCTACCGCAGGTCAGGGCAGCGGTGGATACGCCAGCGACGCCGGCCAGGTGGTGTGAAGCTGGACAATGGTGGTGGCCGGCGGTGTGATGGCTCCGGGAGGCACTGGGTGTGGATCTACGCAAGCATGGTCGCGTCCAACTTCCACCGAGACCTGGCAGACCTGTTGGACGAACTCCGCGCCAGCGGTGTCAGCGATCCCCCGGTCACGGTGGAGCGGGCCTCCGAGTGGGGGGACGTGGACTACACCTTCGGCGCCAGCATCAGCGTGACGCCAGCCCTGACCGTCCCTGGAGAGGATCACCGGCCGGTCGTCGTACGCCCGCAGGTCTGGTTTGCCACGCACGCGCTGGTCCCCGGCCGGGCCGCGCAACGGAGGCTGGACCCCAATTTCCACGGTACGGACGACGTGACCTGGCGGTTGTGTCAGCGGGTGGGTGGACGGGACCTCGCCGTGGGAGCCGAGGGTCCGCAGTTCTTGATTGATCTTGCCGAGAGTCGGGAGGCGCAGAAGGCCGCCGCCCCCACCGTCGAGGACATCGAGGCCTGGCATGGGCAGCGCTGCCAGTGCGCGCAGGCGGCCGACGATGACCAGCGGTGCGAGGGGCCCCTCGACCTGATCCGCGTGCTCCAGAACGACACTGTGCTCCAGGGTTGCTACGGGCACGCGGTAGATGTCCTGAAGCGCGACCCGTCGGCCGAAGCCGAACCGGGCACGACGCCGGGATACACGACGGCGGCATTGGCGGCGGCGGCGCAGGGGGTAGCGGAACTCGGCGGGCCGCGGCGTCGCGACAGCCTCGACCAGGAACAGCGGCAGGTCCCGCCGAGCCAGGAAGGCGAGCACGGGCAGCCCGAGTCCGGCCAGCCAGCCGCCCAAGAGGTTCGAAGCATCCCAGGACCGTCCGCACCAGGCGACGGGCACACCCGCCCCGCATGGTGGCGCCGCCTGCTCGGGTCGGCCCGCTGACGACCCGATGGCACCACCAGTCATGCGGGCCACGGATTCAGCGGTGCAGGGCGGTCTCCCGCTGCATATGCGACAGCTTCTCGGGATTGCGCACAGCGTAGAGCCCCGTGATGAGGCCGTCGTCGATGCGTAGCGCCACGACCGTGTCGATCTCGCCGTCGAGCCGGAGGACCAGCGCCGGGTAGCCGTTGACCTCGGCCGGCTGTATCGACATGGCCGCGATCCTGACCTTCCTGGTGACCAGCAGCCGGGCGACCTTGCCAGCCCCCGTGACGGGCCGCAGCAGCGCTTGTTTGACTCCGCCACCGTCACCCATGAGCACGACATCCGGCGCGAGGATGTCGAGCAGGCTCTGCATGTCGCCGGTCTCGACCGCCCGCTGGAACGCCTCAAGCGCACCCCGGGCCTCGGCCGGCGAAACCACCCCGCGCGGCCGGCGCGAGGCGACATGTACTCGTGCCCGGTGGGCGATCTGGCGGACCGCCGCCGGGCTCTTGTCGACGGCTTCGGCGATCTCGTCGTAGGCCAGATCGAACACCTCGCGCAGTACGAACACCGCCCGCTCGGTCGGGGCGAGCGTCTCCAGCACCAGCAGCATCGCCATCGAGACGTTCTCGGCCAACTCGACGTCGTCAGCGACGTCGGGCGTGGTCAGCAGCGGCTCGGGCAGCCAGGAGCCGACGTAGGACTCCTTGCGGCGGCCGAGCGTACGCAGCCGGTTGAGCGACTGGCGGGTGGCGATCCGGACCAGGTATGCGCGCTGATCCCGCACCGTCTCAAGATCGACGTCCGCCCACCGCAGCCAGGTCTCCTGGAGGACGTCCTCAGCGTCGGCGGCCGAGCCGAGCATCTCGTAGGCGACGGTGAAGAGCAGGTTGCGGTGGGCGACGAATGCTTCGGTAGCCGGGTCCGCACTCATGACTGCGCTCCCGGGTTCCGGAATGTGCTGGCCACCGGCGGCTCCTGTCCTCGATCTCGGCTGCGTCGCTCACAAGACACCGCACCGCTGGTTTCGGTGACAACAGGCGCTTGTGACGGGCGTCACCTGGCCGAGCTGTCACAGGAATCGAACCGGCGGCATCTCCTGCCCGAGCCGATGGCGACGCTGACTCCGAGACCAGAGTCGCCAACAACCCTGCGAGGAGAAACCTCATGAACGTCACTCTGTGGGTCGCTGCCGGACTGCTGGCCATAGTCGCCCTGGTTGGCGGCATCAGCAAGACTTTCGTGCCCAAGGAGAAACTGGCCGAGGCCCCCGGCGGAGGGTGGACCGAGCACGCCAGCGTCGGCTTCGTGAAGACCCTCGGGGTCCTCGAACTCCTGGCTGCGGTCGGTCTGATCCTGCCGGCCGTGCTCGACATCGCACCGGTCCTGGTGCCGGTGACCGCCGTCTGCTGGATCCTGCTGATGGTCGGCGCGATGATCACCCATCTCCGGCAAGGCGACGGCAAGTTCATCGTGCTGAACCTGGCCTATCTCGCCCTGACCGCCTACGTGGCCTGGGGCCGCCTCGGCCCCGAAGCCTTCACCGGCTGACGAGCAAGGTCGCACAAGGCTGAGCGACCCGCAAGATCGTGCTCGATCCAGGATCCAGTGGCCTCGGGGCGACGGGATGCCACTACATCATGGATCGAGCACGATCATGCCGCCGACGTACGCCGGGCCGCCCGGCGGCGGTGGGGTCAGCGGCGCAGCGTGAGGATCAGGTCGGCGACCAGGGCCGTCCAACCGGTCTGGTGCCAGGCGCCCAACCCGGCCCCGTTGTCACCGTGGAAGTACTCCGGGAAGGCGATCAGGTCCCGCCAGTCGGGATGGGTCTGGAAGATCCGGCACGCACCGTAGATCGGCCGTCGACCCCAGTCGTCCTGGGTGAACAGCGAGATCAGCCGGGCGGAGAGGTCGTCGGCGACCTCGTCCAGCGTGCGCTTCACCCCGGAGCGGGTCGGGTACTCCACCTGAAGGTCGTCGCCGAAGAACGCCGCGTAGTCGCGCAGCGCGCTGATCAGCAGGAAGTTCGTCGGCATCCAGATCGGGCCGCGCCAGTTCGAGTTGCCGCCGAACAGCCCACTGGTCGACTCCGCCGGCTCGTAGCCGACGCAGAACTCCTGCCCGCCGAGGGTGACCGAGAACGGCTTGTCCAGGTGGGCGCGGGACAGTGTGCGCAGGCCGAAGTCGGACAGGAACTCGTCGGGGTCGAGCATCCGGGCCAGCAGCCGGACGACCTGCTCCGGACCGACCATGGACAGCAGCCGCTGCTGGCGGCCGTCCGGGCCCAGCCGGCGGGTGCCGATCACCTCGGCGTACTCCGGGCGGTTGGTGAGGAACCAGCGCAGCCGCGCCCCCAGCTCCGGCAGCCGGTGCAGGGTCCGGGCGGTGAGCCGGGTGGTGGCGGCCAACGGCAGCAGCCCGACCACCGAGCGGACCTTCAACGGCACCTTCGTGCCGTCAGCGAGCCGCAGCACGTCGTAGAAGAAGGCGTCCTCGTCGTCCCACAGCCCCTGCTCGTACGCGGCGGCGGCGATGTACGCGAAGTGCTCGAAGAACTTGGTGGCGGTGTCCACCCAGGTCCGGTCGTGCTCGGCCAGCACGATCGCCATGTCCAGCAGGTTCAGCGCGTACATGGCCATCCAGCCGGTGCCGTCGGACTGCTCCAGCACACCGGCCACCGGCAGCGCCGCCGACCGGTCGAACGGCCCGACGTTGTCCAGCCCGAGGAAGCCACCCTCGAAGACGTTGTTGCCGCCGGTGTCCTTGCGGTTGACCCACCAGGTGAAGTTGAGCAGCAGCTTGTGCATCACCCGGGCCAGGAACTCGTAGTCCCGGCCGCCGTCGATCTCGAACACCTTGAGCGCCGCCCAGGCGTGCACCGGCGGGTTCACGTCACCGAACGCCCACTCGTACGCCGGGATCTGCCCGTTGGGGTGCAGGTACCACTCGCGCAGCAGGAGCAGCAGTTGCTCCTTGGCGAAGCCCGGGTCGACCCGGGCGATGCTCACGCAGTGGAAGGCCAGGTCCCAGGCCGCGTACCAGGGATATTCCCACGGGTCGGGCATGGAGATGACGTCGAAGCTGGTCATGTGCCACCAGGCGCTGTTGCGCCCGTGCCGGCGTCCGGCCGGCGGCGGCGTCGAGCCCGGATCGCCGTCCAGCCAGCGCTTGACGTCGAAGTGGTAGAACTGCTTGCCCCACATCAGCCCGGCGATGGCCTGCCGGGCCACCAGCGCCTCGTCGGGAGTGGCGGCCTCCGGGATCACGCTGGCGAAGAAGCGGTTCGCCTCGGCCCGCCGCGCCCACACCACCGCCTCGAAGCCGTCGCCGAGATCCGCGCGGGGCGGCGGCGCGGCGGCCGGCGGCGACGCGGTGCGGGTCAGGCGCAGCCGGATCTGGCGCTGACCGCCGGCCGGCACATCGAGTACGTAGTGCAGCGCCCCCTTGGTGCCCTCCCCCGCCGGGTTGACCGTCGCCGCGCCGTTGACCACGTGGTCGTTGATGCCGTCCTTCGGGTAGCGGGACCGGCCGGGCAGGCCCCAGAGCCGTTCGGCGTTGGAGTCGTTGTCGCACAGCAGCGGCACGGGGTCGCCGTCGCCCTCCAGCAGCAGTTGGCCGAACACCCGGTGCTCGCCGACCAGCCTCGCGCCCTCACCGGCCAGCCGGGGAATCCGGTCACCGCCGGGCAGCCCCCAGGCCCAGGTGTTGCGGAACCACAGGCTGGGCAGCACGTGCAGGGTGGCCGCCCGGTCGCCCCGGTTGGCCACGGTCACCACCATGCACAGGTCGGTCGGGGACGCCTTGGCGTAGTCGACGGTCACCGCCCAGTACCGGTCGTCGTCGAAGATCCCGGTGTCGACCAACTCGTACTCGGTGTCGTCCCGGCCGCGCAGCGCGTTCACCGCGACCAGTTCGTCGTACGGGAAGGCGGCCTGCGGGTAGTGGTAGCGCCAGCGCATCCAGGAGTGGGTGGGCGTGGAGTCCTCGTACCACCAGTACTCCTTGACGTCCTCACCGTGGTTACCGCCGTCACCGCCGAGGCCGAACATCCGCTCCTTGAGGATCGGGTCCGTGCCGTTCCACAGCGCGAGGGCGAAGGCGAAGGTCTGCCGGTCGTCGCAGACGCCAGCCATCCCGTCTTCATTCCACCGGTAGGCTCTGGACCGCGCGTGGTCATGCGGGAAGTAGTCCCAGGCCGTACCGTGCTCGCTGTAATCCTCCCGCACCGTCCCCCACGCCCGTTCGGACAGATAGGGCCCCCATGCGCGCCAGTCCTGCTCCCCCGAGTTGGTCTGGGCGAGCCGGAGCCGCTCAGCGTCGGGTGGCGAGGCGTCGGAGGACGATCGGTCAGTGATCACGTGCACATCTTTGACGTCGCCGCGGTACTTGACCACAGCGGCCATTCTCGTCGTGGCGTGTTACACCCCGCCGCCGGTGGAGGAAAGTTGATCGACATTCGCTTCGGCCCGCAGGTCTGCGGCGACCTGACCAGCGCCGCCAGCCGGGAGTGGCTGGTGCCCGACGGCATCGGCGGTTACGCCATGGGCACCGTCGGTGGGCTGCGGACCCGCCGCTACCACGGACTGCTGGTGGTGCCCGGCGAGACCCCGGCGTCCCGTCGGGTGGGACTGGTCAGCCTGGACCCGGCGGTCACCCTGCCGTCCGGCGCGCGGGTCCGGCTCGGCGCACACGAGTGGTCCTCCGGCGACGTCGACCCGCGCGGCTTCGAGCTGCTGGAGCGCTTCGACCTGGTCGACGGGCTGCCCCGGTGGCGGTGGCGGATCGGCGCGGTGGTGATCGAGCGCGAGCTGGCCATGCTGCCCGGCCGCTCCTGCGTGGCAGTGGTGCACCGGCTGGTCGCCGGCGGGCCGGTCCGGCTGGAACTCTCGGCCGCCTGCACCTGGCGCGACGCGCACGGCGAACGGCGCGCCGACGGCCCGACGCCGCAGGTCGAGCCGGTGGCCGGCGGCGCGGTCGTCGAGGGGGCGTACCGGCTCGCCGGCCCGGGCTGGGCGCCGGAGGGGCAGTGGTGGCTGGGCGTGCACCACCGCGAGGAGGCCACCCGGGGCCTGCCCGCCGACGAGGATCTCTGGTACGCGGGACGCTTCGCCGGCGAGTTGGCGCGCCCCGGCGACACGGTGTCGGTGCGGGCCTGGGCCGGCCGGCTGGATGAGGAGCCGCCACCGGCCGAGGAGATCGTGGCGACGGCACGGCGGCGTAACCGGCAGGTGGTGGCCGCGGCGAAGCCGGCCGACCCGGTGCAGGCGACGCTCGCGCTGGCCGCGGACGCGTTCGTGGTGCGTCCCGGCGGCGGCACGGCGATCGACGTGGTGGCCGGGTACCCGTGGTTCGGCGCCTGGTCGCGGGACACGATGATCTCGTACGAGGGGCTGTTCCTCTGCACCGGCCGCGCCGAGGAGGGTCGGGAGCTGCTGCGGGCGTACGCGGCGACGCTGTCCGAGGGGATGCTCGCCAACACGGCCGACACCGGGCGGGTGGAGTACAACACCGTCGATGGCACGCTGTGGTTCCTGCACGCGGTGAGCCGGCACGTCACGATCACCGGCGATACCGACCTCGGCGACGAGCTGCTGCCGGCCCTGCGCACGGTCATCGACGCGCACCTGGCCGGCACCCGCTACGGCATCGGCGTCGACCCGGCCGACGGGCTGCTCGCCCAGGGCGCCCCGGGAACCGCGCTGACCTGGATGGACGCCCGGGTGTACGGCGTGCCGGTCACCCCGCGTACCGGCAAGCCGGTCGAGGTCAACGCGCTGTGGATCAACGGGCTGGCCGGGCTCGCCGAGCTGACCGAGCTGGCCGGGCAGGACGCGGGCGAGCTGTGGCGACGGCACGGGCAGGCCACCGCCTCGTTCCGGGACCGCTACCCGACCCCGACCGGTTGGCTGCACGACGTGCTGGACGCGCCCGCGCCGGCGTACCCGCTGGGCGGGGCGGCCCTGCACGACGACGACGCGCTGCGCCCCAACCAGTTGCTGGCCTGGTCGCTGCCGTTCGCGCCGTTGGAGCCGGACGAGCCGACGCTGCGCCGGGTCGCGGCCGGGCTGCTGACCCCGCTCGGGCCGCGCAGCCTCGCGCCGGATTCGGCGGAGTTCGTGGGCCGGCACCGGGGTGGCCCGGCCGAGCGGGACGGCGGCTACCACCAGGGCACGGTCTGGCCGTGGCTGCTCGGCCCGTACGTGGACGCGTGCCGTCGGGGCAAGATGTCGGTCGATGACGTCTTCATCGGTATTGAGGCGCATCTGACCGAGTTTGGGCTAGGCTCGGTGAGCGAAACGGCCGATGGCCTCGCGCCGCATGCCGCGACCGGCTGCCCGTTCCAGGCGTGGTCGGTGGCCGAGCTGCTGCGGGTGCGTCGAAAGGGCCAGTAGCGCTTTACACGACCGCAACGGCGGTGTCTCCGCTGGTTATCTCGACCCCGGCAGGATGGGTCGGAGATCCAGACGCGACGGTAGGCACCGGCTCCGGTGCCGGTCGGCGCGCGCCCGGGGACAACTCAAAGGGGGCCGCAATGTCACCCGACGCCCACGTGATCGACATCCACCCCGCCCGGCAGCTGCGGGTGCTGATGCTCTCCTGGGAGTACCCGCCGGTGCTCGTCGGCGGCCTCGGCCGACACGTCCACGCTCTCTCCGTCGCCCTCGCCGCCGCCGGCCACGACGTCACCGTCGTCACCCGGCACGCGGACGGCGCACCCCTCGAGGAGTACGCCGACGGCGTCCGCATCCTGCGCGCCCCCGAAGACCCCGTCACCTTCCCCCTGGCCACCAGCTCCCTCCTGGCCTGGACCATGGCGTTCAACCACACCCTCACCCGCACCGCGCTGCGCGCCACCGAAGCCGGCACCTACGACGTCATCCACGCCCACGACTGGCTCGTCGCCCACACCGCCATCACCCTCGCCGAACACCTCGACCTGCCCCTGGTCACCACCATGCACGCCACCGAGGCGGGCCGGCACCAGGGCTGGCTGCCGGAGGAGATGAACCGCACCATCCACGGCGTCGAGCACTGGCTCAGCGGCTCCTCCACCCGGGTGATCACCTGTTCGGGGTACATGCGCGAGCAGGTGACCGCCCTGTTCGACCTGCCGGCCGCGCTGGTCGACGTAGTGCCCAACGGGGTCGACGACCGGGCCTGGCGCGCCCGACCGCGCGCGGTCGCCTCGGCCCGGGCACGCTTCGCCGGAAAGGGCCCGCTGATCGGGTACGCCGGGCGGCTGGTCTACGAGAAGGGCGTACAGCACCTGGTGCACGCGGTGCCCCGGCTGCGCGAGCGGCACCCCGGGCTGCGCGTGGTGATCGCCGGCGACGGCCCGTACCGCCCCGAACTGGAGGAGGAGGCCCGGCGGCTCGCGCTCTGCTCGACCGTCCGGTTCACCGGCTTCCTCGACGCCACCCAACTGCCGGCGGTGCTCGGCGCCACCGACGCGACCGTGGTGCCCAGCCTCTATGAGCCCTTCGGCATGGTGGCGCTGGAGGCGGCGGCCGCCGGGGCGCCACTCGCGGTGGCCCGCACCGGCGGGCTCGCCGAGATCGTCGAGTCCGGCGTGACCGGCGTGACGTTCCCGCACAGCGACCCGGACGCGCTCGCCGGGGCGGTCGGGCAACTGCTCGGCGACGAGGTCTTCGCCCGGCGGATGGCCCGACGCGCCCGCACAATGGTCGGCGAGCGGTACGGCTGGGCCACCATCGCGGCCCGCACCGCCGCCAGCTACACCACCGCCCGTCGCGAGCACGGTCCACTACAGGCCCGACGGGCCGCCGCCCGACTGGCGGGCGGACGTACCCGGATCGCCATCCCGGAGGGCAACCTGCTCGCCGGGGCGGACCACGCCGCCTGCTGAGCCGAGGCGGACGACCGATAGGTCTCTCCCGATCCGCTGGCTAGGGTGTATCCCGGACAGCGGCTGAGGAGGAGTGTGCACAGGTGCTGATCGCCGGTCGGTACCGGCTCCTCGACCTGGTGGGCCGCGGGGGCATGGGCCTGGTGTGGCGGGCCCACGACGAGATGTTGCACCGCGAGGTCGCGGTCAAGGAGGTCGTGCCGCCGAGCTGGCTGGGTGACCACGAGCGGGCCGAGCTGCGCTCGCGCACCCTGCGAGAGGCACGCGCCGCGGCCCGGCTCAACCATCCCGCCGTGGTCCGGCTCTACGACGTCGTCCCGGTCGAGGGCAGCCCGTGGATCGTGATGGAGTACGTCCCGTCGCGCACCCTGCAGGACGTGCTGGACGACGAGGGGCCACTGGAGCCGGCCCGGACGGCCCGGATCGGCCTGGCCCTGCTCGGCGCGCTGCACGCCGCGCACGCGGCCGGGGTGCTGCACCGCGACGTCAAGCCGCAGAACGTGCTCATGGCACACGACGGGCGGGTGATGCTCACCGACTTCGGGCTGGCCACCTTCGACGGCGGCGACGGCGCGATGACCCGCCCCGGCATGGTGCTCGGCTCCCCGCAGTACGTCGCCCCGGAGCGAGCCGCCGAGGGGGTGTCCACCGTGGCCGCCGACCTGTGGTCGCTCGGGGCCACCCTGTACGCCGCCGTGGAGGGCCGCTCCCCGTACGCCCGCAGCACCGCGATGGCCACGCTGAGCGCGCTGGCCGCCGGGCCGCCGGACCCGGCCTCGCGCGCCGGACCGCTCGCGCCCGTGCTCGCCGGGCTGCTGTGCCGCGACCCGCGCCACCGCGTCGACCACGACGAGGCCCATCGGTTGCTCACGGCCGCCGCGACCGGCGTCACCGGCCCGCCCCCGGTGTCCGGCCCACCCCCGGTGCCCGGCCCTCCCCCGGTGCCCGACCCGTCCCCGGTGCCCGACCCGGACGACCAGCCCACTGTGTCCGATCAGGACCCCACCGTCCGGCTGTCCGAGCCCGACCAACCCACCGCCACCGGGGCCGACGCCCCGGACGAGCCGGATGTCACCGCCGACGCACCGGCTCGGACGTTCGGCCGACCGGCCGGGCGGCGTGCGGCGCGCCGGGGAAGCCTGATCGTCGCGGCGTTGCTGGTGGCGGCCGCCGCCGGCGTCGGCACCGCATTGGCCGTCACCGGTGACGAGCCGACGGGGGCCGCCAGCCGGCCGACGCCCACGCCGTCTGCGGACCCGTTGCCCGGCGGTGGCGGCCCCGACCGTGCGCCCCGTGGTGGTGGCCCGGCCGGTCCGTTCGGCCATGGCGGCAACCGGCCCCCACCGTTGGGCGGGCGGGACCTGCCCCCGCCCCCGTTTCCGTGCGTCCGCCCGGACATCATCGGCGCGCCGGTGCCGGCCAGGTCGCCGGCTCCCGGCGAGAAGTTTCGCCCGCCGGACGGCTGGGTCTGGCACGCCGACACCAACGGCTTCCGGGTCTCCGTGCCGGCGAGCTGGCACTACTACCGGGACCGAGCGGTGGCCTGCTTCCAGGACCCGGCGACCGGCCGGGTGTTCAGCGTCGCCGAGGGTGGCGCCGCGGATCCGCTCGCGCGGTTGCGGGCGCTCCGCGAGGCGGCGGCCGGTGACGGGGCGCTGCCGGGCTACGACGAGATCCGGCTCGCCGCCAGCGGCGGCGGAGCCGAGTGGGAGTGCCGGTGGGACGCGCCGTACGGCGCCCGGCTGCACGCCCGACAACAGGTCGTCGATCCACCCGCCGGGGGCGGTCGCTGGATGCTGGGCTGGACCACCGACGACCGGGACTGGACCGCCGCCGGCGCGGACTGGACAGTACTGCGAAACAGCTTCCGATCACCCCGCTGACCTGCACCGTACGGTCGTGCTCCCGACCACCGTCCGGCGTGGATCGAGGCCGCTCAGCGGATGAGAAAACCCGCGTCGGTGGCTATCGTGTAACCCGGGGTGACCGAGGGGAAGCGGCCGTGCAGCAGTTGCTGATCGCGGGTCGGTACCGGCTGCTCGACCTGGTCGGCACCGGCGGGATGGGCCGGGTGTGGCTGGCCCGCGACGAGATGCTGCACCGCGATGTTGCCGTGAAGGAGGTCGTGCCGCCGTCCTGGCTGGCCGAGACCGAACGCGCGGAGTTGCGGCTGCGGACGCTGCGCGAGGCGCGCACCGCCGCCCGGCTCAACCACCCCAACGTGGTCCGCATCTACGATGTCGTGCACGACCGGAAGAGCCCCTGGATCGTGATGGAGTACGTGCCGTCCCGCTCGGTGCAGCAGATCATCGGCGACGAGGGGCCGCTGAGCCCGCAGCGCACCGCCCGGATCGGGTTGGCCGTGCTCGCCGCGTTGCGGGCCGCGCACAGCGCCGGGGTGCTGCACCGCGACGTGAAGCCGCACAACGTGCTGGTCGCCGACGACGGTCGAGTGGTGCTCACCGACTTCGGGCTGGCCACCTTCGACGGCGGCGACGGGGCGATGACCGGGCCGGGCATGGTGCTCGGTTCGCCGCAGTTCGTCGCACCGGAGCGGGCCCGCGACGGGGTGTCGAACCCGCGTACCGACCTGTGGTCGCTGGGCGCGACGCTCTACGCGACGGTCGAGGGGCATTCGCCGTACGCCCGGTCGAGTGCGATGGCCACGCTCAGCGCGCTGGCCACCGAACCGCCCGACCCGATGCGCCGTGCCGGGCCGTTGCGTCCCGCGCTCACCGGGCTGTTGCAACGCGACCCCTGGCGGCGGTTGACCGCCGCCGAGGTGGAGCCGCTGCTGCGGAGCGCGGCGACGGACGACGACGAGCCCGCCGAGCCGGCCCGCTCCGCGGCGGTGGCGGCGGTGCGCAAAGCAGGCCGCGCCGCCGTGCCCGCTCTGATCGACCAGTCGGCCCAGCCCGCCGACCCGGCGAGCCGGCGACGCCGGCCGGCGCCCCTTCCCGGCTGCCGACGTCGGCGGCTGCTCGCCCTGGGCGGTGCGGCCACCGTCACCACGCTGCTCGCCGCGGTGGGCGTCACGCTTGCACTGATGAACCGCGACGGACGAACACCGCCGTCCGGCTCCGGGGGCGGCGTCACCACCCCCCGGCCGGCCGCGTTCGCCTGCGCGACGCCCCCGCCGCCGACGGCCGTCCCGGTGCCGTCGGTGCCGCCGCCGGCTGGCGCACGGTACCGGCTGGTGGAGGGCTGGACCTGGCACGACGACCCGGCCGGCTTCCGGATCGCCGCGCCGGTGACCTGGCTGCGCTGGACCGAGGAGGCGGTGACCTGCTTCCGGGAGCCCGACGGCCCTCGGGTGCTCAGCGTCGAGGCTGGGCCGGCCCGACCCGATCCGGTGGCGTACTGGAAGGCCGAGGAGGCCCGGCTCACCGGCGGCGAGGCGCTACCGGGCTATCGCAAGGTGGACATCTCCGCGCTGGACATCTTCGAGGGCGGCGCGATCTGGGAGTGCGCCTGGGAGAACGCGGCCGGCGACCGGGTGCACAGTTTCCGGCTGCTGGCCAACACCTCGGCCGGGCGCGCCTACACCGTCTCGTGGTTGACAAAAGAGTTCGACTGGCAGGTCAACGCGACATACTTGCCGATGATCCGGCAGAGCTTCACCCCCGCACTCTGAGACCGTCCGTTGTGGACCGTCCGGGTGATGCCCCTGCGGCGCCGACGCTGACTACAGTGGCGTAGTTTTGGCGCTCAAGATCCCTGGGGAGGGTGAGCCGACATGATGGGACCGTCGCACGCGCTGTCTGGCGCGGCGGTATGGCTGGCCGGGTCCTGGGCACTGGACCAGTTCGCTGACTACCAGCAGTCGCCGCTCGCGTTGGCGGTGGGCACCGCCGTGTGCGCCGGCGGCGCGCTCTTTCCCGACCTCGACCTGTCGGGCAAGGTGACCCGCAACCAGGGCGGCGCCACCGTGGCCCGCACCTTCGGGGTGTTCTCGCTCTTCGTCGCCGAGGTGATGGAGAAGATCTCGCTCGGGGTCTACTACGCGACGAAGCTCAGCAAGGATCCCCGGCGCAACAACGGGCACCGGACGCTGACGCACACCATCCCGTTCACCCTGCTGGTCGGCTGGGGCACCACCGCGCTCTGCACCGCGTACGGCAAGTGGGCGGTGATCACCATCCTGTTCTTCATGTTTGGCCTGGCTCTGCGCGGGCTGTTCGACGGTTGGGCTGAGCGGGCCGGCTGGGTGATCGTGACCCTCGCCTCGGCCGGGGCGGCCTGGTTCACCTTCGTCAACCTCCCGGGCGGGCGCGGCTATCCGCTGATCGGCGTGGCCGTGGGGGTGGGCTGCTTCGTGCACATCCTCGGCGACATGATCACCCGGGCTGGGGTGCCGATCCTCTGGCCGATCCCGATCAGACGGCGGATGTGGACGATGATCGGCCTGCCGAACAGCATCGCGCTGCGTACCGGCAGCAAGACCGAGGTGGTCGTGCTGCGCGCCGTCCTGACCGTGGTCGCGTTGCTCTCCACCGCCGGTCTGATCGCTCCTTCGGTGCTGCAACGGTTCAACATCGAGATATGACCGACCCGGCGCCGCAGCAGTCACCGCCGGCAGCGGATGAGCAGGTGCCGGAGTTCTGGCGCGCGCTCGGGCTGCCCGGGCTGGCCGACGTGCACGTGCACTTCCTGCCACCGCGGCTGCTGCGCCGGGTGTGGGAGTACTTCGACGCGGCGGGGCCGCTGGTCGGCACCGAGTGGCCCATCCGCTACCGGTGGAGCGACGCCGACCGGGTGGCGCACCTGCGCCGGCTCGGGGTACGCGCGTTCGGCGCGCTGGCGTACCCGCACCGACCGGGCATGGCGGCGGAGCTGAACCGCTGGACGCTGGAGTTCGCCCGGACCACACCGGGCTGCCTGCCCTCGGCCACGTTCTTCCCGGAGCCGGACGCTCCCGGTTATGTCGAGGCCGCGCTGATCGGCGGGGCCCGGCTGTTCAAGGTGCACGTGCAGGTCGGCGGTTTCTCGCCGACCGACCCGGACCTCGACCGGGTATGGGGGATGCTCACCGACGCGGGTGTGCCCGTGGTGGTGCACGCCGGGCACGCCCCGGTGGGGACCACGCACACCGGACCGGAGCCGTTCGCCGCCCTGCTGGCCCGCCACCCCCGGCTGACCGCCGTGGTGGCGCACCTCGGCGCCCCCGACTACCGGGCGTTCCTCGACCTCGCCGAGGCGTACGAGCGGGTCCGGCTGGACACCACGATGGCGTTCACCCCGTTCTTCGACCGGTTCGTACCCTTCCCGGCCGACGAGCTGCCCCGGCTGCGCGAGCTGGGGTTGGCGGGCAAGGTACTGCTGGGCAGCGACTTCCCGAACATCCCCTACCCGTACGCCGATCAGTTGACCGGGCTGGCCCGGCTGGACCTGGGCGACGACTGGCTGCGCGCGGTCTGCTGGGACAGCGCCGCCGCCCTGTTCGACCTCTCCTGACCCCGCGGCCGCCGCTGCCCGGGTGGGCAGAGCATCGCCGTCGGGTACGGCCCGTCGGGTGCCGTCGCATCCAAGATCGTGCTCGATCCTGGATGTAGTGGCCTCCGGTGCGGTACGAGGCGACTACATCCAGGATCGAGCGTGACCATGGCGTTCGGCGCACCACCAAGGGGCGGGTGAGGGGCGCGGCGCGGCCAGTACGGGCAGCACCGAGGGGCCTCAGGGCAGCCCGACTTTCTTTTCGACATCGGCTATTGACGTCGTCGTAACAGGTGGCCTAGCGTCTGTCGAAACGCTTCGTCGAAACGCTTCGACGATCATTCGGGAGCGATCCCACGCCCGGCCGGAGGAGGTGCGCGATGGCCACCATGCACGACGTAGCCCGCCTCGCCCGGGTCTCGGTCAGCACCGTGTCGTACGTGCTCACCGGCACCCGGCCGATCTCCCAGGCCACCCGGG
Source organism: Micromonospora sp. NPDC000668 (assembly GCF_042897975.1). Classification (NCBI taxonomy): domain Bacteria; kingdom Bacillati; phylum Actinomycetota; class Actinomycetes; order Micromonosporales; family Micromonosporaceae; genus Micromonospora; species Micromonospora sp. NPDC000668. Next base: position 1,223,385 of record NZ_JBIAYP010000001.1, read on the forward strand.
ACAAGGTGCTCGCCGCGATGGCCGAGCTGGACTACCAGCCCAACGCGATGGCCCGCGGCCTGGCCAGCCGGCGCAGCCGGATCCTGGGCCTGCTGATGCCGATGGACGAGCGCGGCCTCGGTGCGACCGAGACCGCCTTCGTCACCGGCGCCGCCGCCGCAGCCAGCGCCGCCGGCTACCACCTGGTGCTCTCGCCGGTCGGCGGCGGCGACCTCGACGACCTGCGGCGGCTGGCCAGCCAGCGGATGCTCGACGGGGTCGTGCTGATGGAGGTGCAGCTCGCCGACGAGCGGGTCACCGTGCTCCAGGAGGCCGGCGTACCGCTGGTCCTGATCGGCCGCACCGGCGACACCACCGCGCTCTCCTACGTCGATATCGACTTCGAGCAGACCGTGCGGGAGGCCGTCGCCCACCTGGTCGGGTTGGGCCACCGGAGCATCGTCTACGTCAACCACTCGGCCGCCACCCTGGCCAGCGGCTACGGCCCCGCGCTGCGTACCCGGGACGCCTTCGTGTCGGCGATGGCCGGGCACGGCCTGGAGCCGGTGATGATCCCGGCCGAGGACAGCGCCGCGGGCGGGCGGGCGGCCCTGGCCGCCGCGTTCGCGCAGGCCCCGGAGCTGACCGCCGTGCTGGCCATGAACGAGAGCGCGATCTTCGGCATCCTCGGCGAGCTGACCGGCCGAGGGCTCTCGGTGCCCGAGGACGTCTCGGTCGTCTCGATGGTCACCTCACGGCAGGTCGCCGAGCTGGCCACCCCGGCGTTGACCGCGATGACGTCTCCCGGTTCGGCCATGGGTCGGATCGCCATCGAGGCGCTGCTGCGCCACCTGGACGGGTCCGGCGACGAGCGCCACCAGCAACTGCTGCCATGCGCGCTGGAAGTCCGGGGATCGACCGCCGTGCCACGACAGCCAGCACCGGACGCACCCGGGCGGTCACCGACCGACGGGGATTGACCAGCTAAAACGGCCCGCCGCCGCGCTGCAACGCGACGACGGGCCCAGTGAAGTACCGGCTAGATACTCAATGAGGAGGATAGCAATGCAGCGATTCCGCCGAATCGTCGCCGCGCTCGCCCTGGCAGCGACCGCGACGACCACCATGGCCGCGTGCGGCGGTGGGGACAGCGGGGACGACAGCGGGGCCAAGACCCTCAAACTGTGGCACTACGAGAGCGCCAACAGTGCCATGGGGGTCGCCTGGGACCGGTCGATCGAGATCTTCAAGGCCGAGCACCCGGGCGTCGAGGTGCGCTTCGAGCGCAAGGCGTTCGAGCAGATTCAGCAGAACGCCGGCATGATCATCAACTCGTCCGAGGGCCCGGACGTGATGGAGTACAACAAGGGCAATGCTACCGCCGGCCTGCTCTCCTCCCAGAGCCTGCTCACCGACCTGACCGCCGAGGCCGACAAGCGCGGCTGGGCCGGCAAGCTCAGCCCCAGCCTGCAGACCACCGCCCGCTACAGCGACAAGGGCGTGATGGGCTCGGGCAACTGGTTCGGCGTGCCGAACTACGGCGAGTACGTGACGGTCTACTACAACAAGGACCTCTTCCAGCAGCACGGCATCAAGGTCCCGACCACCATGGCCGAGATGACCTCCGCGATGGACACCTTCGTCGGCAAGGGCGTCACCCCGCTGGGCATGGCGGGCGCCGAGTACCCGGCCGGTCAGCTCTTCTACCAGTTGGCGCTGGCCAAGGCGGACCGGCAGTTCGTCGACAACTACCAGCTCTACAAGAATCCGGTCGACTTCAAGGCCGACCCGCTGAAGTCCGGCGCGGAGACCTTCGCCGACTGGGTGAAGAAGGGTTACGTCGCCAAGGACTCGGCGAGCCTGAAGGCCGAGGACATGGGCACCGCGTTCATCGGCGGCAAGACCCCGATGATCGTCTCCGGCAGCTGGTGGTACGGCCGGTTCAAGGCCGAGATGAAGGCCAACTGGGACACCTTCCTCTTCCCCGGCAACACCCTGCAGGCCGGCTCATCCGGCAACCTCTGGGTGGTCCCGGCGACCAGCAAGGCCAAGGGACTGGCGTACGACTTCATCGACATCACCCTGCGTCCGGAGATCCAGGACCTGATCGGCAACAACGGTGGCGTGCCCGTCGCCGCTGACCCGGCGAAGATCAGCGACCCCAAGGACCGCAAGCTGATCGAGGACTTCAACACGGTCAGCAAGCAGGACGGCCTCGCGTTCTACCCGGACTGGCCGGTTCCCGGCTACTACGACGTGCTGGTCTCCGGCTTCCAGGGCCTGATCAACGGCTCCAAGTCGCCCGACCAGGTCCTCGACTCGATCGCCAAGCCGTACGCCGACGGCGTCAAGGAGATCACCGGCAAGTGACACGGCGAGCGGCGGGCGTGACCGGCACGACCGGCGCGCCCGCCCGCCCCGCCGGGAAGGATCTTCCATGGCAGTCTCCGAGACCGTCGCCGCCGCACACCCGGCGACGACCCCGACTCAGCCCGCGCCAGGCCGGAAACGTCGCGGCCGCAACGCCTCGTACTGGCTCTACCTGCTCCCCGGAGCGGTGCTCTTCATCCTGGTCATCGGCGCACCGCTGGTCGGCACCGGCTACCTGTCGCTGACCAAGTGGTCCGGGGTCGGCGACCCCACCTGGGTCGGCCTGGACAACTACCAGCAGTTGCTGCACGACGAGGTGTTCTGGGCGTCGTTCCGGAACACCGTCGCGATGCTCATCGCGATGGTGGTGGTGCCCACCCTGCTCGGGCTGGTGCTCGCCTCGGTGCTCTTCGACATCATCGGCCGCCGGTTCCGGCCGCGCACCGCCGCCGCGCTGCGGGCCGCGTTCTACCTCCCGCAGGTGCTGCCCGTCGTGGTGGCCGGCATCGTCTGGGGCTGGATCCTGCGCCCCGACGGCGCGTTCAACAGTCTGCTCGACGCGGTCGGTCTCGGCGCGCTACGCCATGACTGGCTCGGCGACCCGGACACTGCGCTGCCCGCCGTGATGGCGGTGATGATCTGGGTGCAGATCGGCTACCCGGTGGTCGTCTTCATGGCGGCGCTGCAACGGGTCGACCCCGAGCTGTACGAGGCGGCCGAGGTCGACGGCGCGAACTGGGTCCACCGGTTCCGGGCGATCACCCTTCCGCAGATCCGGCCGGAGACCTTCGTGGTGGCCCTGACCTGCACCATCGCGGCGTTGAAGGTGTTCGGGCCGATCTTCGCCCTGACCCGGGGTGGCCCAGAGAACGCCACCAACGTGCCCTCGTACTTCGCGTACTACACGTTCTTCAAGAAGCTCCAGGTCGGCTACGGCTCCGCGATCTCCACAGTGCTCACCCTGATCATCGTGGTGGTGGCCGTGCTGTTCATCTGGATGCAGTACCGCAGCGAGCGCCGGGACCGGGGGATCTGACATGGCCGTCACGCTCACTCCGGCGGACCGCGCGCCCGCCCCAGACCGGACCCGTCCGGTCCGCGACCGGCACCACCGCGGCGTCAGCCGCTGGGTGGTGCTCGCCCTGGTCACGCTGGGCGCACTGGTGATGCTGGTGCCGTTCGCGTTCATGCTGCTCAACGCGTTCAAATCGCCGAGCGACTACTCCAACGGCGGCCCGCTGAGCTGGCCGACGGAGTTCTACACCACGGGTCTGCGGACGTACTGGACCACAGTGAACTTCCCGCTGAAGCTCTGGAACTCCACGCTCATTGCCGGCTCCGTGGCGGTGCTCGGCGTGGCAGTCTCACTGCTCAACGCGTACGCCCTGGGCATCGGCCGGGTCCGCGGACGCCTCTGGATCGTCGGGCTCTTCCTGCTGGCGAACATGCTGCCGCAGGAAGCGTTGATCTACCCGCTCTACTACGTCGCGAAGCAGGTCGGCCTCTACAACACGCAACTCTCGGTGATCATCATCTTCACCGTCATCCAGAGCGCGTTCGGCACCTACCTGCTCGCCTCGGTGATGAGCACGTTCCCACGCTCACTGCTGGAGGCCGCCTCGTTGGACGGCGCCGGCAAGTGGACGATCCTGTGGCGGGTGGTCTTCCCCAACCTGCGGCCCACCCTCGCGGTGCTGCTCATCTTCTTCTTCATCTGGACCTGGAACGAGTTCCTGATCCCGCTGGTCATGCTGATCGACAACCAGACGCAGACCATCCCGGTCGCGCTCGCGTCGTTGCAGGGCGACCGCCTGATGGACGCCCCGACCACCAACGCCGGCGCGCTGATCAGCCTGGTGCCGGCCATCATCTTCTTCCTCATCTTCCAGCGCACTCTGGCGCGCGGCATCACGGCAGGAGCCGAGAAGTGAAGTTCACCGACGGGTACTGGCAACTGCGCCCGGGGGTCAGCGTGCTGCGCCCCGGCACAGTGGAATCGGTCGAGCCGGACGAGCGCGGCTTCACCGTCTTCGCGCCGGCCGGTCAGATCACCGGACGCGGCGACACCCTCAACCGGCCGGTGGTCACCGTCCGGTTCTTCTCCCCCGCCCCCGGCGTCGTCGGCGTGACCATCGGCCACCACAGCGGCGGGCTGCCCCAGGAGCCGCACTTCGGGCTGGCCACCGACGACGAGCACCCGATCCACGTCGACGTCACCGGGATCAGCGCGTCGCTGACCACCGGCGAGTTGACCGCCCGGGTCGCGCTCATCGACGGGTGGCGGGTCGACTTCCTGCACGGCGACCGGCTGGTCACCGCGTCCACCGGGCGCAGCGTCGGCATCGTCACCGACGGCGAGGGCCGCCGGCACGTACACGAGCGGCTCGCCCTCGGCGTCGGCGAGACGGTGTACGGGCTGGGCGAGCGGTTCGGCCCGTTCGTGAAGAACGGCCAGACCGTCGACATCTGGAACGCCGACGGCGGCACCGCCAGCGAGCAGGCGTACAAGAACGTGCCGTTCTACCTGAGCAGTGCCGGCTACGGGGTGTTCGTGGACCACCCGGAGCACGTCTCCTTCGAGGTGGGCTCGGAGGTCGTCACGCAGACCCAGTTCAGCGTCGAGGGCCAGTCGCTCACCTACTACGTCATCGACGGGCCCACCCCGAAGGACGTGCTGCGCCGCTACACGGCGCTGACCGGCCGACCCGCTCGGGTTCCCGCCTGGTCGTACGGGCTGTGGCTGTCCACGTCGTTCACCACCTCGTACGACGAGAAGACGGTGACCGAGTTCGTCGACGGGATGGCCGAGCGCAACCTGCCGCTGTCGGTGTTCCACTTCGACTGCTTCTGGATGCGCCAGTTCCACTGGGTCGACTTCGTCTGGGACCCGGCGACCTTCCCCGACCCGGAGGGGATGCTGCGCCGGCTGCACGAGCGCGACCTGAAGGTGTGCGTCTGGATCAACCCGTACATCGCGCAGCGCTCGTACCTGTTCGAGGAGGGCCGCGAGGCCGGCTACCTGGTCCGCAACGCCGACGGGTCGGTCTGGCAGTGGGACAAGTGGCAGGCCGGCATGGCGTTGGTCGACTTCACCAACCCGGACGCGGTCCGCTGGTTCACCGGCAAGCTCAAGGCGCTGCTGGACATGGGCGTCGACTGCTTCAAGACCGACTTCGGTGAGCGCATTCCGACCGACGTGGTGTGGCACGACGGTTCCGACCCGCAGCGGATGCACAACTACTACTCCTACCTCTACAACAAGGCGGTCTTCGAACTGCTGGAGGCCGTGCGCGGAAAGGGCGAGGCGGTGCTGTTCGCCCGCTCGGCCACCACCGGAGGCCAGCAGTTCCCGGTGCACTGGGGTGGCGACTGCGAGTCGACGTTCGTGGCGATGGCCGAGTCGCTGCGCGGCGGGCTGTCCCTGGCCGCGTCCGGCTTCGGCTACTGGAGCCACGACATCGGCGGCTTCGAGGGCACCCCCGACCCGACGGTGTTCAAGCGGTGGATCGCCTTCGGGCTGCTCTCCTCGCACTCCCGCCTGCACGGCTCCGGTTCGTACCGGGTCCCGTGGGCGTACGACGAGGAGGCGGTTGACGTGCTGCGGCACTTCACGCGGCTCAAGCTCAGCCTGATGCCGTACCTCGCGGGCGCGGCGCAGGAGGCGCAACGCGACGGGGTGCCGATGATGCGGCCGATGATCCTGGAGTTCCCGGACGACCCGGCCGCGGCGCACCTGGACCGGCAGTACATGCTCGGCTCCGACGTGCTGGTCGCGCCGGTGCTCAGCGCCGACGGGGAGGTCACCTTCTACGTGCCCGCCGGCACCTGGACCCACCTGGTCACCGGCGCGCAGCTCACCGGCCCGGCCTGGGTCACCGAGAAGCACGAGTTCGACAGCGTCCCGGTGCTCGCCCGGCCGGGCGCGATCATCCCGTTCGGGGCGCGCTCCGACCGGCCGGACTACGAATGGGCGGACGGCGTGCAACTGCGGCTCTACACACCGGCGGAGGGGCAACGCCAACGGGTACGGATCCCGTCGCCCGGGGACGGGCCCGGAACGGAGTTCGAGGTGAGCTTCCGCGACGGCGTCGCCACCGCCGAACTGGTGGCGGGCGCCTCGTCGGCGTACCACTGCGTGGTGGCCGGGACCGAGGTGGCGGCGCGATGACGTCCCGTACCTTCCCGGAGAGCTTCGTCTGGGGCTCGGCCACGGCGGCGTACCAGATCGAGGGTGCGGCCACCGAGGACGGCCGCGGGCCGTCCATCTGGGACACCTACAGCCACACCCCCGGTCGGACGTACAACGGCGACACCGGTGACGTGGCCGCCGACCACTACCACCGCTGGCCGCAGGACCTGGACCACATCGCCGGGCTGGGCCTGGGCGCGTACCGGTTCTCCATCTCCTGGCCGCGCGTGCAGCCGGGTGGCGCCGGCCGGTTCAACCAGGCCGGCCTGGACTTCTACTCGCGGCTCGTGGACGGCCTGCTGGAGCGCGGGGTTCACCCGGTGGCCACCATGTACCACTGGGACCTGCCGCAGGAGCTGGAGGACGCCGGCGGGTGGCCGGCGCGGGAGACCGCGCTGCGCTTCGAGGAGTACGCGGCCGGGACTGTCGCCGCGCTCGGCGACCGGGTGCACACCTGGACGACGCTGAACGAGCCGTGGTGCTCGGCGTACCTGGGCTACGCCTCCGGCGTGCACGCCCCGGGGCGTACCGAACCGGCCGCCGCGCTGGCGGCGGTGCACCACCTCAACCTGGCGCACGGCCTGGCCGGGCGGGTGGTGCGGGAGTTGGCGCCGACGGCCGAACTCTCGGTGACGCTGAACCTGCACGTGATCCGCCCGGAGTCGGACTCGGCAGCGGACGCCGACGCGGTGCGGCGCATCGACGCGCTGGCCAACCGGTCGTTCCTCGGGCCGATGCTCGGCGGGGCGTACCCGGCCGACCTGCTGGCCGACACGGCGAGCGTCACCGACTGGTCGTTCGTCCGCGACGGCGACGAGAAGGTGGCCGCCGTGCCGCTGGACGTGCTCGGCGTCAACTACTACTCCAGCACCCTGGTCCGCGCCTGGGACGGGCACTCGGCCCGGTCGGACGCCGACGGTCACGGCGCCTCGGCGCACTCACCGTGGGTGGGCGCCGACGACGTCGACTTCCTGCCCCAGCCCGGCCCGCACACGGCGATGGGCTGGAACATCGACCCGGCCGCGCTGACCGGCCTGCTGCTGCGGCTGCGCCAGGAGTACCCGGGCCAGCCCCTGATGATCACCGAAAACGGCGCGGCGTTCGACGACGTCGTGTCGACCGACGGCACGGTGCACGACGAGCGGCGTGTCGACTACCTGCGCCGGCACATCGCCGCCATCGCGGATGCCCGCGAACAGGGCGCGGACGTCCGGGGCTACTTCGTCTGGTCGCTGCTGGACAACTTCGAGTGGGGCTACGGCTACGACCGGCGGTTCGGGATCATCCGGGTCGACTACGACACCCAGGAGCGCACCTGGAAGGACAGTGCGCACTGGTACCGGCGCCTGGTCGAGACCGGGACGCCGGACCAGCCGACGGACTGACGGCAGCCGCCGGGTCATCCCCGCGCCGGCCGACCCGACGGGCAACTGCCCGCCCGGCCGGCCGGCCGGGTCACGGCGCGGCCACGGCCCGGTTCGACCGGCGCTCAGACGCCGACGCGCTGCGGCGGAACGGTGAGCCCGTAGAGCGCCATCAGCTCCGGGGTGTCGACCCGGCTGCCGTCGGCCACCGAGTCGCACGCGATGTCGACGATCTGGTCCTTGTGCGCCAGCAGGTACGGCCGGGCGCCCACGTCGGCGCTGGCCAGGGTGGCGATGCCGGACCAGTGCCGACGGCCGAAGAGCATCGGGTAGCCGCGCAGCCCGTCGTAGGTGGCGCAGACCAGCACATCCGGGTACGGCAGCGCGGCCACCCGCCGGACCGCGACCGCGGTCAGGCCCGGCATGTCGACCGGGACCACCACCACCGCCTCGATCCCCTCGTCATCCATGGCGGCCAGGCCGGCCCGGATCGACGAGCCGACCCCGGTGCCCCACGCTTTGTTGATCACTACCGTTGCCTTGCCCAGGTCGGCGGTCTCCCGGACCTGTTCGGCGGCGGCACCCAGCACGACCACGATCTGCTCGCAGCCCGCCTCGGTCATCGTGTCGATCATCTGGTTGACCAGGGGTTTCTCCCCCTGGTGCAGCAGCGCCTCGGGACCACCGATGCGGCGCCCCCCGCCCGCGGCGATGATCATTCCTGCGATCCGGTTCAGCTGCGCCCCCTCCACCGTGGAACGGACCGGGCACGGCGGTACCCGGTCCATCCCGTCCTACGGACACCGGATGCAACGAGTGCGGCCAGCCCTGGGTAGCGGGGCAAATAGGAAAATTGTGCGCTATGCCGCGTCGGCGTAGCAGTCGACGATGGACAGATCCAGCGGAAACCGCACCGAGGTGTCGCCGAACAGGAGCCCCGCAGCCCGCTCACCGCTACGGCCCACCGCCGCCGCCACCGCCTCGGCCTGCGCCGCCGGACAGTGCACGATCACCTCGTCGTGCTGAAAGAAGACCAGCTCGGCGTCGGTGCCGGCCAACTCGGTGCGCAGCGTCGCCAGCAGCGTGGAGGCCCACTCCGCAGCCGTGGCCTGGATGACGAAGTTACGGGTGAAACGCCCCCGCGACCGCGCGGCGCGAGCCCGAGGACTCTGCCGGTCGGCGGCACCATCCGGGTCGGTCGGCACGTCATCGGGGTCGCCGAACCCCGCTGAGCCGGGCGGGCAGGTGCGCCCCAGCCAGGAGCGCACCAACCCGCCCGCCTCACCGGTGCGCGCCGCCGCCTCGACGTAACCGAACGCCGTCGGGTAGCTGCGCTTCAACACCGCCAGCGCGGGCACCGCGGCCCCGCCGGTCTGCCCGTACATCGCCCCGAGCAGGGCAACCTTGGCCTTGGCCCGGTCACCGGCGAAGGCGTCCCGGGCCAGTGCGGCGTACAGGTCGCCGGCCCCGCCCGCCGCCGCCAGCCGGGCGTCGCCCGAGACCGCGGCCAGCACCCGGGGCTCCAACTGACCGGCGTCGGCGACCACCAGCCGCCAGCCCGGGTCGGCCACCACCGCCCGGCGGATCACCTTGGGGATCTGCAAAGCGCCACCGCCCCGGGTGGCCCAGCGGCCGGAGACCACCCCGCCCGGGACGTACTCCGACTGGAACCGCCCGTCACGGACCCACTGCTCGCGCCACGACCAGCCGTGCGCCGTCCAGATCCGGTAGAGCTCCTTGTACTCCAGAACCAGCGGCACCGCCGGATGGTCCACCCCACGCAGCACCCAGGCCCGCGTGTTGGGCAGCTCCACCCCGACCCGGGCGAACGCCTTCAGCAGCTCCGCCGGGGAGTCGGCGTGCAGCCGACGGACGCCGAACGCGTCGGCGATCCGGGCGGCCAGCTCGGCCAGCCGGCGCGGCGGGCCGCCGACCGGAGACGGCTCACCCAGCAGCTCGCCGAGGATGGCGTCGTGCACCTCGGCCCGCCAGGGCAGCCCGGCGACCCCCATCTCCACCGCGATGAGCGCGCCGGCCGACTCGGCGGCCACCAGCAACCGGAACCGGCCCGGGTGCTCGGTGTCGGCGATCCGGGCGAGCTGGTCGGCGTACACCTGAATCAGGGCGTCGATGCCCGGGCCGGCCGGGCCGGGCAGCGCGTCGAAGAGCGCGCCCTGACCGTGCCCGGGCGGAGCGGCCGGGCGCGGCGGCGGATCGGGCGGCACCGGCGCGCCGCTGAGCCGGGCCCAGGCCGCGGCGAACGATCGTGGCTCGCCCCAGCGGCCGGCGTGGCCGAGCAGCAGCGCCTCGGTCAGCTCCACATCGTGGCAGCGCTCGACGCGCACCCCGGCCCGCAGCAGCGCCGGGTAGACCGCACCGGCGGTCGGCCACACCCAGCGCGGATGCCCGGCGGCCTCCCACCTGGCCACCGCGGCGGTCAGGTCGGTGACGATCTCGGTCGGGCCGGACGGCCGGCCGGCGGCATCCAGCGGACGCAGCTCTCCCCCGCCCCGCTCGTCGGACACCACCGCCACCAGCACGGATGCGATTCTGCCTCGCCCCTGTGACATCGGCCGAGCCCATCCGTCGAAACCGGGCCGGCGCGCGCGGTCGGGCGCGCGAAAACCGGACAGTGGATCGTGGGAAGGCTCGGTAGCGTGGCCGGGTGCCCCCGCAGATCCCGCATTCCGACCCTGGCATTCCGGACACCGGGGGGCCAATGCGCTATCTCTGGTGGCTGGTCCGCCGCCAGCCCTGGCGGGTGCTGCGCGGCAGCCTGCTCGGCACGGCCTGGATGGTCGGGTTGTCCCTCCGGCCCTACCTGATCGCCCGTGCCGTCGACGACGGGCTGCGCGCACGCGACACCCGTGCCCTGGCACTCTGGGTCGCGGCGATCGTCGTGGCGGGCGTCGGGCTGTCCTACCTGGGCATCATGCGGCACCGCACGATGACCTTCATCCGGGAGGACGCCAAGGCCCGCTCGGCGGCCGTCGTGCTGCGTCAGGTGTCCCGCATCGGCGCGGTACTGCCGCGCCGGGCCGCCGCAGGCGAGGTGGCCACCATCGGCGGCTCCGACATCGACTGGTCGGCGCAGGTGCTGACGCTGACCGGGCCGGGGGTCGGCGCGGTCGTCGCGTACGCGGTCATCGCCGTGCTGCTCTGGTCGATCTCCCCGGTCCTCGCGCTCTGCGTGCTGCTGGGAGTGCCGGCGGTCGCGCTGGTCGTCGGGCCGCTGCTACGCCGCCTCGAACGGGCGGAATCGGTCTACCGGACGCAACAGGGCGCGCTCACCGCCCGATCCGGCGACATCGTGGCCGGGCTGCGAGTGCTCGCCGGGGTGGGCGGCCGGGACCTCTTCGCCCGCCGGTACGCGGCCAGATCCCGGGACCTGCTCGCCGAGGGTTACCGCGTCGGCGCGGTCAACAGCTGGATCGACGCGGCGACGGTGGCCATCCCCGGGCTGTTCCTGGCGGCGGTGGTGTGGCTCACGGCTCGGATGGCGGTGACCGGTGACGTCACGGTCGGCGAGTTGGTCGCCGTCTACGGTTACGTGGCGACCCTGATCGTGCCGGTCTGGTTCCTGCTGGAGGGCAGCCACCAACTGATTCGCGGCCGGGTTGCCGCCCGGCGGATCGTGGCCCTGCTCAAGCTCACCCCGGACGACGTCGGCGGCCCGGGTCGGCGGGGCCGGGGCACCGTGCCCGACGCACGAAGGCCGGATGTCAGGGCCGCGCCCGACCGCCCCGCCGACCTGCACGACCCGGTGACCGGGCTGACCGTCCGTACCGGCCGGCTGACCGGTGTGGCCGCCGACGATCCGGCGGCGGCGCTGGCACTGGCCGATCGACTCGGCCGGTACGTGGCCAGCGAGTCCACCTGGGGCGGCGTGCCGCTGACCGGGATCGCCCTGGACGAGGTCCGGGCCCGGATCCTGGTCGCCGACCACGACTCGCACCTCTTCGCCGGGACGCTGCGCGACATCCTGCTGTCCCCGCCGGACGGCCGCCACGACGATGCCCGGTCGGGAGCCGACCACGATGCCCGGCCGGAGGCCGACGACGACCGGATCCGCGCGGCTTTGCGGGCCGCGTCGGCCGAGGACGTCGTCGATGCCCTGCCGGCCGGCCTGGACACGGTGATCGACGCCCGTGGCCGCACCCTCTCCGGCGGTCAGCGCCAGCGGGTACGCCTGGCCCGGGCGCTGCTGGCCGAGCCGGAGGTGCTGATCCTCGTCGACCCGACATCGGCGGTGGACGCGCACACCGAGGCGCGGATCGCCGACCGGCTGCGTACCGCGCGGGCCGGGCGGACCACCATCGTGCTCGCCACGTCGCCGCTGCTGCTGAGCCGGGCCGACCTGGTCGCCCACCTGCGGGCGGGCCGGATCGTCGCCACCGGCACCCACACCGACCTGCTCGACCAGGACCCCGGGTACCGGCACCTGGTGGCCCGGGGCAGTGCCGATCCCGACATCGACCGGTCCGCCGACGCCGCGGGGGTCCAACCGTGAGCAGGCTGCCGGTGGCCGAGCGCGGCACCGTCCGCCGGGCGCTGCGTGACCTGATCGGCCGGCACCGGCGCGCGGTCGGCGTCGTGCTGGCGCTGCACAGCGCCGCAGCGGTAGCCGGGCTCGCCCCGCCCTGGCTGCTGGGCACCATCGTCGATCGGGTCACCGCGGGCGCGGGTGTGGCCACGGTGGACCGACTGGCGCTGGCGATCGGTGGTTGTGTCCTGGTGAGCGCGTTGCTTTCCCGGTACGCCCAGTACGCCGGCCACCGGTTCGGGGAGCGGGCCGTCGCCGAACTGCGCGAGGAGTTCGTCGACCGGACACTCGGGCTGCCCGTCTCGGTCGTCGAGCGGGCCGGCTCCGGGGACCTGGCCACCCGCAGTTCGGTCGACGTGTCGACGGTCGGCACCACCGTCCGGGACGTGGTGCCCACCATGGTCATCGCGTCGGTGCAGCTGTCGTTGCTGTTCGGGGCGGTCTTCCTGCTCCACCCGCTGCTCGGGCTGGCGGCGCTGGCCGGGCTGCCGTCGATCTGGGCGGTGACCCGCTGGTACCTGCGGCGGGCCACCTCCGCGTACCTCGCCGAGGGGGCGGCGGCCGCCGAACTGACCGAGACGCTGACCACCACCGCCGAGGGTGCCCGGACCGTGGAGGCGCTGCGGCTGGCCGACGACCGGATCGGGCACGGCACCACTCGCATCACGCGGGTGTGGTGGGCCCGGCGGGCGACTCTCGCGCTGCGCACCGTGTTCTTCTCGGTAGTGGAGGCCAGCTATCCGCTGCCGATCGCCATGGTCCTGCTCGTCGGCGGGTACCTGCTCTCCCGGGAGATGGTCTCGCTCGGCGCGGTGATCGCCGCCGCGCTCTACCTGCAGCAGGCGATCGATCCGCTGGACCGGCTGCTGCAGTGGACGGAGCAGGCGCAGCGCGGCTTCGCGTCGTTCGCCCGGGTGCTCGGCGTGGGCCTGGTCCCGCCGGAGCCGCCCGGCACGACGGCCACGTCGCGGGGTGAGCGGCTCGTCGTGCGCCAGGCGCGGTTCGCCTACGCCGGCGGGCACGACGTGCTGCACGGCATCGACCTGGAGGTACGGCCCGGCGAGCGGCTGGCCGTCGTCGGCCCGTCCGGGGCGGGCAAGTCCACCCTGGCCCGGCTGCTGGCGGGGATCGACGCGCCGCGCCGCGGCGTCGTCAGCATCGGTGGTTGCCCAGTGACCGACCTCGACCCTGCCGAGCGTCGTCGCCGGATCGCCCTGGTCACCCAGGAGCACCACGTCTTCATCGGCTCGGTACGCGACAACCTCGCCTTCGCCGCGCCGGACGCCTCCGACGAGCAGATGCGCGCCGCGCTGGCCACCGTGGGCGCCGACTGGTACACCGAGCTGCCCGACGGCCTGGACACCCCGCTCGGCGACGGTGCCCGGCAACTGGGCGCGGCCGAGGCCCAGCAACTGGCGCTGGCCCGGCTGGTGCTCGCCGACCCGCACACGCTGATCCTGGACGAGGCGACCGCCGCGCTCGATCCGACCACCGCCCGGCGTACCGAGCGGGCGTTGGCCGCCGTGCTCGTCGGGCGGACCGTCATCGCGATCGCGCACCGGCTCAACACCGCGCACGACGCCGACCGGGTCGCCGTCCTGGCGGACGGCCGGATCACCGAGATCGGCAGCCACGACGATCTCGTCGCGGCCGGCGGGGCGTACGCCGCCCTCTGGCACTCGTGGCACGCCGACGAGCGTCCGCAGTCCCGGAAGGAGTGGCCATCATCCTGACCACTCCTTCCGGAACCCGCGCCTACTGAGCGGCGGCTACTTCACCGCGCCGGAGGTGAGGCCGGCCTGGATCTGACGCTGGAAGACCGCGTACACGATGATCATCGGCAGGATGGCGATGGTCAGCGCGGCGAACAACCCGGACCAGTCCGCCTCGTAACCGGCGTTGACCGAGATGTCTGCGATGCCCTGGGTGAGCACCCACTTGTCCTTCGAATTGGAGAGCAGCACCAGCGGAAGCTGGTACTGCGCCCACTGACCGATGATGTTGAAGATCGCCACGCTGATCAGGCCCGGCTTCGCCATCGGCATCATGACCTGGAAGAACAGCCGGGTGTGCCCGCAGCCGTCGATCAACCCCGCCTCGGCCACCGAGGACGGCAGCGTCTTGAAGAACGCGGCCAGGAAGAAGATCGTGAACGGCAGCGAGTACGCGATGTAGACCAGCACCACCCCGGTGTGGGTGTCCAGCAGGCCCAGGTTCTTCACCACGAAGAAGAGCGGCACCAGGGCCAGGAAGACCGGGAAGGCCAACCCCGAGACGAAGAGGTAGTAGATCGCCCGGTTGCCCCAGAACTTGTACCGGGCCAGCACGTACGCCGCCATCGAGCCGAGCAGCATCGTGCCGAAGGTGCTGCACGTGACCACGATGACGCTGTTGAGGAAGTACCGACCGACGTTCGCCTTGGTCCAGGCCCGGCCGAAGTTCTCCCACCGCAACTCGGCCGGGAGCGTCCACGGGCTGCTGAAGATCTCGCTGGTGTTCTTGAACGCGGCGAGGAAGGTCCAGAGGATCGGCACGATCACGATCACCGCCCACACGGCGAGCGCGATGTGCCCCAGGCCAGCGAAGAGCCGTACCTCCGAGCGGGGTCCCTTCCGCCCTCGCCTACCGGAGGCACCCGGGTCGCCGGTCTTCGGCGGTTTCGCCGCCGGCGTCGGCGGCAGCGTCGACTGCGGGTTCATCAGTACTCCACGCTTTCCCGCTTGCTGAGCCGCAGCGTCAGCGCCGCGAACGTGAGGGTCAGGAAGAACAGGGCCACGCCCATGGCCGAGGCGTAGCCGTATTTCGAGTAGACGAACGCGTTGCGGTAGATCTCCATGGCCAGCACCGTGGTGGCGCCGTCGGGGCCGCCGCCGTCCACCGAGAGCACCGCGACGATGGCGAACGCGTCGAACGCCGCGATGCCCAGGTAGACCCAGGCCACCTGGAGGGTGTCCCAGAGCAGCGGCAGCGTGACCCGGAAGAACAGGGTCACCTTGGTCGCCCCGTCCATCTCGGCGGCCTCGTAGATCTCACCCGGGATGGAGGCCATCCCGGCCGAGAAGAGCACCACGTAGAAGCCGACGGCCTGCCAGACCAGCACCGCGATGATCGACCAGAGGGCCAGGTTCGGCCGGACCAGGAAGAGCACCGGGTCGAAGCCGAGCTTCATCAACACGCCGTTGATCAGGCCGGACTCGTTCGGCCGGTACACCATCTGGAACAGCACCGCGATGATGGCCACCGCCAGGACCTGGGGGAAGAAGAACACCACCCGGTAGAACTTCGCCCCCCAGACCCCCTGGCGTTGCCCCCCGCTGCTCTTGCCACCCACGTTGAGCAGGAAGGCGAAGAACAACGCGATGGCGATGGTGATCAGCGGCAGGGCAAGCAGCAGTACGCCGTGGTGCTGGACCGCCTTCCAGAAGGCGCCGTCGTCGAGAAGCCTCCGGTAGTTGTCGAAGCCCACCCACTGTGGGGCCGACAGCCCCCGCCAGTTGGTCATCGAGATCTGGAACGCCTGCGCGTACGGCGCGATGACGAAGACCACGTACAGCGTGACCGGGGCAAACAGGAACCCGATCACGAATGGATACTTGCCGTGCCGCATGACCCCTACGCTCCGATCGATCAGCGCTTGAACTTGGCGACCGAGCTGTCCTTCTTGATCGCGTCGGCGCGCTTCTGGATCCGCTCCAGGTACGCGTCCGCGTTGATCCGGCCGAACATCAGCTCGTTGGTGGCGGTGCGCGCCTCCGTGTCGAGCTCCTTGTACCAGCCGTCGAAGTACAGGTTGAACACGTCCTGGCCGGCCGCCTTGAGCGCGGCCTGCGAGCTGGCCACACCGGGCGGGAAGGCGAAGCCCTCCGAGCCGGCGGTGACCACGGTCGGGGCCTTGACCACCTCGGTGAAGCCCTTCGCGCCCGCCTTGGAGAGCATCTGGCGCATGTACTCCAGGCCGCCCTTGGGGTTCGCGCTCTTCGCCGAGACGAAGTAGCCCTCGCCCGCGGTGGCCCGCAGCGCGGTGGCCGGCAGCTTGTCCGAAGCGGTCAGGCTCGGCACCGGCATGAGCTGGTACTCGAAGCCGGACGGCGTGTCCTTCTTCTGCTCGCCCTCCAGCCAGTCACCGCTGGGGTACAGGCCCACCTTGTACTGGTTCTGCCGCAGCTGCACGTCGGTGTGCTTGAGCCCCTCGAAGCTCTTGTCGATGAACTTCGAGCCGACCTCGGCCCACGCCGTGGCCGCCTGCTTGACCGCGTCCTGCTTCCAGGCGCCGTCCTCCAGGTTGTCGATGTTCTTCAGCACCTCGACGCCGCCGATCTTCGCGGCCTGCGTGAGGATCACGTTCCACTGGTAGTAGGCCGCGTTCGCCCCGGCGTAGCCGTACGGGGTGATGCCCTTGGCCTTGATGGCGGTGAGCAGGGTGATGAACTCGTCCCAGGTCTTCGCCGGCGCCCAGCCGTTGTCCTTGAACAGCTTGCCGGAGTACCAGATACCGAAGACGGTGGAGACGTAGTACAGCACGTACGGCTTGCCGTTGAACGAGCCCGCCTCGATGGTGCCGGGCACCACGGTGTCGCGGACCTTCTTGGCCGGGTCGTCGACCGACGGGGCGTCCCACAGCTCGGTGAGGTCCTGCAGCTGACCGTCGGCGACCAGCGCGCCGAAGTCCATCAGCTTCTCGCCCGAGTTGTTCACGAACTCCGGCGGCTTGCCGGAGGCGAAGCGCGGCTGGAGGATGGTGGAGATCGCCTGGGTGGACTGGTGCTTGATCTCCGCCTTGGGGAACGCCTTCTTGTACAGCGGCTCGTGCACGTCGGTGGCGTACTTCTCGCCGTAGCCGCCGTTGAAGATGACCACCTCGATCGGTGCGTCGTCCTTGACGCCGAGCGGGTTGGTGGCGCTCTTGGTGCCGCCGGCGACCTGCTCGTTCTCCTCGTCGCCGCCGCTGGTGGCGCAGGCGCTGAGCAGGCCGATGGCCGGAGTGGCAAGCATGCCCACGGCGGCGGCGCGACGCAGCACCGTGCGACGGTCGAGTGCGGCCGGGTGCTCGGGGGTAATCGACATCGTCGTCTCTCCTTGTGGAATTCGGGTCAGGCGGTACGCCGGAGACGTCCGGCGTACCGCGACTCGAGGGCGATGTTGTGCTCGTCCCCGCCGGGGACGTTGGCGGAGAGGTAGATAGGGGGCACCTCTCCGGCCTGGTGGAACCGTCGTACGACCTCCGCGGTCAGCAACTGCGCCAGCAGCGCCGTGGTGACCGAAGAGACCGCACAGACCGCGCCGCCGCCCTCGAGCGGCAGCAGTGCATCGCCGTACGGCGCGCCGTTGTCCAGCACGACGTCGGCGAGGTCGGCGAGCCGTTGACCGGACGGGTGCCGCGGGGCGACCCGTGCAGTGTGCTCGACGGAGGTGACCGCGATCAACGGGTGACCGCGCTCGGTGACCAGCGCCGCCAGCTCGACCACCGAGCCGTTGATGCCGGATTGGGACGCCACCACGAACACGTCGTGCGGCTGCGGCGCCGCGAGCGCGTAGATCTGGTGGGCGATGGAGGGGTCGCGTTCCAGCTTGGGGTCGGCGAGGACGTCCCGCGGGGCGTCTCCGTGCACCACCAGGTCACGTACCGAGAGCCGGTTGGTGGGGACCAGCCCGCCGGCCCGGGCGACCAGTTCGGCGGCGAACGCCTCGGAGTGCCCGGCGCCGAACGCCTGGAGCACCCCGCCGGCGCGCAGGCTCTCGGCGATCAGGTCGGCGGCCCGGGTGATGCCGTCGGCCTCGGAGTCGAGCAGCCGGTCGAGCACCGGGCGGACCGCGTCCGCGTACCCCTGGGCGCTGATCATGAAACGGCTCCCTTCGCGGCCTTGTGCCCGTCGACGGCCTGCGCGGTGCGCCGGAAGGCCGCGTGCGCGCGGTCGTGGGTGCGCTGGGCGACGGCGATGTAGAGCAGGTCGAGCACGACCAGCTGGGGGTGGCGGGCGGAGAGCGCGTCCGGCCGGAAGGTGGTCGCCTGGCTGGCGGTGAGCAGCACGATGTCGGCCAGCTCGGCCAACGGCGAACGGGGGAAGCCAGTCAGCGCGATGGTCGTGGCGCCCCGGCTGCCCGCCTCGGCGAGCATCTCGATGGTTTCCCGGGTCTGCCCGGTGTGCGAGATGCCCAGGGCCACGTCACCGGCGCGCAGCAGCGCGGCGCTGGCAAGCCCCTCGTGCACGTCGTTCCAGGCCCACGCGGCCACACCGATGCGGTGCAGGCTGAACTGCATCTCCTCGCCGACCAGCGCGCTGCCGCTGGCACCGAAGATGTTCACCCGGCTGGCGCCGGCGATCGCCACCGCGGCCCGCTCCACCTCGGCGAGGTCGAGCAGCGTGGCGGTGTCGTGCATGGCCCGGGTGTCGGCGGCCATGATCTGGTCGAGCACCCGGGCCAGCGGGTCGCTCGGTTGGATCTCGCGTCCGATGTCGATGGTCCACCCGGCCGAGCGCGCCCGCCCGGTCTCGGAGGCGATGCCCAGCCGCAGGTCGGCATAGCCCTCGAAGCCCATCGCCCGGCAGAAGCGGGTGATTGTCGCCGGGGAGGTGCCGCTGCGCTCGGCCAGCTCCACGATCGTGGATCGGGCGGCGGCCTCCGGATCGCTCAGCACGTGCTCGGCGACCCGACGCAGCGCGCCGGTCAGCTCACCGAGACCGTTGCGGACCCGGGCCAGCACCCCGTCGGAGGCCGACCCGAGCGCGCCCCGCCGGTCGAACGCGTCGGCGTCGACCACCGCGGTCCCCGCGGCGGTGTCCACCTCGTGATCAACCATGGGACGCCTCACCTTTCCGAAAAGACTGTTAACTGTTAGTGGTAAAATTTCTTACTGAACGACCGTCTATGTCAAGACCGTGGGCGAAGTTTTCAAACTGTTACCTGGCGCACACCCTGCCGGGCCCGCCGGATCTTGCCCTCTGGGACGACGCCGACCAGCATGAACAGGCCGATCGCCGCCCAGCGCAAGGAGGCCGTGCCGATGTCCGACACCGTCGTGGTCGGCCTGGACGTCGGCGGTACGTCCACCCGGGCGACCGCCCTGACCCTGACCGGCGAACGCCTCGGCACCGGTCGCGCCGGCGGCGGCAACCCCACCAGTCACGGCGCCGACCAGGCCGCCGCCGAGTTGTTGACCGCGCTACGCGGCGCGCTCGCCGACGTCGACCCGACCCGGGTGGCGGCCGGCACCATCGGGCTGGCCGGGGCAGCCCGGCTGCTCGCCGATCCGGCCGGACGAGCCGCCTTCGACCGGGCCTGGCACGACGCCGGCCTGCGCTGCCCGTACGCCGTGTACGGCGACGCCCTGGTCGCCTACGCCTCCGGCACCGCCGCCCCGGACGGCACGGTGCTCATCGCCGGCACCGGGGCGATCACCGCGCAGGTCCGCGACCTGCGACTGGACCGGGTCGCCGACGGCCACGGCTGGCTGCTCGGCGATGCCGGATCCGGCTTCTGGCTCGGCCGTGAGTCGGTCCGCCGGCTGCTCGCCGACCTGGACGCCGGCCGCACCCCCGGCGCGCTGACCACGGCGGTTCTCACCGAACTGATGGGCAGCGCCGAAATCGCCCCCCGCCCCCGGGACACCGTGGACGCCACGATCCAGACGGTGACCCGCCGGCCACCGGTCGAGCTGGCCCGCCTGGCGCCGCTGGTCGTCACCGCCGCCGCCGACGGCGAACCCGTCGCCACCGCGCTGGTCACCGAGGCCGCCGCGCACCTCGCCGAGAGCGTGGACCGGATCCGCCCAGCCGGTGCGGTGACGCCGGTCGTGCTCGGCGGCGGGCTGCTCACCGAGGACACCCCGCTGGCGGCCGCCGTCCGAGCCGAGGTCGGCCGGCGCTGGCCGCAGGCCCCGCTGCGCACCGCCGGCGACGGGGCCGCCGCCGCAGCCTGGCTCGCCGCCCGCGAGCTACCCGAGCTCACCGACCCGGCCACCCTGCACGCCCGACTCTTCCCCGCCACCCCCTGACCATCCACGGGCGGCCCGCCGCCGCACGGCGCGCGGCCACCACGCGATGATCACGCTCGATCCAGGATGTAGTCCCCTCCCGCCACGAGGTGGGGACTCTTTCCAGGATCGAGCGCGATCAAGGGGCACGAGGCGCGATGAGATCAGGATCGGTCAGACTTCCGCCAGGCCCGGAGGGTGAGACTCCGGGGTCGGCACCGGCCGTGTTACTTGAGCTGGCCTGCGGTCAGCCCGGCCTGCACCTGCCGCTGGAAGCCCACGTACACGGCGAGCACCGGCAGCACCGCGATGCTCAACCCGGCGAAGAGCCGGGCGTAGTCGCCGGCGTAGCCCTGGCTCACCGACAGGGCGAACAGCCCCTGGGCGAGCACCCACTTGGACTCGTCGCCCTGCATCAACACCTGCGGCAACAGGAACTGGTTCCAGTGGCTGAGGAAGTTGAAGATCGCCACGCTGATCAGTCCCGGACGCGCCATCGGCAGCATCACCCGGAAGAAGAGCCGGAAGTGACCGCACCCGTCGACCATCGCGGCCTCCGCCACCGAGGTCGGCAGGGTCCGGAAGAACGCGGTCAGGAAGAAGACCGTGAACGGCAGCGAGTAAGCCGCGTACACCAGGATCAGCCCGGTCCAGGTGCCGAAGAGACCGGCGTTGCGGACCACGAAGAAGAGCGGCACCAGGGCCAGGAACACCGGAAACATCAGGCCGCCGACGAACAGGTAGTAGACGAACTGCCGGCCGCGGAACTCGTACCGGGCGAAGACGTACGCGGCGGTGGCACCCATCAGCATGGTGAGGCTGACCGAGCCGGCCACCACCACCAGGCTGTTGAGGAAGTACCGGCCGATGTGCGCGCCGGTCCAGGCCCGCACCCAGTTGTCCCAGTGCAGCGTCTCGGGCAGCCCCCACGGGTCGGCCAGGATCTCCCCGTTGGTCTTGAACGAGCTGATGAACATCCACAGCAGCGGCAGTACGGTGAGCAGGCCCCAGAGCAGCAGGAAGCCGTGCGAGAAGGCGTTGGCCACGCCGAACTCCCGGCGGACCGGGCGGTCCCGGCCAGCGCCTGGTGTCGGTGCGGTGGCGGCGGGGGCGGGCTTGTCCAGTGTGGTCACGAGTACTCGATCCGATCGCGCCGGCCGGCCCGCAGCGACAGCGCCGCCACCGAGAGGGTCAGGAAGAACATCACCACGCCGATCGCCGAGGCGTAGCCGAACTTGGTCTCGCTGCCGAAGGCGGTGTCGTACATCCGGACGCCGATCACGTCGGTGGAGAAGTTCGGCCCACCGTTGGTCATCAACTGCACGAGGATGAACCCGTCCAGGGCGAAGATGGCCAGGTAGACCCAGGCGACCTGGACGGTGTCCCAGAGCAGCGGCAGGGTGACCCGGCGCAGCGTGGTGAAGCGCGACGCACCGTCGAGCAGCACCGCCTCGTAGATCTCCTTCGGCACGGCCGACATCGCGGCGCCGAACAGCACCACGTAGAAGCCGACGTTGCTCCACACCATCACCGCGAGCACGCACCAGAAGGCGGTCGCCGGATCGCCGAGCCAGGTCGGCGCGGACAGGCCGATCCCGTGCAGGGCGGCGGTGAGCAGCCCCTTGTTGGGGTGGTAGACCTCCTTCCAGAGCAGCGCGATGATCACCACGGAGAGCACCTGCGGGAAGAAGTAGACCGTGCGGTAGAGCGCGCCGCCGCGTACCCCGGTCACACCGGCGCGGCCCTTGCGTCCGCCCATGGCGAGCATGGTGGCGAAGAAGAGCCCGAGCACGATGGTCAGCACCGGCACCAGGGCCAGCAGGATCGCGTTGTTCTTCAGCGCGTTCCAGACGTAGTCGTCGTGCCACAGGGTCTTGAAGTTCGCCAGGCCGACGGAGTTGGCGTCGGGCGAGTAGCCGAGCCAGTCGGTGGTCGAGATCTGGAACGCCTGCAGGTACGGCGAGACCACGAAGACGACGTAGAGCAGGACCGGCGGCACCAGGAAGGTGACGATCAGCGGCCACTTGCCATGTCTCACAGTGAGGACCTTTCCCCGGAATACGGCCGGCGGGGGTGGGTCCACCCCCGCCGGCCGGGCTGTCAGGCCGCTCGCTTGTACTTCTTGATCGAGCTGTCCTGGGCGATCGAGTCGGCGCCCTTCTGGCACTGCTCGAGGAACTCCGCCGGGCCGATCCGGCCGCTGAAGAACTCGCCGCACGCCGCGTCGACGAGGTTGCGCTCCAGCTTGCGGTAGTAGTTGTTGTAGACCCAGTTGAAGCCGTTGGCGCCGGACGCGTCGAGCGCCTTGACCACGCTGGTCAGTCCGTACGGCAGTTCGACGCCCTCGGTCGCGCCGGCGACCACGGTGAGGCTGGCGACCTTCCGGGTGAAGTCCTGGGCGCCCTTCTTGGAGAGCATGGTCCGGAAGTACTCCAGGCCACCGGCGACGTTGCGGGCCTTGGCCGGCACCATGAACGGCTCACCGGCCGTACCCCGGATCGCCTCGAACGGCAGCTTGTCGCCACTGCCCAGGCTCGGCGTCGGCGCGATGGTCATGTTGAACCCGGCTGGGGTGACGTCCTTCTGCTCGCTCTCCAGCCAGGAGCCACAGGAGATGAAGGCGGCCTTGCCCTGGCACCAGGCGGTCTGCGACTGCTTGTGGTCCAGGCCGGGCGAGCCCTCCAGGATGAACTTGTCCTTGACGATCTGGTGCCACGCGTCGGCGGCGGTCTTCATCGAGTCGGACTTCCAGGCGTTCGGCTCCAGGTTGTCGATCGCCGTGGCCACCGAGGGGCCACCGAGCTTGATCGCGGTGGCGATCACCGGCCAGCTCATGTAGCGGGGGTGCAGGCCGGCGTACGTCCAGGGGGCGATGCCGGCGGCCTTGATCTGCTTGCAGAGCGCGATGTGCTCGTCCCAGGTCTTGGCGTACTCCCACTTACGCTCGGTGAGCAGCTTGTTGGAGTACCAGATGCCGTAGGCGGTGTAGGTGTAGTTCAACACCAGGAACTTGCCGTCGTACGAGCCGACCTCGACCGCGCCCGGCAGCAGGGTGTCCTTGACCGTCTTGCCGGGGACGTCGAGGCTCGGGGCGGCGAGCAACTCGCCGAGGTCGGCGATGGCGTTCTGGCTGACCAGGCCGTTGAAGTCGATCTGACCGGCGCCGGAGTTGTTGACCACGTCCGGCGGGGTGCCGTCGACGAAGCGCGGCTGGAGGGTCTTGCTGATCTCCTGGGTGGCGGAGTGCTTGACCTTCGCCTTCGGGTACTTCTCGGTGTACATGGCCTCGTGGGCCTTGGCGTACTCCTCGCCGAAACCACCGCCGAAGATCACCACCTCGAGCGGTGCGTCCTCCTTGACGCCGAGCGGGTTCTGCTCGCTCTTGGTGCCCTTGTAGGCAGCGTTGTCGTCCTTGTCACCGCCGCCGCTGGCGCAGCCGGTCAGCAGGGCGGCGGCGGGGGTGGCCAGCAGGCCGGCAGCGGCGCTGCGCTGCAGGATGTCACGCCTGTTCATGGGTTCTCCTCGGGTCGGGTCGGGCGGTCGCCGGGTGAGTGGGGGAAGGCGTCCGTCTCGCGAGGCACGTTGATTCTCTTCAGTTCACACGATGTTACTGAAGAATTTCTACGACAGCCGGGGCCCGACTTCAAGTCCTGACAGCGAACCGTTACACCACCGGCCGGTGCCGGGGCGCATAGCCTGAGGCGATGGGCCGCCTGCGCCAGCTCGCCGAGCGCACCCCGGCCGACCGGGAGCGGTACATCGATCTGCTTCGCGCGCTCGCCATCACCATGGTCGTTGTCGGACACTGGGGCGTCACGGTGATCGAGCGGGACGACGCCGGCCTGCCCACCGGGCACTCCGCGCTCGGCGACCTGCGGTGGGCGTACCCGCTGACCTGGATAGCCCAGGTGATGCCGGTCTTCTTCCTGGTCGGCGGCTACGCCAACGCGGCCTCGCTGACCCGGCTGCGCGCCCGGGGTGGCGACGCCGCCGGCTGGCTGCTCGACCGCAGCGCCCGACTGGTCCGCCCCACCAGCGTGCTGGTGCTGGTGCTCACCGTCGCGGCTGCGCTGGCCCGGCTACTCGGCACCGACCCGACCCAGATCCGCGAGGTGGTCTGGTTCGCCACCATCCCGCTCTGGTTCCTGGTCGCCTACCTGGCGGTGGTCGCGCTCACCCCACCGATGTACGCGCTGCACCGCCGCTTCGGTCTCGCCGTCCCGCTGCTGCTGGTCGCCCTGGTCGGTCTCGGCGACCTGGGACGGCTGACCGGGCCGGTGGAGCTGAGCTACGGCAGCTACCTGTTCGGCTGGCTGGCCGTACACCAGCTCGGCTTCGCCTGGCACGACGCCCGCGCCGCCTCGGCTGCCGTCGGTGAAACCACCCCGCCACGTGCGGTGGCCGACGCCGCCGGGCCGTCGGCTGCCGGGCATCCACAGGTACGCCGGCGTCGGCTGCCCACCTCCCGCCGGGCCGGCCTGGCGTTCCTGGCCAGCGGGCTGGCCGCGCTGCTGCTGCTCACCGTGCCCGGCCCCTGGCCGGTGGCCATGCTGAACGTGCCCGGCGAGCGGCTACACAACGCCGGGCCGCCCAGCCTCGCGCTGCTGGCCGTCGCCGCCGCCCAGCTCGGCCTGATCCTGCTGCTGCGCGGCCCGGCGGAGCGCCTGCTGCGCCGCCGGCGCCCGTGGCAGCTGGTGATCGGGGTCAACCTGGTGGTGCTGACCGTCTTCCTCTGGCACCTGACCGCCGCGATCCTGCTGATCGGGCTGCTCGACGCGACCGGGACACTGCCCACCCCAGCGGTCGGCTCGACCGCCTGGTGGGCGTGGCGGGTGCCCTGGCTGCTGCTGCTCACGGCCGTCCTGGCGGTCCTGGTCGCGATCTTCGGGCCGGTGGAGGCCCGTAGCGGTCGGCACCGCACCGGGCGCCGGGCCGGCCGGGGCACCACGACCCGCACGGTGCTGACCGTGGCCGGCTACACCGCCGTGGTGGCCGCGCTGCTGATCAACAGCGTGACCCCGAAAGGCGCCCAGGAGCCGCTCGGCATGCCCGCCCCGGCGCTGCTGGCGTACCTGGCCGGGGCGGGTGTGCTGCGGCTGCTCAGGTCTGGGTGGGGAACCCGAGGTTGACCCCGCCGTGGCGTGGGTCCAGCCACCGGCTGGTGACCACCTTGCCGCGGGTGAAGAACCGCACCCCGTCCTCGCCGTGTGCGTGCAGGTCACCAAAGAGCGAGGACTTCCAGCCGCCGAACGAGTGGTACGCCATCGGCACCGGGATCGGCACGTTGATCCCGACCATGCCCACCTCCACCTCGTGCTGGTAGCGCCGGGCCGCACCGCCGTCGTTGGTGAAGATCGCCGTGCCGTTGCCGTACGGGCTGGCGTTGACCAGCTCCACCGCCTCGTCGTACGAGCCGACCCGGACCACGCCGAGCAATGGCCCGAAGATCTCTTCGGTGTAGATCGACATCTGCGGGGTCACCCGGTCGAACAGCGTCGGGCCCAGCCAGAAGCCATCCGGGTCGCCGTCCGGCGTCACGTCCCGGCCATCGACCACCGGCACCGCTCCGGCGGCCACCCCGGCGTCGACGTAGGACCGCACCTTCGCCGCATGGGCGGCGGTGACCAACGGACCCATGTCGCAGCCCCGCCGGCCGTCACCGGTGCGCAGACCGGCCATCCGCGCGGCGATCCGCCCGACCAGCGCGTCCGCGACCGGCTCCACCGCCACCAGTACCGAGATGGCCATGCACCGCTCCCCCGCCGAGCCGAACCCGGCGTTGACCGCCGCGTCGGCCGCCAGGTCCAGGTCGGCGTCGGGGAGCACCACCATGTGGTTCTTCGCCCCACCGAGCGCCTGCACCCGCTTGCCGGCGGCGGTTCCGCGCTGGTAGACGTACCGGGCGATCGGGGTGGAGCCGACGAACGACACGCCCCGCACCTCCGGGTGGTCCAGCAGCGCGTCCACCGCCTCCTTGTCCCCGTTGACGACGTTGAGCACCCCGTCGGGCAGGCCCGCCTCGGCGAACCACTCGGCCAGCAGCAGCGCCGCGCTCGGGTCCTTCTCGCTCGGCTTGAGCACCACCGCGTTTCCGCAGGCCACCGCGACCGGCACGAACCACAGCGGCACCATCACCGGGAAGTTGAACGGGGAGATCACCGCGACCACCCCGACCGGCTGCCGGATGGTGTACGAGTCGACCTCGGTGGAGACGTTCTCGCTGAACGCCCCCCGCAGCGCCGAGGGCAGGCCGCAGGCGTACTCGATCACCTCCAGGCCGCGCTGCACCTCGCCGGCGGCGTCGGCCAGCACCTTGCCGTGCTCGGCGGTGATCACCTCGGCGAGCCGGTCCCGGCGGGCGTGCACCAACTCCCGGAAGGCGAACAACACCGCCGACCGCTTCGCCAACGACGCGTCCCGCCACGCCCGGGCGGCGCGGGCAGCGGCCTGCACCGCGACGTCGACGTCCGCGGTCGAGGCCAGCTCCACCTCGGCGGTACGCCGACCCGTCGCCGGGTCGAACACGTCGCCGCGCCGCTCGGAGGTGCCGCCGACCCGCTTACCGTCGATGAAGTGTCCGATACTCATGCCGCCACCCCCGCCGAGGAGCGGATCGCGTCGACGAGGATCGCCAGGCCCTCCCGGGCCTCCTCCTCGGTCAGCGTCAACGGTGGACCCATCCGCAGCACGTTGCCGTACAGGCCGCCCTTGCCGGCGAGCAGGCCGCCGGACCGGCACGCCTCGAACACCCGGTTGGTCAGCGCCGGGTCGGGCTCGCTGGAGCCCGGCCGGACGAACTCGACGCCGAGCATCAGCCCTTTGCCGCGTACCTCCGCGACGCAGTCGAGGCTGCCCACCTCGGCGCGCAGGCCGTCGGCGAGGATCGCGCCGACGCGGGCCGCGTTCGCCTGGAGATCGTGCTCAAGCAGGTAGTCGAGCACGGCGTTGCCGGCCGCCGTGGAGATCGGGTTGCCACCGAAGGTGGAGAAGCTGATCGCCGACACCGACTCCAGCACCTCGGCCCGACCGACCACCCCGGCCAGCGCGAACCCGTTGCCGATGCCCTTGGCGAAGGTGAGCAGGTCGGGGGTGACCCCGTGTGCCTGGTAGCCCCAGAAGTGCTCCCCGGTACGCCCCCAACCGGTCTGCACCTCGTCGGCGATGAACAGGATGCCGTGCTCGTCGAGGACCTTCTTCCAGCCCGCGAAGAGGCCGTCCGGCGGGTGCACGAAACCACCGACCCCCTGGATCGGCTCGGCGATCAGCGCGGCCACGTCGCCGGCGGTCTGCGTCGCCAGCACCTCACGCAGGTCCTCCACCGCCGCGTCGACCTGCTCCTCGGCGCTCAGCCGGGCCAGCAGACCGCGTACCCGGTCGCCGGAGTGCAGCCAGGCCACCTGGAGCGGGTTGAGCCCGCTGGCCGACCAGTTGCGGTTTCCGGTGACGCCCATCGCCGCGTAGGACCGGCCGTGGTAGCTGTTGCGCACGGCCAGGATCTGGTGCGAGCGGCGGTGGTTGGTGGCGACCAGCAGCGCCGCCTCGTTCGCCTCGGTGCCCGAGTTGGTGAAGAACACCCGTGCGTCCGGGATACCGGAGCGCTGCGCGATCTTCTCGGCCAGCTCCACCTGCTGCCGGATCAGGTAGAGCGTCGAGCTGTGCACGATGCCGGTGGCGAGCTGACGCTCGACCGCCTCGCGGATCTCCGGAATGTCGTAGCCGATCATGTTGGTCAGCACGCCGCCGAAGAAGTCCAGGTAGCTGCGGCCCTGGGCGTCGGTGACCCGGCGACCCGAGCCGGCGACCAGCTCGATCGGCTCGGCGTAGTACAACGGCATCCAGGACGGGAGCACGGCCCGGTGCCGGGCCAGCAGGTCGTCGGTCATCGTGGCAACCCTTCAGCGGCATTCGTGGATACCGCACGCTCCCACCGGCGGCCGGTGTGGACAACTGCCACTGTGTAGCGCAGGGCGCGTTCGCTCCTGACAGTGCGTCAGCCGGGCGACGGCAGTGGTCAGCCGGCGGTGGGCAGCGCCGAGCGGCGCCGCGCCACCCCGCCGGGAGCCGCCGCGTGCAGCGCCACGGCCACCAGCGCGAAGGCCACCCAGCCGGCCACCAGCGCGGCGACCGGCGAATCGTCCTGCCACCGGTGGTACGCCGTCAGGAAACCGACCAGCGCCAGGCTGTTGCGGGCGAAGTGCCCGGTGAACGCCACCAGGTCGCGGCGACTCTCGATCGCCACCAGCACCCCGGAGTAGGGGAAGGTCACCACCATCGCGCGCAGCAGTTCGCCCAGCAGCCCGGTGAGCGTCGCGCCGAGCAGGATCACCAGCATGCCGGACCGACCCGGTCGGCGCCGGGGTCGGCGAAGCAGATCGGCCATCGACGTACCTCCCGGGCGCTGGCTGCCGCCAGGGTAAGCCGCCCCGCCAACCGGTACCGGGCCACGCCGGCCCGCGCCGGGACCACCGCTCGGTACGATTCGGCGGTGCCCGAGATCCCTGCTCCGCCACCGGTACGGACGGCGGATGGACCGATCGGAATTACGCCGATGACCTCCGGATCGGTACTCGTCGGGCCGGACGTGGCGCTGCCCGCCGGGACCGTGGGCGCACCGACCAAGGCGATGATCGCGGGGATCGACGGGTGGATCGGCGCCGACCCGCTGCGCCGGCTTGTCGCCCGCTTCGGTGGCACCTGGCCGGCTGGCGACCTCGCCGACACCCTCGGGTTCCTCGACGAGTTCTCCGCCCGGCACTGGGACTTTCGGGGCGGCCGGGAGCGGCCCGACGCCCGGGAGCCGGACCTCGACGCCGGCACCGTCGAGCTGGTACGCGCCGCCGCCGCCGCGCTCGGGCTCGTCCGGCCCGTGGCACCGGTCAGGTCGGCGTACGCCCACCTGGTCGTGCTGGGCGGTCTGGCGCACGCCTGCCTGCGTCGCGTCGCGTACGCCGCGCACCTGCTGCGACGTGGGCTGCGGGTGACCGGCGAGGTGGCGGTGCTGGGCAGCTTCCGGCCGCTCTCCGACCTGGAGCACCGGACGTTGGCCGCGGCGGGCGTGCCCGGCTGCGAGACCGAGGTCGACGCCCTGGACGCGGCGGTCCGGCTGGCGTTCGGGGTGACCGCCCCGGCGCAGGAGGACGGCGTCGACGCGGGCCACGTGCACCACTCGTGGTCGTCGCGCACGTACCTGCCAGCCGCACTTCCGCCGGTGCGGGTGCTGGCCGCGCCGTCAAGCGAGCCGCAGCGTCGGCGCGCGCACACCGCGGACACCCAACGGTTCTGGGCCGGACACGTCCGGCTGGCCCCCGGCGACGCGGTGCTGCTGGTGACCGCGCCGATCTACGTGCCGTTCCAGCACTGCGACGCGCTGCGCACCCTGGCCGTGCCGTACCGCTGCGGGATCGACACCGTCGGGGTCGACCCCACCCTGGCGGACCTTGCCCGGCTGCCGGAGCCGACCCTCAGCCCGGGCCGCTACCTGCAGGAGATCCGCTCGGCGATCCGGTCGATGCGCGCCCTGCACACGGTGCTGACCACCGGCTGACCGGCGCGCGTCGAGGGCCGGCGCACGGCGGATCGCCGCGCACCGGCCCGTGGGCCGTGGTCAGTTCACGTAGACGGGGCTGTTCCCCTTGGTGGTGTCCCGCACCGGCGAGTACGTCGCGGAGAAGTACGCGGTGCCGAAGCAGAGGGACGGGCCGGAGAACTTGTTCAGCGGCTGGTTGGTGAAGGTGATCGAGTTGGTGGCGTTGGACGCCGCGCCGGTGAGGCTGTTGGTGCTGGTCCGGTAGACGCAGGTGATCTGGCCGAGCAGCGTGTTCAGCACGACGGTGCTCTGGATGGGCGCCGCCGCCGTGCCGGAGATCGTGACCACGCCGGCGCTGGTGACCGAGGTGGTGTACGGCAGGTTGTTGACGGTCACGCTGCTCACCCCGGTGGTGCCGAACACGTTGGTGGTGCAGCTGGTGAAGGTCTGGGCGGTGAGGCTCTCGGTGGCGGTGCCCGGGGCGATCGGGTTGGTCAGCACCTTGGCGCTGAAGCTGGACACGGCGCACTTCAGGCCGGTGGTGCCGCTGGCGGAGTTGTAGAAGGTGGCGTTGGTGCCGGTCTTGAGGCTGGCCTGGATGACGTCGTTGACGGCGACGGCGGTGCCGCCGGGCGTGGGGTAGGTCAGCACGTTCCCGGCGAGCGAGGACGACGGGTCGGCGGAGGCCGGAGCGGCGGCTACGACACCGGCCAGCAGTGCGAGGGCAGCGAGACCCCCGCCGATTCTTCCGTACCTGGGCATGGTTCTTCCTTCCGGTGGTGGGACGGGATTGAGCGGACCGCACAGGCGGTCACCGCCGGGCGGGGGGACCCGGGCGGCGATTGTGGCCATCCGCAGTGGACGGCGGTGGTGGAGGGCGTGCCGGGCGGCCGTCGGGGCCGGCCGGCGGTGATGGAGGTGCCGCTGCGTCAGCGGGCGGGCCGGCGTGGCGCACTGCGGCTGAGCCGCGTCACCTGCGCCTCTCCGACCTTGGGAGAGCGCTCGTGGTCGGCGATAATGGCAACCATCGAGCCCTCCTTCGACGAGCCAGGGTGACCATCCGGGGAGATCACCAATGGTAACTGCATGCCAACTGAGCGTGCAGAAAGTTATAAACCCCGGAGGGTCGCAAAGTCAACGCATCAACGGAGGTCGATAAGTTGACCACGCAGGGCCACCCGCAGCTGGCGCCCCTGCCGGGCGCACGTCCCGGCCGCGACCCGGACCGCGCGATCAAGCGCGGCCCGCGCCGCGTCTCCGCCGAGGTGGTGGCCGCGACCCAGCGTGACCGCCTCTTCGACGGGCTCGTGCACGAGGTGGCGACGAAGGGCTACGACAACGCCCGGGTCAGCGACATCTGCCACGCCGCCGGGGTGACCCGGCCGGCCTTCTACGCCCTCTTCACCGGCAAGGAGGACGCCTTCCTCGCCGCGTACCGGCACGGCATCGCCGTGGTGTCACAGCTGATGGAGGGCGCCTACCGCGAGGCCGGCCCGGCCTGGCCGGATGCCGCCCGCGCCGCGCTGCGCACCCTGCTGGAGGTGTTGGCGAGCGTGCCCGCGTTCGCCCGGATGGCGCTCGTCGAGGTGGACGCGGCCGGCCCGGACGCCCGCCGGGAGCGGGACGCCCTGCTCAGCAGTTTCCGCCGGTTCTTCGCCGACGCGGGCCCGGGGCCGACGGTCGCCGGCGTGGACCGGGACGCGCTGGTGTCCACGGTGGTCGGCGGGATCTACGCCACCATCCGTGGCCGGGTGGCGCAGGGTCGTGCGGCGGAGTTGCCACAACTGCTGCCGGTGCTCACCTACGCGGCCACCGCGCCGTTCCTTGGCACCGACGGCGCGGCCCGGGCGACGCGGCCGATACGCCCGGACGACGGCCCGAGCGCGACCGCGCCATGCGTGTCGCCCAGCGAGGCGACCGTCCACTCCTGATCATTCGGGGTCGGAAACCGCAGCGGTTTTTCACTTTGGCCGCATTTTACAAATGCCGCCCAACTGTCTGCCACACGCTGTTGACCCGCCCTTTACTCGGCGGTAACTTCGGCTCTGCGCCTCGATGCGCCTTCATCCCGGGTCGCAATTCCCATTGTCGCCAGTGAATTGATCTCAAAGGGGAGCCGTCATGTCGGAGCAGACCGCACCGATCGAGCCCGGTCCACCACGGAGCGGTGTGCGCTGGCGCCGGTTCGCCGTCACGTTCGGCACCGTCGTGGCGGGTGCGGCCGGCATGGTCGTGCTCACCGCCCAGGGCGTACTGGGCGCGCAGTTCGCCATCTCGGGCATGCCGTTCACCGTCACCGCCGACAAGCTCACCGGCACCGGGTTCGAGCAGTTCGCCACCCTCGACCAGATGATCCCGGACAGCCCCAACCAGGGCGACACCGGCGGGCAGGTCCTGGTGATCGTCTCGGCGATCGACCGGGCCGAGCTGACCAACCTCTGCCAGAGCATCAACCTGGGCGGCGTCTACCTGAAGATCACCGCCGGCGGCGCTGGCACGCCGGTCACCGCCCGGACCCTGGTCGTCGACGGCGACGAGATCGCCGGCAACGCCTCGTTCCGGAACATCGACGTCGGGCAGGACGCCAGCACCCTGGACAAGGTGCCCGGAGTGAAAGGTAACCCCGGTGTCTTCTCCCAGCAGGCGGACACGGTGACCATCGACAACCTGCGGCAGAACAACTACGCCACCACGGCCGCCGTCTTCAACCTGCCCAACCTGCGCATGGCGTTCACCTCCGACGGGTGCTGACGTGACCGCCGGACGACACCAAACGGCGCCGGCCGCCCGCCGGACCGGCGGGCGCTGGCGCCGCTGGCGGCGGGGCCGCCCGCTCACCGCCGGAGTGCTGATCGCCCTCGGGGGCGCGGAGATGCTGGTGACCCTGCGGGCACCGCTCGGGGTGCTGCTGCACATCGGGCCGCAGGGGCTCGCCGCGTACCTGGTGCCGACCGTCCTGGTGATCTCCGGGGTGCTGCTGATCACCGCCCCCCAGCAGCGGGTCTTCTACGCTCTGGTCTCGCTGGTGCTCGGGCTGGTCTCCTGGTTGACCTCGAACCTGGGCGGCTTCCTGATCGGAATGCTGCTGGCCCTGGTCGGCGGGGCACTCGCATTCGCCTGGACCCCGGACAAGCAACGCCGGTCGGCCGGTGCCCCGGCGGAGCCCGTGGCACCCGCACCGCGAGAGCCCGCGGACGACGACGACACGGCAGTGCTGCCCCTGACCGAGACGGCGGACCCGACCCCGGCGGACCGGAGCTGAGTCAGCGGGCGGTGTCCGCGACCGCCTGCGCGAACACCTCCGAGCGGTGCTCGAAGTTGCGGAACCGCCCGTAGCTCGGGGCGGCCGGCGAGAGCAGCACCACCCCGCCCGCGGGGGTGAGCTTGCGGGCCAGCCCCACCGCGGCGACCAGGTCCTCGGCGAGCTCGGTGCGTACCGCCGGCAGCCCGGCGAGCGCCTCGACGATCCGGGGGCCGCTGTCCGGGATGCCGATGACGGTGATCTCACGCTCGGCCAGGTGCTCCCGGAGCGGCGTGTAGTCGAGCCCACGGTCGCTGCCCCCGACGATCACGGTCAACGGCCGCCCGTCGTACGCGTCGATCGCGTGCATGGCCGCGTACGGGCTGGTGGCCAGGGTGTCGTCGACGAAGGTCAGCCCGGACGGGTCGGTGATCTCGGTGAGCCGGTGGGCCAACCCCTGGAACTCGGCGACCGCGACGGCGAGGCTGTTCCGGTCGGCCACCACGTCCACGCCGAGCGCGTCGAGCACGGCGAGCGCGACGCAGAGGTTGCCCTCGTTGTGCCGGCCCACCAGGGGCAGCACGGCGCGCGGGAAGAGCGGCTGGTCACCGAGGTGGAACCAGGGCGTGCCGTCCGCGCCAGTGGCGACGTGGGTGGTGTCGGTGCGACCGGCGCGGACCGCCGGCCGATCACCGAGCTCGGCGGCGAGCCGGGGGTCCGCGCCGTTCACCACGATCGTCTCCGGCCCGTGGGCGAGCAGGTTGAGCTTGTCCCGGTAGTACTCCCGCTCCCCGCCGTGCGCGTCCAGGTGCTCGGGGAAGAGCGCGGTGACCACGGCCACCCGGGGCGAGTCGGTGAGGTCGCTGCACTGGTAGCTGGACAGCTCCAGCACGTACAGCTCCGCCTCGGGCAGGTCCAGGGTGGGCACGCCGATGTTGCCGCCGAAGACGTTCGGCCGGCCCATCGCGGTGAGCAGGTGGCTGATCAGGCTGGAGGTGGTGCTCTTGCCCTTGCTGCCGGTGACCCCGACGGTGCGCGCGGCGTGGTCGGCCATCCACAGCGCGGTGCCCTGGGTGACGGTGACGCCGCGCCCGCGCAGCTCGACCAGCCACGGGTGGGTCTGCGGCACGCCCGGCGAGCGGACCACCACGTCGGCGGCGGCCAGTCGCTCGAAGCCCGCCTCGCCGGTGACCAGTGGGGCTGCCTCGGCCAGCGGGCCGTCCCAGGGCAGCGAGAGGAAGTTGGCGCTGTCGTCGACGGCGACCAGCTCGGCCGGGCCGTGCGCGGCGATCGCGGTCACCGCGGCCCGGCCCTCCCGGCCGGTCCCCCAGACGGCGACGGTACGTCCGCGCAGGTCAGACAGGCGCACGGGGCTCTCCTCAAGGGTCGCGGCGGCGGTGGGGCGGGCGCGGTCCGGCGCAGCCGGACACGGCCGGACGAACCAGGGCCTAGTATGGCGTGTGCCCAACGAGCAGCTCCGGCGGATGGACGCCTTCACCTTCCCGTCCTACTCGATCGACTTCGCCACCGGCGAGGTGTTGTTCGACTACGCCTTGACCGGCCCAGCCGGCGAGCAGCGGTTCACCGAGGTCATCACCCTTCCGCTGCCTGCCGAGCCGCCCTCGGACGAGACGGTGGCCACCCTCGGCCGGGTGCTGGAGGTGCTGCACCTGGTCGCCGGGGTCAGCTACTACAAGGCCGCCGCGCCGCCCCGGCTGGTGCTGCCGGCGCCGCTGGGCGCGGCCGCCGTCGACTACGTCACGGCCATCTACACCCAGGGCCTGGCGGAGTACGCGTACCGCAACCAGCTGCCGCACGTGCTGGAGCTGCGCCCGGAGGTGCCGGCCGGTGAGGTGCCACCGGCCCGGGTGTACGACGACTCCGACCGTCGCCCGCTCTCCGCGGTCGGTGGCGGCAAGGACTCCATCGTCAGCCTGGAGGCGCTGCGCCGGGCCGAGCTGGACCCGGTGCCGTTCTCGGTCAACCCGAACCACGTGATCGTCTCGGTCAACGAGGCGTCCGGGCTGACCCCGCTGGCCGCCCGGCGCCGGATCGACCCGGTGCTGTTCGACCTGAACGCGGCCGGCGCGCTGAACGGGCACATTCCGGTCACCGCGATCAACTCGCTGATCGCGGTGGCCACTGCCGTGCTGCACGGGCTCGGCCCGGTGGTGATGTCCAACGAGCGCTCGGCGTCCGACCCGAACCTGGTCTGGAACGGCCACGAGATCAACCACCAGTGGTCCAAGGGTGTCGAGGCGGAAGGGCTGCTGCGGGCGGCGCTGGCCGAGCACGCCGGCCTGACCGAGCCGTACTTCTCGCTGCTGCGCTCGCTGTCCGAGCTGCACATCGCCCGGCTCTTCGCCGAGTTCACCCGGTACGACGACGTGGTGACCAGCTGCAACTCCGCCTTCAAGCTGCACAACGCGAGCGAACGCTGGTGCCGCGACTGCCCGAAGTGCCGGTTCGTCTTCCTGGCCATGGCGCCGTTCATGCCGCGCGAGCGGGTGGTGGGCATCTTCGGCGGCGACCTGCTGGCCGACGAGTCGCAGATCCCCGGTTACCGGGAGCTGCTGGGCGTGGACGGGCACAAGCCGTTCGAGTGCGTGGGCGAGGTCGAGGAGTCGGTGGTGGCTTTGGGCCTGCTCGCCGAGCAGGACCAGTGGCGCGACGCCCCGGTGATCCGCGCCCTGGTCGACGCCGTCCCGGCCACCGCCTGGTCCGCCGTGGCCAACTCCGACGTCTTCACCCCCGGTGGCCCCAACCACATCCCCCCGACCTACGCCAAAGCCCTGACCACCCTCACCTGACCCACTCACCTTGGGTGGGGGGTCAGGGGGTGCGGACGGCGTCCAGGGCCAGTAGGGCCACGTGCAGGGAGAGACAGGCTTCGACCGAGTCGAGGTCGACGTCGAGGATGCGGGCGATACGGGCCAGGCGCTCGTAGAAGGCCGGCCGGGACAGGTGGGCGGCGGCGGCGCCGGCGGACTTGTTGCGCCCCTGCTCCAGGTACGCGCGCAGGGTGTCGAGCAGCCGCTCCCGGGGGTGCCGGGCGTCGTACTCCAGCAGAGCCCCGAGTTCGCGCTCCACGAAGGTCTGCAACCGGGGCTCGTCGCGCAGCAGGTGCAACAGGCCGGCCAGACCCACGTGCGGTAGCCGGAAGATCGGCAGGTCACGCCGGTCGCGGCGGGCCGCCTCGGCGATCTGCCGCGCCTCGATCAGCGATCGTCGGGCCTCCCGCAGGCTGCCCACCCCGGACCCCGCGGCCACGATCACCCCGCCCACCGACCGACCTACTCCGTCGGCCACCACCCGGGACGCGTCGGCACCGGACGCCACCGGGGACGCGTTGGCGCCGGACGCCGCCCGGGACGCGCCTGCGTCGAGGCGTACCCGGCGCAGCGAGGCGGCGAACGCGGACAGCGCGCGGTCCTCGGCGGCCGGGTCGGGCAGGGCCAGCAGCGCGCCGACCGAGTGGTCGTCGACCGCGCTGGTCAGTGCGGTCAGCTTCGCCTCCCGCAGCGCCTGGCCGACCGCCTCGGACAGGTCCCGCAGCCGGGCCGGGCCGGCCTCGGGACCGCCCTCGCCGGCCGGGTCGTCGGCCCGGTGCCGGACCATCACGCCGACCAGATGCCGGCGGTCGAGCACCACGCCGAGCGCCTTGGCCCGCAGCGCCACCTCGTCCACCGATCGGGAGTGGTCGAGCAGTGCGGTGAGCAGGGTGCGGTGGATCTGCCGTTCCAGCCCTTCGGCGTCGCGGCGGATCAGCCGGCCCAGCGCGAGGGTGGACGCGGCCCGCTCGATCAGGATGGTGAGCCGGGTCGGCGGCCCGGGGCTCGGGTCGGGCCGCGCCGGGTCGGTGCCCCGGCGGGTGGGCAACTCTCCGCCGCCGGGCCAGCGCAGCAGCAGCCGCCCCCAGTCCTGGCCCCGGGCTCCGACGACCGTCACCAGCCAGCCGCTGTCCGGGTCGTACGCGGTCCGCCCGGCCGGCCGGATCCGCCGGGAGTGCTGCTCCCAGCCGTCCAGGAGCAGTTCGGCGCTCTCCCCCGCCGGGTCGTACCCCAGCACCTGCCGGGACAGGTTCTCCAGCACCACCGGGCAACCTGACAGCTCGGCGGCCTGCCGGATCACCTCGGTGGCGTCGGCGCCCTCGACCGAGAGGTCGGTGAACCGCTGGTGGATCTCCTCGGTGGCGCGCAGCTCGGTGAGCTGCGCGTCGACGATCAACGCGTGCACCGCCTCGGTGATCCGCACGAACGGGGTGGCCCGGCGCAGCTCCACCAGCGGCAGGCCGCGCCGCTCGGCGGCGGCGGCCATCACCCGGGGCACCCCGCTGACGTACCGGCGGCCCAGCTCGACGACGAGCCCGGAGACACCGACGTCGGCCAGGTCCCCGATGAACGCGCGCAGCCCCGCGTCGTCGCCGGGCAGCCCGATGCCGGTGGTGAGCACCAGCTCGCCACCGCCGAG
This sequence comes from Micromonospora sp. NPDC000668, assembly GCF_042897975.1. Lineage (NCBI taxonomy): Bacteria > Bacillati > Actinomycetota > Actinomycetes > Micromonosporales > Micromonosporaceae > Micromonospora > Micromonospora sp. NPDC000668. The sequence continues at coordinate 1,261,039 of NZ_JBIAYP010000001.1, forward strand.
CAGGGTGGCGATGTCGGGCACCTCGGCGACGTGCACCCAGCGGACCGGCCGGTCCAGCCCGGCGTCCCCGGCGACCAGGCGCGGCGCGCCGTGGCGGACCGGGTCCAGGGCGAGGACCTCACGGACGGTAGGGAACACGGCCGCCACGCTACCGTCCGTGACGCCGGAACTCGACATCCCGCTGTGGGGGCATCGTTCGAAGATCACATCGAGTAGCGTGCCGCTGATTGTGATCTTTGGGAGGGGGAGGCATGAACAGGACGACGATCAGCAGGCGCGCCTTCGGCAAGCTGGTGGGCGCGGCGGGCGCGGGGACCCTCGCCGCCGGGGCGTTGGGCGGGTCGCCCGGCCAGGCGGCACCGCTGGCCACCTGGGTGGCCAGCGGTACGGCGGTGGCCGCGCTGTCGGCCTTCGACAGCGCCATGCAGACCTTCATGCAGGCCCGGCACGTCTCCGCTGGGCAGCTCGCCGTGACCTACAAGGGCCGGCTGGTGCTGGCCCGCGGGTACGGCAACGACTCCCCGCAAGTGATCCAGCCGACCTCGCTGTTCCGGGTGGCCAGCCTGTCGAAGTCACTGACCGCGGCGGCCCTGCTCCGGCTCGCCCAGAACGGCAGGCTCAGCCTCGGCGACCCGGTCGGCAGGTACGTCGACCTGACCCCGCCCGCCGGCCAGGCGGTGGACCCGCGGCTGGCCAACGTCAGCCTGTGGCGGATCCTCCAGCACACCGGCGGCTGGGACCGGAACCTGACCATCTTCGACCCCCTGTTCAAGGACCTGGTCATCGCCCGGTCGCTCGGCGCGCCGCTGGAGCTGACCCACGCCGACGTGGTCCGGTTCATGTCCGGCCAGCCACTCAGCCACGACCCCGGCTCGTACGTGTCGTACAGCAACTACGGCTACCTGCTGGCCGGCCGGGTGGTCGAGGCGGTGACCGGCCAGCCCTACGAGACGTACGTCCGGCAGGAGCTGCTCGCGCCGCTGGGCATCACCCGGATGGCGAACGGCTGGTCGGTCGCCCGGCACAGCGGTGAGGTCGGGTACGAGTCGCAGTACACCGGCACCACCGTGCTGGACAACTCGGGCACCATCGTGGACTCCCCGTACGGCACGTTCAGTATGCGAATGCACGACGCCAACGGCGGGTGGATCGCCTCCGCCGTGGACCTGGTGCGCTGGGCGTCGGCCTTCGACACCGGCAGCCCGATCCTGAACAGCACCTCGCTGGGCCGGGCGTGGGCGGTGCCGAACCCGACCGGGGTGAACGCCAACGGTTGGTACTACGGCCTCGGTTGGCAGGTGCGTCCGGTGACGACCGGCGGCACCGGGCGTAACACCTGGCACACCGGTAGCCTGCCGGGCACGTACAGCATCGTGGTACGCACCTACCACGGGCTGAGCTGGGCGGCGGTGTTCAACCGGCGCGACGACGAGTCCGGGCTGACCTACGGCGACATCGACCCCGCGCTCTGGGCCGCCTCCCGCGCGGTGACCAGTTGGCCGACCCACAACTTCTGGTCGAAGTACTTCGCGTGACGCCGGTGGTGAGGGCGGGCGCGCCCGCCCTCACCACTGCCCAGGCAGCGGGGTTGCTGACCCGGCCGGATCAGTCAGACGTCTCCGCGCGGAGCTGTCGGAAGAACGTTCGGATGTCAGCGACCAGCAGATCGGGTGTCTCCATCGCAGCGAAATGCCCGCCTCGGTCGAACTCCGTCCATCGCACGATGTTGTTCGTTCGATCGGCGATGTGCCGCAACGGAATGAAGTTGTCCCGTGGGAAGGCGGCCAAGGCTGTCGGTGCGGTCGACGGCTCCGGCGGCGACCCCCAGTAGTCCGCATGTGCCCGCTCGTAGTAGATGCGGGCGGACGAGCCGGCCGTTCCGGTGAGCCAATAGAGCATGACGTTGGTGAGCAGGTGATCGCGGTCGACGGCGTCCTCCGGGCGGGTCGACGAGTCCGTCCACTCCTTGAACTTCTCCGCGATCCAGGCCAACTGGCCGACCGGAGAGTCGGTCAGGCCGTAGGCAAGCGTCTGCGGTCGCGTGGACTGGATAACCGCATAGCCGGCGCTGTCGCGGTCCCACTGTTGGGTGCGCCGCCACGAGGCCAGCGTTCGCTCCCGTTCCGCCGGGCTCAACGTGGCGAGCAGGTCGGCGTCCGGTTCCTCCGTCACGGACGAGTTCGGCAGCAGGTTCAGGTGTACGCCGATGACGTGGCCGGTCTGGGTACGGCCGAGTTCGCGGGAGATGACCGACCCCCAGTCACCGCCCTGCACGCCGTACCGCTGATAGCCGAGACGCCGCATCATCTCGGCGAATGCGGCGGCCACCCGCCGAAACTCCCATCCGGTCTCCCGCGTCGGCCCGGAGAACCCGAACCCTGGGATGCTCGGCATGACCAGGTGAAAGGCGTCGGACGGGTCGCCGCCGTGGGCCCGCGGATCCGTCAGCGGCCCGGCGACCTCGGTGAACTCCACGATTGAGCCCGGCCAGCCGTGCGTGATGAGCAGCGGAGTCGCGCCCGGCTCCGGAGACCGGATGTGCGCGAAGTGAATGTCCGCCCCATCGATCGTGGTAGTGAACTGCGGCCACTCGTTGAGCCTGGCCTCCACGGCACGCCAGTCGTATTCGTGCCGCCAGTACCGCACCAGGTCCATCAGGTAGTCCCGCGGGACGCCGTACTCCCAGCCCACCCCGGGCAACTGGTCGGGCCACCTGGTGCGATCGAGCCGCTCGTACAGGTCGTCGAGATCGCGTTGCGGAATGTCGACCCGGAAAGGATGGATGCTCGAATCGGGCGAAGTTGTCACGACTGCGGATACTATGTTCTGTCCCGTCGAGCGCCCACCTCACAGGGGATCGTCGCGACCCAACTCCCAGAAGGCGACCGCGGCTGCGGCGGCAACGTTCAACGAGTCCACTCCGCGCCGCATCGGGATGACCACCCGTACGTCGCTGGCTGACTGGGCCGCCGCGGTGAGGCCAGGGCCTTCGGCGCCGAGGAGCAGCGCCGCCCGCGCACGCTGCGCCGCAGTGAGCCGCTGGATCGGCACGGCGTCCGGAGCCGGCGTCATGGCGAGCACGGTGAAGCCCGCTTCCCGCACCTGGTCCAGGGCCACCGGCCAGCGCTCGAGCTTGGCGTACGGCACCGCGAAGACCTCGCCCATGCTGACCCGTACGCTGCGTCGGTAGAGCGGGTCGGCGCAGGTGGGCGAGAGCAGCACCGCGTCAATGCCGAGCGCGGCGGCGCCCCTGAAAACCGCGCCGAGGTTGGTGTGGTTGTTGACGTCCTCGAGGATCACCACCCGGCGCGCGGTGGCGAGCACCTCGGCCGCCGTCGGCAGCGGACGGCGGTGGAACGACGCCAGCACCCCCCGGTGTACGTGGAAGCCGGTGGCCCGTTGCAGCACGTCCTGCGTCGCCGCGTAGACCGGCGCGTCGCCGGTGTCCAGGTCGGCGAGCTGGTCGGCCCGCTTGGCGTCGACCAGGTACGACCGGGCCGGGTAGCCGGCGCGCAGCGCGCGGCGCAGCACCAACTCCCCCTCGGCGATGAACAGGCCGTGCGGCGGCTCCCAGCGGGTGCGCAGCTCGACGTCGGTGAGCGCGCGGTAGTCGGCGATCCGGTCGTCGTCGGGATCGGTGATCTGGTGGACGGGCACCCGACGATTCTGCCGGACGGCCCGCCCGGCACTCCGGGGCCGGTCGAGCCCACCCCACCCGGGGCGTTTTGTCCGGAAAGGAAGGGGAATGGCGGGCGGAGTAAAGGACTCAACCGGAAGGACCAGCCAGGTGAGCCCAGACCACGCCGCGCCGGGCGAAGCGGGTGCCCTGCCCAAGCACGCCACCGTCGCGGACCACATCGTCGCCCGCCTGTTCAGCTGGGGCGTGCACCGGTACTTCGGCTACCCGGGCGACGGCATCAACGGCCTCACCTCCGCACTGCAACGCACCAACGAGCGGGCCCAGTTCATCCAGGTGCGACACGAGGAGACCGCCGGCTTCGCCGCCTCGGCGCACGTCAAGTACGGCGGTGGGCCGCTGGGCTGCGCGCTGGTGACCAGCGGGCCGGGCGCCATCCATCTGCTCAACGGCCTGTACGACGCCAAGCTCGACCACCAGCCGGTTGTCGCTCTGGTCGGGCACACCGCGGTCACCGCCGAGGGGGGCGGCTACTACCAGGAGGTCGACCTGCTGGCCCTCTACAAGGACGTGGCCGCGGCGTTCCTGGCCCAGCTCGACCACCCGGCGCAGGTCCGCCATCTGGTCGACCGGGCGTGCCGCACGGCGCTGGCCCGGCGTACCGTCACCGCCCTGGTGCTCCCCTCGGACCTGCAGGACGAGCCGGCCATCCCGGACCCGCCGTACGCGCACGGCTACTACCACACCAGCAACGTGCCGAGCAGCCCGCCGACCGTGCCGCCGGAGGCGGACCTGCGCCGGGCAGCCGAGGTGCTGCGCAGCGGGCAGCGGGTGGCGATGCTGGTGGGGCAGGGCGCGCTCGGGGCACCGGACGAGGTCCGCGAGATCGCCCAGCGGCTCGGCGCGGGGGTGGCCACCGCGCTGCTCGGCTTCACCGCCGTCGACCACCGGGAGCCGTGGGTCACCGGCTCGATCGGGCTGCTCGGCACCCGGCCGAGCTGGCAGCTGATGACCGGCTGCGACCGGCTGCTGATCGTCGGCAGCAACATGCCGTACTCGGAGTTCTACCCGCCGCAGGGGCAGGCCCGCGCGGTGCAGATCGACGTGGACGGCACCCAGCTCGGGCTGCGATACCCGACCGAGGTGAACCTGACCGGCGACGCCGGCCCCACGCTGCGGGCGTTGCTGCACGAGCTGGGCCCCGGCCCGGGGCCGACCGCCTGGCGGGCGGAGATCGCCGAGGCCACCTCGTCGTGGCGCCGGGTGCAGCGCGACCTGGCCGAGCAGACCGCCGACCCGGTCAACCCGCAGTTGCTGTTCAGCACCCTCAGCGAGCGGCTGCCCGACGACGCCATGATCGCCGTGGATTGCGGCACCACGACCGCCTGGTACGCCCGGCACGTGCAGGTCCGCCCCGGGATGCTGGCCAGCCTCTCCGGGACCCTGCTGTCCATGGGCGGCGCCATGCCGTACGCGCTGAGCGCCAAGTTCGCCCACCCGGACCGCCCGCTGGTGGCGCTGATCGGCGACGGTGCGATGCAGATGAACGGCGTCAACGAGCTGATCACCGTGGCCAAGTACTGGCGCAGCTGGGCGGACCCACGGTTCGTGGTGCTGGTGCTCAACAACCGGGATCTGGCGTTCGTCAGCTGGGAGCAACGCTCCAGCGAGGGGACGCCGATGTTCCCGGACAGCCAGCAGCTGCCGGACATCGGCTACCACCAGTGGGCGCAGGTGCTCGGGCTGCACGGCGAGCTGGTCGACTCCCCGGAGCAGGTGCCGGCGATCTGGGACCGGGCGCTCACCGCCGACCGGCCGGTGGTGATCAACGCGCTGGTCGACCCGGCGGAGCTGATGCTGCCACCACACTTCACCGCCGAGCAGGCACGCAAGACCGCGGCGGCAGTGCTGCGCGGCGACACCGACTGGGCCGGAATCATCCGCCGCGGCCTACCCGCCACCCTGGCCAGCTACCGCCCCCGTCGCCGGCAGGGCTGACGGTCCCCCCGCCCCGCAGGAGCCGGGGCGGGGGCCAGGCAGGGCGGTCAGCCGCGGCGGTCCAGCCAGCGTTGCAGGAGTGAGCGAGGGTCGTCCTCCCGGGTTGGTCGACGGTCCGGAACGGGGGCGCGCTCGACCGGGCGGCGGGGTTCGCCGGCCAGCTCGCGGCTGGGCGCGACGAACGCCTTCTCCGGCTGGCCCTTCACGGCGGTGGCGATGACCCGGGCGACCGCGTCGATCACCTTGGCCTGCACCGCGGAGCCCACCGAGTCGGTCGGGTCGTCCGGGTTGGCGGCGATGCCGGCGACCGCGACCTGCGGGGTGAAGCCGACGAACGTCTCGGTGGAGTTCTCCTCCGAGCTGCCGGTCTTGCCGGCCACCGGGCGGCCGTCGAGGATGTCGTTCACGCCGGTGGCGGTGCCGCCGTTGCACTGCCCGTACGGCGACTGCTGGCCGACCGGGCAGCGGGCGGCGTCGGTCGCGGCGCGGGCCACGTCGGCGTCGAGCACCCGCTTGCAGGACGGCTGCCCGACCGGCACCTTGTCCCCGTTCGCGGCGGTCACCGAGACCACCGGCACGGGCGTGCAGTAGGTGCCCTCGGCGGCCACCGTGGCGTACGCGTTGGCCAGGTCCAGCGGGGTGGTGGCGGCCACGCCCAGGGTGAACGAACCCCAGTTGGCGGCGTCGTCCTTGGCGAAGGCGGCGTCCGCGTCGGCGCGGAAGGTGATGCCGAGCCGCTGCGCCATCTCCACCACCTTGTCCTGGCCGACCTGCTCGGCCAGCCAGACGAAGTAGGTGTTCACCGAACGGCCGAAGCCGTCCCACATCATCCGGTACCCGTCCATCCAGTCCGGGTTGGCGTTGGCCGGGCACCAGGTGCCGTCACAGCTGCCCGGGCCCTCGGCGGCGTACCGGGTGGGCAGCTTGGCGGGTGCGTCGAAGCCGGTGGAGAGGGTACGGCCCGACTCCAGCGCGGCGAGCATGGTGAACAGCTTGAACGTCGAGCCGGCCTGGTACCCGTCGACGCTGGCCCCGCCGGAGATCAGCGGGTTGACGGTGTTCGGGTAGTTGGCCTGCCCGCCCGGGTTGTCGGCCAGGCTGTAGTGCCGGTTGACCGCCATCGCCAGCACCTGCCCGGTGCCCGGCTGCACAGCCGCGATCGGCAGGGCGCGCTTGTTGTCGTACCCGTAGACCTTGGTGGCCTGCTGCTGCGCGGTGGCCTGGATCTGCGGGTCCAGCGAGGTGACCACGGTGTAGCCGCCCGACCGCAGGGCCTGCTCGCGCTCCGGCACGGTGGCCCCGAACGCCGGCTGGGCGACCCACCACCGGCGCAGGTAGTCGCAGAAGTAGCCCCAGTCGTCGTGGCCCTGGGCCACGGCGGTGCAGCCGTTGGGCTGCGCGGTGGGGTGCAGGGTCAGCGGCTCCGCCTTGGCCTGCGCGGCCTGCCCGGCGGTGATGGCGCCGGTCTCGGCCATCGAGTCCAGGACGTACGACCGGCGGGCCAGCGCGTCGTCCTTGTTCCCGTCGATGGGGCTGTACGCGTCCGGGGACTGCACCAGGCCAGCGAGCAGGGCCGACTCGGCGAGGGTCAGCTGTGCCGGAGGCTTGCCGAAGTAGCGCTGGCTGGCCGCCGCGATCCCGTACGCATTGGAGCCGAAGTAGGCGATGTTCAGGTACCGGTTGAGGATCTCGTCCTTGCCGAGGCTCTGCTCCAACGCGCCCGCGTACCGGATCTCCTGGATCTTGCGCGGAATCGTGGGGTCGGTGGCGGCGGCGCGTTCCTCGGCGGTGCGGGTGGGGTCGGTCTTGAGCACGTTACGGACGTACTGCATCGTCAGCGTCGAGCCGCCCTGCTCGGTGCCGCCGCCCTTGACGTTGGACACCAGCGCACGGGCCAGCCCGCGCAGGTCCGCGCCGCCGTGCGAGTAGAACCGCCGGTCCTCGGCCGCCACAATCGCCTGCCGCATCACCGGGGCGATGTCCGCCAGCGGTACGTCGGTGCGGTTCACGTCGTAGAACGTCGTGATCAGCGTCTTGCCGTCGTTGGCGTAGAGGTAGGAACGCTGCGGGGTGGCCGGGGTGCGCAGCGCGTCAGGCAACGCGGCGTACGTCCCGATCGCGGAGCGGGCGGCGAACCCGAGCAGCAGGTTGCCCGGCAGCGCGGCGACTGCCAGGGCGAGCCCGGCCAGCAAGCCGGCGAGCAGCACGGTGAACAGCCGCGACAGCGGCGAGCGGGAGGCGGCCATGCTCCCCAGGATTGCCACGAATGCCGCCAACCGACCACCCTCGCAGCCCGATTGTCAGCAACTTCACGGCCCCCCACCAGCCAACTCCCACCCAAACCCGCCCGCGCCCCCTCCTCCCACCCCCGACCCACCCCCGCCCACCCCTGGTGATCATGAGGTTGACGGGGAGTTCGATCAAGGAAACCCTCGTCAACCTCATGATCGCCGAAGCCGGGCGAGTGGGCGGGTGGGAGGGACGGGGTGGGTGGGGTGGAGCGGGATGGGTGGGGTGGGTTAGGGGGTTGGGGTGGAGAGGCTGGCGCTGGCGGCGTCGCGGGCGATGTCGCGGGGCACCAGGCGCCCGGAGCGGTAGCCGATGCCGATGCCGGCGATCAGCACGAAGATCGCGCCGAACGTCTGCAGCGACCCGATCAGGGCGCCGCCCAGGCCGAGCAGCGGCGCGGCGATGATCAGCATGACCCCGTCGCCGAGGCTGAACGTGCCCGACCGGGCGACCGCCCAACCGGTGAGGAACCAGCCCACGCTGTAGAAGGTGGCGCCGACCAGGACCAGCGAACGCGCCGTGGTGCCGAAGACCGGTGTCTGCTCGGCGAGCCCGGCGAAGGGCAGCATCAGCACGGTGCCGGCGATGCTGACCAGCAGACCGGCGGCGGCCACCCGACGACTGCGGGTCGCGGCGAGCAGCCCGGTGAGGGCCAGCAGCGCGAGCAGGCCAAGCCAGACCGCGGCCACCCAACCAATCAGGTACGCCGCCCGACCGTCGGCCGGATACGGGTCGTTGCCCACCCCGCCGTCGCTGGCCATCGCCACCACGCCGTAGAGGATGGCGTACGCGGGCAGCAGCCACACCGCCGCCCGCGCGAACCGGCGTATCGACCAGGCCCAACTGGCGTTCGTTGCCGGCCCGGCCGGGGTCGGCTCGCCCACGAACGGCAGTACGCCGAACCCTCCGCCGCTGCTCCGGGAACCCAGTGGGCCGGCCGGGTCGTGCGCGCCGGGCACCGGGGCGGAGGACCACATCCGATTCGCCGGATCCTTCATGCGTCACCTCGCTCGTCCGCGAGCGGTGCGGGACGCGCCGGGGCGCCCCGATTGCCTGGTCACCACCCGTCCTAGGACCGATCGTGGCAGGCGTCGGAGCGCCCCATGAGTCTTTCTCGCATTTAGCCGGCCGGGCGGCCGCTCTACTGGATCAGCCGCGCTCGCGCTGATCGGTCGGGTCGTTGACCAGGCTGGTCGGGGAGACCGGCTCCGGCGCGGGCAGCCCCTGCGGCCCCTTGGTGCCGGTGGCCTGCGCCTCGGCGACGCGTACCTCGTCGTGGATCTGCTGGGCGGCGGCCGCCGCGGCCTGCGCCGCCTCCGCGGCCTCGCGCTCGACCTGGCTCGCGTGATCGGCTGCCTCCGGTGCGGGAAGGTCCCCCACCATCTGGCTCAAACCACCCAGCGCGCCACCCATCCCCTCAAGTGCCTTGGTCAGCTCGGCCGGGATGATCCAGACCTTGTTGGCGCTGCCCTGGGCGATCTGCGGCAGGGCCTGCAGGTACTGGTAGGCGAGCACCTTCTGGCTCGGGTTCGCCTGGTGGATCGCGTCGAACACCGTCCGGATCGCCTTAGCCTGGCCCTCGGCCTGCAGGATCCGAGCCTGCCGGTCACCGTCGGCGCGCAGCACCGCGGACTGCTTCTCGCCCTCGGCGGTGAGGATCTGCGACTGCTTGTGCCCCTCGGCGGTCAGGATCGCCGCGCGGCGGTCCCGCTCGGCGCGCATCTGCTTCTCCATCGAGTCACGGATGCTGGCTGGCGGCTCGATCGCCTTGATCTCCACCCGGGTCACCTTGATGCCCCATCGGCCGGTGGTCTCGTCCAGCACGCCGGACAGGTGCCGGTTGATCTCGTCCCGGCTGGTCAGCGCCCGCTCCAGGTCCAGCGAGCCGATCACGTTTCGCAGCGTCGTGACGGTGAGCTGCTCGATGGCCTGGAGGAAGCTGGAGATCTCGTAGGTCGCCCGGACCGAGTCGACCACCTTGAAGTAGAGGACCGTGTCGATCGAGACCACCAGGTTGTCCGAGGTGATCACCGGCTGCGGCGGGAAGCTGACCACCTGCTCCCGCATGTCTACCTTGGTACGGACCGCGTCGATGAACGGCACCAGCAGGTTGAGGCCGGGGCTGAGGGTGCGCTTGTACTTGCCGAGCCGTTCCACCACGTCCTGGCGTTGCTGCGGCACGATCCGCACCGCCTTGGCCAGCGTCACCACGGCGATCAGCGCCACCGCGATCACCAGCACCCCTATGACCGTCATCCCGTTCACCCTCTCGATTCCGGCAGCTCGCCGGCGGAAGAAACATCGTCCTGCCAGACCAGGGCGGTCGCGCCCCGGACCTTTATCACCCGAACCCGTTGACCGACGTCGTAGACCTGCGTCGTGTCGTACGACCGGGCGCTCCACAGCTCTCCGTCAATCTTGACGAGGCCGTGCTCGGCGTCCACCCGCTCCAGCACCAACGCCGTGGAGCCTTCGATCGCCTCCAGGCCGAACGGCTGCTCGCCGCTGTCCAACGCGGTCCTCTGATGCCGCCGGATGACCGGTCGGACCACCACCAGGCTCAACGCCGACACCACCGCGAACACCAGCGCCTGTATCGCCACCGGCGCGCCCAGGGCGGCCGCACCTGCGGCGGCGAACGCGCCAGCCCCGAACATGATCAGAAACAGCGTCGTCGTGAAGATCTCGGCGACCACCAGCAACACACCCAACACGATCCACACCACGGCGTCCACCCCCTGATCGTGACACGCAATTGCACGCGCGGACGACCCGTGATGATCAGTAAGCTCGGCGAAACCCACCTGGCCGGCCGAAACGCCCCGTCTCGATAAACCGGTCCGAGCCGACGAGCGAGGAGATCCCGTTGACCCTGCTGCCCGAGACCGCCCGACAGGTCGACGCCATGGTCGCCCAGGCACAGGTCGACGGGCGCGCCCCGTCGCTGGTGCTGGGCGTGGTCCGCGACGGCGCGCTGGTGCATCTGGCCGCCGCCGGAGAGCATCCCCGCCCGGACATCGACCTGCAGTACCGGCTGGGCTCGATCAGCAAGACGATGACCGCCACGCTGATCATGCAGGTGCGCGACGCCGGCCGGCTGGCCGTGGACGACCCGTTGGAACGGCACCTGCCGGGCACCGGCGTCGGCACGCTCACCCTGCGCCAGCTACTCGGGCACGTCAGCGGCATCCAGCGCGAGCCCGAGGGCGAGTGGTGGGAGCGGACCGAGGGCGCCGACCTGCGCACCCTGCTGGCCGGGCTGACCGTGGACAAGATCGCGTACCCGCCGCACGCCACCCACCACTACTCCAACCTCGCGTACGGGCTGCTCGGCGGCGTCCTCGAACGGCTCACCGGGACACCCTGGGCCGACCTGCTCGGCGAGCGGATCCTCACCCCGCTGGGGATGGGCCGCACCACGTACGCGGCCACCGAGCCGTTCGCCCGCGGCTACGTCGTCCACCCCTGGCACGACACGCTGCGCGAGGAGCCCCGCACCGACACCGGGGCGATGGCCCCGGCCGGGCAACTCTGGTCGACGATCGAGGACCTGGGTCGCTGGGCAGCGTTCCTGGCCGACCCCGACCCCTCGGTGCTCGCCGCCGAGACGCTGACCGAGATGTGCTCCCCCGTGGTGATCAGCGACCTGGAGTCCTGGAACCACGGGCACGGCCTCGGGCTGGAGCTCTTCCGGGAGGGCGACCGGGTGTACGTCGGGCATGGCGGCTCGATGCCCGGCTACATCGCCTCGCTGGCCGTGCACCGGCCCACCCGCACCGCCGTGGTCGGCTTCGCCAACTCGTACGGCCTGCGTACCGGGCACCTCGGCGCGCTCGGCCGGCGGCTGCTCACGCTGGTGCTGGACGCCGAGCCGACGCCGGTCATCCCCTGGCTGCCGGCCGCCGCCGCGCCGCCCGCCGAGCTGAGCGAGCTGACCGGCCGCTGGTGGTGGATGGGCAGCGAGATCGAGGTGTTCGCGGACGCCACCGGCGACCTGCACGCCGGCCCGGTCGGCGTACCGGATCTGCGCTTCGTCGCCGAGGGACCGGACCGGTGGCGGGGCCGCGCCGGTGGACAGGACGGCGAGATCCTCACGGTGCGCCGCGACGAGCAGGGCCGTGCGGTCGCCCTGGACATCGCCACCTTCGTCCACACCCGCCACCCCGACCAGGAACCCTGACCGCTCGCTGACTTCTGGGCAAGATCCGCACAGAATCATGGATGTAGTGGCCTCCGAGGGTCGACGAGGCCACTACATCCTGGAAGTTGTGCGGATCTTGTGCGGCGCGGACAGCGCGGCACGGCGCGGACAGCCGTTCCGGGTCAGGCCGGTTCGGTGACGAAGTCGATGAGGCGTTCCATGGCGTTGATCAGGGGGGTCTCCACGTCGGCGAAGCTGTTCACCCGGGACAGGATGTGCCGCCACATGTCGGCCGGCTCGGCCACGCCGAGGGCCGCGCAGACCCCCTCCTTCCACGGCCGCCCCGGCGGTACCACCGGCCACGCCGCGATGCCCAGCGCCGCCGGCTTGACCGCCTGCCAGACGTCCACGTACGGATGCCCGGTCACCAGCACGTAGGGCGAGTTCACCCGGGCCACGATCCGGCTCTCCTTGCTGCCGGGCACCAGGTGGTCGACGAGCACGCCGAGCCGCCGGGTCGGGCCGGGGGCGAAGTCGCGTACCTCGGCGTCGAGGGCGTCGATGCCGTCCAGCGGCTCCACGACCACGCCCTCGATCCGCAGGTCGTCGCCCCAGATCCGCTCTACCAGCGCGGCGTCGTGGATGCCCTCGACCCAGATCCGGCTGGCCTTGGCCACCTGCGCGCGGACGTTGTCCACCGCCACCGAACCGGACGCGGTGCGCCGGCGGGCCGCCGGCACCGACGCGCGGGTCGGGCGGCGCAGCGTCACCGGGCGACCGTCGAGCAGGAACGCCGCCGGCAGCAGGGGAAAGTTGCGCCGCTTGCCGTGCCGGTCCTCCAGCACCACCGCGCCGGACTCGAAGCCCACCACGGCGCCGCAGAACCCGGATTCGGCGTCCTCCACCACGAGATCCGGTTCGGCGTCCACCTCGGGGGTGACCTTCCGCCGCCGCCAGTCCCCCGCCAACACGTCCTCGCCGTATCGCCCCGCCATGTCGATCACGCTAACCCCGTCGCACCCACACATCACCCCGACACACCGCCGCCTGCCGGGCACCACGCCCCACCGCCTCGATCACAGCGGCGGCGAAACGCCGCGAACCACCAGCGAACCCCCGCCACCACTGCGTTGTCGGCACGGGCAGAGGCGGGGCGAAGGGGGCAGTTCGGGGCACGCAGGGCGGCCGGAGCGGCAGTCGAGACAGGGCCGCCGGTCACCACGTACCCTTTCGGCATGTCCACCCCCGCAACGGGCGCGGCCACACTCGCGCCGCGCCGGTCGAGCCGGTTTGTTGCCTGGGTGCGCGCGTGGCGCGCCGGGTTGGTGCCGTACGACGAGGTCGCCGACGCCATCGCCGGCGACGAGGAACACCTCGTGGCGGACGCTCCCGGCACCTGGACCGACGTCCCACTCAGCGCCGCGCTGCCCACCCTGGCCAAGCTCTCCCCGGACGAGATCCGCCTGGTGCTGCCCGCGCCGGGTGACCCCCGAGGGCTGCCCGGCCCCGGCGACTTCGCCGGCGCGGCACTGGTCACGGGCGAGGCGGTGGTGGCCGGCATGCTCGGGTTGATCCCGCAGGTCCGGCTGCACACCTCCGGCTCCGGGGACTGCTTCGAGACGGTGCTCTGGCGGGTGTACCCGCTGCCGGCCAACGCGCCCGCCGCGTCGCTCGTGTTGCCCGGTGCCGCCGAGGCGGAGGCCGAACTGGCCGCCGCGCTGGCCGAGACCACCGCAGCGCTGACCCGCCTGGACGTCGCCCAGTGGCGACCCGAGCTGGCCGGCGCGCTGGCCGCGCTGCGCCGCCCGGACGGCGCCACCGACCTGCCGCCCGGCTTCGACCCCCGCGCCCGCCGGCTCTTCGCCCGGGCCGCGGTGCTCGACCGGGTGCTGGCGCTGGCCGGGCACGCCGCCCCCGGTGGCGCGATCAACAACTACGAGGCCCAGCAGCGCGACGCCGCGCTCCGCCCGCTCACCGCAGCCTGCCGGCAGGCGCTGGTGGCCGCCTGCAACGCACCGCTGCGCCCCTGACGGGAGGCGGCGGCACCGGCACCCGCCCGAGGCCGGCCGGTCAGACCTCGTCGAGCAGGTCGGCGACCGAGTTGACGATCCGGGACGGGCGGTACGGGTAGCGCTCCGCCTCGGTGCGGCTGCTGATCCCGGTGAGCACCAGGATGGTCTCCAGCCCGGCCTCCAGGCCGCACAGGATGTCGGTGTCCATCCGGTCGCCGATCATCGCGGTGCTCTCCGAGTGCGCGTTGATGGTGTTCAGCGCGGAGCGCATCATCATCGGGTTCGGCTTGCCGACGAAGTACGGCTCCACCCCGGTCGCCTTGGAGATCATGGCGGCGACCGAGCCGGCGGCGGGCAGCGCGCCCTCCACGGAAGGGCCGGTCACGTCGGGGTTGGTGCAGATGAACCGAGCCCCGTCGTTGATCAGCCGGACCGCCTTGGTGATCGCCTCGAAGCTGTAGGTGCGGGTCTCCCCGAGCACCACGTAGTCCGGCGCGAAGTCGGTGAGCACGTAGCCCACGGCATGCAGCGCCGTGGTCAGCCCGGCCTCCCCGATCACGTACGCGGTGCCGCCCGGCCGCTGGTCGGCGAGGAACTGGCCGGTGGCCAGTGCGGAGGACCAGATCGACTCCTCCGGCACGTCCAGCCCCATCCGGCTCAGCCGAGCCGTCAGGTCGCGCGGGGTGTAGATCGAGTTGTTGGTCAGCACCAGGAACGGCTTGCCGGAGGCGCGCATCCGTTTGATGAACTCCGGCGCGCCGGGCACCGGCTGGCCCTCGTGCACCAGCACGCCGTCCATGTCGGTCAGCCAGCTCTGCACGGGCTTTCGGTCCTGCATCGATGATCCCAGGGTGTCGTTGGGCGGGTGGACGGTCAGGGGCGACGGGTCGGCACGCAGCAGACGGTGGGGCAGGTGTCCCACATCGGCAGCTCGCCCAGGCGGCGGCGCAGCTGCGCGCCGTCCGGGTCGGTCCGCTCGGTCACCAGCTCGCGGACCATGGTCACGAAGCGCGGGTCGGTGCCCGGGGTGCCGGCCCGGGCGAATTCCAGGCCGAGCTGCTTGGCCGTCTCCAGCGCCTCGGTGTCCAGGTCCCACACCACCTCGAGGTGGTCGGAGATGAACCCGATCGGGCTGACCACCACGCTGGTGGTGTCGCCCTGGGCGAGGGTGGCCAGGTGGTCGTTGATGTCCGGCTCCAGCCACGGCACCTGCGGCGGACCCGAGCGGCTCTGCCACACCAGGTCGTACGGCAGGTCCGGGGCCGCGGCCGCAGCCACCAGCCGGGCGGCCTCGTGCAGCTGCGCCTCGTACCGGCCGCCGTGTGGGCCGGCGTTGGCCGCCATCGAGGTGGGGACGGAGTGGGCGGTGAAGACCAGTCGGGTGGTGCCCCGCTTGGCCGGGTCGAGCTGGCCCAACGCGGCCCGGACGGCGTCCGTGTGCGGCTCGATGAACCCGGGATGGTCCCAGAACTGGCGCAACTTCTCGATCACCGGGGCGTCCGGACCGACCGCGGCCCGGGCGGCCGCGATGTCCTCCTGGTACTGCCGGCACGACGAATAGCCGCCGTACGCGCTGGTGACGAAGGCCAGCGCCCGGGTGACACCGTCGTCGCGCATCTGGGTCACGGTGTCGGCGAGCAGCGGGTCCCAGTTGCGGTTGCCCCAGTAGACGGGCAGGTCGAGGCCGTTGGCGGCGAAGTCGGCGCGGACGGCGGCCAGCAGGTCACGACACTGCTGGTTGATCGGGGACACCCCGCCGAAGTGCAGGTAGTGCTCGACGACCTCGGCCAGCCTCTCGGGCGGCACGCCGCGACCCCGGGTCACGTTCTGCAGGAACGGCATCACGTCCTCGGGCCGCTCCGGCCCACCGAAGGACACCAGCACCACCGCGTCGTACGCCATGGGCCCATTCTTGCCGGTCGCGCGGAACGACCCGGCGACGCCCCCTGCTCCGGCCCACGTGGATCACACGGGACGGCGGTCGGGGGCGCCGCCGGGGACGTCAGGCGCCGATGGCGTGGTAGCCGCCGTCGACGTGCACGATCTCGCCGGTGGTGGCCGGGAACCAGTCGGACAGCAGCGCCAGGCAGGCCCGGGCGGCGGGCTCCTGGTCGGTGAGGCTCCAGCCCAGCGGGGCCCGCTCGGTCCAGGCGTCCTCGAACTGGTCGAAGCCGGGGATCGACTTGGCGGCGATGGTGCGCAGCGGCCCGGCGGCGACCAGGTTGCTGCGGATGCCCTGCTTGCCCAGGTGCAGCGCCAGGTAACGGGAGGCGGACTCCAGGCCGGCCTTGGCCACGCCCATCCAGTCGTAGACCGGCCACGCCTTGGTCGCGTCGAAGGTCAGACCGACCACCGCGCCGCCGGGGGACATCAGCGGCAGCGCAGCCATGGCCAACGACTTGTACGAGAAGGTGGAGACGTGCAGCGCGGTCGCCACGTCCTCCCAGGGAGCGTCGAGGAAGCCGCCGCCGAGGCAGCTCTGCGGCGCGAAGCCGATCGAGTGGACGACCCCGTCGAGCCCGTCGACGTGCTCGCGGACCCGGTCGGCGAGGCTGGCCAGGTGCTCCGTGTTGGTCACGTCCACCTCGATAACCGGCGCCGGCTCGGGCAGTCGCTTGGCGATCCGCTCGACCAGGGAGAGCCGTCCGAAGCCGGTCAGCACGACCTGCGCGCCGTTCTCCTGGGCGATCTTCGCCACCGAGAAGGCGATCGAGGCGTCGGTGATGACGCCGGTGACCAGCAGCCGCTTACCGGCGAGCAGTCCGGACATGCAGGGGTTCCTCCGTACGTAGTCAGAAAGCGCTGGTCAGTGGCCCATGCCGAGGCCACCGTCGACCGGGATCACGGCACCGGAGACGTACCCGGCGGTGTCCCCGGCGAGCCAGGTGACCACGGCGGCGACCTCGTCCGGGTGGGCCATCCGGCCGGCCGGGATCGACTTGCGGATCTCCGCCTTGCGGTCGTCGGACAGGCCGGCGGTCATGTCCGTGTCGATGAAGCCAGGCGCCACCACGTTCGCGGTGATGTTGCGGCTGCCCAGTTCCCGGGTGATCGAGCGGGCCACACCGACCAGGCCGGCCTTGCTGGCGGCGTAGTTGACCTGACCAGCACCTCCGGAGAGGCCCACCACCGAGGAGATGAAGATCATGCGGCCCCACTTGGCCCGGAGCATCTTTCCGGAGGCTCGCTTGGCGACCCGGAACGCCCCGCTGAGGTTGGTGTCCAGCACGCCGGTGAACTGCTCCTCGGACATCCGCAGCAGCAGCGTGTCGTCGGTGATGCCGGCGTTGGCGACCAGCACCTCGACCGGCCCGAGCTCCGCCTCGATGGCGGTGAACGCCGCGTCGATCGAGGCCGCGTCGGTGACGTCGGCCCGCACCCCGAACAACCCCTCGGGGGCGTCGCCGCTGCGGTGGGTCACCGCCACCCGGTCGCCCTGCTTGGCGAAGGCCTGCGCGATGGCCAGGCCGATTCCCCGGTTGCCCCCGGTCACCAGCACGGTACGGGCCACGGTTCCCCCTTGCGAATGGTCAGCACGGACGCGTCGGAGCCTAGGCGTTACCGGCAGGTAAGCGCTAACGGGAACGCGTCACACCGGGGTACGACACCGGGATCAACCCCTGGTGGCACGACCTGCGAGGGTGTTGGCCCGTAGCCTCCCGGTGGTGAACCGGCAACTGATCGCCGCGGCCCTGCGCGCTTTGCGGCAGACCCTGCTGGGCCCGGACGCCCCGGCCGGCCGTCCGTTGCTGGCCCGCTGGCCCAGGCTGGCCCGTTACTCCGCCCCGGTCGGGCTGCTCGCCGCGCTCGGCCTGTTCTGGATCACGTTTGCCGTGGAGAGCGACTGGGGCCTGCCGGCGCCGATCGGGGTGTTGTTCGCGGCGTTGACCGTGGCACCGCTGCTGGCGCTGCCCCGGCATCCGCTGCTGGCCTGGCGGCTGATGGTGCTGGCCCTGCTGGTGTGCACGTTCAACGCGCCGGCCGACGAGCCCTGGCCGTGGACCCCGCCGCTGGCGCTCGGGTCGATCGCGGTGGTCGCGGGGGTCGTCGCGCGGGTCGACCGGCCGGTGCTGGTCTGGCTGGTGACGATCACCACGGTGCCGGTGCTCACCCTGGTTCACCCCGAGAACCGGGCCGCCGTCCTGGCGCTACTCGGCGCGCTGGCGATCGTCGGAGACCTGGTCCGGCGCAACCGGTTGTCCCGCCGGGCACTGGCCGCGCAGACCGAGCTGAGCGAGCGGGAGCAGGAGCGCCGCGCGGTGCTGGAGGAACGCACCCGAATCGCCCGCGAAATGCACGACGTGGTGGCCCACCACATGTCGCTGATCGCGGTGCAGGCGGAGACCGCGCCGTACCGGCTGACCGACGTGCCGGCGCCGGCCGCGGCGGAGTTCGCCGCCATCGCCGGCTCGGCCCGCGCCGCGCTGACCGACATGCGGCGGCTGCTGGGCGTGCTGCGCAGCGAGTCGAACGGCCCGCAGACCGCGCCGCAGCCCGACCTGGCCGACCTGGGCTCGATGGTGGACGCGGCCCACCGGGCCGGGCTGCCGGTGACTCTGGACGCCGAGCCGGTGGACGACGGGCTGGTGCCCGCGCCGGTCGGGCTGGCCGCGTACCGGATCGTGCAGGAAGGGCTGGCCAACGCGGCCCGCCACGCGGGCGGTGCCGCGGTGCGGGTCACCGTCCGCGCCGGCCGGTCCACCCTGGCGGTACGCGTGCAGAACGCGCCGCCCGACGACCTGGACGTCCGGCCGGCCGCCGAGGCCGGCGCCGGGCACGGGCTGACCGGCATGCGGGAGCGGGCCACCTCACTGGGCGGTACGTTCACCGCCGGGCCGCTGCCCGGCGGAGGCTACGAGGTGGCGGTCGAGCTGCCGTACGACGTTGAGGGCGGGGACCGATGATCAAGGTGCTGATCGCCGACGACCAGGCGATGGTCCGGCAGGGCTTCGGCGCGCTGCTCGCCGCCCAGCCCGACCTACTGGTGGTGGGTGACGCCGCCGACGGCGCGCAGGCCGTCGCCGCCGCCCGCCGGCTCGACCCGGACGTGGTGCTGATGGACGTGCGGATGCCGGTGCTGGATGGGCTTGCCGCCACCCGCAAGCTGCTCGGCGACCGGTCGACGCAGCGCCCCCGGGTGCTCATCCTCACCACCTTCGACCTGGACGACTACGTGTACGAGGCACTGCGCGCCGGCGCCAGCGGCTTCCTGCTCAAGGACGCCCCGGCGGCCGACCTGGTGCAGGCGGTACGGGTGGTGGCGGCCGGCGACGCCCTGCTCGCCCCGGCGGTCACCCGGCGCCTGATCGCCGAGTTCGCGGCCCGCCCGGACCGCCGCCGGCCCCGCCCCACCGACCTGGCCGGGCTCACCCCGCGGGAGACCGAGGTGCTGCGGTTGATCGCCCGAGGCCGCAACAACGCGGAGATCGCCGCCGACCTGGTGGTGGCCGAGCAGACCGTGAAGACGCACATCGGGCGGATCCTGGCCAAGCTGGGGCTGCGAGACCGGGCCCAGGCCGTCGTGTTGGCGTACGAGACGGGTCTGGTCGCCGCCGGCGAGTAGCTCCGCGGAGCCAGCCCGGGAACGGCTCTCCGGGACGACGACCGGGCGCCACCCACCAACGCACCCTGCCTCTGGACGACATTCCGGAGGGAGAACGTGATGCGACGACGAGGTGCCAGCCGGCTGGCGTTGGCCGCGCTGCTCGGCGTGAACCTGGTTCTACCCACCCGAGCCGAGCCGGCCGCGGCGGCCGGTTTCGTCGAGGCGTACCCGGTCACGGCGGCGGCGATGCGCGCGGCCGGCCCGCCATACGCGGACTGGGTTGCCGGCGGACGCCGGTTCCTGACGTTCGACCCGCGCGGCGACGGCCGTGCGGTCGAGGTGCTCGGCGACCTGGCCGACGCGGATCGGATCGCGGTGCTGGTGCCCGGTGTGGGCAGCACCCTGGCCGACTTCGACCGAGGGCTGGGCGGAGTCGCCCACCGGGCGCCAGCGGTACAGGCCGGGCAGTTGTACCGGGCACTGCGGGCGGCCGACCCGGCGGCGCGGGTCGCGGTGCTGGCCTGGCTCGGCTACGACCCGCCCGACGGGGTACTGACCGCCGTCGGCGGCGCCAGCGCCCGGCGCGGCGCAGTCGGCCTGGCCGCGCTGTTGCGGGAGCTGGCCGGCCGCCGCCCGACCGCGACGATCACCCTGGTCGGGCACAGCTACGGGGCGCTGGTGGTATCGCTGGCCGCAGCGGCCGCCCCACCGCAGGTCAGCGACGTGGTCAGCATCGGCGGGATCGGCGCCGGGGTGCAGCACGCCGATGAGCTGCGCGGCGGTCGGCGGTTCTGGGCGGCCGAGGCACCCACCGACTGGATCCGCCGGGTGCCGTCGGTGCGGTTGGCCGGCCTCGGATACGGCCGTCGCCCCGGCGACCCGGCGTTCGGCGCCCGGCCGTTGCCGGTGGCCGGGGTGGCGGGGCACGACGGCTACCTGGTGCCGGGCAGCGCCACGCTGGACGCGATTGCGGCGGTCGTGCGGGACGGAGCCGCCGCCGAGCGGGCGGGGAGCGCCCGGTGAGCCGCGACCGGGCGGTCGACGCGCTGCGCGCGTACGCCATCGGCGGGGTGGTGCTGGGGCACTGGCTCGTCACCGGCCTGGTGCTGGGCGACGACGGTGGGCTGCACCAGGCCAGCCCGCTGACCGCGCTGCCCGCGCTGGCCCCGGCGACCTGGATGTTGCAGACGCTCGGGTTGTTCTTCTTCGCCGCCGGGTTCGGTTCGGCCCGGTCGCTGGCCCGCCACCCGGACGGGCCGGGCGGTTGGCTGGCCGGCCGACTGCGCCGGCTCCTGCTGCCCACGGTGGCACTGCTGGGCGTGGGTGCCGCCGTGTTGCTCGCCGCCACCGTGGCCGGCACCCCGGACGACACGCTCGTGGTCGCGCTGCGGCTCGCGGTGAGTCCGCTGTGGTTCCTGCTGCCGCTGTTGCTGCTGGTCGCGTCGACCGGCCCGCTGGTCGCCGCCGTCCGCCGGTGGGGGGTGGCGCTCTGTGTCGCGCCGGCGGTGGTCGTGGTGGCGGCGGCCGACCTGGCGATGCGCCTGCTGCCGGCCGGCACCGGACTGCCGCCGGTGAGTGTGGTGACGGCGTGGGCGGTGCCGTTCCTGCTAGGCGTGGCGCACGCCGACGGGCGGCTGGCCGGCCGGCGGGTGGCGGGCGCCCTGGCCGGTGGTGGCGCCGCGGCGCTGGCCGCGCTGCTGGCGCTGGGCTATCCGGTCAGCGCGGTCGGGGTGCCCGGGGCGGGGGTGTCCAACCTGAACCCGCCGTCGCTGCTGGCGGTGGCGTTGGCGGTCACCCAGGTCGGGCTGGGGCTGCTCGCCCGGCCGATGCTGGAACGGCTGCTGGCCCGGCCACTGCCGGGCCGGGCGGTGACCGAGGTGAACCGGAACGCGGTGCGGATCTACCTGTGGCACCAGCCGGTCCTGGTGGCGGTGACCGCACTCGTCGCCCGGGGCGGGCTGGCCCTGCCGGGGCTGCACACCGCGCCGGACGACCCGGGCTGGGTGCTGGCCCGGTGCTGCTGGCTGCCGCTTTTCGCCGTGGTGCTGGTCACCCTGGTGCGGGCGGGCCGGCCGGCGCAGCGGCTGGGCCAGCCGGGCGGTGGAGGGAGCGCCGGCCGGTCGGCCGAGTGCGTCCCGGCGGCGCCGCGGGTGTACGATCATCGACGTTCCGGCCCGGCCGACTTCAGGAGGTGATCGCTGTGCGAGATAGCGATCCTCCCAGTCGTGGCCGGGCCGATGGTCAGCCCCGCTGAGCCACGACTCAGTCTGGTGAGCTGACCCCGCTCCGCTCCCCGCCACCCGGCTCACGCCGAGGTGCGCGTGCCGCGCCGTCCGATTCCGGACGGTCGCCGGGAGCCGCCCGGTCACGACTTCGTGTGCGCGTCCCCACCCCTGCGGTCCGCCCCCGCACGCGGACCGTCCAGCCGCCACCCGGAGCCGTCCATGAGCCGCTACGTCGCCCCGCTGGGCTTCACCCTCGCCGCCGTCTGGGTGGCCGTCGTCTTCGTACTGGCCGGCGGCGGTCACTGACCATCGTTCTCCCGCCCGCTCTCGTCAGGCTGGCCGGACGAGCGGTGCCCGGGACCAGCCCGGGCACCGCCGACCTCAGAGCATTCGCGACGACCAGAGCAGGCTGAGCGCGCCGGCGCAGAGCGCCAACAGCAGCGCCAGACCGGCGTACCACTGGGTCACCTCGCGGGGCTCGGTGCGGAACCCGATCGAGCTGCCCATGTCCTGGTAGACCTGCTTCAGCTCGCTCACCGAGGCCGCCTCGTAGAAGTAGCCCTCGGTGGTCTCGGCCAGCTCGGCCAGGGCCAGCCGGTCCACCGGCACCCGTTGGAGCTGGCCGCCGATGTCCACCTGGCCGGTGTCGGTGCCGAAGGCGATGGTGGAGACCGGCACGTTGGCCGCCTGCGCAGCCGCCGCCGCCTCCTCCACCGATCGGCCGGAGGTCCGGAACCCGTCGGAGAGCAGCACGATCCGGGCCGGCGGGATGCCCGCCGCGCCGTCGGCCGGCACCGACCGGATCGCCTCCAGACAGGTGAACACCGCCTCGCCGGTCGCGGTCGCCTCGGCCAGCACCAGCCCGTCGATCGCACTGGTCACCGCCGCCCGGTCCTTGCCGGGCGGGACCAGCACGTTGGCCGCCTTGGCGAACGAGACGAGACCCAGGTTGTAGCTCTCCGGCAGCTCGCCGACAAACTGCTTGGCCGCCTCCTGGGCCGCCTCCAGCCGGTTCGGCGCCACGTCGTCGGCCTGCATGGACAGCGACACGTCGATGGCGAGCATCACGGTGGCCCGCTCCAGCGGCTCCTTGGTGTCCACCGCGGGCCGGGCCAGCGCGGTGGCCAGCACCAGCAGGCAGAGCAGGAACGCCGTCGCCGGAACGTGCCGTCGCCAGCCCAGCCCCTTCGGCGCCACGGTGCGCAGCAGATCCACGTTGGTGAACCGCATCGCGTACGTCCGGCGGTGCAGCTGCCGCCAGAGGTAGAACGCGGCGAGGGCGAGCACCGGCAGCACGGCCAGCAGCCACCACGGTTGCATGAAACGGATCATCGTGTCGTCCCCCGGGTGCGCGCGTGCCGCTGCGCGGCCACGAAACGCACCATGTCCAGCAGCCAGTCTCGGTCGGTACGCAGACGCAGGTGGGCCGCGCCGGCACCGCGCAGCGCGGCGGCGATCGTGGCCCGCTGGGCGGTGGCGGCCTCGGCGTAGCGCTGCCGCAACCGCGGGTCGGCGGTCTGCACCTCGTGCAGCTCGCCGCTCTCCGGGTCGACCACCGGCAGCACGCCCACGTCGGGCAACTCCAGCTCGCGCGGGTCAACCACCTCGATCGCCAGCACGTCGTGCCGGACCCGCAGCTTGCGCATCGGCCGGGCCCACTGCTCGGCCGGCGCGAGGAAGTCCGAGACCACCACGGCCACCCCGCGCCGTCGGGGCGGGCGGTTGAGCATCTCGATCAGTGCGCCCAGGTCACCCCGGCCGGGCTGGATCGCGGTGTTGGCGACGGCACGCAGCAGACCCTGCGCCTCCTTGCGGCCGGAGCGGGCCGGCAGCCGGGTGAGCACCCCGGGCCCGGCCGGCGGTGGCCCAGCCCGCCAGCGCCGGGTCGGCGCGGGAGCGCCGCCGCCGGTGCCGATCACCGCGCCGATCCGGTTGCCGCCGCGCACGGTCAGGTGGGTGATGGCGGCAGCGGCGGCGACCACCACCTCCCGCTTGAGCCACTGCCCGGTGCCGAAGTCCAGGCTGGCCGAGAGGTCCAGCGCCAGCCAGGTCTCCAACTCCCGGTCAGCGACCGTACGCCGCACGTGCGGCGTCGTGGTCCGCGCGGTGACCGGCCAGTCCATCCGGCGGACGTCGTCGCCGGGGCGGTACTCCCGCGACTCACCCGCCTCGCTGCCCGGCCCGGGCAGCAGCCCGGCGTAGTCGCCCTGGAGCATGCCGTCGAGCTTGCGGGTGACCAGCAACTGAAGCCGGGACAGCACGGCCTCGCTGCGATCGGCGAGAGGGGCGGGTCGAGGGGTGGGTGAGGTCACGGGCGCTGCCCGGGCCAGCCTGCGCCCGGCGGCGGGGCGGTCGGTGACGGGGATGCCTGCTGCCGGGGGGCGACCGCCGGGAGCGGGATGGTGGACATCACCCGGTGCACGATGTGGTCGGCCGGCACGTCATCGGCGAGCGCGTCGTAGCTGAGCACCAGCCGGTGCCGCAGGATGTCCGGGGCGATGTCCTGCACGTCCTGCGGCAGCGCGTAGTCCCGCCCGCGCAGCAGCGCCAGCGCGCGGGTGGCCCGGACCAGGCCGAGCGAGGCGCGCGGGCTGGCCCCGTACTGGATCAGCTGGGCGACGTCCGGCATGCCGTGCTCGGCCGGGGCCCGGGTGGCCAGCACCAGCCGGACCGCGTAGTCCACCAACGCGTTGTGCACGAAGACCTGGTCCGCCTTGCGTTGCAGGGCGATCAGGTCGGGGGTGTCGAACACGGCCGTCGGCTCCGGAGCGGCGACACCCATCCGGTAGACGATCTCCCGCTCCTCGGCGTCGGTCGGGTAGCCCACCACGATCTTCATGAGGAAGCGGTCCCGCTGCGCCTCCGGCAGCGGGTAGACGCCCTCCTGCTCGATCGGGTTCTGGGTGGCCATCACCAGGAACGGGTCGGGCACCCGGTGGCTCTCCCCGCCGATGGACACCTGCCGCTCGCTCATCACCTCGAGCAGCGCCGACTGCACCTTGGCCGGTGCCCGGTTGATCTCGTCGGCGAGCAGGAAGTTGACGAACACGGGGCCCAGCTCGACGTCGAACTTCTCGCTGGACTGCCGGTAGATGCGGGTGCCCATGATGTCGGCCGGCACCAGGTCCGGGGTGAACTGCACCCGGGCGAAGGACCCGCCGACGACCTTCGCGAGGGTCTCCACCGCCAGGGTCTTGGCCACCCCGGGCACGCCTTCCAGCAGGCAGTGGCCGCGGGCGAGCAGCGCCACGAACATCCGCTCCACCATCCGGTCCTGCCCGACGATGACCCGTTTGATCTCGAACAGCGCCCGCTCCAGCAGGGTGGCGTCCTGCGCGGGTGTGGTCACCGGCTCGGGTCTCTCCGAGGCCACCCCGTTCGGCGTCGGGGCGTCGGGCATGGTCGGCTGGGCCACCGGTCCTCCACAGCGTTGGTCGGTCGTCGCGGCTGGTGCGGTATCAAGACTCGCACGCCTTCCTGAGTGGCGAGGGGGGGAGAAGCCGATTTTCGCCGCGCCGTCCCGAGCGGCCGAATCGCCCGCCACGGGTGGACACGGACCGGCCAGCCGCGTGTACGATTCACCCCGTCGCCGGGCGGCTCCCCCCGTGGCCGCCCGGCGCTCAAACCTTCCGTCCCGCCGTCCTAGACTGGCAGGGATGAGCACCCCCTCCCCCGCCGAAGAGGCCCTGATCTGCTCGGCCCGGGGCTGCCGCGCCCCCGCCGTCTGGGCGCTGGAGTGGAACAATCCCCGCCTGCACGACGCCGAACGGCGCAAGACCTGGCTGGCCTGCGACAAGCATCGGGGCAGCCTCGGCGACTTCCTGGACGCTCGCGGCTTCCTGCGTGCCGTCACACCGGTGCCCGGATCGCCTACCCTCGACATGTGAGCGAGCGCAGCGGGCGAACCATGAGGCACAGCAGCGTGGCGTCTCGCGCCGCCGCAGAGCGAGGTGGCGCCGTGAGCGAGCAGAACGGATCCCATCGGTGAGCGCGGAGGACCGCGTCGACCCACCGGCTCCCCCCGGACCCACCTCCCCGTCCTGGCCGCCCACCCCGGCCACGTCACCTCCCCCACCGGCCGGCGTCATGCCAGCGCCCGGTGCCGTGCCGACGTCCGGCCCGCTGCCCGCCGCCGGTGGCCCCGGCCCGGCCAGCGCGGCACCCGGTCCCCTGCTGACGGGCGGGCCGGTCGGTCGGGGCCCCCTGGAGCCGTGGCCGGACACGGTCCGCTGGCAGCCGATCTCCTCCGACCTGATCTGGGTGGAGCTGATCCGGTTGGCGATCGTGGTCGCCATCGGGCTGGCGGTGACGGCGATCGGGTGGGCGCTGAGCGGTCACTGGTTGTTCGGGCTCGCCCTCGCCGTCGTGCTGGTGCTCGGAGCGTGGCGCGCCGTGGCCATCGTCCGCGCGGTCCGGGCCTGGGGGTACGCCGAACGGGACGACGACCTGCTCGTCCGGCACGGGCTGCTGGTCCGGCGGCTCTCCATCGTCCCGTACTCCCGCATGCAGTTCGTCGATGTCAGCGCGGGGCCGCTGGAGCGCCTCTTCGACCTGGCCACCGTGCAGTTGCACACAGCGGCGGCGGCGAGCGACGCCCGGGTGCCGGGGCTGCGGCCGGCGGAGGCGTCCCGGCTGCGCGATCGGCTCACCGCGCTCGGCGAGGACCGGGCGGAGGGGCTGTGAGCACCCGACCGGTCGACCACCGGCTGCGCCGGGGACCGGCCCGATGAACGACGGTCCCGCCGAGCCGGACACCCGGCCGCCCCCGCCACCCGGCGGCGCGCCCCCCACCGGCCCGCCACCCGCCGACGCCGTGCCGTACGGCGCCGTACCGCCCGGCAGCGCCGTTCCGTACGGCGCTGTACCGCCCGGCAGCGCCGTGCCCTACGGGGCTGGACCGCCCGGCGGCACGCCGCCCTACGGTGCCGTGCCACCGGGCGGTGCGCCGCCCTACGGAGCTGCACCGCCCGGGGTGCCGTATCCCTGGCCGGTGCCGCCGACCGATGGCGACGGCGAACCACGACAGCGGCTGCATCCGCTCAGCCCGCTGCTGCACGGGGCCAAGTCGCTGGTCGTGGTGATCGCCGGGCTGTCCTGGTCGACGCTGTCCCGGGTCGGGTTCGGCTGGTTCGCCGCCATGGTGGTGGTGCTGGCGCTCGGCGCGACCGTGCTGTCGGTGGTCAGCTGGTACAACACCGGCTATCACGTGGTGGGCCGCGAGCTGCGGGTGTACGAGGGGCTGCTCTGGCGGCGTACCCGGGCCATCCCGCTGGAGCGGTTGCAGGCCGTGGAGGTGGTCCGGCCGCTGCTCGCCCAGCTCACCGGCCTGGCCGAGCTGCGGCTGGAGGTGGTCGGCGGGGGCAAGACCGAGGCGCCGCTGGCGTACCTCGGAGTGGCCGACGCGGCCCGGCTGCGCGAACGGCTGCTGGCTCTGGCCGGACGGGCGTCGCAGCCGGCCGCGCCGGGCCTCGCGGTGCCCGGGGCGGCCCCGGGAACCGTGCCGCCGGCGGCCGCGCCGGGCCGGCCGCTGCACGCGGTACGCAACCAGAGCCTGCTGGTCAGCCAACTGCTCACCCCGCAGGCGTTCCTGCTCCCGTTCGGTCTGGCCTTCGTCGTGGTGCAGTTCGTCACCGCTGGGTCGTGGTCGTTCGTGGCGGTGGCGAGCACGCTGACCGCGATGGCCGGCGTGTTGCTGCAACCGATCCGCCGGGTCCTCGACGACTGGAACTTCCGGCTGGCCCGCGACGGCGGCACGCTGCGGGTGCACAACGGCCTGCTGGAGACCCGGGCGCAGACCGTGCCGCTGGACCGGGTGCAGACCGTACGGGCCACCTGGCCGCTGCTCTGGCGGGTGAACGGCTGGCTGCGGCTGCGGCTGGAGGTGGCCGGATACTCCGTCGCGGAGGCCGATGACCGCAACCGGCCGGACCGGCTGCTGCCGGTGGGTGACCTGCCGACCGCCA
This sequence comes from Micromonospora sp. NPDC000668, assembly GCF_042897975.1. NCBI lineage: Bacteria > Bacillati > Actinomycetota > Actinomycetes > Micromonosporales > Micromonosporaceae > Micromonospora > Micromonospora sp. NPDC000668. The sequence goes on from NZ_JBIAYP010000001.1 coordinate 1,288,849, forward strand.
CGATGATCGTCGCCGAGGTGCTGCCGGGGGTACGCCTCGACGCGCTGGCGTTGCAGCCACCGCCGCCCCGGACCCGCTGGCTGCACCCGCTCGGCCGTGGCGCGCTCGGCGCCGGCCTGTTCGAGCGGGTCTTCGCCACCCGGTCCGGGCTGCTCACCCGGCAGTTGGCGATCGTCCCGTACGCCCGGATCCAGAGCGTGCGGGTGGTGCAGGGGCCGGTACAGCGCCTGCTGGGGCTGGCCACCGTGCACGCGGACACCGCGGGCGGGTCGGGTGCGGCCGCCCAGGACCGGGACCTGGCGGAGGCGTGGGCACTGGCGGCCGAGCTGACCGCCCGCTCGCACGCCACCCGGCTGCCCGGCTGACCCGTTCCGCCGGCCGCCGGCCGACCCTCGGCGTCAGCGGTCGACGGGTACCGGGGGCTGGTCGGTGGTGCTCGGCCCGACCGGTGCCGACTTCTCGCTGTCCGGCCGGTCCGGCTCCGGCAGTCCGGCGGCGCCGTCGGGGCCGGTGATCTCCGCTGGCGGCGGTCCCCCGGACCCCGCGCGACGGGCCCGCACCGCCGCCCACCCGCGCTCGGCCAGGCCGACCACCAGGAACGTCAGCCCGACGTACGCCCAGCCGACCAGCACGTCGATCACGTAGTGCTCACCCGAGTAGACCAGGGTGAAGGTCATGGCCAGCGGGTACGCGAACAGCAGCGGCCACCAGTGGCGGCGGGTGGTGCGCAGGAAGAACAGCACCACGAACAACGCCCAGGCGGTGTGCAGCGACGGCATCGCGGCGACCGGGTTCGAGGCGATCTGGCCGGCGTTGAGCACGTTGCCGGCGCCGTGCATGCCGAATTCCCTCCAGCCCCGGGTGGAGATCCGGGCCACCTCGGTGAGCAGCCCGTTCTGCGCGGCCCACCAGGGCGGGGCGGCCGGGTAGAGGAAGTAGGTGGCCAGGCCGGCGGCGCAGAGGAAACCCCACCGCCGCATGTACGCCGCCCAGCGGTGCCGGTCACGCAGCCACAGCACCGCGGCGGCGGCAAACGCCACCACGAAGTGCGAGAAGTACACCCAGCTCGCCGCGACGTCGTACCACTGCACCTGCGGGTGGTAGAGGTGCTCCTGCAACCAGATGGTGGGCACCTCGCCGCCGGTGGCCCAGCCGAACATGAACCGGTCGGCGACGATCAGCTCCATCGCGTGCGGGGTGGCGCCGTTGTCGGCGAACCCCCGGGAGAGGTTGTACGCGGCCAGCAGCAGCACCACCGGCACCCAGTCCCGGGCGAAGCGCAGGTGACTGCGCCACGGCCGGTCACTGTTCCAGGCGATGGTCCCCAACCAGATCCACACGAAGGCGTACGCGGGGTCGGTGGGTAGACCGATGCCCAGCCAGGCGGCCACGAAGGCGACCGCCCAGATCGACATGGCGACCACGCGCCGACGACCCCCGTCGGGGGACGCGGGTGGGTCGGTCCGGGCGGGGGGCTGGGGGTCAGTCACGACGGCCATCGCGGTCAAGGGTAACGACGGGGGCGGCATCGACCGGCGGCGACCACCCGGAGGACCCGTCCGCAGGTGGTCGGCGGCCGGCTCCGGCGGGTGCGGCGGGATCGGCGGGCGCGTGGTCGCCGGGCTCGGCGAGCACCTAGGCTGACGACCATGCAGGAGCAGCCCGAGCCGGCCTTCGCGCCGGGTCTGACCGCCCGGGTCGAGTTGACCGTCACGGACGCGGACACCGCCTGGGCGGTCGGTTCCGGGGACGTACCGGTCCTGGGCACTCCCCGGGTGGTCGCGCTGGCCGAGGCGGCGACCGTCGCGGCGACGGCGCCCGCGATGCCGCCCGGGTCGACCACCGTGGGGACGCGGGTCGAGCTGGAGCACCTGGCGCCGACCGTGGTCGGCCGGACCGTCCAGGCACAGGCACTGCTGGCCGCGGTCGACGGCCGCCGGCTGTCGTTCGAGATCACCGTCAGCGACGGTGACGAGACGGTGGCCCGAGGCCGGGTGGACCGGATCCTGGTGAACCGGCAGCGCTTCGTCGACCGTGCCGGGCGGGTGTCGTGACCATCGATGTCGTCGAGGTCGCCGACCGGGTGCACGTGCTGCGCGAGCCGTTGCTGCGGGTCAACGTCACTCTCGTCGTCGGCGACGACGAGGCGCTGCTGGTCGACACCCTCTCCTCGGCCGGCCAGGCCACCACGCTGGCCGACGCCGTCCGGGCGATCACCGACCGTCCGCTGACCCTGGTCAACACCCACCACCACTACGACCACTGCTTCGGCAACGCCGTTCTGGCCGGCGACCCACCCCGCCCGGTGTACGCGCACGAGCTGGCCGCTGCTGCCCTGCGCGAGCAGCCGGAGCGGCTGCGCCGGGAGGCGTACGAGGAGTTGCGCGAGGAGCACCCCGCGCTCGCCGCCGAGCTGGCCGACACCCCACTGCTCGCCCCGACGCACACCGTGCACACCGAGACGGCGCTGGAGGTGGGCGGCCGGCGGGTGCTGCTGCGTCACCCGGGGCGGGGCCACACCGACGCCGACCTGGTGGTGCACGTACCCGACGCGGACGTCCTGGTCGCCGGGGACCTGGTGGAGCAGAGCGGCCCGCCCGCCTTCGAGGACTCGTACCCGCTGCAGTGGCCGGACGCGGTCGCGGACCTGCTCCGGCTGACCACCGCGGGCACGGTGGTGGTGCCGGGCCACGGCGACCCGGTGGACGTCGAGTTCGTCCGCGCCCAGCACGCCGAGCTGGCGAAGCTGGCCTGGCTGATCCGGGCCGCGCACACCGGCGGCGCACCACCGGAACGAGTCGCCGCCGAGGCACCCTTCGGCGCCCGCGCCGCCCTGATCGCCGCCCGCCGCGGCTACACCGAACTCAACGGCACCGCCTAACCCCCGAAGCGGCGCTGGACGTCGGCGCGGGTGGGCATGGCGGTGGCGCCGCCCGGGGACTCGCAGACCAGGCCGGCCACCCGTAACGCGAACGCCACCCGCTCGACCCAGCCCGCCGGGTCGGCCGGTTCGCCGTCGAGGAGCAGGTCGGCGATCAACGCGGCCATCACCGAGTCGCCGGCGCCGGTGGCGTCGATGGCGTCCACCTTCGGCGCTGGCACGCGTACCGGATCCGCCTCGGCGGCGGCGAGCACCGCGCCGGCCGCGCCGAGCGTCACCACCACCGTGGCGGCGCCGAGCTCCCGCAGGTACGCGGCCACCCCCTCGGCCGGCTCGCCCGGGTAGAGCAGCTCGGCGTCGGCGGTACTCAGCTTGACCAGGTGCGCGCCGGCGGCGAACTCGGCCACCACCTCGCGCAGCCCGGCCAACGCGGCCGGTCCGTCCAGCAGCCGGGGGCGCACGTTCGGGTCGAAGACCCGCAGCCCGGGGGCGAGCGACCAGGCACGCCGGGCGGCGGCCAGCGTGGCGGGCTGGAGCAGCACGACCGACCCGCAGTAGAGCACGTCGGCGCCCTCCACCAGCGCCACGTCCAGATCGTCCGGGCCGAGCAGGCTGTAGGAGGGCGGGTCGCCGTAGAAGCGGAAGTCGGGTTCCGGGCCGGCGAAGGTGACCACCGCGAGCGTGGTCGGCGCCGGCACCGTGACCACGCCGGCCAGCCCGACGTCGAGCGCGGTCAGGAAGGCGCGGATCCGGCCGGCCAGCACGTCGTCGCCGAGCGACCCGACGAACTGTGCCGCGCCGCCGAGCCGGCTCACCCCGACGGCGACGTTGAGCGGTCCGCCACCGATCGCCTGCCGGTAGACCCGCTCACCGTCGCGCTCGGTGTCGAGCAGGTCGACCAGCGCCTCGCCGAGCACCACCGCGTGTCCCATGCCGGTCCTTTCGTCGTCGTCAGCCCCGCCACCGCCCGCCGCACGCTGAGGCGACCGGCGTGGCACCAGGCTGGCACAGCGCACGGCCCGGCGGGCGCCGAAGGCACGGTCCGGCCCTACCGGGACACGGGCGAGGCGGCCAAGCCGGCCGACCCGGCGGCTACACCGGGTGGTGGATCGGCCCGGCGAGTGCTGTCAGCGGGTGGCCGGTCCCGCCCCAGCGGCCCGCCACGATCTGGGCGGCCACGCTCACCGCGGTCTCCTCCGGGGTACGCCCGCCGAGGTCCAGCCCGATCGGCGAGGCGAGCCGGGCCAGCTGCGCCGCATCGAGACCCGCCTCGCGCAGTCGCTTGTGCCGCTCGTCGTGGGTGCGTCGTGACCCCATCGCGCCGACGTACGCCAGCCGGTGGCGCAGCGCCAGCGCCAGCAGCGGCACGTCGAACTTCGGGTCGTGGGTCAGCACGCAGACGACGGTCCGTCCGTCGACCCGGCCGGCGTCCAGCTCCGCCCCCAGGTAGCGGTGCGGCCACTGCACCACCACCTCGTCCGCCTCCGGAAACCGTCGAGCGGTGGCGAAGACCGGCCGGGCGTCGCAGACGGTCACCCGGTAGCCGAGGAACGCGCCGATCCGGGCCACCGCGGCGGCGAAGTCGATCGCCCCGAAAACGATCATCCGGGGCGGGGTGGCGTGGACGGCCACGAACAGGCTGAGGCCGGTGCCCCGGCGCTGCCCGTGATACCCGTACCGGAGCATTCCGCTGTGCCCGGTGGCGAGCAGCCCGAGGGCGTCGGCGGTGGCGGCGGCGTCCAGCCGCTCGGCGCCGAGCGAGCCGGTCACCTGGTCCCCGGTCAGCACGAGCCGCCGGCCCAGCCGCCCCGCCGGGTCGCCCGGCACCGCGCCCGGCAGGTCGCCGCCGTCGCCCGGCACCTCGCCGTCGTCGGCCGCCACGCAGGTGACCACCGCCGCCGGTTGGCCGGCCCGGCGCGCGACGGCGACCGCGTCCAACTCCGCGAGGGCGTCGGGCTCGATCCGCTCCACGAACACGTCGAGCACCCCGCCGCAGGTCAGGCCCACGGCGTACGCGTCGTCGTCGCTGACGCCGTAGCGGATCAGCTCGGGTACGCCGGTGTCGAGCACGCGGTGGGCCCGTTCGTAGAGGTCAGCCTCCACGCAGCCGCCGGAGACGCTGCCGGTGACCGTGCCGTCGGTCGCCACCAGCATGGTGGCGCCGGGCGGCTGTGGCGCGGACCGCCAGGTGGCCACGACGGTGGCCAGGGCGACCGCCTCGCCGGCCCGGCAGCGGCGGTGCACCTCGTCGAACACCTCCAGCACGCTTCCCCAATCTCCGTCCCGGCGCTGATTCAGCCGAGCCAACCCCGGCCGAGCCGCAGGCCGGAGTCCTTGGTCGCAAAAGCCGTAAAACGGCATTAAGCGAAGGATATGGTCGGTTTCACCAGAGGGGGTGTGAGTTGGTGAAGTCGTACGAGGCGCTGCGTACCGCGCCGAATCCGGACCACGCGGTGGTCAGAGGTCCCGGCGAGGTGGAGGTCCACCTGCACGTCAACGGGGAGAGTCGGACGACGACCGTGGAGCCACGGGTCAGCCTGCTCGACGCCCTCCGGGACCGGCTCGAACTGACCGGCACCAAGAAGGGCTGCAACCAGGGCGCCTGCGGCGCGTGCACGGTGTGGGTCGACGGTCGCCGCGTGCTGGCCTGCCTGACCTTGGCCATCACCTGCGAGAGCCGCGAGGTGACCACCATCGAAGGGCTGGCCGACGGAGACACCCTGCACCCGATGCAGCAGGCCTTCCTGGACTGCGACGCGTTCCAGTGTGGGTACTGCACCCCCGGGCAGATCATGTCCGCGGTGGCGCTGCTGGCCGAGGGGCATGCCAGCGACGACACGGAGATCCGGGAGTGGATGAGCGGCAACATCTGCCGCTGCGCCGCGTACCCGCACATCCGCACGGCCATCCGCCGGATCCGCGACGGAGGCGGCGCCGATGCGGCCCGTTAGCTATTCCCGGGCCTTCGACGTCGGCACCGCCATCGGCGCGGTGAGTTCCGACCCGGAGAGCGCCTTCCTGGCCGGCGGCACCACCCAGATCGACCTGCTGCGCATCTACGTCGAGCAGCCGCGCCGCCTCGTCGACATCAACGACCTGCCGCTGAACCGGGTCGAGGAGTTGCCCGACGGCGGGCTGCGGCTCGGCGGGCTGGCTCGGATGAGCGACGTGGCTCAGGAGCCGGAGCTGGTCCGGCGCTACCCGATGGTCGCCGAGTCGCTGCTGCTCGGTGCATCCCCGCAACTACGCAACATGGCCACCATGGGCGGCAACCTGCTGCAACGGGTGCGGTGCGGCTACTTCCGCGACACCGAGGCGGCCTGCAACAAGCGCCTGCCCGGTAGCGGGTGCAGCGCGCTGGAGGGCATCAACCGGGGGCACGCGGTCCTCGGCACCAGCGACCACTGCATCGCCACCCATCCGTCCGACCTGGCCGTGGCGCTGGTCGCGCTGGACGCCGTGGTGCGGACCGAGGGGCCGGGCGGTGCGCGGAGCATCCCCATCGACGACTTCTTCCTGCTGCCCGGTCAGACCCCGGAGCGGGAACACCCGTTGACCCACGGCGAGTTGGTGACCGGCATCGACCTGCCACCGGCACCGGTGGCGGCCACCTCCCGCTACATCAAGATCCGCGACCGTGAGTCGTACGAGTTCGCGCTCGCCTCGGTCGCGGTGGCCATCGCGGTCGACGGCGGCCGGATCACCGAGGTCCGGCTGGCCCTGGGCGGGGTGGCCACCAAACCGTGGCGGGCACGTGCGGCCGAGCGGGAGCTCGATGGCGCCCCGGCGACCACCGAGTCGTTCACCCGGGCCGCGGCGGCCGAGCTGGCACCGGCGGTGTCACATGGCATGAACGCCTTCAAGATCGAGCTGGCTCGGCGGACCATGGTCCGGGCTCTGGAGCAGATGACCCAGCGGGAGGGACCGGCATGAGCCCGGCGATCGGCGGCACGCTCAATCGGGTGGACGGCCGCGCCAAGGTGCGTGGGGAGGCCCGCTACTCCGCCGAGGTCGCGGTGACCGGCCTGGTCCACGCCGTGCTGGTGAACGCGACGGTGGCCAGCGGCCGGATCACCGCGATCGACACCGCCGAGGCCGAGCGGGCCGACGGGGTGCTGGCCGTGCTCACCCACCGCAACCTGAGCCGGGTCGCCAGCGTGCCGAAGCTGCTCCCGTCGCTCGCCGGGCTGGCCGCGCCGGGGCAGACCTTCTTTCCGATGCAGGACGAGGCCATCCACTACTCCGGCCAGCCGATCGCCATCGTGGTCGCCGACACCGTCGAACGCGCCGACCACGCCGGCACCCTGATCCGCGTCGAGTACGCCACCACGCCCCCCACCACCCTGCTCGACCAGGCCCGGGACCAGGCGTACGTGCCCGAACGGATCTTCGGCGGGCTGCTGCCGGGGCAGGCGTCCCGTGGTGACGTGGCCAAGGCGCTGGCTGAGGCGCAGGTGTGCGTGGACGCGACGTACCGCTTCGCGCCCAACCACCACAACCCGATCGAGCCGTCGGCCAGCACCGCGGTCTGGGAGGACGTCGACCGGCTGACCATCTACGACTCGACCCAGGGGCCGAACGCCACCCAGTTCACCGTCGCGGCGCTGCTCGGCCTGCCACCCATCTCGATCCGGGTGGTGAGCCACGCCGTCGGCGGCAGCTTCGGCTCGAAGGCGATGATCTGGCATCACCCGGCGCTGGCCGCGCTCGCCGCCCGGCAGGTCGGCCGGCCGGTACGGCTGGCGCTGACCCGGGAGCAGATGTTCACCTCCTGCGGGCACCGCGAGGAGCAGGAGCAGCGGATCACCATCGGCGCGGGTGCGGACGGCCGCATCGCCGCGCTGCGCCACCACAAGCTGTCGCTCACCTCGCGCTTCGACGACTGGGCGGAGCCGTCGTTGCAGAGCCCGGCGGTGGCGTACACCAGCCCTCACTACGAGGGGATCTACCACCTGGTCCGGGGCAACACGATCACCCCGACCTTCATGCGCGCCCCGGGTGAGGCGACCGGCATGTTCGCCCTCGAGTGCGCGATGGACGAGCTGGCCGAGCGGATCGGGATCGACCCGCTGGAGCTGCGGTTGCGCAACTACTCGGAGACCGACCCGGAGAGCGGGCACCCGTGGTCCAGCAGCGGGTTGAAGGAGTGCTACCAGCGGGCGTCCGAGCTGTTCGGCTGGCGCGACCGCGACTCCCGGCCCCGGCGCGAGGGCCAGTGGCTGATCGGCAGTGGCATGGCCAGCGCGCTCTACCCGGTGACCCAGCCGGTGAACCCGCAGCGCGCCCGGGCCCGGCTCTACAACGACGGTACGGCCGTCGTCGAGGCGGGAGTGTCGGAGTTCGGCACCGGGGTCTTCACCGCGATGACCCAGGTCGCCGCGGACGCGCTCGGCCTCCCGGTGGAGCGGGTGCGGTTCGTCGGCGGCAGCAGTGACCTGCCGAACGTCACCGCCGCCGTGGGTTCCACGGGTACCAGCGCCGTCGGCTCCGCCGTACACCTCGCGGCGACGCAGCTGCGCGACGAGCTGATCCGGCGCGCGGTTGCCGACGCCCACTCGCCGTTGCACGGCGCCGATCCCGGCACGGTGGTGGTCCGGGACGGGCGGATGGTGCTGCGCGACCGGCCCGACGTCGGCGAGGCGTACGCCGACATGATGGCCCGCACCCTGACCCCGGACGCGGAGGTGCTGGGCACCTGGACGCCGCCACCGCAGGACGCCGGGTACGGGGTGCACACCTTCGGCGCCCAGATGGCCGAGGTGGCGGTCGACGCCGACCTCGGCGTCGTACGGGTGCGCCGGATGGTCGGGGTGTTCGCGCCCGGCCGGGTGCTCAACCGCAAGACGGCGCACAGCCAGTTGATGGGCGGCATGCTCTGGGGGCTCGGCCAGGCGCTGCTGGAGGCCACCCGGATGGATCCCCGGTCGGGTCGCTGGGCCAACGCCAGCCTCGGCGACTACCTGGTCGCGGTCAACGCGGACGCGCCGGACGTCGTGGTGGACACCATCGAGGTGCACGACGAGGTGGTGAACCCGCTCGGGATGAAGGGGGTCGGGGAGATCGGCGTGGTGGGTGCGGCCGCCGCGATCGCCAACGCCGTGCACCACGCCACCGGACGCCGGCAGTACGAGCTGCCGATCACCCTGGAGAAGCTGCTCTGAGGGTGGCCCGGCACCCGGCCTGACGCATCGAGGAACGACTATTGCGCTGCGGCCGGGTGGCGTGGTGGGATGACGCATACCGGGCGGTGCGAGGGCTGCCGCGCCGCCGGTTGCCGGGTTCGTTTGACGCGAGGGCGCCGGTCCACGACAGGGACCGTTGACGGCACGTGTCCACCGGCCATTTTCCTGCCGAGGCACATCGCCGTGACCGTCGCACCCGCTCACCGCAGCGGGGCGACCAGGCCACACCCCCACCCGATTGCGGCGGGGCGGCTCGGGCGGCGCGCCTCGCGAGTCAGGAGAACCCGTGAAACGATCCCGTACGGCCGCGTTGCTCATCGCGGCCGTGACCCTCGCCCTGGGCGCCGTCGCCCTGACCTCCAGCCCGGAGCCCGCCGCCGCGCACGGTGCGGCGATGACCCCCGGCAGCCGTACCTTCCTGTGTTGGCAGGACGGCCTGAGCCAGACCGGTGAGATCAGGCCGAACAACCCCGCGTGCTCCGCCGCCGTGGCGCAGAGCGGGGCGAACTCGCTCTACAACTGGTTCAGCGTGCTGCGCTCCGACGCCGGCGGCCGGACCGTCGGCTTCATCCCGGACGGGCAGCTGTGCAGCGGCGGAAACTCCGGCTACAGCGGCTACGACCTGGCCCGTACCGACTGGCCGTTGACCCACCTGACCTCGGGGGCGCGGCTGGACTTCCGGTACAGCAACTGGGCGCACCACCCGGGCACCTTCTACTTCTACGTGACCAAGGACAGTTGGAGCCCGAACCGGCCGCTGGCGTGGGGCGACCTGGAGGAGCCGTTCCTGACGGTGACCAACCCGCCGCAGCGCGGCGGGGTCGGCACCAACGAGGGGCACTACTACTTCAGCGGAAACCTGCCGTCGGGCAAGAGCGGCCGGCACATCATCTACTCCCGTTGGGTGCGCTCGGACTCGCAGGAGAACTTCTTCGGCTGCTCCGACGTGACCTTCGACGGCGGCAACGGCCAGGTGACCGGCGTGGGTCCGGGCGGCACTCCCCCGCCGACCCCCACCCCGACCACCCCGCCGCCGAACCCGACGACTCCCCCGCCAACCCCCACCCCGACCACCCCGCCGCCGCACGGCGGTGACTGCATGGCGGTCTACAAGGTCGTCAGCGCCTGGCAGGGCGGCTTCCAGGGCGAAGTCATGATCATGAACCACGGCAGTACGCCGTTCGCCGGCTGGACCGCGAGCTGGACGTGGCCCAGCGGGCAGTCGATCAGTCAGATCTGGAACGCCACCCAGAGTTCGTCCGGTTCGTCGGTGACGGCGAGCAACGTCTCGTACAACGGCACGGTCGCGCCGGAGGGCACCACCACTTTCGGCTTCCTGGCCAGCACCACCGGCACCAACACCCTGCCAACAGTCACCTGCGCCCGCCGCTAAACCCAACCCCGCCCCCGTCCAACCCCACCCCGAAATGATCAAGAGGTTTGCGTCATCCGGAGGCGTTCCGGTGACGCAAACCTCTTGATCAACAGGGTCGGGGCGGGCAGCGGGGTCAGCGGACCATGGAGCCGACCACCGGTTTGGTCAGCAGGGCGGACTGGTTGCGCTGGATGCCGGGGTCGAGGGTCTTGGCCACGAAGATGGCGTGCCAGATGCAGAAGATCAGCACCGTCCACACCTTGCGGGAGTGGTCGGCCTCCTCCCGCTTGTGCTCGTCCAGCAGCCGCAGCGCGTACGACAGGTCGAGCAGGTCGCCGGCGCCCGAGGTGCTCAGCACATGCCGGGCCCACTCGTACATCTCGCCGCGCAGCCACACCCGGGTCGGGGTCGGGAAGCCCAGCTTCTTGCGGTTGACGATGGCCGGCGGGACGACGCCCTGCAACGCCTGACGCATCGCGTACTTGGTGGCGTCCGAGCGCGGCGGCAGCTTGAGGTCCACCGGGATCTTCGCCGCCACGTCGAACACCTCGCGGTCGAGGAACGGCACCCGCACCTCCAGCGAGTGGGACATCGAGATCCGGTCGGCCTTGACCAGGATGTCCCCGCGCAGCCAGGTGTAGAGGTCGACGTACTGCATCTTGGTGACGTCGTCCAACTCGGTGCACTCGGCGTAGATCGGCGCCGTCACGTCGGTGTAGCGCACCGAGGGGTCGTAGCGGCGCATCAGGTGCTGCTTCTCCTCCTCGGTGAACATCCGGGCGTTGCCGTAGTAGCGCTCCTCGATCGGGGTGGTGCCGCGCTCCAGGAAGCTCTTGCCCTTGACCCCCTGCGGGATCGCCTTGGAGACCGCGCGCAGCCCCTTCTGCACCCCACCGGGCAGGCCGTTGACGGTGCCGAGCGACAGTGGCTCGCGGTAGATCGTGTACCCGCCGAAGAACTCGTCGGCACCCTCACCGGAGAGCACCACGGTGACGTGCTCGGCGGCCTTCTTGGCCACGAAGTACAGCGGCACCAGCGCCGGGTCGGCCACCGGGTCGTCCAGGTGCCAGACGATCTTCGGCAGCGCGTCGATCATGTCCTGCGGACCGATCTTGGTGGGGATGGTGGTGACGTCCAGGTGGCGAGCCGACTCCTGCGCGACGTCGATCTCCGAATACCCCGGTACGTCGTACCCGACGGTGAAGGTCAGGATGTTCGGGTTGAACTCCCGGGCCAGCGCGACCACCGCGGTGGAGTCGATGCCGCTGGACAGGAACGAACCGACCGGCACGTCGGAGCGCATGTGCATGCGCACGCTCTCCCGCAGCGTCTCCCGGATCTCGTGGTAGAGCTTCTGCTCGTCGTCGACCGGCGCCGGCCGGAACACCGGCCGGTACCAGCGGCGTACGTCGATCCGCCCGCCCGGGGTCCAGGTCAGGTACTCCCCGGAGCCGATCCGGTTGACGCCCTTGTGCAGCGTGCCGGGCTCGGGGACGTACTGCAGGGTCAGGTAGTGGCTGAGGTTGGCCGCGTCGACGCCCGCGTCGCCCTGGTAGTTGCTGTGCGCGAACGGCAGCAGCGCCTTCTTCTCCGAGGCCAGGTACAGCCCGTCGGCTGTCTCCAGGTAGTGCATCGGCTTGATGCCGAAGTAGTCGCGGGCGCCGAACGCGCGCCGTTCCTGCCGGTCCCAGATGACGAAGGCGAACATGCCGCGCAGCCGGGTGAGCACCTGCTCGCCCCAGAAGTGGTAGCCGGCGACGATCACCTCGCCGTCACCGGCGGTGGCGAACTGGGCGCCGAAGTTCCGGACCAGCTCGTCGCGCAGCTCGATGTAGTTGTAGATCTCACCGTTGAAGGTGAGCAGGTAACGGCCGTTCGCGTAGGGCAGCGGCTCGTGACTCGACGCGACGTCGATGATGGCGAGCCGCTTGTGGGCGAACACTCCGTCCGCGTATCGGCCGGAGGCGTCGCCGACCACCTCGACCCCTGTCTCGTCGGGGCCGCGGTGGTGCAGGCATTCCAACGCTCCGGCGATGTGGTCGCGGTGCGCGGCGGCGTTACCGTTCGCGCTGAAGAAGGCCAGGAGTCCGCACATGGTGGACATCTTTCCACGCGCGCCATCGGCCCGTCGCAGCCGTCCGTTGATCCGGAGCCCCCTGGCCGGCACCATCGGAAACCGGGCGCGCGATACGGTCTGGACCAGCAACGAAGCGGAGGGAGCGGCGCAATGACCGAGGGACGCACCGACGGAACGCCGACGAACGGTACGGAATCGCATGATCCGGACTTCCCGGAGGCGTTCCTGTCCTTCATGCGGCAGGGCTGGCGGGACACCGCGCTCCCGGTAGCGCCCCGGCAGGAGGCCCCCAACTACGCCAAGCGGCGGGCCGCGCTGTCGGCGGCCTTCCCGGGCGAGACGCTGGTGATCCCGACCGGCCCGGAGAAGGTCCGGGCCAACGACACCGGGTATCCGTTCCGGCCGGGCAGTGACTTCGTCTACCTGACCGGCGACCACGACCCGGACAGCGTGCTGGTGCTGCGCCCGAACGGCTCGGGGCACGACGCCACCCTGTACATGCGGCCCCGCTCGTCCCGGGAAACCGACGAGTTCTTCCGCAGCCGGCACGGCGAGCTGTGGGTGGGCCGGCGGCACACGCTCAGCGAGAAGTCCACCGAGCTGGGCCTGCCCACCGCAGACCTGACCGGCCTGGAGGCGACGCTGGCCGACCTGGCGCCGGGGCGGACCCGGGTGCTGCGCGGCTTCGACACGCAGGTGGACGCAGCGGTACGCCCGTACGACGGCGTCCGCGCCGAAGGGCAGCCGCCGCGCGACCGGGAGCTGGCGATCGCCATCTCGGAGCAGAAGCTGGTCAAGGACGAGTGGGAGATCGGCCAACTCCAGGACGCGATCGACGCCACGGTGCGTGGCTTCGAGGACGTGGCCCGAATCCTGCCGGCCGACCGGGCGGTCTCGGAGCGGCTGCTGGAGGGGATCTTCGCGCTGCGGGCCCGGCACGACGGCAACGACGTCGGGTACGGCTCGATCGTCGGCGCTGGCGAGCACGCCACGATCCTGCACTGGGTGCACAACCACGGCGCCACTCGACCGGGTGACCTGCTGCTGATGGACATGGGTGTCGAGGGGCGCAACCTCTACACCGCCGACGTGACCCGGGTGCTGCCGGTGAGCGGCCGGTTCACCGCCCTGCAACGCCAGGTCTACGACATCGTGTACGCCTCGCAGCAGGCCGGGATCGAGGCCATCCGGCCCGGGGTGAAGTTCAAGGACGTCCACCTGACCTGCATGCGGGTGCTCGCCGAGGGCCTGGCCGAGCTGGGCCTGCTGCCGGTGAGCGTGGACGAGGCGATGGACGAGAAGTCCTCGGTCTACCGGCGGTGGACGCTGCACGGCTTCGGCCACATGCTCGGCATCGACGTGCACGACTGCTCGAACGCCCGCAAGGAGAACTACCGCGACGGCACGCTGGGCGAGGGCTACGTGCTCACCGTCGAGCCGGGGCTGTACTTCCAGCCGGAGGACGAGCTGGTCCCCGCCGAGCTGCGCGGCATCGGCGTGCGCATCGAGGACGACGTGCTGGTCACCGCGACCGGCGCGGTGAACCTGTCGGCCGGCCTGCCGCGCACCGCGGACGAGGTGGAGACCTGGCTGGCCGAGCAGCGCGAGGCGGGCCCGCGCCTGCCGGTCTGACCTCGCACGTACAACAACGGCGGGCCCCGCCGCCGGCGTCTGCGACGTATTCGTCGTGAGACTCCGGCGGCGGGGCCCGCCGGCGTCTTGGGCTGATCTTGCCGCTACCGCGCCGTACGGGATGAGTGTGCCCGACCATCACCGTTGATCCTCCCCGGCGTCCCCGCGAGCTTTCCGCCACCAGCCACGGCCTGGCGGCATCCGTGAGCTTTCCGCCACCGGCCGCGTTCTCAGCACCGGTCATGCCCAGGGGCCCTGGGCGTCCCCACTCCTGCCGTCCGCGCCGGGCATGCCCAATGTGGGGTTTCTTCGGATTCGCCCGCATAGTGAAGAACTCTCCCATACGGTGTTGTTCAGCAGCTACAACCGATTTGTAGCGAAGGCCGCCTCGCCACGGCGAAGCGACCTTGTCTGGGTACAAGGAGAGGGCAGAGAGCTCCGATGTCCAAATACCTTCGCAATAGCGATGACGCGACAGGCGAGAAGAACTCGCCGTTCCGCCGCCGCCGGCTCTGGCTTGTCACCGGCGTTGCGGGCCTCACGGGAGCGGTCAGCCTCGCGGGCGTCGCCTACGCCACAACCGGGGTAACCGGCGGACACCGACTGACTGACGTCAAGTGGTCGACCTCCCAGCTGGTCAGCGACGACGGCAAGGACGCGGCCAAGGACGACAAGGGCAAGGACCACGAGGGCAAGGACGACAAGGACAAGGACGACAAGGACAAGGACGACAAGGACAAGGACGACCGCGATCGCGTCCGGGAGGTGGAGTGCGACGACGATGCCCTCGTCGAGGCCCTCGACCTGGCCAACCGCGACGACGGCGGCACCCTGAAGCTGGCCAAGGACTGCACCTACGAGCTCGACGAGCACGACAAGAAGTCCGAGGCGGGCCTGCCGACGATCAAGCAGGAAATCACCATCGAGGGCAACGGCGCGACGATCAAGCGGGAAGCCGAGGAGGGCTTCCGGATCTTCCGTGTCGCCAACGGCGGTGACCTGACCCTGAAGGACGTCACGATCCGCAACGGCGCCGCCGGCGAAGACCGCAAGTACGAGAAGGACGGCAAGGAAGACAAGCACGACAAGCCCAAGCCGCCGCCGAAGAAGGCGGTCCCCAGCAACCAGAACGGGATCGGGGGCGGGGCTCCGGTCGCGGAGCCGCTCGCCGATCCCGCTGCGGCTCCGGCCGCCGCCCCGGCAGCGGCTCCCGCCAAGGCTCCGGCTGCGGCTCCCGCCAAGGCTCCGGCTGCGGCTCCGGCTGCGGCTCCCGGTGGTGCCCCCGGTGGGGCTCCCGCTGTGGCTCCGGCTGCGGTCCCCGGTGGGGCTCCCGGTGCGGCTCCCGGTGCGGCTCGCGCTGCGGCTCCGGCTGCGGCTCCGGCCGCCGCTCCCGCAGCGGCTCCCGCTGCGAAGCCCACCGCCACGTCCACCAAGCCGGCCGAGGACAAGCGTGAGTGGGACGGCAAGGACAAGTCCGAGTGGGACGGCAAGGACAAGTCCGAGTGGGACGGCAAGGACAAGTCCGACTGGGACGGCAAGGACGACAAGGAGCACGAGGGCGACGGCGGTGGCATCCTGGTCGAACGCGGCGGCGAGGCCCACCTGGTGAACGCCAAGTTCGTCCTCAACAGCGCCGAGAACAACGGCGGCGCCATCGCCAACTTCGGCCGGGTCGAGGCCGAGGGCAGCACCTTCGACAACAACCACGCCGGAAAGGACGGCGGCGCCATCTTCAACGCCGGCGTCCTCGACGTCACGGGCTCCCACGACGGCAAGGGCCCCGAGTCCCGCATCACCAACAACACCGCGGGCAAGAACGGCGGCGGCGTCGCCAACGGCCACGGCGACGAGGACAAGGACAAGGAGAAGGACAAGGAGAAGAAGTACGAGTCTGGCGCCAACGGCTACGGCAAGGACGGCAAGGACAAGGACGGCAAGGACAAGGACGGCAAGGCCGGCACCGTCACGATCGAGAAGACCCTGATCGAGGGCAACACCGCCAAGAAGAACGGCGGCGGCCTGTTCAGCAACGACGGCTTCGTCGAGGTCAGCTGGACCTTCATCAAGAACAACACCGCCGGCGAGAACGGCGGCGGCATCGCCGCTGTCGACACCGTCCTGACGGTCAAGAAGAGCACCATCGAGAAGAACAAGGCCCACAAGGACGGCGGCGGCGTCTACAACGTCAGCAGCGACGAGAAGAACCACGGCAAGTCCAAGGGCAAGGACGAGGAGAAGCGTGGCACGGCCACCGTCACCGACAGCGAGATCTTCGAGAACAGCGCGAACCGCTTCGGTGGAGGCTTCTTCAACGGCGAGCCCTTCGAGGACAAGCACAACGGCGGCGGCATGAGCGGCCCGGCCGCCTGGCAGGGCTCCTGGTCCAACAAGGACCACGAGGACGACTCGGCCACCCTGGTCCTGCGTGACGACAAGATCAAGGAGAACTTCGCCGGCAAGAACGGCGGCGGCATCTACAACAACGAAGGCAAGGTGACCCTGACCAACACCAAGGTCACCAAGAACAAGGCCGACAACGGCAACGAGAAGGACAAGGGCAAGGACCACAAGGGGATCGCCGGCGGCATCTTCAACAATGATGGCAAGGTCAAGCTCGACGACGACTCCACCGTCACCGACAACGACCCCACCAACTGCGCCAACACCGTCGAAGACTGCTTCAACTGAGCAACGCGACAGCGGAACAGCGACGGAAAAAGGTCGACCCCCTGCCACCGGAGGTGGCAGGGGGTCGACCCGTGCGAACTAGGGCTGTACGAACACCGCGACGCTCCGCGCCGGCACGGTGAACGTGCCGGTCGTCGCGTCGAACGAGGCGGTCCGCAGCACCGGGTCGGCCGAGGTACGCAGCACCGGGTGCAGCGTCACGTCCGCCCCGCGCAACCCGGACAGCCGCTGCGTAGCAGCCTCCGGAGTGCCGTTGAAGACCACCGTGACGGAGGCCCACCGCGTATCCAGGCCACGGCCGTCCAACGTCATGGTGAGCACGCCGGGCGTCTCTGCGGTGCCGGACAGCGGGAACGCCAGCCGCCGTTGCACCTCGTCGGCGCTGCCCAGCCCGAAGACCGGCGAGGACTCGCGGATCTTGAGCAGCTCGGCGTACCGGGCGTCGGTTGTGTCGATCGCCGCACAGCCTGGCACCAGCGCCGCATCGGCGAGCAGCGGCCGCGCGTACGACCACTTGTCCTGGTTGTCGGGCGCCGGCGGCAGGCCGGCGCCGAACCCGTTGCCCCGCGTGCAGTCCCAGCGGATCTGATTGAACCAGTCACCGGAGTTGTACGAGTTGCGGTCCAGCGACTTCGACCGCAGCCGCTCGGTGCCGGCGGTGACGAAGCCGGTGCCCTGCCCCAGCACCACCGTGCCCAGCGCCAGCACCTGCATCCGGGAGCGGTCCACCGCTGCGGTGGCCTGCGGCAGCTTGTACGCCAACGCGTCGTACAGGATCTCGTTGTCGTGCGCGTCGACGTAGGTGACCGCCTCCCCCGGCGCGGCGGTGTAGCCGGCCGGTGAGCCGTTGTAGTCCACCTGCGCGCCGGTGACCTGCCGTCCGGCGGAATCCGTGAACCGGTACCCGCGCAGGTTGCCGGTGAGCCCCACCTTGATCAGATCGTGGGCGTGCAGCAGCCGGGCCTTCTGCTCGGCCGGTGACCCGTTGACCGCATCGCCGTTCGGGTCGGTGTAGAGCCCGGAGGCGAAGCCCTGCGCCCGCGGGTTGGCGTCGAACGGTCCGCCGCCGCGCACCGCGTCACGCAGCCGGTCGTTGAAGGTGCCGATACCGGTGCCGGCCATGTTGGCCTGGGTGGCCTGCACGAACCGGGCGTCGTTGGCGACCTCGCCGAAGTTCCAGCCCTCGCCGTAGAGCAGGATCGACCTGCCGTCCACCCCGTCGCGGGCGACGGTCAGCCGGTCCAGTGCCTTACGCACGGCCAGGATGTTCGCCTTCGGGTGGTGACCCATCAGGTCGAACCGGAAGCCGTCCACCTTGTACTGCCGGGCCCAGGTGACCAGCGAGTCGACGACCAGCTTGCCCATCATGGCGTGCTCCGGCGCGGTGTTGGCGCAGCAGGTGGAGTTGGCCACCGTGCCGTCCTCCAGCAGCCGGTGGTAGTAGCCGGGCACCACCTGGTCGAGCACCGACTTCGCGTCGGTGCCGGCCGCCGACGTGTGGTTGTAGACCACGTCCATGACCACCCGCAGGCCGGCGTCGTTCACCCCGGCGACCATCCGCCGAAACTCGGTGGTCCGCGCCGCGCCGGCCGGGTCGACCGCGTAGCCGCCCTCCGGCACGGTGTAGTGCAGCGGGTCGTAGCCCCAGTTGTAGCCGTCGGACTCGGCGACCGCCGCCACGCACTTCTGCTGCTCCTCGGAGTCGGGCGGCAGCGCCGGCAGGTCACAGGCCGGCTGGCGCTGGTCGGCCCGCTTCTCGGGGATGGTGGCGAAGTCGAACGCCGGCAGCAGGTGCAGGTGGGTGACGCCGGCGTCGCCGAGCGCCTTCAGATGGGTCATGCCGGCGGTCTTCGGGTCGGTGAAGGCGAGGAAGGTGCCCCGCCGCTCGGCCGGCACGGTGTCGTCGGCGATCGAGAAGTCCCGCACCGACAGCTCGGAGACCTGCGCCTTCGCCGCCGGCACCGGGGCCGGCTTGCGCAGCGTCCGCCAGCCCGCCGGTGCCAGCGACGGGTCGTTCAGGTCGACCAACTGGCTGTGCGTGGAGTCCGCCGCCAGAGCCACCGAGTACGGGTCGGTCACCGACGCGGTGACCACCTGCTGCGCCGCCGGCTGCCACGCCTGCACCTGGTACCGGTAGTACTTCCCGGTCCAGGCATGGCTGCCCCGCGCCGACCAGACCCCGGTGCGGTCGTCGCGACGCATCGGCACCGTCTTCGGCTGCGCGGTGGGCGAGTCGAACAGTTGCAGCGCCACCGTCCGGGCGGTCGGCGCCCACAGCGCCACGCTCGGCGTGCGACCGGCGAAGGTCGGCCCGAGGGTGGCGTCGGCGGCCCCGGCGTACACGTCGTCGAGCACACCGGGGATCTGCACGCCGGTCGCGGCAAGCAGGGCGCCCTCGGCGTTGCGCTCGGTGACCAGCAACTGCCCGCGCAGCGCCGCCGGCACCTTGGCCAGGTCCCCCCGGTCCAGGTTGAAGCCGCGGTACGACCACAGATGCGGGAACGCGGCGCGCTGGGCCTCGGTGAGCCCGTTGCGCTGCGCCCGCAGCGGCAGCGTGGTGTACGTCCCGGTCAGCTCCCCGTCGACCACACTCACCCCGCCGGTCGGCGCGGCGACCAGCGCGTACGTCCTGCCGTCGGTCGGCCCGGTCTGCCAGGCCACGGTGGACCGGTCGATCCAGTGTGCCTTCTGCTTGCTGATGTCGGTGTCCCCGCTGGTGCTGGTCGCGGTCGACGGCAGCAGCCGGCCCGGGGTGGCGGCGAGCAGCCACACCTCCCGGCCCGCGCTGGCGAAGTCGAGCCGCTGGTCGCCCGGCAGGTCCTTGGTGTCGCCCTGGTGGATGATGTAGCTCAGCCCGGTGGCCCCGGCCGCCAGCGGCACCCGGAACACCGCGCCGAACGCGTCGGTGGAGGTCGGCGGGACCGGCGTCGACCACTCGGTCGGGTTGGCCGCTCCGTCCCACAGGTGCAGGCCCCAGCCGTCGTAGTTGCCGTCGGCCCGCCGGTAGTGGATCACCGCGGTGCCCTCCTCGACCGGCGGCGCCGGTTCACCGGTGGCCGCCTGCCGGGTCGGGTAGATCGCCGGGTCGCCCTGCTTGAGCCAGACCTCACCGGTCTGCGTGACGTCAATGCTGCGGTCCGCGCCGACGTCCTTGGTGCCGTTCTTGTCGACCACCACGAAACCCACGGACTTCGCGCCCGGCTTGAGCTTCACCCAGGCGAACCGGCCGTAGGAGTCCTCCCCGGCGAACGGCTGCCCCTTCGGCCACTCGGTGACGTACGCCGGGTCGATGTCGCCCCAGGCGTACAGCCCCCAGTCGTCGTACCCGCCGGCGGGGCGCTGGTAGTGCACCACCGCCCACTCCCGGGACCCGCCCTGCTCGGGCGTGCCGACGATGGCGGTGGACCGGGCGGTCGCGGTGCGGCCCCGCCCGTCGCGGACCACCGCCTTGTACTCCACCGGCGTTCCGCCGGCCAGCCCGGTCAGGTCGTGCTGCACGGTGTACGGCGCGTGGTCGGCGCTGCCGAGCAGCGTCCACCGGCCACCGGCGACCCGGGCCGCGACGGTGACGGTGGCCAGCGGGTCACCGGTCACCTTGGCGGTGACCGCGGCCCGGGTGGCCACCAAAGCGTCCGGGGCGGGGGTGGTGATGGTGACGGTCGGTTTGCCGGCCGGCTGCGCGATGGCCGTACCGGACCGGTGCACCACCGCCGACAGCGGCGGCACGGTCACGGTCAGCTTGCCGTCGGCACCCGCCGTGGCGGCACCGGACGAACCGTAGATGCCGGTGAACGTGGCGCCGGCCGACCAGGTGTCCACGGTGACAGTCTGCGCGGAGTCGGCGTTGTTCACCGCCACCACGTACTCGATGCGGTCGGCGGGGGCGACCCGGGAGGCGGCGAAGACGCCCGGCCCGTCGGCGGCGTACCTGGTGACCTGCACGCCGTCGCGCAGCGCCGGGTGCGCCTGACGCAGCCGGCCCAGCTCGGCGATGGTCCGGTACAGCGGGTGGGCGGGGTCGAACTGGTCACTGGCGTGGGTGCGGTCGGTGCCGAGCAGGTCGTCGTCGAGGTAGTCGGGGACCTTCGAGGCGAACATGTCCTGCCGGGCGTCCTTGTCCCCGCCGGGGCCGGTGAAGCCCTGCTCGTCGCCGGAGTAGATCACCGGCTGACCGCGGGTGAGGAACATCAGCTGGTGGGCCAACTGGTCGCGGCGCAGGTGGCTCGCCGGGGCGGTGCCGCCGCCAGCGATGAACGAGCCGATCCGGCCCATGTCGTGGTTGCCGAGGAAGGTGGTCAGCCGGCCGGCGTCGGTGTCCCGGGCGGCGTAGAGGTCGTCGCGGGCGTACACGTCGGCCAGTGCCTTCGCCGAGCCGGCGCCGGCGGTGTAGCCACGCGCGGCCTCCTGGAAGGCGAAGTCGATGGTGGCCGGCAGGCCACCCTGCCGGACGTAGCTGGAGCTGATCTCCGGGTCGGCGCTGTACACCTCGCCGAACATGAAGAAGTCCTTCTTGCCGGCCTTCTCGGCGGCCCGCTCGATGCCCTTGCTGAACTGCGGCCAGAAGTCCATGTTGACGTGCTTGACGGTGTCCAGCCGGAACCCGTCGACGCCGGTCGCGCCGATCCAGTCCCCGTACGCCTTGGTCAGACCCTGGACCACCTCGGGTCGCTCGGTCCACAGGTCGTCGAGGCCGGAGAAGTCGCCGTACTCGCTGTTCTCGCCGGCGAAGGTGGAGTCGCCCCGGTTGTGGTACATCGTCGCGTCGTTCAGCCAGGCCGGCACCTTGACGGTGGCGTCACCCGGGTCGGGAAAGACCGGGGTGTACGGCGCCGACGCCTGGTTCACCGGCGGGAAGGCGCGGCTGCCGTCGGCGTAGTTGCGGTCCTCGAACGCCCGCCCCTGCGCGTCGGTGTACGGCGAGGTGGCCTTGTCCACGTAGGCGTACCGGTCCTCGGCGTACTTGATCACGTCGGCCGTGTGGTTGACGATCACATCGAGGTAGATCTTGATACCGCGCTGGTGGGCGAGCTTGACCAGCCGCTTCATCTCCTCATTCGTACCGAAGTGCGGGTCCACCTGGGTGAAGTCGGTGATCCAGTAGCCGTGGTAGCCGGCCGAGATGTCGTCGCCCTTGCTCTGCACCGGCCGGTTCTTGAAGATCGGGGCGAGCCAGATGGCCGTGGTGCCCATCCCCTGGATGTAGTCCAGCTTGTCGATGACGCCCCTGAGGTCGCCGCCGTGGTAGAAGCCCTTGTCGGTCGGGTCGAGCCCAGTCCGCAGCCGGTCGCCGGCGAGGCCGCCCCGGTCGTTGCGCGGATCGCCGTTGGCGAACCGGTCCGGCAGGACGAAGTAGAACTGCTCGGCGCGGGCGGTGTCGCTGCCCGCGTCGAGCAGCACCTCGGCGGTGGGCTCGTCGCGCCACTGGACCGCGCCGGCGGCAGCCAGCGGGTCGGTGCCGGACGGCCGGGGGTCCGCCTCGCCGCCGAGCTGGTGCACGGCGTCCGGGGTGCCGACGAGGGTGAGGGTGAGCAGGGAGACGAGGGCCAGCAGGGCGGTGCGCGGTATCGGCGGGGGTTTCATCGACGCCTTCCTCTGGTCGCTGATTGGCCGCACGCTAACCCTCGCCGAAACATTCTGCAATACCTTGCAAACACAGTCGCAACAAAGCAGCTTCCTTGCGAAAGCAGGCACCAGCCGACGACCGTCCAGATCAGAACCCCGTGCAGCGCACCCCGTCGACCGTGCACCCCTGCGGACGGGTGGACGCCCGTTCCAGGTGGAACCGCAACGCCACCGAAGCGCCAGCCGGCACGTCCACCCCACTGACGTACGTGAAGTCGGCGCCGTCGGTCTGCCGCACCGTCCCCTGTGGCACGCCCTCCACCCAGGTGGTCACCAGTCGCCCACCCGAGAAGTCCAGCCGCACCGTCCACCCCCGGTCCTCGCCGGTCGCGTTGGCGATCAGCACCTCACCGATGAAACCGCCGTCGAAGCTCTGCACCACCCGGTACCGGCCACTCACCGCCGGCCGATCCGGTGCCCGCGTCGTCGACCTCGGCCCGGCCGACGGGCTGACCGTCGGCGCTCGTGACCCGGCCGCGAGGCTCGGCGGCAGCCCGGTCGCGCGCGGCGACAGCCCGGGCAGCAACGGCCGCGCCGACGACGTCGGAGCCGGGCCGGTAGGCGGGACCGGCGTCTGCGGCAACGGCAGCGTCGGCGCCGACACGTCGTCCGGCGCCGGACTACGCCCCCGGTACGCGCCCAGGACCACGAAGAGCAGCACCACCATCACGACGACGCCGGCGCACACCACTATCCAGGGCGACGACGTGATGGCGACTGGACCGTGGGACGGTCGCGGGGCGCGACGCATGCCGGACATGTACCTCCCTCAGCGGGCCGTCCGGGCAGCGTAGCGATCGGCGGCCAGGCCTGGAAACGCCGACAACACCCGCCCTGCCCCACCGAACCGGGCACCAGGTCAGCCGAGCTGGCAGTCGGCCCCGTTGACCGTGCACCGGACCGGCCGCTCCGCCGAGTCGTCCCAGCCGACCCGCAACCGCAGCGTCCGAGTGTCGCCCGGGTCCAGTGAACGGGTGCCCCGCAACACGAACTCGCCGTCCCCGCGCGCCGACACCGAGATCCCCGAGTCGTCGCTGACCCGCAGGACCCGCATGTCGTCGTCGAACGCCAACTCCACCCGCCAGTCCATCGACCGACTCGATCCGTTGGTGATCGACAGCACCGCCGCGGTCCCGTCCCTGCCATCCGTACCGACCTGGTACCGGGCGGTGACCGTGTCGCCCGCCGGACCCAGCGGCACCGCCGGGGCGCTCGTCCGGCCGGGAGCAGGCGAGCTGGTGGTGACCCGCGGCGACGGCGTCCTGGTGCTGCGCGACGGCCGCGGCGACGCCGAGCGCCGCTCCGCACCAGGCGTCGGCCCCCCGCCGGACGACGCGGCGGCCGGCACCGTCGGCAGGAACACCGGCGGCGCCGCCACGGGCGCGCCCTCCCGCTCCCGGGTACGGAACGACAGCAGCGCAACCACCAGCAGCACCACCAGCACGCAGACGCCGAGCAGCACCACGATCCACGGCACCGAAGCCAGCACCCGGGTCGCAGTCCGCGCATCTCCCGCACCGTCCGGCCGCACCGCCACCAGGTCTCCCCTCGTCCCCCGCCGAGGCGCCAGCGTAGCCAGCACCGACCAGACCGGAAATCGGGCGAGTAAGGATCGAACCGACCGGCCGGCCCGGACCGGAAAACGGCCGGCCCGCGTGGACGGTCCCGGTCGTCTCGGTCAGGCCGTCCGGATGACCGTGCAGATGGCCGGCCCCTCACCCGTGGTGCGCAGCAGGTATCGGTACCGCTCCCCCGCCACCGCGAGCCCCTGGCTGTCCAGGAACTCCCACTCCACCGCCACCATCGTCAGCAGCGCGGACACCGGCTGCACATCCCCGATCCGGGCATGCGCCGCAACCAACTCCCGGTCCTGGTAG
Organism: Micromonospora sp. NPDC000668; assembly: GCF_042897975.1. Taxonomy (NCBI): domain Bacteria; kingdom Bacillati; phylum Actinomycetota; class Actinomycetes; order Micromonosporales; family Micromonosporaceae; genus Micromonospora; species Micromonospora sp. NPDC000668. The sequence goes on from NZ_JBIAYP010000001.1 coordinate 1,313,183, forward strand.
TCGGGTGCCGCGCCCACGAAGGACAGCGCCACCGCCGCCGGTGAGGTGAACGAGAAGCTGTACGTGTCGGCCACCACCAACCCGGGCAGGGCGTAACACCTGACGATGGCCGGCACATCGCCGCAGGTCAACGCCACGCCGTACCGGTCGAAGAAGTCGGCCAGCGTGTCGAGGTCGGTGGAGGCGCTCACGGCGACACCAATTGCCGGTCACCGGGCTGGCCAAACCTCAACGCGGCGGAACCAGGACCTCGATCTCCGCACCCAGCCCGGCGCCGCCGGCCAGACCCAGGTCGTCCCCGCTCCAGAACCGCCCCGGGTCGTACCAGTTCGGACGCCGGCCGCCGGGCAGCAGCCCCATCGCCTCGTAGGTCACCGCCACCACCTCGGCGCAGTACGCCGTCTCCAGCGCCCGGTCCCGCGCCCCCGCCGACCCACCCGACGGCGTGACCGGCGCCGGCGGCGGTGCGAGCCGGCCGGGACGCGGCAGCGCCGGCACCCGACCCCGCACCCACCGCCAGGCCAGCTGGGCGGTGGACGGGAACGGCGTGCCGTCCAGCCGCGCGATCGTCCGCAGCACCGCCCGCTCCATCTCCCCGTCCGCCGGCGGGTCGAGCTGCCGCAGCCAGGCCCGCTGGCCGTACCGGTTGGCCCAGACACAGACCGCGTCCCGCAGGTCGTGCAGCTGCACACCGCGCTGGTGGGTGCCCGACCACATGTCCGGCAACGACCTGCCCAGCTCCGCGTGCCACATCAGCGGCGGCATGTCGTCCAGCACCACCGCCATCCCGACATGGTTGACCGGGCTGTTGGTGGTGAACTGGATCGCCCGGTCCGGCACGCTGCGGCCCCGGAACACCCACACGTCGCCGGTGCGGGTCAACTCGACCGCCTCATCCAGGCTGATGCTCATGAGGGTCTACCCTAGGCCGATGCGGCAACGGATGCGGTGGTGGAAGGTCCTCGGGCTGGCCGGCCTCGCCGGGGTCGCGGCCTCCGGCGTGGTCATCGCGCGGGCCGAACGGCGCCGGCGCGCGTACACCCCCGAGGAGATCCGGCAGCGACTGCTGGAGCGGCACGCCCAGGCCGGCGACGCCGCGAAGCCCGCCGACCCCGCCTGACCCTCCGCCCCCGACGCTCCCCCGTGGACGGTCGACGGGGCAGATGGGTGGGCCCATGATCGCTACCATCGGGGCATGACGACGCCCGTCGCGCAGCGACCCTTCGTCCTGTCCACGCCCGCCGCGCCCGTCGAACGGCACGGCAACGTCGATCTGCACCTGCCCGCCGGCGCCGGTCCCGCGCCCGCCGTCGTCCTGGTGCACGGCGCCCCGCTGCCCCCGGGCGTGCCCGATCCCCGCGACTGGATGCTCTACCGCGGCTACGGCGCGCTGCTCGCTGAGCGCGGCCTGGTCGCCGCGCTGGTCAGCTACCAGGTGGCCGACCTGTCGGCGCTGCCCGCCACTGCCGACGACATCGCCGGGATGATCGAGCAGGTTCGCGCCGACCCCCGGGTCGACCCCGACCGGGTGGTGCTCTGGTTCTTCTCCGGCGGGGGCCTCTTCTCCGCCGACTGGCTGCGCGTCGCGCCGCCGTGGCTGCGCGGGATCGCGCTGACCTACCCGCTGCTCATCCCGCTGCCCGGCTGGGAGATCGACGCGAGGTTCCTGCCCGTCGAGGCGCTCGGCTCCGGCGCGGGTGTCCCGCTGGTGCTGACCCGGGCGGGGCGGGACATACCTCCGGTCCTGGCGGGTATCGAGGCGTTCCTCGCGGCGGCAACCACACACGGCCGGCCGGTCCGGGTGATCGAGGTTCCTGACGGGCAGCACAGCTTCGACATCCTCGACCACACCCCGCAGTCCGAGGCGGCCGTCCTGGCCGCCCGCGACGCCGTCCTGGACCTGCTCGACGCAGGCTGACCTGCGCGCGGTGCGCGTCACGCGCGCTGAGTTGCCGGCACGCCCCGCATGCACGGGTCCCGTTTTCGTCCAGCGCCCCGCCCCACGTCGTATGGCGCCCCATTCACGCGGCGTCACACGCGCAGGCCACCGTCATACGCGCGCGACACGCCGCGGCCACACCTTCCCGGAAAGTGCGCAGACCTAGGAGGCCGCCGCTCGGCGGGCGGGTGCGTGCCCCGTTGAGCGTGATGACTGTGAGGTATCAATATGACTCTCAGGTATCACGCTCAAACGTGCGGGTGTCCCCCGCCGTCGACCCGCCCGACTGCCGATCTCCCAGCCGGGCTCGCCGCCCGCAAGGGCCGGGGGTGACGGGTGAGGTGAGGCCGCGGGCGTGACGCGGGCCGCGGGCCGCAGGCGTGACGGGTGCCAAGAGCGTGACGCAGGGCGCGGGACGCGGGACGCGGGCGTGACGTGGGAGGCAGCGTTTTCCCGGAGAGTGCGCGGCTCGACGCCTGGTCGACGTGGGGCGGGTGGGTGGGCGTGGTGTCCGGTTCGGGAGGCGAGCCTGACGGAGTGCGCGCGCTCGGGGTAGATCGCCGGTGGGTCCCGGTTGTGGGGCGGACAGGCCGGAGTGGGTTGTCGGCCCGTGACGGGCTGGGGGTGTCGTCCCGTTTGGGGTGGGCCGTCCCGTGGTCGGGGCCACCCTCAGCGTGGAATCGGGGGCCGGCCCGGGTCGTTATACCTGGCATGCGACCGTGGCCCCCCGGCCCGGTGCGCGGCAGCCGCCGGGAACACCCGACCGGCCGCCCCGGTTACACCCCCCTGTAGCCAGCCGCCAGCCGCCGGGAACACCCGCCAGGCCGGCACGGTTACATCCCCCGTAGCCAGCCGCCAGCCCGCCGGGAACACCCGACCGGCCGCCCCGGTTACATCCCCGGAACCCCGAGCAGGTCCCCCCGGATCGCCGGACCGTTCCCCCCTTCTTGAACTTCCCTCGTGCGGCACGCCGGTTCCCCCGGTTGTCGTGTGCCGCGCACCCCCGATGCAGAGGAGCACGCCATCATGCGTACCGATCTGATTCGTAAGACCGCTCTGACCGCTGCTGGACTCGCCTTCACCGGCGGTGCGATCGCCGGTCCGGTGACCGCCGCTTACGCCGCGTCGGATGCCAAGCCCGCTACGCAAACCCAGTCGGACCGGAAGTCGTCGGGTGAGCGTCAGTTGGGTGTGCGCTACGAGGCGCAGCCGAACTTCTACTACTGCGGTCCCGCCGCCGCCCGCAACGCCCTGTCCGTGCAGGGTAAGGACATCAGCGTGGACGCCATGGCCAAGGAAATGGGTACCACCGAGGCCGGCACCAACTCCATCAACGACATCACCCCGGTGCTGAACAAGGAAACCGGTAAGAACGACGCCTACCGCAGCGTCGAGATCAGCACCCCCAACGCTGACAGCAAGCAGACCGACAAGCTGCGCACCGACGTCGTGAAGACCGTGGATGACGGTCGGGCTGTGGTGGCGAACATCGCCGGCACCAGCGTCGACGTCGACGGCACCAGCCACTCGTTCGAGGGTGGGCACTACATCAGCGTCGTCGGCTACCGCGACAACGGCAACATCGTCAAGATCGCCGACTCCGCCGACCCGAACCAGGCCTCCTACGAGGTCACCGTCGAGCACCTCGCCGACTGGATCGCCACCCGCGGCTACGCCACCAGCTGACACCCAGCAACCAACAACGAAGGGCCGGACCCCCACCAGGGGCCCGGCCCTTCGTCGTCGTTCGGGTCAGGGTCTTCTACCGGTGCGGACCGGGTCGGCGTCCGGCATCGGCTCGGCCGCCGCCAACCGATGGGCCCGTCGGCGAAACCACCAGGTAATGGCGAAACGGCGAGCACCGCGAGAACCAGCCCAGCCCCCAGCCCCCCGGCCGCGTGGTCAGCAGGAACCAGCCCCAGGGCTGCGAATCCAGCTCACGTGGTCCGAGGCACGCTCGGCAGGGCGTCCTAGGAGGCTAGGGGTAAGGCCAGTGCCGAAGGCGTCGGCGCTGAGTTGCATATCTAGCAAGACGGACGTACGGTTTTGTTGAGAGCGGAATCGGCGGTAAGTGTTACCTAACCTCGGCGGCACCCCGGCCGGTGCGACACACTGCTCAGGACTACTCACGGTCGCTGGTGTGAAGGAGTACGACGTGGCGAGCCTCGACACCTTCGGTGCGAAGACCCAGCTACGCGTCGGAGACGCGAGCTACGAGATTTTCCGGATTGACAAGGTGGACGGCCACGACCGGCTGCCGTACAGCCTGAAGATCCTGCTGGAAAACCTGCTGCGGACCGAGGACGGCGCGAACATCACCGCCGACCACATCCGCCAGCTCGGCGGGTGGGATTCCACCGCGGCCCCGAGCGTGGAGATCCAGTTCACCCCCGCGCGGGTGCTGATGCAGGACTTCACCGGCGTGCCCTGCGTGGTCGACCTGGCCACCATGCGCGAGGCGGTGCGCGACCTGGGCGGTGACGCCACCAAGGTCAACCCCCTCGCCCCGGCCGAGCTGGTCATCGACCACTCGGTGATCGCCGACCTGTTCGGCCGCGCGGACGCCTTCGAGCGCAACGTCGAGCTGGAGTACGAGCGCAACAAGGAGCGCTACCAGTTCCTGCGCTGGGGCCAGACCGCGTTCAACGAGTTCAAGGTCGTCCCGCCGGGCACCGGCATCGTGCACCAGGTCAACATCGAGTACCTGGCCCGCACGATCATGGAGCGCAACGGCCAGGCGTACCCGGACACCGTGGTCGGCACCGACTCGCACACCACGATGGTCAACGGCCTGGGCGTGCTGGGCTGGGGCGTCGGCGGCATTGAGGCCGAGGCCGCCATGCTCGGGCAGCCGGTCAGCATGCTGATCCCCCGCGTGGTGGGCTTCAAGCTGCACGGCGAGATGCCGGCCGGCACCACTGCCACCGACCTGGTGCTCACCATCACCGAGATGCTGCGCAAGCACGGCGTGGTCGGCAAGTTCGTCGAGTTCTACGGCCCCGGCGTGAGCGCCGTGCCGCTGGCCAACCGCGCCACCATCGGCAACATGTCCCCCGAGTACGGCTCAACCGTGGCGATCTTCCCGATCGACGCCGAGACGGTCCGCTACCTGGAGCTGACCGGCCGGGACGCCGCGCAGGTCGCGCTCGTCGAGGCGTACGCCAAGGAGCAGGGCCTCTGGCACGACCCGGAGGCCGAGCCGGAGTACTCCGAGCGCCTGGAGCTCGACCTGAGCACCATCGAGCCGTCCCTGGCCGGCCCGAAGCGCCCGCAGGACCGGGTGCCGCTGGGCTCCGCCAAGACGCTGTTCCGCTCGGCGCTGACCGACTACGTCGCCGACGACTCCGCCGGCGAGCGCGACCTCAAGCCGGGCGTGGCCCGCGAGCAGCTGCCGATCGGCGCCAACGGTCCCGCCGACGAGGCCAGCGCCGAGTCCTTCCCGGCCAGCGACCCGCCGGCCAACGAGTTCAGCGACCCGGCCGACGAGCCGCGCGACCTGGAGACGGCGGCGGTCGGCTCCGGCGGGCGGGCCACCGACCCGGTCCGGGTCACCGGCGCCGACGGCGTCGAGTACGAGCTGGACCACGGTGCCGTGGTGATCGCCGCGATCACCTCCTGCACCAACACCTCCAACCCGCAGGTGATGATCGGCGCCGCGCTGCTGGCTCGCAACGCGGTGGAGAAGGGCCTGACCCGCAAGCCGTGGGTCAAGACCACGCTGGCGCCCGGCTCCAAGGTCGTCATGGACTACTACGAGCGGGCCGGTCTCACCCCGTACCTGGACAAGCTCGGCTTCAACCTGGTCGGCTACGGCTGCACCACCTGCATCGGCAACTCCGGCCCGCTGCCGGAGGAGGTGTCCGCCGCGGTCAACGAGAAGGACCTCGCCGTCGTCTCGGTGCTGTCCGGCAACCGGAACTTCGAGGGCCGGATCAACCCGGACGTCAAGATGAACTACCTGGCGTCCCCGCCGCTGGTGGTCGCGTACGCGCTCGCCGGCACGATGGACATCGACCTCGCCAACGAGCCGATCGGCGAGGACACCGAGGGCAACCCGGTCTTCCTGCGCGAGATCTGGCCGAACAGCGCCGAGATCCAGGACGTCATCGCCCAGGCGATCGGTGCCACCGGGTTCAGCGCCGCGTACGCCGACGTCTTCGCCGGCGACGAGCGGTGGCAGTCGCTGCCCACCCCGACCGGCGACACCTTCGCCTGGGCAAACGACTCCACCTACGTGCGCAAGCCCCCGTACTTCGAGGGCATGCAGCGCGAGCCGCAGCAGGTCGTCGACATCTCCGGCGCGCGGGTGCTGGCCAAGCTGGGTGACTCGGTGACCACCGACCACATCTCGCCAGCCGGCTCGATCAAGGCCGACTCCCCGGCCGGGCAGTACCTCGCCGAGCACGGCGTGCCGCGGCACGAGTTCAACTCGTACGGCTCCCGCCGGGGCAACCACGAGGTGATGATCCGGGGCACCTTCGCCAACATCCGGCTGCGCAACCAGCTGGTGCCCGGGGTGGAGGGCGGCTTCACCGTCAACCACCTCACCGGCGAGCAGACCTCGATCTACGACGCCTCGGTGGCCTACCAGGAGGCCGGCATCCCGCTGGTCGTGCTGGCCGGCAAGGAGTACGGCTCGGGTTCGTCGCGGGACTGGGCGGCCAAGGGCACCATGCTGCTGGGCGTCCGGGCGGTCATCGCCGAGTCCTACGAGCGGATCCACCGCTCCAACCTGATCGGCATGGGCGTGCTGCCGCTGCAGTTCCCGCTGGACACCACCGCCGAGTCGCTCGGCCTCACCGGCACCGAGACGTTCACCATCACCGGGGTGACCGCGCTCAACGACGGCGAGGTCCCGCGCACGGTGACGGTGACCACGGACACCGGCGTCGAGTTCGACGCGGTGGTCCGGATCGACACCCCGGGCGAGGCGGACTACTACCGGCACGGCGGCATCCTGCAGTACGTGCTGCGCCGCATGATCGCCAACTGACGTACCGACGTCACCAGGGCCCCTGACCGCCGCGAGCGGGCAGGGGCCCTGCCGCGTTCCGAGCCCGCGCGGCGGCGGGCTATGGTGCGAGCTCGACGGCCCGGCCCAGCAGGGCCCGGCGCTCGGCGGCGGAGCCCACCGCCGCCGCGGCCCGCCGGAACAGGGTGGCGGCGTGCAGCCGGTCGCCCTGCCGAGCCACCAGGTCGGCCTCCACGGCGACGGCCAGCGGGTGGTCGTCCAGGCCACCCCCGGCGCGGGCCGCGTTGAGCACCGTCAACCCGACAGCCGGACCGTACGCGTAGCCGTGCGCCACCGCGCGGTTCAGCGCGACCACCGGCGAGGGCCGGATCCCGGCCAGCGCGTCGTAGGCCCGCGCGATCGCCAGCCAGTCGGTGGCCTCGGCGGAACCGGCGGTGGCGTGGCAGGCGGCGATCCGCGCCTGCCACGCGTACGGCCCGTCGTGGCGTACCCGCGCCAGCGCGCCGAGCCCTTCGGCGATCGCGGTGTGGTCCCACCGGCGGCGGTCCTGCCGATCGAGGGTGAGCAGGTTGCCGGCGGCGTCGCGGCGGGCATCCCGGCGGGAGTGCTGGAGCAGGAACAGCGCCAGCAGCGCGGCCACCTCGGACTGCGCCGGCATCAGCCGGTCGAGCAGCCGGGCCAGCCGGATCGCCTCGTCGGCGAAGGCCGGTTCGCCGTCGGCTTCGTAACCCCGGGTGAAGAGCAGGTACAGCACGGCGAGCACGCCGGGCAGCCGCTCGGCCAGCGCCGGCCCGTCCGGCACCCGGTACGGGATGCCGGCCTGCGCGATGCGGGTCCGGGCCCGGGTCAGCCGTCGGGTCATCGTCGACTCGCTGACCAGGAGGAGTCGGGCGATGGCGGCGGTCGGCACGCCGCAGACCGTGCGCAGCGTCAACGCCACTCGGGCCTCGATCGCGAGCGCCGGATGGCAGCAGGTGAAGATCAGTTTCAGCCGGTCGTCCACCACGTCCCCGCCCACGCTCGGCTCGGGCTGCCCATCGGCCGGCGTGAGCACCGCCAGGTCGTGCAGCTTGCGGCGCTCGACGGCGGCCCGACGCAGCACATCGACCGCCCGGTTTCGGGCCACCGTCATCAGCCAGCCGCCCGGGTTGGCCGGCACGCCGTCGCCGGGCCAGCGCTCCAGGGCGACGGTCAGCGCCTCCTGGGCGCAGTCCTCGGCCAGCGCCCAGTCCCCGGTCACCCGGATCAGAGTCGCGACGATCCGGGGGTACGCCTCGGCGCTGGCGGCCGCGACGGCGTCCGCCGCCGCGACCACCCCCGTGCCGGTCGCCCGGCCGGCGCTCACGTGCCGCTCACCGGTCGGCGCTTCCGATCCGGTCACCGGCCGTCGCTTCCGATCCCTTCACCTGGCTAGGCGGAGAGGTCGATGAGCGGGCGCAGTTCCAGCCGGCCGTGGCGGGCCATCGGGTGGGTGCGCGCCACCTCGATCGCCTCGTCCAGGTCGGCACAGTCGAGCAGGTCGAAGCCCACGATCACCTCCGTGGTCTCGGCGAACGGTCCCTCGGAGACGAGCAGTTCACCGCCACGCACCCGGACCGTGGTGGCCGCCGTGGTCGGCGCCAGTTCGTTGCCTTGGAGGCGGCGACCACGGGCATCGTTCTCGGCTACCCACGCGTGGATGTCCGGTACGTCGGTCGGGTCCGTGTCCGGCTCGGTGTCGGTGCAGACGAACATCATGTACTTCATCTGGTCGCTCCCTGGGTGTGTCCGGGTATCGCCAGCATGACGAACGGCCGCGGCCGTTCCGGACACCGGGTGCCGGGAAATCTCGCCGGCCGTCGGTCAGTTAGCGCCGGCGGCGCGGCGGCGGGCCTCCCGGGTCTTCATGGCGTGCTCCATGAGCGTCACGAGCACCTCCTTGCTGGACTCGCGCTGGCGGGCGTCGCAGAGCAGCACCGGCACCCCCGGGTCCAGGTTCAGCGCGGCCTGGACCTCGTCGAGCCGGTACTGCCGGGCTCCCGCGAAGCAGTTCACCGCGACCACGAACGGGGTGCCCCGGCCCTCGAAGTAGTCGATCGACGGGAAGCAGTCGGCCAGCCGGCGGGTGTCGGCCAGCACCACGGCGCCGATGGCACCCAGCGCCAGCTCGTCCCAGACGAACCAGAACCGGTCCTGCCCGGGCGTGCCGAACAGGTAGAGCACCAGATCGTCACTGATGGTGATCCGGCCGAAGTCCATCGCCACGGTGGTGGTGGTCTTGCCCTCCACCCCGGACAGGTCGTCGATGCCGACCCCGGACTCGGTCAGCACCTCCTCGGTGCGCAACGGTCGGGTCTCGCTCACCGCGCCGACCATGGTCGTCTTGCCCACACCGAAGCCACCGGCGACCAAGATCTTGATCGCGGTGGGCAGTGGGGGCGCTCCCGCCGGCCGGTCAGAGTGCCCGTAGTCCATTGATTACCGCCTCGAAGATGCTGTTGTCGGGAAGACCGGCCGTGGTCTGCGGCTCGCGGACCTGCACCAGGCTGCGAGCCGCCAGGTCACCGAGGAGCACCCGGATGGTGCCCACCGGCAGGTCGAGATGGGCGGCGATCTCGGCGACGGACTGAATGCGCTGACACAGTCCGACGATCGCCAGGTGCTCCGGACCGAGACCGACCTCCGGTGTGACGTCGGCTCGGGTCGCGGTGACCAGGGAGATGAGGTCGAACGTGCCGGTGATCGGGCGCGCCCGTCCACGCGTCACCGCGTACGGGCGCACCACCGGGCCCGCATGGTCATCCACCCACTGATGGTCCGCGGATTCTCCCTGCACCGTCATGGCCGCTACTTCTCGCCGGCCGGCTGATCGACGCGGGATGGTGAGGCCACGTACTTGCCGACCCGGGTGACCAGCATCGCCATCTCGTAGGCGATCAGGCCGACGTCGGCGTCCTCACTGGCCAGGACCGCCAGGCAGGCGTTGCGGCCGGCCGCGGTGACGAACAGGAAGGACGACTGCATCTCGATGATGGTCTGCTGCACCTGCCCGCCGCCGAAGCGCTTGCCGGCACCCCGGGCGAGGCTCTGGATGCCGGCCGCCATCGCCGCGAGGTGCTCGCCGTCGTCCCGGCTCAGCCCCTGCGAGGAGGCCATCAACAACCCGTCGGTCGAGAGTGCGACCGCATGCTCGGCCTGCTTCACCCGGCCCACCAGATCATCCAGCAACCACGTCAGGTCGGCACTCGAAGCCGTCTTCTGGCCCACTCGTCGTCCTCTTCTCCCCCGGCTGTTGTCGCCGTGCTCGTCTGGGGCTGACCGTCACACCGCGCGGAAACCCGCATCATCGGCGCCGGTCAGGTAGCTTGCGGTTCCTCGTCGGTCGGCTCGGGCGTCGCCGTCGGCGGCGCGCCGGCCGTGCCGCCGAGCAGTCGCGCCGCGTCGGTCCGACCGCGCTGGGTGCCGGTCTGGTAGGAGCTCATCATCCGGCGCACCTGCTCGGGCGGACGCGCCACTTCCTCGTCGTCGGCGGTCTCCGTCGCCGCCGGGTCGTCGCGCAACTCGGGCACGATGTTCGCCTGCCGGATCCGGACCGGCAGGCCCGAGTCGGTCCGGTCCGTCTCGGCCCGGACCGGCGCCGGTCCCCCGTCGCCGTCCGCGCCCGGTGTGCCGGCGCTGTCCGCCGGCCCAGCGCGGTCGAGCTCGGGCAGGCCGGTGGGCATCGTCCGGCCCTCCAGGGCGGGCTGGCCCAGGTCGCGGCGTGCCCGGCTGGGCAGCTCCGGCGTTGCGGTCGCGGGCGTCGTCCGCTGTCGGGTGGGCAGGGAGGCCACCTCGGTACCGTCGGCCTGCACCGTTGGGGTGCTGGTGTCGGCCGCTCCCGGGGCGGCCGGGGTCACCGGCTCCGGTACGTCCGGCGTCGCTGGCGCGGCGGCCAACGCGATGGGCGCGACGAGGGCCGGGCGGCTGGTACCCGCAGGGCCGGCGGTCGGGGCGGAGGGCAGCGGGATGGCCGGCGACCCGGTCTGGAACGAGCCGGAGTCCTCCGGGCTCACGCCGTTCTCGGTGACCAGGTCCACCGGGATCAGCACGACCGCGGTGGTGCCGCCGTACGCCGACTCCTTGAGCCGTACCCGCACGCCGTGTCGCTCGGTCAGCCGGCTCACCACGTAGAGCCCGAGGCGGGCGGCGTTGGCGAGGTTCAGCTCGGACTGGTCGACGATCCGGTGGTTCGCCGCGGCCAGGTCCTCCTCGCTCATGCCGAGACCCCGGTCCTCGATCTCGATGGCGAACCCGTTGGCCACCAGCTGGCCGCGAACCTCCACTGTGGTGTGCGGCGGGGAGAACGACAGGCCGTTCTCGATCAGCTCGGCGAGCAGGTGGATGATGTCGCCGACCGCGCGGCCGGCGAGTGAGACCGGCCCGAGCGGCAGCACGTTGACCCGGGTGTAGTCCTCCACCTCGGCCACCGCGCCGCGCACCACGTCGACCATCGGCACGTTGCGCCGCCAGGCCCGGCCAGGGGTGGAGCCGGAGAGCACGATCAGGTTCTCCGCGTTGCGCCGCATCCGGGTGGCCAGGTGGTCGACCCGGAACAGGTCCTCCAGCTCCTCGGCGTCGTGTTCGCGCCGCTCCATCGCGTCCAGCAGGGTGAGCTGGCGGTGCACCAGCGCCTGGGTGCGTCGGGCCAGGCTGAGGAAGACCTCGCGGACGTTGCGACGCAGGTCGGCCTGCTCGACGGCGGTACGCAGAGCGGTCTCCTGGACCGCGTTGAACGCCTTGCCGACCTGGCCGATCTCGTCGGTGCCGAACTCCAGCGGAGGCGCCTCGGTGGCCACGTCGACCTCCTCGCCACGGCCGATTCGCTCCACCACCCGGGGCAGCCGCTCGTCGGCGAGCTGCCAGGCGGCCTGGCGCAGCCGGTCCAGCTGGCGCAGCAGGGTCCGGGCCGTGGTGATCGAGACGACGACGGAGGCGATGACGGCGAGCAGGCCCAGGCCGGTGGCGAGCACCAGCCGGACGACGACCATCACGGCGACGCCGGTTGCCCGGCCCACGATGCCCTCACCGCCGGCGACCACCGCTTCGTTCACCTCGGCCAGCGCCGGCTCGACGGTGCCGCGCCACTGCTCGGCGCTGATCGGCAACTGGGTCGCGGGGCGTCCCTCGCGGATGATGCTGTCCTGCACCGCGCGCAGCCGGGTGAACGCCTCCCCGTCGACGAGCTGCTGGTAGCGGCGCTGGTCGGCGTCGCCGAGCCGGGCCCGGGTCTCCTCGCCGAGGAAGCGCTCGGCGCCGACCAGGGCGACGTACCGGGCGTACTCCGGCCCGCTCATCCGGCCGTTACCGAACAGGCCGCTGAGCAGAGCGTCCTCCTGGGAGATCAGCTCCTTCGTCCGGTTGAGCTGGATCAGGGCGGCGGCTTCGCCAGCGATCGTCTTGTCGTCCAGGCTGCCGGTCACGTCGTAGATCTTGAAGATCGACTCGATCGCGTCGGTGTAGGCGGCGGCGGCGGCGATCCGGTCGATCTTGCGGCCCAGCACCTCGGCGCGGGTCTGCTCAAGCGCGTCGATCCGGGCGATCGACGTGGCGAGCTGGGCGTCGAGCGCCGAGCTGCCGGCCACGTCGACCTGCCAGTTGCGGGCCGAGGCGGCGAAGTCTCCCGCCAGCTGCGCGGTCTTGCGCTGCTCGGCCTCCAGCGCCGCCCGCTGTTCGGCGTCGGGGTTGCTCAGGTACGCCTGGGTCAGCCGCCGCTCCAACTGGAGCTCCTGGAGCAGCGGTTCACTCGGCGCATAGACCTTGCTGTTGAGCAACTGGACACCGAGCAGGTTGAAGCCGTCACGCAGGGTCACCCACGCCGCGAACATCCAGAGCGCGACAAGGGAGAGGAGCAGGGCGACGACCTTGGTGCGGATACTCGTACCGCGAGAACGCATTGAACCGTCCCAGGCAGGGCGTTGACTCAGCTCATCAACGGGTGATCATGGAGGGCGATGTCCCACCGCAGCGGGGCATACGGGGCTGAGGCTCTGCGTACGCTAGCAGTGTCCACACAACCCCTCAAGTTGTTGTTTTTGTTGCCCGGTAACCACAATCCACCACCGAATGACCGAGACCCGTGGCGCGGATGGCGGCCAGCCGGCAGGCGGCCAACACCGCCGAGCGGACGATGGCGGTAGGACAGTAGAGCTCCTTGCCGTACCACAGTGGAGGGTGCTCCCGGGTGGCCGGTTCGTGCAGGTAGGAGTGCCCACGGGCCAGCGCGTCGTCGACCCGCGGCACCGCCGTCGGTGCCGCCAGCAGGACCTGCAGGGCGTACGCCGTCTCCTCGGCGGTGCCGACCCACCGCCCCCACGAGCCGTCGGCGCGCTGGGTGTCCAGCACCCAGCGGGCCGCTCGGTCCACCGCCTCGGCCGCCGCCGCGCCCCGGCCGAACTCCACCAGCGCCTGCACGCAACAGGCGGTGGCGTAGTACGGCGAGGCGTGCCATCGGTCCTGCCAGCCGCCATCGGCGCGCTGGTGCCCGGGCAGCACGACACTGAGCCGGTCGACCGCTCTCCGGTACCGCGTGTCGGCGTCCGGGTGCGCGGCCAGGTGCTGGCCGAAGGCGTCCAGCACGTGCGCGTTGGTGGTGACCGAGAAGCCGTCCTCACCCGGCCAGGTGCAGAAGCCGTCCGCCGTCTCGTACGCCCACAGGCTGGCCGGATCGGTCGGGCGGCCGAGCCGGGCCAGCGCGTCCAGCGCCACCGAGGTGGTATCGGCGTCGGTCGGCAGGCCGTCGCCGGTGGCGATGCCCTCGGCGCCGGCGGCCCCGGTCAGGCTCTCCAGCACGGCGGCCGGCGGGTTGACCGCGACACCGGCCCGACACAGTCCACTGAGCACCCAGGCGCGCTCGAACACGGTGATCGGGGCCGGGCAGGGCACCGGGCCGCCACCGTCGCGGATCAGCTCCCGCAGGAAGGCGTGCGCGGCGGGGCCGGCGTCCGGGCCTGCCGTGGTCAGCCAGGCCGCGGTCGCGGCGGGTGACGCGCCCACGGCGGTGAGGCTGGGCCCGGCGTCGGTCGGCGTCGCGTCCAGCACCTCGTAGAAGTGGGCCAGTTTCGGCGGCAGCGGCGCACCGGCGGCCACCGCCGTCCGCACCGCGAGCAGTCGGTCCGGGCCCAGCCCGGCGGGCAGCCCCAGCGGTGGGCGGGGCAGCCGATCCGCGGTCGCCCGGTCCAGCCCGGCCAGCCGCTCGTTGATCGAGTCGACAAGCGCCGGGACGATGAGGTCCAGCGCCGGGGTATCCGGCAGGACCCGGGCGTCGCTAGCGAGCAAGGTGCGGGTGAGCGCGCCCAGCCCACGCGCGACCGGGGCGAGCAGGTCCGTTCCGGCCCGGCCGTCGGCCAGCGCGGCGAGCAGCGCGTCGGTGGCGCTCAGGGTGGGCACCAGGGCGTACCCCTCGGGTGGGCCCCACGCGCCGTCCGGGCGCTGGCCGCGCAGCAGGAACCCGATCCGCTGGTGGTGCCCCGCCAGCCAGGGGGCGTCGGCGACCAGCCGGCCGGTCTCGTACACCGAGGAGGCGACCTGCCCCCAGGGCCGCAGCGCCAGGCCGGCGATCAGCTCGCGGGCGGCGTCCGTGGCCGGGTCTGCCGCCGGATCGCCGCCGGTGGCCCGGTCGTCCAGCACCCGGTACGCGCCGTCACTCATCGCGCACCCCCCAGAAGTCCGACACCTGGTAGAAGCCGCCGGTGAAGGAGATCTGCCGGTGCAGGTAGTCGGCCTGGCGCGGGCAACGCTCGCCGAGGGTGGCCAGTTCCGCCCGGGACCGGGTGGTCAGCTCGGCCAGCCGCGTGTGCACCTGCGCCGGGTCGGCGACCAGCAGCAGCGCGTTCAGGTCACCCCACTCGGCGTCCCGGCCGTGCGTGGCCAGGTCGTTGACCAGCCGCAGCACCTGCTGCACGCCGCGCCCGACGGCCAGCAGGTCGGTCAGCTGGGCGAGGGTCTCGTCGTCGCCGGTGGCGATCCAGTGGGTGACGTTGACGAAGGAGCAGGCGAGGTTGTCGGCGTTGTCCAGGTAACCGTCCAGGTCCGGCAGGCGCTGCCCGGTGGCCGGGTCGGTCGGCAGCTTCTTCCAGTCCCACTCGCGGGCCACGGCGGCGAGCATCCGGGCCAGTTCGTCGCGCCAGACCGGGCGCAGCCGGGCGAAGGCCGGCACGGCGGCCAACTCGTCGCGCAGGTCGGCCAGCAGCCGCGCCAGGTGCCGTCCCGGTGGTGGGGTGCCGCCGTCGGCCACCGCCAGGCAGTCGGTCACCACCGCCCGGACGTCGTCCGCGGACTTGGCGAGGTAGTCGACCTGCCAGTCGGCGGCGAAGACCCAGAGCAGGGTACGGGTGGTGATCCGCAGCTCGGCGGCGGTGTGCCAGGGCGCGGTGAAGGCGATCGCGGTGGCCACCGAGCTGAGCAGCGCCGGGTCGAACGGCCCGGCCTCGAACAGCTCGGGGTGGGCGGCGGTGACGTCCTGCAGGTCGCGTACGCCCCGCACGGCGAGGGCGCTCACCCTGCCCTGCTCGGCGACGGCGTCCAGGTCGGCCCGCACCGGCCGCGGCGCCCCCGTCACGATACGACCGGGCGCTCGACCGGGGTCAGGATCAGCTCGGCTCGCTGCTTGGGTTGCAGGGAGGCTCCCATCCGGGGCGTCAGGTCGACCGGGTGGCGCAGCCGGAAGCGGTAGCGGCTCAGCACGGTGCTGACGATGAGCTGCGCCTCCAGCAGGAACAGGTACTGCCCGAGGCACTGGTGCGGGCCGCCGCCGAACGGGAAGTAGGAGTAGCGGTAGGGCCGCCGGGGCCGCTCCGGGTCGAACCGCTCCGGGTCGAAGAGCTCCGGGTCGTCCCAGAACGTCGACATCCGCTGGGTGACGTACGGGCTGACCAGCACGGTCCCACCGGCCTTGATCCGCACCCCGCCCAGCACGTCGTCGCCGACCGCGGTCCGCGGGATCATCCAACCGGCCGGGTAGAGCCGCAGCATCTCGTCGAGCACCATCCGGCCGTAGCGCAGCTCGGGCAGGTGCTCGCGGCGGACCTGGTCGCCGCCGACCACCCGCTCGATCTCGTCGGTCATCAGTTCGGCCACGTCGGGCCGGGACGACAGCACCGGCCAGAGCCAGGAGAGCAGGGCGATGGTGGTCTCGGTGGCGGTGGAGAACATCGCCACCACGTCGCCGCGGATCGCGTACTCGTCAGGGACCCGGCCGTCCGCCCGGGGCCTGCAGAGGGTGGAGATGATGTCGTCGCCGTCGGTGGGCCGGGCCCGGGCTTCCCGGATGATCGGCAGCACCACCTCGTCGATGGTCCGCACCGCCTCGCGGAACGGCCGGTCGCCGGGCATCGGCACCGCGTACGGCACGAAGGGCACCAGCAGGCGCGGGAGCATCGCGGTGGTGACGGTGTCCAGTGCGGCGCTGATGCGCAGCGCGTCCGGCACCGAGATCCGGTCGGCGAAGAGCACCCGCATGGTGGTGCGCAGCACGATCCGGGTCAGCTCGGCACCGCCGTCGATCGGGCGTCCGTCCCGGGCCGGCTCCAGCCACTCGTCGACCGCCTCGTTGATCGCCTCGGCCATCTTGTCGACGAGCGTCTCGGCGCGCTTGGCGGTGAACAGCGGTTGCAGCGCGCCCCGGCTGGACTCCCAGACCTCGCCCTCGGCGACCAGGATGGCGTCGCCGACGATCCGGCGGACCGGCCGCCAGAGCAGGCCGTCCCCGTCGCGGGTGTAGTTGGCAACGTTGTCCCGCAGCACCCTCTGCAGGTGCTCCGGGTGACTGACCAGGTAGGGGCGAAACGAGCCGAGGTTCAGTCGGACGACTTCGCCGCCAGCGGCGTCCGCGAAGCCGACCAGCGCGCCGAGCGGGTCGCGGACCATCGCGGGCAGGACGCGGCGCAGCGGGATCGTCCGGGGTTCGGTGCTGACGGGGGCGGGGCCGGCATCGGACACCTGGGACATCGAAACCACGTCTCCTCGTCGTACCGCCGGCCGCAGCGGTCCACTTCGGCCGGTCGGGACTGTGGAACTTTCACCTTCTGGGCGACGGAAGCATCTCACCAAAAGCGGGGCACCTCCAGACCTGCGGCCAGTGAGATTCCACCGCCACGCCAGACCTCCGTCGATGGCACAGCCCTCCATCAGTCCTGAGTGGATAGTCAGGACCGGCTCCGGCGCAGGTCGGGACGCGACCCACCCTGGCGGCCTGGTCGCGCCGGTCCGGTAGCCCCGCACCGCCAGGCGACCACGACACCGGGACGGCCGCACGACGTCGCACCGGCCGTGCCCGCGCCGGTGAGCGGGGACGCACCGGTACCCCCGAATCCGGGCGATGCCGGGCACCCTGTGCCAGGCTCTGTGGCATGGACGACAAGACCATCCTGAACCGGATCTCCGAGCTGGTCGACGAGGAACACAAGCTGCGCGCGGCGGCCCAGGCCCACGAGTCGGGCACCGAGGGCGAGGCCAGCGAGCGGCTGCGCAACCTGGAAGAGTCCCTCGACCAGTGCTGGGACCTGCTGCGTCGCCGCCGGGCCGCCCGGCAGACCCACGGCGACCCGGATTCCCAGGGAGAACGCCCCAAGCCCGAGGTGGAGCGCTACCTGCAGTGACCCGCGCGGGCGGGTCGGACGGCCGACCCGGCCGTCCGACCCATCCCGGTCAGCGGACGCCCGCCTCGCGCAGCAGCTCCCCGGTCAGCACGCCGGGATCGGCCTGCTCAGCGGGCAGCCCACGGGCCACGAACCAGGCGCCCACCACCCGCACGTCGCGGGCCAGGAACTCAGGCCCCTGCGGGTTCGCCACCACGTCGACCACCTGCGGCAGGTCGATCACGACCAGCCGGCCCCGGTGCACGAGCAGGTTGTACGGCGACAGGTCGCCGTGCGCATAGCCGGCCCGGGCCAGCACCCGCAGCGCCTCCACCAGTTGGGCCCAGAGGTCGCGCAGCTCGGCCGGGCCGGGTCGCAGCTGAGCCAGCCGGGGCGCGGCCTGCCCCGACTCGGCGTCGCCGACGAACTCCAGCATCAGCTCGGTGCCGCGTAGCTGCACCGGGTACGGCACGGCGATCCGGTCGTGCCCGGCGCCGATCTCCCAGAGCCGGGCCAGCGCGGCGAACTCGGCCGCCGCCCACTGCCCGGCGATCATCTGTCGGCCGAACGCCGTCCGGCCGGCCATCGCCCGGTTCTCCCGGGAACGGCGCACCCGGCGGCCCTCCAGGTAGCCGGCATCCCGGTGGAACAGCCGGTGCTCGGCGTCCCGGTACCGCTTGACCGCCAGCAGGCAGGAACGGTCGGTATCGGGCACCGCCCGGCGGACCAGGTGCACGTCCGCTTCCTTGCCGGTCTTCAGCACACCCAACTCGGTGTCCTTGGCGGCCAACTCGGTGATCAGCCAGTCCGGGTACGGCTGCGGACCGTGCACGGCGTCGTCCCAGGACGACCAGCGCTCGCCGGTGTCCGGGTCAGGTTCGCCGTCCGGGTCGGCGGGCGGCTCGGCTGGCCGCCCGCGCTTCAGAAACTGCGGTTCGTCGTCGTCAAAGCGGCTCTTGCCGCGGCTCCGGCGCTCCAGCGCCGGAAGGTCATGATCGCGCACTGTGGTGAGGTTCCCTTGGTCGAGGCTGATGAAGGCAGCTGGAAGCGACCTGCGAAGACGGCCATGACCGACCCCCTCTCCTCGACCGGGCGCACGCCCGGGTGCACGATGCGCCGACAATGCTCGCCGCCGCCCCGGCAGCCGGTCAACCGAATTATTCGAGCGCCGCCCTACCGGCCGGCGCGGACCCGAGCGGCGGCAGAACGCGCGGCCGGCGACCCGTCAGCCGGCGAGCACGGTGGCCACCGCGGCGATCAGCCCGTCCACGGTGCGGCTCGGCGCGAACCTGACGTCCGTCCAGGTACGCCCCCGGTGCAGCCAGACGCTGGGCAGCCCGACCGCGGCGGCACCGCCGATGTCCGCCTCCGGACTGTCACCGACCACCCAGGCGCCACGCAGCGGCATCCGGACCCGCTGCGCGGCGAGCGCGAAGATCCGCGGGTTGGGCTTGCTGACCCCGGCCTCCTCGGAGATCACCCAGTCGGCGACGTAGCGGTCCAGGCCGGTCTGGCGGATCTTGGCGTCCTCCACCCGTACCGTGCCGTTGCAGACCACCACCGGCACCCAGCCGGCGTCGTCGGCGATCCGCAGCGCGCAGGCGGTCAGCGGATCGAGCCGGGTCTGCGCCACCACCCCGTCGTGCAGCTCCTCCACCAGGTCGATCGAGGGGATGCGCAGCTCGTAGCGGTCCCGGATGGCGTCGGCCAGATCCCAGCGATCGGTCAGCCCGTCGGCGTCGATCGAGATCAGCCAGTCGATGTCGGTGGAGGGCGCGCCGACGCCGTCCAGGAAGCGCTGACCCCAGCGGCGGAACGGCCCAGCCCGATCCAGCAGGGTGTTGTCCAGATCCAGCAGGAGCAGTGGCACTCGGGCACCCTACGGGACCCACGTGTCCGCCAACAGATCCGGCCGGTATCGACCTGACGACGGGCTCAACCGGGCAGCGACACCCGCGGGCCGCCCTGGTGCGGCAGCCGATCGGCGAGCATCGAATGAGCCGCCCGGGTGGCCGCGAGCTCGGCCGGATCCAGGGTCGCCACCAGTACCGAGGTGCCCTCGTCGGCACCCCGGGCCAGCACCCGTCCCTGCGGGTCGTAGATCGCCGCGCCGCCGTTGAACCGCCACGGGTCGGCGCCCCCGACCGCGTTGGCGAAGACCACGAACATGGTGTTGTCCAGGGCACGAGCGGCGTAGTACAGGTCCCTGCGGTGCGCGGAGCCGGCCAGGTAGCCGCTGGGGCACAGGTAACCGTGCGCGCCATCGAGGGCGGCGGCGCGGGCGTGCTCGGGGAAGCAGCCGTCGTAGCAGATGCCCAGGCCGAGCCGCCAGTCGTCGACGAGCAGCGTGGCACCCCGCCCGCCGGGGCTGAACAGCTCGCGTTCGTCGCCCCACAGCTGCTGCTTGTCGTACCCGACGCGGACCGCGCCGGCACGGTCGACCACCAGCGCGGCGATGGTCCGCCGGCCGTCCGGGTGCCGGGCTGCGGCGCCGACCAGCACGGTGACGCCGGCCTCGCGCGCCGCGGCGCGCAGCGGGTCGAGCCGGGGGTCGGCGACCATTCCGGCCGGGTCGACCGCGACGTCGGTGCCGGCCGGGTCGGCGGCGAGGGCCGGCGGGTGGTACGCGCAGAGGTACAGCTCGGGCAGGACGGCCACCCGGGCGCCCTGCCCACCGGCCCGGCGGACCAGGTCGGCGGCGGCGATCGCGTTGCCGGCGACGTCGCCGGGCGTCGGCGTTGCCTGGACGGTGGCCACGGTCAGCGGGGCGGCGGGCACGGTGCGGGGCGGGGTCACCGGGCGATGGTAGCGGTGACCCGCACCGGCCGGGTATACCAAGCCGTACGTACGGTTTGCATCACCGGGGGTGACCTGCAACGATCGACGCGTGCCCAGAGTAAGCCAGGATCAGCTCGACGCGCGCCGGCAGGAGATCCTCGCCGCCGCGCGCGCGTGTTTCGCCCGGCACGGTTACGAGGGGGCGACCGTACGCCGCCTCGAGGAAGCCACCGGGCTCTCCCGGGGCGCCATCTTCCACCACTTCCGGGACAAGGACTCGCTCTTCCTCGCCGTCGCCGAGGACGACGCGGCGGCCATGGTGGAGACGGTGGCCCGCAACGGTCTGGTGCAGGTGATGCGCGACCTGCTGGCCGGCGCGGTCTCCCCGGACACCACCGGCTGGCTCGGCAGCCAGTTGGAGGTCTCCCGCCGGCTGCGCACCGACCCGGCGTTCGCCAAGCGCTGGGCGGAGCGGTCCGCCGCGATCGCCGAGGCGACCCGGGACCGGCTGGCCCGCCAGCGCGACGCCGGGGTGCTGCGCGAGGACGTACCGATCGACGTGCTGGCCCAGTTCCTGGAGCTGGCCTACGACGGCTTGGTGCTGCACCTGGCGATGGGCCGGCCGGCCGGCGACCTGGGGCCCGTGCTTGACCTGGTCGAGGAGGCGGTCCGCCGCCGCTGAGCGGTCCCGCCGCAACACCGGGGCGCCGACCGTGGCGGCGCTGCTCCACAATGGGGCCGCCGATCCCTCCGGCGACAGGAGCAGCCGATGACCAACCTCGCCGCGTCGGGCGACACCTGGGGCATCCCCGGCCCGACCTTCCTCCGGCTCTACCTCGTGGCGACCGCCGTCATGATCGCGCTCGCGGTGTGGCACCGGGTCCGCCGGCCAGCCAACGCCCCGGACACGGTGTCGGGGCCGCTCAGTCCCCAGGAGGCCGCATACCTCAACGGTGGTCCCCGCCTCGCGGTGCACGCCGCGGTCGGTGGCCTGCGCGGTGCTGGGGCGATCGGTGTCGGCCCGGACCGCCGGCTGCTCACCACCGGCTCGGCGCCGACCGGCCTCACCCCGCTGGACCAGGCGGTGTACTGGGCCGTCCATCAGCGCGCCCGAGCCGGTGAGCTGCCCCAGGACCAGCGGGTCCGTACCGCGCTCAACCAGCTCCGCACCGGTCTCGAACAGCGTGGACTGCTGCTGAGCGACGAGCGGCGGGCCGCCTCCCGGCACTGGACGCTGGGCCTCGTCGGCCTGCTGGCGATCGGCGGGTACCGGCTCTTCGCCGGGCTGTCCAACGGGCGCTCGGTGGGCTACCTGGTGCTCACCATGGCCGCGATGCTGCCGGTGCTGCTGGTGCTGTGGCGGGCGCCGGTACGTACCCGGGCTGGTCGCGCCGCGCTGCGCGACCTGCGCCGCCAACACACCCACCTGGCCCCCGCCTCGTCCCCCGCGTACGCCACCTATGGCGCGGCTGGCGCCGCGATGGGCGTGGCCCTGTTCGGCACCGCCTCGCTCTGGGCACTCGACCCGGGCTTCGCCGAGCAGGCCGAGATCCAGCGCCAGGCGGCGTCCGGCAGTGGCTGGTCGTCCGGCTCCAGCGGCGGGGATGGCGGTGGGGACAGCTCTGGCGGCGGCAGCTCCTGCGGGGGTGGCGGGTGCGGTGGTGGCGGCGGGTGCGGCGGTGGCGGCGGGTGCGGCGGATGACCGGCCCGTCCGGCGTCGGCATCGGCTGGCGTCCGGAGATCGCAGGCTTCGTGGCCGAGCTGCCCGGGCTGCGCTTCGTCGAGGTGGTGGCCGAGTCGGTTTCCGCGACCGGGCCCCTCCCGCCGGGCCTGGCGCAGCTGCGCGAGCGCGCGGTGACGGTCGTACCCCACGGGGTGCGGCTCTCCCTCGGCGGCACCGAGCCGGTCGACCCCGCCCGGGTCGCCCACCTGGCCGCGGTGGCGCAGCGGGTCGACGCCCCGCTGGTCAGCGAGCACATCGCCTTCGTCCGGGCCGGCGGCCTGGAGGCCGGGCACCTGCTTCCGCTGCCGCGGAGCCGGGAGGCGGTCGACGTGGTCTGTGCCAACGTGGCCCGGGCGCAGGCCGAGCTGCCGGTGCCGATCGCCCTGGAACCGATCGCCGCGCTGGTCGACTGGCCCGACGACGAGCTGGACGAGGGGGACTTCCTCACCGAGATCCTGGACCGGACCGGGGCGCTGCTGCTGCTGGACGTCGCCAACGTGTACGCCAACGCCCGCAACCGGGGCACCGACCCGCTCGCGCTGCTGGACCGGCTGCCACTGGACCGGGTCGGATACGCGCACGTGGCCGGCGGCGCCGAACACGGCGGCTACTACCACGACACGCACACCGACGCGGTGCCGCCGGCGGTGCTGGAGCTGGTCGGCGCGCTCTGTGCCCGGCGACGACCGCCGGCGCTGCTGCTGGAGCGCGACGGCGGGTACCCACCGGCAGCCGAGCTCCGCGCCGAGTTGGACGCCCTGGCCACCGCCGCGGGCTTCCCGGCCGTGACATGACCAGCGCGTCCCCGCCGGCCGACACCGGTCCGTCGGTGGCCGGTGACCGCGCGAGCGACGCGCGCACCGGCCGGCTCGCCGAGCGACAGGCGGAGCTGGTCGCGGCGCTGGTCGCCGGAGGTCCGTCGCCGGAGGGGTTCGCGCCGGCGCCGTTGGCCGCCACCCGGGCGGCGCTGCTGCGCAAGCGGGCTGGCGAGGTGGCCCGGCACTGGCCGCTGCTCGCCGCCGGCCTCGGCGCCGGCTGGTCGTCGACCTTTGCCGGCTGGGCCGCCGGCCGCCCCACCGCTGGCTCACTGCGGGACGGCTGGGACCTGGCCCGGGCGCTGCGCGAGCGCGGCGCGCTGCCCCCGGCGGGCGCCGAGGAGCTGGCTGCACGGGAGGCCCGTCTGCGCTATGACGGGTGCCGGGCGCCGAGTCCGCGCCGGCTGCCGGCGATGGCCCGCGCCGGCGGCGCCGTGGCGGTGCAGATCGCCGGCCGGGTACGCCTGCTGCGCCCCGCCCCGCGTCCACCGGCGGCACGGCCCGCCGCCGATGGCGACGGCGCACCGGATGCGGCAGGATCGGCGGTATGGATCTCGGACTGACCGACCGGGTGTACGTGCTCACCGGCGCCTCCCGCGGCCTGGGCCACGCGACGGCGCAGTGCCTGGTCGCCGACGGGGCCCGGGTGGTGCTCTCGGCCCGGGACGCCGACGGGGTGGCCGCCGCCGCACAGCGGCTGGGTGGACCGGAGCGGGCGGTCGGGCTGACCGCCGACCTGGCCGACCCGGAAACCCCTGATCAGCTCGTCGCGGCGGCCCGGGAGCACTTCGGTCGGCTCGACGGCGCACTCATCTCGGTCGGCGGCCCGCCGCCCGGCAAAGCCGCGTCGGTCACCGACGAGCAGTGGCGGCACTCCTTCGAGACCGTCTTCCTGGGCACCGTCCGCGCGGTACGCACGGTCGCCGGCGCGCTGCCCGAGGGCGGCGCGATCGGGCTGGTGCTCTCCACCTCGGCCCGGGGGCCGGTGCCCGGCCTCGGCATCTCCAACGGCCTTCGGCCCGGTCTGGTCGGGGTCGCCAAGGACATCGCCGACGACTACGGCCCACGCGGCGTACGGGTGGTCGGCCTGCTGCCCGGCCGGATCCTGACCGACCGCAACCGCGAACTCTTCGCCGCCACCGGCGACCCGGAACGGGCCCGCGCCGAGGCGGAGGCCAGCATCCCGTTGCGGCGCATCGGCGACCCGGCCGAGTTCGGCCGGGTGGCCGCGTTCGTGCTCTCCCCCGCCGCGAGCTACCTGACCGGCCTCACCGTGCCGGTCGACGGCGGCGCGCTGCGCGGGCTGTGACGCCCGGCGCGGGCCGCCGAGCCCTGGCCGCGCCCGAGAAGCCCGTGCGGTGACGCCCGGCCCGGACCGGCGAGCCAGCGACGTTGCCGGACATCCCCGGCCGACGCGGGCGGAGCTGGCCGCTGCTGCGGACCGGACCATCCCCGATGTGCTCGCGCCGGGCCTGGCGGTGCTCTTCGTCGGCATCAACCCGGGCCTCTGGTCGGCCGCCACGGGCTGGCACTTCGCCCGGCCCGGCAACCGGTTCTGGCCGGCGCTGCACCGAGGCGGGTTCACCCCCCGGCTGCTGCACCCGAGCGAGCAGGACGAGCTACCCGCCCTCGGCCTCGGCATCACCAACATGGCCGCCCGGGCCAGCGCCCGGGCCGACGAACTGACCACCGAGGAGCTGCTCGACGGGGCTCGGCTGCTGACCGCCGCCGTGGCCCGGTACCGGCCGCGCTGGGTGGCGGTGGTGGGGGTGACCGCGTACCGGATCGGTTTCGGTCGACCGAAGGCCACCTTCGGGCCGCAGCCGGAGCCGCTGGCCGGGGCGCGGCTGTGGGTGCTGCCCAACCCGAGCGGCCTGAACGCGCACTTCACGCCGGTCACCCTGGGCGCCGCGTTCGCCGAGCTGCGCGTCGCGACCGGCCTGCCGGACCGCCGCCCGGCCTGAGTCAGTGTGCTGCGGCGGGTGGGTCAGTTGGCGGCGGCCGGTGGCAACGCCTCGTCGGCGATGTAGGTGCCCAGCGGCATGACCACCGGCTCGGGGCCGGTCGCGTCCACGTACGGGGTGGGCGAGTCGGCGACCGCGAACTGGGTCCGGTACAGCTCGGCGTAGAGCCCGCCGACCGCCACCAACTCGTCGTGCCGCCCCCGCTCGACGATCCGCCCGCCGTCCAGGACCAGGATCTGGTCGGCGTCGCGGACCGTGGAGAGCCGGTGCGCGATCACCAGCGCCGTCCGCCCGGCCAGCGCCACCGACAGCGCCCGCTGCACCGCCGCCTCACTCTCCGAGTCGAGGTGCGCGGTCGCCTCGTCGAGGATCACGATCGACGGGGCCTTGAGCAGCAGCCGGGCGATGGCGATGCGCTGCTTCTCGCCGCCGGAGAACCGGTAGCCGCGCTCCCCCACCGTGGTGTCCAACCCGTCGGGCAGCGACCGGACCAGGTCGGCGACCTGAGCGCCGGCCAGCGCGGCCCAGATCTCGTCGTCGGTCGCGTCCGGCTTGGCGTAGCGCAGGTTCTCGGCGATCGTCTCGTGGAACAGGTGCGAATCCTGGGTGACCACGCCGATCTCGTCGCGCAGGGAGGCAAGCGTCGCGTCGCGCACGTCCACCCCGCCGACCAGCACCTGCCCGTCGGTGACGTCGTAGATCCGGGAGATCAGCATGGACAGCGTCGACTTGCCGGCACCGGACGGGCCGACCAAGGCGACCATCTGGCCCGGCTCGACGCTGAACGAGACACCCTTGAGCACCGGCTCGTTGACGGTCCGATCGAGCGTGGCGACCTCTTCCAGCGAGGCGAGGGAGATCTCGGCGGCGCTCGGGTAGCGGAACCGCACGTCCCGGAAGTCGACCCGCCCGGTGCCCCGGGGCACCGGCACCGCGTCAGGCTTCTCCACGATGCCCGGCTTGAGGTCGAGCACCTCGAAGACCCGGTCGAAGGAGACCAGCGCGCTCATCACGTCCACCCGGACGTTGGAGAGCGCGGTGAGCGGGCCGTACAGGCGGGTGAGCAACAGCGCGAGGGTCACCACCGTGCCCGCCGTCACGCCGCCGGTCACCGCGAGCCAGCCGCCGAGACCGTAGGTGAGGGCCTGGGCCAGCGAGGCGACCAGCAGCATCGCCACGAAGAAGGTGCGCGAGTACATGGCGGACTGGATGCCGATGTCCCGTACCCGCTCGGCCCGGCCGGCGAACCGGCTGGCCTCGATCTCGGGCTGGCCGAAGAGCTTCACCAGCAGCGCGCCGGCCACCCCGAACCGCTCGGTCATGGTCGCGTTCATCTTGGCGTCGAGGTTGTACGACTCACGGGTGATGTCGGCCAGCCGGCGGCCGACGCGGCGGGCCGGGATGATGAAGATCGGCAGCAGCACCAGCGAGAGCGCGGTGATCTGCCAGGAGAGGGTGAACATCACCGCGGCGGTGAGCACCAGTTGGATGACGTTGCTGACCACGCCGGACAGGGTGGAGGTGAACGCCCGCTGGGCGCCGAGCACGTCGTTGTTGAGCCGGCTGACCAGCGCGCCGGTCTGGGTGCGGGTGAAGAACTGCAACGGCATCCGCTGCACGTGGTCGTAGACCCGGGTGCGCAGGTTGAGGATGATGCCCTCGCCGATGCGGGCCGAATACCACCGCTGGGCCAGTGAGAGCAGCGCGTCGGCGACCGCCAGGCCGGCGATGAACAGGGCCAGCCGGATCACCAGCCGGCCAGCCTCGGTGCCGCCCCGGTTGATCGCGTTGATCACGTCACCGGCGAGCACCGGGGTGGCCACGCCGATGATGGCGGCCAGCACCACGGTGGCCAGGAAGACGCCGATGTCGCGCCGGTAGGGGTGGGCGAAGGCCACGATCCGCCGGGCCACCCCGTGCTTCAGCCGGTGGGTGGAGACCTCGTCGCGGTTGCGCATCGACCGGAGCATGCTCCACCCCGCCATGCCACCGCCGGACATCGGGTTGGACACCGCGCACCTCCGGGTTGTCGGGCAGACCGCACCGTCAGGTCAATTCTCCCGACGACTCTGACAACCTCGGTCGTAACCCGGATCTTCCCGAATGGTCCTTACTATTCTCCCCGGCCAGCGAGGTCACGCAGCCGGCGGGTCTGCGCCTCCCGCTCGGCGCGCTGCTGGTCGGCATGCGACCGCCCGGACGCGCCGGCGATCAACGCCTTGATCTCCACCACCGCGTCGCGGGCACCGGCGAGCAGGCCGGCGGTCAGGTCACGGACCGCACCGTCCAACTCGGCGGGTGGTACGACCAGGTTGGCCAGCCCGATCCGGTCCGCCTCGGCGGCGTCCAGCCGACGGCCGGTCGCGCAGATCTCCAGCGCCCGGGCATAGCCCACAAGCTCGACGAGGCGCTTGGTGCCGGCCAGGTCGGGCACCAGGCCAAGGGTCACCTCGGCCATCGACAGCTTCGCGTCGGCGGCCAGGACCCGCAGATCACAGGCGAGCGCGAGCTGGAAACCAGCGCCGATCGCGTGGCCCTGCACGGCCGCCACGGAGATGACATCCGGCCGGTGCAGCCAGCTGAAGGCAGCCTGGAACTCGGCGATGTGGTCCGCGCAGTCCTGCTCGGGCAGCGTGGCCAGCTCGGCGAAGGACCCCGGGCCGGAAGCGCCGGCCACCGCGAGGTCGAGGCCGGCGGAGAACGCGCGCCCCTCACCCCGGACCACCACCACCCGAACGTCGCCGGGCAGGTCGCGGGAGAAGTCGCTCATCGCGCGCCACATGGCGGGCGTCTGGGCATTGAGCACGTCGGGCCGGCACAACGTCACCGTGGCAACCGGCCCGTCGCAGCTCAGCCGGACCCCGGTCGCCTCGGCGGTCACCGGGCGGCCCGGGGTGCGGCGCTGGTCGACGACGCTGGGGGGCAGGTCACGCCTTCTTGCGGCGCCGGGCGCCGCCACGCTGGCGCAGTTGCACCCCGGACTCGGTGAGCACTCGGTGGATGAACCCGTAGGAACGGCCCGTCGAGGCCGCCAGGGCGCGGATGCTCTCCCCCGAGGTGTACCGCTTTACCAGGTCCTTGGCGAGCGTCTGACGCTCGGCTCCGACGATCCGGCGACCCTTCTCAGTGCTGGTGGCTGTGCCAGTGGCTGCCATGCTGTGTCCTCACGTCCCAGACTGTGCGGTTCGGATACGGTCCCACCTATTAGACCGCCTCGGACGATCATGCGCCAGATATCAACTCTTCGCCAACCGACACGCTATGCAATGTCAGCTTCCCGATAGCGTGATGCTGGCAACCGGCCCCGTCACACCGGCCGGGCGTACCACCGCCGCCGCTCGGCAGCGCCCGTCGACGCCCCGTACCCTGCGGTCGTGATCGACCTGTTGGGCACGGCGGCCGGGGCGGCCGTGGTCTTCGCCGCCACCGACATCGACGACATCGTCATCCTGACCCTGTTCTTCGTCACCGCCCGCCGCACCGGCCGACCGCGGCCCTGGCAGATCGTCGCCGGGCAGTACCTCGGCATCGGGACGCTGGCGGTGGCCAGCGCGGTGGTCGCCGCCGGCCTGCTGGTGGTGCCCGACCCGTGGACCGGGCTGCTCGGGCTGCTGCCGATCGCGCTCGGGATCCGCGCCCTCGTGCGGCGCGACGACGACGAGGCACCCGCCGTGGTGGCCTCCACGCTCGGGGTGGCCGGGGTGACGATCGCGAACGGCGCCGACAACGTGGCCGTCTACGTACCCGTGTTCCGGGCCCTCGGCCCCGCCGACAGCGCGGTCTTCCTGCTGGTCTTCGTGCTGCTCATCGCGGTGTGGTGCGCCGTCGGAGCCTGGCTGGGCGGGCACCGGAGGGTGGTCCGGCTGGTCGAGCGCGCGGGCCACTGGCTGGTGCCGGCGCTCTTCGTCGGCATCGGCTTGGTGATCCTGGTCAGCTCCGGCGTACTCGGCCGGCTGGTCGACCAGCTCGGCTGAGAACGGCCCGGTCGGACCGCCCGCAGGGCACGTCGACCGGGGCGGTCAGGCCAGCTCGACCAGCTCGAGCAGGTCGTCGCTCCAGGCGTCCTCGTCGCCGTCGGGCAGCAGGATGGCCCGGTCCGGCTTGAGCGCCAGCACCGCCCCCGGGTCGTGGGTGACCAGCACGATCGCGCCCGGGTAGTTGGCGATCGCGTCGAGCACCTGCTCCCGGCTGACCGGGTCGAGGTTGTTCGTCGGCTCGTCGAGCAGCAGCACGTTGGCACCGGAACAGACCAGGGTCGACAGGGCCAGCCGGGTCTTCTCGCCGCCAGAGAGCACCCCCGCCGGCTTGTTCACGTCGTCGCCGGAGAAGAGGAACGCGCCGAGAATCTTGCGCAGGTCGGTGTCGGACTGCTCTACGGCGGCGGCGCGCATGTTCTCCAGCACCGTCCGCTGCACGTCCAGCGTCTCGTGCTCCTGGGCGTAGTAGCCCAGCCGCAGCCCGTGCCCGGCGTGCACCTCGCCGGTGTCCGGCGTGAGCAGCCCGCCAAGCATCCGCAGCAGCGTCGTCTTGCCGGCGCCGTTGAGCCCGAGGATGGCCACTCGGGAACCGCGGTCCACCGCCACGTTGACGTCGGTGAAGATCTCCAGCGAGCCGTACGACTTGGACAGGCCGGTCGCGGTCAGCGGGGTCTTGCCGCACGGCGCGGGGTTGGGGAAGCGCACCTTGGCCACCCGGTCGGAGACCCGCACCTCCTCCAGGCCGGAGATCAGCTTCTCGGCCCGGCGGGCCATGTTCTGCGCGGCGACGGTCTTGGTGGCCTTGGCCCGCATCTTGTCGGCCTGCGCCATCAACGCGCCGGCCTTCTTCTCCGCGTTGGCCCGCTCCCGGCGGCGGCGCCGCTCGTCGGTCTCGCGCGCCTCCAGGTACGCCTTCCAGCCCAGGTTGTACACGTCGACCACGGACCGGGTGGCGTCCAGGAACCAGACCTTGTTGACCACCGACTCCAGCAGTGCGCCGTCGTGGGAGATCACGATCAGACCGCCCTTGTGGTTGGCGAGGAAGCCGCGCAGCCAGGTGATCGAGTCGGCGTCGAGGTGGTTGGTCGGCTCGTCGAGCAGCAGGATGCCGCCGCCGTTCTCGCCGGCGTCGCGGAACAGGATCCGGGCCAGCTCGATGCGCCGGCGCTGACCGCCGGAGAGGGTGCCGATGGTCTGTGCGAGCGCGCGGTCCGGTAGGCCGAGGTTGGCGCAGATCCGGGCGGCCTCGGCCTCGGCGGCGTACCCGCCCAGGGCGGCGAACTGGTCCTCCAACGCGCCGTAGCGACGGACCAGTTTCTCGTCGGTGTCCTCGGCGAGCTGGGCCTCGAGCTGCTGCATCTGGGCCATCAGCACGTCCAGGCCGCGGGCGGAGAGCACCCGGTCGCGGCCGGTCGCCTGCAGGTCGCCGGTACGCGGGTCCTGCGGCAGGTAGCCGATGGCGCTGCGCTGGTCGATCTGCCCGGCGTACGGCTGCCCCTCACCGGCGAGCACCTTCAGCGTGGTGGTCTTGCCGGCACCGTTGCGGCCGACGAGACCGATCCGGTCACCGGGCTGCACCCGCAGGGTGGTGTCGGACAGCAGGATCCGTGAGCCGGCACGGAGTTCCAGGCCGGTGGCAGTGATCATTTCTTCGGGCTCGCTCTCGGGGAGTGGAAGGCTGACTCGGGGCACGCGAAACGGCCGGCGGGCCCAGTGGCCCGGCGGCGCGGGGCGGTTCAGCCTTCGCAGCGCAGCACCTGACAAGTGTACCGGGCGCTCCCGGGCGGCCCCGCCGCGATTACCACTCAAGATCATCGGGTACCGGAACGGTTGTCCGGACCCGGTCCGGCATTGAGGCGACACGGCGACATCGAAACGACACTGACGGACATACGGCGATCGGGGTCAGCATGGAACTCAACGAGCGGGCCGAACTCGACACCTCCCAGGTCAACGACCGGGGCCGAGGCGGCGGGGCAGGCGGTGGACTCGGCATTCCGCTGCCCGGCGGCGGTGGTCGCGGCGGGCTGATCGGCATCGTGGTGGCCGTGCTGGTCGCCCTGCTGGGCGGCGGGTTCGGCCTGAACGCGATGACCAACGGCGACGAGGGCGGGCAGGCCGGCGGCACTGACCTGGAGCAGCTGTGCTCGCGCGACAACCCCCAGCGCTTCGACGACGCCCGCTGCCGCAACCTGCTCTTCGTCAACAGCATCCAGGCCTACTGGCAGCAGGCGTACCCGGAGCTGGGCAACGGGAAGTACGAGCCGACCGACACCAACTTCTTCCAGGCCGCCGTGAACACCGGCTGCGGGCAGGCCGACTCGGGTGTCGGCCCGTTCTACTGCCCGGCCGACCGGCAGGTGTACATCGACCTGAGCTTCTACGACGAGCTGGCGTCCCGGTTCGGCGCCAAGGGCGAGTTCGCCCAGCCCTACGTGCTCGCCCACGAGTACGGACACCACATCCAGAACCTGCTCGGCACCAACGAGCGGGCCGGCCAGGGCGACCAGAGCGGCCCCCGCTCCGCCTCCGTACGGCTGGAGTTGCAGGCCGACTGCTACGCCGGCGCCTGGGCCAAGCACGCCACCGAGAGCAAGGACAAGACCGGCCAGGAACCGCTGTTCAAGTCGATCACCCCGACCGACATCAGCGAGGCTGTGCAGGCCGCCGAGGCGATTGGCGACGACAGCATCCAGGAGCGCTCCGGTGGGCAGGTCAACCCGGACCAGTTCACCCACGGCACCTCCGCGCAGCGGCAGCGCTGGTTCCAGCAGGGCTTCGACCGTGGCGACCCGAAGACCTGCGACACCTTCGGCACCGACCAGCTCTGACCTCCCCTCCCCTCCCCCGACGAGGTCTCCGCCCGGCGGGGGGCGGGGGGCCGGGGCACGCCAGGAACCCCGGCCTTCCCTCTCTCAGCACCACCGTCGACCGCTGAGGTCAGTCGGGTGCCGGGTCGCGCAGCCGGATCCGCACCGCACGGGCCGCAGCCACCGCAGCGACGAGCACCGCGTGTCGAGGCTCCGGCACGTCGAGCAACCGCTCGGCCCGCAGCGGCACGAGCGGGGCCAACCGCCGATCGGCCAGCACCAAGTCCACCGCCCGCCGGTCACCGCCGCAGACCACCGCGGTCAGCGCCGCCGCCTCCGGCAACAGCAGCCGTACGGCCAGCTCCGCCGCATCACCCAGCGCCGCCTTGGCCTGGTTGTCGCGCCGCCGGGCGAACCGCTGCTGTGACCATCCCCCCGCGGCGGTGCGCCCCTGCACGTAACGGGTGTCCACCTTGGAGACGACGAGGTCGGCGCCCTCGGCCACACCGACGGCCACCGCGCCCTTGCGGGCCAGGAGCAGGCCGATCCGGCGGGGCGCGACGGCGGCGGCAACGAACCCGGCGACGTCGCCGCTGGCCGGCGACCCGGGCGGGGCGTACAGCTCGGCGGTGGTCCCGTCGGGGGCGGTGAGCAGCAGGCCGCACTCCCGCGCGGTGGTGGTGTGCGGGCCGTGCCGGTCGGCGAAGCCCTCCACCCAGCGGCCGACGCGGGCCGGGTCGACCTCCACCCACCGGCCTCCCCCGGCTGCGGGTCGACTGGTCACCGCCCGACGGTACGGCACGACGAGGCAGATCGGGCGGTCAGGCGGGGACCGCTCAGCCCGGCAGCAACGCGACCACCGCCAGCGCGGCGATCAGCGCGCTGGAGACCAGGCCGGTGACCAGCCGCCCGCGCGGGCTGCTCAGTGCCCGGCCGACCACGGTGCCACCGCCGGCGATGAGCATCTGCCAACTCGCCGACGCCAGGAACACGCCCGCCACGAAGAGCGCCGCGTCGCCCGTCTCCGCGTCGGCGGTGTCCCGACGACCGAGCACCAGCGCGGTGAAGTACAGCACCGTCGCCGGATTCAGCAGGGTCAGCCCGAGCAACGCCGCGTAGGCCCGCCCGGGAGTGCTCAAACCCCGACCGACGGGTGCCGTCGGGGTCTGCCGCGAGCGATGGGCGGACCAGGTCCGCCACAGGCCATGCGCGGCGAGACCCAGCAGGACGACGGCCGCGACCACCCGCAGCGGCCCGGCGACCGGCGCGATGACCCCGGCCAGGCCGGCGCCACCGAGCGCCGCGACCGCCGCATAGAGCCCGTCGGCCGTCGCCACCGCGAGCGCCGCGGCCGCGCCGACCCGAAACGAGGTACGAGCACTCAGGCCCAGGATGAGGATCGCGATCGCGCCGACGGGAATGGCGACGCCGTAGCCGGCCACCAGACCGGCCAGGAACGCCCCGCTCACGGACGTCGGTGTCGGGCCGAGGCTCGTCGCCGGACCGGCCGCTGTCGACGCACGGCAGTCGCCGCACGAACAAGGACCTGCATCGGGTACGCCTCAGTCACACGCGCATCCTGCGCGCCGAAGCCACACCCCCGCCACCGGATTTCCGCGCCCCACGCCCCACGCCCGACGCCCCGCGCGCCCGACGCCCCGCGCCCCACGCCCGATCGACGCCCGAGATCGTGCTCGATCCAGGAAGTAGTGGGCTCACCAACTGGCGGCAGGCACTCTTTCCGGGATCGAGCACGATCATGGGGCTGACTGGGCCGCCAGGCCGATCAGGGCTTTCCGGCGGGCCAGTGGGGGTGGCGACCGAGGTAGGAGAGCAGGACGCTGACCTCGTCGGCCTCCGGACCGGGGTCGATCGCCGGGTCGTACACGCCATAGGCCCGCAGCGGCTCGACGATCTGCCGAGCGACCACCAGCAGGGGACGGGCCAGTTCGTCGCCGAGCGGGGACGGCTGGTCGGTGGCCGTCGCGATGTCCCAGGCGTGCACTGCCGCGTCGAGGGCGCACGCGACGGCACCAACCTGGGCCGGCAGCTTGCCCTGGGGCAGCGGCGTGGGCACCTGCGGGTCGTCGTCGGCGACACCCGCCCAGGCTCGGGCGGACGCGTCGAGGGCGGCGCGTAGGCCGACCAGCTTGTCCCCGTCGATCCGACCGGAGGGTGCGAACGGGTCCTCTGCCGGCCCCGGCCCGCCGACGATCGCCGCCACGTAGGCGATCTGGTCGCCGGTCGCGTGCTGAAGCACCTGGGTGACCGTCCACCGCTTGCACGGGGTGGGCCGATCCCAGGCGTCGGCCGGGACCCCCTCGACGGCCGTCCGGAGCGCCTTGTGCGCCTCGTCGAGCACGGTCCGCCACCGTCCAGCTGCCATCTCGCTCATCGCCCTGACCTCTCCGCCGACCCCGTCAAACGAGCAAGTCCGCCCGCTTTCGGAGCGGAATGTTCCGCTCCGTTGTGTTGGGATCAACTTAGCGGACCGGAACGATCCGTTCCACTTTTGGTTCACACTGCTCCACAACGCATCGAGCGCGGCACCCAAACGGGCGCCGCGCTCGACGAAGGTGGAACGGAGTCGGGTCAGACGTTGAAGCCGAGGGAGCGGAGCTGGTCCCGACCCTCGTCGGTGATCTTGTCCGGGCCCCACGGCGGGAGCCAGACCCAGTTGATCCGGATGTCGTTGACCAGACCGCCGCCGGGGCCGGTGGTCAGCGCCTGCCGGGCCTGGTCCTCGATCACGTCGGTCAACGGGCAGGCCGCCGAGGTGAGCGTCATGTCCAGGGTCGCGACGTTCTCGTCGTCGACGTGCACCCCGTACACCAGGCCCAGGTCGACCACGTTGATGCCGAGCTCCGGGTCGACGACGTCCTTCATCGCCTCCTCAATGTCGGCGATCATGGCCTTGCTGACGCCGGTCGCCGGGGTGGCGGCGTCGCCGGCACCCTGCGTCGTCACGGCGTCGGTCGTCGCGGCGGCGTCGGTCGTCACGGCGTCGGTCTGCGGCGTCGCGGTGGCGTCACCGGCCTCCGGCGTCGCTGCGGTAGCGGTGTTCTCGCTCATGCCTTCACCTCCGGGCTCGCGCCCACCCCGGCGCGTGCCGCGGCGTCCTTGAACGCCATCCACGGCAGCAGCGCACACTTGACCCGAGCGGGGTAGCGGGCAACGCCCGCGAAAGCCACCCCGTCACCGAGCACGTCCTCATCCGGCGTGACCTGGCCACGGCCGGACATCAACTCGACGAACGCCTGGTGTACCGCGAACGCCTCCCCCGCACCCCGACCGCGCAGCAACTCGTGCAGCACGCTCGCCGAGGCCTGGCTGATCGAGCAGCCCATCCCGTCGTACGAGATGTCGTGCAGCACGGCGCCGTCGGTGGCCACCCGGACGGTGACCTCGTCGCCGCAGGTCGGGTTGACGTGGTGCGCCTCCGCGACCTGGTCGCCCGAGTCTTCGGCAGCGCGCAGGCCACGCCCGTGCGGGTGCTTGTAGTGGTCCAGGATGATCTCCTGGTAGAGCTGGTCGAGCTGCATCAGTCGAACACCTTCCGCACCTGCTCCAGACCGGCCACCAGAGCGTCGATCTCCTCCGTGGTGGTGTAGAGGTAAAACGAGGCCCGGGTCGTGGCCGGGACGCCGAACCGGTTGCACACCGGCTTGGCACAGTGGTGGCCCACCCGCACCTGCACGCCGAGCGAGTCGAGCACCTGACCCACGTCGTGCGGGTGCACGTCACCCAGCGCGAACGAGATGGTGCCGCCCCGGCCCACCGGCACGGTCGGGCCGAAGATCCGCAGATCACGCACCGAGTCGAGGGCCTCCAGCGCGTACGCCGTCAGCTCCTTCTCGTGCCACTGGATGGCCTGCATTCCGATCCCGGTGAGGTAGTCCACCGCCGCGCCGAGCGCGACCGCTTCGGCGATCGGCGGGGTGCCCGCCTCGAACCGGGCCGGCGGCGCGGCGAACGTCGACCGGGCCATGGTGACCGTCTCGATCATCGAGCCGCCGCCGAACACCGGCGGCATCGCCGCCAGCAGTTCGCCCCGGCCCCAGAGCACACCGATACCGGTCGGGCCGCACATCTTGTGCCCGGTGAAGGCGATGTAGTCGGCATCGAGGTCGACCACGTCGATGGGCAGGTGCGGCACCGACTGCGAGCAGTCCAGCAGCAGCAGCGCGCCCACCTCACGGACCCGCGCGGTGATCCGGGAGGTGGCGTTGATCGTGCCGAGGATGTTCGACATGTGCACCAGCGAGACGATCTTCGTCCGCTCGTTGACCAGGTCGTTCAGGCCGGACTCGTCGAGCCGGCCGCCGTCGGTGACCGGGAACCAGCGCAGGGTCGCGCCGGTCCGCTCGCAGAGCAACTGCCACGGGACGATGTTCGAGTGGTGCTCCATCTCGGAGATCACCACCTCGTCGCCCGGGCCCAGCCGGAACCGCGGGTCGGCGTCCGCACGCAGCGTGGCGTTGGAGAACGCGTACGCCACGATGTTGATCGCCTCGGTGGAGTTCTTGGTGAACACCACCTCGTCGGGGCTCGGCGCGTTGATGAACGCGGCGATCTTCGCCCGCGCCCCCTCGTACGCCTCGGTGGCCTCGGTGCCCAGGGTGTGCACCGAGCGCGACACGTTGGCGTTGTGCAGGGCGTAGTGCTCCCCGAGCACGTCGAGCACCTGCCGGGGTTTGTGCGAGGTGTTGGCGCTGTCGAGGTAGACCAGCGGGTGCCCGTTGATCTCCCGGTCCAGGATCGGGAAGTCGGCGCGCACCCGGGCCACGTCGAAACGCGGCACGTCGTCGTACTGCGGCATCCCGGACGGGATCGCGATGCTGGTCATCTCGGCAGCGCCTCTCTCGCTCAGGCCCGGGCCGTGCCGGCCCCGGCGGCGTACCGCTCGTAGCCCTCGGCCTCGAGCTTGTCGGCCAGCTCCGGGCCGCCCTGCTCGACGATCCGGCCGGCCACGAAGACGTGCACGAAGTCCGGCTTGATGTAGCGCAGGATCCGCGTGTAGTGGGTGATCAGCAGCATGCCGGTGTCGCCGTTGTCGCGGACCCGGTTGACGCCCTCGCTGACCACGCGCAGCGCGTCCACGTCGAGGCCGGAGTCGGTCTCGTCGAGGATGGCGATCTTCGGCTTGAGCAGCTCCAGCTGGACGATCTCGTGGCGCTTCTTCTCACCGCCGGAGAACCCCTCGTTGACGTTGCGCTGGGCGAACGCCGGGTCCATCTGGAGGCGCTCCATGGCGCCGCGCAGCTCGCCGCCCCAGGTGCGCAGCTTCGGCGCCTCACCGTCGATGGCGGTCTTCGCGGTACGCAGGAAGTTCGCCACCGAGACGCCGGGCACCTCGACCGGGTACTGCATGGCCAGGAAGAGGCCGGCGCGGGCCCGCTCGTCGACGGACATGGCCAGCACGTCCTCGCCATCGAGGGTCACCGAACCGCCGGTGATCTCGTACTTGGGGTGACCGGCGATCGAGTACGCCAGGGTCGACTTGCCGGAGCCGTTCGGGCCCATGATCGCGTGGGTCTCACCGGAGCGGACGGTCAGGTCGACACCGGCCAGGATCGGCTTGAGCTCACCCTCGGGCAGCTTGACCGACACCTTCAGGTCGCGGATCTCCAGGGTGCTCATTATCGGGTCACTCCATTACTCGGCGTCAGGCTGAGGTAGATGTCGCCGTCGCGGACGTCGACGGGGTATACGGGTACGGGTTCGGTGGCCGGCAGCCCGGTGGGCTGCCCGGTGCGCAGGTCGAAGCGCGAGCCGTGCAGCCAGCACTCGAGCGTGCAGCCGTCGACCTCACCCTCGGAGAGGGCGACCGAGGCGTGCGAGCACTCGTCGTAGGCGGCGTAGAACTCGCCGTCCTCGCCGTGCACCAGCGCGATCGGGGTGCCGTCGACGTCCGCGCTGATCGCGGTCCCCTTCGGCACGTCCTCGGTGGAACAGATCCGGATCATCAGGCGCCGGCCTTGGTCAGCCGGGCCTCGATCGCGTCGCCGAGGCGCTCGCGCAGCGGCTCCACCGGGATCTTGTTGATCAGCTCGGCGAAGAAGCCGCGGACCACCAGGCGGCGGGCCTCGCCCTCCGGAATGCCCCGGGCCATCAGGTAGAACAACTGCTCGTCGTCGAAGCGGCCGGTCGCGCTGGCGTGGCCGGCGCCGGCGATCTCGCCGGTCTCGATCTCCAGATTGGGTACGGAGTCCGCCCGCGCGCCGTCGGTGAGCAGCAGGTTCCGGTTGATCTCGTACGTGTCGGTGCCGGTCGCCTCGGCCCGGATCAGCACGTCGCCCACCCAGACGGTGTGCGCGTCCTCGCCCTGCAGAGCGCCCCGGTAGCCGACGTAGCTGCGGCAGTCCGGCACGCTGTGATCGATCAACTGCCGGTGCTCCAGGTGCTGGCCGGAGTCGGCGAAGTAGACGCCGTACAGCTCGGCCTCGCCACCGCGGCCGGTGTACTCCACCGAGGTGAACTGCCGGACCAGGTCACCACCGAGGCTGACCTGGACGTGCGTCACCCGGGCGTCCCGACCCAGCTTGATCTTGAGGTGCTGCGCCTGCACCGCGTCGGCCGCCCAGTCGGCCACGGTGACCAGGGTCAGCTTCGCCCCGTCGGCCACGGAGACCTCGACGTTGTCGGCCAGGGTCGCCGAGCCGACGTGCTCCAGCACCAGGGTCATCTCGGCGAACCGGCCCACCTCGACGAAGGTGTGCCCGAAGGCCAGACCCTCGGCACCGTCGCCGACCACCCGCACGCTCACCGGCGAACCCACCACGACGTCGCTGGCCACCGTGAGCAGCAGCGCCTGGCCGGCACCGCCGTACGCGAGCGCGCTGATCCGGTCGACCGGGGTGAGCACGCTGCCCACCCGCGGATCGTCCATGCCGATCCGCTCGACGGCCACGCCCTCGGGCAGGTCGCCGTACTCGTGCCGGACCGTGCCGGTGGGGCCCTGCGGCTCACCGGCGAGGCCGCGCAGCCGCTTGAGCGGGGTGAAACGCCACTCCTCCTCCAGGCCGGTGAGGGCCGGGAAGTCGGCGACGTCGTACGAGCGCAGCGCCTGCGACTTGGTGCTGGGCGGCGCGGAAGCCTGGGTAGTCATTTCTTCCTTGGTCTGTTCTGCGGTTAATCGGAGGGTCGGTCGGGCTGGTCGAGGCGCGGCGGATCGAGGCCGACGCGAGAGTCAGCCGGCCGGCGTCAGCCGACCGCGCCCTCCATCTGGAGTTCGATCAGCCGGTTGAGCTCCAGGGCGTACTCCATCGGGAGCTCCTTGGCGATCGGCTCGATGAAGCCGCGCACGATCATGGCCATCGCCTCGTCCTCGCTCAGGCCCCGGCTCATCAGGTAGAAGAGCTGGTCGTCACTGATCTTGGAGACGGTCGCCTCGTGCCCCATCGACACGTCGTCCTCACGGATGTCGACGTACGGGTAGGTGTCCGAGCGGGAGATGGTGTCGACCAGCAGCGCGTCGCACTTGACCGTGCTCCGGCTGTGGTGCGAACCCTCCAGCACCTGCACCAGACCACGGTACGAGGTACGGCCGCCGCCCCGGGCGATCGACTTGGAGATGATGGTGGAGGAGGTGTGCGGCGCGGCGTGCACCATCTTGGCGCCGGCGTCCTGGTGCTGGCCCTCGCCGGCCATCGCCACCGAGAGCACCTCGCCCTTGGCGTGCTCGCCGGTCATGTAGACCGCCGGGTACTTCATGGTGACCTTGGAGCCGATGTTGCCGTCGACCCACTCCATGGTCGCGCCCTCGTGGCAGACGGCGCGCTTGGTGACCAGGTTGTAGACGTTGTTCGACCAGTTCTGGATGGTCGTGTAGCGGCAGCGCGCGTTCTTCTTGACGATGATCTCCACGACCGCGCTGTGCAGCGAGTCGGAGGAGTAGAGCGGCGCGGTGCAGCCCTCGACGTAGTGCACGTACGCACCCTCGTCGACGATGATCAGCGTCCGCTCGAACTGGCCCATGTTCTCCGTGTTGATCCGGAAGTAGGCCTGCAGCGGGATCTCCACGTGCACACCCTTCGGCACGTAGATGAACGAGCCACCGGACCACACGGAGGTGTTCAGAGCGGCGAACTTGTTGTCGCCGACCGGGATCACCGTGCCGAAGTACTCCTTGAAGACGTCCTCGTGCTCGCGCAGCGCGGTGTCGGTGTCCAGGAAGAGGACGCCCTGCTCCTCAAGGTCCTCACGGATCTTGTGGTAGACGACCTCGGACTCGTACTGCGCCGCGACGCCGGCGACCAGCCGCTGCTTCTCCGCCTCCGGGATGCCCAGCCGGTCGTACGTGTTCTTGATGTCCTCGGGCAGGTCCTCCCAGCTGGTGGCCTGCTTCTCGGTGGACCGCACGAAGTACTTGATGTTGTCGAAGTCGATCCCGGTGAGGTCCGCGCCCCAGGCCGGCATCGGCTTGCGGCCGAACAGCCGGAGACCCTTCAGACGCAGGTCGAGCATCCACGCCGGCTCGTTCTTCTTGGCCGAGATGTCCCGCACCACCGCCTCGTTGATGCCGCGCTGGGCAACCGCCCCGGCGGCGTCCGGGTCGGACCAGCCGTACTCGTAGCGACCCAGGGCGGCAAGCTGCTCTTCCTGGGTCAGGGGCTGGACGATCTGCTCGGTCATTTATCTGTCCTCACAGTGGTGACGGGATTACTGGATTGGGCGCGTACCTGCTGGGCTGGAATGTGCGTGGTGCACACCCCGTCGCCGTGCGCGATGGTGGCCAGGCGCTGCACGTGGGTGCCGACCAGACGGGAGATCACTGCGGTCTCGGCCTCGCACAGCTGGGGAAACTCGCCGGCCACGTGCGCCACCGGGCAGTGGTGCTGGCAGAGCTGGCCGCCGGAGGCGATCGTGGTGGCGTTGGCAGCGTAACCCTCGGCGGTGAGCGCGTCGGCGAGTGCCTCCGCCCGCGCGAGGGGGTCGTCGCCAGCGTCCTCCATGGCGGCCTGACAGCGGGACTCCAGGGCGGCCACCTGCTCGGTGGCGAACGCCTCGACCGCCTCGGAGCCGCCGCTGCGGGCGATCCAGCGCAGCGCGGCGGTGGCCATGTTGTCGTAGTGATGGGTGCCACACCGGACCCGGGCCGCCTCGGTCAGCAGGAACACCTTGGCCGGACGCCCCCGCCCGCGGCTGCCCTGCACGGTCTGCTCGCGGGCGAACACGTCACCCTCGGCGAGCATCGCGTCGAGGTGCCGGCGGATCGCCGCCGGGCTGAGCCCGAGCGCCGAACCGAGCTGCGCGGCGGTGGTGGCCCCCCGCTCCAGCAGCAGCTGGGTGACCCGGTCCCGGGTGGAGACCTCGGTCGCCGCAGCGCCGCCGAGCGCGGCCGACGTGGTCACGACAAGCGCGGACGCGGACGCACCGACGGCCGGAGAGGCCGTCGGCTGCTGCCCGGAGAGCGCCGCCGTGTTTTTCACAACGCCAACGTTACGTAATTACTCGGAGGGTCGCAAACCCGGGCCCCGGTGATCCGAACCACCGAGCCGACGGAGTCGGACAAACCTCGATCACTACGGTGCGTAGGATTTGCGCCGTGAACCGATTCGCCCGTCCGGTCTCCGGCACCCTGCTGCGTAGCCTCGCGCTCACCTCGATCATCGCGAACGTGGGCATCGTCGTCACCGGCGGGGCCGTCCGGTTGACCGCCTCGGGCCTCGGCTGTCCCACCTGGCCCCGGTGCACCGACGCGTCGTACGTCGCCACGTCCGAGATGGGCCTGCACGGGGTGATCGAGTTCGGCAACCGGATGCTGACCTTCGCGGTGGGCCTGATCGCGCTGGCCACCCTGCTGGCCGTGCTGGCGCACCGGCCGCGCCGGCCCGGGCTGCTGCCGCTGGCCGTCGCGGTCTTCCTGGGCATTCCCGCCCAGGCGGTGGTCGGTGGCATCACCGTGCTCACCAATCTGAACCCGTGGGTGGTCGGGCTGCACTTCCTGGCCTCGATGGCGGTGATCACCGCCGCGTACGCCCTCTGGCGGCGGGTGGCCGAGCCCGACGGCCCGACGGTGGCCGTGGTGCCGGTGCCGCTGCGCGCGCTGGCCCGGGTCACCACCGGCGTGAGCGTCGCGGTGCTGGTCATCGGCACCTGGGTCACCGGCAGCGGCCCGCACGCCGGCGACCAGGGCGCTGCCCGCAACGGGCTGGACCCGGAGTCGATCTCCCAGGTGCACGCCGACAGCGTCTTCCTGCTGCTCGGCCTCTCGGTGGCGCTGATCTTCGCGTTCCGCGCGGTAGGCGCACGGCGGGCCACCCGGGCCGCGGTCGTCCTGCTCGCGGTGGAGCTGGGCCAGGGCCTGATCGGCTTCGTGCAGTACTTCACCCACGTGCCGGCGATCCTGGTCGGCGCGCACATGCTCGGCTCCTGCCTGGTGCTGCTCGCCACCCTCTCGGTGCAGTGGTCCACCCGCGAACGCCGCCCGGTCGCCCCCGCGCCCCAGGCAACCACCCCCGCCGAAGCAGAAGCCGTCCCGGTCACCGCCTGACCTCACGCGGGGCCGCGCCCCGCGCCCCGCGCCCCGCGCCCCGCGCCCCGCGCCCCGCGCCCCGCGCCCCGCGCCCCGCGCCCCGCGCCCCGCGCCCCGCGCCAAGATCGTGCTCGATCCTGGATGTAGGGGCGTCGGACACGCGGGATGCCACTAAATCCAGGATGTTGCGCGATCTGGACGGCCGAGGTCCCCTCCGCGACCCGTGCCGACTCAAGATCCGCGCAACTTCAGGGGAAGTGTGGGGTCGCGACGCGCTGAGGCCACAACTTCACTGAACTTGCGCGGATCTTGGAAACGGCAGACACCACCGGGCGGGCCCGGAGCAGCGAACGCGGCCCGCGCGGGCCTTGAGAACGGCAGACGCCCCGCCCGGGCCCGGAGAGCAGCGGACGCTCCCAGGCGGGCCTTGGGAGCCGCAGACGCCCCCGGGCCGGGCCCGGAGAGCGGCAGACGCCCCCAGGGCCCGGAGAGCAGCGGACGCCCCGGGTGGGCCTTGAGAACCGTTGTGGGGTCAGCCGCGGCGGGCCAGGTGGGTGGTGATGGCCTCGGCGAGGCGGTCGGGGGCACCCTCGGCGTGGCCGATGAACAGAGACGGCTCGGTCAGCTCCAGCTCGACCAGCACCGGGGCGCCGTCCGGACCGGGGATCAGGTCGACCCGGGCGTAGAGCAGCTGCTCCGTCCCGCCCGGCACCGTGCCCAGCGTCCGCTCGGCCACCGCCAGCTGTTCTGGTTGCGCCGTGCGGGCGGTGATCTCCTCGGCCTTGTAGAGCCCGTCCGGGCCGAGGTCCGGGCCGGTCAGCATCGGGCCCTTGCGGATCGCGTGGCTGAACGTGAGCCCGTCCGGGCCGGCCAGGAAGAGCAGTGCCGTCTCGCCCTCGGTGTCGACGGCGGTCAGGTACGGCTGGATCATGGTCAGCCGGCCGGCGCTGGACAGCCGGCGCACGTGTGCTCCGGCCAACTCCCGGTGCTCCGGGTCGGCCAGGTCGTACCGGCCGGTGTCCTGGCTGCCCGCGCTGACCGCCGGCTTGATCACGTACTCGCCGGTGTCGGCCGGTGGACGCCAGCTCTCCCCCGGCTCGATCCAGGACGTCGGCACGGTGGGCACGCCGGCCGCGCTCAGCTCGGCGAGGTAGCGCTTGTCGGTGTTCCAGCGCACCACGGCGGCCGGGTTGACCAGCGCCGGGACGGTGGCGGCCCAGGCGACGAACTCGTCGCGGCGCAGCGCGTAGTCCCACGGTGAGCGGAGCACGACCAGGTCGTAGGAGGACCAGTCGACGCCGGGGTCGTCCCAGACGACCGCCTCGGCGGCGACCCCCCGGGTAGCGAGCGGGGCGAGGACCAGCCGGTCGTCCGGGTCGAGGTCCACGAGTTCGGCACAGGTGACGAGAGCGACCCGGGGTTTCCCCCGGGTCGACTTGTGGTGGTCGGTCAATTCAGGTGTCTATCTCAGCGGGCCATCGTGCGCCGGGCCATCGACCGCCAGAGGTCGTTGCTCGGACGCATCTGGTCCATCAGTTCACGCTCCCAGGCGTTCTCGACGGTGACTCCCGCCTTGGCGCACGCCTCCCGCGCGGTGACGGTGTCGTCGGCGAACTGGTCGCCCCACTCACCGTCGGAACCCACGAGGACGATTCGCGCGCCACGCTTGCCGACGTACTCGATGACCGCCTTCGCCCCGCCGTGTCCGGCGGCGAACGACTTGAGGCCCGCGACCAGACCGTGAGGCGTCTGCTCGCCGGCGGTCTGCTCGGCCGTCAGCGTCGTATCGGAACCATCTGCCATGACGCGAAGCCTAAGCAGAAGTCCACTCAGACGGGCGAGAACCATGAAGCTTTTGTGATGCCAATTACCTATAGGTTTAAGGAAGACCACAGGTTGCTTGCCCGGATTTATCCGTACTTTTACCTTCAAAGCACGTGGGCAAATCAGGGCTCAAACGTCGCAGGTTGAGCCGATCCGACTCAGGCCGAAAGTTACTCTGATGTGATCTGAAAGCCGGACAACTCATCCATGATGGTGATTAGTCGAGAGAGATCGCCAGTGGCGGGACGGCCATGCGGGCGAGACTGGCGAAACTCTCCGGCGCGAACGGGTCAGATCAGCGCGTCGAGCGCGACGGCCAAGAAAACGATGGTCAGGTACGTCGTCGACCAGTGGAACAGCCGCATCGGCTTGACCGCCTCGCCACGCGCCGCCCGACGGCAGAGCCGGTGCGCCTCGACCAGGAAGATGGCGCCCACGACCAGCGTCGGTACGCCGTAGATCGCGCTGAGCCCCAACGGCCAGACAGCCAGGGA
This sequence comes from Micromonospora sp. NPDC000668, assembly GCF_042897975.1. Classification (NCBI taxonomy): domain Bacteria; kingdom Bacillati; phylum Actinomycetota; class Actinomycetes; order Micromonosporales; family Micromonosporaceae; genus Micromonospora; species Micromonospora sp. NPDC000668. Next base: position 1,357,548 of record NZ_JBIAYP010000001.1, read on the forward strand.
CGTGAGCACGGTGAGCCAGGCGAAGATCAGGATCTCGGCGTTCACCCGGCGGGTGGAGGCCACCACTGGCAGCATCGGGATGCCGGCCCGGGCGTAGTCGTCCTTGTACTTCATGGCCAGGGGGTAGAAGTGCGGCATCTGCCAGAAGAAGACCACCGCGAACAGCCCCCAGGCGGCCGGCGCCAACGAGCCGGTCACCGCCGCCCACCCGATCAGCACCGGAGCCGCCCCGCAGGCCCCGCCCCAGAACGTGTTCGCCGGGGTGGAGCGCTTGAGCCACAGGGTGTAGACGAGGTCGTAGTAGGCGATCGCGGCGAGCGTCAGCCCGGCAGCCAGCAGGTTGGTGAACGCCGCCATCAGGGCGACCGAGACCGCCGCGAGCACCAGACCGAAGACCAGCGCGTTGCGCGGCGTCACGGTGTGCGTCGGCAGCGGGCGACGCTTGGTACGCCGCATCAACTGGTCGATGTCCCGGTCGATGTAGCAGTTCAGCACGCTGGCCGCGCCGGCGGCGAGCGAGCCGCCGATCAGCACCACGGCCATCAGCCACAGCGACGGCAGGCCGCCGTCGGCGAGCATCATCGCCGGGATGGTGGTGACCAGTAGCAGCTCCACGATCCGCGGCTTGGTGAGCGACACGTACGCCGAGAGGATCGCGCGTACGTCCCGCCGGGCCACCGGGCCCTCGGCCGCCCGCGCCGGGGGCGGCCCGGCAGGGTTGCTCGCGGGGCGCTCGGTGATCATGCTCACGGATTGCCACCTTCCGGCGTCGGGCACGGGGAGATCGGTTCGGCCGCGCCCGGTCGGGGGCAGCACACCGACCCACACACTACGCGTTGTCGTTTTGGCTGCCCGGCCGACCCGACAACGGTGCGGGCCGTCACACCACCGGGTTGAACGACGCAGCCCGTCGCCACGTACCGAACACCATGCACAGATCCCTGGGCGGACGTTTAGGCACGCTCGATAGGGTCACCAGTGAGGGTTCCGCCCATCTGCCGAGGAGCACAACCATCGTGGCTGCCAACCGACCCGAGCACTCCGCACTCAACTGGTCCGAACTCGACCGCCGGGCCGTCGATACCGTCCGCGTGCTGGCCATGGATGCCGTGGAGAAATCCGGCAACGGCCACCCGGGCACCGCGATGAGCCTGGCGCCTGCGGCCTACCTCCTCTTCAACCGGGTCATGCGGCACAACCCCGCCGACCCGAACTGGCCTGGCCGGGACCGGTTCGTGCTCTCCGCCGGGCACTCCAGCCTGACCCTCTACATCCAGCTGTTCCTGTCCGGCTACCCGATGAGCCTGTCCGACCTGCAGTCGCTGCGGCAGTGGGGCTCGCTCACCCCGGGTCACCCCGAGCACGGGCACACCCCGGGCGTGGAGACCACCACCGGCCCGCTCGGCCAGGGCCTGGGCAACGCGGTCGGCATGGCCATGGCGTCCCGCCGCGAGCGTGGTCTGTTCGACCCGGAGGCCGAGCCCGGCGCCTCGGTCTTCGACCACGACATCTGGTGCATCGTCTCCGACGGTGACATCGAGGAGGGCATCAGCCACGAGGCCAGTGCCCTCGCCGGGCACCAGCAGCTGGGCAACCTCACGGTGATCTACGACGACAACGAGATCTCCATCGAGGACGACACCCGGATCGCCAAGAGCGAGGACGTGGCGGCGCGCTACGAGGCGTACGGCTGGCACGTCCAGACCGTCGACTGGCGCACCGGCGACGCCGACCAGGGCGACTACCACGAGGACGCCGAGGCGCTCCACCAGGCGCTGCTGGCCGCCAAGGCGGAGACCGGGCGTCCCTCCTTCATCGCGCTGCGCACAATCATCGGCTGGCCCGCGCCCAACAAGAAGAACACCGGCAAGATCCACGGTTCGGCGCTCGGCGCCGACGAGGTGAAGGCGACCAAGCGGATCCTCGGCTTCGACCCGGAGCAGACCTTCGAGGTCGACGAGGAGGTGCTCAGCCACGCCCGGAAGGTGATGGGTCGCGGCTCCGCCGCCGAAGAGGAGTGGACGACCGCGTTCGACGCCTGGAAGAAGGCCAACCCGGAGCGCGCCGCGCTCTACGAGCGGATGGCCGGTCGGGTGCTGCCGGAGGGCTGGGCCGACGCGCTGCCCACCTTCCCCGCCGACGCCAAGGGTGTGGCCACCCGGGCCGCCTCCGGCAAGGTGCTGGAGGCGCTCGCGCCGGTGCTGCCGGAGCTGTGGGGCGGCTCGGCCGACCTCGCCGAGAGCAACAACACCACCATGAAGGGCGAGCCGTCCTTCATCCCGTCCGCGCACGCCACCAAGGACTTCCCCGGCCACGAGTACGGCCGCACGCTGCACTTCGGCATCCGTGAGCACGCCATGGGAGCGATCCTCAACGGCATCGCCCTGCACGGCGGCACCCGCCCGTACGGCGGCACGTTCCTGGTGTTCAGCGACTACATGCGCCCCTCGGTGCGGCTGGCCGCGCTGATGAAGCTGCCGGTGACCTACGTCTGGACGCACGACTCGATCGGCCTCGGCGAGGACGGCCCGACCCACCAGCCGGTGGAGCACCTGACCGCGCTGCGTGCCATCCCGGGCCTGGACGTGGTCCGCCCGGCGGACGCCAACGAGACCGCCTGGGCCTGGCGGCTGGCGCTGGAGCACACCGACCGCCCGACCGCGATGGCGCTGAGCCGCCAGCCGCTGCCGACCCTGGACCGCGACGTCCTGGGCGGCGCCGACGGGGTGGCCAAGGGCGGCTACGTGCTGGCCGAGGCGTCCAGCGGCAAGCCGCAGGTGATCATCGTCGGTACCGGCTCCGAGGTGCAGCTCTGCCTGACCGCCCGGGAGCGGCTGGAGGCCGACGGCACCCCGACCCGAGTGGTCTCGATGCCCTGCCAGGAGTGGTTCTACGAGCAGGACGAGGCGTACCGGGAGTCGGTGCTCCCTCGCGGGGTAAAGGCACGGGTGAGCGTGGAGGCGGGCATCGCGATGTCCTGGCGCGGCGTCGTCGGCGACCTCGGCGAGAGCGTCAGCCTGGAGCACTACGGCGCGAGTGCCCCGCACACCGTGCTCTTCGAGCAGTTCGGGTTCACCCCCGACCGGATCGTGGCGGCGGCACACGCCTCGCTGGCCCGGGTGGGCGACATCACCGGTTTCACGACCGGCAACTGAGGGAGCGTGGACGGCATGACGGACAGGCTGAGTGAGCTCACCGCCGCAGGCGTGGCGATCTGGCTCGACGATCTTTCCCGGGTACGACTGAGCTCCGGTGGGCTGGACCAGCTCCGCCGGGAGAAGCACGTGGCCGGAGTGACCACCAACCCGACGATCTTCGCGAAGGCGCTGAGCGACGCCGACGAGTACAACTGGCAGTTGCAGGATCTCGCCATGCGTGGGGTGGACGTCGAAGAGGCGGTACGCATGCTCACCACGTACGACGTGCGGTGGGCCTGCGACGTGATGCACCCGTCGTACGACAAGAGCGCCGGCGTGGACGGGCGCGTCTCCATCGAGGTGGACCCGCGGCTGGCGCACGAGAGCGACCGGACGGTCGCCGAGGCCAAGGCGCTGTGGTGGCTGGTTGACCGGCCCAACCTCTTCATCAAGATCCCGGCCACCGAGGCGGGCCTGCCGGCGATCACCGCCACCCTGGCCGAGGGGATCAGCGTCAACGTGACGCTGATCTTCGGACTGGACCGCTACTCGGCGGTGATGGAGGCGTTCCTTGCCGGTCTGGAGCAGGCCAAGGCGAACGGGCACGACCTGTCCACCATCGGCTCGGTGGCGTCGTTCTTCGTCTCCCGGGTCGACTCCGAGGTCGACAAGCGGCTCGAGAAGGTCGGCTCCGACCAGGCGAAGGCGCTGAAGGGCAAGGCCGCCATCGCCAACGCCCAGCTGGCGTACGAGCGGTACGGCGAGGTGTTCTCCTCCGACCGCTGGCAGGCGCTCGCCGACGCCGGCGCGCACCCGCAGCGGCCGCTGTGGGCCTCCACCTCGACGAAGAACCCGGACTACCGGGACGTCATCTACGTCGAGGAGCTGATCGCCCCCGGCACGGTCAACACCATGCCGGAGTCGGTCATCCACGCGTACGCCGACCACGGCGAGACCCGCAGCGACACCATCACCGGCTCCTACGACGCGGCCCGCAAGGTCTTCGCTGACCTGGAGTCGGCCGGGGTGGACATGGCCGACGTGATCGCCACCCTGGAGCGCGAGGGCGTGGAGAAGTTCGAGGCCAGCTGGCAGGAGCTGATCGACGGCGTCCGCAAGTCGCTGGAGGCGGCGGCCACCGGCAAGGGTGCGCCGAACAAGGCCGCCAAGGGCAACGCCAAGGCCGCCGCGAAGGCCGGTGGTAACGCATGAGCGACCTTCTCGCCGGGCCGGTGGAGGCCGCCGCCGGGCTCGCGGTGTACGGCGCGGACGCGGTCGACAAGTCCGCTCCCGCCTCGACCCGGGACGCGCTGGTCCGGGCCGAGGTCCCCGGCCGGCTGGCGGCCAGGGACGCGAGCCTGTGGGGCCCCGACGCCGAGGCCGAGGCCAAGATCCGGCTCGGCTGGGTGGACACCCACCAGCGCAGCCGGGAGCTGCTGGTGCAGCTGGCCGAACTGACCGCTGAGCTGGCCGACCTGGACCACGTGGTGCTCGCCGGCATGGGCGGCTCGTCGCTGGCCCCCGAGGTGATCGCCCAGACCCTGGGCCGGCCGCTGACCGTGCTGGACACCACCGACCCGGGCCAGGTCCGGGCGGCGCTGCGTGACCGGCTGGAGCGCACCGTGGTGGTGGTGGCCAGCAAGTCCGGCTCGACGGTGGAGACCGACAGCCACCGGCGCGCGTACTGGCAGGCGTTCCTGGACGCCGGGATGACCGAGGCGGAGGCCGGCCGGCACTTCGTCATCGTCACCGACCCGGGCTCGCCGCTGGAGACCACCGCGACCGAGATGGGCGCGTTCACCGTGCTGGCCGACCCGAACGTGGGCGGCCGGTACTCGGCGCTGACCGCGTTCGGGCTGGTGCCCTCGGCGCTGGCCGGGGTGCAGGTGGCGGAGCTGATCGACCAGGCCGACGCGCTGGCCTCGTCGCTCGGCAGCGACCGGGACAATCCGGCGTTGGCACTGGGCGCCGCGCTCGGCGCGGCCGCCACGTTGGCCCGGGACAAGGTCGCGCTGGTCTCCGACGGCACCGGCATCGACGGGCTCGGCGACTGGGCCGAGCAGCTAATCGCCGAGTCGACCGGCAAGGCCGGGGTGGGCATCCTGCCCGTTGTGGTGGAGTCCCCGCAGAGCCCCGGCGCCACCGGCCCGGACGTGCTGACCATCAGCTACGGCGGCGCGCTGGCCCCCGGCGACGTGCCGGGTGGCGGCGCCGACCCGGACGTGGCGGTCAACGGCCCACTCGGCGCGCAGTTCCTGGCCTGGGAGTACGCCACCGCGGTGGCCGGCGTGGTGCTCGGCATCGACCCGTTCAACCAGCCGAACGTCACCGAGTCGAAGGAGAACACCAACAAGATCCTGGCCTCGGGCCTGCCGGCGGAGACGCCGTCGTTCACCGAGGGCGCGATCGAGGTGTACGCGCCGCAGGGCGCCCCCGGTGACCTGACCGGCGTGCTGCGCTGGCTGCTCGACGGGCTGGGCGACGACGGCTACCTCGCCGTGATGGCGTACCTGGACCGGTTCGCCGATGCCGACACGGCCCGCCTGCGGTCGCTGCTGGCCGAAGCGTCCGGCCGTCCGGTCACCTTCGGCTGGGGGCCGCGGTTCCTGCACTCCACCGGCCAGTACCACAAGGGCGGCCCGCAGGTCGGCAGCTTCCTCCAGGTGACCGGCGCGGTCGCCGAGGACCTGGAGGTGCCGGGCAAGCCGTACACCTTCGGTGAGTTGCAGGCGGCGCAGGCCGCCGGCGACCGGCAGGCGCTGGCCGGCCGGGAGCGGCCGCTGCTGCGGTTGCACCTGACCGACCGGGCCGCCGGTGTCGCCCAACTGCTCGACGCGGTCGGTGAGCTCCGGGCGTGAGGATGGACGACGTGACGCAAGCGGAGCGAGGAGGCGGCGTGAACCCGCTGCGCGACCCCCAGGACCGCCGGTTGCCACGGATCCCCGAGCCGTGCGCTCTGGTGATCTTCGGGGTGACCGGCGACCTGGCCCGCAAGAAGCTGCTCCCCGCGGTCTACGACCTGGCCAACCGAGGGCTGCTGCCGCCCGGTTTCGTGGTCCTGGGCTTCGCCCGCCGCGACTGGGGTGACGGCGACTTTGAGACGCTGGCCTGCGAGGCGGCCCGCAAGCACGCCCGTACCCCGTGGCGGGAGGAGGTCTGGGCGCGGCTGGCCGGCAACATCAAGTTCGTCGGCGGGTCGTTCGACGACGACGCCGCCTTCGACCAGCTCGCCACGACGCTCGATGAGCTGCGGCAGACCCACGGCATCGCCGGCAACGCGGCGTTCTACTTCTCCATCCCCCCGGCCGCGTTCCCCGTCGTGCTCAAGCAGTTGGCCCGCACCGGGCTGGCCGACAACGAGAAGTCCGGCGGCTGGCGCCGGGTGGTGGTGGAGAAGCCGTTCGGTAACGACCTGCCCTCGGCGAAGGCGCTCAACGACCTCGTCGACGACGTCTTCACCCGCCAGGACGTCTTCCGGATCGACCACTACCTGGGCAAGGAGACGGTCCAGAACATCCTTGCCCTGCGGTTCGCCAACAACCTGTTCGAGCCGCTGTGGAACTCCAAGTACGTCGACTCGGTGCAGATCACCATGGCCGAGGACGTCGGCATCGGCAGCCGAGCCGGCTTCTACGACACCGTCGGCACGGCCCGGGACGTACTCCAGAACCACCTGCTCCAGCTCCTCGCCCTGGTGGCCATGGAGGAGCCGACCAGCTTCGACGCCGACGAGATCCGGACCGAGAAGCTGAAGGTACTCAAGGCGATCACCCTGCCCAGGGACGTGGCCCGGGACACCGTACGCGGCCAGTACCTGCCCGGCTGGGTCGGCGGCGAGCGTGCGGTCGGCTACCTGGAGGAGCAGGGCGTCCCGCCCGACTCCACCACCGAGACGTACGTGGCGGTGCGGCTCGGCATCCAGAATCGCCGCTGGGCCGGCGTGCCGTTCTACATCCGGGCCGGCAAGCGCCTCCCCCGGCGGGTCACCGAGGTGGCCATCATGTTCAAGAAGGCGCCACACCTGCCGTTCAACGACGCCGACATGGAGTCACTGGGCAACAACCAGTTGGTCATCCGGGTGCAGCCGGACGAGGGCGTGGTGCTCAAGTTCGGCTCGAAGGTGCCGGGCACCACGATGGAGGTCCGCGACATCGCGATGGACTTCCAGTACGGCGAGGCGTTCACCGAGTCCAGCCCGGAGGCGTACGAGCGGCTGGTGCTGGACGTGCTGATCGGCGACCGCACCCTGTTCCCGGACGCGGCGGAGGTCGAGCAGAGCTGGCAGGTCATCGACCCGCTGGAGCATGCCTGGGTGGGCACCAAGCCGGAGCCGTACCGCGCCGGCGAGTGGGGGCCGCGGGCGTCCGACGAGATGCTGGGCCGCGAGGGCCGCGCGTGGCGACGCGCGTGACCGAGCGCAACGAGCGAACCAGGAGGCTCCAGTGATCGGGCTGTGGGACACCACCGGCAGTGAGGTGGTCAAGGCGCTCGCCGCCGAGCGGCGAAGCGCCGGCGGGGTGGCCAGCGGCATGGCGCTCACTCTCATCGTCGTGGTGGACGAGAAGCGGGTCCGCGAGGCGGAGGCGGCGGCGACCATCGCCGCCGCCGCCCACCCGTGCCGGCTGGTGGTGGTGGTCCGCTCCGAGATCGAGCGGGACCGCAACCGGCTGGACGCGGAGATCGTGGTCGGTGGCCGGCTCGGCCCGTGCGAGGCGGTGGTCACCCGGATGTACGGGCGGCTGGCCCTGCACGCCGAGTCGGTGGTGATGCCGCTGCTGGTCCCGGACGTGCCGGTGGTCACCTGGTGGCACGGCGAGCCGCCGGCCGAGATCGCCACCGATTTCCTCGGCGTGGTCGCCGATCGGCGGATCACCGACACGGCGCAGGCCACGGACCCGGTGGAGGCGCTGCGGCAGCGTGCCCGGGACTACGCCCCGGGAGACACCGACCTGGCGTGGACCCGGATCACCCCGTGGCGGACCCTGGTCGCCGGGGCGTTCGACACCACCGAGGAGCGGGTCACCGAGGCGACCGTGGTCGCGCCGCCCAGCGACCCGACGGCGGCGCTGATGGTCGGTTGGCTGGCCAGCCGGCTCGGCATCACCCCCCGTCGGGTGGACAGCACCGAGTTCCCGCGGATGCGTGAGGTGCAGCTGAGCTGCGCCAATGGCGACCAGTTGACGCTGACCCGCGAGGACAGCATGGCGGTGTTCCGGCGGACCGGCCAGGACGACCGTGCCCTGCCGCTGGTCCGTCGGCCGCTCGGTGACGAGCTGGCCGAGGAGCTGCGCCGGCTGGACGCCGACCAGGTGTACGCGGAGGCGCTGGGCGCCACCGCCGGGCTGCGCGGGCTGGAGCAGCGGTCCCCGCAGCGGGTGCACGTCTGGAAGGATCCGGCCACCGCTCAGCGCGCCGAGGCCGGTGTCACCGCGCACTCCGGCACCAGCGGCGAGATCTGAGCCCGGCGCCGTCCGATCATGGGGGCAGGGCCCGGGCGACCCCGGCCCCTGCCCCGGCACCTCCGGGGCATCCCGCCCCGCCACCTCCGGGCGTACCGGCCCGGGCACGACGCGACAGCGACCGCTCCGCGGTCGGGAAACGAAGGCACAACCGATGAGTGAGGCGAGTGTCGCCGTACACGCCGATGCCGACCTGCTGGCGCAGGCCGTGGCAGCCCGGCTGCTGGTGAAGCTGCTCGACGCACAGGCCGACCGGGGCGAGGCCTCGGTGGTGCTCACCGGTGGGCGGGTCGCCGCCGCCGTGTACCGGGCGGTGGCACAGCTACCGGCCCGCGACGCGGTGGACTGGTCCCGGGTCGACGTGTGGTGGGGCGACGAGCGGTTCCTGCCCGCCGGCGATCCGGAGCGCAACGAGACCCAGGCGCGGGCCGCCCTGCTGGACGTGGTGCCGCTGGACCCGGCCCGGGTGCACCCGATGCCGGCCTCCGATGGCCCGGCCGGCAACGACCCGGAGAGGGCCGCCGCCGGGTACGCCGAGGAGTTGGCGCGCGCCGCCCGCCCCGGGCATGCCGCGCTGCCGCACTTCGACGTGCTGATGCTGGGCGTCGGGGAGGACGGGCACGTCGCCTCGGTCTTCCCGGAGCACCCGGTGCACTACGAGAGCCGGACGGTCAGCGCGGTGCGGGGCAGCCCCAAGCCGCCGCCGGTGCGGACCACGCTCACCCTGCCGGCGATCAACACGGCGGAGGAGGTCTGGCTGGTGGCCGGCGGCGGGGACAAGGCTCGGGCGGTGGGCATGGCGCTGGCCGGCGCCGGGCCGGTGCAGTTGCCGGCCGCCGGGGTGCACGGCGTGGACCGTACCCGCTGGCTGTTGGACCGGGCTGCGGCGGCCGACGTGCCCGCCCGCCTGCGCAGCCTGCGCTGAGAAGAAGGGCCCGTCGTCAACGCCTGGCGTTGCTGACGGGCCCTTCTTTCACTCGCCTCGGCGGCGGCGCAGCGCGGCGAGTGCCTCGGCCAGCAGCGCCTCGCCCTCCTCGGCGGTGCGCCGCTCCTTCACGTACGCCAGGTGGCTCTTGTAGGGCTCGGCGCGGGTCCGGCCCGGCGGGTTCTGCGCGTCCTGGCCCGCGGGCAGGCCGCAGCGGGGGCAGTCCCACAGCGGCGGCGCGGCGGCGTCCGCAGCGATCCGGATGTTGATCCGGTGGTCGTTGCGGCACCAGTAGGTGACGTCCTGTCGGGGGGCGGGATGGTGCCGCTCGTCCGGGCGGATGGGCCCGGACCCGACCCGGGCGCCGCGGATGACGTTGCCACTCGGCACGGCTGCTCGCTCCTGTCGTCGGAGGGACCCGCCGCCGGAGGGGGTAGGGCGGCGGGCGACGCGGTGCAGCGGAGAAAAGCCTGCGCGCGGCCCGTCGTAACGGACCGCGCGCAGATTGTACGACTTGACGGGCCTGCTCAGGCGCCGCTGTTCATCTGGAGGCGGAGCCAGAGCCCCAGCCCGACGATGGCAGCGAACCAGACAATGCTCACCAGAACGGTGTAGCGGTCCAGGTTCTTCTCCGCCACGGACGAGCCGGCGAGGCTGGAGCTGACGCCACCGCCGAACATGCTCGACAGACCGCCGCCCTTGCCGCGGTGCAGCAGGATGAGCAAGGTGAGCAGAACGCTCGTGATGATCAGCAACACGATCAACGTGTATGCGAACCAGATCGGCATGGCTGGGGTCAGTCCTCTCGTAGCGATCCTCGCCCGGTCTGATCGGGCACGGCGGCACCGACCGGCGGACGGGCGGGGTCAAGGATACCGAGCGGTCAGCGGGTGATGTGCTCCGGGAACCGGCAGATCTGCGCGAATTCCTCCGCGTCCAGGCTGGCGCCCCCCACCAGGCCGCCGTCCACGTCCGGCTGGGCCATGATCGAGGCAATGTTGGACGCCTTGACCGAGCCGCCGTAGAGGACCCGGACCCGGTCGGCGGTGTCCTGGTCGAAGCGCTCCGCCAGCCGCTGGCGAACCGCCCCGCAGACCTCCTGGGCGTCCTCCGGCGTCGCGGTCTTGCCGGTACCGATCGCCCACACCGGCTCGTACGCGATCACCACCTGGCGGACCTGCTCGGCGGTGAGCCCGGCGAGGCCCCCGGCGAGCTGCTCCGAGCAGTGCGCCACGTGGGTGCCCTGCTCGCGCACGTCCAGCCCCTCCCCCACACAGAGGATCGGGGTCAGGCCGTGCGTCAGCGCCGCCTTGACCTTGGCGTTGACCAGCGCGTCGTCCTCGTGGTGGTAGGCCCGCCGCTCGGAGTGCCCGACCACCACGTACGTGCAGCCGAGCTTGGCCAGCATCTGGCCGGAGATCTCCCCGGTGTACGCGCCCGCGGCGTGCGGGGAGAGGTCCTGCCCGCCGTAGCCGATCAGCAGCTTGTCCCCGTCCACGGCGGTCTGCACCGTGCGCAGGTCGGTGAAGGGCGGCAACACGACCGTCTCCACCGCGGTGAGCTGCTTCTCGGTGAGGCTCGCGGCCAGCTTCTGCATGAGCAGGTTGGCCTCGAGGTGGTTGAGGTTCATCTTCCAGTTGCCGGCCATCAGGGGCCGACGGGTGGTGCTCGCCATTCAGTTCTCCAGGGCCGCGATGCCGGGGAGGGTCTTGCCCTCGAGGTATTCCAGGGAGGCGCCACCGCCGGTGGAGATGTGCCCGAAGGACGACTCGTCCAGCCCCAACGCACGCACTGCCGCCGCCGAGTCGCCGCCACCGACGACGGTGAACGCGTCGGTCTTGGTGATCGCCTCGGCGACGCCGCGGGTGCCGTTGGCGAACGCCGCCATCTCGAACACGCCCATCGGGCCGTTCCAGAAGATCGTCTTCGCCTGGGACAGCGCGGCGGCGAAACCGGCCACCGTCTCCGGGCCGATGTCCAACCCGAGCCGGTGACTCGGGATGCCGTCGACGCGGACCGTGTCGTGCGCGGCGTCCGGGGCGAACGCGTCCGCGACCACCACGTCGACCGGGAGCAGAATCTTGCCCGCAGCCCGCTCCAGCAGGTTGCCGCAGGTCTCGACCATGTCCTTCTCCAGCAGCGAGGTGCCCACCTCCAGGCCCTGGGCCTTGAGGAAGGTGAAGCACATCCCGCCACCGATGAGCAGTCGGTCGACCGTGGGCAGCAGGGCCTCGATCACCGCCAGCTTGTCGGAGACCTTGGACCCGCCGAGCACCACCACGTACGGCCGCTCGGGGTCGCTGGTGAGCCTGGAGAGGACCTCGACCTCGCGCAGCACCAGCCGGCCGGCCACGTGCGGCAGCCGGGCTGGCACGTCGTAGACGCTGGCGTGCTTGCGGTGCACGGCACCGAACGCGTCGTCCACGTACGCGTCGCCGAACGCGACGAGTTGGTCGGCGAAGGCACCCCGCTCGGCGTCGTCCTTGCTGGTCTCGCCGGCGTTGAAGCGCAGGTTCTCTAGCAGGGCGACCTGACCGTCGGCCAGGCCCGCGACGGTGGACCGGGCGGAGTCACCGACGGTGTCGGTGGCGAAGTGCACCGGCGCGCCGAGCAGCTCACCGAGCCGCCCGGCGACCGGGCGGAGGCTGAACTGCGGGTCCGGCTTGCCCTTCGGGCGGCCCAGGTGCGAGCAGACGACCACCTTGGCGCCGGCCTCGACCAGCGCACCGAGCGTCGGCAGCACCGCGCGGATCCGGCCGTCATCCGTGATGTCGCCGGTCTGCTTGTCGAGCGGGACGTTCAGGTCGGCGCGCACCAGCACGCGCCGACCCGACACCCCCTCGGCGAGCAGGTCGTCGAGGGTCCGGATGCTCACAGCGACGAACCGACCAGCTTGACCAGGTCGACCAGGCGGTTGGAGTAGCCCCACTCGTTGTCGTACCAGCCGACGACCTTGACCTGGTTGCCGACCACCTTGGTCAGCGGCGCGTCGAAGATGCACGACGCCGGGTCGGTGACGATGTCGGTGGAGACGATCGGGTCCTCGTTGTAGACGAGGATGCCCTTGAGCGGGCCGTCCGCGGCGGCCTTCAGCGCGGCGTTGACCTCGTCCACGGTGGTCTCGCGACCCACGTTGACGGTGAGGTCGGTGACCGAGCCGGTCGGGATCGGCACCCGCAGGGCGTACCCGTCGAGCTTGCCCTTGAGCTCCGGCAGCACCAGACCGATGGCCTTGGCCGCACCGGTCGAGGTCGGCACGATGTTCAGCGCGGCGGCCCGGGCCCGGCGGAGGTCCTTGTGCGGGGCGTCCTGGAGGTTCTGGTCCTGGGTGTACGCGTGGATCGTCGTCATCAGACCGTGCTGGATGCCGAACGTGTCGTGCAGGACCTTCGCCATCGGGGCGAGGCAGTTGGTGGTGCACGAAGCGTTGGAGATGATGGTGTGCTTCGCCGGGTCGTACTGGTCGTGGTTGACGCCCATGACGACCGTGACGTCCTCGTTCTTCGCCGGGGCGGAGATGATGACCTTCTTGGCCCCACCGGCGACGTGCGCCTTGGCCTTGGTGGCGTCGGTGAAGAAGCCGGTCGACTCGATGACGACGTCGGCACCGACCTCGCCCCACGGCAGCGACGCCGGGTCCTTCTCCGCGTACGCCTTGATGGTCTTGCCACCGACGGTGATCTCGTCGGCGGTGGCCTTGACCTCGTAGGGCAGGCGACCCAGGATGCTGTCGTACTTGAGCAGGTGGGCGAGCGTGGCGTTGTCGGTCAGGTCGTTCACCGCCACGACCTCGATGTCGGCGTCGGACGCCAGCACTGCCCGGAAGAAGTTACGGCCGATCCGGCCGAAGCCGTTGATGCCAACCCGGATGGTCACAGGTCCCATCTCCTCGCGTTCTGGTCCGCCGGCTTCAGACAACGGGCCGGCGGAGTGGTGTGCGCCGACCGTTGGAGCCGGCCGTTGACGGTTCATCTCGGCCACCCCGCCGCGGTCTGAGGACCTGACCGCCCGAGGCGGTGGCACGACGAGGTGTGCCTGTGTCGGCCCCCTTGCCGTACGCAGCGACCATATCCGAGCGTGCGAGGCCACGCTGCGCCGGGTCGTGCTCCCGGGCGCACCGTGCGGCCTTACCGTCCTATCAGACCACGAGCATGTCGGGCGTGACGGCTGCTTCGGTATCCGGGATGCCGAGGTCCCGGGCACGCTTGTCGGCCAGTGCCAGCAGCCGGCGGATCCGCCCGGCGATGGCGTCCTTGGTCAGCGGCGGCTCGGCCAGGGCGCCCAGCTCCTCCAGCGACGCCTGCCGGTGCTCCAGGCGCAGCCGACCGGCGTCGGTCAGGTGGTTGGGCGCCTCGTCGGCGAGGATCTCCAGCGCCCGGGTCACCCGGGCGGCGGCGGCCACGGCCGCGCGTGCCGAGCGGCGCAGGTTGGCGTCGTCGAAGTTGGCCAGCCGGTTGGCGGTGGCCCGCACCTCGCGGCGGACCCGGCGCTCCTCCCAGGCCAGCACGCTGGAGTGCGCGCCGATCCGGGTGAGCAGCGCGGCGATCGCGTCGCCGTCCTTGACCACCACCCGGTCCACCCCGCGCACCTCGCGGTTCTTGGCGGTGATGCCGATCCGGCGGGCCGCGCCGACCAGCGCCAGCGCCGACTCCGGCCCCGGACAGGTGATCTCCAGGGCGCTGGACCGGCCCGGCTCGGTGAGCGAGCCGTGCGCCATGAACGCGCCCCGCCAGGCCGAGACCGCGCAGCAGACGTTCGCCGCCACCACGTGCGGGGGCAGCCCGCGCACCGGGCGACCGCGCACGTCCAGCAGGCCGGTCTGCCGGGCCAGGGCCTCGCCGTCCTTCACCACCCGGACGATGAAGTGGCTGCCCTTGCGCAGGCCGCCGGAGGCCAGCACGTGGATCTCACTGGGGTACCCGTAGACCTCTGCGATCTCCCGGCGCAGCCGGCGTGCCACCGCCCCGGTGTCCAACTCCGCCTCCACCACCACGCGGCCGGAGACGATGTGCAGGCCGCCGGCGAAGCGCAGCAGCGCGGCCATCTCCGCCCGCCGACAGCAGGGCTTGGGCACGTCGACCCGACTCAGCTCGTCCTTGACCGCAGCCGTCATCGCCATTGTGCGTCCCCTCACGGACCGGTTCCGGCGTGTCGCCGGAGATTACGTACGTGTCTAACGATCGGCACCCAGTACAGGCACCAGCGCGGCGCCCAGGGCAGCCGGATCATGGCGGGGAGTCCCGTCAGTGATGGCGACGGGGGCGAGGACCAGGCGGGCACCCAGCGATTCTGCCGCACGTTCGACCGGTTCGGGGTCACCCACCGCCTTGGCGTCAGCCAGCACAAGATCCACCTTGAGCTCGGGAAGGTACCAGTGCAGCGCCGCGAGGTGATCGGCGACGGAGAGCTGGAGGGTCTCCTTCTCCGCGGCGAGGTTCAGGGTGACCAGTCGCCGGGCCGGGCTGGACACGATCGCGTCGGCCAACTGCGGCACCAGCAGGTGCGGCAGCACGCTGGTGTACCAGCTGCCCGGCCCGAAGATCAACCAGTCCGCCGCGCCGATCGCCGCGAGGGCCTCGGCGCAGGCCGCCGGGGCGGCCGGGGTGAGCCGCAGCGACTCGACCCGCCCGGTGGTGACCGCCACCTGGTGCTGACCGCGCACCGTGCGCACCTCGTCCGGAGCGGCCGGATCGACGCCACGCACCTGCGCCTCGATGCCCACCGGCTGGCGAGACATGGGCAGCACCCGACCGACCGCGCCGAGCATCGCCCCGGCGTGCTCCAGCGCGGCCACCGGGTCGCCGAGCAGCTCCATCAGGCCGCAGAGCACCAGGTTGCCCACCGCGTGCCCGGCCAGCCCGTCGGGGCGGGCCGCCGCCGGGCCAGCACCACCGGTCGGGCCGCCGGTCGGGCCGCCGGTCGGGCCGCCGGTCGCCAGGCCGGCACCACCGGCCGGGCCGCCCGCCGCCGGGCCAGTGCCGCCGTCCGGGCCGCCCGATGCCGGGTCCGTGTACTGCGCCGCGTCCGCGGGCGGCGTGGCGAAGCGGTGCTGGAACAGCCCGGCGCTGCGGCGCGTGGCCGGGTGGTCCCCGGCCAGCGCGACCAGGGCCTGCCGCAGATCGCCGGGGGGCAGGCCGCCCCGCTCGGCGCGCAGCCGGCCGCTGGAGCCGCCGTCGTCGCCGACCGTGACCACGGCGGTGATGTCCAGGTCGAGTTCGGGAGCGCAGTGGCGCAGCGCACGCAGCGAGGCGGACAGGCCGTGCCCACCGCCGAACGCCACCACCCGGCGGGACGTCATTCGCGCCCCAGGTCGCGGTGCTGGGCGTTGGCCGCCAGCCCGGACTGGCGCAGTCGGCCGGCCAACTCCTCGGCGATGGCCACGCTGCGGTGCTTGCCGCCGGTGCAGCCCACGGCGACCGTCAGGTACCGCTTGCCCTCCCGCTCGAAGCCGGCGGTGGTGGCGTTGACCAGGTCGGCGTACGAGGCGACGAAGGCATCCGCGCCCTCCTGGCCCAGCACGTACGCGCTGACCGCCTCCTCCCGTCCGGTGTGCTCGCGCAGCTCCGGCACCCAGTACGGATTGGGCAGGAAGCGGGCGTCCAGCACGAAGTCGGCGTCCGGCGGCAGGCCGTACTTGAAGCCGAACGACAGCACGGTGACCCGCAGCCGGCGGGCGTCCTCCCCGCCGAACAGCTCCTCGATGCGCCGGCGGAGCTGGTTGACGTTCAGGTGGCTGGTGTCGATGATCACGTCGGCCTGGTCGCGGGCCTCCTCGAGCAGCCCGCGCTCCACGGCGATGCCGTCGGCCAGCCGCCCGTCACCCTGCAACGGGTGCGAGCGCCGGACGCTCTCGAACCGCCGGATCAGCACCTCGTCGTCGGCATCGACGAAGACCACCCGGGGCGAGAAACCGCGCTCCTTGAGCTCCCGGATCGCCCCGACGAGGTCGGTGGAGAAGGCGCGCGAGCGCACGTCCAGCACCATCGCGGTACGCCGGGCCGCGCCGCCGGCCTTGAACGCCAGCTCGGCCATGTCGAGCATCAGCGCCTGCGGCAGGTTGTCCACCACGTAGTAGCCGACATTCTCCAGCGCACGGGCGACCGTGCTGCGGCCGCCACCGGAGAGCCCGGTGACCACCACGAGCGTGGTCTCCGACTCCGCCGCCGGTGGCCCGTCGGTGGCCGCCGGGACGTCGATCCCGTCGCCGGCTGTGCGCGCCTCGCTCACCCGTACCCCCAAGCCGTGGCGCCGCGGCCGCCCTCGGCCGCGATTGGTCAATCAGCGACTCTATCCCGCCGCCCGGCCAAGGTCCGGGACCCGTCGCGCCTCGGCGGGCGATCCACGGCCGCGGGTCGCCCTCCCGACAGTCGCCACCCTTGATGACGATCTGTAGTTGTAAATACGCTCATCGTGATCGTCGCAGGTCAAGGCCGACATCTGGGAGGGTGCGATGCACGATCTGGCGGACAAGAACAAGTACATCGGCTTCCTGTTCATGCGGATCAGCCCGGAGTACTTCGCCCTCGGCCGGGAGGGCATCCACGAGGTCTCCGCCGAGCATGCTCGGGACCTGGGCCGCTTCGCCAAACAGCTCACCCACGTCGTCTGCACCGGGGTGAACGGCAAGTACGACCAGGTCACCATGGTCGAGGGCGACACCCTGGAGGAGATCAACGCGGCCGCAACCGCGTTCCGGATGGGCAACAAGGCCCGCTACATCGAGATCGTCGACATTGTGGTGGGGATGAAGGCACCGCCCCGCGGGCTGGCCAACCGGTCCAACCAGCCCGGCTGACCGCGCCGCCCGTCCGGCACACCCGCCCGTGGGTGCGCCGGGCGGGCGCTGTCGGGGTTGGCTCGTAGACTCCGCGGATGGCTTCCCCCACCGACCTGCGTACCGAGGACGCGCTGCCGGTGCTGCGCCGGGTGTTCGGCTACGACGCCTTCCGCGGCTTCCAGCAGGAGGTGATCGACCACGTTGTCGCCGGCGGTGACGCGCTGGTGCTGATGCCCACCGGTGGTGGCAAGTCGCTGTGCTACCAGATCCCGGCCCTGGTCCGCGACGGTGTCGCGGTCGTCGTGTCCCCGCTGATCGCGCTCATGCAGGACCAGGTGGACGCGCTCACCGCGGTCGGCGTACGGGCCGGCTTCCTCAACTCGACCCAGACGCTCGACGCTCGGCGCCGGGTCGAGGCAGCCTTCCTGGCCGGCGAGCTGGATCTGCTCTACCTGGCTCCGGAGGCGCTCGGCGTCCGGTCCACCCTCGCCCTGCTGGACCGAGGCCGGATCGGCCTGTTCGCGATCGACGAGGCGCACTGCGTGTCCCAGTGGGGGCACGACTTCCGCCCCGACTACCTGGCGCTGTCGATGCTGCACGAGAGGTGGCCGCAGGTCCCCCGGATCGCGCTGACCGCCACCGCGACCAGCGCCACCCGCACCGAGATCGCCACCCGGCTCAAGCTCGACGACGCCCGGCACTTCGTGGCCAGCTTCGACCGGCCCAACATCCAGTACCGGATCGTGCCCAAGCACGAGCCGCGCAAGCAACTGCTGACCCTCCTGCGCGACGAGCACCCCGGCGACGCCGGAATCGTCTACTGCCTGTCCCGGGCCTCGGTGGACAAGACGGCCGAGTTCCTCACCGCCAACGGGGTCGCCGCGCTGCCCTACCACGCAGGGCTGGACGCGAGGACCCGCGCCGCCAACCAGCAGCGCTTCCTGCGCGAGGACGGCCTGGTGATGGTGGCCACCATCGCCTTCGGGATGGGCATCGACAAGCCCGACGTCCGCTTCGTCGCCCACCTCGACCTGCCCAAGTCCGTCGAGGGCTACTACCAGGAGACCGGCCGCGCCGGCCGAGACGGCCTGCCGTCCACCGCCTGGCTGGCGTACGGGCTCCAGGACGTGGTCCAGCAGCGCAAGATGATCGAGACGTCCGACGGCGACCTCGCGCACCGCCGCAACCTCGCCGCGCACCTGGACGCGATGCTCGCACTCTGCGAGACGGTGCGCTGCCGGCGGGTCCAGCTGCTCGAATACTTCGGCGAGACGACGGCGACGGCGTGCGGCAACTGCGACACCTGCCTCACTCCGCCGGAGTCCTGGGACGGCACGGTGGCCGCGCAGAAGCTGCTCTCCGCCATCTTCCGCCTCGACCGCGAACGCAACCAGCGGTTCGGCGCCGGGCACTGCATCGACATCCTGCTCGGCAAGCAGACCGACAAGATCAGCCAGTACGGCCACGACTCGCTGACCGTCTTCGGCATCGGCACCGAGCTGCGTGAGGCCGAGTGGCGGGGCGTGGTCCGGCAACTGCTCGCCGAGGGGCTGCTCGCCGTGGAGGGCGACTACGGCACGCTGGCACTGACCGAGGCGAGCGCCGACGTGCTGGGCCGGCGGCGCACCGTCACGATGCGCCGCGAGCCGGAGAGGCCGGCGTCGAGCCGGTCGGCAAAGCCACGCGGCTCGGCCACCGTGGTCGCCGAGCTGGCCCCGGCCGCCGCGTCGGTCTTCGAGCGGCTGC
The DNA here is from genome assembly GCF_042897975.1 of Micromonospora sp. NPDC000668. Classification (NCBI taxonomy): domain Bacteria; kingdom Bacillati; phylum Actinomycetota; class Actinomycetes; order Micromonosporales; family Micromonosporaceae; genus Micromonospora; species Micromonospora sp. NPDC000668. The sequence continues at coordinate 1,376,592 of NZ_JBIAYP010000001.1, forward strand.
GCGGCTGGCGGGCGGCCACCGCCAAGGAACAGGGCGTTCCGGCGTACGTCATCTTCCACGACGCGACGCTGCGGCAGATCGCCAGCGACGCGCCCGGCTCGCTGGCCGAGCTGTCGCGGGTCAGCGGGGTCGGCGAGAACAAGCTCGCCAAGTACGGCGAGCAGATCCTGGCCGTCCTCGGCACCGACACCGCCCCGGCCTGACCGCGTCCCTGACTTAGGCGTGACGAAGGGCCGGACCCCGGTAGGGGTCCGGCCCTTCGCGTTGGTTGCTGGGTGTCAGCTGGTGGCGTAGCCGCGGGTGGCGATCCAGTCGGCGAGGTGCTCGACGGTGACCTCGTAGGAGGCCTGGTTCGGGTCGGCCGAGTCGGCGATCTTCACGATGTTGCCGTTGTCGCGGTAGCCCACGACGCTGATGTAGTGCCCACCCTCGAACGAGTGGCTGGTGCCGTCGACGTCGACGCTGGTGCCGGCGATGTTCGCCACCACAGCCCGACCGTCATCCACGGTCTTCACGACGTCGGCGCGCAGCTTGTCGGTCTGCTTGCTGTCAGCGGCGGGGGTGCTGATCTCGACGCTGCGGTAGGCGTCGTTCTTACCGGTTTCCTTGTTCAGCACCGGGGTGATGTCGTTGATGGAGTTCGTGCCGGCCTCGGTGGTACCCATTTCCTTGGCCATGGCATCCACGCTGATGTCCTTACCCTGCACGGACAGGGCGTTACGGGCGGCGGCGGGACCGCAGTAGTAGAAGTTCGGCTGCGCCTCGTAGCGCACACCCAGCTGACGCTCACCCGACGACTTCCGATCCGACTGGGTTTGCGTAGCGGGCTTGGCATCCGACGCGGCGTAAGCGGCGGTCACCGGACCGGCGATCGCGCCGCCGGTGAAGGCGAGCCCAGCAGCGGTCAGAGCGGTCTTACGAATCAGATCGGTACGCATAATGGCGTGCTCCTCTGCATCGGGGGTGCACGCGGCAGGGGGATGCCGCGTCAAGGAAGTTCAAGAAGGGGGGAACGGTCCGGCGATCCGGGGGGACCTGCTCGGGGTTCCGGGGATGTAACCGCGGCGGCCGGTCGGGTGTTCCCAACGGCTGGCGGCTGGCTACAGGGGGGTGTAACCGGGGCGGCCGGTCGGGTGTTCCCGGCGGCTGCCGCGCACCGGGCCAGGGGGCCACGGTCACATGCCAGGTATAACGACCCGGGCCGGCCCCCGATTCCACGCTGAGGGTGGCCCCGACCACGGGACGGCCCACCCCAAACGGGACGACACCCCCAGCCCGCCACGGGCCGACAACCCCATCCCACCCGTCCGCCCCACAACCGGGACCCACGGCGATCTGCCCGAGCGCGCGCACCCGTCCGGCTCGCATCCCGAAGCGGACACCACACCCACGTGGCCGCCCACGTCGACCGGCGTCTAGCCACGCCCTTTCCGGGAAAGTGCTGCCCCCCGGCGCGCCGAGGCCACACCTTCCCGGAAAGTGCGCAGACCTAGGAGGCCGCCGCGGTTCGGCGGGCGGGTGCGTGCTTTTGAGCGTGATGACTCTGAGGTATCAATATGACTCTCAGGTATCACCCTCAACGGTGCGGGTGTCCCGCCGCCGTCGACCCGCCCGACTGCCGGTCTCCCAGCCGGGCTCACCGCCCGCCAGGCCTGGGTGACCGGTGAGGCGAAATCGTGACGCATGACGCGTGACGTGGGCTGCCGTGCGGGGTTCGCAGACGACGTAGGTGCGCCGACGGCGCGGGCCACGGACGCGGGGCCACAGACGGCACGGAGTGCGCAAATCTTGGCCACCGCTCGCGTCGTGCGGGGCATGCGGACAGCGCGCGGACAGGCGGGCTGCTCGGGCGAGATCGTGCTCGATCCAGGAAACAGTCCCCACGCGGCGCGAACGAGGCCACTACATCCAGGATCGAGCACGATCATGAGGCAAACGCGCACCGTTCGGCGGCTGGCGGTGGCTCGCCCGCGCCGGGTGGGTCAGAGTGTGGTGGTAATGCCGAATGGCGGCGGGTTCACGAACTCGGCGTCGCCTCGACGCCCTCGACGACCCCCGTGCCCTTGTCGAGCGCGGCAAGGATCGCTTCGGCCGTGCGCCGGCCCACCCCGGGCACCTCGGTAATCTCCTCGACCGTGGCGGCGGAGAGCCGCTTGAGTGAGCCGAAGTGCCGCAGCAGCGCCTTGCGCCGCACCTCCCCCAGGCCGGGCACGTGGTCCAGCGCGGACTCGGTCATCCGCTTGGAGCGGCGCTGCCGGTGGAAGGTGATGGCGAACCGGTGCGCCTCGTCGCGGATCCGTTGCAGCAGGTAGAGCCCCTCCGACGTACGCGGCAGGATGACCGGGAACTCGTCGTCGGGGAGCCAGACCTCCTCCAGCCGCTTGGCCAGCCCGCACAGCGCCACGTCCTCGATGCCCAGCCCCGCGAGGGCCTGGGCCGCCGCTGCGACCTGCGGCGCGCCGCCGTCCACGACCACCAACTGCGGCGGGTACGCGAACTTGCGTGGCCGGCCAGTGGTGGGGTCGACGAGGGTGCCGATCCGTGGCTCCTCAGCGCCGGACGGGGCCTCCAGCTCGTCGGCCGACTCCACCCCCACCTCGCCGGTCTCCGAACGCGCGTCCAGATAGCGGGCGAAGCGACGGCGCAGCACCTCGGACATCGCAGAGAGGTCGTCGGTGGCGCCCCGGACGATGAACCGCCGATACTCGCTCTTGCGGGGCAGCCCGTCCTCGAAGACGACCATGCTGGCCACCACGTCGGTGCCCTGGATCTGGGAGATGTCGAAGCATTCGATGCGCAGCGGCGAGGTGCGCATGCCCAGCGCCTCGCTGATCTCGTCCAGCGCCTTTCCCCGGGTGGTCAGATCACCGGACCGCTTGAGCTTGTGCCGGGCCAGCGCGTCCTTGGCGTTGCGCTCCACGGTCTCCATCAGCGAGCGCTTGTCGCCGCGCTGGGGCACCCGCAGCGACACCCGGCTGCCCCGGTGGGTGGAGAGCCAGTCGGCCAGTGCGTCGGCGTCCGCGGGCAGCTCGGGAACCAGCAGCTCCCGGGGTACGTCCGCCTCGCCGTGCTCGCCGCCGTACACCTGGGTGCAGAAGTGGTGCACCAGGTCGCCGGTGCTCAACTCCTCGGTCTTCTCCACCACCCAGCCGCGCTGGCCGCGGACCCGGCCGTCGCGGACGTGGAAGACCTGCACGGCCGCCTCGAGCGGGTCGTCGGCGAACGCGACCACGTCGGCGTCGGTGCCGTCGCCCAGCACCACGGTCTGCTTCTCCATCGCCCGGCGCAACGCCGCCACGTCGTCCCGCAGCCGGGCGGCCCGCTCGAACTCCAGCTGCTCGCTCGCCTCGGTCATCTCACGTTCGATCTTGCGGACCATGGTGTCGGTGCGGCCGGCCATGAAGTCGCAGAAATCGTCGACGATGGCCCGGTGCTCGTCGGCGGAGACGGTGCCGACGCAGGGCGCCGAGCACTTGCCGATGTAGCCGAGCAGGCAGGGGCGACCGACCTGGCCGGCCCGCTTGAACACCCCGGCAGAGCACGTCCGGGCCGGGAACACCCGCAGCAGCAGGTCGAGGGTCTCCCGGATCGCCCAGGCGTGCGAGTACGGCCCGAAGTAGCGCACGCCCTTGCGCTTGGCGCCGCGCATCACCTGCAGCCGCGGGTACTCCTCGTCGAGGGTGACGGCCAGGTAGGGGTAGGACTTGTCGTCGCGGTAGCGGACGTTGAACCGCGGGTCGTACTGCTTGATCCAGGTGAACTCCTGCTGGAGCGCCTCGACCTCGGTGCCGACGGTGATCCAGTCAACCGACTCGGCGGTGGTGACCATCTGCCGGGTGCGCTCGTGCAGATTCCAGACGTCGCCGAAGTAGGAGTTGAGCCGGCTGCGCAGGTTCTTCGCCTTGCCGACGTAGATCACCCGACCGGTGCCGTCCCGGAAGCGGTAGACCCCCGGCGACTCCGGAATGGTGCCGGGTGCAGGACGGTAGGTCGAGGGGTCAGCCACGCCAGCAAGCCTAGTCCGGCCCCCCGACACCGACCCCGTCCGGCACCATCACGCAAGATCCACTCGGTCTCCGGGAAGTCGGCGTGTCGACGGGCGCCGCACACCCCGACTTCCCGGAGCGCGAGTCGATCAAGCGGCTGAGCCGCGCCGGCCCGAACCGACGGGGCCGGGCTGGACGCGCCGGACGGTCAGGCCAGCGAGATCTGGTCGCCGGTGACCTTGATGTTCTTGGGTGGCAGCGGCTTGGTGGCCGGACCGGCCTTCACCGAACCGTCCTCGATCGAGAACTTGCTGCCGTGGCAGGTGCAGTTGATGGTGCCGCCGTCGACGTTCGTCACCGGGCAGTTCTGGTGGGTGCAGATGGCGCTGAAGCCCTTGAACTGGCCGGCAGTCGGCTGGGTGATGACCACGCCCGCGGGGAGGATCTTGCCGCCGCCGACCGGGATGTCGGTGGTGGTGGCCACCGACTGCGCGTCCTGCCGGTCACCGCCGCCAGCGTCGCCGGTGCTGGGCACCGCCGGGCCGCCGCTGGTGGGAGCGCCACTGCCGGCGTCGTTGTCGTCGTCGCTGCCGCAGGCAGCCAGTACGACGGCTGCGCCGATCGCCCCGACACCGGTGAGCAGGGTCCGACGGGTCTGCGTACCCGGACCGGTCAGCGCCTGATCGTCACTCATGCCTCGCCTCTCTCTGGGCTGCTGCGCCGGTCCCGATCAGCCGGCCACATTGGTCAACACGGGCAACTGTGCCGGATGGTTCACAGCGGTGTGGCCTCGACCCGGAAATGGGAAACGCCGGCGATGCCCGATGGGGCACCGCCGGCGTCTGGTCCGCTCAGCGCGCGGTGGCCGCGACCTTGCGCGGCGCCCGAGTCTTGGTGACGCCGTTGGCCTGGGCGGCCCGCTTGGTGGCCGCCGCCGCGCCCTTGGCCTCACCGTCGAGCTTGAGCACCTGGCGCAGGAACTCGCCGGTGTGACTCTCGGGCACCTCGGCGACTTCCTCCGGGGTGCCGGTGGCGAGCACGGTGCCGCCCCGGTGGCCCCCCTCCGGACCCATGTCGATCAGCCAGTCGGCCGTCTTGATCACGTCGAGGTTGTGCTCGATGGTGATCACCGTGTTGCCCTTGTCGACCAGCCCTTCCAGCACCATCAGCAGCTTGCGGATGTCCTCGAAGTGCAGGCCGGTGGTCGGCTCGTCGAGCACGTAGACCGTCCGCCCGGTGGAACGCTTCTGCAGCTCGGAGGCGAGCTTGACGCGCTGCGCCTCACCGCCGGAGAGAGTCGGGGCGGGTTGGCCGAGACGGACGTAGCCGAGGCCGACGTCGACCAGCGTCTTGAGGTGCCGGTGGATGGCCGGGATGGCGGAGAAGAACTCGGCCGCCTCCTCGATCGGCATCTCCAACACGTCCGAGACGGTCTTGCCCTTGTAGTGCACCTCCAGGGTCTCCCGGTTGTACCGGGCGCCCTTGCAGACCTCACACGGGACGTACACGTCGGGCAGGAAGTTCATCTCGATCTTGATGGTGCCGTCGCCGGAGCACGCCTCGCAGCGCCCGCCCTTGACGTTGAACGAGAACCGGCCCGGGCCGTACCCGCGCACCTTGGCCTCGGTGGTCTCGGCGAAGAGCTTGCGGACGTGGTCCCAGACCCCGGTGTAGGTGGCCGGGTTGGAGCGCGGCGTCCGGCCGATCGGCGACTGGTCCACGCCGACGACCTTGTCCACGTGGTCGAGACCGGCGACCCGGGTGTGCCGGCCGGGCACCAGCCGCGCACCGTTGATCTGGTTGGCCAGCACCGCGTACAGGATGTCGTTGACCAACGTCGACTTGCCCGAGCCGCTGACCCCGGTGACCGCGATGAGCTGGCCCAGCGGAAAGGAGACGGTCAGGTTGCGCAGGTTGTGCTCGCGTGCGCCGTGCACCACCAGCTCCCGGTCCGGGGTCTGCGGACGACGCTTCTTCGGCGTCGGGATCGACCGGCGCCCGGACAGGTACGCCCCGGTGATCGACTCTGGGTTTTCCAGGAGCGCCGGCACCGAGCCGCTGTGCACGATCTCGCCGCCGTGCTCGCCGGCGCCGGGCCCGATGTCGACGATCCAGTCGGCGGTACGGATGGTGTCCTCGTCGTGCTCCACCACGATCAGCGTGTTGCCCAGCCCGCGCAGCCGGATCAGAGTCTCGATCAGCCGGTGGTTGTCGCGCTGGTGCAGCCCGATCGACGGCTCGTCCAGCACGTAGAGCACACCCACCAGCCCGGAGCCGATCTGGGTGGCCAGCCGGATGCGCTGCGCCTCGCCACCGGAGAGGGTGCCGGCCGGCCGGTCCAGGGAGAGGTAGTCCAGGCCGACGTCGAGCAGGAACCGCAGCCGGGCGTTGATCTCCTTGAGCACCCGCTCGGCGATCATCTTCTGCCGGTCGGTCAGCTCGATGCCGGCGAGCAGGTCGGCGCACTCCCCCACGGACAGGTTGCAGACCTCGGCGATGCTCTTGCCGGCCAGGGTCACCGCGAGCACCTCGGGCTTGAGCCGGGCGCCGCCGCACGCCGCACACGGCACGTCGCGCATGTAGCCCTCGTACTTGTCGCGGGACCACTCGGACTCGGTGTCGGAGTGCCGACGCTCAATCCACTGCACCACGCCCTCGAAGCCGGTGTAGTAGGAGCGCTCGCGGCCGTACTTGTTGCGGTACCGCACGTGCACCTGGTCGTCGGAACCGTGCAGGATCGTCTTCTGCGCCCGCGCCGGCAACGCCCGCCAAGGGGTGTCGACGTCGAAGTGCTGGGCCTCGCCGAGCGCCTCCAGCAGGCGCAGGAAGTATTCGAGGTTGTGCCCGGTGGACCAGGGCTGGATGGCGCCCTCGCGCAGGCTGCGCTCCGGGTCGGGCACCAACAGCTCCGGGTCGACCTCCTTCTTGGTGCCCAGGCCGGTGCACTCCGGGCAGGCGCCGTACGGCGCGTTGAAGGAGAAGACCCGGGGCTCCAGGTCCTCGATGGCGAGCGGGTGGTCGTTGGGGCAGGCCAGGTGCTCGGAGTAGCGGCGCTCCCGGTCCGGGTCGTCCTCCGGGAGGTCGACGAAGTCGAGCAGCACCAGGCCGCTGGACAGGCCCAGGGCGGCCTCGACCGAGTCGGTCAGCCGCTGCTTGGCGCTCGGCTTGACGGTGAGCCGGTCGATCACCACCTCGATGGTGTGCTTCTCCTGCTTCTTGAGCTTCGGCGGCTCGGTCAGTGGGTGCACCACGCCGTCGACCCGGGCCCGGGCGTAACCCTTGGCCTGCAGCTCGGAGAAGAGGTCGACGTACTCGCCCTTGCGGCCGCGGATGACCGGGGCGAGCACCATGAACTTGGTGCCCTCGGCCATCGACAGCACCCGGTCGACGATCTGCTGCGGGCTCTGTCGGGAGATCCGCTCACCGCAGACCGGGCAGTGCGGCTCGCCGATGCGGGCGTAGAGCAGCCGCAGGTAGTCGTAGACCTCGGTGATGGTGCCGACGGTCGAACGCGGGTTGCGCGAGGTCGACTTCTGGTCGATCGAGACGGCCGGGCTCAGCCCCTCGATGAAGTCGACGTCGGGCTTGTCCATCTGGCCGAGGAACTGCCGGGCGTACGACGAGAGCGACTCCACGTACCGCCGCTGCCCCTCGGCGAAGATCGTGTCGAAGGCCAGGCTCGACTTGCCCGACCCGGACAGCCCGGTGAACACGATGAGTGCGTCCCGGGGCAGGTCGAGACTGACGTCACGCAGATTGTGCTCGCGCGCGCCACGGATGATCAGTCGGTCGGCCACGGTTCGTGTACTCCCGGGAGAAGATGAAGCGGAGAATCTGTCCCGCTCTGGGGTGGTTCTGAGCGGTGGTGCGGGCGCGGAAAACACGCCTCGGCAACTCTAGCCCCGAGGTATGACAGTTTTCCCCGCCCGCACATTCCCCCAGCTCAGCCCGGTCGGCCGGGCCGGTCAGTAGCCCCCTGGCGTCGGCGGTCGGGCCGCCCGACGCCGGGCGGAGCGCCACCCACCGCGCCGCTCCGCGGCCAGCCGCGCCTCCCGCCGCCGGCTCTCCTGAGCCACCTCCCGCTGCAGCCGCCGCCAGCTCTCCCACCGGCGGGTGGAGAGCTCGCCGGTGTGCAGCGCCTCGCCGACCGCGCAGGCGGGCTCGCCGTCGTGCCCGCAGTCGGCGTACCGGCAGCCCTCGGCAAGCCCGGCGATGTCGGCGAACGCCCGGTCGAGCCCGGCCACGCCGTCCAGCAGGCCGACCGCCCGCACGCCGGGCGTGTCGATCACCGCGCCGCCACCGGGGATCGGCACCAGGGCCCGCCAGGTGGTGGTGTGCCGACCCTTGCCGTCGACCCGGCGGATCGCCTGGGTCGGCATCATCACCGCGCCGGCCAGCGCGTTGACCAGGCTCGACTTGCCCGCCCCGGACGGCCCGAGCAGGCCGAGCGTGCGGCCCGGCGCCACCTCCGCGCGCAGCGGCTCCAGCCCGACGCCGTGCTCGGCGCTGACCGGCAGCACCGGCACCCCGGGGGCGACCGCGGCGAGCTGACGGGCCAGCGCGGCCGGATCGGCCGCGAGGTCGGCCTTGGTCAGCACGACCAGTGGCCGGGCCCCGGACTCGTGGGCCAGGGACAGCAGCCGCTCGATCCGGCCGACGTCCGGCTCCGGGTGCACCGGCTCCACCACGGCGGCGGCGTCGAGGTTGGCGGCCAGCACCTGGCCGCTGGCGTCCTTGCCGGCGGTACGGCGGATCAGCGCGGCCCGCCGGGGCAGCACCGCCTCCACGGTGGTGCGGCGGTCCGGCCAGTGGGTGAGCAGCACCCAGTCCCCCGCGCAGGGCAGCGCGGAGGGGTCCCGGACGGCGGCGGCAAGCACCGCCCCGCCCAGGCTGGCCCGGACCGGGCCGGCCGCGGTGAGCACCGTGCAGACCCCCCGGTCCACCCGGGCCACCCGGCCCGGGTGGTGCTCACCGCGCCGCGCGGCGTACGCCGCCCGTTCGGCGTCCCAGCCGAGGGCGGTCAGATCGATCGTCATGGCATCCTCATCGGTGTCGAAGCTGGTGATGGCGGAACACGCGTGTCACGGCCGGCATGATCACCACCTCCGTCCGACGTCCCGGTGCCGCGTATGTCGCCGACGGTAGGACGCGCGCCGACGCGCCGAAAGCGATTTCCCCGGCGACGGCGCGACGGCGGACCGCTAGGGTCGACGCGTGACCACCGATCCGCTCCTGCTCACGGGCGAGGTGGACGACGCGACCAGCCGGCTGCTGCGTACCGCGGCCTCCTTCGACGCCGCGGACCTGGCGGCCGCGTCGCTGCTGCCCGACTGGACACGCGGCCACGTGCTGGCCCACCTGGCGCGCAACGCCGACGGCTTCGTCAACCTGCTCACCGCGGCCCGCACCGGCGAGCCGGTGCCGATGTACGCGTCGCCCGAGGCCCGGGCGGCGGACATCGAGGCCGGCGCGGGCCGGCCGCCAGCCGAGCACCTGGACGACCTGCGACGCAGCGCGGACCGGTTCACCGAGGCCGTCGCGGCCATGCCGGTCGAGGCGTGGGCGGCGACGGTGCAGACCCGCCGCGGCCCGTGGCCCGCCGCCCTGCTCGTCTGGGGCCGGCTGCGCGAGATCGAGGTGCACCACCTCGACCTGGCCGCCGACTACCGGCCCGCCGACTGGTCGGAGGCGTTCGCCCACCGGTTGCTGCACGAGGTGGCCGCACATCACGCCGACCAGCCAGCACCGCCGTCGATGGTGCTGCGCTTCGACGGCGCCGGGCACGAGTTGGTTATCGGGGAGCGGGCCGACGCCCCGATCATCGCCGGTCCCGCCCCCGACCTCGCCGCCTGGCTGATCGGCCGCGACGGCGGCGACGCGCTCGCCGTCACTCCCGACGGTCCCCTGCCTACTCCACCGGAATGGATATAGACACCTGATGACATACAGCGGAGACGTCACCAACGGCGGTGCGCCGGCGGTGCGGGAGCTGGACGGGCTCACCATCAGCAAGCTGTCGGTGGGCCCGATGGACAACAACGCCTACCTGCTGCGCTGCACGGCCACCGGCGAGCAGGTGCTGATCGACGCCGCCAACGAGGCGCCCCGGCTGCTGGACCTGATCGGCGACCGGGGGCTCACCGCCGTGGTGACCACCCACCAGCACATGGATCACTGGGTGGCGCTGGAGGAGGTGGTGGCCAAGACCGGCGCCCGGGCGCTGGTGCACGCCGACGACGCGGCCGGGCTGCCGATCGAGGCGGAGCGGCTCGCCGACGGTGACAGCGTGCCGGTCGGCGACTGCGCGTTGGAGGTCGTCCACATCAAGGGGCACACACCGGGCTCGATCGCGCTGCTCTACCGCGACCCGACCGGCACCCCGCACCTGTTCACGGGCGACAGTCTCTTCCCCGGCGGCGTGGGCAACACCGACAAGGACCCGGTGCGCTTCGCCGCGCTGATCGACGACGTCGAGGGGAAGCTGTTCGACCGGCTGCCGGACGAGACCTGGTTCTATCCGGGTCACGGCAAGGACAGCACGCTCGGCGCGGAACGCCCGGCCCTGCCCCAGTGGCGCGCCCGCGGCTGGTAACCCTGTGCGGGGCCGGCCCCCCGGCCGGCCCCGCTCCCCCCACCCGACGCGCGGACGCACCCCGCACCCGCCGTCGGGCCGAACCGGTCAGGGCGTCGGCGCCGCGGTGACGGCCCGCAGCCGGCGTCGGGTGCCCAGCAGCACCACAGTCGCGAGCACCAGCCCCACGCCCATGGTGACCAGCAGCGGGCTCGACTCCCCCGGCAGCAGCCCGGCCAGCGAGCGGGACGCGGTGCCCAGCGCGAGGTAGAGACCCGCCCAGGCCGCCGCGCCGAGCGCCGCGCAGCCCAAAAACCGCCGGTACGACATGCGCAGCCCACCCGCTGCCAGCGGCAGCAGCGCGTTGAACACCGGCAGGAACGGCGCCACCACCATCATCCGGCCACCACCACCCCGCAGGATCCCCTCCGCCGCCGTCCAGCGCGCCTCGCCGATCCAGCCGCCGACCCGACTGCGTCGCAGCCGCTCCGAGTACCGGCGACCGACCAGGAAGCTCAGCGACCACCCGGCCAGGCAGCCGACCAGCACCGCGGTGAAGGTGGCCAGCCCGGTGGCCGGGCGGCCCACCCCGACCGCGGCCAGGATCGCCACGTCACCGGGGACCAGCACGCCGAGCAGTGGGATGGCGTCGAAGAGCATGACCAACCCGAGCGCGCCCATCAGCAGCAGGATGGGCAGTTCTCCGACCTCGGCCAGCCATTGCGTCATACCCCGTACGCTATGACCGCCGCACCACCCCCGACATCAGGTCGCACCCCCCAGCGACCCCTGGTGTCCGCCTCAGGGTCGCCCCTGAGATCGGGATCCCGCCTCACTCGGGTCGCAGCACCTGCACCCGGCGCAGCGACGAGTCGACCGACGGTTCCGTGGTGGGCACCGGATAGTCGGCCAGCACCGTCAACCGGTCCGCCGGCAGGTGCCCCCGGTCGGGGTCGCCGACCAGCACCTCGGCACCGCGGGCGGCGGCCCGTTGCAGGAACGGCAGCATCCGGTCGGCCAGTGCGCGGCTGTAGAAGGCGTCACCGGCGAGGACCACGTCCACGTCCGCCTCCGCGTCGCCGCTGTCCAGCAGGTCACTCCCGCTGGCGTCGACGGCGACCCGGTTGGCCCGCGCGTTGACCGTGACCGCCGCGACGGCGTACGGGTCAATGTCGTTGGCGACCACTTTGGCCGCGCCGGCCAGCGCGGCGGCGATGGCCACCAGCCCGGACCCGGCGGCGAGGTCGAGTACCCGCCGGCCGGCGACCAGCTCCGGATGGTCCAGCAGGTGGCGGGCCAGGGCCTGACCCCCGGCCCAGGCGGAGGCCCAGTACGGCGGCGGCAGGGCGTGCCCGGCGGCGGCCTCCATCCGGGCCCACCAGACGATCGCGTCCTCGGCCAGGTGCAGCCGCACCTCGGGGACGAACGGAGTGGGTACCAGTCGGAGCCGGTCCAGGCCGTCGCCGGGCGCGTCGATCTCGCGCTCCAGCTCGGACAGCGCGGTGGCTGCGGCACCCCTCATCGGCGCAAGCATGCCCCAGTGCCGGGTGGCGGGGGCGGGGTTTCGCATGGCGGCACGTAGAGTTCACCCGACTTCACCCGAGTGCCTACGGCACTTCGGCCGGCGGATCCGGGTTTTGCCCGTTACTGTCGGACTGGTACGGGCGATCATCGGCCACAGGCCGAGGGTCAGCCGCTTTGAACAGGGAGAGATGCATGGCAACCGGCACGGTTAAGTGGTTCAACTCGGAAAAGGGCTTTGGCTTCATCGAGCAGGACGGTGGAGGGCCGGACGTGTTCGTCCACTACTCCGCCATTGCCTCGAGCGGCTACCGGGAGCTCAACGAGGGCCAGAAGGTCGAGTTCGAGGTGACCCAGGGGCAGAAGGGTCCGCAGGCGGACAACGTCCGCCCGATGTAGCTCCGTGCCGGTGGCGGCGGCCGGTCGACGGCCGCCGCCGCAGCGCACTCAATACGCCGCCGGGGCGGCGGGCAGGTCCCGCCGCCGCCGGAGCGGCCCCATCAGCAGGATCAACGGGGTGAGCGCCAACCAGGTGGTCATCACCCCGATCGCCGTCTCGACGCCGTACCGCGCGCCGAGGGCGCCAGCCAGCACGGCCGCCAGCGGGATGGTGCCGTAGTTGAGCAGGTGCATGCTCACCGTCACCCGGCCGAGCAGGTGATGCGGGGTGTACATCTGTCGGAAGCTGCCCTTGACCACGTTTCCGACGGCCACTCCGAGGCCGATCAGCACCCCGCCGAGGGCCGGCCAGACCAGCCCGACACCGGGCGCGGCCAGCGGAATGAGCAGCGCGGGCGGGCCGGTGAGGGCCGCACCGAGCAGCAGGGCCCGCGCGGTGCCGCAACGCCGGGCGAGCGTGGTGGCCAGCAACGCACCGACGATCCCGCCGGCGCTCATCACCGCGATCAGGACGCCCACCAGGCCCGGTTCGAGCCGCAGCTCCCGGACCAGGAAGACCACCAGGACGGCCTGGTAGCCGATCAGCCCGATGTTGCTGGCCGCACCGAAGACCGCCAGCACCCGCAGGTACGGGTCGCGGACGACGAAGCGCAGCCCCTCGGCGATGTCCCGGCGTAGCGACCGGGATGGGTCCGCCCGCCGGACGCGCGGCTCGACGGTGCGGATCCGCAGCAGGAAGGCCGCGGAGAGCAGGAAGGTGAGCGCGTCCAGCAGCAGCGCGGCGACCGCCCCGGTGAGCTGGGCGATCAGGCCCGCGACTCCGGGTCCGACGACGTAGCTCACGGTCTGGGTGGCGTGCAGCTTCGCGTTGCCCTCCGGTAGCTGCTCGGGTCGCAGCACGACCGGCAGGTACACCTGGTCGGCGGTCTCGAAGAAGACCCGCGCGGTGCCGGCGCCGAGCGCGACCAGCAGCAGGTGCCAGACGGTGAGCCGATCCAGCGCGGCGGCCAGCGGCACACTGAGGAAGGCCAGCGCGCAGAACACGTCGCAGACGACCATCACCGGTCGGCGCGCCAGGCGGTCCACCCACGCGCCGGCCGGCAGGCCGATCAGCAACCAGGGCAGCCAGGCCGCGGCGGTGAGCACCGCCACCTGGAAGGTGCCGGCGTCGAGCACGGCCACCGCGACCAGCGGCAGCGCGACCGTGGTGACGTTGCTGCCGATGCTGCTGACCGCCTGACCGGCCCAGAGCAACCGGAAGTCCCGGTGCCGCAGCAGGCCACCGGCCGGCCGGACCGGACCCGGATCGGTGCGGGTTGCCGCGGTCACGGCCGGGCCGGAACGCCGTGGACGAACACGAACACGGGCTGCCGTTCGCGGCCGTCGTCGGGCAGCGGCCGGTCGGCCCAGCGGGCCAGCAGGTCGATCATTTCGCGGCTCAGCTCGGCCAGTTCGTCGGGGGTGAGGTGCAGCCACTTGTCGGTCGAGAACGGGCCGTCCTGCCAGGCGGCCTGCGCCGACTCGTCGGCGGCGTGCCAGGCTCGGGCCAGGGCGACGTGCCGGTCCAGGTTGAGCGACGTGGCGGCGTCGGCGACCGCTCGGGCGGCCGGGTCGGCGTCGAAGTCGCTGTTGGACCAGCGCACCCCCCGGGTGACCAGGCGCCACCACCGCTCGCGCCGGTCCCGGACCAGGTCGGGGGCCTCGGTGACCAGCCCGGCGGCGGCGAGCACCTTGAGGTGGTGACTGACGTTCGCGGGCGCCTGGTCGGTGCGCTCGGCGAGCAGGCCGACGGTCGAGGGCCCGTGCACCTTGAACACGTCCATGAGCCGGCGGCGCAGCGGGTGGGCCATGGCGGCCAGCACCCGCGAGTCGGTGACCTGTCGTACGTCGGGACTCTCCATGCCACCGACCCTGTCATCCGCAACACCTGTTGCGCAACAGATATTGCTAAACAGTCGTTGCGGATCGGCAGGTTCGGGCCAACCGACGCGGCCGGGGGGCTGCTCAGGCGACCAGCCGGCGGGCCAATTCGTCGGCGACCTGCTTGGCCATCGTCGGCGGGATCGCCGCGGCGATCTTCTCCGGGGTCAACCCGGCCAGCACGCCCTGGATGATCGCCGGCTCGTCGGTGAAGTCGCGACCGGCCAGCGCGGTCAGCGCGGTCTGCAGGGCGGTCACCTGCGCGGCGAGCGACTTCAGCGTCGGGTGCGCCGGCACGTAGTTCTGGACGGTGGCATCTTCACCCATCGCCATCCGGGTGTAGATCTGCCCAACCGGGTTGCGGCCGTCCAGCACAGTCAGGTTCCGGTGGACGGTGGCCAGCCAGGCGTGTTCTTCGGGAGTCATGTCGTTCTCCTCCAGGAGTCCGATGGAGCTGAGGTAGCGGCGGAACAACGGCCGCTGGTCGCGGCCTGCCTTGATGCCGTCACGGAAGAAGCTGATGTGGGTGTGCCAGCGGTGCGAACTGTCGCCGGTGCTCCGCTTGCCGAGCCGGTCCCACCGCTTCACGGTCGTACCGTCAGGGCTGTAGATGATCTCGCGGATGTCCCGGGTGTCGGCCGCGTTCGCGACGCACTGCCCCACGCACCAGAGCGAGAAGCTGCGCAGGGTGTGCGTCCGGCCAGCGGAGCGGACGTCGAAGCCGCCGACGTCCAGTGCCGCCGCGTCGAGGGTCAGGCCGGCCCGGTCCCGGGGTGATTCCACCACCGAGTAGTCGTTGGTGACCACCCGGTCAGATCCACAGTGGTAGCCGCCCCGGTGCGCCGGATCGCCGACGATGCCGACTTCCGCCGGCTCCAGGTCGTCGGGCCCGGGGGCGTTGTCGAGGTGGGTCAGGAGCAGGGTGCGGACGGCCAACAGATTCGCCGGGGCCCGGGTCATGGGGTCCCCCTCTCCAACGGGCGGGGACCGGGCACGACGTCACACCGCGTACGCGGTGCAGGGCTGCGAACGCGCCCGGTCTTACTGGTGCACGGCGCCGGGCGTTGACTCAACGATAGCCCGCGTTTTCGATGAATGCCCAGCTCAGAGGGGGTAAGTTCAGATTGGAGGTTGCGCAGAGCCAGAGTGGACGATCGGCAGGAACAACGCCGAGGGGTACGTCGGGTCGTGCAGAACCTGTCGCCAACCGGCACGCAGCGTCACGGCCGCACCGAGGGGTTCCCCGCTGCCCGGGTTGCGCGCCCAGCGCGGATGGGCACCACCGGTCACCTGCACCCGCAGGCGGTGCCCGGCGCCGAACCGGTACGCGGTCGGCCACAGCGACACCGGGACCCGGCACACCCCGGACGGGTCGGCCGCGAACCGATCGGGCGTGACCCGGACCAGACCGTCGCACACGTTCCACGAGCGACCGCGGCGGTCCACGTCGCACAGCCGGACGAAGACATCCAGGTACGGCAGCTCACTGCGGACGTGGATCTCGGCGCGCACCGGGCCGATCACCTCGATCGGCCGGGTCAGCGGGGTGCTGGTGTACGTCAGCACGTCGGGGCGGGCCTCGACACGCCGGTTGTCGACCGGGCCGGCCCGCTGCGCGACGAGCAGCGGCCCACCCAGCGACGGGGTGGGGTCGCTCGGGTCGTACCGGAACTCGTCCGGCGCCGATGCAACCGGCGGGCGCGCGGCCAGCACACCGCCGGGATGCAGGTGCCAGGCGGTGTCGACCGCCGGCGGTGGCCAGTCCGGCAGGTCCCGCCAGCCACCGCCGGCGCCGCTCACGTAGAGCCGGACCGGGGCCGACGCGGACCGGTCGACGCGGACCGCCGGCCCGCCCGCTGTCGCCGGGCCGGTCAGGTGCTCGTCGAGCCATGCCAGGCCCTCCCGCAGTGCGGCCACGAACAGGCCGGGACTGCCGTGCGTCCACGGGCCGATCACCAGGCGCGGCCGGGCGCCGGCGGCGCGCAGGGTGGCGTGGTCGTCGAGCTGGGCGGGCAGGAAGATGTCGTGCCAGCCGGTGACCATGACCACCGGTGCCCGCACCCGGGCCACCCGGTCGTCGAAGACCCGGGTCCGCCAGTACACGGCGTCCGGCGTGTGGTGGCGCAGCCACTCCTGGAAGAACGGGATGGTCACCCCGGTGGCCACCCGATCCGCCCCGGCCAGCGGCAGGTGCTCCAGAGCGGCGACCAGCCGGGGCTGCCCACGCTTGAGCTCCCACTGCCGGGCCAGCCACGGCACGGTCTGCGCGTGCAGCAGCTCCGCCCAGGTCAGCACCGTGTCCAGGGCGAAGGACTCCCCCGCGTACGTCGAATCCCGGGTGGCCGAGGCGGTCACCACCGCGACCATCGCGCGCAGCTCCTCGCCGGCGTCGGCGGCCAGCGCCCACTGCGCGAAGCCCTGGTAGCTGACCCCGAACATGCCGAGCGCACCGGACCACCAGGGCTGGCGACGCAGCCAGTCCAGGGTGTCCAGCCCGTCGTCGCGCTCGTGCACCAGCGGGGCGAACGTCCCACCGGAGCCCCCGGTGCCCCGACAGGACTGGATCACCGCGTGCCAGCCTCGCGCGGCGAGCAGCCGGCCGAGCAGCCGCAGCGGGCCACCCCGCCCGTACGGGGTGCGGATCAGCACGGTGGGTGCGTCCCGGCCGGCCGGGGCGTAGTGGTCGGTGCGCAGCACCACGCCGTCGCGGACCCGGACCGGGATGTCACGGGTGACCCGCACCGGGCCGGGGCTGGTCGCAGGCAGCCGCAGCGCGGCGCCGGCGAGGCGGGCGACGAGCCGGTGCGGCACCGGTCAGTCCGTCGGCCGTCGGGGCGACTGGGGCCGGGCGGCGCGAACCGCGTCACGGTGCGCGCGCAACGACTGGCTCATCTCCCCCATGAACCGGTGCAGCACCTCCAGCTCGTCGTCGCTGAAGTGGGCCATCACCGAGTCGGTACGGGCGCCCAGCGGCTGGAAGAACTGCATGGCCAGCGCGGCCCCCTGGTCGGCGTAGTGCAGGAACACCTTGCGTCGGTCGACGGTGTCCCGGTCCCGGCGGATGTGGCCGGCACGCTCCAGCCGGTCGATCAGGGCGGTGACCGAACCGGAGGAGAGGTTGAGCTGCTCACCGAGGCGGCCGGGGGTGATCGGGTCACCGAACAGCTCGGCGTCCATCACCGCGATCAGCGCCTGCAGGTCGGTCGGGTTGAGCCCGTGCAGGTTGGCGAAGGCGTGCCCGACCTGCTGGGCGTCCGCCGCGTACCGCCGCAGGTTGTTGGTGATCTCCGCGACCAGCTGCTCGCGGCGCGTGTCGCGCCGTCGGTACATGCCGTGAGTCGCCACCTCGCGCCGCTTCTTCCCGTCGTCGGTCCCCAGGTTGCAGCATAGAGCAACCGTCGATAATCTCGATAGTCGAGATACTTGACCACCTGAAGGACCCTGAGGTCACCTGATGTCTGTCTTCACCAGAGTCGCCCGTGGCCGGTTGGCCGCCTGGCTCACCGTGGCCGCCGCGATCGTCGTCGGCGCGGCGGTCTTCGGGCTACCCCAACCGAACAACCCGGCGCCGGTCTCCGCCAGCGGCCTGTCCGTGCAGTGGCAGTCGACCCAGGTGGAACGGTTGCAGGATGAGCTCCCGTCCAGCGAGGTCCAGCCGGCCATCGTGGTGGTCAGCCGCGGCGACGGCGGCGCGCTGAGCGAGGCCGACCGGGGCGCGGTGGCCGCCCGCTCCGGCGATCTGGGCCGCTTCGCGGTGAGCGGGCAGGTCAGCCCCCCGCAGCTCTCCCCGGACGGGACCGTGGCGCTGGTCGCCGTGCCGCTCAGCACCGCCGGTGGCCAGGACGAGGTCACCGGCACGGTCAGCCAGGTACGCGCAGCGCTGGCGGACCTGCCCGACGGCCTCACCGTCGAGGTCACCGGCGCTCCCGCCTTCACCGCCGACCTCGCCTCGGTCTTCGAGGGCGCCGACATCACCCTGCTCGCGGTGACCGCCGCCGTGGTCGCGCTGCTGTTGCTGATCACCTACCGCAGCCCGTTCCTGTGGATCGTGCCGCTGGTCGTGGTCGCGGCGACCGAGCAGCTCACCCTGCGCGCGGTGGACACGATCGTGCCGGCCGTCGGCATCACCCTCCAGCAGGGCCAGGTCACCGGCATCGCCAGCGTGCTGGTCTTCGGCGCAGCCACCGACTACGCCCTGCTGCTCATCGCCCGCTACCGGGAGGAGCTACGCCGCGAGGAGGACCGGTTCGCGGCGATGCGCGCCGCACTGCGCCGGACGGCCGAGCCCATCCTGGCCAGCGGCGGCACCGTGGTGCTCGGCGTGCTCACCCTGCTGCTCAGTGAGCAGGAGACGAACCGGGCGCTGGCCGTGGCCTGCGCCACCGGTGTGGTCTTCGCCATGCTCTCGGCGCTGTTCGTGCTTCCCGCCCTGTTGCTGCTCTTCGGCCGCGGCCTGTTCTGGCCGTTCGTACCCAAGGTCGGTGGCGCGATCCGCGAGGGCCGGCTCTGGGGCCGGCTCGGCACCGCCGTGCAACGCCGTCCGGCGCCGGTCGCGGTGCTGGCCACGCTGCTGCTCGCCGGCCTGGCGCTGGGTGGGCTCGGGATCCGCACCGGGCTGTCCGAGACCGAGCAGTTCCGGGCCCAGCCCGAGGCGGTGGCCGGGGCGCAGACCCTGGCCCGGGCGTTCCCAGCCGGCACCACCCAGCCGGTGGCCGTGCTCACCACCCCGACGGCCGTGCGGGCGGTCACCGACGCGGCCTCCACCGTGCCGGGGGTCGCCTCGGCCCGCCCCGGCGACGCCGGCCAGGCCGTCGCCCAGGTCGACGTGGTGCTGGCCTCCGAACCCGGGACCACCGCCTCCAACCGGACAATCGAGGCGCTGCGCGACGCGGTCGCCGCGGTCCCCAACTCCGCGCCACCTGCGGCAGAGGGCGCCGACACCCCGTCCGGGGCGATCGTCGGCGGCAGCGTGGCCGCCACCTACGACTCCGAGGAGGCCAACGACCGGGACCTGCGGCTGATCCTGCCGATCATCCTGCTGCTGGTCGGCGCGGTGCTCGTACTCCTGCTGCGGGGCCTGCTCGCGCCGGTGCTGCTGGTGCTCACCGTGATCGCGTCATTCTTCGCCAGCCTCGGTGCGGCGTGGCTGCTCTTCGACCACGTGCTGGGCTTCCCGGCGCTGGACAGCGGCGTGCTGCTGCTGGCCTTCGTGTTCCTGGTGGCACTCGGCGTGGACTACAACATCTTCCTGGTCACCAGGGCCCGGGAGGACGCCCGCAAGGCGGGCACCCGGGACGGGATGCTCTCCGCGCTGCGGGTCACCGGCGGGGTGATCACGAGTGCGGGTGTCCTGCTCGCCGCGGTCTTCGCGGTGCTCGGGGTGCTGCCCCTGATCACGCTGACCCAGATCGGCATCATCGTGTGCATCGGCGTCCTGCTGGACACCCTGCTGGTCCGCACGGTCCTGGTCCCGGCGCTGGCGTTCATGCTCGGCGACCGCTTCTGGTGGCCCGGCCGGATCGCCCGCGAGCGCGTGGCGGAGGCCCCGGCGCCACCCGAGCTGGTCGCCGCCGCCCGGGACTGACCGGGCACCGCGACGGGGGCGGGGCCGGGTCACCCCCGGCCCCGCCCCCGTCGCGTCGGTCAGCGTGCTCAGTACGCCAGGCAGACGCACTCGGTCATCAGCGCCCGCACGTTGCGCACGTACGACGGGTTGGGGATGGCCAGCGGCTGTCCCTCCTGCGCCACCGCACCGTGCCCGAAGTTGTACGCGGCGATGACCGCGTTGAGCAGGCAGGAATTCAGCTCGGTGCTGCACAGGGCGGCGTCGAGCCGGTAGTCGGACTCGAAGTACATGTCGCCGATGTACTTGGTCAGCCAGGCCAGGTAGGTGCCGCCGAGGTACGCGTTGTCCCGGTAGTTGTCGATGTCGTAGCTCTGCTCGAACCGCTGGTTCATCCAGGTCGCGGTGTCCGGCATCACCTGCATCAGCCCGACACCGCCGTCGCAGGCGTAGATGTTGGACTGCCAGCCGCTCTCCTGCCAGGCGGTGGCCTTGACCAGGTTCAGCGGAATCTTCAGGGCCGGGGCGGACACCGGCCAGTAGGTGCGCGCCGCCGCGTCGGTCAGCGCCGCCTTCGCCTCGGCCCTGGTCGCCTGGGTGCCCCGGTAGCTGGGCGTGCAGGGGCTCGCTCGCGGACGTGGCGGCGGCGGCGGAGCCCAGGTCTCGGTGGGCCGTCTGGGCACCAGGCGCGGCCTCGGCGCCGCGGTGGCCGTGCGAGTCGCCGCCTTCGGCGCTGTCGGGCTCGGGGACGCGAGGCGTTGCGGGGCGGCACCCGCCGCCCCGGTCGCCGACGGGCTCGGCTCCCCGGCGGCGTCATCGAGCGGGACCTCCGCCGGCGCCTCCACCGGTACCTCGGTCACCGCGACTGGCGCGGTCTGATCCTGCGGGCGTTCCTTCGCAGGGCCGCAGCCGACCAGCGTGCCCGCCAGCAGCAGCCCGGCGAGCAAACCGGCGCCCACCCGACCATTCCGTCGATGCATGCCGTTCCTCCCCCATGTGATCGTCGCCGCACCCTAGCAAGGTTCGACCGGGCGGCGAGGCCCCTGCGACGGTGGCCGGACCCCGTCCGCCGGCTGCTCCCGATCCCCCATCGCCCGGTCCCGGGTGGCCCAGGCGACCATGAACACCACCGTCCAGAGCACCCCGAGCAGCACCGCTGCCGCAGTCCCGCTCGTCGTGTCCAGCCCGAGGTAGAGCCGCGCGCCGCCGACACCGACCACGCCTGCGGCGGCGGCTGTCCAGGTTGCCACCGCCACCGGCCACCGGGCGCCCCGGGACACGAGCCAGGCCAGGGTGCAGAAGCTCGCCGCGACCACCGCGTTCTGGGTCGGGAACGGGACCGACTCGCCGCCGTCCGGGCCGGCCCCCGGCGAACCGGTCAGCTCCGCCACCACGGCGAGTACCAGCAGCGGGACGAACGCGCCCACCGTGCCGACCACGCTGAGCAGGTCCGCCCGCCACGGCCGGTTCCGCCACGCCAGCACCGCGGCCACCATGGCCACCAGCACGATCAACACCCACCCGCGCACCAACGACACCACGACCATGGTGGCGTCGGCGGCGCCCGGGGTCCGGCGGGCGGCGAACCAGGCCTCGATCGCCCCGTCCAGCGTGGCCAGCCCGCTGCTGCGCACCCCGACGGCGAGCAGGCCGGCGATGGCGAGCCCGGCGGCGAAGAGCAGCAGCAGCCCGGCGGCGAGGTTGAGCAGCAGCGTCCAAGCCGGTCCGATCCGCATGGCCACCAGGAAGAACAGCACCCCGTAGCGGGCGCTGAGCCAGCGCACCGGGGGCAACGCGCCGGCCCGGGAGAGCAACGCCCGTACCGGGTCGGGGTTGCGGCCCAGCCACCGGCCGGCGAGCACCACCCCCAACAGCCCGGCCAGCAACACCAGTGCCGCGCCGGTGGCCCGGCCGAGCAACCGGGAGACCGTGTCGTACGACTCACCGGCGAGGTGACCGAGCAGCACCGACCCGCCCACCCAGGTCACCACGCCGGCCAGGTTCCACGGCGCGAACCGTCGGTACGGCATGTCGGACGCCCCGGCCAACCGGGGCACCAGAGTGCGGGCGAAGGCCACCCAGCGCGCGGCGAACACGCCCCGCCCCCCGAGCCGCGCGAGCATGGCGTCCGCCCGGCTCCACCGCGCGGGCCCGACCCGGTGGCCCAGCCGGGCACGCAGCCGCGGGCCGTACCGTCGTCCGGCGCGGAACGCCAGCCCATCACCCAGGACCGCCGCGACGATCATCGCGAGCAACGCCGGGCCCAGCCGCAAGGTACCGTTGTAGGTGAGGAAGCCGACGAGCAGCAGGGTAGCCTCACCCGGCACCAGCAGGCCGAAGATCACCGCGGTCTCGCCCATCACGATCAACGCGGCGACCAGGTAGATCCACAGGGTGGGCAGACCCTGCACCAAGGTCAGCAGATCGTGCACTCAGGCCCCCGGGACACGGGAGTCAGCATGCCAGCCGGGGGAACGACCCGGACAGCAGTTTCACCAGAGATCAGGGGCACCTGGGGGTGACCCCGACGCAGCCTGCGCGAGCGCAGGCGGAAGGATAGAGGGTATGCAGCTTCGCACCGACCTCCGCAACGTCGCCATCATCGCTCACGTCGACCACGGCAAGACCACCCTGGTCGACGCCATGTTGCGGCAGGCTGGCGCGTACGGCGCCCGGGGTGAGACGACCGAGCGGGTGATGGACTCCGGGGACCTGGAACGGGAGAAGGGCATCACGATCCTGGCCAAGAACACCGGCGTGCACTACCTGCCGGCGGACGGCTCCGACCCGGTCACCATCAACATCATCGACACCCCCGGCCACGCCGACTTCGGTGGCGAGGTGGAGCGCGGCCTGACCATGGTCGACGGTGTGGTGCTCCTGGTCGACGCGAGCGAGGGCCCGCTGCCGCAGACCCGCTTCGTGCTGCGTAAGGCGCTGCGGGCGCGACTCCCGATCATCCTCGTGATCAACAAGGTGGACCGGCCGGACGCCCGGATCAAGGAGGTCGTGGACGACACCTACGAGCTCTTCCTCGACCTGGACGCCGACGAGGAGCAGATCGACTTCCCGATCGTCTACGCCTGCGCCCGCGACGGCATCGCCTCGCTGACCCAGCCCGCCGACGGCTCGGTGCCGGACGACAGCACCTCGCTGGAGCCGCTGTTCCGCACCCTGCTGGACACCATCCCGCCGCCCGCGTACGAGGACGGCGCGCCGCTGCAGGCACACGTCACCAACCTCGACGCCTCGCCGTTCCTCGGCCGGCTGGCGCTGTGCCGGGTCCGCCAGGGCACGATCAACAAGGGTCAGACGGTGGCCTGGTGCCGCACCGACGGCAGCACCCAGCGGGTCCGCATCTCCGAGATGCTGATGACCGAGGGCCTGGAGCGCAAGCCGGCCGACTCGGCCGGCCCTGGCGACATCATCGCCGTCGCCGGCATCCCCGAGATCATGATCGGTGAGACGCTGGCCGACGCGGAGCACCCGGTGGCGCTGCCGCTGATCACCGTCGACGAGCCGGCCATCTCGATGACCATCGGCACCAACACCTCGCCGCTGGTCGGCCGGGTCAAGGGCTCCAAGGTCACCGCGCGGATGGTGAAGGACCGGCTGGACAAGGAACTGATCGGCAACGTCTCGCTGCGGGTGCTGCCCACCGAGCGGCCGGACGCCTGGGAGGTGCAGGGCCGTGGTGAGCTGGCGCTGGCCATCCTGGTCGAGCAGATGCGCCGGGAGAGCTACGAGCTGACCGTCGGCAAGCCGCAGGTGGTCACCCGGGAGATCGACGGCAAGACCTGCGAGCCGGTCGAGCGGCTGACCATCGACGCGCCGGAGGAGTACCTGGGTGCGATCACCCAGCTGCTGGCCACCCGCAAGGGCCGGATGGAGCAGCTGGTCAACCACGGCACCGGCTGGATCCGGATGGAGTGGCTGGTCCCGGCGCGCGGCCTGATCGGCTTCCGCACCGAGTTCCTCACCGACACCCGGGGCACCGGCATCCTGCACCACGTCTTCGAGTCCTACGAGCCGTGGTTCGGTGAGCTGCGTACCCGCAACAACGGTTCGCTGGTCGCCGACCGCTCCGGCGCGGTCACCGCCTTCGCGATGATCAACCTGCAGGAGCGCGGGCAGCTCTTCGTCGACCCGACCACCGAGGTGTACGAGGGCATGATCGTCGGGGAGAACTCGCGCTCCGACGACATGGACGTCAACATCACCAAGGAGAAGAAGCTCACCAACATGCGGGCGTCGACCTCGGACGAGACCGAGAAGCTGATCCCGCCGCGCAAGCTGTCGCTGGAGCAGGCGCTCGAGTTCTGCCGCGAGGACGAGTGCGTCGAGGTCACCCCGACCGCCGTCCGGATCCGCAAGGTGATGCTCGACCAGCAGTTGCGTGGTCGGGCGGCGGCCCGCCGTAAGCACGCCGGCTGACCCACCAGCACCCGGCACCGGGCGCGTCGGCCGCTTGCGGCCGGCGCGCCCGGCCGCTTTTCAGCGGGGGTACGCCGGCCCCACTCGGTCGGCCCGCCGTTGATCGGCTACGGTCACCGGCATGACCTGGGATGATCTCGACGCCCACCTGGACAAGGTGCCCGGCACCGTCTCGGCGTACGTGGGCCGGCTCGATGCGCCCCCGACCTGGACCCGCCACGCCGACGCCGCCCACTACGCCGCCAGCACCATGAAGGCGGGGGTGCTCGCCGCGCTGCACCGCGCCGCCGAGGCCGGCACGCTGGAGTTGGACGCCCCGGTCCCGGTGGTCAACGAGTTCGACTCGGCCCAGCCCGGCGCGCCCCGATTCTCCTGCGCGCAGCACTACGACAACGACGACGCGGTCTGGGACCGGGTGGGTGGCACCGCGCCGCTGCGCTGGCTGGCCGACCGGATGATCGTGCGGTCCAGCAACCTGGCCACGAACCTGGTCATCGAGCAGGTCGGGCTGCCGGCGGTGGCCGAGGTGTGGGCGCTGGCCGGTGCCCGGCACAGCGTCACCGGCCGGGGCATCGAGGACTTCGCCGCCCGCGAGGCCGGCATCACCAACCTGGTCACCGCCGCCGACCTGGCCGCCCTGCTCGGCGCACTGGCCACCGGGGCCACCACCCCCGGCCGGCTCGCGTCGTCGGCCGGCTGCGCGGCCATGCTGGACGTCCTGCTCGCCCAGGAGCACCGCGAGGACCTGGCCGCCGGGCTGCCCGAGGGCACCCGGATCGCGCACAAGGGCGGTTGGGTGCGCGGCGTCCGGCACGGCGCCGGGGTGGTGCTGCCCGACGACGCCCCGCCGTACCTGATCGTCGTCTGCACCACCACCGACCTGGCCGACGGCGGCCCGAGCGGAGACGAGGTCGAGGACGACGCCTGCCGGCTGATCGCCAACGTCTCGGCGCAGGTCTGGGCGGCCCGCCACCAGCTCTGACCCGCACCCGCCGATCCCGGCTAGGCTGCTCGCACCCCCACCCCGGAGCCGCTGATGCCCCGCAGTCGTACTCTCCTGGCCGCATTCCTCGCCGTGACGGTGGCGAACCTGCTGGCCAACGCCACCGGTGGCGGGGTGGCCGAGCTGCTCACCAAGCCGCTGCTGATGCCGCTGCTGGCCGCGTACCTCTGGCGGGCCACCGCCGAGCGCGGTGCCCGTCCGGACCGGTTGGTGCTCGCCGCGCTGGCCTTCTCCACCGGCGGCGACGTGGCGCTGCTGGGCGACGGCACCGGCTGGTTCATGGCCGGCATGGTCTGCTTCCTCGCCGCCCACCTCTGCTACCTCGCGGCGTTCACCCGGCACGGCGCCGCGACCGCGCTGCGCCGTGCGCCGCTGGTCGCGGTCCCGCTGGTGTACGCGGTGCTGACCGTCGTCGCGCTGACCTGGATGTGGGCGGGACTGACGGACGCCGGGCTGGCCGTTCCGGTGGCCGGGTACGCGCTCGCGCTGGCCGCGATGGCCAGCACCGCCGTCACCCAGGGCTGGCGGGTCGGTCTCGGCGCCGCGCTGTTCCTCGGGTCCGATTTGTTGATTGCCACCGGGGTGGCTGGAGTGGCACAGCCACCCGGCGCGCCGGTGCTGGTCATGGCGAGTTACGCGGCCGGCCAGGCGCTGATCGTCATCGGCCGGGCCGGCCGCGCCGGAACGCCGGCCGGCGCACCGGTCACTCCAACAACTGCGCCCGTAGCCCGGTGAGAACCTCGTCGGTCAGCCCGAGCCCGTCGCGCAGGTAGCCGTCGAACGAGCCGTGCACCCGGCGGACCTCCTGGTAGCCGGCGTCGAGGTACTCCGGGCGGACCTCCAGCACCGGCAGCACCGCGTCGACGTCCAGCTCGGGCTGCCGCCGCCGCATCGCCTCGATGATCACCGCGCGGAGGCTGTCGGTCAGCTGGTTGTTGCGCAGGTACTCGGCGCGGATCGTGGCCTCGTCCACTCCGAGCGCGGTCAGCAGGATGACGGTGAGCCAACCGGTGCGGTCCTTGCCGGCGGAGCAGTGGTAGACCAGCGGCAGGTTCTCCGGCCGGGTGGCCAGCCGTACCGCCTCGGCGAAGCCGACCCGCGCCGACGCTCCGGTGACGAACCACCGGTAGATCTCCGCCATCGCCCCCGCTGTGCCCTGCCGGGCCAACTCCGCGTACGAGTTCAGGTCGTGGCCGAGCAGCACCGCCGAGACGTACGTGAAGACCGGGTGCTCCGGGTCGTGCACCGGCAGATGCACCATCCGGG
The DNA here is from genome assembly GCF_042897975.1 of Micromonospora sp. NPDC000668. NCBI lineage: Bacteria > Bacillati > Actinomycetota > Actinomycetes > Micromonosporales > Micromonosporaceae > Micromonospora > Micromonospora sp. NPDC000668. The sequence goes on from NZ_JBIAYP010000001.1 coordinate 1,403,255, forward strand.
GCTCCCCGACGAGCCGGTCCGCCGGAGCCACCGCGATCTCCGAGCCGTCGCGCAGGTCGAGCACGCAGGCCGGCCCGAGCTTCGCGAGCACCGGCAGGTCCTCGTCGGTGAGCCGGCCCAACGCCGGGGTACGGATCAGCCGTCCGGCGCGCACTCGTCGGCCGTCGGCACCGACCAGGCCGCCCAGGTCACGCGCGTTCGGCGCACCCACCATCTCCCAGTCCCGCCCGGTCATCCGGTCTCCCCTCCCGCCGCGTGCCTGCGTATAGGGTGCCCCACATGACGATCTCGGCGGTACGCACCCACCGGGTTTCCGCACCCCTCCACACCCCTTTCGTCACCGCGCTGCGCCGTACCACCACAGTGGACACGCTGGTCGTCGAGCTGGTCGACGCCGACGGCCGGTCCGGCTTCGGCGAGGCGCCGCAGGTCTGGCAGGTCACCGGCGCGTCGGTCGCCGGAGCTGAGGCGTGCGTGCGGGAGCTGCTCGGGCCGCTGCTCACCGGACGCGACCCGGACGACCTGGTGACCCGCTGCGCCGAGGTACAGCGCGCGGTGGTCGGCAACGAGGCGGCGAAGGCCGCGGTGGACGTGGCCCTGCACGACCTGGCCGCCCGGCGGCTGGGCGTACCCCTGGTGCGGCTGCTCGGCGGCACCAGGCTGCGGGTGCCCACGGACGTCACGCTGGCCGCGGGCGACGCGGTGGACCTGGCGGCGGCCGCGCGGCAGCGACAGGCCGACGGCTTCGGCGTGCTCAAGCTGAAGGTTGGCACCGACGCGGCCGGCGACCTGGACCGGGTGCGGGCGGTCCGCTCGGCGGTCGGCGCCGGGGTCCAGATCCGCCTCGACGCCAACCAGGGCTGGACGCCCCGGGAGGCGGTCCGGGTGATCCGCGGCATCGAGGACGCGGGGCTCGATGTGGAGCTGGTCGAGCAGCCGGTGGCCCGCTGGGACCTGGACGGGATGGCCTGGGTCAGCGACCGGGTGTCCGTGCCGATCCTGGCCGACGAGGCGGTCTTCGGGGTTCGTGACCTGGTGGAGGTGATCCGCCGCCGGGCCGCCGACCTGGTCAACGTCAAGCTGGCCAAGTGCGGCGGGCTGCACCCGGCGCGCACCCTGCTGGATCTGGCCTCCGCGCACGGGCTCGGCACGGTGGTGGGGTCGATGATGGAGACCCAGATCGGCATCGGCGCGGCCGCGAGCCTGGTCGCCGCGTACGGCACCACCGCAGTCTCCGACCTGGACGCCGCCTGGTGGCTGGCCTGGTCGCCGGTGCACGGCGGGCTGCACTACGAGGCAGCCACCGTGGTGCTTCCGGACGCCCCCGGCCTGGGCATTTCCGGCTTGGCTGAAGCAAAGATACAGACCCGCAGTTGATGATCGTTAGTTTCTTTCATATGGTTTCCGGAGGACGGCCGACACGAGCTGGGGGTTGACGTGGAGCTGCAACCGGGCCGCGAGGCCGTCGTCCGGGTCGCGGTGGCGACGCTCTGGACCTGCCCCGAGGCGGTCCGCGCCGTCGACGGGCCGGCGCTCACCGCGCGCGCCGACATCCCGGCCTGGGTCTCCGGCCTGGACACCGACCAGCAGGTCGGCGACTGCGTGCTGAGCCAACTGCTGCTGGGTGAGCGGGTGCTCATCAGCGAGCTGCGCCCGGACGGTTGGGCGCGGGTGGTGGCCGTCGAGCAGCCCGCCGCCACGCTGGATCCGCGCGGCTACCCGGGCTGGCTACCGGCCGACCAACTGGCCCCCGTCGACCCGGCCGTCACCGGCCGCCCGCTGGTGGTGGACGCCACGGTCATCGGGCTGCGCGCCGCGCCGGACGGGCCGGTCGTGCTGCCCGGCGTGGTCGTCGGCACCCGTCTCGTCCCGGCCGGTCCGGCGCTCAACGGTTGGCAGCCGGTGCACGTCCCCGGTCAGGCCGCACCGCTCTGGCTGCCCGACGGCCAGTTGGTCCCGGCACCGGCCGAGCCGCCCAGCGCCGCCGATGCGCTCGCGGTGGCGCAGCGGCTGCTGCACGTGGCCTACGTCTGGGGCGGGCTCTCCTCGTACGGCATCGACTGCTCCGGGCTGGTGCACCTGGCCTGGCGCCGGTTCGGGGTGCTGCTGCCCCGCGACGCGGCCGACCAGGCGGCGGCGACCACCCCGCTGCCGCTGGGCGCGGAACGCCCCGGAGACCTCTACTTCTTCGCCCGCCCCGGCCGGAAGATCCACCACATCGGAATCGTCACCGCCGTCCCCGGCGACCACGAGAACCGGCGGATGCTGCACGCCTGCTACCGGCGGCGGCGGGTCGTGGAGGAGCCAATGCCGGCCGATCGGACCGCGACCCTGGTCGGCGTACACCGGGTCTGACCGGCCGGGCGCGTCCCCGCGCCCGGCCGGCGGTGGTCAGCGCCGGGCCTCGGCCAGCTCGCGCCGCCGGTCCCGGGAGGACTTCACCAGACTGGCGATCGTGGCGACGCCGAGCGTGCCGAGGATGATCAGCAGGGACAGCCAGATCGGGATGTGCGGCGCCCAGCCCACGTGCTCCCCGCCGTTGATGAACGGCAGGTTGTTGTCGGCCAGCGCCTCCAGCACCAGCTTCACCCCGATGAAGCCGAGCACCACGGCCAGCCCGTAGCTCAGGTAGATCAGCCGGTCGAGCAGGCCGCCGAGCAGGAAGTAGAGCTGGCGCAGGCCCATCAGCGCGAAGACGTTCGCGGTGAAGACCAGGTACGGCTCCTGGGTGATGCCGAAGATCGCCGGGATCGAGTCCAACGCGAAGATCAGGTCGGTGGTGCCGATCGCGATCATCACGATCAGCATCGGAGTGAACAGCCGCCGGCCGTTGAAGTGCGTGGTCAGCTTCGCGCCGTCGTAGTCCTTGGAGATCGGCAGCGCCTTGCGACTCCACCGGATCAACAGGTTCTCGGAGAACTCGTCCTCGTCCGGCTCACCCTGCCGGGCCAGGTTGACCGCGGTGTAGATCAGGAAGGCGCCGAAGATGTAGAAGACCCAGGAGAACTGCGAGATCAGGGCGGCGCCGGCGGCGATGAACCCGCCGCGCATCACCAACGCCAGCACGATGCCGACCAGCAACACCTTCTGCTGGTACTGCCGGGGCACACCGAAGCGGGCCATGATGATCACGAAGACGAAGAGGTTGTCCACCGAGAGGCTGTACTCGGTGAGCCAGCCGGTGTAGAACTGCCCGGCCGCGCTGGCCCCGGAGGTCAACCAGACACCGGCGCCGAAGAGCAGGGCCAGGCCGACGTAGAAGCTGACCCAGAGACTCGACTCACGCACGCTCGGCTCGTGCGGGCGTCGACCGATGATCAACAGGTCGACGAGCAGGACCGCAGTCAGTGCGACGAGGGTCCCCGCCCACACCAATCCGGACACGTCCAACGTTCATTCCTCCGGCAGACACGCGGCGTCGGGCACACCGTACGCCCCTGCGGGTCCCGGCGTGCCGCTCACGCTCACTCTGGTGACTGTCGGAGGTCTCTTCCGCCACCGCCCGCGAGCGGGACGGCGACCGACGGCGCCGGGTCGTACGCCGAAAACCGGCGGTCGACCGTGCTGACGACTCCGTCGCGAGGGAATACTCCCCTCCTCGATGACCATTCTTGCCCACCACGCCGTGTGATCGCACCCCGGGTAGCCGGTGTCACCGGCCACCCGCCGGCCGGGAATACCCCGCGACACACGGTCAAACGCGTCCTAGGAGGCTAGTGCGTGTCGGGTGCGGCGAGCGGGTCGGCGAGCGACCAGCCGGCGGCGAGCAACGCGTCGCAGGCAGCCACCGCCCGGGTCAGCCGCTCGGCGTGCGGTCCCACCAGCTCCACCACCGGCACGCCGCACCCGGCCAGTTCGGTGCGGAACCGCTCGGTCATCCAGCCCCGCAGGTGCTCCCCGTCGCGCAGCCCGTCGTCGGCGAAGGGCACGCCCCGGTGGTCGGTCAGCAGGTACAGCGCAGGTCGACGGGCCGCCGCCCGGACCGCCGGAGACGTACTACCGAGGTAGCGCTCCTCCCAGACAGCGGTGGCCCGCGCGTCGGTGTCGCAGAAGAGCAGCGGCCCGGACGAGCGGGCCGCCGCGTCCTCGGCCGCCTGCTGCTCGCGGACCACCGTGCGGAAGTCATCCCGATCCCAGCTCACGTCGAAGACGCTCGCCCCGGGCGAGTCTTCCCGCAGCCGGGCCAGCTTGCGGGCGGTCAGCTCCCGGCCGTACTCCGGCACCCAGCCGGTGCGGTAGCGCGCGGCGAGCGCCATCGCCATCGTGGTGGTGCCGGTCGACTCGGCACCGACCACCACCACCCGCCGGACGAACCAGGCGCGCACCGGCGGGCTCAGCCACCGCCAGTGACCCACCGGGTCCGCCCGCACGGCGGTCCCGGAGACCGGCACGGTCCGCCGCTCCGGATCCACCGAAACGGGTACGGCGTCGAAGCGGCGGGCCAGTTCGGCGCCGTACGCCTCAGAGGAGAAGACGGCGTCCACCGCCCCCGGTCCGGCCGCCTCGCGGAACACCGCGCAGTGCGCGTCCCAGACCACCGGGTCGGCGTAGTCCACCGGGTGGTCGTCGTACCGGCCGACGAACCGGACCCACGGGGTGTCCGCGTGCACCTCCCGCAGCCAGTCCAGCCGCACCTCGAGCGGGATGGACTCGCGGCGCGAGGGCGCCACCACCACGGTGACCGTGGCGCACCGGGCAGCCGCGGCCGCGATCAGCGCGTGGTGCCCGGCGTGCGGCGGATAGAACTTCCCCACCACCATCCCGTGCCGGAACTCCGCAGCGTCCGCCTGCTCCGGCGAGCGGGGTGTCGGCGGGCGGGGTGTCGGCCGGCGGTCCGGTGCTCGCTCGGTCACGCGGTGACCCGGGCCGGGCCGGGCGGGACGGGGGTCGGCCGGTCGGCCCGGCGCAGGTCCGCACGCCAGGCCCGCAGCCCGAGCACGCAGAGGGCGAGGAACACCAGGTACAGGACGGCGGTCAGGTGCAGCCCCTTGTACGCGTAGAGCGGGATGTAGATCAGGTCGGCGGCGATCCAGAGCCACCAGCTCTCCACCCGCTTGCGGGTCTGCCCGTACGTGGCCAGCAGGGACAGCGCGGTGGTCAGCGCGTCCGGCAGCGGCACCGTCGAGTCGGTGGCCCGGTCCAGCAGGACCCAGAGCGCGCCGGTGAGCAGCACCCCTGCGACGGCCAGCGCCAGCCACTCCCGCCGCCCGGTCCGGCTCACCGTGAGCCGGGTCCGCCGCTCGCCACCGAACAGCCAGTGCCACCAGCCGTAGCAGCCGAGCGCGACGTAGACGACCTGGAGCCCGGCGTCGGCGTACAGGCCGGCGGTCCAGAACAGCAGCATGAGCAGCAGCACGTTGGCGATGCCAACCGGCCAGTTCGCGATCCGCTGCCGGGCCACCAGCCAGACGTTCAGCACGCCGGTGGCGAACCCGAGCAGTTCCGCCCACGTGGTCCCGGTGCCGGCCACCCGGAACGCGGTGCCGGTGAGCCAGTCGATCATCACAGTGCCCTCCCGGGCACCCACCCTAGGGCCGCTGTCGACACCGGAACAGACCCCACCACGCCGTCGGGCCGGCCCGCCGTGGGAGGCTTCCGACATGGTGCTTGAGGTCGCGTTGATCGACGTACTGCCCGGACACGAGGACGAGTTCGCCGCCGCGTACGCCCAGGGTCACCCGGTGCTCGCCGGGGCACCCGGCTGCCGGTCGGTGCGGATGACCCGGGGGATCGAGTCCCCGACCCGGTTCGTGCTGCTGGTCGAGTGGGACTCGGTCGAGGCGCACAACGACAACTTCCGGGCCACCGAGCGGTTCACCCGGTGGCGTGAGCTGATCGGGCCGCACTTCGCCGGGCCTCCCCTCGTCGAGCACTTCATCGACGTACCGGCCTGAGCGGAGCTGTCGTACCCCGCGGTTATCGTGCCCACCGCACGCGCCGGCCGCCGGTCCCGACGGGCTCGGGGGCGCCGGGCCCGGTGGCCGCGCGGCGCCGCTGCCCTCATTCCCCGACGCGTCGGGCCAGCGCGGTGACCGTCTCCGCCGGTGACAACGCGGCGGCCAGCAGCGCCTCGGTCATCCGCTCGTACCGGTCGACGTCCAGCACGGTGGCCAACCGGACGTCGGTGGTCAACGCCTCCAGCATCACCGTCCGCGGGTCCGCCGGGTCGGGGAAGGCATACCAGGAGTACGGGGTGAGCGGGTGCAGCCCGCCGTCGGCCGCCGTGCCGCGAGGCAACAGCCGGATCGTCACGTGGGCCAGCCCGGTCACGGCGACCAGGTGCCGCAGTTGCTCACGCCAGACCGGGACCGGCAAATCGCCCGGGTCGCAGGCCGCCTCGGCGAGCACCACCGTGTAGCGCGCTGGGTCGGCGCGACGCAGCACCTCCTGCCGCAGACCCCGGGCACGCACCTCGGCGTCCACGTCGATCTCCGGCGTGAACAGCGCGCCGGCGGAGACCCGGAACCGGGCGTACTCCGGCGTCTGGAGCAGCCCCGGCACGACCGCCGGCTGGTACTCGACGATGTGGGCAGCGCCCGCCTCCAGTTCGGCGTACGTACGCTGCCGCTCGCTCATCTCGCCCAGCGTCTTCCACCAGCCGCGACTGGTGGCCGCGTCCCGGGCGATCACGATCAGCGCGTCCCGGGCCGGCGTCGGCACCTGGTAGATGTCCAGCAGATCCAGCACGTCGGCGAGGTCCGGTCGGCTCTGGCCCAGCTCGATGCGGGACAGTTTCGACGTCGAGGCCCAGCCCAGCCGGTCGCAGACCTGCTCCAGGGTCAACGCCTCGCGCCGGCGTAGCTGGCGCAGCTCGGCACCGAGCCGCACACGTCGAATGACAGGACTCGTTGGCAACGGCATCCCCGCCTCCCCACCGAGGGAGAGTACGCAGGACGGTCACCCAGTGCAATACCGCGCTCGCACACCGCTACCGGACTGACCTCTCCCGGCGACCGATCGGACCGGCCCGTACCTGCCGTTCCGCACCCGCTGTGGCCGCCGGGGCGGCCGTCACTTCACGCCGGTCGCGTCCATTCCGCGCAGCTCCTTCTTCAGGTCGGAGACCTCGTCGCGGATCCGGGCCGCCAGCTCGAACTGCAGCTCGCGGGCGGCGGCCAGCATCTGGTCGTTCAGCTCCTGGATGAGCTGGGCCAGGTCGGCGCGGGCCATCCCCTCCCGCGAGGTGGTGGTGGCGGCCGCCCGACTCCGGCTGCGGGTCTCCTTGACCGGCGCCTTGCCCCGGGAGAGCTGGCGCACCGCACCGCCGACCCGGGAGTTTTCGGTGTCCTCCGCCTCGCGGTAGATGTCGTCCAGGATGTCGTGGATCTTCTTGCGCAGCGGCTCCGGGCTGACCCCGTGCGCCTCGTTGTGCGCGATCTGCTTGGCCCGCCGCCGATCGGTCTCGTCGATCGCGTTCGCCATCGACGGAGTGATCTTGTCGGCGTACATGTGCACCTGACCGGAGACGTTACGGGCGGCCCGCCCGATGGTCTGGATCAGCGACCGGCCGCTGCGCAGGAAGCCCTCCTTGTCAGCGTCGAGGATCGCCACCAACGACACCTCGGGCAGGTCCAGACCTTCGCGAAGCAGGTTGATGCCGACCAGCACGTCGTAGTCGCCCTTGCGCAGCTCGCGCAGCAGCTCCACCCGGCGCAGCGTGTCGACCTCCGAGTGCAGGTAACGCACCCGGATGCCGTTCTCCAGCAGGTAGTCCGACAGGTCCTCGGCCATCTTCTTGGTCAGCGTGGTGACCAGCACCCGTTCGTCCCGATCGGTACGCAGCTTGATCTCGTGCATCAGGTCGTCGATCTGGCCCTTGGTCGGCTTGATCACGACCTCCGGGTCGACCAGCCCGGTGGGCCGGATGACCTGCTCGACGAACTCACCCTGGGCCTGCTCCAGCTCCCACGGGCCGGGGGTCGCGGAGAGGTAGACCATCTGGCCGACCCGCTCCAGGAACTCGTCGAAGCGCAGCGGCCGGTTGTCGGCCGCGCTGGGCAGCCGGAAGCCGTGGTCGATGAGCATCCGCTTGCGGGACGCGTCGCCCTCGTACATGCCGCCGATCTGCGGGATCGTCACGTGCGACTCGTCGACGACGGTGAGGAAGTCGTCCGGGAAGTAGTCGAGCAGGCAGTGCGGCGGGCTGCCGGGCAGCCGCCCATCCATGTGCATCGAGTAGTTCTCGATGCCCGAGCAGAAGCCCACCTGCCGCATCATCTCGATGTCGTAGGTGGTGCGCATCCGCAGCCGCTGCGCCTCCAGCAGCTTGCCCTGCCGCTCCAGCTCGGCGAGCCGTTCGGCCAGCTCCACCTCGATGTCGCGGATCGCCCGCTCCATCCGCTCCGGGCCGGCCGCGTAGTGCGTGGCCGGGAAGATGACCAGCTGGTCGACCTCGCGGACCACGTCACCGGTCAGCGGGTTGAGGTAGTAGAGCTTCTCCACCTCGTCGCCGAACAGCTCGATGCGGACCGCCAACTCCTCGTACGCCGGGATGATCTCCAGCGTGTCGCCGCGGACCCGGAACGTGCCCCGCTGGAAGGCCATGTCGTTGCGGGTGTAGCGGATGTCGACCAGCCGCCGCAGCAACTGGTCGCGGTCGACCTCCTGGCCGACGCCGACCCGGATCGCCCGGTCGAGGTACTCCTCCGGGGTGCCCAGGCCGTAGATCGCCGACACGGTGGCCACCACGACCACATCACGGCGGGTGAGCAGCGACATCGTCGCCGAGTGCCGCAGCCGCTCGACCTCCTCGTTGATCGAGGAGTCCTTCTCGATGTAGGTGTCGGTCTGCGGGATGTACGCCTCGGGCTGGTAGTAGTCGTAGTACGAGACGAAGTATTCGACGGCGTTGTCCGGCAGCAGCTCGCTGAACTCCTTGGCCAGCTGCGCGCAGAGCGTCTTGTTCGGGGCGAGCACCAGGGTCGGGCGCTGCAGCCGCTCGATCAGCCACGCGGTGGTGGCGCTCTTGCCGGTGCCGGTCGCGCCGAGCAGCACCGTGTTGCGGTCGCCGCGCCGAACCCGACGCTCCAGATCGTCGATGGCGGCCGGCTGGTCGCCGGCCGGCTGAAACTCACTGACGACCTGGAAGCGGCCGTCCAGCCGAGGAATGTCGAGCGCCATGACCTCAACGGTACGCCGGAGGTCCGACAGGAACGGCCGTCACGCCGGGTACGTGATCAGCTTCAATATTCCCATTGTGTGGCGCATGTCACCGGCACTAGGCTCTCGCTGTAGGCCGCTCGCGGCGGCCGACCGGGCCGGTGGCCAGGCCGTCATCTCGGCCGGCCGCCCCCGGCACAGCGGGTCGCAGCACCCGGCGCGTCCGGCGTGCGCACCCGTGTGGTCGCGCTCGAGGCGCAGACCGGCCGCCGCGAGCGCCCTGCTCGTCACCCCGGCGCCGCCCCGCCCGTTTCACATCCGTGGACACCTCTCCGAAGCCGGCACGCGACATCGATCCCGGGGACACGTCCCGGCCCACCGACACCGCCGGTCCGTCCCCGGCCAGCCGCCGCCGACGGACAATCCTGCTGATGCTCGGCCTGACCGCGGTGACGTCCGCGACGGCGCTGGTGATCGGGCTGTTGAGCTGGGCTCCCGACCCGCCCGAGCCGGCCCGGCCGCTGACCGTCGCCGAGGGCGAGCGGTTGGCCGCGATGCGGGTCACCAACCTGCGGGACCTGCGCGCCGGGGTCCATGTCACGATCGGCGCCGGTGCCGCCCGTACCGAACTGGTCGGCTGGGTGGACTGGTCGCGGACGCTGCTCTACCTCGACGTGGGTGGTCCGGGCGCGGGCGCCGAGCGGGGCCTGTTGCAGAGAGCTGGCCCGTTGCTGGTGATCCGACCGGACCCGGCCGCGGTGCCCACCCCCGCCGCGCCACCACTGGTGCCCCCGGCGGACCGCTGGCGGCTGCACCACCTGGCACCCGGCGCGGGCCTGGCACCCGTGCTCGACCTGCTTCTCGGCCTCGCCGCCGACCGCCCGGACCCCGCCCAGGCGCTGCGGGACAGCGGTGCCCGCTGGGTGGCCCGGGACACCGTCGCGGCCGGGCCGGTGGACGTCCTTGAGGCGCCGCTACCCGGCGGGACCTCACCCACCGCCAGCGGCACAGCGCCGGGAAGTACAGCACCGACGACCAGGGCAGGGGGCGACGTCGACGGGCAGCCCCGCTACTGGCTCGACCAGGACGCCCGGCTGCACAAGCTGGTCCTCCGGCTGCGCGACGTCGGCTCGATCACGGTGACCCTCAACCGGGCGGACCGGCCGACGCTGCGCCCGGTGGACGCACTCGGTGGCCGGCCCGGGCAACCCCGCGCGCTCACCGGCGCCGAACAGGACCGGCTGGACCGACTGCCGACCCGGCTGCGCGCCCAGGGCGGTGCCGCGCTGACGTTGACCGCGCCGACGGGCACGGACACCAACCTGCGAGGCGCCGGCTGGTTGAACTGGACCGCCCGCACCGCCTACCTGGCCACCGCCGACCTGCGCGTACCGGATCGCCGGACCCTGCTGCGGCGGGACACCGCCGGCCTGGCCCGGGTGGACGTGCCGGCCGCGGCCGGTGGCGGCGGCACCGCGGAAACGCCCGGTCGGCCGCCGCTGCCGCCCCCTGCCGGGGCGTGGCGGTTCACCCGGTCCGGCACGGACGACCTGAGCCTGCTGGTCGGGGCCGCGGTGGCCGCCGCCGGGTCATCCGGGCAGCGTGGTGCGGCCGTGCGGGTACGCGAGGACGTCGCCGGCGGGCGGACCGTGGACGTCGTCGAGCTGCGCACGGCCGACGCGCGGCTGCGCTACTGGATCGACCGGGTCGGGTCGCTGCGGCGGCTGGAGCTGCACACCGCCCCCGGCGCGTGGGCGCAGCTGGACCTCAACCCCGCCTCGGTACCCCGGCTGACCCCGGTGCCCCGCCCGGCAGCCCCCACCCGGCGTCCCGGCGCACCCTGATCCCCCGCGACGCGGGCGGCACGCGCCCGGCGAAACGCCCCGGTGTCAGCCGTGCCGCTCAGGGCCGCCAGCCGGTCTGCGCGGCCCACTGCTCGGCCCGCAGGTACTCCTCGTCGAACCACGGGTCGCGGGCCGTACCGGATCCGGTGCCGTCCGGCGCCGCGTCGACCAACTCGCGCTTGAGCAGCAGGTAAGCCGCCCGCTGGTCCGGGTCGGCGCGCAGGTGGTCGCGCATCAGCAGCGCGTACCGCCAGCCCGGCGAGCCGGCGGCCCGCACGTGCACGCGCACCGGGCGGGCAGGGTCGGCGCTGCCGTGCAACCGCTTCTCCCACCGGCCGCTGCCGGCCGGACGGGGATCGTCCCACCACTGCCCCGGCACCGGCGGGAACCCGGCGTTCGCCAGCCGGTCGGCCAGCACCCTGTCGGCGTCGGCGAGGCTGGGCACGGCCACCTGCACGTCGATGACGTCCTCAGCGGCGAGGCCGGGCACCGCGGTCGAGCCGATGTGGTCGATCCGCAGGTCGGCCGGGGCGAGCGCGTGTCGGATCCGGGCGGCCAGCCGGGCGTACTGCTCGGGCCAGTTCGGGTCGGTCCCGGTCGGGTCGACCCGGCCCGGCGGAACCACCCGCCGCTCCCGCAGGTTGTGCTCGTAGGGCAGCAGCCGCTGGTGCCAGAGTGCGTCGACGGCGGCGTGCAGCTCCGCCAGGCTTCCGTCGTTGGTCAGCACCACGTCCGCCACGGCGCGGCGACGGTCGTCGTCGGCCTGCGCGGCGATCCGCCGCTCGGCCTCCGCACGGTCCATCCCACGATCGCGTGCCAGGCGTTCGAGTCGGGCCGCCACGTCCGTCTGCACCACGACCACCAGGTGGTACGTGGGCGCGAGACCCACCTCGACCAGCAGCGGTACGTCGTTCACGACGATCGCGTCGGGTGCCGCCGCGGCGGCCAGCTCGGCGGTGCGGGCACGGACCCGGGGATGGGTGATCGCCTCCAACTGCCGGCGGGCGGTCTCGTCGGCGAACACCACCGCACCCAGTGCGGCGCGGTCCAGTGCGCCGTCGGCGTCCAGCACCTCGGTGGAGAACGTGGCGACGATCTCGGCCAGGCCCTCGGTGCCCGGTGCGACGACCTCCCGGGCCACCCGGTCGGAGTCGATGAGCACCGCACCCCGCTCGACCAGCCGCGCGGCCACCGCGCTCTTGCCCGACCCGATACCGCCGGTCAATCCCACCCTCAGCACCGGACCAGTCAACCGGATCACGAGCCCCGTCGCCAAACTCGCCCGCGGCCCGGCGAGATCGTGCTCGTTGGCGCCGGCAGCGCGGCGACCGGCTCCTCGGCCTGCCGGCTCGGGGCCGGGCAACCTCCTGAAGGGACATCCCAAGTGTCTCTATTCTAGTAATAGAATACTGCCATGGAGCTGACTCCAGCCGAGCTGACCGTGCTGGGCTTGATCATCGAACGCGCCCGGCACGGCTACGACCTGGAGCAGGTGATCGAGCAACGCGGCATCCGGCAGTGGTCCGACGTCGGGTTCTCCTCGATCTACTACCTGCTCGCCAAGCTGGAGAAGCGCGGCCTGGTCCACGTTCCCGAGGCTCCCGCCGCCCCAAAGTCCCGCCGCGTGTACCACGCCACCGCCCAGGGCCGAGAGGCTGCGGCGCGCACCGCGCTGGCTCTCATCGAGGAACCACGGCCGGTCCCGCACCCGTTTCTCGTCGGTATCGCCAACCTGCCCCTGCTCTCCGATCAGGAGTACGCACAGGCGCTACGCACCCGGTTGGCGCGGGTCGAAGCCCGCATCGACGCGGTCCAGGTGGCGCAGCAGGCGCAAGCCCCCCTCCCGCGACCGGCGCGTGAGGTGTTCTCGTACTCGCTGAGCCTCCTCGAGGCAGAAAGGCAGTGGCTCGCCGCCCGAGCCCAGGTGCCTGATGACGGACAAGACTGACTTCAAGAAGACCACCGACGCCTATCAGGCCAGACGAGGCCAGTTCCGGATCGTGGACGTGCCCGACATGCAGTACCTCATGATCGACGGCCACGGCGACCCGAACACCTCACCGGCATTCACCGACGCCGTCGAAGCCCTCTACCCGGTGGCCTACAAGCTGAAGTTCGCCAGCAAACGAAACCTCGGGCGCGACTACGTCGTCCCGCCCCTGGAGGGCCTGTGGTGGGCCGATGACATGGACTCCTTCACCGCGGGGCGCGACAAGTCACGGTGGGACTGGACGCTGATGATCATGGCCCCGGACTGGATCAACCAGGACATGGTCACCGCCGCCGTGGAGCAGGCCGGGGCCAGGAATCGCCCGGCGCGTCTCGACGACACCCGGCTGGAGACGCTCTCCGAGGGGCGGTGCGTACAGACGCTGCACGTCGGGTCCTTCGACGAGGAAGCCGAGGTACTGGCGCACCTGCACCACAAGTTCGTGCCGGGCAACGGGTTACGGATGGTCGGGAGGCACCACGAGATCTACCTCAGCGACTTCCGCAAGGTCGCACCCGACAAGCAACGCACCATCCTGAGGCAACCGGTCACCGTCGCTGCCGCAGCGAATGCGTAGCTGACCCGGCGGCCGGCCGGGGGTACGGCGAGGGCCCCGCCCCCGGCGATCCGAAGATCGCGGGGACGGGGCCCTTCGTCGTTCAGCGGGTCACTTACCGCCGGCGAGCTTCTCCCGCAGAGCGGCGAGCGCCTCGTCGGTGGCCAGGGTGCCGGCCGGCTCCTCGGCCTGCCGGCTCGGGGCCGGGCTGGTCGAGGAGGTGGTGCCCCCAGCGGCGGCCGGAACGACCGGAGTCGGGTTGGCAGCGGCCTCGGCGTCGGCGGCCCGAGAGGTCTGCACCTGCTTGGTGTGGGCCTCCCAGCGCACACGAGCCTCGGCGTACTGGTTCTCCCAGGTCTCGCGCTGCTTGTCGTACCCCTCGAGCCACTCGCCCGTCTCCGGGTCGAAGCCCTCCGGGTAGATGTAGTTGCCCTCGGTGTCGTACGTCGCCGCCATGCCGTAGAGGGTCGGGTCGAAGTGCTCCTCGCCCTCGACGAAGCCCTCGTTGGCCTGCTTGAGCGACAGCGAGATCCGGCGACGCTCCAGGTCGATGTCGATGACCTTGACCATGACCTCGGAGCCAACCTGGACGACCTGCTCCGGGATCTCCACGTGGCGCTCGGCCAGCTCGGAGATGTGGACCAGGCCCTCGATGCCGTCGTCCACCCGGACGAACGCACCGAACGGCACCAGCTTGGTGACCTTACCCGGCACGATCTGCTGGATCGCGTGGGTGCGGGCGAACTGCCGCCACGGGTCCTCCTGGGTCGCCTTCAGCGACAGCGAAACCCGCTCGCGGTCCAGGTCGACGTCCAGGACCTCGACCTCGACCTCCTGGCCAACCTCAACGACCTCGGACGGGTGGTCGATGTGCTTCCAGGACAGCTCGGAGACGTGCACCAGACCGTCGACGCCGCCGAGGTCCACGAATGCGCCGAAGTTGACGATCGAGGACACGACGCCCTTGCGGACCTGGCCCTTCTGCAGCTTGTTGAGGAACTCGGTGCGCACCTCGGACTGCGTCTGCTCCAGCCAGGCCCGGCGGGACAGGACCACGTTGTTGCGGTTCTTGTCCAGCTCGATGATCTTGGCCTCGAGCTCCCGCCCGACGTACGGCTGCAGGTCGCGCACGCGCCGCATCTCGACCAGGGACGCGGGCAGGAAGCCGCGAAGCCCGATGTCGAGGATGAGGCCACCCTTGACCACCTCGATGACCGAGCCGCGGACGACGCCGTCCTCGTCCTTGATCTTCTCGATCGTGCCCCAGGCCCGCTCGTACTGCGCCCGCTTCTTGGAGAGGATCAGACGACCCTCCTTGTCCTCCTTCTGGAGAACCAGGGCCTCGATGTGGTCACCAACCGTCACAACCTCGGCGGGGTCCACGTCGTGCTTGATCGACAACTCCCGAGAGGGGATGACACCCTCGGTCTTGTAGCCGATGTCGAGCAGGACCTCGTCCCGATCGACCTTGACGACGGTGCCTTCGACAATGTCGCCGTCGTTGAAGTACTTGATGGTCTCGTCGATCGCGGCGAGGAATGCCTCCTCGGAACCGAGATCGTCGTGGGTGACCCGGGTGGCGCTCGAGGGGGCCTCGATGCTGCTCGTCATGTGGGCGGTTGCTCCGGTCGGATGGGTTGTCACAGCAGGCTGGTGTCGCAGTGACCTGTTCGCGCCAGCGGATCCGTCGCCGGGCACACCGAACGATCACAGTGAGATCATGATGTGGCTCCGTCGACCGCGCACCTGCTCCCTGCCGAGACACACGATCCGCGAGCGCATCGTCTAGCCTACCGTGCGCATTACCACAGCGTGCAAGCCCTCCCAGCTTCTCGCCGTTCGATGACCTGCGAAAGCCGAACAATCGCCCGGAAAACACCCCTGCTGTCTCCTGTGTCACACCGGCCCCACCGGCCCCACCCAACCGGTGGCCCGGCGGCGGCGCGACCGTGCCGGCGGGTCGGCCCTGCCCACCGCCCGCAGGAGCCGCCCCGGGGCCTAGCGTGAGCGGGTGGATGACGACAGCCGGGTTACCCGGCGCCGGGTGGGTGACGCCGAGGCCCGGCGGGCAAACCGCGGCTGGTGGGACACCGACGCCGACGACTACCAAGCCGAGCACGGCGCGTTCCTCGGTGACGTCGACTTCGTCTGGTGCCCCGAAGGGCTGCGCGAGGCCGACGCCCGGCTGCTCGGTGACCTGTCCGGCCGGCGGGTGCTGGAGGTCGGCTGCGGCGCCGCGGCCGCTGCCCGCTGGCTGGCCACCCAGGGCGCCCGGCCGGTCGCCTTCGACCTGTCCGCCGGCATGTTGCGGCACGCCGCCGAAGCCGCCGACCGCACCGGGGTACGCGTACCGCTGGTGCAGGCCGACGCGCTCGCCCTGCCGTTCGCCGACCAGTCGTTCGACCTCGCCTGCACCGCGTTCGGCGCAATCCCGTTCGTGGACGACTCGGCGGCCCTGCTGGCCGAGGTGCACCGGGTGCTGCGCCCCGGCGGCCGGTGGGTGTTCTCGGTGACCCATCCGATGCGCTGGATCTTCCTCGACGATCCGGGCGAGGGTGGGCTGACCGCCGTGCACTCGTACTTCGACCGCTCCCCCTACGTGGAACAGGACGAGTCCGGCGTGGCCACCTACGTCGAGCAGCACCGGACCCTCGGCGACCGGATCCGCGAACTGGTCGGCGCCGGGTTCCGGCTGCTGGACCTGGTGGAGCCGGAGTGGCCGGCGGGGCACGAGGGGATCTGGGGGCAGTGGAGCCCGCTGCGCGGACGGCTCTTCCCCGGCACCGCCATCTTCGTCACCGAGAAGCCCGCCGGATGACCGCGTCGCACGCGCGGTGCGACCCCACCCCATCGATGGGCGGTAGGCTCGCCCCATGAGCGGGGAGCCCATCCCGGCACCACCTGGCCCCTGGTGTCCGGACCCGATGCGGCAGCAGCGCGCCGACTACACGGTCGAGGATCTGCTCAATCTGCCGGATGACGCCCCCCGCGTCGAACTCGTCGATGGAATCATCCAGGTGACGCCCTCCCCCACCCTGGGCCATCAGGACATCTCGTTCCTGGTACGTCTGTGGCTACACTCCCACGCGCCCAGCGACCTCCGGGTCACCCAGGCCGTTTGTGTCGGGTTCGGCTTCAACACCAGCCGACAGCCGGATGTCCTGCTGTACCGCGCCGAGGTGCCGTCCGACCGGTCCATGCTGCGGCCGGCGGATGTCGTCCTCGCCGTGGAGATCGTCTCGCCGGGCACCCGACGGATCGACCGCTTTGCCAAGCCCGGCGAGTACGCCGCCGCCGGCATTCCCTTCTACTGGCGGATCGAGCAGGACCCGGTGCACGTCTACGCGTACCGGGTCGGCGACCGGGTGGGGCCCGGCGGTGAGCGACAGTACGAGCTGGTCGCCGACGGCGCTGACGTGATCGAGTTGACCGAGCCGTTCGAAATCAAACTGCCGATCGCCGAGATCACGCCGTAGTCGATCGGTTCGGCTGGCCGTTTCGCCCCAGCGGTGCCGGGTAGCCGAGGAGCATGGCCGAGCAGAGGGAATTCCGCGAGGGCGACCACGTCTCCTGGGCCAGTCACAGCGGCCGGGCACACGGCGTGGTCAAGGAGAAGCTGACCGACCGGACGCACGTACGCGGACACGCCGTGAACGCGACGGAGGACGAACCGCAGTACCGGATCCGCAACGACGACTCGGGCCGCGACGTGGCCCACCGACCCGAGGTGCTGCGTCATGAGGGGTCGTGACGATGGGCGGGATACCCACCGGGAGTTCACCGAGGCGGTGAACATGAAGCCCGGCGAGCTGTCCAGCTGGCTGGAGACCGACGAGTCGAAGCAGGTCGGCTGGCACAAGGGCGGTCGCTCCGGCGGCGGCGAGTCAGTCGGCCACGAATCCGGGCGCAAGATCATCAACCTGTTGCGCCGCAAGCGCGGCGAGCTGTCCGAGGGCGACTACAAGCACATGCGCAAGGTGGTCGGCTACGTACGCCGGCACATGGCCCAGCGACCGTCCGGCAACGTCCGCGACACCAAATGGCGCTGGTCCCTCATGAACTGGGGCCACGACCCCCTCAAGTAACCCGCCGGGCTGGCCCAGCCCAACCACTCTGATTCACAACGCCGAACAGCACCGACCACAGCGACCCAGTCGGGGGTTCCGGGGCAGCCCGACCCGCGCAGGGATCAAGCCTGACCGCCCGGAGCGGGTCGGGCTGCCCCGGAACCCCACCACCGCAGCACAGGATCAGTGGTCGGCGCTGTTCCAGTCCCGGCCGTTGCCGACCGACACCTCCAGCGGCACCGACAACGGGTACGCCCCGCCCATCTCCCGCCGAACCAGCGCCTCCAGCGCGTCCCGCTCACCCGGCGCGACCTCGAAGACCAGCTCGTCGTGCACCTGCAACAGCATCCGGGAGCGCAGCCCGGCCTCGCCCAGCGCGGTGTCGACGTGCAGCATCGCCACCTTGATGATGTCGGCCGCGGAGCCCTGGATCGGGGCGTTGAGCGCCATCCGCTCGGCGATGTCCCGGCGCTGCCGGTTGTCGCTGACCAGGTCCGGCAGGTAGCGGCGGCGACCCAGGATGGTCGAGGTGTAGCCGTCCTGGCGGGCTCGGGCGACCACCTGCTGCAGGTAGTCGCGCACCCCGCCAAAGCCGGCGAAGTAGTTTTCCATCAGCCCGCGCGCCTCTTCGGTGCCGATGCCGAGCTGCTGGGACAGGCCGAACGCGCTCAGCCCGTACGCCAGGCCGTAGTTCATCGCCTTGATCTTGCGGCGCTGGTCCGGGGTGACCTCGTCGAGCGGCACCCCGAAGACCGACGATGCGGTGGCGGCGTGGAAGTCGGCGCCGGAGTTGAAGGCTTCGATGAGCGCGTCGTCCGAGGAGAGGTGCGCCATGATGCGCATCTCGATCTGGCTGTAGTCGGCGGTGAGCAGGCACTCGTAGCCCTCACCCACCACGAAGGCCCGGCGGATGCGCCGGCCCTCCTCGGTGCGGATCGGGATGTTCTGCAGGTTGGGCTCGGTGGAGGAGAGTCGCCCGGTGGCCGCGACCGTCTGGTTGAAGGTGGTGTGGATCCGGCCGTCGTCGGAGACCGACTTGAGCAGCCCGTCGACGGTCGACTTGAGCTTGGCCACGTCCCGGTGGCGCAGCAGGTGAGCCAGCACCGGGTGCGGGGTCTGCGCGTAGAGCCACTGCAGGGCGTCGGCGTCGGTGGTGTAGCCCGTCTTGATCTTCTTGGTCTTCGGCAGGCCCAGCTCGGTGAAGAGGATCTCCTGCAGCTGCTTGGGCGAGCCCAGGTTGAACTCCCGGCCCACCGCCTCGTACGCGCCCTGCGCGGCGGCCTTCACCTCGGCGGCGAAGTGCGCCTCCAACTCGGACAGATAATGCGTGTCGGCGGCGATGCCCGTGCGCTCCATGCCGGCCAGGACCCGCATCAGCGGCAGCTCCACGCCGGCCATCAGCCGGGCCGACTGCTCGCCGTCGCGGGACAGCTCGGCGTCGATGGCGTCGGCCAGGTCGAGGGTGGCCCGGGCCTGGAGCATCAGATTTTGCTCGGCCACGCTCTCGTCACCCAGCCCGTCGAGGGTGAGCTGGCCGGTCTCCGGCGCGTCGACCCGCAGCTCCCGGTGCAGGTAGCGCAGCGCCAGGTCGGTCAGGTCGTAGGAGCGCTGGTCGGGGCGGGCCAGGTACGCGGCGATCTGGGTGTCGCGGACGATGCCGGACAGCTCCCAGCCGTGCGCGGAACAGGCCAGCACGGCCGGCTTGCTGTCGTGCAGCACCTTGGGCCGCTGCGCGTCGGTCAACCAGCCGGCCAGCGCGCCCTCGTCGGCCGCGTCGAGTCGCGCCGGGTCCACCCAGGCCGCCGCTCCGCCGGCGGTGGCCAGCGCCAGGCCGGTGATCGAGGCGGTGTGCCGGCGGTTGGGGCCGGTGTCAAGCTTGATCGCCAACCCGACCGGGGTGCCGGTCGGGGCGTGCGCGGAAAGCCAGGCGGTCAGCGCGCCCGGCTCGGTGAGCACCTCGCCGGTGAGGTCGAAGCCGGACTCGGCCTCCGGCTCGACCGCCTCCAGGTACTGGTAGAGCCGATCGCGCAGGATGCGGAACTCCAGGGTGTCGAAGACCTGGTGCACCGCCTCCCGGTCCCAGCCGGCCCACCGGGCGTCCTCCGGGCGCAGCGGCAGCTCAAGGTCGGAGACCAGGCAGTTGATCTCGTAGTTACGGATCACGTCGGCGAGCCGCTCGCGCAGGCTGTCGCCGGCCTTGCCCTTGATCTCGTCGGCGCGGGCGATCACGCCCTCCACCCCGCCGTACGTGGCGATCCACTTTGCCGCGGTCTTCGGGCCGACGCCCGGGACGCCGGGCAGGTTGTCGCTGGTCTCGCCGACCAGCGCGGCCAGGTCCCGGTAACGCTCCGGACCGACGCCGTACTTCGCCTCGATCGCCGCCGGGTCCATCCGGGCCAGGTCGGAGACACCCTTGCGCGGGTACAACACGGTGACCTGGTCGCCGACCAACTGGAAGGCATCCCGGTCACCGCTGCTGATCAGCACCGTCATGCCCTGGTCGCGGGCCTGGCAGGCGAGCGTCGCGATGACGTCGTCGGCCTCGTAGCCCTCCATCTCCACCACCGGGATCTGCAGCGCGGCCAGGACCTCCTTGACCAGGCTGACCTGGCCCTTGAAGTCGGTCGGGGTCTCGCTGCGGCCGGCCTTGTACTCCGCGTACCGGTCGGTGCGGAAGGAGCGGCGGGAGACGTCGAACGCGACGACGATGTGGGTGGGCTGCTCGTCGCGCAGCACGTTGATCAGCATCGAGGTGAAGCCGTAGACCGCGTTGGTGGGCTGGCCCGTCGTGGTGGAGAAGTTTTCCACCGGCAGGGCGAAGAACGCCCGGTATGCCAGGGAGTGTCCGTCGACGAGAAGTAGGCGCGGCGTCGTAGCTGTCACGGCAGCGACTCTAGTCCGTCGCACCGACATCCCCGGGTGGCGGCACCGCGCGTCCGACGGCGGAACAGACGGCCGGCCGGAACGCCGGCGGCCGGCCACCCTGTGAGGGATGGCCGGCCGCTGGTTGGTCGGATGGCTCAGGCCACGCCGAGGTACGCCTCCTTGACCGACGGGTCGTGCAGCAACTCCTGACCGGTCCCTTCCTTCACGATCTGACCGGTCTCCAGCACGTAGCCGCGGTGCGCCCGGGAGAGCGCCTGCTGGGCGTTCTGCTCCACCAGCAGGATCGTGGTGCCCTGCTGGTTGATCTCCGTGATGATGTCGAAGATCTGCCGGATCACCAACGGGGCCAGACCCATCGACGGCTCGTCGAGCAGCAGCAGCTTCGGCCGGCTCATCAGCGCCCGGCCGACCGCGAGCATCTGCTGCTCGCCGCCGGAGAGCGTGCCGCCGGCCTGCTTGCGCCGCTCGGCCAGCCGCGGAAACAGGGTCAGCACCCGGTCCAGGTCGGCGGCGATGCCGGCGGAGTCCCGCCGGGTGTACGCCCCCATGTCCAGGTTCTCCATCACCGTCATACCCGGGAAGATCTGCCGCCCCTCCGGCGACTGACACAGCCCCCGGACCACCCGCAGGTCGGCCCGGAGCTTGCTGATGTCCTCACCGTTGAACGTGATCTTCCCGCTGGCGAGCGCCCGGGTCCCGGAGATGGCCCGCATGGTGGTGGTCTTACCGGCGCCGTTCGCGCCGATCAGGGCCACCACCTCACCCTCGTTGACGCTCAGGCTGATGCCGTGCAGCGCCTCGATCCGGCCGTAGGCAACGGCGACGTTCTCGAGCTCAAGCAGCGTCATCGGCGGGCTCCCCCAGGTATGCGGCGATCACCTTCGGATCGCGGCTGACCTCCGCGGGCGCACCCTCGGCGATCTTGCGGCCGAACTCCAGCACCACGATCCGGTCGGTGACCCCCATGACCAGCCGCATGTCGTGCTCGATGAGCAGGACGGTCAGGCCCTTGTCACGGATCCTGCGAATCAGGGTGAGGAGCTCCTCCTTCTCCGCCGGGTTGAAGCCGGCGGCCGGCTCGTCCAGGCAGATCAGCTTCGGCTCGGTGGCCAGCGCCCGGGCGATCTCCAATCGGCGCTGGTAGCCGTACGGCAGGTTGCGCGCCTCGTCGTTGGCCCGGTCGGCGATCCCGACGAAGCGCAGCAGCTCGAGCGCCTTGGACTCGGCCGCCCGCTCCTCGAGGATGTGCCGGGACAGGCCGAAGATCTTCGCGGCCGACAGGCGCACCTGCTGCCAGGTCCGGACGATCCCGGACGCGGCGGTGACCTGCGGCAGCTCCTCCGGCTTCGGGCGAACCCGGTAGAGCCGGAACAGCGCCCCGGGCACGCTCGTCTTGTGCCGCGAGTCCGTGCCGACCATGACGTTCTCCAGCGCCGTCATCTCCGGGAAGAGACGGATGTTCTGGAACGTCCGGGAGATGCCGAGCTGGCTGATCTGGTGCGGCTTGCGACCGGTCACCTTCTGGCCCCGGAACCGGACGGCCCCGGACGTCGGCTTGTACACCCCGGTCATCACGTTGAAGCTGGTGGTCTTGCCGGCGCCGTTCGGCCCGATGAGGCCGAGGATCTCGCCCTCGTAGATCTGGAAATTGATCTTGTCGAGGGCGACCACACCGCCGAAGCGGAGCGTGACGTCGTCGACTTCGAGCAGTATCGGCCGCGGTCCCGCCTGAGTCGGGATCTTCGGCGCTGCGGTGCTGGTGGTCTGGTCAGACATGAGCTGGTGCCTCCTCTGCCTCCGCCGCGCGGTCCTTCAACTCGCGGGCACGCCGCCGGCTCGGGACAAGGCCCTGCGGACGCAGGATCATCACCAGCACCATGGCCAGACCGAAGACCAACCACCGGTAGTCGGCGAAGTCGCGGAACCGTTCCGGCAGGTACGCCAGCAGCACCGCGCCGAGCGAGACGCCGATCATGTTGCCGGAGCCACCGACGACCACCATGGCGACGAAGAGGATGGACAGGTTCGCGTTGAACTGGGTCGGGTCGATGAACGCGTTCCGGCTGCCGAACAGGAAGCCCGACAGGCCGCCGAGGGCCGCACCGATGGCGAACGCCCAGAGCTTGAACTTGAACGGGTACACACCCATCACCGCGGCGGCGTCCTCGTCCTCCCGCACGGCCAGCCATGCCCGGCCGACCCGGCTGTGCTCCAGCCGGCGGACCAGGAAAACCATGATCAGCACGAAGGTGATCGCCAGCCAGTACCAGGGCTTCGCGTCGATCAGACCGAACACCTTGTTGTCCGCTGACGGCGCACCCTCCGGGCCGGGGATGGCCGAGATGCCCACCGGGCCGTTGGTCAGCCCGGTGGCGTTGCGGGCCACGATCCGGATGATCTCGCCGAAGCCCAGGGTCACGATGGCCAGGTAGTCACCGCGCAGCCGCAGCGTCGGCCAGCCCAGCAGCACCCCGGAGATCATCGTCAGCACGATCGCGATGAACAGGCAGATCGCCCAGGTCACCGCCCAGGTCGCCGGCAGGTCGAACTCCTGCTGGATCCACTTCACCACCGGCGAGTTCACCGAACCGAACAGCGCCACGCTGTACGCCCCGATGGCGAAGAAGCCGATGTAGCCCAGGTCGAGCAGGCCGGCGAGGCCGACCACCACGTTCAGGCCGATCGCGACCAACACGTAGATGGCGCAGACGAAGAGCACACCCGCCCAGTTGTTACCGCCCTCGATCGAGTCGGTACGCAACCAGGTCAGGCCCGGAATGCCGAGCAGCGGCAGGTAGTAGAGGACCGCCACGAAGGCGGCCAGCCCGAGGGCCTGCTGCCACTTCGTCAGCGCCCGCCAGCGGTCGCCGACCGTGGTCAGCAGGCTCACCCGGCGGCGATCAGCGGAGCGAATCTTGTCGATCATGCGCGGGCCCTCCCGAGCGACTCGCCCAACAGACCGGTCGGCCGGAACATCAGCACCACGATCAGCACCACGAAGGCGATGACGTCCTCCCAGTTGGACGCGAAGAGCGTGGCGCCGTAGACCTCGACGATGCCGAGGAAGAGGCCACCCAGCAGCGCGCCGCGCAGGTTACCGATGCCGCCCAGGACCGCGGCGGTGAACGCCTTGAGGCCGAGCACGAAGCCGATGCTGTTCTGGGTGAAGCCGAACCGCATGCTCCACAACAGAGCGGCGGCGCCGGCCATGATCCCACCGAGCACGAAGATCAGCATGATCACGCGCTCCTGGTTGACGCCCATCAGCGCGGCGGTCTCCGGGTTCTGGGCCACCGCCCGCACGCCCCGGCCATACCGGGTGCGGTTGATGAACCAGTCCAGCAGCGCCATCATCGCCACGGCCGCGACGAAGACGATCACCTGGATGTTCGTGATCGCCGTGTTGCCGATGGTGAACAGGGTCTCCTGCTGGATGATCGTCGGCATACCGACGATCTGCCGGGGCCGGCCGAACGCCTCCGGCAACACGCCACCGAGCAGCTTGGGCAGCACCTGGCCGAAGAGCTCGACGAAGACCAGCGACAGACCGATCGCGGTGATCAGGAAGATCAGCGGCGGCGCGTTCTTACGCCGCAACGGCCGGTACGCGATCCGCTCAAGCGCCAGAGCCGTACCGCCGGAGGCGACCGCCGCGACGATCAGACCGAGCACCAGGAACAGGATCGCCTGGCCGACAGGGGGGTTATTTTGCACCCCGAGCTGGGTCCAAAGGATCAGCACCGCGAAGGTACCGACCATGAAGACCTCGGAGTGCGCGAAGTTGATCAGACGAAGGACGCCATAGACGAGGGTGTAACCAAGGGCGATCAGGGCGTAGATAGCGCCCTTGGACAGGCCATCGACCGTGTGCTGGCCGAGATGGCCGATCAGTTCATCGAAATGCACCGGGGGTCTCCTTGAATCGAGCGCGGCCGGGGTGAGACACCCCGGCCGCACTCCAGTGCCTGGGCGTCAGCTGAGCTTGAGCTCCTGCAGCGGCTCGATAGCCGTGCCCTTGATCTGGTAGGCCCAGATGACGACCTTCGACGGGTCGACGTCACCCTTGGCATCGAACTTGATGTACTTCGACACGCCCTGCTTGTCGTACGCCTTCACGTACGCCAGGATGTCGGCCCGGCTCTTCTTGCCGTCCTTGAAGGCGTCCAGGTAGACCTTGGCGCCGTCGAAGCCCTCTGCACCGTAGGAGCCCGGCGCGATGCCGTACTCCTTCTGGTAGTCGGCGGAGAAGGTGCCGCCGGCCTTGTCAGCCGGGAGGCACGGGCAGGTGATGATCGCGCCCTCGGCACCGCCGGAGGCACCCGCCGGGAACGCCGGGTCGTAGAGACCGTCCGGGCCGACGAACTTGGCCTGGACACCGGCAGCGCGCATCTGCTTCACCAGCGGAGCGGCCTCACGGGTGTAACCGCCGTAGAAGACGAAGTCCGCCTGCGCAGACTTGATCTTGGAGATGGTGGCGTCGAACTGCGCCTGCCGCTCCTGGATCTTGTCCTTGTTCACCACCAGCGGGCCGAGCTGCTTGCCCAGCTCCTCGGTGATGCCCGCGCCGTACGCGCTGGCGTCATCGACGAGGAAGACCTTCTGCGCGCTCTGCGTCTTCAGGTAGCTCGCCACCGCACCGGCCTGCGTGCCGTCGTTGCCGACGACGCGGTAGAAGGACGTGTTGCCCTTCTGGGTCAGGTCCGTCCGGGTCGCCGACGGGCTGATCATCGCCAGGCCCGCGGCCTGGTAGATCGGCATCGTGGCGTCCGACTCACCGGAGAAGTGACCACCGATGACACCGAGGAACGAGTTGTCCCCAGCGATCTGGTTCGCGAACGGGGTCGCCACCGCGGGGTCACCCTGGGTGTCGAACTCCTGCATGGTGACCTTGCAGTTCGGGTTCGCCTCGTTGAACTGCTTCACGGCGAGCTTCGCGCCGTTCAGCGACGGGATCACCAGACCCGCGTTGTCACCCGTGAACGCGCCGAAGATCGCGATCTTGCCACCGCAGTCACCTGACGCGGTCCCATCATCGCCTCCACCGGAATCCTGGCAACCAGCCGCGACCACTAGGGTCGCGGCGAGCGCAACGGTACCCAGCGCCCGTACATAGCTTCGCCTCACGGCTTCCTGACCTCCTCCAGATGCGGACGCGGCTGACCCGAAACGACGGCGACAGCAGCAGGCCCGCAATTCCACCCACCCCGCAGGGACTTCCCCTGCGTTACGGCTCGTGATGGCGGAGCGTACCGACACGGCACACCGTCCCGGAAGGCCTGAACGGGGGGTCTGCGAAACCGTTACGAAGACGAGCGCAATCTTGTCGATGTCCGTAACAGGTGAATCCGCCGGTCGGTCCTTAAGCCGGCGTCCGGTCGGAGCTCACCCGCACCCGCCCGGACCGGGATCCCCCTGGCGAAAGGCCCCCTGACCTGCGGAAACGGCTCGGCACATCCCACCCGGGGCAGAGCGCCGCGCGACCACCGGTGCTCAGGCGCCCACGCCGGCCGCCGACCACAACCCCGCCCGCGTGCCGTCGTCCGCCGCCAACCACCACCGGTCGCCCACCGCCACCAGCGCCACGTCCCGATCGACCCCCGCCGACACATCAAGCGGCATCGCGGCCTCCCGCCACGACCCGCCACGATCGGCCGAGACCCACACCGAGTGCCGCGCACCGTCGGTCACGGCGACGACCAGCCGATCCCCGGCGGCGACCAGCGAGGCCACCCCGGGCACCCCGGCCCCGGCCCGCCGGCCGAACGTCCCGGCGGCCACCCAGCCCGACGCCTCCTGCCGCCACGCGCCGAACGTCGCCCCGCGCAGCCCGACCGCCACCGGCACCCCGCCGACGAGCGTCACCCGCTGCATCTCCTCGTACTCCGGGCCGCCCGGCAGCACCGTGCGCCGCCACGACCGCCCGTCCGGCGACGACCAGACCGCCGGATCCCGGTCGATCCGGCCGGCCGGCAGCAGGCCACCCACCGCCAGCCAGCCCGGCGGCGCCGCCACGGCGTCGAACGCCCAGGTCACCCCGACCGGGTCGCTGGCCAGCTCCGGTGCGCCCTCCACCAGTGCGAACTCCGCCGCGTCCGGCGAGGACACCCAGGAGGCCGCGCCCGCCGAGCGATTGCCGACGATCAGCCAGCCCGGGGCGCCAGCCGCCAACCGGGACACGTTGACCGCCGTCGGCCCGCCGAACGTCTCGAACGACGCCTGCACCTCGACCAGCGTGCCGTCGGGCAACTGCCGCCAGGTGCTGATCCGCGGATAGCCGTGCGCCCCACCGGTCTTGGCGCCGATCACCGCCGCCCTCCCGTCGCGGCAGGCCACCGACGAGAGCACGTTCTGCCGGCCGTAGAAGGAATCAGCGCGCACCGGCACGACCGTCCAGGTCGTACCGTCCACGCTGGTCCAGGCCGCCGGGCGGGTGCCGCCAGCGGCGTCGACGACACCACCGACCAGGAACCAACGGCCCGCGCAGGCCGCCGCGTCGCGGAGCAGCAGGCGGCCCTCGCCACCCGGCGGCGCCGGCACCGTCAGAGGCTGCCACCCCGGCCGGAGCACCGGCGCGGCGGCGGTCGGCCCCACGCCGGTCGACGTCTCGGCGGCCGGATCGGCGGGCCCGTCGCAGCCGGAGAGCAGCAGCACGAAGAGACCGAACACCGCGATGACCCGTCGGACGGACACGCCTCGATGTTATGCCCCGCAGCCGCCGCGCGGTGGCCCCCGACCTGCCGCACGACCGGAACCGATCCGACGGGGCAGTCGGGAAGCGGACGCCGATCAGACGGTCGGCTGCGCCACCTCGCCGCCAGCGGTCTCGGCGAGGATCCGCTCGGCGACCTCCTTCATGGTCATCCGGTGGTCCATCGCCGTGCGCTGGATCCACTTGAACGCCTGCGGTTCGGTCATCCCGTACGTGGTCATCAGCGCACCCTTGGCGCGCTCCACCGTCTTGCGGATCTCCAGGCGGTCGGTCAGGCCGGCGACCTCCGCCTCCAGCGCGGCGACCTCCGAGTAGCGCGACAGCGCGATCTCCACCGCCGGGACCAGGTCGCTCTTCTGGAAGGGCTTCACCAGGTACGCCATCGCGCCCGCCGCCCGCGCGCGCTCGACCAGGTCACGCTGGCTGAACGCGGTCAGGATGATCACCGGGGCGATCCGGGCGCCGGCGATCCGCTCGGCGGCGGCCAGCCCATCCATGATCGGCATCTTGATGTCGAGGATGACCAGGTCGGGCTTCAACTCCTCGGCGAGGCGGACGGCGGTCTCGCCGTCGCCGGCCTCGCCCACCACCTCGTAGCCCTCCTCGACCAGCATCTCGGCGAGGTCCAGCCGGATCAGCGCCTCGTCCTCGGCGATCAGCACCCGCCTGCGCTCGGCATCCGTCGGCGTCTCGGCCACCAGCCCTACCCCCACCATCGTTCCTGCACGGCTACCACCCATGCTCCCGCAGAAGCGTAGTCGGGTACAGTAAGCGGCACTCGCCGGGATGGTGGAACGGCATACACGGAAGTCTCAAACACTTCTGCCCGAAAGGGCTTGCGGGTTCGAATCCCGCTCCCGGCACCCACCTCAGACGCGGGCTCGAGCCCGCGTCCACCGCGCTCGCCGCCACCGCATCCGGTCGGCAGCACGCGTACTCTCATCCGTTGCTTCCGCCGATCGCACGGTGTCGACAATCCGACGGACCCCGCCGCCTACGGCTGGCCCGACCGGACCGGCCGGGCGACGAGATCGACGACAGGGGTGCGAACTGATGCGGGTGGTCATCTTCGGCGCGACCGGCATGGTCGGTCAGGGCGTGCTGCGCGAGTGCCTGCTCGCCGAGGACGTGCGGGAGGTGCTGACCGTCGGCCGGAAGCCGACCGGGCAGCGGCATCCGAAGCTGCGCGAGCTCGTCGTCGCCGACGTCGGCGAGCTGGACGCGGTGCGCGCCGAACTGACCGGCGTCGACGCCTGCTTCTACTGCCTCGGCGTCTCCTCGTTGGGCCTCGACGAGGCCGCGTACACCAAGATCAGCTATGACTATCCGCTCGCGGCGGCGCGGCTGCTGGCGGAGGTGAGCCCGAGCGTCACCTTCGTCTACGTCTCCGGCGTCGGCACCGACTCCACCGGGCGGGGCCGGGTGATGTGGGCGCGGGTCAAGGGCCGCACCGAGAACGCGCTCCGCGATCTCCTGCCCAACGGCTACGCGGCCCGGCCGGGCTTCATCCAGCCGACGCACGGCGCCGTGTCACGGACGCGCTGGTACCGCGTGCTCTACGCGGTGACCAGCCCGCTGTTCCCGGTGGTGAGCCGGCTCTTCCCGAACCAGGTGACCAGCACCGACCGACTCGGCCAGGCAATGCTGCGGGTGGCCCGGGAGGGCTCGCCCCGGCGGGTGCTGGCCGGCAAGGACCTGGCCTGAGCCGACCGGCCCGGCCGGTCAGCAGAGGAT
Organism: Micromonospora sp. NPDC000668; assembly: GCF_042897975.1. Taxonomy (NCBI): domain Bacteria; kingdom Bacillati; phylum Actinomycetota; class Actinomycetes; order Micromonosporales; family Micromonosporaceae; genus Micromonospora; species Micromonospora sp. NPDC000668. The sequence goes on from NZ_JBIAYP010000001.1 coordinate 1,432,140, forward strand.
GTCGAGCGCCTGGGCGAGGTCAGCGCGCAGGTCCTCGGTGTCCTCCAGCCCGACCGAGAGGCGCAGCAGACCGCCGACGGGCTTCGCGTCGCCCTCGACCGGCCGGTGGGTGAGCGAGGCGGGGTGCTGGATCAGGGTGTCCACGCCGCCGAGGGACACCGCGTGGGTGATCAGCCGGCAGGCGCCGGCGACGGCGGCCGCGGCGGGTGCGCCGCCGCGTACCTCGAAGGCGAGCAGGCTGCCGGGGCCGGCCATCTGCCGGCCGACCAACGCCGCCGGGTCGTGCACCGACGGGTGGTACACGCGATGTACGGCCGGGTGGTCGGTGAGCCAGCCGGCGAGCTTCTCGGCGTTGGCCTGCTGGGCGCGGACGCGCAGCGGCAGGGTCTGCAGCCCGCGGTGCAACAGGTAGCCGCCGAGCGGGTGCAGGATCGCGCCGGTGACCGCGCGGACCTGGCGCAGCCGGGCGCCCCACTCCGCGTCGCAGGCGACGACGCCGGCGAGCACGTCGCCGTGCCCGCCGATGCTCTTGGTGGCGCTGTGCAGCACGAGGGCGGCACCGTGCCGGGCCGGCTGTTGCAGCACGGGGGTGGCGACCGTGTTGTCGACCAGCAGCGGGACGTCCCCGGCGGCGGTGGCGACGGCGGCGATGTCCACCAGGTCGAGGGTGGGGTTGGCGGGCGTCTCGACGATGACCAGCGCGGTGTCCGGACGGACGGCGGCGGCGACCTCGTCGGGGCGGGCCCAACTGACGGTGGTGCCGAGCAGCCCGGTGGCCAGCACGTGGTCGGTGCCGCCGTACAGCGGTCGGACGGCGACGACGTGCCGACGGCCGTCCCGGCCGGCGGCGAGCAGGGCGGCGGTGAGGGCGGCCATGCCGCTGGCGAAGGCGACGGCCTGCGCGGTGCCCTCCAGCTCGGCGAGGGCGGTCTCGAAGCGGGCCACGGTGGGGTTCCACAGCCGCTGGTAGACGGAGCCGCCCTCGGCTGGGCGAAGGCCGCCGGTGGCGAGCTGCTCGTAGGCGTTCCCGCCGTCCTCGACCGAGGGCAGCGGGTTGGTGGTGGACAGGTCGATCGGCGGTACGTGCACGCCGAGCGTCCGTAGGTCGTCGCGGCCGGCGTGCACGGCCCGGGTGTCCACCGTCGTCATGGCGGTAGCGTCGAACATCCGCCAACTAATGAGCAATAGCCTGGAACATAATTCTGTCCGGTGGTCTGGTTTTGCTGACAGATTCGGGCGAGGATGGCGGGATGCCCCCTGAGCCGAACGATGTGCGGTCCCACCCAAGCCTGGACGAGGTGGACCGCGCGATCCTCACCGAGTTGGCCGCGGATGGCCGGCTACCGAACAACGCCCTCGCCGAGCGGGTGGGGGTGGCGCCGTCGACCTGCCTGACCCGCACCCGGGCACTGCGCGACCGCGGCGCGATCCGCGGCTTCCACGCCGAGGTGGATCCGGCCGCGCTCGGTCTGCCGTTGCAGGCGCTGGTGTCGGTACGGCTGACCGCGCACGAGCGGGCGGCGGTCGACGCGTTCCGGGCCCGGTCGGTGCGGCTGCCCGGGGTGGTGTCGGTGTTCCACGTCGCCGGCGCGGAGGACTACGTGCTGCATGTGCGGGCCGCGTCCGGGGACGCGCTGCGCGACTTCGTGCTGGACCACCTCGCCGTCGATCCGGTGGTGCAGCACACCCAGACCAGCCTGATCTTCGAGCAGGCCCGCGGGATGGGCTGAGCAGCGGCAGGGGCGGTGAATAACCCGACGGATGCCGGCCAAGCGGAACAAAATCGGTCGCCGACGGGTTGGTTGACCCTGTGATCACCGTACCGTTGTCTGTTCTTGATCTTGCCCCGGTCGCCAAGGGCACCACCGCTGGCGCGGCACTGCGGGCCACCACCGAGCTGGCCCGCCGCACCGAGGAGCTGGGCTACCACCGGTTCTGGGTGGCCGAGCACCACAACATGCCGGCGATCGCCAGCTCCGCCCCCGCGGTGCTGCTCGCCCACCTGGCCGCGAACACCTCCACGATCCGGCTCGGGTCGGGCGGGGTGATGCTGCCCAACCACGCGCCGCTGGTGGTGGCCGAGCAGTTCGGCACCCTGGAGGCGCTGCACCCCGGCCGGATCGACCTCGGGATCGGCCGGGCGCCGGGCACCGACCAGGTGACCGCGCTGGCCCTGCGCCGCACCATGGAAGGGCTCTCGGCCGAGGGCTTCCCGCGCGAGCTGAACGACCTGATGAACTACTTCAGCGGAGAGCGGCCCGGGCAGATCATCGCCACCCCCGGGCACGGTGAGCAGCCGGCGGTCTGGCTGCTCGGCTCCAGCGGCTTCAGCGCCCAACTGGCCGGCCTGCTCGGCCTGCCGTTCTCCTTCGCGCACCACTTCAGCTCGGCGAACACGCTGCCGGCGCTCGCGCTCTATCGGCAGAACTTCCGGCCCTCCCAGTGGCTGGACAAGCCGTACGCGATGGTGGCGGTCAACGCCGTCTGCGCGGAGACCGACGAGCGGGCAGAGTGGCTGGCCGGGCCGAGCGCCCTGTCGTTCCTGAAGCTGCGCTCCGGCCGGCCGGAACCCCTCTCCACGCCCGAGGAGGCGGCGGCCTACCCGTACACCGAGATCGAGCGGGAGTTCGTGCTGCAGCGCCGCGACGGTCAGGCGATGGGCTCGCCGGAGACCGTCCGGCGACAGCTGACCGAGTTGCAGGAACGCACCGGTGCGGACGAGCTGATGCTGACCACGCTCGTCTACGACGTGCAGGACCGGGTGCGCTCGTACGAGCTGATCGCCGAGCAGGTGGCGGGCGGTCTACGCCGGGAGGCGTGAAACACGATCTTCATGTCAGCGTCACCGCCCCGACCCGGACGGTGCCTAACGTTGGTGCCGGTGGTGGTACGGCATTTCCGGTCGGGACGGGTCGGGAATGCCGCGGTGTGGCGCACCGGGCCGGAGCTGAGCGGATTCCGCGGCTGCGGCCCGGTGCCTGCCACCCTGGGCGACCCCGCTCGGGGCCGCCAGGATCAGATCAGCGTAGGTAGATGTTCGGGGTGGGCGGGTTGGCCATTCCGTCGCCGATAAAGAACCCCGGGTGCGGCGGCTGGTTGTAGGCGGTGTTCTGCCAGGCGATCGCCACCCGATACTGCGGGTCGTGCATCAGGGTGTGGATCCGAGTGCTGGTCGGGGTGGGCGTGCTGTAGATGCGCAACGCCCGGCTGTCGGTGGTCCGCCAGATCACCTCCTCGCGCCAGTCGCCCAGGATGTCTCCGGAGAGCGCCGGCGTGGACTTGGTGCCGTTGTTGGACGCCACGTCGCTGCCGGTGAGCAGCCGGGTCTCACCGCCGGTGCCGTACTTGTCGATCTTCGTGCCGTCGAGCAGCTCACGCACCGGGTCACCATCCCACCAGGCGAGGAAGTTGGCCGACGACGGCTTACGGCCGACGTTCTGCCCCCTGGTGTTGGCCAGCCCGGTGACCGCGGACGACCACGACTCCGCGCCGGGGCTGCCCGCCCAGACGTCCGCCGAGACTCCCCGACCGTTGTCGCCCGAGGCCGGCGTGGACCAGAGGATCTGACCGGTACGCGCATCGGCGAACCAGGAACCGGGCTTGCTGGCATCCTCGTCGACCTTGAACACCTCCAGGCCGGAGCGGCTCGGGTCGAGGTCGCCGACGTGCAGCGCGTCGCCGTGCCCGTTGCCCGTCGAGTAGAGCAGCCGACCGTTGTCGTCGATGGTGGCGGCGCCGTAGACGATCTCCTGGCGACCGTCGCCGTCGACGTCGGCGACGGAGAGTTGATGGTTGCCCTGACCGGCCGCGGCGCCGTTGCCGGAGGCGTTCGAGTCGAACGTCCAGCGCTTGCGCAGCGTGCCGTCGCGGAAGTCCCAGGCCGCGACCACCGCCCGGGTGTAGTAGCCCCGGGCCATGATCAGGGAGGGGCGCTGCCCGTCCAGGTACGCGGTGCCGGCCAGGAACCGGTCCACCCGGTTGCCGTACGAGTCACCCCAGGACGACACGGTGCCGCGCGGCGGGTCGTAGGTGACGGTGGACAGCACGGCGCCGGTCTGCCCGTCGAACATGGTCAGGTACTCCGGGCCGGCCAGCACGTAGCCGCTGGAGTTGCGGTGGTCCGCCGAGGCGGACCCGATCACCTGGCCGGTGCCGGAGCGGGTGCCGTCGGCGGTCTTCATGGCCACCTCGGCGCGCCCGTCGCCGTCGTAGTCGTACACCTGGAACTGGGTGTAGTGGGCGCCGGCGCGGATGTTGCGGCCCAGGTCGACGCGCCACAACCGAGCCCCGGCAAGGGTGTACGCGTCCACGTAGACGACGCCCGTGTAGCCGGACTGGGAGTTGTCCTTGGCGTTCGACGGCTCCCACTTGAGCACGATCTCGTAGCTGCCGTCGCCGTCGAGGTCGCCCACGGAGGCGTCGCTGGCGCTGTAGGTGTAGCTCTCCCCGCTGGGGGTGCTGCCGCCCGGCGGAACCTGCAACGGCACGTCCAGGTAGCCGGCGCCGAACTGGAGGGAGGGCGCCGACGCGGCCTGCTCGGCACCGCCCACCACGGCGCGGACGGTGTACGCCGAGCCGACCGCCGCGCCGCTGTCGAGGTACGTGGTGGCGCCGGTGATCGGGCTGGCGTTGACCCTGGTGGAGCCCCGGTAGAGGTTGAACGCGACGCCGGAGGTCTCGGTGCCGAGCAGCCGCCAGGAGACCAGGTTGCCGCTGCCGGAGCGGACGCTGATCAGCCCTCGGTCCAGGTCCTCCATCTGCAGCCCGCCCCCGGTGGGCGGCGGAGTGGTCGGGGGCGGCGTGGTCGGCGGCGGGGTGGTCGGCGGCGGGGTAGTGGGCGGCGGGGTGGTCGGACCGTCGGTGGGCGGCGCGCCGGTGCAGGTGGCGCCGTTGAGCGCGAAGCTGGCCGGGCCGGGGTTGCCGCTGGTCCACGAGCCGTTGAAACCGAACGCGACGGTGCCGATGGTGGCGTTGTAGTCGACGTTGCGCGCGGTGACCTGGGCGCCGGACTGGGTGACGGCGGCGTTCCACGCCTGGGTGACCTGCTGGCCGGCGGTGTACGACCAGGTGAGGGACCAGCCGGTGACCGGGTCGCCGAGGTTGGTGACGGTGACGTTGGCGCCGAAGCCGCCCTGCCACTGGTTGGTGACCTGGTAGTCGACCCGGCAGCCGACGGCGGCGGCCGAGGCGACGACCGTACCGAGGGTGGCGGCCACGACGACTGTCACCGTCGTGCCGGCGAGCAGGATCAGACGATGTCTGGACGGGTGCATGAACTGCCTCCGGGGATCCGGTGGGGTGACCGCTGTGGGTCCACCTGCCCTGCCCGGGAAAGCGCGGTGAACTGGTCCGCCGCGACGGCGGCGGGCGGCGACCTGATCGGGGATGAACGCCCTGGAACTCACGGATCCGACTCACCGCGCATCGTAAGGCAAGCGCTTTCCACGGCGCAATATCGATGCCCGTTGCTGTATTGATGGCCCGGTGACGTCTTGCCCCGGCGGACGATGCCTGATCAACTCGTCCGGGTGAGCGCCCCACACATGGATCCTGACGAGTTCCGCCGGGCCGGCCACGCCGTGGTCGACTGGATCGCCGACTACTGGGCCACGCTGGAGCAGCGCCCGGTCACCCCGGCCGACCCGCCGGGCACCGTGGCGGCCGCCCTGCCGGTCGCGCCGCCCACCGCCGGCGAGCCGGTCGAGGCGGTCCTCGCCGACCTGGACGCGATCGTCGTACCGGGGCTGACCCACTGGCAGCACCCGGGCTTCTTCGGCTACTTCCCGGCCAACACCTCCGGCCCGAGCGTGCTCGGCGACCTGGTCAGCTCCGGGCTCGGTGTGCAGGGCATGCTCTGGGCCGCCAGCCCGGCCTGCACCGAGCTGGAGACCGTGATGATGGACTGGCTGGCCCAACTGCTGGACCTGCCGCCACGGTTCCGCTCGACCGGTACCGGTGGCGGGGTGATCCAGGACTCGGCCTCCTCGGCGACCCTGGTGGCCACCCTGGCCGCACTGCACCGGGCCAGCGGGGGCCGCTGGCGCGACACCGGCATCGACCGGCGCTACCGCGCGTACACCTCCACCCACGGGCACTCCTCCATCGAGAAGGCCGTACGGATCGCCGGGCTGGGCGCCGACGGGGTCCGCACGATCGAGGTGGACCCGGACACCCAGGCGCTCCAGCCGGCCGCACTGCGCGCCGCGATCGAAGCCGACCTGGCCACCGGGGACGTGCCCGCCATCGTGGTGGCCACCATCGGCACCACCTCCACCACCGCCGTCGACCCGCTGCCCGAGATCGGCGCGATCTGCGCCGAGTACGGGATCTGGCTGCACGTGGATGCCGCATACGCGGGCGCCGCCGCCGTCTGCCCCGAGCTGCGCTGGTCGCACGCCGGTCTGGAGTACGCCGACTCGTACTGCTTCGACCCGCACAAGTGGCTGCTCACCGGCTTCGACTGCGACGCGTTCTGGGTGGCCGACCGCGCTGAGCTGGTCGAGGCGCTGACCGTGCTGCCGGAGTTCCTGCGCAACGCGGCCAGCGAGTCCGGCGCGGTGATCGACTACCGGGACTGGCAGGTCCCGCTGGGCCGCCGGTTCCGATCCCTGAAGCTGTGGTTCGTGCTGCGCTGGTACGGCGCCGAGGGGCTGCGGGCACACATCCGCTCCGGGGTGGCACTGGCCGCCCGGTTCGCCGACCGGCTCCGGGCCGACGACCGGTTCGAGCTGGCGGCGGCGCACCCGTTCTCGCTGGTCTGCTTCCGGTTGCGCGCCGACGACGACGTCAACGCCGAGCTGCTGGCCCGGATGAACCGCACCGGGCGGGTGCACCTGACGCACACCCGGGTGGCCGGCCGGTACACGCTGCGGCTGGCGGTCGGCTCGCCACAGACCACCGAGCGGCACATCGACGAGGCCTGGACGCTGCTGACCTCCACCACCAACGACCTACTCCCCCACTGACCACCCTCCCGCCCCCCCGCCCCCCGCGCTCCCGCCCCCGCCCCCGCCTCCCGCCTCCCGCGCGTCGATCATGGAGTTGTGGTGCGTCGCAAAGCGGGCAAGTGACGATATTCTGCCCACCACGACTCCATGATCGACGCGGCCATACCCGCCCTCGCCGTGGAGCGCCCGGGCGATGTTGTCGCGAGGTTCAGCGCGTGGTGGGCGTACCCGTTGCGGCCAGGTCGGCCGGGACTGCGCTGGCGGGTGCTGGGGTGGGAGCGACGTCGGTGGCGCGGGCGCGGGTGCGGCGGGTTTGGCGCAGGGCGCGCACGGCGAACACCAGCGCGGCCAGCCAAGCGGCGGTGAGCAGGGCGTAGACCAGGGGCGGCAGCGCGCCGCCCAGGTCGCCCGCGCGGATCAGGGTACGGGCGTTGGTCAGCACGATCACGCCACCGACCGCCGCGCCGAGCAGTTGGGCCGGCACGATGCGCACCAGCCAGGCGGCCAGCGGGGCGGCGATGAGCCCGCCGATGAGCAGCGCGGCCACGGTGGGCAGCAGGAATCCCTCGGTGCCCAGCCCGATGAGGAAGCCGATGCTGGCCGCGCCGGCCACCACGAACTCGGCGGTGTCCACCGAGCCGATCACCTTGCGCGGCTCCAGGCGGCCGGAGACCAGCAGCGCCGGGGTGGCCACCGGGCCCCAGCCCCCACCGCCGGTGGCGTCGACGAAGCCGGCGACCAGGCCGAGGGGGCCGAGGAAGCGCCCGCGCAGCCGCCCGCCGACCCGGTCGGTACGCAGCGGTCGGGCGAAGCGGACCAGCAGGTACGCGCCGAGCGTGAAGAGGATGCCGGCCATCCACGGCGCGGCCGACTCGGTGGAGATCGAACTGAGCAGGGTGGCGCCGGCGAACGCGCCGATCGCGCCGGGCAGCGCGATGCGGGTCACCACCCGCCAGTCGACGTTGCCGAACCGCCAGTGCGCCACCCCGGCGGCGAGCGTGGCGCCGATCTCGGCCAGGTGCACCGACGCGGAGGCGGCGGCCGGGGCGACCCCGACGACCAGCAGCAGGGTGGACGACGTCAGCCCGTACGCCATGCCGAGCGAGCCGTCGACCAACTGCGCGGCAAGCCCGACCAGAGCGAGGACCAGCAGCTTACGCACGAGCGCCCCCTGTCTTTTCGGCATCTCCTATCGACTTGGTCGACAATGCGGCACGGGGTGGCCGGGGTCAAGACCCTGATCGGTGGATGGGATGCCGGCGGTCAGCGTCGGAGCACGGAGGACCGGCCAGGACGGACGGGGTGGGCGGGTGACGTGGCCGGACGGCGGGCCGGCGGTCAGATCCAGGCGCGCGGGTCGGCGACCAGCTCGGTGACCCGTTCGGGCAGCGTGCCCGCGGCCACGTCGGCGACGCTGACCAACTCCAGGATCTCCCGCTCGCTGGCCCGCAACGCGATCCAGACCTCCTGAAGCGCGCGGGCCGGGCCGTGGTAGCCGAGCTGCTCCGGGCGCTGCCCGCGGACGTGCGCGAGCGGCCCGTCGATCACCCGGATCACGTCGGCCAGCGAGATCTCCTCAGCCGGGCGGGCCAGCCAGTAGCCGCCCTCCGGGCCGCGCTGGGCGTGCACGATGCCGCCCCGGCGAAGCTGGAGCAGGATGCTCTCCAGGAACTTCGGCGGGATCTCCTGGGCCCGGGCAAGCTGGTCAGCCGTGACCGGCCGGCCCCGCCCGGGGCCACTGGCCGTCGCGGCGAGCTCGGCGGCCGCGCGGAGGGCGTAGTCAACCCGGGCGGAGAGGCGCATGCCGGCAAGGTTAGCCCGCTGCTCCGCCAACCGGGTGGGCGACCCTGGGCCGATCGGCCACGCATCGACGAAAACCCGGTCTGCTCGGACCCGTCGCCGGAGGCCTTCGAGAATGGTGAAGTGCGTCATGAACCACCGTTAGGTGGGGCCCCGACAGCTGCTCCGGAGCGTCCTTATGCTGGGCGTGAAGTACGACTGTCTGACCGTTTGCGCGGGCCCCGGCAGCATATTGATAAACACCCGGGTACAGCTCGGGGGGAAGGCAAGACGATGACCGATATCGCGACACGCACCTGGGACGGCATGACCATCCCGGTGGCCGGCACCTATCAGCTCGATCAGGCGCACAAGCGGATCGGTTTCCTGTCCCGGCACATGATGGTGAGCCCGGTGCGCGGCGAGTTCGCCAAGGCGACGGCGCAGATCTACGTGGCGGAGGATCCCCTGCTCTCCTCGGTGACCGCAACCATCGAGACGGCGAGCATCACCACCGGGAGCACTGACCGGGACACGCACCTGATGAGTGCCGATTTCCTTGACGTGGAACGCTTTCCCACCCTCGAATATCGAAGCACGGGCATCAACTGGAAGGGTAACGAAGACCCGATCTTCCAGTGGGCCCGGCTGCGAAACCACCGACTCGGCGGAAGAGGCAGAAGTCACAATGTCCCGCCACAGTCCGAACCCGCTCCGGACCGATTCGTCCTCACCGGTGAGTTGACGGTGAAGGGGATCACCCGCGCGGTCGACCTTCAGGTGAATTTCGGTGGCGCCCGTCGCGATCCGTACGGACAGAACATTTTCGGATTCAGCGCGACAGCGGAAATCAACCGCGAGGACTACGGTCTGCTCTGGAACGTCCTGCTCGAAAGTGGCGGAGTTCTGGTGGGAAAGACCGTGCAGATCGAGATCGCCGGCGAGGCCATCCATCAGCCGTGATGGCTCGCCCAGACAGTCGTCCCCGCCAAGACGCACCCAGGTGCAGGTGCATGCCTGGCGGGGATGACCGACAGCCTCACGCGCCGACGCGGCGCAGCAGACCCTCCTGGACGGCGCTGGCGATCTGCGCGCCGTCGGTGGTGAACATCCGGCCGGTGGCCAGCCCGCGCGCTCCGGACGCCGACGGGCTCCAGCAGTCGTAGAGGAACCACTCGTCGGCGCGGAACGGCCGGTGGAACCAGAGCGCGTGGTCGAGGCTCGCGCCGACGACACCGCCCGGCCCCCACACCTCGCCGTGCATGGAGAGCACCGAGTCCAGCAGGGTGAGGTCGGAGGCGTAGGTGAGCGCGCAGGCGTGCAGCAGCGGGTCGTCCGGCAGCTTGCCGTCGATGCGCATCCACACCCTCTGGTGCGGGTCGGCGGGCCGGTCGCCCGGGCGGACCCAGCCGGGCTCACCGACGTAGCGCACGTCGATCGGACGCGGGATCTGACCCCAGATGCCCAGCCGCTCCGGGTAGCGGGCGAGCCGGTCGGACATCGTCGGCACGTCCTGCGGCGCGGGCACGTCCAGCGGAGACGTGGCCTGGTGATCCAGACCCTCCTCGGCCCGCTGGAAGGACGCCGACATGAAGAAGATCGGCTTGTCGTGCTGGAGCGCGACCGCGCGGCGGACCGAGAACGACCGACCGTCGCGGATGTTCTCCACCTGGTACTCGATCGGCTCGACCGGGTCGCCGGGGCGGACGAAGTAGCCGTGCAACGAGTGCACGAACCGCTCCGGGTCGACCGTACGGCCGGCGGCGACCAGGGCCTGGCCCGCGACCTGGCCGCCGTACACCCGCTGCGGGCCGACCGGGGGGCTCATCCCCCGGAAGGTCATCTCCCCGATCGGGTCGAGGTCCAGCACTTCCAGCAGCTGGTCCACCGCCGCCTGGCCGACCGCGACCGGGTTGTCGCTCACTGCAGCGCCCGCGCCGACGCCGCGTCGACCAGTGAGCCGAGCTGGTGTACGCGCAGCGTGTTGGTCGAGCCGGGAGTGCCGGGCGGGCTGCCCGCCACGATCACCACGTAGTCACCCGGGTTGGCCCGGTTGAGACCGAGCAGCGCCTGGTCGACCTGACGGAACATGTCATCAGTGTGCTGCACGAACGGCATCAGGAAGGTCTCCACGCCCCAGGTCAGGGCGAGCTGGTCGCGCACCTCGGGGACCGGGGTGAAGGCCAGCAGCGGCAGGTCGCAGTGCAGCCGGGACAGCCGCCGGACGGTGTCACCGGTCTGCGAGAAGGCGACCAGTGCCTTGGCGTTGATGGCCCGGGCGATCGACGAGGCGGCCACGGTGAGCGCGCCACCGTGGGTACGCGGGTCGTGCTGCAACCGGGGCACCCCGATCGAGCCGGACTCGGTGGTCATCACGATCTTGGCCATGGTGCTGACGGTCAGCACGGGGTACTTGCCCACGCTGGTCTCGCCGGAGAGCATCACCGCGTCCGCGCCGTCGAGCACCGCGTTGGCCACGTCGGAGGCCTCTGCCCGGGTGGGGCGGGAATTCTCGATCATGGAGTCGAGCATCTGGGTGGCCACGATGACCGGCTTGGCGTTCTCCCGGCAGAGCTGCACGGCCCGCTTCTGCACCAGCGGAACCTCGTCCAGCGGCATCTCGACACCGAGGTCACCGCGGGCGACCATGACGCCGTCGAAGGCGAGCACGATGGCCTCGAGGTGCTCCACCGCCTCCGGCTTCTCGACCTTGGCCAGCACCGGCCGGAACACGCCCTCCTCGGCCATGATGCCGTGCACGAGCTTGATGTCCTCGGCCGAGCGCACGAAGGAGAGGGCGACCAGGTCGACGCCGAGCGCCAGGGCGAAGCGCAGGTCCTCGGCGTCCTTCTCCGACATGGCGGGCACGCTGACCGCCACGTTGGGCAGCGAGACGCCCTTGTTGTTGGAGACCGGGCCACCCTCGGTGACCAGGCAGCGGATGTCGTTGCCGGTGACGTCGGTGACCTCGACGGCGACCCGGCCGTCGTCGATCAGCAGCCGGTCACCGGGCTTCACCTCCTGCGGCAGCTTGCTGTACGTGCAGGAGACCCGATCCTTGGTGCCGATGATCTCGTCGCCGGTGATCACGACCGAGTCGCCGGTGCGCCACTCGTGCGGGCCGTCGGCGAACCGGCCGAGCCGGATCTTGGGACCCTGAAGATCGGCGAGGACGGCCACCGGCTTACCGGCCGCCTCGGACGCCTCCCGGACCAGTCGGTAGACCGCCTCGTGGTCGGCGTGGCTGCCGTGGCTGAAGTTGAGCCTCGCCACGTTCATGCCGGCCTCGACGAGGCCCCGGATGCGCTCCGGGGACGAGGTGGCGGGACCAAGAGTGCAGACGATCTTCGCGCGGCGTGTCACGCCCATCAGGTTAGTCTCTCCTTCAGGTCGGACCCGGGGCCGACCCCTTGCAGGCAGCGGAACGTGTGTCCAACAACGCGCGGTGCGCGTCGGGCCGGCGGGCAGAACCGCACCGGGAACGTTGTGGCGACGGGCATCGGCGACCGCGCGCCGGGAATCGTACGCCTCCGCTGGCACACACCCTCGGGGTGCTCCCGCCGGCGGCTCACCCGGAGTGCACCGCGGGCGGCAGGGTGGGCACCGCGGTGAGCAGGTCACGCGGGTCGTAGCGCCGCTTGGCCCGGCGCAGTCGCGTCCAGTTCGCGCCGTAGGCCAGCCGGACCCGGTCGGTCTCCTCTGGGGCGAGCAGGTTCGGGTAGCCCCCGGGCAGGGCGTGCGGGGCGAGGGCCGTCGAGGTGCGCTCGGCCCAGTCCCGGTGCGGCCCAGCCGCCCCGCCCGGCGGCCACACCGCGATGATCTCGGTCAGCAGGTGATCGGCGCGCAGGCCGAACGCCGTGTCGGCGAGCCGGACCCGGCTGGCCACGCCGTGGAAGTGGTGCAGGGCCACCGCGGAGAAGGGCGAGCTGACCTTCCGGGCGGCGTCGACCAGCGCGTCCACGGCACCGTCGGCGAGCGTGGGCAGCCAGCGGGTCCGCAGCAGGTAGTGGTTGCCGTCGACCATCCCGCCGTCGAACATCCGCAGCGCGTCCGCGTACGGCAGTGGGCCGACCTGGTCGAGCAGTGGGACGCCCAGCGCCCGCAGCCGGTCCACCCAGGGCCGCCCGAGGTCCAGGTCCGGGCCGCTGTAGAACGGGCAGACGAAGATCACCGGCTCGCCGGCCGGGCCGGGCAGGAAGCCCGCCATCACGGTGAGCTCGTCCGGGGCCTCGGCGAGCAGCGCGGAGTACCCGCGCAGCACGGCCGGCGCCTCGGCCAGCGCGAACATGATCATGCCGGCGAGGACGGCGGGCAGCCGATGTGCCTGGTAGCGCAGCGCGGTGACCACGCCGAAGTTGCCGCCGCCGCCACGCAGCGCCCAGAACAGCTCGGCGTCGTGCCGGGGGTCGGCGGCGACCCGACGGCCGTCGGCGAGAACCACCTCCGCGCCGATCAGGTTGTCCAGGGCCAGGCCGAACCGGCCGCAGAGCGGGCCGTACCCGCCGGCCAGGGTGAGCCCGGCCATGCCCACGTCGCGAACCACTCCGGTGGGCACCACCAGGTCGTACGGGCGGGTGGCGGTCAGCAGGTCGGCGGCGGTGGCGCCGCCGGCCACGGTCACCGTGGCCGCGTCCGGGTCGACCTGGACCGCGCGCAAACCGGTCAGGTCGAGCACCAGCCCGCCGTCACGCAGCGCCCGACCGGCCCAGTCGTGCCCGCCGGAGCGGACCGACACCGGCAGGTGGCACCGGGCGGCGATGCCGACCGCACCGGCCACCTCCTCGGCGTCCAGGCACCGGGCGACCAGCGCGGGCGCGCGGTCCACGGCGGCGTTCCAGAGGCGGGTGGCGGCGGCGAATCCGGGATCTCCCGGCTCGTGGAGCCGGTCACCGAGCAGGGCGCGCAGCCGGGCGGTGGCCGAGGCGACATCGGGGTTGGCGACGGAGCTCATGGCGACTCCTCGACCGGGGCCGGCCGGTGGTGCCGGGTGCACCCCGACGGCGGTCCTCGGTGGGCGCGACCGTAGCACCGGCGGGCGGCCGACCACCGTCACCATCACGACAGCCGCCGATGGATCGACCGGTCAGCTCTGGGTCTTGACCAGCGGGAACTCCAACGAGCCGGCCGGGCAGAGAAAGGTCAGCACGTCGATGCGGTAGAGCCCGGCCTGCACCGCCGGGTCGGCCTCCAGCACGCTGCGGACGTCGTCGACACTGCCGGTGCGGGCCAGCCCGAAGCCGATCGGCGGCTCCGGGTTGCTGGTGGTCCCGTCGATCGAGCCGGCGACCAGGATGATCCCGCGTCGCTGCAACGCCTGCATGTGCTCGGCGTGCTCGGCCTGCAACCGCTGCACGGTCTCGGAGGGCAGGGCCCGTCCGGCCGCGCCGGGATAGAGCACGATGCACTCGTACGTGTCGAGCGCGAAGTCGACCTGCGGCACTCCCGCCATGGGTGCTCCCTCCGCCGTCGGGCCGGGAACGCACCGGCCCGGGCCGGCGTCGCCGGCACGCGCCCAGCGTCGCACGCCGGTGGCGGTCGCACCGGTCGCTCCGCTCAACTGGCCCCGGTCGGACCTCCCGCTGACCGCCGACACGGGTGCTCGGGCTCGCCGCACGCCCCGAACGACCAGTCGCTGGCGGCACTCCGACACGTCGGCCGAACCGGCTGCCGGTACCGGCTACGGTGGACGGTCCGGGCGCGGGCAGGGGGAGGTCGGGATGCGCGACGACGAACCGGCGGCGGGCGTGCTGCCGTACGCCGAGGTCACCGACGAGGCGTACGCGGCGCAGACCGCGGCGAGTTTCACGGTGCGGGAGTTCGAGTTCGCGGTGCTGCTCAGCGGGCGGTGCCCGCGGTGCGACCACACGACCAGCAGCACGGTGGTCGACGAGCTGTACCGGCGGGACACGCCGGCAGCGGCCCAGGACCCCGGCTACCGGACGGTGCTCTGCGAGTGCGAGACCGACCACCCCGCGCGCCCCGCCGGGCTGCGCGGCTGCGGCGCGTACTGGACGTTGCGGCTGGAGGTCGAGGCGTGATCCGGCTCCGCCCGGGGCCGCCCGCGACCGTCGCCGACCTGCACCGGGCGCAGCAGTTGGCCGGGCTGCTGCGCGGCGAACTGGAGCGGGTCCGCGCTGCGGCGGTGGCCTGGCGCAACGGGCTCGGCGGGCTGCTGGTGGCACTGTTCGGGTTCAGTTTGATCCGGGGCCGCACCGACGTCACCACGCTCGCGTCGGGGTGGGGCGCGCTGGTGGGCATCCTGCTGCTCGCCGCGCTGGTGGCGGGCGTGGGCGGGGCGCTAGCGCTGCTGCGCGCGGCGCACGGACGGCTGGCGGTGACCCCGGTGGCGACGCTCCCACCGGCCCCGCTCGGCGACCATCTGGAGGCGATGGCGGCGGTCCGGTCGCTGCGGACCGGGGTGCGGCTGGTGCTGCTCTGCACCGCGCTGCTGGTCGCCGCGGTGGGGGTGACCTGGTACGCGCCCGCCAGCCAGGCACCGCCCGCCGCCGTCTCTGCGGGCCAGAGGTAAGGACGGCTCCTGGAGGGCTCTTCCTGACGTCTGAGCTGGTCAGGGGCCCAGGTGGGCGTAGCTCGCCCAGGTGTCGGGCCGGTCGGGTAGGGCGGCGCGGAGCCGGCGGACGGCCTCGTGCAGAGCCACCGCCGCCCGGTCCGGGGCGATTCCGCCGGGCACCGCCAGGCCGGCGTACAGGTCGGCGCAGAGTCGCACGGTCAGCGCGTCCGAGATGGACCAGAGCGCGCCGATGACGTGCCGGAACCCGGCGAGCTGGAACGCGGTGCCGAGGGTGAGCGCCTCGTCGGGCAGGGCCGCTCCGCCGCGCACCGTCTCGCACGCGGACAGGACGGCCAGCGCGGCCGGGCTGCCGGCGGGCCGCCACAGGTCCCGCACGTGCAGCGGGCCGCCGGCCAGCGCGAGGCGACCCCAGGCCGGGGCGCCCAGATCCTGGGTGCCGTGACAGGACAGGTGGGCGATCGGCTGGCCGGGCAGCGCGGCGAGCACCGCCGCCGGGGTGGCCGCCGGGCCAAGCAGTGAGCGGACCCGCGGCAGGTGCCGGCGGACGATCTCCACCTCCTGGTCGACGCCGGGCAGGTCGGACAGGCCGGGGGTCTGCGGCATGCCGACGACCAGCGCCGAGTCGACCGGCTCGGGCCGGGCCGGGACGCCGCGCCGGGCGTGCGCCAGCGCCCGCAGCGACGCGGTGTACGACGAGACCACCCGGTCCAGCACCCCGTTACCACCGTCGAGGGGGCCGGCCGCGTGCAACGGCAGCAGGGTGAGCAGCCCGGTCGGGCACCACCACAGTCGTGGCCAGTCCGCCCCGGCCTCCGGTACGGGTCCGTCCGGGTCGGCGGCCGCCGAGCCGGACGGTGCCGGGGCGGGGGTGGCCGCGTCGAGCACCGGTGCGGCGGCGACCCGCCACAGCCAGTCCAGCGTCTGGCCGACCTCGGTCCGTGCCGCCGCCCGGCGGCGCTGCACCGCCGGCTCCGGGCCGTCCGGCGTCGCCGCCCCGGTGAGCACCGCGATCGCGGTCAGGAAACCGGCCGTCCGGGCGAGCAGGTCGGCCAGGGTCAGCCCGGGCAGCGGCACCACGGTGACCTGGCCGTCGGCGACCACCAGTGCGTCGCAGCGCCGGCTGGCGACGTTGACCAGCACCACCGGGCCACCGACAGCGGCCCGGGCCAGGGCGGCGAACGGCGGCGGGCGGAGGAAGTCGGCGAAGGCGGGTTGGTCGCGGATCACGGCGAGCAGGTCGCGGCGGCGCATGGCGAGGTCGTACCGCTGCTCCGGGGTCGGCCCAGCCCCGGCCGTCGACGCCGAACCCTCGGCGGACGCCACGCCACTCCCCCACCCAGCCGGCGACAGCACCCCACCCGGGGGCACCGCGTCGACCGACGACACCGGGCCGGCCGACACACGGCTGCTCGGACCGTCGATGGCGGCGGGCGGCAGCGCGGTGAAGCCGTCGAGGGCGGCCTGAAGGTCAACGAGGCGGGCCGCCAGCCGTGGGGCCCGCGTGCGCAGCGCGGCCAGGTCGGCGCTCGCGTCGTGTGCCCGGGTCAGCAGGACGCCGCGGCCGTACTCCAGCAGCTCGACGGCGCGTTCCGGGCGGTCGAGGTCGATGGCGACCGCCGCCGCGTCGCTGGCCAGCCCGGGGAACAGCCCGAGCAGGCGGGTTTGGTCGTCGGAGTCCATGCCGTGCCAGGCCACCAGGTCGATCAGCTGGATCGCGGTGGCGTACCCGTCGAGCGCGGCCGGCAGGTCGCCGGCCGCCGCGGCGTGTTCCGCGTACCGGCTGGCGGCACTCGCCCGGAGCAGCGACGGCGCGGACTCCACCGCTGCGGCGGCGTGGAGCGCGGCGGTCGCCTCGGCCAGTGCGGCCGAATCACCGGCGGCAGCAGCGGCGACAGCAGAGTCGGCGACGGCGACGGCGGCGGGGCCGGTCACCGGGTCGTCGGCGGAGGACGCGACCGCCTCCAGGGCGGTGGCCAGGTTGCTCAGGCACATGGTGCGGGCGGGATGCTCGGCCGGCAGCTCCTCGACCGCTCCCCGGTAGGCCGCGAGCATGGCGGTGGCGTCCGCGTCGTCCCGGCCGGCCTGGTAGCGCAACACCAGCGCGTTACCGAGGTTGGTGAGGACCCGGTACCGCTCCCCGTCGACCGATGGCGGGCGCTCGCTCAGCTGCTGCAGCAGCCGGATCGCCTCGTCCAGGGCGGTCGGGTTGTCGTGCAGACGGTGTCGCAGCAGGTGGGCCAGGGCGAGGGTGGCGAGCGCCTGGACGTACTCGGCCGGCTCGGCCTCCCGCTCGGCCAGCTCCGCCGCCTCGCGGAGCGCGGTCACCGCGGCCTCGGAGTCTCGGGCGACGCCGGCCGCGACCTGGTCGGCGGGCTCGCCACCGGCGGGCAGCGCGCCGTCCAGGGCGAGCTCCACCCGGCGGTTCAACGCGGAGCCGTAGTTGGTCAACGCCGGCAGCCGGTCGGGGTGCCCGGGCGGCGCGATCTCGGTCACCTGCGCCAGCACCTGGATCGCCTCGGTCAGGGTGGCCAGGTCCTGGGTGGAGGCGAACAGGGCCTGCAACACCAGGCCCAGGTTCGAGCGGTACCGGGGCAGCAGGACGGCGTCCGGCGCGACGGCGGCGACCGCGGCCCGCAGCGCCACGGCGGCCGGCTCCAGCAGCGCCGGTTCCCCCGCCAGGTCGGACAGCTCGCGCAGGGTGTTGCCCAGGTTGTTGAGCACCTGATGGTGCAGCGGGTCGGTACGGGGAACCAGCGACTCCGCCTCGGTGAGCGCCTCCCGGGCGGCCCGCAGCGCGGTCACCCCGCCCAGGTCGGCGTACCCCCGGCCCAGCGCGTAGCCGAGGTCGGCGAGGCGGCGGGCCCGCTGACCCGGTTCCCTGGCGACGGTGACCGCGTCGCGCAGCAGCCGCACCGCCTCGGTGATGTCCTCGGTCCGCCGCCGCTGCTCGTACCGGCTCACCAGCAGGCCGCCCACCGCACGCCGGATCTCGGCCGGATCCAAGCCGCCGTGTGGCGAACCGGAACCGGCGGCCGCCCGGTACGCCTCGATCGCCGCGTCGAGGTCGGCCGGGTCGGCGTCGGCCTGGTGCCGCTCGGCGAGCAGGGTCGCCAGGCCGGCCTGTGCGGTGCCGGCCAGGTCCGGTTCGAGCCCGCCGAACCCGGTCAGCGCCACCCGGTACGCCTCGATCCCGGCATCCCGGTCGGCCGGCGCCTGGTCACGCAGGAACCGTTCGGCGAGCGCCGTGCCGTGCAGCGCGGCGACCCGGGGATCGCCGCCGGCTCGGGCCGCGGCGAACGTGTCGACCGCCTCGTCGAGGTCGGCCGGTCGGCTCCGCAGCCGCCACCGGTCCCGCAGCCGCTGCCCGAGGTTGGCCCGCGCCATGGCACGCACCGACGGGCTGACGCCGGCGGCCCGGGCGGCGTCGCGCAGCAGCGTGATCGACTCGTCCAGGTCCGCCGGCGCGCCGTCGACCTCGTACCGGTCGCCGAGCACGTTGCCGAGGTTGAACAGCCGGGTCGGACGTTCCGGGTCACCGGCCGGGGTGGATTCCAGGCTCTCCCGGTGCGCCTCGATCGCGGGCGGCAGGGCACTCCGCCGGCCGAGGTGCCGGAACTGGTCGCGGTGCACCTTGCCGAGGGCGGACAGGTAGTGCAGCCGCTCCGGCTCGCCCGCTGGTGTGCCGTCCACCGCTCGTTGCAGCAGCGCCGCCGCCCGGTCGGCAACCCGGTAGTCGCGGTTGGTCTCCGCGCCGCCCATCAGCATGACGGCCTCGAGGAACAGCGCGCCGGCCTCGCCGGAGGCCGACCCGGCCGTACGCCCGCTGCGACCGGGACCCGCGCCCCGGTCGGAACGGGTCGGCGCGGACGTCGGCCCGCCGGGGCCGCGCTGGTCGGGGACCCGGCCGGTGTCCGACGGCGGTCGGTGCGCATGCAGCAGCGCCAGCAGCGACGGCGGTACCAGCTGCGGGGCGATGCGCAGCAGGATCTCGGTGAGCGTGACCGCCCGGCCGAGATCGTCGGCGTCCTCACCGGGCGGCAGCAGTTGGTAGCGGTACCAGTGCAGACAGGCGAGCAGGAAGAGGCCCTCGACGACCGACTCCGACAGCGACCCGTCGGGGGGCGTGGAGGTCACCAGCTCCTTGACCGCCTCGGCGTCGCGCATGGCCCCGGAGTCGAGCACCGCGCGAGCGTCCCTGGTCGTGCCGAAGCGGTCCAGCCGCGCCCGCAGCCGATCCACCGGGTCCGACCTGAACCGTCGCCACATCGTGCCTCCCCCGACCGGCCACACCGATTGGGATCAGGCGTAGCAGACCGGACACGGTGGGCGCTAGCGGTAAGGCGACGCGGATCCGGCCGTGCCGTGTCGCCGCACACAGTCGGCCGACACCCGGTATGACGGTCCGATTCCGGGGGATGATCACCTGGTGGTGGAGGTTTCATCCCGCCGCGACGACAACGATTGGAGATCCGCGTATGGCGACCGACATCAGCAAGCAGCCCGCGAAGGCTTCCGGCACGTACCGGATCGGGGGCGACGTCACCGTCAACCGGCTCGGCTACGGGGCCATGCAGATCACCGGGCCGGGCGTCTGGGGAGACCCGAAGGACCCGGCCGAGGCGCTCCGGGTGCTGCGCCGGGCGGTGGAGCTGGGCGTGACCTTCATCGACACCGCCGACTCGTACGGCCCGTTCGTCTCCGAGCTGCTGATCCGCGAGGCCCTGCACCCGTACGCCGATGATCTGGTCATCGCGACCAAGGGTGGGTTCACCCGGGCCGGGCCGGGCGACTGGCGCGTGGTGGGCCGCCCGGAGTACCTGCGCCAGCAGTGCGAGCTGAGCCTGCGTCACCTCGGCCTGGACACCATCCCGCTCTACCAGCTGCACCGGATCGACCCGCAGGTGCCACTCGCCGACCAGTTGGGCGAGCTGGCGCTGTTGCAGCAGGAGGGCAAGATCCAGCACATCGGACTGTCCGAGGTGAGCGTCGCGCAGATCGAGGAGTCCCGCGCGATCACCACCATCGCGTCGGTGCAGAACCTGTACAACCTCGCGAACCGCAGCGCCGAGGACGTGCTGGAGTACTGCGAGCGCAACGACATCGCGTTCATCCCGTGGTTCCCGATCGCCACCGGTGAGCTGGCCCGCCCGGGCGGCCC
Organism: Micromonospora sp. NPDC000668; assembly: GCF_042897975.1. Classification (NCBI taxonomy): domain Bacteria; kingdom Bacillati; phylum Actinomycetota; class Actinomycetes; order Micromonosporales; family Micromonosporaceae; genus Micromonospora; species Micromonospora sp. NPDC000668. Next base: position 1,452,556 of record NZ_JBIAYP010000001.1, read on the forward strand.
GCTGGACGCGATCTCCTCCGCGCACGGCGCGACGCCCGCGCAGCTCGCGCTGGCCTGGCTGCTGCGCCGGTCGCCGGTGATGCTGCCGATCCCCGGTACGTCCTCGGTGGCGCACCTGGAGGAGAACGTGGCCGCGGGCGACGTGCGGCTCACCGATGACGAGTTCGAGGCGCTGGCCAAGGCGAGCTGAAAACCCGACCGACGCCGCCGGCTCAGCCGGTGGCGTGCGGCGCGCGGGTGGTCCCGGCCGGGGCCACCCGCGCGGACCGGGTCAGAGCGCGAGGCAGTTGGGTCGCACCGGGCCGTCGGCCAGGGCGCCGCGCACGATGGTGTACGAGGTGCCGTCGAGCACCAACCCGAGGTGCCCGACCACCCGCACCGGGCAGTACGCCTGGATCAGCACGTTGGTCGCGCCGTCGTTGACGGCGGCGTTCCCGGTCGGCCGGACCAGCTCGTCCTGCAGCGTGCGAATGGTGGTGTAGCGCACCGCGCCCGGGGTGTCGTCGCCGGCGTTGAGGTCGGCGAGGAAGGCCGAGCCGATGGTCATCTGCTGGCAGGCCACGACGCCGGCGCAGCTGCCGAGGCCCAGGAACGCCAGGATGTTCGCCACGTAGGTGCCGTACTGCGGCGAGCCCAGGCTGACGTACCGGCCGACGTTGGCGGTGCCGCCGAGCCGCTTGAGGTAGTAGCGGGCGACGAGGCCGCCCTCGGAGTGACCCACGACGTCCACGGCGGCCGCGCCGGTGCTGGCGCGTACCTGGCCGACGTAGGTGGCGAACGCCCGGGCGGAGGTGGGGATGTCGCCGAAGCCCAGCCCGGGGAGTTGGTAGATGAAGGTCCGGTAGCCGTCGGCGCGCAGTCGGGCGGCGATCGGCTCGTACGCGACGGCGACGCCGGTGAGCCCGCCGACCACGATGACGGGGTTGGCCGCCGCGGCGGCGGCAACCGGGGCGGCCGCGGGTGCGGCGGGTTCAGCGGTGGCGGCGGTGGCCGTGGCGGTGGTGGCGAGCAGGGCGGCGGTGGCGAGGGCCAGGACGAGGGCGGTCTTTCGGAGCAGCATGGCTGCACCTCCGGAGGGAGGCACCCGGCGAGCCGGGCAGGTGGGTGGGGGTGTCCGATCGACCGTGCGACGATGATGCGCGCAACAATTTGGAAACGTCAATGACTTGTTACGCGCCGGTAACCCGTTGTTCCGGCGGGGGCGCAAACCGGCAAATCGGCGGACTCCACATCGGACCCCCGGCCGGCCGCGCGTACCCCGGCTCGGAACGGCGGATGGCATGCTGTGGCCGTGGCCGCCGACGAACCCACCGAGCGCCAGTTGCGGGTGATGCCGTGGTGGCTGGTCCTGGTCGGCCTGCTCCTCGCTGCCGCCCTGGGCTGGCTGGTGCTGGGCCTGCTGCTCACCGAGGCTGACCGGGCCACCCAGCCGGACACCCGCGCCACGCTGCGCATCGACGCGATCCGCACCGGCCTGACCGTGGTCGCCGGCACCGGTGGCGGGCTGGCGCTCCTGCTGGCCGCCCGCCGGCAGTGGATCACCGAACGCGCACAGCGGCACCAGGAGAGCGTCGCCGCCCGGGACCAGGCCCACCGGGACCGGGTGCAGGCGCACGCCGAGTCGGCGGCCGAGGTCGCGCAGCGGCACCAGGACCGGCAGTCCGGAGCGGCCGAGCACGACGCCGCCGAGCGCCGACTGACCGAGCTCTACACCCGTGCTGTTGAGCTGCTCGGCAACGACAGCGCCGCGGTACGCCTCGGCGGGCTGCACGCGCTGGAACGCCTCGGCCAGGACAATCCGGCGCAGCGGCCGACGATCGCGGCGGTGCTCTGCGCGTACCTGCGCATGCCGGCGCCGGACGACGAGCCGCGCGAGACGGAGGTCCGACGCACCGCGCAGCGGGTGCTCACCCGGCACCTGCGCGCGGACGGCCCGGCGCACTGGCCGGAGATCACGCTTGATCTGACCGGGGCCCGACTGGTCGACTTCGACGCCGCCGGCTGCACGCTGGTCGACGCGGACTTCACCGGGGCGGTGTTCACCGGTGTCACCAGCTTCGCCGGCGCGACCGCCCGGGGGCGGCTCCGCCTCGGGGCGACCTTCGGCGACGTCACCTTCGACGACCTCACCGCCGAGGCGGAGGTGGTCCTGGACGACGCCCGCTTCGACGGTCAAGCCAGCTTCGACCGGGCCGTTTTCACCGCCGGCCTGTCCTGTCGGCGGTGCCGCTTCGCCGGCCCGACGTCATTTCACCGGGCGACCTTCCACCAGCCGACCAGCTTCGACGCGACCCGCTTCGGCGACGGGAGCAGGTTCCGGCAGGCCACGTTCCTCGGCGGCCTGTCCATGGAGCACACCGAGTTCGCCGGGTACGCCGGGTTCCGCTCGGTCCGTTTCGCGGACCTGGCCCTCTTCCGGTGGACCGTGTTCGCGGCCGACGCGTGCTTCGAGCAGGCGCGTTTCGAGGGGGCGGCGAACTTCGGCCGGGCCCGGTTCCACGGCGCGGGCAGGTTCGACGGCGCCCAGTTCGGCCAGCCGCCCCAGGTCGACCAGGCGCGGGCGGCGGCCGGCGGCGGACACGCCTGGCCCGCCGGGACGACGGTCGAACGGCTCGACGACGAGTGGCTACTGCTCGTCGACCACTGACGCCGGCACGATGGCGCACCGAGCGTCGCCGATCAGCTCGACACGTCGCCGGTCTGGCCGCCAGCGTGGCGGATGAGTCAGTGGGCGGCGGGCGCGGGCCGCAGGCCGTCGAGGGCCACGCCAAGCACCCGGTCGCGCTGCTCGGTCGACGGGAACTGGGCCATGGTGAGGCCGCTGATCAGCCGCACCACGTCGTCGAAGCCGACGTCCTCGCGGACCGTCCCGGCCGCCTGGGCACGGTGCATCATCGGCTCGCCGGCGGCGTAGATCTCCGTCCGACAGCTCCGGAAGACCTCGGAGTCGCGCAGCAGCTCCTCGGCGAGCGCCCGCTTGGTGGCCACGTACGCGACGAACCGGTGCAGCCAGGCCACGAGGGCGTCCCACGGGGGCAGTTCGGCCAGGTCCTCGGCGGACCGGCAGAGTGTCCGGACCTCCTCGACGTAGACGGCCTCGAACAGCTCCTGGCGGTTGGCGAAGTTCCGGTAGAGGGTGCCGATGCCGACGCCGGCTCGGCGGGCCACGTCCTCCAGCGATGCGGACGCGCCGTTTTCGGCGAACGCCTCGCGGGCAGCGGCCACCAGCGCGTCGTAGTTGCGCCGCGCGTCAGCCCGCTTGGGCCGCCGGGCGAAGACCTCGGGCACCTGCCCCGCGCTGGTCATGACGTGCGTCACCTCACCTTGGTTGCATCCGGAGGGAACCCTCCGCTAGCTTAGTGGAGGCACCCCTCCGGAATCCCGGAGGCATACCTCCGGTTAGCTTACCTCGGGACCGCCCGATCCGCCTGGCCACCCGATCGCCCGGACCCGACAGCCTGCCCGCCGCGCACGACGGGCGTCAAAACCTCCTTCCGTACGCCAATCAGGGAGTTTCCTTTCGTGGCAGTGACCTCCCGACGCGGCTCGCGTCGGCTCACCTTCTCCGTGCTGGCCGCCGGCGCCGGGTTCTTCGCGATGCTCCAGTCGCTGATCACCCCGGTGCTGCCGACCATCCAGCACGATCTGCACACCTCCCAGAACACCGTGACCTGGGTACTGACCGCCTACCTGCTGTCGGCGTCGATCTTCACGCCGATCCTCGGCCGGGTCGGCGACATGGTCGGCAAGGAGCGGATGCTGGTCGTCTCGCTCGCCGCGCTCGCCATCGGCTGTCTGCTGGCCGCCATCGCGCCGAACATCAGCGTGCTCATCATCGCCCGGGTCGTGCAGGGTGTCGGCGGGGCGGTATTCCCGCTGTCGTTCGGCATCATCCGTGACGAGTTCCCCGCCGCGCGGGTCTCCTCCGCCGTCGCCGCCATCTCGGCGATCGTCGCCGCCGGCGGCGGCCTGGGCGTCGTCCTCGCAGGCCCGATCGTGGCCGCACTGGACTACCGGTGGCTGTTCTGGATCCCGATGGTCGTGGTGGGGCTGACCGCCGTCGCCGCCCACCTGTTCGTGCCCGAGTCGCCGGTGCGTACCCCCGGGCGGATCGACTGGCGGGCCACCCTGCTGCTCTCCGGCTGGCTGGTCGCACTGCTGCTGCCGATCAGCCAGGGCGCGGCCTGGGGCTGGACCTCCGGCCGGGTGCTCGGCCTGCTGGCGCTCGCCGTGGTGCTGCTGGTCGGCTGGCTGGTCGCCGAGGTTCGGTCGACCAACCCGTTGATCGACATGCGGATGATGCGGCTGCCCGGCGTCTGGACCACCAACCTGGTCGCCCTGCTCTACGGCGCGTCGATGTTCTCCGTGTACGCGTTCCTCCCGCAGTTCGTGCAGACCCCGACGGCCGCGGGCTACGGCTTCGGCGCCACCATCAGCCAGGCCGGCCTGCTCATGCTGCCGATGCTGGTCGCGATGTTCATCGCCGGCCTGGTCGCCGGCCGGCTCCAGGCGGTCTTCAGCGCGAAGGCGCAGCTCGCCACCGGTGCCGCGTTCAACGTGGCCGCCTCGGCGATGCTGGCCCTCGCGCACGACACCCGCTGGGAGGTCGCCATCGCCGGTGGCCTGGTCGGCCTCGGCATCGGCCTGGCCTTCGCCTCGATGGCCAACCTCATCGTGGGCAGCGTGCCCGCCAGCCAGACCGGCGTGGCGACCGGCATGAACGCCAACATCCGCACCATCGGCGGCGCGATCGGCGCTGCCGTGGTCAGCGGCGTGATCACCGCCCACCCGCAGGCCAACGGACTGCCCCGGGAGGCCGGCTTCACGATGGGCTTTCTGGTCCTCACCGCGATCGCCCTCGCCGCCGCGCTCGCGGCCCTGGCCGTCCCGTCCGCCCGGCGGGCGACGTCCGGTCGCCGGCCGTCCACCGCGACGATCGTCGAGTCGGAGCTAGCCGGCGAGTTCGCCACCATGCCGTCGACTCGCTGAACCGCACCGGCCCCGGGTCGGAACGGGGCAGGCAGCGCATGCTGCCTGCCCTGTTTCCGACCGCGACGACCTGCACGCGCAACACTGCGATATTTACGGATGTAAGCCTTGACGCCTACGACGCGGTCTGAGGTCAGAGGGCTGCTGTCACTGCCCCGCCCCGCGCTGAGCCGCCCTTCGCGGGGCCACCCCGACACTCCCTGGACGGCTAGGCTCCGCCGAGGAGGTGGTCCCGTGACCGCGGCTGAGCAGGACGAGACGATCGAGGACAGCCCTGTCGGCTGGGTTGCCAGCCACATCCGGCGCTACGTGGAGACCGACGGCGCCGACGGCGGTAAGTACCACGGGTACCCGGCACTGCTGCTCACCACGCGGGGCCGCCGGTCCGGGAGGCTGCACCGGACCGCGCTGATCTACGGCCGTGACGGCGACCGCTATCTGCTGGCGGCGTCGGCCGGCGGCGCGGCGAAGCACCCCGCCTGGTACCTGAATCTGAACGCCGACACCGCGGTGGAGATCCAGGTCGACGCCGAGCGGTTCACCGGACGCGCTCGCACCGCGACAGCCGAGGAACGGGCCCGGCTGTGGCCGGTGATGACGGCGGTCTTCCCGACGTACGCCCGCTATCAGAAGGCCACCGACCGCGAGATCCCCGTGGTCATCGTCGAACGCGTCTGACGCCGGTCATCCACGCGGCCTCCTGAGGCCGATCTGGACGGTGATGACGACGCCCTGCGTCACGGGTCGATACAAGAGCGTCGATGAGCGCTATGGTGACCGCAGGTAAGCACCCACTCCGACAAGGAGAACGACTGTGCGCCGCATCGCAACCACCATCGCACTGCTCGGGCTGTCGCTGTTCGTGTTGCTGGCGCCGACGCCGGCGAGCGCGGCGAGTACCGTCGACGTCACGTCGGCGACTCTGGTCGCGCGAGGCGTCGCCGTGGACCTCACCCTTACCGTGACATGCCAAAACGGCATGTCCGGCGGCTCGGAGCTGATCCTCAGGCAGCGGTCGGGCGACAGGGTGGCGTACGGGTCGGGCTGGGCGCCCATCTCCTGCACGGGCGAGCCTCAGGCTGTGACGGGACGGGTGTTTGCGGAGGCGGGCGGCTTCGCCTTCAACAAGGGCGTGGCGCTGGCCAACGGATCCTTCGAACTGTGTGCCCAGGAAAACTGTGAGTTCCTGCAGTTCGACGAAACGATCCGCGTGACTCGCTGAGCTTGCCGACAGGTGACCCGGGGCAGCCTCTGCCGACCGGCCGGGGAAGCATGTACGGCATGAAACTCGATGATCTGCCATTGGTGGAGTTCGCGTTCCCCGGGCCGCTACGGGATCAACTGGTGGCCGCGATCCTGTCCGGCGCGAAGACCACGACCTCTGGTCTGCTGCTCGGATACGAGCGCGAGAACGAGCCGCTGCCCCGGGTCGGCCAGCGAATGGCGGTGGTGGACTCGCAGGAACGGCGGGTCGCGGCGATCGAGGTGACCGAGGTGCGGGTGGTCCGGCTCGCGGACGTGGACCTTCAGCACGCCCTCGACGAGGGTGAGGGTGATGAGTCAGTGGCGCAGTGGCGGGCCGGTCACGAGAGGTTCTGGCACAGCGCGGAGGTTCGCGCCGAGCTGGGCGACCCCGGTTTCACCGTGAACGACGACACTCTGGTGCTGACCAAGCGCTTCCGGCTGGTGCACCTCGCCGGAGACGAGTGATTCCTCTCGACGGTTCGCGCCGAGAATCAGTCACCTAGGCGGGGAAGCGGATGACCGGCAGGTCAACGCCATCGCCGTACGCTGTTCCCTCGCCGGTCAGCACGCACGCGTCGTGCTCCAGCATCGCCATCACGGCGGCAGCGAGATCGACCCGGCCGGTGACCGTGCGCCAGTAGGCCAACTCCTGCCAGTCCTCGCCCCACGTCGGCAGCACTGCGCACGCGGGACGTTCCAGCAGCCGGTGGAGTACCGCCCTGTCAGCCGGATCGTCCACCACCGCCAGCACCTCGGCGGCGACCACGGCCGGCACACCGAACCGCACGCCGTCCTGGGCGATCCCGTGAATGGGTTCGGCAACGTCCATCGAGCCGGCGAGGTAGGCCAGTAGCGCGGACCGATCCAGCACCAGCCTGACCGGAGCCGTCTCCGGGCCGATCACGCCGCCGGCGCCTGGCTGTCGGAGCCGTCGAACAACTCCCCTGCCGCACGGCGAGACCGGTCGCGCAGCGCGGCTCGACGGCCAGGCGACCACTCCTGCTCGACCTGGGCGCGTTGAGCCCTGGCCCGAGCTCGTCCTTCCGCAGTGACGGTCATGCCACGTCGGGCCAACTCGGCGTCCAGATCCTCGGCACGCATTCGGGCACGAATCGTGTCGACGACGTACGCACTGGCGTTGGGCTCACGCTCCAAGCGCTCCGCGACGTCCTGCGGAAGCGAGAAGGATTTCTTGCTTACGGACCCGGTCATACTACGGACGGTATCGAGTCGCACCACCGATCGACAGCGACACGCTCAGCCTTAGGCCGTCTGGTTCAGACGTCAATCCGCCGCCTCCATCGCGGCCCAGATCTCGTCGAGGTAGTCCCACCAACGCTGGTCATCGAGCCGGAAGCTGGTAAGCAGGAATCCACCGACCACGAAGGTGTTACCCACGACATCAGCGCGCGGTCTTGTGCTACCACCCCCGTGGTCAGTTTCCCAGCGCTCGGACCTTGGCGATCGTCTCCTGGACGTGCTGCTTGGCCGGGTCGCCGCCCTGGGACGCCTGCGCGAGGGCCTGACGGTACGCGTCGATCATGCCGATCAGCGGGCCGGCGGCCACACCCTCCAGCGCGCCGGCGACGAGCGCCCGCGCTTCGGCGGCGTCCTGCGCTGCCGCTGCGGTCTTGGCCTTCGCCTCGTCCAGCTTCTGCGACGCCGCCGCCAACCTCGCGATGATCTGTGCTGCGCTCACGCGCATCCTCCCCGTGGTCGACCATCGCCTCCACCACCGCACCGGCGGAGACCACAAGGGAGCGTACGAGATCCGCGCACCCTCCGCGACCGCCCGCTCGGTTCCAAGGTCTCAAGCGGCACCCAGGGACCAGGCTTTCTCAGCGCTCGGCGACGAAAACTCCGACACCACCGACACCCTCCACCAGGCCCTCGATCTTGAGCGCGTTGATGGCCTGACGTACGACGATGGCTGAGACGTCATGCTGACGGCACAACTCGGAGGTCGAGGGCAGCTTGTCGCCCGGCGCGAGTTCGCCGGACTTAATCTGAGCGCGGATGCCGTCGGCGATCAGCGCCCACTTGGCTTTGGCGGGCATAGGTGTCTCCCAGGTCTGCCCCGCCATTCGATCACGAGCAACTTTGTATAGCAAGCAATGTGTGGTCAGTGCTTGCGCGTACATGACCTGTTATATACGCTCACCCTTGGCCGGCTCCCAGGTCTGCAACCCCGGAGTTGGTTCTTCCCCACCGCGCAGAGAGCGCCCGGCCGGCCGGTCCCCCCGTCCGGCCGGGCGTGCCGGGGCGTGCCCGCACGCCGCCCCGATGCAACGCCATGAGCAGCAAGGAGACCCACCCGACGGGAGCCGCCCGATGGCCGATCAACCCAACGAAGGACCCGACGACCCACCCGCCCGACAGGGGCCAGACCATCGCCTCGTGTCCGATCAGGACGTCGAGGACGCCGACGACATCCTCTTCGCCCATCCGCCCCGCGTGGTGCGGCGCTGGCTCTGCGGGTGCGGCGCGGACTACCCCTGCCCCGAGGTGCGCTTCGCCCTCCTGGTCAAGTCCACCGCCGAGGCGGGTGAATGAACGCAGACGCGGTGGACGACCTGCGCGACGCCTGGCTTGCCACGATCGCCGCCACCGATCGTGCCAGCGCACACCTGCACGGCGCGGGGCCGCCCGGTCGGCGGCTGCCCTGGCAGGACGCGGTCACCGAGTGCTGGCGAGCGCTGAGTCTGGTCTACGCCGGCTTGGCCGCGACTCGTGACTCAACCAGCGCGCCCATGGAAGGCAGCTCGGCCGGCGAGCTGATCGCCGGGCTGCGTGCGGCTCGCGCCGACGCGGACCGGGCCGCCGCGCTGGCTGCCCGGGTCCGCTGGCGGCTGGCGGTGACCGAGGACTGGCTCCGACGTACCCGAGAAGTGGCGGACGCGGTCGCGGCCCGGCACTTCGCGGCGGCGATCACCCGGCTGGACCTGGTCGCCGCTCGGCTCGCGGTCGGCGGCTGCCGCATCGACCGCTCGGTGGCGGCGCTGACCGGCGAGCCGGTGGCACCCGCACCCAACCGGCTCGTAAGCACCACCACCGAGGAGATCGCACGCGGCTGCCACGCGGCGAGCGCACTGGTGAGCACGAGACGCCGGGGCCACCGAATCACACTCACGATGATCAGGGAGCGACGATGGTGACGGATCCCCACGCGGCGTTGCGCGGCCTGCTGGCCGGCCGGTTGCGCGGCCACGACCGGCGGTTGCGGCGGTTCGCCGACCCGGACTGGCGGCGGTACGCCGACCTGCTCGCCGGGGCGCTGCTGGTGACGGTGCGGCGGCGGTTCGTCGCCGGGCAGGACCGGGCGCCGGTGATCCGGTTCGTGGCGTCCGCCCGGGAACGCTACGACGCCTCCGGTCAGGACGTGGACCCGGCGCTGGCCGAGGCGCTGGTCTGGGCGGCGCTGGGCGAGCACCCATCGGTGCCGGACAGCGCGGCGGCGATCGTCGCCCGGACGGTGCTGCTGCTCGGGCTACTGGAGGACGAGGGCCTCACCGACCGCGAACGGGACGAGATCCTCGCGGCCGCCGCGCACGCCGCCGACGGGTCAGCGCAGGGTGCGAAAGAGCAGCAGGTACGCGCAGTAGCCCATCGGGACCAGCAGGAAACAGATCAGGAACCCGAGCGGCAGGTAGCGGGGCGGGTTGCCGGCGACCATGGCGGGCCGCCCCCACCGGCCGAGCACCAGGTACCCGCCGAAGAACGCCAACGCGGGCAACCCGGCGCAGATCCACGCGCCGAGGGTGAACCCGTCGACCAGGCCGACCCCGGAGGCGAGCACCAGGGTCAGCATGAGCACCCCCGCCGCCGCCCCGCACCCGGTGTAGACAGCGACCGCCCGCGCCAGTGGTGACCACGTCGGCAGCAGCGCCGGACGCTGGGCCAGCAGCTCCGCCTGGTGCCCGTGCCGGTCCGCCTCGTCGGCCATCCGCCGGGCCAACTCCAGCTCCACCGCCGGGTCGACCGCCGCCGCGCGCTGCGCCGGCACCCCGGCGCCCGCCGGGCTCACCGCCGTCGGCAGCGCCAGCCGCGCCTCCCCCACCGGCAGCTCGGGGTACGCCCCGACATCCGCCCGCCCCGGCGCGCCGGCTGCGCCGTCGGGCCTGCCGCCCCCCGGTCCGGGGCCGGCGGGCGGGCCGGACACCACAGCGGAGTCACCGGGTGACCCGGTCCCGGGTGGCGGGCTCGGCCAGGTACCGGCCGCACCCGGCCCGGAGCCCGGGTGCCCCTGCTGGGGCCTCGCGACAGCGGCTGGCTGGTCGATGCCGATCGCCCGGCCGAGCTGGTCGAGGCGGTGCCCCTGGGCGGTCAGCCGCTGGTGCAGGTAGTCGACGGCGGCGTGCAGGTCACGGCGGCGCTCGGACTCGGCCGCGGCATTCCGCTCGCCGACTCGACGCTGTTCGGCGAGTTGTCGGGCCAGCGCCGCGTACTCCTCGAAGGACACCGTCAGTGCTCCCCGTCCAGCTCGTGCCCGTCCCGGGCGAACGGCACGATCAGCCGGGTGCGCTGGTCGTGCCGGTCGATCAGCAGAGCCCGGTCGGCGCGGGGCGTGTAGGCCAGGTCGTGCACCCCGAGGTGCAGGGCCAGCTCGGCCCCGGGCACGTTGAGCGCGACCAGGCAGGCGACGTCGTCGCGGTTCTGCGTGCCGCCGAGGTCGTCGGCGAGCCGGCGCAGCCCGCGCCACCAGCCGAGCAGGTGCACCCCCTGCCCGGGGCCCTGCCGCAGCACGGTACGCAGGTCGTCCAGGCCCGAGCGGAAGGTGACCGGGTCGGCCGCCCCGAGCACCGGCGCGGCGGCGTCCATCCCGAACACCACCAGGTACTCGCGCCCGTCGGGCGCCTCGGCGAGTGCCGCGATCCGGTCGCGCAGCCCCGCCGCGTCGAGGCGCTGCACCTGGTGGCCGGCGGCCCGCAGCGCGGTCTCGGTCTCGTCGGCAACCGGGTCGGCGGCGGTGACCAGCGAGGCCAGCAGGAATCGGGCGTCGCCGGCGGCGTGCTGGCGGGCCAGGCTCAGCGTCGCGGCGCGCAGCACGTCCGCGCCGGCCGGCGCGGTGCCCACCACGGCGAGGTGCCGGCCGGGAGTGGTGTCCATCAGGAACAGCGCGGTGGTGCCGTGCACGTCGACCGTCCGGCCGACCAGGGCCATCGGGCGTCGGCCACCGGGGCGTAGGCCGGCGAAGGTGGGGTCGTCCTCGACTCGCGCCGCCTCGTACCCCTTGAAGACCGCCGGCGCGCGCGAGCCCTGCGGGCGGGCCTGCCACAGCTCGTGGCGCAGCGCGGCGAGGTCGGCGGTGGCGGCGTGCGCGTCGGGGAACCGCAGCACGGTGTTGGCACCGACCGCGCCGGCGGCGGTGTTGACCACGGCGGAGCCGATCGGCAGGGCCGCGGCGGCGTCGTTGAGCGGGTCGAGCACCCCACCGCCACCCGGCAGCGCCACGCGCAGCGCGAACTGCCCGAAGATCGCCTCGGCCCGGCCGTAGAGCGCCTCGATGCCGGTCATGCTCTGGCTGGCCAACACCAGGTGTACGCCGTAGGAGCGGCCCTTGCGGGCCAACTCCTCCAACAGGTCGACGGACTCGCGGGCCAGCGCGTCGTTGCCGGCGAGCAGCACGTGGAACTCGTCGATGACCGCCACGATGCGGGGCAGCGGATTGTCCCGGGGCAGGTCGGCGAGCTTGGTGACGCCGTGCCGCTTGAGGGCGGTGGCCCGGCGTTGCGCCTCCCGGCGCAGCTCGCGGAGCACGGCGAGGCCGTACTCGCGGTCGGACTCGATGCCGACGGCGCGGGCGTGCGGCAGCCAGGACGGGTCCCGCCCGGTGGGCACGAACTCGGAGAAACTCACGCCCTCCTTGAAGTCGAGCAGGTAGAGCTGCAGCTCGGCCGGCGAGTAGCGGGCGGCCAGCCCGTACAGGACGTCGAGCAGGAAGACGGTCTTTCCGGCGCCGGTGCGGCCGCCGACCAGCCAGTGCGGGGTGGCGTCGTCGAAGGCGACCGTCAGTGCGGTGTCGAAGGCGCCCGTCGGTGAAGTGTCGCCGGTCAGCGGGGCGCGGCCGACCCGGCCGATGACGGTCCGCAGGCCGTTGCCGGCGGACTCGGCCCAGCGTCGCTCCGGCAGCAGCTCGGCGAAGTGCAGCGCGTCGGCGCGGCGGGCGGCGGCGCCCAGGTGTTCGGCGAGGGCGCGCACCGAGGCTGGCGGCGGGTCGCCGTCGAGCAGGACCGGCGCGGCGAGGCCACTGCCGTCGGCGCTGAACGGGACGCCGGGCGGATCGCCGACGTACGCGTACCGCTCGGTGAGCCGCACCGCGGTGGTGCCGCCCAGCGGTGGCGAGGTCTCGCCGGGCAGCCGGGACGGGTGTCCGGCGAGCAGCACGCAGACGGCGGCGGACGGGCCGGCGTGGGTGAACGCGGCGAGCCGGGCCAGCTCGCGCGGCGGCGGGGCCGCGGTGGCGACCACCACCAGGAGCTGCCGGGTGTCGGGCTCGGCGTGCTGCGCGGCGCGGGCGTGTTGTTCGACGGCGTCCAGCAGTGCCGCCACCTCGCCCTCACCGGTCGCTGACGGGTCGAGGACCCCGGCGTCGAGCAGCGGGCGCAGCGGGCCGAAGGTGGCGCCCAGCGCGGCGGTGTCGATGCCGACGACCCGGACCTGCCCGGCCGGGGCGGTGGCGACCAGGCGCAGCACCAGCGCCCGCAGCAGCCCCGCGACCCGTGGATCCCGGGCGTCGGTGTCCAGCGCCAGGTGGTGGCCGCCACCGAGCGGCAGCAGCACCGGGAAACCGCCGTCGGGAGTGGACGCCTCGCCGACCCGGACCGCGGTCGGCACGTCGGTCAGCGGGGTGGCGCCCGGGGTGGGGGTGGCCAGCGCGCCGCCGACCCGGGCCAGTCGGGCCACCAGCTCGTCGGCGCCGACCGGCGCGACGGGAGCCGGTGCCGCGCCGAGCGCGCCCCGGGCGGTGTCCAGGTGTGACCGGGCCGCCCGGTGGGCGCTGACCGCCTGCCCGTACGCCGACGCGAGCCTGCCCACGCTCTGCCTCCCACGCCACGCTGTCCGGTTCGCGGAAACCCTAACGGACGGCGGTGGCACCGGGACAGTACCGACGCGACCGGGTCGGGTCGGAGCGCGGCGGCCGACGGTCCGGGGTGGACCGTCGGCCGTCAGGGACGGTGTGCGGGTCAGCCGGTGACCGCGTTCAGCGCCGGCAGGTAGCCGTAGCGGTAGCCGTCGGCGTCCGGATGGTACGCCTCGATGATCCCGGAAATGTCGTTGATCCACGGGTCGCCGGCGCAGACGCCGTGACCGGCGAAGGTGGACCGGGTGTCGGCGAAGGTTGCGCCGGCCGCCCTGGCCCGGCCGGCGGTGACCGAGGCGAGCACGTCGGCGGCCTCGTTGAGGATCGTGCGCTTGTAGGTGCTCATCGCCAGCCATCCGCAGGAGCTGGTCTCGAACAGTCGCGGGTAGCCGAGGACGATCAGCCGGGCGTTGGGAGCCCGGTTACGGATGGCGGCGTAGGTGGCGTCGAGCCGGCCGGCCAGCGTCGACGTGGCGAAGGCCTTGGCGGTGTTGACCGCATTGGTGCACGACGAGGTGCTGCCGAACCGGCAACTGGTGATGACGTTGACGAAGCCGGCGTCGTTGCCACCGATGGTGATGGTGACCAGGGTGGTGCTGGAGCTGAGCGCGCTGACCTGGTCGTTGAGCACGTCGGCGGTGACCGCACCGCCGCAGGCCCGGAAGTTGAAGCTGGTCACGCCGTGGGCGGCCGCCCAGAGCGGGGCGTACGACTTCTGGCTGCGGAGGCAGCCGGACAGGTCGTACGGGCCGGCGCCGACACCGGAGGAGTACGAGTCGCCGAGCGCGACGTAGTTGACGGCGGCAGCCTGCGCGGTGCCGGGGACGAGCACGGCGCCGAGGGCGGCGGTGAAGAGTGCGACCAGCGCGGCCAGGGCGCGGGCCAGCGGGCGGTGGGGCATGACGGACCTCCACAGGACAGGGGGGTGGGATCCTGCGACCGCGCGCGTGGCCAGGGGTGGGTCTCTTGTTACTAGTCGGTAATGCTATCGAAACATTTAGATCAATGGAATAGCGCGACGACACCGCGCGGCGGGCCGGCGACGTTCACAGTTGTCGATTAGGTTGGCGGGGCGAACACCCCGATGGAGGGAGTCCACCTCGTGCGACGAGTCCTCACGGCGGCCACCGCCGCCCTGACCCTCACCACCGCCGGCACCATGCTCGCCGGCACCCCTGGCCAGGCCGCCCCGACGGGCTGGGGCCGGCCCGTCGTCACGGTCGCGCCGCAACCCGGCGCGCCCGGCCTGGGCGACAGCTACTTCCCCGACTACGGCAACGGCGGCTACGACGTCTCGCACTACGACGTCCGGCTGCGCTACGACCCGGCCACCGACCGGCTCACCGGCACCACCACCATCCTCGCCACCGCCACCCAGGACCTCTCCCGGTTCAACCTGGACTTCCTGCTCGGCGTCGAGTCGGTGCGGGTCAACGGCTGGGCGGCGAGCACCAGCACCGCGGGCGCGCACGAACTGGTGGTCACCCCGGCTCGCACGGTGACCCGGGGCCAGCAGCTCACCATCGTGGTGCGCTACGACGGCATCCCGTCGGAGACCCTGGTCAACGGCTACACCGGCTGGACGCGTACCGACGACGGGGCGCTGGCGGTCAACGAGCCGGAGTCGGCGTGGTGGTGGTTCCCGAGCAACGACCACCCGTTGGACAAGGCCACCTTCGACATCTCCGTGTCGGTGCCCACCGGCGTCGAGGTGATCAGCAACGGCGTGCAGCCACGGCCGCCGCTGGCCGAGGCCGGCAACCGCACCCGGTGGATCTGGCGGACCACCTCCCCCACCGCCACCTACCTGGCGTTCATGGCCATCGGCCAGTACGACATCGTCACCGACACCACGCCGAGTGGCCAGCCGGTGATCAACGCGTACAGCACCTCGCTCGGCGAGCTCGGGCCGGCCGCGCGGGCCAGCATCGAGCGCACCGCCGAGATCGTCGACTGGGAGAGCGGGATCTTCGGCCCGTACCCGTTCGAGGCGCAGGGCGGCGTGGCCGGGCCGCTGGACGGCATCGGCTTCGCACTGGAGACGCAGACCCGACCGGTGTACGGCCCGGGCTTCTGGCGGCGCGGCGCCAACACGTACGTGGTGGCGCACGAACTCGCGCACCAGTGGTTCGGCGACTCGGTCTCGGTGGCCGACTGGCGCAACATCTGGCTCAACGAGGGCTTCGCCTCGTATGCCGAATGGCTCTGGTCGGAGGAGCAGGGCGAGGGCACCGCCCAGGAGGTGTTCGACTTCACCTATGCCAGCTACCCGGCCGACTCCGAGTTCTGGCAGGTGCTGCCGGGTGACCCGGGCGCTGGTCGGGTCTTCGACAACGCCGTCTACGACCGGGGCGCGATGACGCTGCACCAGCTGCGGCTGGCGGTCGGCGACGACGCATTCTTCGAGATCCTGCCTGCCTGGACCGCAGAGCACCGGTACGGCAACGGCACCATCGCGCAGTTCCAGGCCCTGGCCGAGCAGATCTCCGGGCTGGACCTGGACGATCTCTTCACCACCTGGCTGTTCACCGCCGGCCGGCCCGACGTGGCCTCGGCCGCGCGCAAGGCCGCCCCGCCGGCCGAACCGAAGTCCTGGGCCAAGATCCGTGAGGCCCACGAACTGATGCACTGAGTTCCGACATCGGATGGGAGGCCCGCCGCCCACGCGCGGCGGGCCTCCCCGAACCGCACAGCGTGCCTGTCGAGCTGCCGCAATAACGGGGCAGCCCGCGTCCGCCCGCGCGGCGTTCCTCCCGGCAGCCCCGGCCACCTCGCTGCGCTGGCACAGCGGGTCCAACCCACCCCCCTACACGCCTGTCGAGCTGCCCCAAAAATGGGGCACCCCGCGTCCGCCCGCGCGGCGTTCCTCCCGCCAGCCCCGGCCACCTCGCTGCGCCGGCGCAGCGAGTCCAACCCACCCCCCTACACGCCTGTCGAGCTGCCCCAAAAATGGGGCACCCCCGCGCCTGCCGGCACCGGCACCGCACCGCACGCACCGGCAACTGCACCGGTCTCTTGCGACGGCCGGACCGGCGACGCGGACGCCGTCCCATCGCCTTTGATTGACACGGTGCGATCGCTGGCGGACTGGCGGCGGATGGCGCCGGCGGATGGCGGGCGGCGTCCCATCGCGCTTATGCGCGGCGATCGTCGGTCCAGATATGGGGCAGCTCGACAGGCACGACCCGAGCCGGGCCGGGCCGACCCCAGCCGACCCCAGCCGACCGAGCCGACCGAGCCGAGCCGGGCCGGGCCGGGCCGACCCCAGCCGACCCCAGCCGACCGAGCCGACCGAGCCGGGCCGGGCCGGGCCGGGCCGGGCCGGGCCGGGCCGAGCCGAGCCGAGCCGAGCCCAGCCGGCCGAGCCCAGCCGAGCCAGGCCGGGCCCAGCTCGTGCCCGCTCCGGTGCAGCTGCCCTCAGGAATGTGACGACGCGGGCGCAGCCAGCGGTAGCGCAGGCTAAACAGGCCGGGCGCTCGCTGGATTCAGGACGCCTGCCCCGGTGAGGCGGGCAGCGGCACCGGGGCGGCACCGGCCGTCTCGGCCGTTCTCGCCTCGATGGCGCGGATGTGCCGGTAGGCGAACCAGAGCGGCGGGAACGCACCGACCGCGAAGGAGAGGTCGATCAGTGTCCAGAACCAGGGGATGTCTCGGATCGGGCCGCAGATCAGCGCCAGCGGGATGATCCCCGCGCAGGCGATCATGCCGACCTGCACCACCCAGACGTTGCGCACCGGGTCGCGCAGCGGCCCCCAGAACGCCACCGCCAGCACCAGGTGGGCGAAGGCCAGCCAGTCGGTCCCGTAGAGCAGGAAGGGGTAGTCCTCGCCGGCCGTCACGAGCCCGGTGTGGACGCGCTCGATCCAGTCGACCAGCGCCGGCAGTTGGCCGGCGAGCGGGTCCAGCGCGCGCAGCAGCCAGCGCACCTCGATCTCCAGCGGGAACGCGGTCACACCGCTCAGGAAGAGCCCGATCAGCACGATCCACAGCCACCGGCGGGTCCGCCGCAGCCGCTCCTCGATGTCCATGATCGCAGCGTAACGATGATCTTCGTATCGTTCGGTCCCGTGGACCGCCCGCCTGGGGTGACCGCTGTCTCAGGGGCAGCGACGCCCGCGAGCCGGGCCGGTCAGCACAGGCTGGCGCACCCGGCGGCGTGCCGGACGTCCCGAGGCGGCTGCGCCGGTCGACTCGTAGCGGGCGACGGTGCGCAGACGGGGCACTCCCGGGCCAGCCGGATCGACCGACCCCGGCTCGCCGGCACCGGACGTGGCGTCGACCGGACGCCACCGAACGCCCCGGCGGGCCGGACGATGCGGGCCGCCGTCCGCGCCACCTGCCGTACCGGACGCCGCAGCGGCGGCGCGACCAGCACCTGGGCGACCCGTCCGGGCAGTCGGCGACCGCGCTGCCGGTCCAGGGCCACCGCCGCCGCCGTCGTGGCGATCGCCGCGACGGATCCGGCCAGGACGAGTGTCTGCCGGGGTCCGGCGTGTTCGGCGAGCCAGCCGAGCAGCGGCGCGCCGACCGCGGCGGAGACCGAGCCGGTCACCGCCAACGCGGCGAGTACCCGGCCGCGCATCGCAGCGTCGGTGTCGAGTTGGGCGCGGGTGCCGACGGTGGTGTCGATGACCACGGCGGCGGCGGCGATCGGCAGGATCACGGCGGCGAAGCTCCAGGTTCCCGGAGCGAGGCCGGCGATGATCTGCAGCCCGCTGGCCAGCAGACCAGCGGCGACCAGCGTCCGGTAGCCCAGGGTGCGCCTGCGGGCCGCGACGAGCGCACCCACCACCGTCCCGACCGCGAAGACGGTCGACAGGAAGCCGTAGCCGGACGCCCCGGCGGCGAGCGGCCCGTCGCTCATCGCGGCCATCGTCACCTGGTAGTTGCGGCCGAGGCTGCCGAGCACGAAAGAGAGGGCGAGCGCGAGGAGCAGCACCGGCTGCCGGCGCAGGTAGGCGAACCCGGCCCGTGCGCCGCCCCGGTGGCTCGAACCACCGTCCGGCACCGCCTCCGGCTGATCCTGCAGGCTCGCCGGGCGTACGGCGAACAGCGCCACCACCACGGCGGCGAAGCTCGCCGCGTTGATGCCGAAGAGCAGCGCGGGGCCGACGGCGGCCACCACGACGGCGCCGAGGCTCATGCCGAGGATGCGGCCGGCGGAGTTGGTGAGCGAGCCGAGCGCCAGCGCGTTGCCGAGCGTCTCCCGGTCCACCAGCGTGGATGCCCAGCGCCCCATCACCGGGCCCTCGATCGCCGAGACGGCGCCGGTGCACAGGGAGATTGCGAAGATCACCGGCAGGCCGCCGACGCCGGTCAGGGCGACCGCCGCCAACCCCGCGGCCAGTGCGGCGTGGGCCACCTGGGCGGTGATCAGCAGCGGACGGGCGGGGAGCCGGTCGGCCAGCACACCGCCCCAGACGCTGAGCAACAGCGTGGGCGCCGCCTGGAGCAGCACGGCGAAGCCCATGGACGTCGCGGAGCCGGTCTCCTTCAGCACGTACCAGTTGACACCGAGTACCTGCATCCACGTCCCGATGACGGAGACGAAGCCGGCGAAGGCCCAGATCCGGTAGTTGCGGTGGCGCAGCGCGGCGAAGGTGGCACCCTTGGCCACGACGAATCTCCCGGGGCGATCGACGGCATGATCATCGCGCCCACTCAGGCGCGGTTCAGCAGCCGGCAAGTCTTGCCGACTTAAACCGATTTGACTACTTCTGTGAGCGGTCTCACCGGCCCCACCACGCATCGGACGCCGAACTGGGACAGCCGGCCGGCGGGCAGCAAGCTGCCCTGCCGGCCGGACATCCCGGTCGGTTCAGTGGAGCCGCCGGCTAACGCCCCCGGATCAGCGCGCGGCGAGCGGCTGCGCGGCCGGTGCGACCGGGGCCGGCAGCGCCCCGGCACCGCCGAGGTAACCGTGGATGGCGGCGGCCGCCGCACGCCCCTCGGCGATGGCCCAGACGATCAGGGAGGCGCCCCGGTGCATGTCACCGGCGACGAACACCCCGTCGGCGTCGGCCTGCCAGTCGTCCCGGGCGTCGATGGCGCCCCGATGGTTACGGGTCACCCCGAACTGGGCCAACAGCGGCTGCTCCTCGGTGCCCTCGAAGCCGATCGCCAGCAGCACCAGGTCCGCCGGTAGTTCCCGCTCGGAGCCCGGCACCGCAGTGACCACCCGTCGGCCGTCGCGCTTCTCCACGGTCACCTCGGCGATCCGCACCGCCCGCACCTGGCCGGTGCCGTCGTCCACGAACTCCTGCACCGCCACGGCGAAGACCCGCTCTCCGCCCTCCTCGTGCGCCGGGTAACTGCGCAGAACCCACGGCCACGTCGGCCACGGGTCCCGCGCCTCGTCGCGCTCCTGCGGCGGCTGCGGGTACAGGTCGAGCTGGTACACACCAGCGGCGCCCTGCCGGTGCGCGACGCCGAGGCAGTCGGCCGCGGTGTCGCCACCGCCGATGATCACCACGTGCTTACCGGCCGCGTCGATCGGGGTGCCGTCGGGCAGCATCGCGACGGACGGCCGGCCCTCGCCGGCGGCGGCGACGCCGGGCTGGCCGGCGGCCGCGGCGGCGACCGCACGGTTCGCGGCGACCAGGTGCGACATGGCCTGGTGTACGCCGCGCAGCGCCCGGCCCGGGGTCTCCGGGGTGTCCCGGCCCTGCAACGCGCCGCAGGCCAGCAGCACCGCGTCATGTTCGGCGCGCAACTGCTCGGCGGTGACGTCCACCCCGACGTTCACCCCGGTGCGGAAGCGCACCCCCTCGGCGGTCAGCTGGGCCAACCGGGCGTCGATGTGCCGCTTCTCCAGCTTGAAGTCGGGGATGCCGTACCGGAGCAGACCACCGATCGCGTCGTCGCGCTCGTACACCGTCACCGCGTGACCGGCGCGGGCCAACTGCTGGGCGGCGGCCAGGCCGGCCGGCCCGGAACCGACCACGGCGACCGACCGTCCGGACGGCGCCGGCAACGGGCGGGGTGTGAACCCGCGCGCCGCCGCGGCGTCGGCGATCTCCACCTCGACCTGCTTGATGGTCACCGGCTGGCCGCCGGCGATGCCCAGCACGCAGGCCGCTTCGCAGGGCGCCGGGCAGAGCCGGCCGGTGAACTCCGGGAAGTTGTTGGTGGCGTGCAGCGACTCCACCGCGGCGTCCCAGTTGCCGGTACGGACCAGGTCGTTCCAGTCCGGGATCCGGTTGCCCAGTGGGCAGCCGTCGTGGCAGAACGGGATGCCGCAGTCCATGCACCGGGTGGCCTGCTCGCGGACCAGTTCCTCGCCGGCGGGCGGGTACACCTCACGCCAGTCGCTGATCCGCACCGGCACCGGGCGGCGGGCCGGCAGTCGCCGGTCGTAGCGCAGGAAACCGTTCGGGTCAGGCACGTGCCACCTCCTGGGCAGCCGCCCGCGGGGCGGACGGCACCGGCGCGGCCGAGGGCACACTCAGTGCACTCATCACCGCGTCGTCGACATCGCGGCCGGCGGCTTCGGCGGCCCGCATGATCTCCAGCACCCGGCGGTAGTCGCGGGGCACCACCGCGGTGAACTCGGCCACCGCCTCCGGCCAGCGCTTGAGCAACTCCTCGGCGACCGCCGACCCGGTCTCGGCCACGTGTCGCTGGACCAGCTCGTGCAGCAGCGTCTGCTCCTGCTCACCCAGCGGCGCCAGGTCGACCAGCTCCGCGTTGACCCGGGCCCGGTCCAGCTGGTGCACGAAGGCCGTGCCACCGGACATCCCGGCGGCGAAGTTGCGGCCGGTCGCGCCGAGCACCACCACCGTTCCGCCGGTCATGTACTCGCAGCCGTGGTCGCCGACACCCTCGACCACAGCGACCGCGCCCGAGTTGCGCACCGCGAACCGCTCCCCCACCCGGCCGCGCAGGAAGACCTCACCGCCGGTGGCGCCGTACAGGATGGTGTTGCCGGCGATGATCTGGTCCTCGGCCCGATGGCCCGGCTCGGCGTCGTTGTCGAGGAACGGGGCGGCCGCGTCCGGACGGACGATGATCCGCCCGCCGGAGAGGCCCTTGCCCACGTAGTCGTTGGCGTCGCCGTGCAGCCGCAGGGTCACCCCGCGCGGCAGGAACGCGCCGAACGACTGCCCGGCGGTGCCGTGCAGCGCGAACTCGATGGTGTCGTCGGGCAGGCCGGCGCCGCCGTAGCGGCGGGTCACCTCGCCGCCGAGCATCGCGCCGACGCTGCGGTGCTCGTTGCGCACCGCCACCTCGACCCGCACCGGCGCGCCATCGGACAGCGCCGGACGGGCGAGCGCGATCAGCTCGTTGTCCAGGGCGTGCTCAAGGCCGTGGTCCTGAGCGCGCACCCCACGCCGGGCGGCGCCGGCGGGCAGCTCCGGCAGGTGCAGGACGGGCGCCAGGTCCAGCCCGTGCGCCTTCCAGTGCGTCACCGCCGAGGCCACGTCGAGCAGCTCTGTCTGCCCGATCGCCTCCTCGATCGACCGGAAGCCCAGCTCGGCCAGGTACCCGCGGACCTCCTCGGCGAGGAACAGGAAGAAGTTCTCCACGAACTCGGGGGTGCCGGTGAACCGCTCCCGCAGCGCCGGGTTCTGGGTGGCGATGCCGACCGGACAGGTGTCCAGGTGGCAGACCCGCATCATCACGCAGCCGGCGACGATCAGCGGCGCGGTGGCGAAGCCGAACTCCTCCGCGCCGAGCAGCGCCGCGATCAGCACGTCCCGGCCGGTCTTGAGCTGGCCGTCGACCTGCACGGTGACCCGGTCGCGCAACTTGTTGAGCAGCAGCGTCTGCTGCGCCTCGGCCAGGCCCAGCTCCCACGGGGTGCCGGCGTGCTTGAGCGAGTTCAGCGGTGACGCGCCCGTGCCGCCGTCGTGGCCGGAGATCAGGATGACGTCGGCCTTGAGCTTGGCGACACCGGCAGCGACGGTGCCCACGCCGACCTCGCTGACCAGCTTGACGTGCACCCGGGCGGCCGGGTTGACGCACTTCAGATCGTGCACCAGCTGGGCGAGGTCCTCGATGGAGTAGATGTCGTGGTGCGGCGGCGGGGAGATCAGGCCGACGCCCGGGGTGGCGTGCCGGGTCCGGGCGATCCACGGCCAGACCTTGTTGCCGGGGAGCTGACCGCCCTCACCCGGCTTGGCGCCCTGGGCCATCTTGATCTGGATGTCGTCGGCGTTGACCAGGTATTCGCTGGTGACGCCGAACCGGCCGCTGGCGATCTGCTTGACCGCGGAGCGGCGGGCCGGGTCGTGCAGCCGATCGACGTCCTCGCCGCCCTCACCGGTGTTGGACTTGCCGCCGAGCCGGTTCATGGCGATGGCGAGCGTCTCGTGCGCCTCGGCGGAGATCGACCCGTACGACATGGCGCCGGTGGCGAACCTCTTGACGATCTCGGTGGCCGGCTCGACCTCCTCGATCGGCACCGCCGGGCGGACCCCGGTGCGCAGGGTGAACAGCCCGCGCAGCGAGCCGGCCTGCGCGGCGAGCGCGTCGACCTTCGCCGTGTACTGCCGGAAGACGTCGTACTGCCGGCTGCGGGTGGCGTGCTGGAGCAGGAAGACCGTCTCCGGGTTGAAAAGGTGCAGCTCACCCTCGCGGCGCCACTGGTACTCGCCGCCGACCTCCAGCCGGTCGGAGGTCGGGGTGCCGGCCGGCGGCCAGGCCAGCGCGTGCCGGGCGGCCACCTCGGTGTGGACGCCGGCAAGCCCCACCCCGCCGATCCGGCTGGGGGTGCCCCGGAAGTAGCGCTCGACCAGCCGCTTGTCCAGCCCGACCGCCTCGAAGACCTGCGCACCGCAGTACGACGAGACCGTCGAGATGCCCATCTTCGACATGATCTTCAGGACGCCCTTGCCGAGCGCCTTGGCGAAGTTGCGCACCGCCGCGGCGGGTTCGACGCCGACCAGTGTGCCCGTGGAGATCATGTCCTCCACCGACTCGAAGGCCAGGTACGGGTTGACCGCCGCCGCGCCGTAGCCGATCAGCACCGCCGCGTGGTGCACCTCGCGGCAGTCGCCCGACTCCACGATCAGCGCCGCCTGCGTGCGGGTCTGCTCGCGGACCAGGTGCTGGTGCACGGCGGCGGTGAGCAGCAACGACGGGATCGGCGCCAGGTCGGCGTTGGAGTCCCGGTCGGAGAGCACCAGGATGCGGACGCCGTCCTCGATGGCCTCGGAGACGTGCCGGCAGATCTCGGTCAGCCGCGCCTTGATGCCGGCAGCGCCATCCCGAATGCGGTACAGCCCGGAGACCCGGACCGCCTTGAAGCCCGGCAAGTCGCCGTCCTCGTCGATGGAGAGGATCTTCGCCAGCTCGTCGTTGTCGATCACCGGGTGCGGCAGCACGATCTGCCGGCAGCTCGCCGCGCCCGGGTCGAGCAGGTTGCCCTCCGGCCCGATGGTCGACGCCAGGCTGGTGACCAGCTCCTCCCGGATGGCGTCCAGCGGTGGGTTGGTGACCTGGGCGAAGAGTTGGTGGAAGTAGTCGTAGAGCAGCCGTGGCCGGGTGGACAGCGGCGAGATCGGGGTGTCCGTGCCCATCGAGCCGAGCGGCTCGGCGCCGGTACGGGCCATCGGCGCGAGCAGGATCTTCAGCTCCTCCTCGCTGTAGCCGAAGGTCTGCTGACGGCGGCGGACCGAGTCGTGCGTGTAGACGATGTGCTTGCGGGCAGGCAGGTCGTCCAGCTCGATCAGCCCGGCGTGCAGCCACTCGCCGTACGGCTGCGCGGCGGCCAACTCGGACTTGATCTCCTCGTCGTGCACGATCCGGCCGGCGACGGTGTCGACCAGGAACATCTTCCCCGGCTGGAGCCGCCCCTTGGCGACCACCCGGGCCGGGTCGAGGTCGAGCACGCCCGCCTCGGAGCCGAGCACCACAAGCCCGTCGTCGGTCTGCCACCAGCGCCCCGGGCGCAGCCCGTTGCGGTCCAGCACCGCGCCGACGATCTCGCCGTCGGTGAAGGCCACCGACGCCGGCCCGTCCCAGGGCTCCATGAGGCTGGCGTGGAAGCGGTAGAAGGCCCGCTTGTCCGGCTGCATGCCGGGATCGTTCTCCCACGCCTCGGGGATCATCATGAGCACCGCGTGCGGCAGACTTCGCCCGGCCAGGTGCAGCAGCTCCAGGACCTCGTCGAAGTTCGCCGAGTCGGAGGCGCCGGGGGTGCAGACCGGGAAGACCCGCCGGAGGTTGCCCGGCACGTTCGGCGAGCGCAGCAGCGCTTCGCGGGCCTGCATCCAGTTGCGGTTGCCGCGGATCGTGTTGATCTCGCCGTTGTGGGCGATGAACCGGTACGGGTGCGCCAGCGGCCAGGACGGGAACGTGTTGGTGGAGAACCGCGAGTGCACCAGAGCGATCGCGCTGTCCACCCGCTCGTCGCGCAGGTCCGGGTAGAACGCCGGCAGCTGGTCGGGGGTGAGCATGCCCTTGTAGACCATGGTCCGGCTGGACAGCGACGGGAAGTACGCCGGCACGCCCCGCTCGGCGGTCTCCCGCTCGGCCTGCTTGCGCAGGCAGAAGGCCACCCGGTCCAGCTCGACGCCGCGCAGCGCGGAACCGGCCGGCCCGGCAGGCGAGTCGGTGAGCCGGTGCGCGGCCAGGAAGATCTGCCGCACCCGGGGCATCGCCGCCAGGGCGGTCTCGCCGAGCCCGGTCGGATCGATCGGCACGTCCCGCCAGCCGAGCAGGTCGGCCCCTTCGACCAGCGCGTACTTCTCGACCACCCGACGGGCGTGGGCCTCGGCGCCGTCGTCGTCGGGCAGGAAGACCAGGCCGGTGGCGTACTCGCCGACCGGGGGCAGCGCGACGCCGGCCACCGCACGCAGGAACGCGTCCGGGACCTGGATCATGATGCCCGCGCCGTCGCCGGTGTTGGGCTCCGCGCCACGAGCACCGCGATGGTCCAGCCGGCAGAGCGCGCCGAGCCCGTTGGCGACGACCGAGTGCGAACGCCGGCCGTACAGGTCCGCCACGAAGGCAACCCCGCAGGCGTCGTGCTCCTGCGCCGGGTCGTAGAGGCCCTGGGCGGGTGGCCGGGGGCCGGGCATCGGGGACGCCTGCGGGCTGTGCGGGTACGGAAAGGCCACCGGGCCTCCTGTCGTCACTCAGGTTGGATCATGGTGGGGACGACGTCGGCCCGTGGGTCTATTGAGTCTACGTTAGGGCGACGGGCGCAAGGCCACTCAAGATTGATCACACCGTCCAGAGTCTGGGACGTGTAGTCTCGCGCGGTGGATCCGCTGAACAAGGACATCTTCGACCGGTTGGAACGCTTCTACGACGCGGTGCCCCGCGACGTCGCCGGTGTCGAAGAGCATGGCGGTCTGGTGCTGTTCGTCCGCGATGGTGCCGGCTGGCCGTTCTACGCCCGGCCCCGGATCGGCGCCACCGAGCCGCCGTCACTGGCCGACGTGACCTCGGTCCGCGAGCGGCAGCGGGAGCTGGGCCTGCCGGAGGCCTTCGAGTGGGTGCACGAGACCAACCCGGAGCTGCTGGCCGTGGCCCGCTCGGCGGGGCTGAACGTGCTGGAGGCGCCGCTGATGGTGCTCGACCCGGCCGCGCTGCCCGACCCGGCGACACTGTCCGACGTACCGGTACGGGTGCTGGCGGCGGACTCACCCGGGTTCGCCGCCGACGTGGCCGGTCGGCGGGCGGTGGCCGCCGTGTCGTTCGCCGCCGCCGGTACCGAACGCGGCGACGCCGGCCCGGCCGAGCGGGACGCCGCGGTCACCGAGCTGGAGCAGGCCGCGCTGGACGAGGAGCGAACCCGGATCGCCGACGGCCGGCGGCTCTCCGTCCTGGCCGGCACGCCGACCGAGGGTGCGCTGGCCGGCGGCATGGCGATGCGGGTGGGCGACGTCGCCGAGATCGCCGGGGTGGCCACCCTGCCGGCCGCCCGGCGGCGCGGACTGGGCGCCGCGCTGACCGCCACCCTGGCCCGGGAGCTGCTCGCCGCCGGCACCGACCTGGTGTTCCTCTCCGCGGGCAGTACGGAGATCGCCCGGGTGTACCTGCGGGTCGGCTTCCGCCGCATCGGCACCGCCTGCATCGCCGAACCCGCCGCCCTCATCCCCTGACCCGTCCCCCGGTCACCCGCCGGATCGGCGCGCGCCCGTATCGGGTCAGGTTGGCGGGCGCCACTGGGCGGCCGACGCGGCGGCGCTGGACAGCAGCCGCGAGTTGATCGTGCCGAGTGCGGCGTCCCGGGCGCGCAACGCCAGCCGGCCCCGGGTCTGGAGCACCGCCGACATCCGCCGGGTCTGCCGGACCACGGTCGCCGCCCGGGGGCGGCGCACCCGGTCGTACGCCTGCACAGCGTCGGGCAACCGGGACTCGCGCAGCAGGGAGGCGAGCGTGGCGGCGTCCTCGAAGGCGAGGCAGGCGCCCTGGCCGAGGTGCGGCGGCATGGCGTGCGCGGCGTCGCCGAGCAGCACCACCCCACCCGGGCCGACCGGGAAGCCGTACGTGCGGGGCAGCGGGCGCAGTTCGCGGACCTCCTGCTGGACCAGGTCGGTCGGGTCGGTGGCGTCGAGGAGCGCACCGATCGGGTCCGGCCAGCCGGCGTACCAGCGGCGCAGCAGGGCGAGTTGGATCTCCGGCGGTTCCGGGCGAGGCGCGCCGGCGGCGGTGGCCACCCAGTAGATGCCGCCTCGGGTGGAGCCGCCCGAGGAGCCGCGCTCGCCCAGCGAGGCGGCCACGAACCGGTAGCCCGCGCCGAGGACCTCCCCGGCGACCGGCTGGTCGGCGGGCAGCCGGGGCGCCCGGTACCAGGGAATGACGGCCCGCCATGCAGCGCAGCCGGAGCTGACCACGCGGGATTCCGGGGCGAGCTGGCGGCGAATGCCGCTGTCCGTGCCGTCGGCGGCGACCACCAGGTCGGCTTCGATGGTGTGCCGTCCGTCGCCGACCGCCGGGCGCTGGCCCGGGTCGACCCGGACGTGGCGCACGGTCACCCCGGTCCGCAGATCGACCCGGTCGCCGAGCCCGGCGATCAGCGCGTCGTGCAGGTCCTCGCGGTGCACCACCACCGGCATCCGGTCGGCCGGGGTGGGTCGGGGCTGCACCAGCCAGTGCCCGTCCGGGCGGCGGACCCCGCCGTCGGGCAACGGGGTGGCGATCGCGGTCAGGCCATCGCCGAGGCCGAGGGCCTGCAACGCGCGGACACCGTTGGGCCAGAGCACCATGGCGGTCGGCTCAGGGCGGACCCGCTCGGCGCGTTCCAGCACGGTGACCTGCCAACCGGAGCGGGCCAGCGCGCCGGCCATCGCGAGGCCACCGACCCCGGCGCCGACCACCACCGCGCTTCGCATCGGTGCCGCCCCCGCTCAGCTGTCCCGGTCGGTGGGGCGGGCGCCTGCGGCGTCGGCCCGGTCCTCGCAGGGTTCCGGCGTACCGTCCGCGGCCGGGTCGTCGGTCGACGGGTCGTCGGCGGGTGCCCGCCCGTCGAGCGGCTCACCGTCATCCGGCCGGGCGTCGTCGGCCGGCTCGGGCGGCAGCACGCCACTGTCCCGCCAGGCCTGGTACTGCTCCTCGCTGACCACGCGGTAGCCCTCCGGCGCGGCGGCCTTCGCGCCCACCTCCCGCTCGGAGAGGTCGACCTGGGACAGGTCGGACGTGGTGGGTGGGGTCGGCGTCGCCGCCGCGCCGAGCGGGATCAGGTAATCCCGGGGACCACGGACCCGCACGAAGTAGATCAACGCGCCGAGGAAGACCAGGGCGGCGGTCCAGACGTTGAGCCGGACGCCGAGGATCTGGTTCGCCTCGTCGGTGCGCATCAGCTCGATCCAGAACCGGCCAGCGGTGTAGCCCATCACGTAGAGCGCGAACGCCCGGCCCCGGCCGAGCCGCAGCCGCCGGTCGAGGATGAGGACCAGCGCGACCACGCCGAGATTCCACAGCGCCTCGTAGAGGAAGGTCGGCTGGTAGAGGCCCGGTTCGAGGATCGGTTGGCCGGCGTCGTCGCGCAGCGCGTGGCCCGGGTTGTCCGGATCCATCCGGTGGATCTCCAGACCCCACGGCAGGGTGGTCCGGCCGCCGAACAGCTCGTTGTTGAACCAGTTGCCGAACCGGCCGACCGCCTGGGCCAACGCCAACCCGGGGGCCACCGCGTCGGCCACCACGCCGAACGGGATGCCCAACTGCCGGGCCGCAATCAAGGCGCCGACCGCGCCACCCGCGACCGCACCCCAGATGCCGAGGCCGCCCTCCCAGATGGCGAACGCCTTCATCGGGTCACCGCCAGCGCCGAAGTACTTCTCGGGGGAGGTGATCACGTGGTAGATCCGGGCGCCGATGATGCCGGCGGGCACCGCCCAGACGGCGATGTCGAGCACCGCGCCGGGCGCGACGCCGCGCTGGCGCAGCCGGCGCTCGGTCACCCAGCAGGCGAGCACGATGCCGATGATGATGCACAGCGCGTACGCCCGGATCGGCACCGGCCCGAGCTGCCAGACTGCGGTGCTGGGACTGGGCAGGGCCGCCTGGGGGGACAGCGGGGCGAGGTTCACGGGTGCACACGCTACCGCTGTACACCCCCGAAGCGGCACCCCGGGCCGCTTCCCGCTCATGTCGGTGACTTCTGGTTTGCGCCGCCGTACGCTCTTTGTGCATGAGCGCGCTCATCGGGGCGGTCGCCGCGGTCGTCACCGACGACGCCGGCCGGGTGCTGCTCTGCCGGCAGGGCCGGGGCGAGCGACGGTACGCGTTACCCGGCGGGCGGCTGCGCCCGGCGGAGAGTCCCGTCCGGGCGGCGCTGCGGGACATCCGCGCCGAGACCGGCTGGGAGATCGAGCTGGTCGACCTGGTCGGCATCTACCACGTGGCGAGCCCTCCAGCGAGCACGGCGGCCGGGCGTGCCGGCCCGCTGCCGGACGTCCTGGTGCACGTGTTCCGGGCCCGCGCGGCCGAGGTCCGACCGACCGCCGACCCACCGCCGGGTTGCCTGCTGTCCTGGCACCTTCCCGCCGCACTGCCCGAGGCGGTCACCCCGCTCACCCGGGCCGCCGTCACCGACGCGCTGGCCGGCCGCTCCGGCGTGCTGCGTGACGCCCGGTGGGCGCCCAGCACCGTCGACCCCGCCGACGAGCCGGCGGACGGCCCCAGCGGCCAGGCAGCGGACGGCCACGATGGGCGGCCTGGGGCGGGGCAGCCACCGGAGCAGCGCGGCGAAGCGACGTCGGACCCTTCGCTACGCCCCTGAGCACGGCGGAACCGTCCGACAGTCAGCTCCCCCGCAGCCGTTGCGGGGTCGTCGGGTCCAGTGGGTGCCTCGATCCGGTGGGCATCACCCTGTCGAGGGTGATACCTGTGAGTCATAAATATGACTCACAGGTATCACCCTCAAAAGACAGACATGCCCGGTGCGCGCCACGCCGGACGGCTGATCCTGAGCCGCACGGACCACAGCGCGAGACAGCGGGTCAGGGCGCCGAGCGCCAGCCTCAGCGAGTGGGGGTTCGGACGCCCTCGGCGAGTTCGGCGCTGAGGGTGCGCAGGGCGGCCAGCCCTTCGGCCTCGGAGGGCGCATCGAGCACGCAGCGGACGAGCGCGCTGCCGACGATCACTCCGTCGGCGTACCCGGCGACGGTGCCGGCCTGCGCGCCGGTGCCCACGCCCAGACCGACGCCGACCGGCAGGTCGGTGACCGCACGGACGCGGGAGACCAGCGTCGGCGCGGCGTCGGAGGTACGTGCTCGGGCCCCGGTCACCCCCATCACGGCGGTGGCGTAGACGAAGCCCCGGCAGTGCCCCACGGTCATCGCCAGCCGGGCGTCGGTGGACGACGGCGAGACCAGGAAGGTCCGGTCCAGCCCGTGCGCGTCCGAGGCGGCCAGCCACTCGTCCGCCTCGTCGGGGATGAGGTCCGGGGTGATCAGGCCGGTCCCGCCGGCGGCGGCGAGATCGCGAGCGAACACGTCCACGCCGTAACGCTCGATCGGGTTCCAGTAGGTCATGGTGACCACCGGCGCACCGGTCGCCGCGACCGCTTCGATGATGCGCAGCGTGTCCGCCGTACGCACGCCGCCGGCCAGCGCGATGTCACTGGCCTTCTGAATGACCGGCCCGTCCATCACCGGGTCGGAGTACGGAATCTCCACCTCGATGACGTCGACCCCGGCATCGACCATGGCGGTCATCGCCGCGATGCTGCCGTCGACGGTCGGAAACCCGGCCGGCATGCAGCCGACCAGCAGCGCCCGCCCGTCGGCCCGCGCCTTGTCGAAGGCCACCCCGATCCGGCTCATCTCACCGCTCCTTGTCGAGGATGCCGAAGTAGTCACCGGCGGTGTGCACGTCCTTGTCGCCCCGCCCGGAGAGGTTGACCACGATGGTGGGCTCCCGGCCCAGCTCGGCGGCGAGCTTCGGGGCCAGCGCGACGGTGCCGGCGAGCGCGTGCGCGCTCTCGATCGCCGGGATGATCCCCTCGGTGCGGCAGAGCAGCTCGAACGCGGCCATCGCCTCGTCGTCGGTGACCGGCAGGTAGTTGGCCCGGCCGGTGTCGTGCAGCCAGGCGTGCTCGGGCCCGACACCGGGGTAGTCGAGGCCGGCGGAGATCGAGTGCGACTCCAGCGTCTGCCCGTCGGCGTCCTGCAGGACGTAGGTGCGGGCGCCGTGCAGCACCCCGGCGGACCCGCCGGTGATGCTGGCCGCGTGCCGGCTGGTGGTCACCCCGTCGCCGCCGGCCTCGAAGCCGTACAGCCGCACGTCCGGGTCGCCCACGAAGGCGTGGAAGATGCCCAGCGCGTTCGAGCCGCCGCCGACGCAGGCGGTGACCGCGTCCGGCAGCCCGCCGGTCAGGTCGAGGCACTGCTGGCGGGCCTCGTCACCGATGCCCCGGACGAAGTCACGGACCATCGCCGGGAACGGGTGCGGCCCGGCGGCGGTGCCGATCAGGTAGTGCGTCTCGTCGACGTTGGCCACCCAGTCGCGCATCGCCTCGTTCATCGCGTCCTTGAGGGTGCGCGAGCCGGTGGTGACCGGAACGACGGTGGCGCCGAGCATCCGCATCCGGGCCACGTTGAGCGCCTGCCGCTCGGTGTCGACCTGGCCCATGTAGACCACGCACTCCAGGTCGAACAGGGCGGCGGCGGTCGCGGTGGCCACGCCGTGCTGACCTGCCCCGGTCTCCGCGATCACCCGGGTCTTGCCCATCCGCTTGGTGAGCAGCGCCTGGCCGAGCACATTGCGCACCTTGTGCGCACCGGTGTGGTTGAGGTCCTCGCGCTTGAGCAGCACCCGCGCGCCGACCTTCGCCGAGAACCGCCGGGCCTCGTAGAGCAGCGACGGCGTGCCGGCGTAGTCGCGCAGCAGCGCGCCGAACTCGGCCCGGAAGGACTCGTCCGTCATCGCCGTACGCCACGCCCCGTCGAGCTCGTCCAGCGCGGCCACCAGGGCCTCGGGCACGAACCGACCGCCGAAGCGGCCGAAGTGGCCGGCGGAATCGGGCTGCGAGCCGGCCACCGGGGCCAGCGCGTCGGCGCTCATCGGAGATCCTCTCAGTGGGGCGTCACCGGCGCGGGGTCAGCGCACCGGCCGGGGCGTTGCGGGGTGGTTGCCGGCGTTGACCAACTCGGCGACCGCCTCGCGGGGGCTCTTCTGGGTGACCAGGCCCTCGCCGACGAGGACCGCGTCCGCGCCCGCGGAGGCGTACCGGATCAGGTCGTGCGGGCCACGCACGCCGGACTCGGCGATCTTGACGACGCTGCTGGGCAAGCCGGGCGCGATCCGCTCGAAAACCGACCGGTCGACCTCCAGGGTACGCAGGTCACGAGCGTTGACCCCGATCACCTGCGCGCCGGCCTCCAGGGCACGGTCGGCCTCTTCCTCGCCGTGCACCTCGACCAGCGCGGTCATGCCCAGCGACTCGATCCGCTCCAGCAGGCCCGTCAGCACGTTCTGCTCGAGCGCGGCGACGATCAGCAGCACCAGGTCGGCGCCGTGCGCACGCGCCTCGTGCACCTGGTAGCTGGAGACCACGAAGTCCTTGCGCAGCACCGGCACGGTGACCGCGGCCCGGACGGCCGCCAGGTCGTCCAGCGAGCCGCCGAACCAGCGCCCCTCGGTGAGCACGCTGATCGCCCGCGCCCCGCCGGCCGCGTAGTCGACGGCGAGGTCGGCCGGATCGGCGATCTCGGCCAGCCGGCCCTTGGACGGCGAGGAGCGCTTCACCTCGGCGATCACGGCCACGCCGGGCTTGCGCAACGCCGCGTACGCGTCCAGCGGCGGCGGCGCCGCCGCTGCCAGTTCACGGATCCGCTCCAGCGGAACCTGTTCCTGGCGCCGGGCGACGTCCTCACGCACGCCGGCCAGGATCTCGTCGAGCACGCTTACGGACGCGGCCTGACCGGCCTCGTCCCCCTCCGCGTGCGCATGCTCAGCAGTCACCAGCGGACTCCCCTCTCCGGGTGTCATGGGCCGATGCTAGGGGCAGCCGGCCGACGCCGGGCGCCGGGGGTATGGCGCTGCTCACCAAAAGGGCTGCGGCATAATGGCCGACTTGCCGTGAACGGTATGTCACGCAGTGCCACCTCCGGTATCGACCGCCGTCGCGCGACGGGTGCCCGGCGACCCCGTCGAAGCGGGCCGATCCACCGATCATGCCATCGGCACGGGATCGACGCCGGATGACAGCGATGTCGGTCGATGCTGTGAGCAAGCTCAAGGCCGAACGGCCAGTGCCTGGTCGCGGCCGAGGCGGGACAGTTGACCGGGCGGTCACCCCGGCGAAACGTCGGCGGGTCAGCATCGTCCTCGGGCAGACTCGATGGCGCGCCTGCCCGACCGTCGCCAATTCCTTGTGCGGGGTGACCATGAGTATCACCGAGCCGAGCCCGAGCATCGGGCTGACCACCATCTCGCGGACCGTCGCGTCGCTCGCCGTCGGGGTGGTGCACACGCTGGAGCGGGCCGTGGTCGGCGAGGGACGGATGCGGACCGCGCGCGGCAACGCCTGGGAGGCGGTCTGCGCCGACCGGGCCCGCGCGGACCAGCGCGCCGAACTGAACCGCCTGGTGGCCGAGCTGACCGCCGCCCGCGCCGCCGCCCGCCGCCAGCAGCGGGAGCGTCAACCGGTCGGCTGACAGCCGTACCAGCGGTCGGGGTCACCAGCAGCCCAGCCCACCGCCCGTCGCGCCAGCCGGCGCTCGGGCGGATCAGCCGGCAGTCGGGTCCTCGCCCCGGTCCAGCGCGTCCCACGCCTCCGTGGTCCGCCGCCCGGCCATCGGGCCGGCCGGACCGTCCGCGGGCTGCGCACTCTCCGTGATGGTCCGTGTCGGCCGCTCGTACCGGGCACCCATCGCCGGCCAGCCACCACCGCGCAGCGCCGTCCACCCGCCGCCCGCCGCGGCCAGCAGGCCGCCGACCAGGCAGAGCGCCGGCCACTGCCGGCTCACCACGCCGTCGAGGTCAGCGACCAGCCCGTACCCGCCGCCGGTTGCCACGGCCAGGCCGAGCACCCCGAGCAGCACGCCGAGCAGTCGTCGCAGCCGGCCCCGGGTGGCCAGCACCGCGCCGCCGCCGGCCAGCGTGACCAGGGCCAGCGCCGGCAGCCAGGGCAGCAGGGCGGCTCCGCTGCGGGCGTCGCGCACCGGCGGCAGCGGCGCCGGCCGCACCGTCAACTCGATCGACCAGCTCCGGGTCGCTGCCCAGAGCGCCAGGCCCGCGCCGGCCAGGCAGAGCAGCACGGCGTACGTCAACTGACGCCGTCCCGCCGCGGCCCGGGCGCCCGATTCCGGCCGGTCCTGTGGTTGCGCTGTCGTGCTCACCGGGCCGGCCGCAGCGTCTCGGCGGCAGCGATGGCGGCCAGCACGGCGGCGGCCTTGTTGCGGGTCTCCTGATCCTCGGCAGCCGGGTCCGAGTCGGCGACCACCCCCGCGCCGGCCTGCACGTAGGCGCGGCCGTCGCGGATGAGCGCGGTCCGGATGGCGATCGCCATGTCCAGGTCGCCGCCGAAGCCGAAGTAGCCGACCGTGCCGCCGTAGACGCCACGGCGAACCGGCTCCAGCTCCTCGATGATCTCCATGGCCCGCACCTTGGGCGCGCCGGAGAGCGTGCCGGCCGGGAAGGTCGCGGCGAGCGCGTCGAACGCGCTGCGGTCGTCACGCAGCGTGCCGGTCACGGTGGAGACGATGTGCATCACGTGGCTGTACCGCTCGATGGTGGCGAACTCGGGAACCTCCACGCTGCCCGGCCGGCAGACCCGGCCCAGGTCGTTGCGGCCCAGGTCGACCAGCATCACGTGCTCGGCCCGTTCCTTCGGGTCGGCGAGCAGCTCGGCGGCGAGCCCGGCGTCGGCGGCCGCTGTTTCGCCGCGCGGCCGGGTGCCCGCGATCGGGTGCAGCAACGCCCGCCGCTCCCCGTCCGCGCCGGCGGTGACCTTGAGGTGCGCCTCGGGGGACGAGCCGACGATGTCGAACCCGTCGAAGCGCAGCAGGTACATGTACGGGCTGGGGTTGCTGGTGCGGAGCACCCGGTAGACGTCCAGCGGGTCGGCGTGGGTGGGTCGTTCGAAGCGCTGGGAGAGCACGATCTGGAAGCACTCGCCGGCTCGGATCGCCTCCTTGGCCGCCTCCACCGCCTTCGGGTAGCCGCCGTCGGGGGTACGACAGAGCACCTCACCGGCCGGCGGGCGTTCGACCGTGGAGATCATCGGCGGGATGGGCCGGGACAGCGCGGTGGTCATCGCGTCCAGTCGGCCCACGGCGTGGTGGTACGCGGCGGCGACCTGCGCGGCGCGGTCCGGGGCGTCCAGCGGCGGCAGCACCGCGTTGGCGACCAGGATCGCCGAGCCGTCGTAGTGGTCGAGCACCACCAGGTCGGTGGCGAGCATCATGCCCAGCTCCGGCACGCCGAGGTCGTCCTCGGTCAGGTCGGGCAGCCGCTCGAAGCGACGGACCAGGTCGTAGCCGAGGTAGCCGACCATGCCCCCGGTCAGCGGTGGCAGCCCGCTGGAAGGGTCCCCGACCGGGCCGGCCAACGCCTCGACGGTCTCCCGCAGCACCCGCACCGGGTCACCCTCGGTGGGCAGCCCGGCCGGCGGCTGGCCGAGCCAGGTCGCCACGCCGTCCCGCTCGACGAGGGTGGCGCTGCTGCGTACCCCGATGAACGAGTACCGCGACCAGGCCATGCCGGCCGAGCCGACACCCTGTTCGGCCGACTCCAGCAGGAACGTGCCGGGCCCGCCTGCCAGCTTGCGGTAGACCCCGACCGGGGTCTCGGCGTCGGCCAGCAGCCGACGGGTGACCGGCACCACCCGCCAGTGCGCGGCCAGCTCGGTGAAGGTGGCCAGGTCCGGGCTCACCGCGCCGTCGGTCATGGTCGGGCCTCCGGACTGGTGACCGGCAGTTCGGTGAAGAAGCACGTCGGGTGGCCGGTGTGGCAGGCGGCGCCGACCTGGTCGACGCTCACCAGCAGCGCGTCCCCATCACAGTCGAGCGCGACCGAGCGGACGTACTGGTGGTGCCCGGAGGTGGCGCCCTTGACCCAGTACTCGCGCCGGCTGCGCGACCAGTAGGTGGCCCGGCCGGTGGTGAGGGTGCGGTGCAGCGCCTCGTCGTCCATCCAGGCGACCATCAGCACTTCGCCGGAGTCGTGCGCGCGGACCACGGCGGCGACCAGACCGTCGGCGGTGCGGCGCAACTGGGCCGCGATGGCCGGGTCGAGCCGGGACGGACGGGCCGGCACGGGCGCGGCCGGGCCGGTCGGATCGCTGGGGACGCCGGTCACCGGCGCGTCAGGTACAGGCACAGTGACCCATTGTCCCGCACGCGGCGCGGGCACCGGCGACGGCTCCCGGTGGGGTCGCGGTGGATCGCCGGCGGGTCGGGCCAGTTGGGCCACGTAGCGGTCCAGCCGGCCGTCGACCAGGGCGTCGGCCAGGTCCGTGCCGGCCACCTCAGCGATCTCCTCGGCGTACGGGCGGATCAACGGCAGCGTGCCGGTGACCAGCCGGACGGCAGCGGCCCAGAGCTGCCCGGTGGCGCCCGGACGCAGCCCGAGGCAGAGCAGCATGTCCTCCCGGTAGCCGGGCGGGGCGACCGGCAGCTCCAGGGCCGCCGCGAAGGCCGCCCGGCGGGAGAAGACCCGTACCGACGGGTTGGCCGGGCGCAGCACCGAGGGGCAGAGCCGGGCCAGGTCGGCCACGGCGAGCCGTACCCCGAGGCGGTCGCTGGCGGTCCAGGCGGCAGCGGCCTTACCCAGCGTGGCGATCAGCTCCTCCAGCCGGGGCGGTTCGGCGGGCTGGCAGAGCACCGGCAGGTCGATGCGGGGCCGCCAGTGCGGGTCGGCCCAGAGCAGTCGCGCCGGCGCGGTGACTGGCAGCCCGAACGCCCAGTCGGCCGGCTCGCCGAGCCGGTGCACCCAGGAGCGGACGTCCAGGGCGGCCACCGACACGTGGGTGAGCCGGCCAGCGGACTCGGCCAGGTACGCCCGTCGGGCCGCGTATGGGGAGCCGCCGACCAGGACGTCGAGGTCGACGTCGCTGTGCGCGGTGGCGGCGCGCCGCGCGTGACTGCCACGCAGCAGGATGCCAACGACCGGCCGCTCGGCGGCCTGCCGCAACCGCGCGGCCCAGTCCTCGAGAAACCCGCTGTCCGGTAACGGAGGGTGACCCACCGCGCCATCGTGCCGTACGCCCGATCGGCGCGCAATGCCCGTTGCCGGACCTGGTGTCCGGTCCGAAGGCTACTGCCCGTTCTCCAGCTCGGCGCGACGGTAGGCGTCGATCTTGTGGTTGAGCACGGTGAGGTCCTCCTCCAGCTCGGCCATCCGGCTCAGCACCCGGGCTCGGTGCGCCTCGAACAGCGCCCGCCGGGCACCGAGGGTGCGGTCGCCCTGTCGGGCCAGCTCGGCGTAGCGACGCATGTCGCGCACCGGCATCCCGGTGCGGCGCAGCCGGGTGAGCAGGAACAACCAGCTGACATCGCCGGCGGTGTATCGGCGACGCCCGGCGGCGTCCCGGCCGACCGGCGCGACCAGCCCCTCCTGCTCGTACCAGCGCAGCGTGTAGGTGGTGAGGCCGACCCGTTCGGCGGCCTCACCGACGGTCAGGGTCATTTCTCTGGTGCTGACGTCCACGCCACCCAGGCTTCCAGCTCGAGTGCACTCGAAGTCAACCGTTGCGTGAACGCGGGTATCTCATCTAGCGTTGAGTTCAACAGTTGATGAGTTCCGCGGGAGGTGCGCGATGGACGACGCGATAGCGGTCCGCGACCTGGTGGTCGACCGGGGCGGGCGACGGGTGCTGGACGGCATCAGCTGCGCCGTCGCGCGCGGCGCCGTCACCGGGCTGCTGGGCCCCAGCGGCAGCGGCAAGACGACGTTCATGCGCGCCGTGGTCGGGGTGCAGGTGGTCACCAGCGGAACGGTCACCGTGCTGGGCCAACCGGCCGGCTCGCCCGCACTGCGGCACCAGGTGGGCTACCTCACCCAGGCGCCGAGCGTCTACGCCGACCTGACCGTGCGGGAGAACGCCCGGTACTTCGCGGCCCTGCATCGGCGGGGGCGCGCCGAGGCCGACCGGGCGATCAGCGACGTCGGGCTGGCACAGGCGGCCAACCAACTGGTCGGCACCCTCTCCGGCGGCCAGCGCAGCCGGGCCTCCCTGGCCTGCGCCCTGGTCGGTGAGCCGGAGCTGGTCATCCTCGACGAGCCAACCGTCGGTCAGGACCCGGTGCTGCGGGCCGATCTGTGGGCCCGGTTCCACGCGATGGCCGCGGCCGGCACCACCCTGCTGGTGTCCAGCCACGTGATGGACGAGGCGGCCCGCTGCGACCGGCTGCTGCTGATCCGGGAGGGGCGGCTGATCGCCGACGACAGCCCCGCCGCGATTCGCGCCGCCGCCGGCGTGGACGACCTCGACGAGGCGTTCCTGCGGCTGATCCGGGCCGGGGCGACGAGCTCCACCGGCTCACGAACCGGAGGAGTGTCATGAACCCGCGGATCCTGGTGGCCACCACCGGCCGCATCCTGCGTCAGCTCCGGCACGACCGGCGCACCATCGCGCTGCTCGTGGTGGTGCCGTCCGTCCTGCTCACCCTGGTCTACTTCATGTACGCCGACCAGCCGAGCCCGCCCGGCCAACCGTCGGCGTTCGACCGGATCGCACTGGTGATGCTCGGCATCTTCCCCTTCGTGATCATGTTCCTGGTGACCAGCATCGCCATGCTCCGCGAGCGCACCTCGGGCACCCTGGAGCGGCTGCTCACCACCCCGCTGGGCAAGCTCGACCTGCTCTTCGGCTACGGCATCGCGTTCGGGCTGGCCGCCGCCGTGCAGGCCGCGGTCGCCGCCGGGGTGGCGTACTGGATCTTCGACCTGGACACCGCCGGCAGCAGCGGGCTGGTGATCGGGATCGCGGTGATCGACGCGGTGCTCGGTGTCGCCCTCGGGCTGTTCTGCAGTGCCTTCGCCCGCACCGAGTTCCAGGCCGTACAGTTCCTGCCGGTCGTGGTGGTCCCCCAACTGCTGCTCTGCGGGCTGTTCGTGGCCCGCGACCAGATGGCCGGCTGGCTCCAGGCGCTCAGCGACGCCTTCCCCCTCTCGTACGCCATCGAGGCGTTGCAGGAGGTCGGTGCCAACGCCGAGCCGACCGGCAGGATGTGGCGGGACGTGGCGGTGGTGCTCGGCGCGGTGGTGCTGGCGCTGGTGCTCGCGGCGGCCACCCTGCGCCGGCGCAGCGGCTGACCGATCGCGGCCGACGACCGCCGGGGCGAAGGGCCCCGGCGGCGCCAGGCGGACGAAACGAGGGGCGACGATGACGCGGCGGACCGGCCGACGACCCGGCAACCCGGACACCCGGGAGGCGATCCTCGACGCGGCGCGGACGGCGTTCTCCGAGCGCGGCTTCGACGCGGCCTCGATCCGCGCCATCGCCGGCACCGCCGGGGTTGATCCGGCGCTGGTGCACCACTACTTCGGCAGCAAGGACCAGCTCTTCCTCGCGGCGATGAACTTTCCGGTCGACCCGGGGGAGGTGGTGCCGAAGGTGCTCGCGGGCGGCCAGGACGGCATCGGCGAGCGGCTGGTCCGCACCTTCCTCGGCGTCTGGGACTCCCCGGCCGGCACCGCCGGGGTGGCGCTGCTGCGCTCGGCGGTGAGCAACGAGTGGACCGCGAAGCTGCTGCGCGAGTTCATCACCACGCAGGTGCTGCGCCGGGTGCTCGACCAGCTCGACGTCGACCTGGTCGAGCTGCCGCTGCGCGGTTCGCTGGTCGCCACCCAGCTGATCGGGTTGGCCATGATGCGGCACGTGATCCGGTTGGAGCCGGTGGCGTCGGCCGACCCGGAGACGCTGGCCGTGGCCATCGGCCCAACCTTGCAGCGGTACCTGACCGGGCCGCTGCCGACCTAGCCTAGGCCAGCTCCTTGACGGCCGGGCCCGCCGTGACTCGCTCCCGCGTGACCCGGCGGCGCCGGGTTGGCAGCCCGAGCGCCGGGTTGGCGACACCCCAGGCGGCGCCCTTGCAGATCAGCTCCTTGTAGACGGCGGCGAGCCGTCCGGTCAGGGCCGCCGACACGGCGCGGTCGTCGGCGGTGACGTACTGGATCACGCCCTCCCTGCGGCCGAGCGAGATGCACTGGTTGAAGTAGCGGAGCGGCGCGTTCGGGAGCTTCCCGCCGGTCAGCCGCGCCGCGATCGAGTCGGCAGCCTGCCACGCCATCGGCGTGCCCGAAGCGCACGACATCCGGAGCGGCTTGTTTCCTGCGCCGATCGCGAAGGCCGCGTCACCGATGGCGTAGACGTCCGGGTGCGAGACCGAGCGCATGGTCCCGTCGACCACGATCTGACCGGTGCTGGTGACCTCCAGGGAGGTCTCCTTCGCGATCGGGTGGACCGCGAAACCGGTGGTCCACACGGTGACCGAGGCCGGGATGGCCTTTCCGTCGGCGGTGGTGACGTGACCGGCTTCGACGCCGGAGACGGCGGCATGTTCGTGCACGGTGATCCCGAGTTTGCCGAAGACCTTCCGCAGGTGACCGCGGCCCTTGGGCGAAAGCCAGTCGCCGAGGCCTCCGCGGGCGGCGAGGGCGACGTCGAGGTCCGGGCGGGCCTCAGCGATCTCGGTCGCGGCCTCCAAGCCGGTGAGTCCGCCGCCGACGACGACCACGGTCTGTCCGGCGTCGAGGCCGGCCAGGCGCTCGCGCAGCCGGAGCGCTCCGGGGCGGCTGGCGATCTCGTACGCGTGCTCGGCGGTCCCGGGGACGCCCTGAGCGTTCCAGCCGCTGCCGAGGGCGTAGACGAGCGTGTCGTAGGCGAGTTGCCCGGCGCCGTTCGCGTCGATGACGCCGACGGTCTTGCGATCGACGTCGACGCCGGTGACCCTCGCCACCCTGAATTCGACACCGGTGCCCGCGAACATCTCACCGAAGGGCCGGGGCTTGAGGGTCTGGCCGGTGGCGAGCTGGTGCAGGCGGACGCGCTCGACGAAGTCGGGCTCGGCGTTGACGAGGGTGATGGCGACCTCCTCGCGGTGGAGCCGCTTGGCGAGGCGCCCGGCGGCGATGGCTCCGGCGTATCCGGCGCCGATGACGACGATGCGGTGCTGCATGTCCGTGCTCCTGTCTGACGAGATTCGCCACTTGAACCGGGCGGTCCGCCGTTTGCTGACAGGCAGGAGCGTGATGTGAAGCACCTCACACGAGGGTCAGAACGCCTCGAACAGCGGTCGTCCGTGGTCAGAGGCCGCAAACCGCTCGGTCGCGCGCTCCAGCTTGTCGGGGTTGACCTGGCTACGGACGGCGGCGACGCCCTCGGCGGTGACCTGCAGGCACATGACGCCGACGACCCGGCCGTCCACGACGGCCACGGCGGCGGGATCACCGTTGGCGGTCCAGGCGTAGACACCGGGCGAGCCGCCGACCACGGCCCGCTTGGCGGCGGCGGGTTTGAACAGTCCCCACAGGAACCGCGCGACCGCGTGGGCTCCCTCGATTGCCTTGGCGCGGGCCGGAACCTTCCCGCCGCCGTCGCCGATCGAGATCGCGTCCGCGGTGAGCAGCCGCACGAGCGGCCCGGTCTGGCCGCTGGTGGCGGCAGCCAGGAACTCCTCGACGATCCGCCGGGCGGCAACCCCGTCAATCTCGGTACGGGTCTTGCCGTCCGCGACGTGCTTCTTCGCGCGATGGAGGATCTGCTGGCAGGCGGTCTCGGTGATGTCGAGGATCTCGGCGATCTCCCGGTGCGGGTAGTCGAAGGCTTCCCGCAGCACGTACACGGCCCGCTCCTTGGGGGACAAGCGCTCCATGAGGGTGAGGACCGCGTACGAGACCGATTCGCGCTGCTCGGCGGTGTCGGCCGGGCCGAGCATCGGGTCCCCGGCGAGCAGCGGCTCGGGAAGCCACTGGCCCACATAGGTCTCGCGCCGCGCCCGCGCGGAGGTGAGCTGGTTGAGGCACAGGTTGGTGAGCACCTTGGTCAGCCAGGCTTCAGGCACCTCGATACGTGCGACATCGGCGGCCTGCCAGCGTAGGAACGTCTCCTGCACGGCGTCCTCGGCCTCCGTGGCGGAGCCGAGAAGCCGGTACGCGATGGCCTCCAGACGATGCCGGGAGCCCACGAACCGGTCAACATCGTCCGAGGCCATGGGCATGGCTCCGATCCTAGGCGAGTCGGTGGCAGACGGTTACGCACGCTTCCGCATGACGGTGGGTAGGAGCAGCGCCTCGGCGCCGACCGGTCGGAAGCCGGCAGCGTGGAACGCGCGGATGCTGCGCGCGTTGCCCGCGGCCTGCTGCGACCAGACCGGTTCTCCGGCCGGTACGAGGTGGCGGGCGGCAACGGCCAACGCGCGGCCCAGCCCTTGGTGGCGTGCCTGCTGGTCCACCTCGATCGCAGTCTCCCAGCGGCCCGCTACCCCGCGACCGAGGATGACGAGCCCGCCGTCGGCGGCCCAGACGCGCACGTCGTCCCGACGCAGACGTGCTCTAACCACCCGGGGGTGGTCCGGGTCGGCTATTTCGCGCAGCCGTACTGGTGGCTCTCCAGCCAGCGATGTCGCCACTGTCAGCAGGTCGATGGTGTCGGTGGATCGGCCGGTGCGATCGAGCAACGCGGTGAGGAAGCGTGGGTTCATCGTGGCTGCCAGCTCGTCACAGGCGAGGTCGGCCACGATCGTGTGCACCCAATGCGGGTCTTCGTCGGTGAACACCACTGAGTGCGCGGTGAAAGCGATCACCCCGGCATCTCGTCGGTTGGGTTGCGGGATCACAGTCGTGCCACCGTCTGGCGGTGGGAACCGCCCGCCAGCCGCCGCGTCCAGAATCTCCGCCAGTGTCTGGCCCATGCCGTTGGCTCCTCCCGATGCTTCCCGAGCCGGTCGCTGATGGCCACGACGCGGTCATCGACCCGCACGTGTCATCGTCGCTGAGTACGCAACCGTGGCAGACGCCACCGTGGGCACGGTGGCCGTGCCGATTGCGGCAAGGGCCCGAGGCCGAGTGTGAACGCGGTGATGCTCAGATGGCCCGCGCCCGGGGCCGCTCTCCGGCCACTTCCAGTGCCTGCCGGGCTAGTACGGCGGGCGGGCCTCGGCCGGGAGGCGCAGCGACGGCAGCAGGCCGGCCAGCTCGTCCGGGTCGGCCACCGGGCCCGGGAAGGCCAGCCGGACCCGCCGCCGGGCGCCGGGGCGGCCGAGGATGACCACCAGCCCGTAGCGGTCGATGCGCACCACCCGAGGCGGCCCGTCGGGCGTCTGCTCGGTCAGCCCGAGCTGCCGGCGCAGATACTCGGTCACCTGCGAAGCATCGCGCTCGGCGAGGTCGGCCAGCAGCCGCGCCTCGACCGGGTGCACCGGGTCCGGCTCGGCCTCGGCGTACTCCCCCGGGTCGATCCGCTGCACGACACCGGCACGCTCCCAGCGAACCTCGACCACCTCGAAGCGGAACAGCCGGAACCGGACGCCCAGGTCGAGCAGGTCGCCGGTCGGGTCCACCACGGCGAAGTCGACCGCCGCGCTGCGGGCCTCCGCGCCGTGCAGCTCGGCGGCCCAGCCCGAGACCCAGGCACGGCCCAGGCCCGGGGCGCCGGCCGCGGGCGGCAGGTCGAGCACGTCGAGGACCACCGCCACGTCGCCACCCCCGGCGACCGGTCGCAGCGCGGCGGCCAGGTGACTGGCCACCGGCACCAGGAGCAGCACCCGGCCGTCCGGATCGGTCACGTGCCGGGCGTGGTGCGGGCCCGGCCGATGGGCCAGATGGACGAGACCGGGCAGCCGGCCGGCGACGAGGGTACGAACGATCTCGGCGGGGCTGGGCCGCATGGGCGCGACCTCCTTCAGAGGTTAGGCTTACCTAACCGGAGCGTAGAGCACGCGGCCGATGGCGTCCACCGTCTCGGCGCAGGTGGACGCCGGTCCGTTACCGGGTCTGCTCCAGCCACGAGGCGTACAGCAGGCCGTAGATCGAATCGGGGTCGCGAACCAGTTCGTCGTGCGGGCCGCGCTGCACGATCCGCCCCCGGTCCACCACGATCACCTCGTCGGCGGCCTGCGCCGTGGAAAGCCGGTGCGCGATCGCCAGGGTGGTCCGGCCCCGGGTCACCGCGTCCAGGGTGCGTTGCAACCGCACCTCCGTCGCCGGGTCGACCGCGCTGGTCGCCTCGTCCAGCACCAGCAGGTCCGGATCGGCCACGTACGCCCGGGCCAGCGCGACCAACTGCCGCTCCCCCACGCTGAGCGCCTCCCCGCGCTCGCCGACCGGAGTGTTCAGGCCAGCCGGCAGGCCGTCCAGCCAGTCCGCCAGGCCCAGCTCGGTGAAGGCGGCACCGAGCTGCTCGTCGGTCAGCTCCGGCCGGGCGAACCGGACATTGTCCCCCACTGTCGCGTCGAACAGGAACCCGTCCTGCGGCAC
The DNA here is from genome assembly GCF_042897975.1 of Micromonospora sp. NPDC000668. Classification (NCBI taxonomy): domain Bacteria; kingdom Bacillati; phylum Actinomycetota; class Actinomycetes; order Micromonosporales; family Micromonosporaceae; genus Micromonospora; species Micromonospora sp. NPDC000668. The sequence goes on from NZ_JBIAYP010000001.1 coordinate 1,496,690, forward strand.
CATCACCACTCGCGAACGCAGCGAGTCGAACCGGACCTCCGCCAGCGGAACCCCGGACAGCAGCACCGCGCCCGCCGACGGATCCATCAGCCGGGTGAGCAGCTTGGCGAACGTGGTCTTGCCGCTGCCGGTCTCGCCGACCACCGCCACCCGACTCTTCGCCGGGATCTCCAGGTCGATGTCCTGCAACACCGGCGGGCCACCGGGATAGGCGAACCGCACCCCGGCGAACCGGATGTCCAGCGGCCCGCCCGGCAGGTCCCGCCCCTGCTCCCCCGGGTCAGCCACGTCCGGAGCGACATCCAGCACGTCCAGCACCCGACGCCAGCCCGCGATCGCGTTCTGCGCCTCGTTGAGCACCTCGGTGGCGATCTGCACCGGCTGGATGAAGAGCGTCACCAGGAAGAGGAACGCGGTCAGCTGGCCGATCGACAACGTGCCGTCCACCCCCAGCGTCACCCCGAGCACCACCACGCCGGCCAGCGCCACCCCAGCCGCCAGCTCACCGACCGAGCTGCCCACGATGCTGATCCGGATCGCCCGCTGCTGCGCCAGGCGCTGGCTGTCGATGGCGTCGTCCAGCCGCCGCGCGGTCCGGCCCGCGATGCCGTACGACCGGATCACCGGCGCACCCACCACGCTCTCGCCGATCGCGCCGAGCAGCGTGCCGGTGCGCTGACGGACCGTCGCGTACGCCGCGCCGAGGCGGCGCTGCAACTGCCGGATGATGAACACCGCCGGCAGGAACGCCACCAGCACCACCAGGGTCAACTGCCAGGAGTACGCGAGCATGACGATCGTGGTGACCACCAACTGGCCGAGGTTGACCAGCAGGATCACCCCACCCCACTGGAGGAACTGGGTGATCTGGTCGACGTCGCTGGTCACCCGGGAGACCAGCGAGCCACGCCGCTCCGACTGCTGGTGCAGCATCGACAGGTCGTGCACGTGCCGGAACGCCCGGGTCCGCACGTTGGCCAGCGCCGTCTCGCTGACGGTGAACAGCCGGCGCATCATCAGGTAGCCGCAGAGCGTGGTGACCGCGAGGATCGCCGCGGTGATCACCGCAACCGACCAGACCACGTCCAGGTTCAGGCCGCCGACGATGCCGCGGTCGATGCCCTGCTGCACGGCGACCGGTACGGCCACCCGGCCGACCATGTAGACCAGCGCCAGGGCCAGCGTGCCGGCCAGCCCGGTCCGCAGCTCCGGCGAGAGCGCCAACCCCCGGCGCAGGGTCTGCCAGGTCGTCTCCACCCGCTCTGCCCGCTCATCAGTCTGCGCGCTCACCGGGCCAACCTTTCGTTCGCGACTGCGGGGCTCCGCTGCGCTGCACTCCTCGCGCTCACCGGGGCTGACCTTTCGTTCGCGACTGCGGGGCTCCGCTTCGCTGCACTCCTCGCGCTCACCGGTCCACCTCGATCTCCAGGCCCGACGGCAGCGGGGCGACCTCTTCGTCGTCGTACGAGCGCTCCTGCGCGCGCTCGACCTCCGCCTGCTCGTAGGCGGTCACCAGGTCGGCGTAGCCGGGCACGGTGGCCAGCAGCTCGGTGTGCGTACCCCGGGCCACCACCCGTCCCTGCTCCACGTAGATGACCTCGTCGGCCATCGCGATGGTGGCCCGGCGGTACGCCACCACCAGGATCGACGCGGCCGGCACCCCCGGCTGGGACGCCGACGAGCGCAGCCCGGCCAGGATGGCCGCCTCCACCCGGGGGTCAACGGCGCTGGTCGCGTCATCGAGCACCAGCAGGCGCGGCCGGCCGGCCACCGCGCGGGCCAGAGTGAGCCGCTGCCGCTGGCCGCCGGAGAGCGAGGTGCCCCGCTCGCCGACCATGGTGTCCAGCCCGTCGGGCAGCGCCGCCACGAACCCGTCCGCCTCGGCGAGCCGCAGCGCCGCCCAGACGTCCTCGTCGTCGATCCCCGACCGGTCGAGGGCGATGTTGGCCCGGACCGTGTCGTCGAAGACGAACGGCACCTGGGCGACCAGGGCCACCGTGCCGGCGAGCGACGCGGCGGTCAGCTCGCGCACGTCCACCCCGTCCAGCTCGACGGTGCCGGCGTCCGGGTCGACCAGTCGCACCGCCAGCGAGGCGATGGTGGACTTGCCGGCGCCGGTCGGGCCGACCAGAGCCACCGTCCGCCCGGCGGGCACCGTGAAGCCGACCTCTCCGAGCACCTGCGCACCGGACTGGTGCGCCTCGGCGGGCGGGTAGGAGAAGTGCACGTCGGTGAAGGTGAGGGCGGCCGGGCCCGGGGTGGCCGGGTCGAGAACCACCCGCCCGTACGGCATCTCGCCGGTGGCGTCGAGGACCCGGCGGACCCGGTCCCAGCCGGCGACGCTGCGCGGCAGCTCGGCCAGCACCCAGCCGATGGCCCGCACCGGGAAGGCCAGCACGGTGAAGAGGAAGGCCACGCTGACCAGCTCCGTGACGCTGATCGCGCCCTGCCGCAGCCGGAACGCCCCGACCACCAGCACGGCCAGGGTGCCGAGGCTGGGCAGCGTCTCCAGCAGCGGGTCGAAGACGCCGCGCAGCCGGCCGACCGCGATCAACGCGTCACGCAGCTCACCGGCCCGACCGGCGAACCGGGCGGTCTCCTGCGCCTCGCGGCCCATCGTCTTGACCACCAGGGCACCGTCGAAGCTCTCGTGGGCGATCCCGCTGACCTCGGCGCGCAGCCGCTGAGCCCGGGCCTGCCGGGGTGCCATCCGGCGAGAGTAGACCACGTTGAGCGCGAACAGCGCGGGGAAGACCGCGAGGCCGACCAGGGCCAGCGCCCAGTCGGTGGCGAACAGCGAGACGATCGCGCCGACCAGCATCACCAGCGTGCCGACCGCGAAGGGCAGCGGCGCGATCGGGTACCAGGCAGCCTCCACGTCGGAGTTGGCGTTGGAGAGCAGCGTGCCGGTGGCGTTGCGGTGGTGCCAGGACAGCGGCAGGTCCAGGTAGCGGCGGGTGACGCGGCGGCGGTAGGCCGCCTGGAGGCGGTACTGCATATAGCCGGCGCCGAGTCGGCGGCCGAAGATCCCCACCACCCGCAGCACGCTGATCCCGAACAGCGCGACCGCGGCCAGCGCCAGGGTGCCGGTTGCCACCTCGCCGCGGGCGATGGCCGGTACCACCACGTCGCCGACGACCCCGCCGACCACGTACGCGCTGACGATGACCATCGCGCCGAACAGCACGCTGCCGACCACCGCCACCGTGAAGATCCGTGGCTGCTCCCGGATCGCCTGCCGGAGAACCCCCAGCCCCCGGCCGAGCACATCCCGACTTGTCTTACTCGCCACGCTCTCCCCCGCCGTAAGCCGCAATTATCTCCCTCATCCTTACCGGTCCGGACCACCCCTGCCGACTCGGACCGGATATGTCGACCGTCACGTACCGGACGGCGGGACCGGCTCGACGTCGACGCGAGATCCGCCGGCGCGCGCTCACGGGCCCCCGGGCCTACCATCGGGGCCATGCCGCGGTATGCCCGAGCCGAGCGCCAAGCGCTGGCCGACCTCATGCTGGCCCTCGGGCCCGACGCTCCGACGATCAACGAGGGCTGGGCCACCCGCGACCTCGCCGCGCACCTGGTGCTGCGGGATCGCCGCCCGGACGCGGCCAGCGGCCTCGTGCTGGCGCCGCTGCGTGGGTACGCCGAACGGGTCCGTCTCCGGCTCGCCGCCCAGCCCTATCCCGAGCTGGTGGCGCAGGTGCGCCGGCCGCCGGTGTGGAGCCCGGTCAGCAACCCGGTGACCGACGAACTGGCCAACACGCTGGAGTTCTTCATCCATCACGAGGACGTGCGGCGGGCCGGCTCGGGATGGCTGCCGCGCGAGCTGTCGCCCGGCCTGCAGGCCGCGCTCTGGAAGCGGGCCGCCCCGATGGCCCGGCTGGCGCTGCGCCGCTTCCCTGCGGACCTGTACGTGCAGGCGCCCGGGCACGGCGAAATCTCGGTCGGCCGCGGCGGTGAGCCGCTGCGGGTGGTCGGCGCCCCGGCCGAGCTGGCCCTGTTCCTCTCCGGCCGGCAACGGGTGGCCCGCGTCCAGTTGGACGGCCCGGCCTCCTCCGCGCAGCAGCTGCGTAACGCCAGCCTGGGCATGTAACTTTCTGTGCCTGATCGGTCACTTTCCGGTACGGAACGACCCGCACCCAATGATCCCGACCGATCCCTACTCCCGTACGCTTCACCGCGCCGTTCCGCGCCGGGGCGGCACGAGTGGGGGCGGACCATGCGGAGTTTCGCAATCTCGGCGCTGGAGGAGCCCCCCTTCCCGGCGGGGCGCCATGAGGCCACGGATCGGGTGGCGAGCGAGAGCGTCGAGTGGGCGCGCGTGTTCGGGCTGGTCGATTCCGGACACCGAGTTCACCGGCTGCAACGGGCGGATGCTGCCGGCCTGGCCGGCCGGGCCTGCCCGGACGGGCCGGTGGACGGGTTACGGCTGCTCACCGACCTGATCTCCTGGCTCTTCGTGATGGACGACGCCTGCGACGAGGACGGCCTCGGCGCCGACCCGAGCCGGCTGGCACCGGCGATCGGCACCCTGCTCGACGTGCTGGACCGGTGCGGTGACCCGGACATCGTGCCGTCCGCCGTTGGGCCGCTGGGTGACGCGCTGCACGACCTGTGCCGCCGCGCCCGGGCGCTGGGCCACCCGGCACTGCTGCTGCGGCTCGTCAGCCAGTTGCGGGAGTACCTGCTGGCGCTGCTCTGGGAGGCGGCCAACCGGGAGCGCCGGCGGGTGCCCGAGGTGGCGGAGTACGTCCAACTGCGCCGACACATCGGCGGCGTGCACCCCTGCCTCACCCTGACCGACCTCGCGTCGAAGGAGCCGTCCGGGTCGGCCCGACGCGCCGATCCGGCACTGCTCACCCTGGACCTGCTGGCGGTCGACCTGGTCTGCTGGTGCAACGACCTCTTCTCCTACGGCAAGGAGAGCCAGGTCGACCCGGACGCGCACAACCTGGTGACGGTGATCGCCCAGGAGAGCGGCACGGACGAGGCGGATGCCCTGCGGGCGGCGGCGGACCGGTTCAACCGGCGGCTGGCGGCGTACCTGACCGTGGAGGAAGCGCTGCTGGCCGGCGGGGACGACGGGTTGCGCCCCGCGCTCGCCGCCCGGCGCAACTGGGTCCGGGCCACCTACGACTGGTCACTCGTGGCCGCCCGGTACGCCTGATCTGGCCGTACCGGTTGGTGGGATGGCACCCCCGGACGATCACCGGGGCTAGCCGATGTCCGGTGACAGGCAATACCCTTCGGTAACCACTTTGACGTGACGACCGTCACGTCACCACCCCCGAAGGCGGCTACAGCGATGGCTCTCGATGTCCCGTACCGCTCCATCCCGGACATGTTCCTCAAGCGCGTGGCGGCCACCCCCGACCGGCACGCGTTCGCCTCCCCCAACCCCGACAATTCGGGTCCCGTCTGGCTGACCTGGGACCAGGTCGGCCAACGCGCCAAGGCGGTCGCCGCCGGCCTGCACGGCCTGGGCGTCGGCCAGGAGGATCCGGTCGCGATCCTCGCCAACACCCGGCTGGAGTGGGTGATCGCCGACCTCGGCATCATGTGCGCCGGCGGGGCGACCACCACCGTCTACCCGACCACCGAGCCGACGGACGCGACCTACATCATCGCCGACTCCGGTTCGAAGGTGCTGTTCGCGGAGAACCCGGCCCAGGCCGCCAAGATCGCCGGCGCCGACCTGCCCGCGCTGACCCACGTGGTGCTGCTCGACGGCGTCGCCGACGAGGCCGCCGCGATCCCCCAGCTCACGCTCGCCGACCTGGAGGAGCGGGGCACCCGTGCACTGGCCGCCGAGCCGGATCTGATCGACATGCTGGTGGCCGGCATCGGCCCGGAGCACCTGGCCACCCTGATCTACACCTCCGGCACCACCGGTCAGCCCAAGGGCGTCGAGCTGCTGCACGGCGGCTGGTGCTGGGAGGCCGTGGCGCAGGCCGAGGTCGGGCTGCTGCGCGACGACGACCTGCAGTACCTGTGGCTGCCGCTGGCCCACTCGTTCGGCAAGACGCTGCTCTGCGGCGCCATCCACGTCGGCCTGCCCACCTATGTGGACGGACGGGTGGAGAAGCTGGTCGACCTGCTCTCGGTGATCCGGCCGACGCTGATGTGCGGCGCTCCCCGGGTGTTCGAGAAGGTCTACAACAAGGCGGTGACCACCGCGCAGGGCGGCGGCGGCGCGAAGGCGAAGATCTTCGCCTGGGGCGTCCGGGTCGGCAAGGCGAAGGTGGCCCTGGAGCAGGCCGGCAAGCCGGTGCCGGCCGGGCTGAAGCTGCGCTACGGGGTGGCCGAGAAGCTGGTGTTCAGCAAGCTCCAGGCCCGCCTGGGCGGTCGGATGCGCGTACTGGTCTCCGGTGCCGCTCCGCTCAGCCCGGAGATCGCCACCTTTTTCGCCGCCGCCAACCTGCCGATCTCCGAGGGCTACGGCCTGACCGAGACCAGCGCCGGCAACTTCGTCAACCCGCCCTCGGGGTTGCAGATCGGCACGGTGGGCCGGGCGATGGGCGACCTGGAGTGCCGGATCGACACCGACGGCGAGATCCTGGTCCGTGGCCGGCCGGTGATGCGCGGCTACCACAACCTGCCGGAGGAGACCGCCGCCGCCTTCACCGAGGACGGCTTCTTCCGCACCGGTGACATCGGCAGCCTCGACGAGCAGGGCTACCTGCGGATCACCGACCGGAAGAAGGACCTGGTCAAGACCTCGGGCGGCAAGTACATCGCGCCCTCGCACATCGAGGGGATGTTCAAGGCGATCTGCCCGTACACCTCGCAGGCGATCGTCGTCGGGCAGGCCCGCAACTTCTGCACGATGCTGGTCACCCTGGACCCGGATGCGATCCAGGGCTGGGTCGCTGGCGGCCCCCTGGAGGGCCGCGACTACTCCGCCATCGTCTCCTCGCCGGAGGCCCAGGCGATGGTCGAGGAGTACGTCGCCCAGCTCAACGCCAAGCTCAACCGCTGGGAGACGATCAAGAAGGTGGCGATCCTGCCGCGCGACCTGACCATCGAGCACGGCGAGATCACCCCGTCGTTGAAGATCAAGCGCCGCGGTGTGGAGAGCAACTTCGCCGCCGAGATCGACAAGATGTACGCCGGCACCCTCGCCGAGCTCTGAGCCGACCGTCGGTGGCCTCGCACCCGCCCGGGTGCGGGGCCGCTGGCGTTCACAGGTGCCGCCCCCGCCAGTGCGTCTGGTCGGCCTCGGCGGCCAGTTGCTCGATCAGCGCCACCTCGCGCACCTGCCGGCGCAGCGTCGCGTCCACCACCGTCTGCACCACGGTGGCCGCCAGGACGACCAGACCGAGCAGCCCCAGCGCGAGCAGCTCCGGCAGTCGGGCCGCGACCGGCATCAGCACGACGATCAGCCCCACCGCCACGGCCGACGGCCAGCGCAGGGTGTCGAGCCCACGCCACCCGAGGGCCACCAGCGCCAGCAGGTACAGGGCCACCCCGCCGTACAGGGTCAGCAGGTCGAAGCCGGGCAGCGGCACACCCCAGCTCGGCGTGGACGGGTCTGCCGCGTCGGCGAGCAGCCCCTTGAGGCCCAGCGCGAACAGAATCGTCCCGGCCACCATCGGCAGGTGCAGGTAGGTGTACGCGCTGCGGGCCAGCGCGCGGCGCTGGTCCTGATCACGGGTCCGGTGCAGTCGCTGCTCCAGCGCCAGGGCGAGGGTGTCGAAGTACGCCCACCAGAGCGCGGCGACCACGGCGATGCCCAGTACCGCCGCGATGATCACCGGCCAGGTCAGCGGTAGGCCGGTGATGAACCCGGGGCCGAGCCCGAGCGAGATGATCGACTCACCGAGTGCGACCAGAATGATCAGCGCGTGCCGCTCGGCCCAGTGTCCAGCCGAGACGAGCGTCCATCCGCTGCGGCGGAGCAGCAGGCCGAAGCCGTACTCGACGGCGATGGCGACCAGCCACAGCGTCAGCCGGATGCCGGACCCGATCGGCACGTCGAACAGCCGCGGCGGCAGCAGCGGGGCGCTGACGATCAGCGCGGTGGAGATCAGCACCGGCACGGCGAGCAGCAACGAGCGGCGGCGCAGCCGCGGGTCGTACCGGACCACCCAGCCGAAGATCGCGACCTGGAACGCGCGGACCAGGAAGTAGCAGGTCACGAAGACCAGCGGGCCATACAGGCCGCCAGGCGCGTCGCGGAACGCCTGCGGCATGCTCAGCGCGAAGACGAACGCCGCGGCCATGCTGGCGAAGCCGACCAACGGGACGATGCCCTGGTCGGTGCGCACCACGTTGCCGAAGGCGGCGAAGCTGGTCCAGCACCACCAGAGCAGGGCCAGCACCAGTAGGCAACGGATCAAGCCGGCTGCGTTCGGATTGTCGGCGGTCAGCGTGGTGACGTTGAGGAAGGCGAAAACGAAGACCAGGTCGTAGAAGAGTTCCAGCCGGTTCGTGCGGGAACCCGGGGCGCCGGGCCGGATCCCGCGCGACCACCGGACCCCGCCTTCGCCGCCCATCCCGGCAGTCTGTCAGCACGGGGCGGACCGGCAGGCCCGATTGGATGACCTCGGCAGGCGGCCGGCTGCCCTGCGGGCGGGCCTGCCGATTTCTCGGCTCAGCGGGACGCGGGTGTGCGCCGGGACTCAGGCGATGACGGCTGGCTCCCGCCAGCGCTGCCGGCCGGTGCGGTCCAGGTCGTAGCGGACCGCGGCGATCCGCCCCACGGCCTCCACCAGGTCGGCGGCAGGCAGGGTGAACGGCAGCCGCAGGAACCGCTCCAGGGTGCCGTCGAGGCCGAACCGAGGACCGGGCGCCAGCCGGACGCCGACCTCCTCGGCAGCCCGGGCCAGCGCGCTGGAGACCGGGCCGTCCAGCTCGGCCCAGAGCGTCACACCGCCACGCGGCACGGTGACCCGCCAGTCCGGCAGCCGGTGCGCCAGCGCGCCGAGCAGCGCGTCGCGCTGGGCGGCGAGCTGGACGCGGCGGCCCGCGACGATGGCCGCCGCGTCGGCGAGCAGGTGCACCGCGACCAGTTGGTCCAGCACGGGGCTGGCCATGTCCACACCGACCCGGACGGCGGCCAGCCGCTGCACCTGCGGCGCGGAGGCGCGTACCCAGCCGATCCGCAGGCCACCCCAGTACGGCTTGCTCATCCCGCCGATCGTGACCACCCGGGAGTGCCGGTCGAAGGTGGCCGTCGGCGGGGGTAGCTCGGTGCCGTCCAGTGGCAGGTCCACGAAGGACTCGTCGATGACCAGGTCGGTGCCGACGGCGTGGGCGGCGGCCACCACCCGCTCACGCAGCGACGCCGGCATCAGGTGCCCGGTCGGGTTCTGGAACTCCGGGATCAGGTAGGCCAGCTTGGGCCGGGTCTGCCGGAGGCTGCCCAGCAGCAGATCGGACTCCCAGCCGCCGGCGTCGGCGGCCAGGCCGTGAGTGGTGATCCGGGCCCGCCGGCCGGCCAGCGCGGCGAGGGCGTTGGGGTAGGTCGGGGACTCGACCAGCACACTGCCGCCGGGAGCCAGGGCGAGCCGCAACACCAGGTCCAGTGCGTGCTGGGTGCCGCTGGTGACCATGATCTGGTCGGCCGAGGTGGGTAGGCCCCGGGCGGTGTACCCGTCGGCCACGGCCTCGCGCAGCTCGATGATGCCGGTCGGGTGGTAGCCGGCCCCGCCCAGGTATCGAGGCAGGTCCTCGGCGGCGGCCCGGGCCGCCGCCAGCAGTTGCGGCGGGGCGGCCAGCGCCGCGACGCCGAGGTCGATCATCTCCCGGTCGTCCAGCGGGGTCCAGAGGCCGGTGCTGGCCACCCGGTGGTTGCCGGGCAGCATGGTCCAGCTCCCGGCGCCCCGACGGCTGGCCAGGTGCCCGGTCTCGCGCAGCTGCCGGTACGCGGCGGTGACCGTGGTGCGGCTGATCCGCAGCGCCTCGGCCAGCTCCCGTTCGGCCGGCAGGCGGACACCCAGCGGTAGCCGGCCGTCGGCCAGCAACCCGCGCACCGTGCTGGCCAGGGCGGCGTAGTCAGGGCTGCGCCGCCGACCCGGCAGGGCATGCCACTGCCCGAGCAGGCGGGCCAATTGGACGCCCCTCAGCTCACCCGCCATGGCCACTCCTCCGATATTGGCTTCTCCCTCCGGGAGGATTGGCACCTAGGGTGGCATGCATGGCACTGATTGGCAATCTCCGGCACCGGCCGGCGCGACGGTTGGCCCAGCTCTACGTCGGGCTGGTCCTCTACGGGGTCAGCATGGCCCTGATGATCCGCTCCGGCCTGGGCCTGGACCCGTGGGACGTGTTCCACCAGGGGTTGTCCGAGCTGACCGGGCTCTCCTTCGGCACGGTCACCATCGCGGTCGGCGCGCTGGTGTTGCTGCTCTGGATCCCGCTACGGCAGCGGCCCGGTCTCGGCACGGTCAGCAACGTGGTGGTGATCGGCCTGGTGGTGGACGCCACACTGGCCCTGCTGCCGTCCGGCGGCCCGCTCGGCGTGCGGATCGCGCTGCTGGTTACCGGGATCGTCGCCAACGGGGCCGCCACCGGCATGTATCTCGGCGCCCGGTTGGGCCCGGGCCCGCGCGACGGGTTGATGACCGGCTTCGTGGCCCGCCGGCCCGGCTGGTCGATCCGGCTGGTGCGCACGGTCATCGAGGTCACCGTGCTGGCGCTGGGCTGGCTGCTCGGCGGCACGGTCGGCCTGGGGACCGTCGCGTACGCGCTGGCCATCGGTCCGCTGGCCCAACTCTTCATCCCGCTGTTCGCGGTGCCCGAACCGGACACCGCCGCACCCGCTCCGGCGACCGCCGCGCCGGCCGCGCCGGCCGTCTGAGCCCTCACCGACCGTTCGCGGACCGGCACGCCACGGTGGTGCGGCGGGCCGGATGGTGGGTGGGTGTTCCCTTCCGCGACGCTCGCCGTCATCATCTCTGCATGGGGGAGAACGGTTGGCGCTGGACCGATGCCTGGATCTTCGTGTCGCTGGTCATCGCGAGCGGGGCGGGGCGGCACCGTCGGTCGGCCACCAGCCGCCGGCCGGAGGGCGTCCGCCTGACCGACGTGCTCTCCACCGCCGATCACCTCAATCACGCGATCCCGCAGCGCCACGAGGTGGAGGCCGCGGTCCAGCGGCTGGTCGGCGCCGGGCTGGTCAGCGTCACGGACGGCTGGTTCCGGATCACCGCCGACGGCGAGCAGCTCTGGCGCACCAGGCCGCGCGCCGGGGTGGCGACCATGGTGGACACCGTGCAGGGCGTGCTGAGCCGCCGGCACGCGCCGGCCAGCGCCGACTGGAGCCTGGACGAGGCCGACCACGCGGCGGCCGTCCAGGAGTACATGGTCCGCTCGATCCCCACCCCCCGGCGTTCGCCCGAGGGTCAGTCCGGCGGGTACTGACCGGGCTCAGCGCACCGGGTGGCCGCCGCGGCGCAGCACGTCCTTGACCTCGGCCACGGTCAGCTCGCCGAAGTGGAACACGCTGGCGGCGAGCACCGCGTCCGCGCCGGCGGCGATCGCCGGTGGGAAGTGCGCCACCTCGCCGGCGCCGCCGCTGGCGATCACGGGCACGTCCACCACCGCCCGTACCGCGGCGATCAGTTCCAGGTCGAAGCCCGCCTTGGTGCCGTCGGCGTCCATCGAGTTGAGCAGGATCTCCCCCGCGCCCAGCTCGGCCCCTCGCTGCGCCCAGTGCACCGCGTCGATCCCGGTGCCGCGCCGGCCGCCGTGCGTGGTGACCTCGAAGCCGCTGGGCGTGCTGCCGGCCGGGGCTCGGCGCACATCGAGGGAGAGCACCAGCACCTGCCGGCCGAACCGGTCGGCGATCTCGGCGATCAGCTCCGGCCGGGCGATGGCTGCGGTGTTCACGCCGACCTTGTCCGCGCCAGCGCGCAGCAGAGTGTCCACGTCAGCGACCTGCCGGATCCCGCCGCCGACGGTCAGCGGTATGAACACCGACTCGGCGGTGCGGCGCACCACGTCGAGCATGGTGCCCCGGTCGCTGGAGGACGCGGTGACGTCGAGGAAGGTCAGCTCGTCCGCGCCGGCCCGGTCGTAGGCGGCGGCCAGCTCCACCGGGTCGCCGGCGTCGCGTAGGTCGAGGAAGTTGACCCCCTTGACCACCCGCCCGGCGTCCACGTCCAGACAGGGGATCACACGCACCGCCACCGTCATGCCGCGAAGCCTATCCTCCGCGCACGGCACGGCGGCCGACCCGTTCGGGCCGACCGCCGTGAACGAGGTCTGGGTCACACCCGGACGAGCATCTTGCCCAGGTTCTCGCCGCGCAACAGGCCGAGGAACGCCGCCGGGGCGTTCTCGATGCCGTCCACGATCGTCTCGTCGTAGGAGAGCTGGCCCTCGCGCAGCCAGCCGGCGACGTCCCGGACGAACGCCTCCCGCACGTGGCCATGGTCGCGGACCAGGAAGCCGCGCAGGGTGAGCCGCTTGCCGATGACCAGCGCCAGGTTGCGCGGCGCGGCCGGCGGCTCGGTGTCGTTGTACTGCGCGATCATCCCGCAGATGGCCGCCCGGCCGTGCAGGTTCATCGCCGAGATCGCCGCCTCCAGGTGATCGCCGCCGACGTTGTCGAAGTAGACGTCGACGCCGTCCGGGGCGGCCGCCCGCAACGAGTCGCGGACCGGCCCGTCGTGGTAGTCGAACGCGGCGTCGAAGCCCAGCGCCCGCAGCCGCTGCACCTTGGCCGCCGAGCCGGCGCTGCCGACGACTCGGCCGGCGCCCTTGAGCTTGGCGATCTGGCCGACCAGGCTGCCCACCGAGCCGGCCGCGGCGGAGACGAAGACCGTCTCGCCCGGCTTCATCGCGGCCACCTCGAGCAGCCCGGCGTACGCGGTCATCCCGGTCATGCCCAGCACGCTGAGGTACGCACCGACCGGGGCCAGGCTCGGGTCGACCTTGCGGGCGGCGCTGGCGTCGAGCAGCGCGTACTCCCGCCAGCCCAGCCCGTGCAGCACGGTGTCGCCGACCGCGACGTCGGCGGCCTCGCTGGCCACCACCTCGCCGATCGCCCCGCCGTCGAGTGGCGCGTCGAGCGCGTACGGCGGCACGTACGACTTGACGTCGTTCATCCGGCCGCGCATGTACGGGTCAACCGACATGTACTGGTTGCGGACCACGATCTGGCCCGGGCCGGGCGTCGGAACGTCGGTCTCGACGAGCCGGAAGGTCTCCTCGGTGGGCCAGCCCTGGGGGCGGCTGGCCAGGTGGATCTCACGGTTGCTGGTCACGGGGGTGGTCGTCCTCTCGTCCGCGGTCGGGGCCTGGGTCGGCGACGTCACGCCGCCAGGGTCTCGCGGACGGTCAGCGTGACATCGACGTTGCCGCGGGTGGCGTTGGAGTACGGGCAGACCTGGTGGGCCTGCTCGACCACCTGCTCGGCGAGCTCCCGGGGAACGGCGGGCAGGTCGACGACGAGCTGCACGGTGAGCCCGAAGCCGCCGTTGCCGTTGGGGCCGATGCCGACCTCGGCGGCGACGACCGACCCGGTCACGTCGGCCTTGGCCCTGCGGCCCACCAGCCGCAGCGCGGAGTGGAAGCAGGCCGCGTAGCCGGCGGCGAAGAGCTGCTCGGGGTTCGCGGCACCACCGGCGCCACCCATCTCCTTCGGCACGGCAAGGTCGAGGGCGAACGTGCCGTCGGAGGTCTCGACGCGGCCGTCCCGGCCGTCGCCGCTGGCCGTGGCGGAAGCGGTGTAGAGCACCTGCATGATGGTCACTGCTCCTTCTGTCGATGGATGGTGTCGGTGACCCGGGTGAGGGTGTCACGCAACGCGACAAGCTCGTCGATGCCCAGCCCGGTGGCCTGGGCGATCCGCAGCGGGACGTCGCAGAGCTGCTGCCGCAGCGCGCGGCCCTGCTCGGTGAGGCCCACCTCGACCCGCCGCTCGTCGCGCGCCGACCGCCGCCGCACCACCAGGCCCGCCCCCTCCAGTCGCTTGAGCAGCGGGGAGAGCGTGCCGGAGTCCAGCTGCAACTCGGCACCGAGCTCGGAGACCGTGGGGGCGTCGTCGGGGCGCTCCCAGAGCACCAGCAGCACCAGGTACTGCGGGTAGGTCAGCCCGAAGCCGTCGAGGATCGGCCGGTAGACGTCGGTCAGGGCGCGCGACGCGGCGTAGAGCGCGAAGCACACCTGCCGGCGCAGCACCAGGTCATCGGTCACCGGCAAACCGTAGCCCACAATTAAGTTGTGCACAACCTATCGGGCCGAGGTTCGGCCAGGACGGCGATCACCGCGGGACCACCACCACCGCCTCAGCGGTCGGCGAGATACGCCTCCAGCTCCACCTCGACCAGGTGCTCCGGGTCCAGCAGGCCGGCCACCACCACCAGCGTCGCCGCCGGCCGGACCGCGCCGAAGACCGCGTTGTGCGCCCGACCAACCTCGTCCGCGTGCAGCCGATCGGTCACGTACATCCGGGTACGGACCACGTCGCCCGGCTCCGCGCCCACCTCGGCGAGCGCGGCCAGCCCGATCCGCAGCGCCTGTGCGGTCTGCGCGGCCGGGTCCCCGACGTGCACCACCCGGCCGTCCACCGTGGCCGTGCAGCCGGCCGTCCAGGCCAGATTGCCGGCCCGGACCACCCGGGAGTAGCCGTACCGCTGCTCCCACGGCCCGCCCGAGCCGAGACGGGTGACCGTCACGACTCGGCCAGCGTCCGCAGCGCCTCGGCCACCGTGAAGGCGCCCGCGTAGAGCGCCTTACCGGCGATCACGCCCTCCACCCCGAGCGGCTCCAGGGCGGACAGCGCCCGCAGGTCGTCCAGCGTGGACACACCACCGGAGGCGATCACCGGCCGGTCCGTACGACCGCACACCTCGCGCAGCAGGTCCAGGCTCGGCCCGCGCATGGTGCCGTCCTTGGTGATGTCGGTGACCACATACCGGCAGGCGCCCGCCTTGTCCAGCCGCTCCAGCACCTCGTACAGGTCACCGCCGTCGCGGGTCCAGCCGCGTGCGGAGAGGGTACGGCCGCGCACGTCCAGCCCGATGGCGACCCGGTCGCCGTACTCCCCGACCACCCGGTCGCACCAGACCGGGTCCTCCAGGGCGGCGGTGCCGATGTTCACCCGGGCCGCCCCGGTGCCCAGCGCCGCGCGCAGCGACTCGTCGTCGCGGATGCCACCGGACAGCTCCACCTTCACGTCGAGCTGGCGCACCACCTCGGCGAGCAGGTGCGCGTTGGTCCCCCGCCCGAACGCCGCATCCAGGTCGACCAGGTGGATCCACTCGGCGCCGTCGCTCTGCCAGGCCAGCGCGGCGTCCAGCGGGTCACCGTAGATGCTCTCGCTTCCGACGGCGCCCTGCACGAGCCGGACGGCCCGGCCGTCGGCGACGTCCACGGCGGGTAACAGGGTGAGGCTCAACGTCTTCTCCTCGATCAGGTACGACGGTCCAGGGCGATCACGACGATCGCCGGCAGTACGAGCAGCAGCAGCGCGATCAGCGCGATACGCAACGCCAGATCGTCCACGAACGTCCAGAGCAGGATCACCGCCGCCGCGGTGAGCAGCACGATCGCGGCCCGCTCACCCCGGGTGTGCCGAGCCAGCCGACCGGATCGGCCCCGCCGCACCTGCGGCGTCAACCGGCGGACCAGCGCCCGGCGGCGCTGCCGGCGGGCCACCCGGCGCTGCCGGACCGCCCGCTCCCGGGCCTGCTCCGCCTCGCGCTCCGCCCGACGACGGGCCCGTTCCCGGCTCACCGCGAGCCCCATCGGGCGGGCGCCGGGCGTTGGCGCTCAGCCACCGCTGGGCAGCGTGGCGAGCCAGTTGCGCAGCAGCGCGGCACCGGTGTCGGCGGACTTCTCCGGATGGAACTGAGCCGCCGACAGCGAACCGAGCTCCACCCCGGCGACGAAATCGGCCTCGTGGTGGGCCGTGGTCACCACGGCGCCAGCGGCGGCCAGCGCGGACGGGTCGCCCACCGCGTACGAGTGGACGAAGTAGAACCGGCTCTGCACCGGCAGACCAGCGAAGAGCACCGACTCCCGCGGCGCCCGGACCGTGTTCCAGCCCATGTGCGGCAACCGGGTGGCGGCCAGCCGGGTAACCCCGCCGGGCAGCAGCCCAAGCCCCTTGGTCACCACACCGTGCTCGTCGCCGTGCTCGAAGAGCACCTGCATGCCCACGCAGATGCCGAGCACCGGCCGCCCGGCGGCCACCCGCTCGGCGATCACCGGGCCGGCGCCGAGCGCCTCGATCCCGGCCATGCACGCGGCGAAGGCGCCCACCCCCGGCACCACCAGACCATCCGCGGCAGCAGCAGCCGCCAGGTCGTCGGTCACCCGCACGGCCGCGCCGGCGGCGGCCAACGCCCGCTCCGCCGAGCGCAGGTTGCCCGAGCCGTAGTCGAGCACCACCACGTCGCTCATGTCGTCAACCGTCTCACGCTCACCCGGCGCCACCTCTCGTTCGCGACTGCGGGGCTCCGCTGCGCCGCACTCCTCGCGCTCACGCGTCCCCCGGGAGCAGCCAGAGCACGCCGCCGATCGTAGCGAGCACGGCGAGCAACGCGGTGATCACCACGGCAGCCTTCGACGCGCCCTGGCGGTACAGCGACCAGGCACCGCCCACCAGCACCCCGGCCAGGATCAGCAACAACGTCGGCAAAGCGCCACCCATTAGAGAGCCCCCTTCGTGCTCGGGATCGCGCCCGCCGCTCGCGGGTCGATCGCGGTGGCCTCGCGCAGCGCGCGGGAGACCGCCTTGAACTGCGCCTCCACCACGTGGTGCGCGTCCGGGTGACCGCCCGGCCGGGCCGCCCGCAGCACGTCGACGTGCAGGGTGATCCGGGCCGCCTGGCCGAAGGACTCCCAGATGTGCCGGGTCATGCTGGTCGGGTACACCGGGCCGATGTACGGCGCGAGCACCGGCTCGTCGTGCACCACGTACGGCCGGCCGGACAGGTCCACCGCGGCCCGGACCAGCACCTCGTCCATCGGGACGGTCGCCGAGCCGTACCGCCGGATGCCGGCCTTGTCGCCCAGCGCCTGGTCGAACGCGGCGCCCAGGGCGAGCGCCGTGTCCTCCATGGTGTGGTGCGCGTCGATCTCCAGGTCACCCACGGTGCGCACGGTCAGGTCGTAGCCGCCGTGCCGGGCGATCTGGTGCAGCATGTGGTCGTAGAAACCCACGCCGGTGCTGATCTCGGCCGTTCCGGTGCCGTCGAGGTCGATCTCGACGAGCACCTTGGTTTCCTTGGTGATCCGCTCCACCCGGGCGGTCCGGCTCATTGCTCACCTCTCGGTCGCGACTGCGGGTCTCGCACGCTCACTCCCCGCGCTCCGATGGCAGTCTCTCCATCGCGGCAAGGAAGGCGTCAGTTTCGGCGGGGGTGCCGGCAGTGACCCGCAGCCAGCCGGGCAGGCCGACGTCGCGGACCAGCACACCCTGCTCCAGCAGAACGCGCCAGGCGGTGGCCTGGTCACCGCCCACCTCGAAGAGCACGAAGTTGGCGTCGCTGTCGGCCACCCGCAAGCCGCGCCCGCGCAGCGTCGCCACGATCCGGTCCCGCTGCACCATGATCGCGCTCACCGTACCGAGCAGAGCGTCGCGGTGGGCCAGCGCCGCGCGGGCGGCGGCCTGGGTCAGCGCGGAGAGGTGGTACGGCAGCCGGACCAGCTGCACGGCCTGCACCACCGCCGCATCGGCGGCCAGGTAGCCCAGCCGCCCGCCGGCGAAGCCGAACGCCTTGCTCATCGTCCGGGTGACCACCAGCCGCGGATGCCCGGGCAGCACGGCGAGGGCGCTGACCGTGCCGGGCCGAGCGAACTCGGCGTACGCCTCGTCGACCACCACCATGCCGGACGCGGCGTCGAGCACCGCGGCAACCACCGCCGGGTCCAGCGCGGTGCCGGTCGGGTTGTTCGGCGAGCAGAGGAAGACCACGTCGGGCCGGTGCTCGCGGACCTGGGCCACCGCCTCGTCGGCGGTCAGCCCGAAGTCGACGCCGCGCCGCACCGGCACCCACCGGGTGCCGGTGCCGAGCGCCAGCAGCGGATGCATCGAGTACGCCGGGACGAAGCCGAGCGCACTACGACCCGGACCGCCGAACGCCTGGAGCAGCTGCTGCTGGATCTCGTTGGAGCCGTTGGCCGCCCACACCTGCTCGACGGTGAGCCCGTGCCCGAGGTAACCGGCCAGGTCGGCGCGGAGCGCCACGGCGTCCCGGTCCGGGTAGCGGTTCAGCTCGCGCAGCTCGGCCGTGAGTGCCTTGCCGATCGCCTCGACCACCGGCTCGGGCACCGGGTAGGAGTTCTCGTTCGTGTTCAGCCGCACCGGCACGTCCAGCTGCGGCGCTCCGTACGGCGACAGCCCGCGCAGGTCGTCGCGGATCGGCAGGTCGTCGAGCGAGCTCACGCCGACCCTCCCGGGAAGCGGGCCCGGACCGCCTGGCCGTGCGCGGGCAGGTCCTCCACAGTGGCCAGGGTGACCACGTGCGGGGCCACCTCACGCAGCGCGTCCTCGGTGTATTCGATCAGGTGCACACCGCGCAGGAACGACTGCACGGACAGCCCCGAGGAGTGCCGGGCGCAGCCACCGGTGGGCAGCACGTGGTTGGAGCCGGCGCAGTAGTCGCCAAGCGACACCGGCGACCAGGCGCCCACGAAGATCGCCCCCGCGTTGCGTACCCGCAGCGCCCACCCCCGGGCGTCGACCGTCTGGATCTCCAGGTGCTCGGCCGCGTACGCGTCGACCACCCGCAGCCCGGCCTCAAGGTCGTCGACCAGAACCACGCCGCTCTGCTCACCGGTCAGCGCGGCGGTCACCCGCTCGGTGTGCTTGGTCGCCGGCACCTGCCCGGCCAACTCCCGCTCGACCGCCTCGACCAGCGCCACCGACGGGGTGACCAGCACGCTCGCGGCGAGCGGGTCGTGCTCGGCCTGACTGATCAGGTCGGCGGCGACGTGCGCCGGATCGGCCGTGTCGTCGGCCAGGATGGCGATCTCGGTCGGCCCGGCCTCGGCGTCGATGCCGACCACACCACGCAGCAGCCGCTTGGCGGCGGTCACCCAGATGTTGCCCGGGCCGGTGACCAGGTCCACCGGCTCGCAGCGCGCCTCACCCGCCGGGTCGACCGCGGCGCCGTACGCCAGCATCGCCACCGCCTGGGCACCGCCCACGGCGTAGACCTCGTCGACGCCGAGCAACGCGCACGCGGCGAGGACCCGGGGGTCGGGCAGGCCACCGTTGTCCTTCTGTGGTGGGCTGACCACCACCAGCGAGCGCACCCCGGCCGCCTGGGCCGGCACCACGTTCATCACGACAGTCGACGGGTACATGGCCAGCCCGCCGGGGACGTACAGGCCCACCCGGTCGACCGGCAGCCACCGCTCGGTGACCGTGCCGCCGGGCACCACCTGCGTGGTGTGCTCGGTGCGCCGCTGGTCGGCGTGCACACGGCGGGTGCGGCTGATCGACTCCAGCAGCGCGGCGCGCACCTCCGGGTCGAGCACCCCCTCGGCCTCGGCGATCGCCTCGACCGGCACCCGCAGCACCTCGGGCGAGACGCCGTCGAACCGCTCACTGGCCTCCCGGATCGCCGGGTACCCATGCTCCCGGACCGCCTCCACCAGTGGCCGGATCCGCTCGACGGCCACCGACACGTCGAGCTGGGCACGGGGCAGCAGGCGGCGCGAGTCACCGAGACCATTGCGCAGGTCGATCCGATTCAGCACCCTTGCGAGTCTAGGCGGCCGGTCCGGAGCCCACCCGGGCCGCCCGCCAGCCGGGACGGTGAGCCGGGCCACGCCGACGCGGTCAGGATTGGCTAGGCTCGACCTGTGACCGCACGGCTGCCGGTGTTCCCGCTCGCAACGGTGCTCTTTCCCGGGTTGGTGCTACCGCTGCACATCTTCGAGGAGCGCTACCGGGCTCTGGTCCGGCACCTGGTCGACCTGCCCGAGGGTGCCCCGCGCGAGTTCGGGGTGGTGGCCATCCAGGCTGGCTGGGAGGTCGCGCCGACCGGGCCAGGCACGCGGGCGACGCCCGTCAGCGGGGACGTCACCCTGCACGAGGTGGGCTGCACCGCCGAGCTGCGCCAGGTGACCAAGCTGCCCGACGGCGGCTTCGACATCGTCACGGTCGGCCGGCGCCGGTTCCGGGTCGCCGACGTCGACGACCGCTCCGCGCCCTACCTGACCGCCGAGGTCGAGTGGCTGCCCGAGCCGGCCGGCTCGGATGAGGTGGCCGACCTGCTCGCCGCCCGGGTGATCGCCGTGTTCCGGCAGTACCTGGGCCTGATCCGGTCCGACCCGGAGGAGATCTCCGAGCAGTTGCCGGAGGACCCGACCGTGCTCTCCCACCTGGTGGCGGCCACCGCGGCGCTGACCGTCGACGACCGGCAGCGGCTGCTGGCGATCGACGACACCGCCGCCCGGCTCCGTGCCGAGTTGCGGCTGCTCAACCGCGAGGCGGCTCTGCTGCGCCAGGTGCGGGCGGTTCCGGTGCCGCTGGCGGAGTTGGCGTCCCCGCCAACGCCCAACTGAACGCGGTCGGGTCGGGCTCCGGCTCGGGGCGCAGTGACGGCCAGCGCGACCAGCCGGCCAGCAGGGTGTACATGATCGCGGCGCCGAACGCCGGCAGCAGCAGGTTGCCGTGCGGCACCGGCAGCACGCCGAGCAGCCAGTCGACCCCGCCGGCCCGCAGGTCGGCGGGTTTGCTGAAGGCCTGGCCGGGCGGGGCGGTGTCCAGCAGCCGGTCGAAGGTGGCCCGGCCGACCCGCCGGCCCACCTGCCAGGCCACCGGCGCGGCAGCCAGTGCGCCCAGCACGGCGGCGAGCAGCCCGACCGGGCCACGCCACCTGCGCAGCACGAACCATAGGACGAGCGCCGCGAGCACCCCGAAGGCGAGCCCGAGCACGCTGAACCAACCGTCGGCGGCGATCGGCTGCTCCGGCTGCGGCTCGGCGTAGATCGCCCCCTCGGCGGTCTTGAGCACCGGGGTGTCCGGCGCGAGGGCGGCCCAGAGCAGCCCGAGCGGTGCACCCAGCACGGCCAGCGCGAGCGCGGTCCCGAGCACCGTCGCCGCGACCCGCATCCGGCGAGGCGGCTGGTCGGCGCCCTGCTCCAGCGAGCTCTGGTACGCGGCCGAGGGCGGAGAATTGGCCGGATCGAACCCGGCTGGCGGCAACGGTCGGTCCGGCGGTGGCACGGCCGTCGACTCGGCCGACGACGACGGTGTCGCACCTGACGCGCCGGGCGGCGCGGGCCGGTCGGTGTCGTCGACGGGCCGCTCAGGGTCGGGGGTGTCCGGGCTCACCCGATGATCCTCTCAGGCCCGGTGGGGGGCCGGGGCGCCGGTGGCGGCAGACCAGCTCACCGGGCGAACGGCTCCACCATCATCGCCGCCGCGTGCAGCCACGCCTGCCGGGTCTCCGGCTGTAGCTGGTGGTACTCGATCGAGGAGCCGGTCTCCAGTGCCGGGTCGTACGGCACCACGGCCACCCCGCGGGTCCGGGTGGCGAAGTGCCGCTCCAGGTCGTCCTGCAGCGGCAGGCGGCCCGGCGTCGGGCAGGAGATGAGGGTGATCGCGTTGTCGGCCAGCTCTCCCATGCCCTCCTCGTGCAGCAGATCGAGCATCCAGTCGGCGCTGAACGCGGCGTCCTCACGCGGCACGGTGGTCACCACCAGCTGGTCGGCGGCCTGCATCACGGTGCGCCAGTTGGCGCTCTCCACGTTGTTGCCGGTGTCGACGCAGACCACGTCGTGGGTACGCCGGAGCAGCTCCAGCACCCGCCGGACGGTGAACTGGTCCAGTCGCTGGGCGAAGCGTGGGCTCTCCTCTCCGGCCAGCACGTCGTACGAGCCGTCGGAGGCGTGCCGCAGGTAGTCGTCCAACCGCTCCAGCAGGGTCGAGCCCTCCAGGATCTCGATCTGGGCCAGGTCGGTGATCAGGTGGCGGATGGTCCGGGCGTGTCGGGCACTGCCGGCGCGCAGCCCGAGGGTGCCGCGCAGCTCGTTGTCGTCCCAGGCCAGCACGCCCTGCCCGCGGACGCTGCCGACCGTGGCAGCGGCGAGCACGGTCGCGGTGGTCTTGTGCACCCCGCCCTTGGGGTTGGCGAACGCGAACACCCGGGGGGTGCCCAGCTCCCGGCGGAGCACGCCGCTGGCCCGCTCCAGCTCCGGGTCGACACCCTGCGGGCGCCACTCGATACGGGCCGGGTAGCCGCGCTCCGCGATCGCCGAGCCGACCGCCGGGGCGGCTGGCGGGATGACCGGCGGGGCCGGTGGGGTCGGCGTGACCGGCGGGGCGGGCGGGGCCGGCGGGGTCGGCGGGTAGCCGGTCTCCGGCTGGTAGCCGGTCTCCAGCAGCGCGTACCGGGACTCCACCGGCGGGCTGCCGTTGCGGTAGCCGTTGTCCAGCAGCGCGTAGCGCGACTGGACCGGCTCGGCCCGGCTCGGCGGCGGCTCGGGTTCGGGTTCGGGTTCGGCCCGGTACACCGGCTCCGCCCGGTACGCCTGCTCGGCCCGATAGTCCGGCTCCGCCCGGTACACCGGCTCGGCGCGATAGTCCGGCTCCGCCCGGTACGCGGGCTCCGCCCGGTAGTCCGGCTCGGCCCGGTACGCGGACTCCGCCCGGTAGTCCGGCTCGGCCCGGTACGTCGGCTCGGCACGATAGGCGGGGTCGACCCGGTAGGTCGCCTCGGCCCGGTAACCGGGCTCCGCGCCGTACGACAGCTCGGCCGGATGCCCGATGGCCGATGCCCGACCGGAGTAGCCGTTGGGGTTCGC
Source organism: Micromonospora sp. NPDC000668 (assembly GCF_042897975.1). NCBI lineage: Bacteria > Bacillati > Actinomycetota > Actinomycetes > Micromonosporales > Micromonosporaceae > Micromonospora > Micromonospora sp. NPDC000668. The sequence continues at coordinate 1,519,406 of NZ_JBIAYP010000001.1, forward strand.
GCGCCGCGGCAGGGGAGCCGGCGGTGGCTCCTCGGCCCGCCGCTCGGGCTCGGCCTGCTCAGCGGCGCGGCTGCCGTGCCGGGCGCGGTCCAGCAATGCCCGCCACCTCGGCGCTGGTTCGGCCGGCCGGCCCCAGCCGGTCTCACTGCCCTCCACGGCCCGCCCTCCCAGCGCCATCGATCTCCGTCTGACAGGCTACGAAGGAAACCCTATTCGGACCACACCACGGCGTGCACATCACCCGGCGCGGATCACGACGGGCTGGGTGCCAGCGGCGCGGAACCGGTGGCGTCCGGGGAGGTGGCGACGGTCGGCGGGGCCGGCTCGGTGGGCTCCACAGACGACGGCTCGGGTGACGGGATCGTCACGACCGGTGCGGGTTCCGACGATTCGCCCATCGGCGCCGGGGACACCGGCGCCGGCTCCCCCCGCCCGTCCGAGGTCGGGTCCGGGGTCGGCCCGCTGTCGGCCGGCGGACGGACCACGTCGTGCTGCTCGGGCAACGGCGGCGTGAAGACGGTGCGGTCCAGCCGGTACACCTCGGGGGCGGGGTCGACCGCCCGCACGTCCGGCCGGGCAGCCACCCCGCGCAGGACCCCCGGCGTCGCCCGCACCACCGCCGCGTAGACGCAGGCGCAGCCGGTGCGGTACGCCGCCGCCTCGGCCGTCGCCACGCCCGCGCCGCTGGCGTACCGCTCGCGCAACTCCCGCTCGGCGGCACCGTCGCCGCTCACCGCGGCGGCCCTGGCCCGGTAGTCGGCGGCCTCGGTGTCCTTACGGACGGCCACCTGCTCCATCCCGGCGACCACGTCGTCCGGCACCCGCAGCGCGGGAATCTTCACGATCTCGGTCTGCCGGCCAGGCAGCGGCACCCGCCCGAAGACCGTCGAGACCGGCACGTCGCCGAGCACCGCCGCCAGTCGCTGCGGCGGCAGGTACGCGCCAAGCGTGACCAGTGCGTAGGTCCCGTCCCCGGTGGCCGGGGCCGCCGTCGGCAGCGCGGCCAGGTCGGCGGCGGCGGACCGCAGGTAGCCGGGGACGGAGTCGCCGTCGACGACTCCGACCCGGGTCACCTCGCCCACCGTCCGGTCGCCGACCGGAGTGTCGTCGGCGGCCCAGACCGCGGTGCCCAGCACCGCCGCCGTGGAGAGCAGAGCGGCCCAGGTGAGCACCCCGAACCGCGCCGACCGGTCATTCAGCCGGCCCACGGCCCGGGTCAGCGGCGGCAGCAGCCGTTGGTCCAACTGCCGCAGCAGGTCGCCGGCGCGCACGGGCGGGATCCCCTCGTCGGATCGGTGTCGGGTGGCCGCCGCTCAGTCACGCAGGACCTGAAGCGCGCGTTCCAGGTCGTCAGGGTAGTCGCTGACGAACCGGACCTCGTCCCCCGTTCGGGGGTGCAGGAAGCTCAATTCGCGAGCGTGCAGCCACTGTCGGGCCAGCCCGAGCCGGGCCGAGAGGGTGGGGTCGGCACCGTAGGTGAGGTCGCCCACACAGGGGTGCCGCAGAGTGGAGAAGTGCACCCGGATCTGGTGGGTTCGGCCGGTCTCCAGTCGGACGTCGACCAGGCTGGCCGCCGGGAACGCCTCCAGCGTGTCGTAGTGGGTGATGCTCGGCTTGCCGCCGGAGACCACGGCCCAACGGTAGTCGTGGGTGGGGTGCCGGTCGATCGGCGCGTCGACGGTGCCGCGCAGCGGGTCCAGGTGCCCCTGCACCACCGCGTGGTAGCCCTTGTCCACCTCGCGGTACTTGAAGGCCCGCTTCAACGCGGTGTACGCCTGCTCGCTCTTGGCCACCACCATGATCCCGGTGGTGCCCACGTCGAGCCGGTGCACCACACCCTGCCGCTCTGCCGCGCCGCTGGTGGAGATGCGGTGCCCGATCGCCGCCAGCGCGCCGATCACCGTCGGGCCGGTCCAGCCCGGGCTCGGGTGCGCGGCCACGCCCACCGGCTTGTCCACCACCACGATGTCGTCATCGGCGTACACCACCCGCAGGCCGGGCACCGCCTGCGGCACCATGGTCGGTGGTGCGACCGGCGCCGGCAGCGTGACATCCAGCCACGAGCCGGCCTTGACCTTGTGCGAGTTGGGCCGGGCCGTGCCGTCGACCAGCGCGTCCCCGGCATCGACCAGGGCCGCGGCGGCGGTGCGGGAGAGCCCGAACAGCCGGGACACCGCCTGGTCCAGTCGCATCCCCTCGAGGCCGTCGGGCACGGGCAGTGAACGGTGGTCGCCGCCAGCGGCGAACGCGGAGGTCACGCCCGCTCCCGCTGGTCGGCGCCGTGGGTGGCTTCGCTCGCGTCGGTTGGCTTGCCGTCGCGACCGACCCGCCGGCCGTCACGCTGACGGCCCGTCAGCTCCAGCAGCACGGCCAGCAGCACGCCGCACACCAGCGAACTGTCGGCCAGGTTGAACACCGGCCAGACCTGGCCGTACGGGTCGAAGAGGCTGATCATGTCGACCACGTGCCCGTGGAAGGGGGAGGGTGCCCGGAAGATCCGGTCGATGAGGTTGCCCAGCGCGCCGCCGAGCACCAGGCCGAGTGAGATCGCCCAGGGCAGCGAGCGCAGCCGCAGTGCCATCCAGACGATCCAGCCGACCACACCGATGGTGATCAGCGGGAAGACCCAGGTGTGGTCCGAGCCGATGCTCCACGCCGCACCGCTGTTGCGGGTCAGGCTCAGGTAGACCAGTCCGCCGAGCAACCGGACCGGCTCCCGGTCGGTCAGCGCGGCCAGCGCGAGGTGCTTGGTGACCAGGTCGGCCAGCAGGGCCACCAGGGCGACTCCGGCGAGGATCGCGATGGCCCGGGGCCGGCGTTTACCCCCGCCCGGGTCGGTGCGGCCGGGTTCGGCGGACGGTGCTGCGGTCATGCGCTCCCCATCGACAGTCTCGGCGGTGATCGCTCACCGTCTCATCGCCGCCGGGGAGCGGACCTCAGCGCCGCTCCTCCAGCTGCTTGCACGTCACGCACAGGGTGGCGGATGGGAAGGCGGCGAGGCGCTCGACCGGGATCGGGTTGCCGCACCGCTCGCACCAGCCGTATCCACCCTCGTCGAGGCGCTCCAGGGCGCGCTCGACCTGCGTGATCCGTTCCAGGATGCTGTTGGCGAGAGAGATCTCCTGCTCCCGCTCGAGCGTCTTGGTGCCCGTGTCGGCCTGGTCGTCCCCGGCCGAGTCGGTCAGCCGATCGCGCTGCAGCTCGGTGATCTCACTCAGCGTCTGATCGTACTCGGCGCGAAGCTCGTCCCGCCGCGCCGCCAGCGCCGCCCGGATCTTCTCGGTCTCCGCCGCGCTGCGGGTGGCCTTGGCCACCGGCTTTCGGCCGGCGGTCTTGGTGTCGGCTGGCTTCGCCATGGGTCGCTCCCTCGGCCGCGGCACCGGGGTGGCCCGCGATGCCTGGTCAGGGGGCGCCGACCAGGGCGTCCCCTATGTACGAAAAGGGGCGCACGGCAACGAAGGCCGCACACTCCGGAGGTTGGCAAGAATACGGAACGTACAGGCGTCCGACAACGTGCCGCACCGTCGCACCGCTCCACAGCCCCGAGCCTTGCCTAACTGGGGCAAAGGGAACGTTAGCAGATCAACCGGGCGCCTCATCCCCGTACTCACCAAACCACCGGGCCAGCCGACCCCGCCGGCTGACCGCCCGCAGCCGCCGCTCGGCGGCGTCACGCACCCCGGCGGTGGCCACGATCAACAAGCTGTCGCCGGTCTTCAGTCGAGTGTCCGGGCCGGGCACGAAGCCCACGCCGTCGCGCAGCACCAGGGTGACCGAGGCGCCCAGCGGCAGCCGCAGCTCGTCGACGTGTACGCCGGCCAGCCGCGACCCCGGTGGTACCTCCAGCTGGAGCAGGTCGGCCCGCATCCGCTCCAGCGGGGCGGTCTCCACGTGGATCTCGGTGGCCTCGGCCGGCGCGGTCACCCCCAGCCGGCGGGCGAACGGCCCGAGCGTCCCGGTCTGCACCAGCGTGAAGATCACCACCAGCACGAAGACGGCGTCGAAGAGCCGTTCCGCGCCGGGCACCCGTTCGGAGAGCGGAATGGTGGCCAGCACGATCGGCACCGCCCCCCGCAGCCCGGCCCAGGACAGGAACGCCTGCTCGCGCAGGCCGACCTGGAACGGCAGCGCCGACACGAAGACCGACAGCGGCCGGGCCAGCAGCACCAGCGCCAGCCCGGCGACCACCGCCGGCAGCACCGCCGCGTCCAGCCGGACCGGCGAGACCAGCAGCCCGAGCAGCACGAACAGGCCGATCTGGGCGAGCCAGGCCAGCCCGTCGGCGAAGCCGAGAATCGCCTGCCGGTGCGGCAGCCGGGCATTGCCCAGCAGCACCCCGGCCACGTAGACGGCAAGGAACCCCGAGGCGTGCAGCACCGCCCCCGCGGCGTACGCCAGCACGGTGATCCCCACCGCGGCGATCGGGTACAGCCCGGAGGAGGGCAGTGCCGCCCGGCGCAGCGCCCAGGCGCCGCCCAGGCCGACGCCCACGCCCACCGCGGCGCCGACGCCCAACTCGTAGGCGACCAGGCCGGCCTCGTACCACCACGGGTGCGACCAGCCCTCGTGGGACAGGAGCACCACCAGCAGCACCACCGGGGCGTCGTTCATGCCCGACTCGGCCTCCAACGTGGCCACCGGCCGGGGTGGCAGGCGCAGCCGGCGCAGGGTGGCGAAGACAGCGGCCGCGTCGGTCGAGGAGAGCACCGCGCCGTAGAGCAGCGCCAGCCGCCAGTCCAGCCCGAGCAGCAGGTGCAGTACGACGCCGACCACCCCGATGCTGACCACCACGCCGACCGTGGAGAGCGCGGCGGCCAGCCCGAGCACCGGACGCAGGGTGCTCCACCGGGCGGTCAGGCCACCCTCTGCGATGATCACGATCAGGGCGCAGAAGCCGAGGGTCCGCGTCAGGTCGACGTCGTCGAAGCGGATGCCCAGCCCGGACTCGCCGATCGCCACGCCCAGCGCCAGGTAGACCAGGAGGCTGGGCACCCCGAGCCGGGTGGAGAGCCGGACCGCGCCGACCGCCACCAGCAGCACGGCCGCGCCGAGGAGCAGCGCGATATCCAGCCCGGGCGTCACGGTTGCCTGGCCCGGGCGTTCCTCACCCGGCGGATCCGTCGCGCAGGCGGCACAGCACCTCGGACAGCCCCGGGCCGGGACGGTCGACGAGGAAGAGCTTGTCCCGGCTGGCCGCGCCGGTACGCAGCGACACCGCCGCCGGCCGGACGCCCAACGCGCCGGCCAACGCCCGGCGGGCGGCCTCGGTGGCCCGACCGTCGACCGCGGGGGCGTGCACCGCGATCACCAGAGCGGGGCCGTGCGGGCCGTCGAACCGGCCGCCGACCCGGTCCCGGGATGCGTTGGGCTTCACCCGTACCGCCACGGTGAGCGTGTCCTGGGCGGTCACCGGACGCCGTTTCAGATCGGCCGGGCGTCGGCCAGCAGGGCGGTGGCCGGCGCGCAGTGCGCGCACGGGGTGAAGCCGAGCTCGACGGCCTCGGCGACCGGCAGCGTCTCGGGCACCCGGTTGGCCAGGTGCGAGCAGGTGGCGAGGTGGTACCGGGGCCGACCGTCCACCACCTCGACGGGGTCGGGCAACCGGGCGACCCGGGCCGCCTCGGCCGGGGTGATCGGTTGCTCGGTCGGCTCGTCGTCTGCGGCCTCTGCCGCCGGGGCATCGAGGCGTGCCGCCTCGTCGACCGGGGCCGCGAAGGGAGACACCTGGCCGCCGGGGGTGGACGCCTGGTCGGCCGGGGTGGGCGCCTGGTCGGCCGGGGTGGGCGCCTGGTCGGCCGGGGTGGGCGCCTGGTCGGCCGGGGTCGCGAAGGGCGGCCCCTGCTCCACCGGCGCGTCGAAGGGCGACGCGTGGTCGGCCGGCGGCTCGGGTGGTTGCCGCCACCCGGTGCCGCCGGTACCGAACGTCGTGGGCACGTGCTGGACCGGGACTTCCGGCTCGACCAGCGGCGGCCCGTACGCGACACCCGGTCCGGCCTGGTTGGCCGTGCGGGGCGCTCCGGGGTGCCGCCAGCCGGGCCGGCCGGGCTCCGCCGTCGCGCGGTTGGCGGCTGCCTGGCGGGCGCCCACCACCAACGCCACGGCGGCCAGCAGACTGGCCGCGATGGAGATGATCAACATAAAGCTGGAGCCACCGGCCAGGCCGAGCACCAGCAGCACCACCGCGACGAGGATGAGCAGCAGACTTGCGACTATCACGGCTCACCCCCGCCGCGTCGTACCGTCCAGGCGGGGCCGGCGACCGTCACCATCGGCGGACGCGATCGCCGGCCGGTGCTCAGCGTCCGGCTTCGAGGGCGCCGGAGCGCCCGCCGCCGCCGTACGAACCGGCGAGGCCCGCCGCGGCCAGCCCGTTGCCACCACCGGCGACCCGGCCTGCCTCGGAGCGGGTCATCTCGGCCTCGAGGCCCTGGCCGCGACCGTCGAGGTCACGCAGCTGGCTCTCCAGGTAGGCCTTGAGGCGGGTGCGGTACTCGCGCTCGAACTGCTTGAGCTCTTCGATGTGCTTCTGCAGCGCCGTGCGCTTGGCGTCCAGGCCGCCCATGGCCTCCTGGTGCCGCTGGCGGGCGTCCCGCTCGAGGGCGTCGGCCTTCGCGCGAGCCTCGCGGGTCACCTCCTCGGCCTTGCCGCGGGCCTCGGACAGCAGCTGGTCGGCCTCGCGGCGCGCGTCGGACACGTGGTCGTCGGCGGTGCGCTGGGCCATCATCAGCACGCGCAGGGCCTGCTGCTCACCGTCACCGGTGACCGCCGGGCCGCCGGTCGCGCGAACCTGCTCCAGCTCGGCCTGCATGGCGCGGGCGGCCTGCTCGGCGGACGCCTTGTCGCGCTGCACCCGGTCAAGCTGGGCCTTGACGTCGTTGAGCTCTGCCGCCAGTCGGGCGTCGCCGCCGGGGCCGGCGGGGGCACCGCCACGGCCGCCGCGCTCCACCTGGGCGCGCAGTTCGTTGTTCTCCTCGATGAGACGGGCGAGCTCGCGCTCGACCTCGTCCAGGAAGGCGTCGACCTCCTCCTCGTCGTAGCCCCGCTTGCCGATCGGCGGCTTTTTGAAGGCGACGTTGTGGACGTCGGCCGGGGTCAGCGGCATCGAAACTCCTCGGGTCAGTTGCGGCCGCGAAAGCGCGTCGGTCATCAGGCAGATGCCCTGATCGACGGCCCTAACACGAACTCCATCAGCACGAACAGGATAACCAGGAGCACAAGGGAGGCCAGGTCGATGCTCACGGTACCAATTCGCAGCGGAGGGATCACACGCCTCAACGCGTTGAGAGGGGGATCAGTGACGCTCCACACGGATTCCAATCCTGCCGATGCTCCACGCCCCGGTTGCCACCGACGGCCGTACTGCAGGACGGCGCTCAGCACAAACCTGGACAGAAGAAGGAGCAGGAAGACATAAAGGATCAGGTACAACACTTGCAGCAAGATCGACAACACGGTCAGCGACGTCCCTCGGGTCGGGCGGGATCAACTCAGACTGAAAAAACCGCCCTCAGCGATCTTGGCCTTGTCCTCCGCGGTGACCTGGACATTGGCCGGTGAGAGCAGGAACACCCGATTGGTCACGCGCTCGATCGTACCGCGCAGCCCGAACGCCAGACCGGCGGCGAAGTCAACCAGACGGCGGGCATCGGCCTCATCCATCTCGGTGAGGTTGATGATCACCGGCACCCCGTCGCGGAAGTGCTCACCGATGGTGCGCGCCTCCCGGTAGGTGGTCGGGTGCAGCGTGGTGATCTGGTAGCGCTGCTCCTCCTCGGGCACCGCCCGCTCACGCAGGCTGGCCTGCGGCGCGAGGGCAAGGTTGTCCCGGGTGTGGTAGGTCAGCGCACCGGAGGTCTCGCCGGCAGACGACCGGGTGATCGACCGGACGCTGGACCGCTCGACCCGCTCCGGACGCTCGCCGTCGCCCCGGTCGGAGTCGCTGACGCGCCCGTTCGCCCGGTCGGAGAGCCGACCCCGCTCACTGGCCCGCGGCCGGGGAGCCGGCGGCTCCTCGGTGTCGTCGTCGTCCTCGTCAGCGAACTCCTCGGCGTACCGGCTCTGCCGGTACCGCGAGTCGCGGTAGCCACCCTTGTCGTAGCCACCGTCATCGTAGGCCCGCTCGTCGTCCTCTTCGACCAGACCGAGCCAGACCCCCGCCTTGCGCAGTGCACCCATCCCGCGCCCTTCCGTCCGCCGTGCGGCACGCGCCCCCGTGCCATGTCGCTCGTCGCGATTGGACAACCATGCCCATCGGACCGGAACGGCAATCCCCTGGCGCGCGATTCGCGTCGCACGCCACGACCCCCGACAAGGAGACGCCGTCCCTGAAACAACACTGATGTAATTTGCTTCTTTCGCGGTCAGGCTACCGCAGCGTGGGGCGCATTCCGAGCAACGCGCTACCGACGCGGACATGTGTCGCGCCGTATCGGATCGCGATTTCCAGGTCGCCGCTCATTCCAGCGGACAACGCGCTCGCTCCCGGGTGGACCGCGCGAAACGCCTCGGCCACCTCGGCCAGCCGGGCGAAAGCCCGCTCCGGCGCCCAGCCCAGCGGCGCCACCGCCATCAGGCCGCCCAGCCGCAGGGCCGACGCACCGGCCAGCGCCTCGGCCACCGCCTCCAGCCCGACGCTCGGGTCGGCCGAATCGGGCAGCGCGCCACCCCGGGCCGGATCGCCGTCGATGCTCACCTGCACCAGGGCGGCCAACGGTCGCTCCCGGTCGGCCGCCGCGGTGGCCAGCGCCCGGGCCAGCCGGACACTGTCGACGGAGTGCACCACGTCGGCGTACCGGACCACCGAACGGGCCTTGTTGCGCTGTAGCTGGCCGATGAAGTGCCAGCGCGGGCTCACCCCGGCCGCGGCCACCTCGGCGGCCTTACCGGCCGCCTCCTGGTCGCGGTTCTCCCCCACGTCGGTCACCCCGAGCCCGGCCAGCGCCAGTACGTCGTCCGCCGGGTAGGTCTTGGTCACCGCGATCATCGTGACCTCGGAACGGTCCCGGCCGGCGTCCGCGCACGCGTCGGCGATCCGGGCCCGGACCTGGGCCAGGCCGGCCGCGAGTTCGGCACGCCGCTCCGGTCGTACCGTGGCTGGGCTGTCGGTCATCGGCGGTGCTCAGGACCCGTTCTTGAGGAAGTCGGGCACGTCCACGTCGTCGAAGAGCACCCGACGCGGCGACTGGGTCGGGGCCGGCATGGTGACCGGCGCCGGGACCGGAGCGCTCTGCGGCGCCGGCTGGTTGGTGTTGGTCTTGCGGGACGGCTCGGCCGCCTTGTACGCCGGCGTGCCGCCGTCGAAGCCCGCCGCGATGACCGTCACCCGCACCTCGTCGCCGAGCGCGTCGTCGATCACCGCGCCGAAGATGATGTTGGCGTCCGGGTGGGCCGCGTCGGTGACCAGCTGGGCCGCGTCGTTGATCTCGAACAGGCCCAGGTCGGAGCCGCCGGCGATGGAGAGCAGCACGCCGCGCGCGCCGTCCATGCTCTGCTCCAGCAGCGGGCTGGAGATGGCCGCCTCGGCCGCCTCGACCGCGCGGTTCTCGCCGCGGGCGCTGCCGATGCCCATCAGCGCGCTGCCGGCACCGCTCATGACGCTCTTGACGTCGGCGAAGTCCAGGTTGATCAGACCCGGGGTGGTGATCAGGTCGGTGATGCCCTGCACACCGGAGAGCAGCACCTGGTCGGCGGTGCGGAACGCGTCCATCATGCTGATGCCGCGGTCGCCGAGTGCCAGCAGCCGGTCGTTCGGGATGACGATCAGGGTGTCGCACTGGTTGCGCAGTTCGTCTATTCCGGTCTCGGCCTGCACCTGGCGGCGCTTTCCCTCGAAGGAGAACGGCCGGGTCACCACGCCGATGGTCAGCGCGCCGAGCTTGCGGGCGATGTTCGCCACCACGGGCGCCCCGCCGGTGCCGGTGCCGCCGCCCTCGCCGCAGGTCACGAAGACCATGTCGGCGCCCTTGAGCACCTCCTCGATCTCGTCGCGGTGGTCCTCGGCGGCGTTCTTGCCGACATCCGGGTTGGCCCCGGCGCCCAGGCCGCGGGTCAGCTCCCGGCCGACGTCGAGCTTGACGTCGGCGTCACTCATCAGCAGCGCCTGGGCATCGGTGTTGATCGCGATGAACTCGACGCCCTTGAGCCCAACCTCGATCATCCGGTTGACGGCGTTGACGCCGCCGCCCCCGATGCCGACGACCTTGATGACCGCCAGGTAGTTGTGCGGAGGTGTCATCTCCGGTCCTTTCCCTTCGAGATTGGCTTCGGCCGACCGGGTACGGCGTGGCCTGCCCAGCGGCCGACAACAGCTGTAACCACCGAGGATCAGAGGTGAACCCTCACCCTCTACTAGAGGCTTACAGTTATGTCAACCACTGATCCTCTTCGGGGCAACGTAAGCGCCGCCGCGCGATCGGCCAAGGACCCGACCGGCGTGTCGCCGCCCAGAGCGCGATGAGTCACGTCCTCGCACCCCGCGGCACGCCCCCCGCTCAGCGGAAGGTCACCACGTCCGGCGCGCTCACGTCGATCCGGTCGGTGTCCTCGCCGAGCAGTGCGGTGGCCACCCGGGCCTTGTCCGTACCCCGCGTCGCGTCACCCCAGACCACCGTCCGGTCCCCGCGCAACCGCAGGCTGATCCGCGCCAGCCCCTCCACGCTCACGTCCACCAACTCGGCGCGCAGTTCCGGGGTCAACGCGACGAGCACCTCCAGCGCGGCCCGGGTACCCGGATCGTCGACGGCCGGCCGGGCCACCCGCACCAGCGGCAGCTCCGCGGGGCGCCGGGGCACCGTCCGGAACGCCACCCCGGTCCGGTCGACCAGGGCGAACGCCTCACCCTGCGGCACCACCGCCACCGGGGTCCGCTCGGTCACCCGGACCACCAGCGCGCCGGGCCAGTCCCGGGACACCGTGGCCCGCTCCACCGGCGCCAGCGTGCCGACCCGGCGGGCGGCGGCAGCCAGGTCCACCCGGGCCAGCGGCACCCCGTCGGCCACCCCGACCGCGTCACGCACCTGTACCGGGGTGACCAGGCTGGCACCCTCCACCTTCACCTCGCGGACCCCGAACAACCCGGTGCCGAGCACCGTCCAGGCGACCAGCCCGACCAGGGCGAGCACCCCGGCGGTCGCCGCCCACGGCAGCGCCGCGCGCATCCGGCGCTGCCGGGCGCGGGCCATGAACCGGCGGGTCGACGCCGGCACCGCGTCGCTGCCCGCCCGGACCAGCTGCCAGCGCCGGACCGGACCGCGTCGCGGAGCGCCGCCGTCGGCGCCGCTCGTCCGCCCTCGGGCCGGGCCGGGGCTCATCCGGCCGTGGGCGCCGCGCCGTCCGGTGCGGCGGTGCCACCGAGGGCCGCCCCGTCGCCGCCGGCGGTGGAGCCGCCGGCCACCGGATGACCGACCGCCGGAGCGGTGGCCACCGGGTCGACGGTCGCCGTCGGCGCGGAGCCCGCGGTACGCGCGAGAAGGCCGGCCAGCAACTCGTCGCCCATCAGCGAGATCGGCGGGGCGCCCATGGTCACCACCACGTCCCCCGGGCGGGCCCGGCGGACCACCTCGACCGGCGCCGCCTCCCAGGAGTCGACGAAGACCTTCCGCTCGGCGGGCAGCGCCACCGCCTCGATCAGCGCCGCCGAGCCCTCGCCGGGCTGGCGCAGCTCACCCGGCCCGAAGACCTCCAGCAGCACCACCTCGTCGGCGATGGCCAGCGCCTCGGCGATCTCCGCCTGCGAATCGCGGGTGCGGTACAGCCGGTACGGCTGGAAGACGACGATCAGCCGCCCCTCCCCGGCCACCTCGCGCAGCGTCTGCAACGCCAGCGTCATCGAGGTCGGGTGGTAGGCGTACTCGTCGTAGACCAGCACGCCGTCCGCGACGCCCTTGCGCTCGAAGCGCCGCCGCACCCCCGGGAAGACCGCCAGCGCGGCCTCCGCCGCCGGCAGCGGCAGGTCCAGCAGGTACGCGGTCAGCACCGCGGAGGCGCTGTTCAGGCCCATGTGCCGCCCCGGCACCGGCAGCCGGAACTCGCCCAGCGACCGCCCGTCGATCGCGGCCAGGTACCGCACCCCGCGCGCGGACGAGACGATGTCGGTCAGTCGCAGGTCGGCGTCGGCCGCCTCGCCGTACGTGTACACCCGCCGCCCCTCGGCGCGCAGGCTCTCGGCCAGTCGCCGCCCGCCCGGGTCGTCGGCGCAGGTGATGATGAACCCGTCCGGGTCGGTGAGCTGGGCGAACTCGACGAACGCCGCCTCCAGCGTCGCGTAGTCGCCGTAGGTGTTGAGGTGGTCCGCCTCGACGTTGGTGATGATCGAGACGTACGGGCGGTAGATGAGGAACGAGCGGTCGCTCTCGTCCGCCTCGACCACGAAGTACTCGCCGCTGCCGTGGTGGGCGCCCGAGCCGACCTCGGAGATCTCCCCGCCGATCACGAAGGACGGATCGACCCCGGCCTGCTGAAGCACCATGGTCACCATCGAGGTGGTGGTGGTCTTGCCGTGGGTGCCGGCCACCGCCACCGCGCGGCGGCCGGTCATCGCCGCGGCGAGCGCCTCGGAGCGGTGCAGCACCCGCAGGCCACGCCGGCGCGCCTCGACCATCTCCAGGTGGTCCTGCGGAATGGCCGAGGAGTAGACGACGGTGTCCACGCCATCGAGGTTGGTCGCCTCGTGGCTCATGTGGATCGTCCCACCCAGCGCCCGCAGGCCGGCCAGCGACGGCCACTCGCGCAGCTCACTGCCGGAGACCGGGATGCCCCGGGTGAGGAAGAGCCGGGCGAGCCCGCTCATGCCGACCCCACCCACCCCGATCAGGTGGATGGTGCCCAGGTCCTCGGCCGTGAGCGTGCCGGCCGGGGTGAACTGCGCGGTCATCGGGCCACCGCCTCGATGACGTACGAGCGTAGCGCCTCGTCGCCGTCGCGGCGCCCGTACGCCGCTGCCGCCGCGCCCATGGTGTACAACCGCTGCGGGTCACGGATCAGCGGGATGATGGTGCGCTCCAGCCAGTCCGGGGTCAGCTCCGCGTCGTCGACCAGCATCCCGCCGCCGGCCTCCACCACGGGCAGCGCGTTGCGCCTCTGCTCCTGGTTGCTGTGCGGGTACGGCACGTAGATCGTGGGCAGCCCGATCGCGGCCACCTCGGCGACGGTCATCGCACCGCCCCGACCCAGCATCAGGTCGGCGGCGGCGTAACCCAGCTCCATCTCGGACAGGTAGGGCAGCGTCACGTACGGCACCGGCAGGTCGGTGGGGATCGGCACCGGCTCGTTGCGGGCGCCCATCACGTGCAGCACCTGCACGCCGTTGCGGGCCAGCTCCTTGGCCGCCCCGGAGACCGCCAGGTTGATCGAGCGGGCGCCCGAGGAGCCTCCGGCGACGAAGAGCACCGGCAGGTCCGGGCGGAGCCCGAAGTGGGCGCGGGCGGCGTTGCGCAGCGCGTACCGGTCCAGCGTGGCGATGCTGCGGCGCAGCGGCACCCCGACCACGCGGGCGTCGCGCAGCGACTCGGCCTGGCTCGGCTGGTGCGGGAAGCCGACCGCGATGTTCTTGGTGAACTTCATGCCCAGCCGGTTGGCCACCCCCGGCGGCACGTTCACCTCGTGGATCACCATGGGCAGCTCCCGGCGCCAGGCGGCGAGGTAGGCCGGCACCGAGACGTACCCACCGAAGCCGACCACCGCGTCGGCGCGCACCTCGTCGATGATCTTGCCCGCCGCGCGGGCCGCGGTCCACATCCGGCCCGGCGTGCGGACCAGGTTCATGTTCACCGACCGGGGCAGCTGGTACGCCGGGATCTGCCGCAGGTCGTAGCCCTGCGGCGGGATCAGCTCGTTCTCCATGCCCTTGGGTGTGCCGAGGCAGGTGATCCGGACGCCCGGGTCGTGTCGGCGCAGGCAGTCGGCGAAGGCGAGCAACGGGTAGATGTGCCCCCCGGTGCCACCTCCCGCGAGCACTACCGAACGCAGCGGACCCATCAGCGTCTCCTCTCGCTCGCCGAACCCGCGCGACTCCGGTCCTGCCGGACGCCGCGCGGTACGGCCTGGTCGTCCTGTCGTCGCGCGCGGGACCGGGGCACGGACCCTCGGCCAGCCGACGGCGTCGCCGGCCGGCGACGCCGGCCGGGAAGCGGCGGCAACGGGGCCCAGAGTAGTCGGACCCACCGGGCCGGCGGACGGGCATGCAGTGCTCTGGCCGCATCGGGTTCGGCGCGCGCGAAGGACGCCAGCATCCCGATCGCCGCCAGCGTCACGACCAGGGCACTTCCGCCGTCTGAGATGAACGGCAGGGGCAGGCCGGTGATCGGCAGCAGCCCGACCACCCCACCGATATTGATCACGGCCTGGCTGACCAGCCAGGTGGTCACCGCGGCGGCGGCGAGCCGGCGGAACGGGTCGTCGACCCGCCGGGCGATCCGCAGCCCGGTGTACGCGAGCACCGCGAAGAGTGCGAGCACCACCACGCAGCCGATCACGCCCAACTCCTCGGCGATGATCGCGAAGATGAAGTCGTTGTGCGCCGCGGGCAGCCAGTCCCACTTGAGGCTGCTCTTACCCAGCCCGACGCCGAACCAGCCGCCGTGCTCGATGGCCAGCCGGCCCTGGTAGATCTGGTAGCAGGGGTCGCCGCACTCCTGCGGCGGCGGCGGGTTGAGAAAGTAGGTGAGCCGGGCGAAGCGGTAGTTCTCCTTACCCTTTTCGCCGGAGCCGGCACCCAGCGAGGCCACCGCGATGAGCAGGCCGATCCCGGCCAGGCCGGCCACCGAGAGCGCGCCGAAGACCCGCATCCGCACCCCGGCCGCCCAGAGCAGGCCGACCACCAGGGCCAGCAGGCAGAGCATGGTGCCGACGTCGTTGTAGCCGACCAGGACGAAGAGCAGCCCGATCACCGGGAAGAGCGGGGTGGCCAGCTCCCGCCACCAGCCCAGCGCGGCACCCTTGCGGGCGATCACGTGTGCGCCCCACAGCACCAACGCGAACTTGGCCAGCTCGGAGGGCTGGAGCTGGATCCCGCCGACGAACAGCCAGAGCAGCTCGGCCTTCAACGGGCCGAGCTGGGCCGACTCCTTGCCGGCCAGCCGGGCGTAGGCGAGCAGCAGGTTGAGCACCAGCAGCAGCCCCACCGAGGTGATCAGCAGCGGTCGGCCCAGCGACCGGTAGGTGGTGGCGGGCAGCCGCTGGCAGGCCCAGAACGCCCCGATGCCGATCACCGCGAAGATCGCCTGCTTGGTCACCGAGGCCGAGGCGTTGCCGTCCTCGGCGAAGTCCCGCACGCTGGTCGCCGAGAAGACCATGGTCAGCCCGATCAGCAGCAGCAGGCCGGCGCTGGACAGCAGCAGGTAGTAGGAGGCCAGCGGCCGGTCCAGTAGACCGCGCAGCGCCGCCAGCCCACCAGCGGCGTCCAGCCCACGCAGCGGCGCCGGCACGGCCGGCTCCGGCTCCCGCGCCGCGGTGCCCGCTGCCGGCCCACGCGAGCCGTCCGACCCGCGCTTGTCGTCCGACCCCCGCTTGTCGTCCGGTGCACGCTTGTCGTCCGGCCCACGCTTGTCGTCCGGGCCGCGCGGCGACGCGGTACGCCCCGCGCCCGGCGACCGCCGCGACCGGCCGGCTGTCCTGTCCTCGGTGCCTGGTTCCTCCCCCACCCGGACATCATCACCGCTCCGCGCGCCGCGCACGCCCACAACGGCACCCCCGGCGTGTCGGATGGACACGCCACGGCCCCCGGTGGTCCGCCGCGAGCGGGACCGGGGGCCGAGGTGTGCTGGCCGGTGTGCGCCGGGTCAGGTCATGTTGGCCAGGAACTCGCTGTAGAACAGGCCCAGCGCGATGGCCACCCCGATGCCGGCGATGATCCAGAACCGGACCACGATGTTGACCTCGCTCCAGCCAGCCAACTCGAAGTGGTGCTGCAGCGGCGACATCCGGAACACACGTTTGCCGGTGGTCCGGAAGGAGATGATCTGGATCACCACGGACATCGTGATGATCACGAAGAGCCCGCCGATGATCGGCAGCAGCAGGATGGTCCGGGTGGACATCGCCATGCCGGCGATGAGGCCGCCCAGCCCCAGCGCACCGGTGTCACCCATGAAGATCCTTGCGGGGGACGTGTTCCACCACAGGAAGCCGACACAGGCCCCGGCCGCCGCCCCGGCTATCAGCGCGATCTCCAACGGGTCGCGGACGGCGTAGCAGTACGACTGGGTGTAGCTCGGGTCGGCGCACCAGTGCCGGTACTGCCAGAACGCGATCAACGCGTACGCGGCGAGCACCATCACCGAGGCGCCGGTGGCCAGACCGTCCAGGCCGTCGGTGAGGTTCACCCCGTTCGTGGCGCCCATCACCACGAAGATGAAGATGATGATCGCGCCGATCTTGCTGACTTCCAGGGCGTCGATGTCCCGGATGAAGCTCAGCGTGGTGCTGCCCACCGTCTCGGTGTTGGTCACCGCGCCCGACGCGTCGGTCATCGTGCTCGGGAAGTACAGCGCGACCACACCGAAGACCGCGCCGACCAGGATCTGGCCGAGCAGCTTGCCTCGCTTGTTCAGCCCGGCACTGTTGCGCTTGCGGACCTTGAGGAAGTCGTCGAGGAAGCCCACCGCACCGGAGAACACCATCAGCCCCAGCAGCACCAGGGCGGTGATGGTCGGCTCCACCTGGGCGATCTGCGCGTCCGGCAGGGTGGTCAGCGCCAGGTGCCCGGCCACGTACGCGATCACCGTGGCCAGGATGAAGACCACGCCGCCCATCGTGGGCGTGCCCTTCTTGGTCTGGTGCATGGCCGGGCCCTCGGCCCGGATCGGCTGGCCGGCCTTGAGCCGGGTGAACACCTTGATCGCGATCGGGGTGCAGAAGAGCGAGACGAGGAAGGCCACCCCGACGGCGACGATGACCGCCCTCACGCGGTAGCTCCATTCTCAGAGGTGGCGTCGGCGCGCAGGGCGTCGGCCACCTCCCAGGTCCGGTACCGGGAGCCCTTGACCAGGACGACGTCGCCCGGCCGTAGCTCGCCCCGCAGCACCTCGACGGCCGCTGCCTGATCGGTGAGCAGCACCGACTCTCCTCCCCAGTTCGCTACCGCTGTCGCGCCTTCGTGGATCGGCGCAGCCGGCTCGCCCACCACGAGCAGCCGGTCGACACCCAGCTCGGCCGCGAGTTGGCCGACCTCAGCGTGGCCGTCCCGCTCGAACGGGCCGAGCTCGGCCATGTAGCCGAGCACCGCGACGGTACGCCGACCCCGGCCGAGCGTGGCGAGCGCCTTCAGCGCGGCCGACATCGAGGCCGGGTTGGCGTTGTACGAGTCGTCGATGACGGTCACCCCGTCGGGGCGGTCGAAGACGTCCATCCGTCGGGTGGAGACCAGCCCCAGCTCGCCGAGCGCCGTGGCCAGCTCGGCCAGTGGCATGCCCAGCTCCCGGGCCACCGCCGCCGCGGCGAGGGTGTTGGAGACCTGGTGGCGGCCGGTCAGCCCGAGCCGTACCGGCGCGCTCCCCTCCGGGGTGACCAGGGTGTACGACGCCCGCCCCCGATCGTCCAGCGTGACGTCCTCGGCCCGCACGTCGGCGTCCGGGGCCTCGCCGTAGCGGACCACCCGGGCGCTGGTACGGCTCGCCATCGCGTCCACCCGTGGGTCGTCGGCGTTCAGGACGGCCAGGCCGTCGGACGGCAGCGCCTCGACCAGCTCGCCCTTGGCCAGGGCGATGGTCTCCTGCGAGCCGAACTCACCGATGTGTGAGGTCCCGACGTTGAGCACCACGGAGATCCTCGGCGGCACGATCTCGCACAGGTAGCGCACGTGCCCCACCCCGCGCGAGCCCTTCTCCAGCACGAGGTAGCGGGTGTCCGGCCCGGCCTGCAACGCCGTGTACGGGTGCCCCAGCTCGTTGTTGAACGACCCGGGTGGCGCCACCGTGGTGCCGAGCCGGACGGTGAGCTGGCCGATCAGGTCCTTGGTGGTGGTCTTGCCGGAGGAGCCGGTCAGCCCGACCACGGTCAGCCCGGGCAGCCGGTCCACCACCGCGCGGGCCAGCCGGCCCATCGCGGTCAGCGCGTCGTCGACCAGCACCATCGGCACTCCGGGCACCTCGCGGGTGCCGAGCACCGCCACCGCGCCGGACTCCATCGCGCCGGCCGCGTAGTCGTGCCCGTCGACCTTCTCTCCTGGGAAGGCCACGAAGAGCGCGCCGGGGGCCACCTTGCGCGAGTCGAACTCGACCGTGCCGGTCACGGTGACGGCCGGGTCGGCGGCGACCAGCCGCCCGTCGACCGCGGCGGCCACCTCGGCCAGGGTCAGCGCGATCACCGCTGACCCGCCAGGTCCCCGAAGCGGGCCCGCAGCGCGTCGGCCAGCTCGGTGCTGTCGTCGAACGGGAACACCTCGCCGCCCACCTCCTGGCCCCGCTCGTGGCCCTTGCCGAGCAGCGCGATCACGTCGCCCGGTTCGGCCAGCCGGACCGCCTCGTCGATGGCGGCCCGCCGGCCGTCCACCTCGATGATCCGTGCGGCCGTGCCGGCCCGGTACGCCCCGGCGAGCACCTCGGCGCGGATCTCCGCCGGATCCTCGGTGCGCGGGTTGTCGTCGGTCACCAGCACCACGTCGGCTCCCTCCGCCGCGGCGGCGCCCATCACCGGCCGCTTGCCCCGGTCCCGGTCCCCACCGGCACCGATCACGCAGATCAACCGGCCCGCGCTCAGCTCGCGCAGCGCGGCCAGCGCGGCCACGATCGCGTCCGACTTGTGCGCGTAGTCGACCACCCCGCGCACCGGCCCCACGACGTCGACCAGCTCCAGCCGGCCCGGTACGCCGCCACAGGCCGCCACGCCGGCCGCCGCGGTCGCCGGGTCCACCCCGGCACCCACCAGCGCTGCGATGGCCAGCAGCGCGTTGGCCACGTTGTGCCGGCCGGGCAGCGCCACCCCGGTGGGCAGGGCCAGCCCGTCCGGGCCGTGCGCGGTGAACCGCTGGGCGTACCCCTCACCACCGACGCCGTCGGCCCACCACGTCGCGTCCGGGTCGCCGGCCGCCGAGTAGCTGACCGTCGCCGGCTTGTACAGCGACTTGAGCGCCGGGTCGTCGTGGTTGAGCACCTCGACGGCGCACCGGCCGTCGAAGAGCTGCGCCTTGGCGGCGAAGTAGTCGGCGCTGTCGGCGTGGAAGTCCAGGTGGTCGGAGCCGAAGTTGGTGTAGCCGCCGACGGCGAACCGGACGCCGCCCACCCGGCCCATGGCCAGCGCGTGGCTGGAGACCTCCATGACCACGGCGGTGACCCCGCGCTCGCGGGCGGTGGCCAGCATGGCGTGCAGATCGGTCGCCTCGGGGGTGGTGCGCACGCTGTCGATCACCAGGTCACCGAGCCGGGTCTCCACGGTGCCGATCAGCCCGGTGGTGTGCCCGGCGGCGCGCAGGCCCGACTCGATCAGGTAGGCGGTGGAGGTCTTGCCGGCGGTGCCGGTCACGCCGATCACGGTGAGCCCGGCGGTCGGGTCGCCGTAGACGGCCGAGGCCACCTCGCCGAGCACCGCACGGGGGTCGGACACCACCAGGGCGGGCAGGCCGGACCCCGCCGCCAGTTCGGCGCCGGCCGGGTCGGTCAGCAGCGCCACCGCGCCGGCCTCGGCAGCGCCGGCCGCGAACTCCGCGCCGTGCCGGCGGGCACCGGGCAGGGCCGCGTACAGGTCGCCGGGGCGGACCTCCTGGCTGGCGTGGGTGGCCCCGGTGACGACCACTCCAGCGGCGTCCGCCGGGAGGTCGACAGCGAGCCGGACGGCGAGATCGCCGAGCCGGACTCCGGTCACGGTACGTGGACGTGGATTGCCGGGCACGGCGTCAGACCCTACCCGGTCGTCCGGTTCCGGCCGCACACCGCGCCTGAATATCCGTCTCGGGAGTCGCCGAACGTCCGGCGTCGCGTCGGGCGGCCCGTGGAACGGCTGTGGCGACGCTGGTGCAGGGGTCCGAGCCGGTTGCGAGAGCACCGCAGGGGAGCACAGTTCCCTGCCGGCTCAGCCGCCTTCACCAGAAACCAGAAAATGAGGCGCGGACACGGATTATTTCCAACCCGTATCCGCGCCCGACTGCAATTAAATCTCCGCGTGGATCCACTTCATGGCGTTCCGCGTGTTCGGGCCGTAGACACCGTCAGCGGTCACACCAACCGCAGCCTGCACCTGCTTCAACGCGGTCTGCGTGCCTCCGCCGAAGGCACCATCCGTTGCTAACCAGGGAAGACGACAAAACGTGGACTCGGCGTTCCCGTAGGAGGGACTCGTGAATGACGCAGAGTGAAGCTCATCACTTCGCGGAAGGATTCTGTTGCCGCCTTGGCGCCACCGCCACCAGGGCTGTACACGAACACCGCGACGACGTAACGGGGCTTCTCCGCGGGGGCCATCCCGATGAAGGAGGACACCTCGCCGGGCTGCTTCTTGCCGTCCACCAGCCGCCAGCCGGTGCCGGTCTTGCCGGCGATCCGGTAGCCGGGGACCGCGGCGGCCTCGCCGGTGGCGCCATCGACCGTGGTGACCGCCTCCAGCATGGTGCGCAGCGCCGCCGCGTTCTGCGGGCTGAGCACCGAACGCGTCACCGGGGCCGGCGCGGCAGTGTGCTTACCGTCCGGGCCGATCGTCTCCTTGACCAGGTGTGGCTGCACGTAGGTGCCGTCGTTGGCGATGGTGGCGTACGCGGCGGCCATCTGCAGCGGCGTGGCGTCGACGCTGTGCCCGATCGGCACCGACCCGGCCGACGACTCGCTCCACTCGTCGGCCGGCAGCAGCCGTCCGCGGGCCTCGCCGGGCATCCCCTCGCCGGTGGGCTGGCCGAGCCCGAACCGCTTCTGGTAGTCGATCAACCGTTCCCGGCCGAGCCGGTCGGCGATGGTGATGGTGCCGACGTTCGACGAGTAGGCGAGCATCCCCGGCACGCTCATCCGCTTGCCGTTCGCCGGGTGGGTGTCGGCGAACCAGGTGTCGCCCTTCTTGATGCTGTTCGCGATGGGCAGCGTGGTGTCCGGGGTGATCACCCCCTCCTGCAGTGCCGCCCCGAAGGTGATCGCCTTGTGCACCGAACCGGGGTCGACCACGAAGCTGGTCGCCGCGTCCTCCCGGGCGACCGGGTCGCTGTCCACCGGCTTCGCCGCGTCGTAGGTGGGATTGCTGACCTGGGCCAGCACCTCACCAGAAGGAATGTCGATGATCACCGCTGCGGCGGTGCCGCCGCGGTGCTGCGCCATCGCCGCACTGAGGATCTGCTGGGCGCGGAACTGCAGGTCACGGTCGATGGTGAGGGTCATGGAGGTGCCCGGCTTGGCCGGCGTGGTCTTGCTGTAGCCGCCCGGGATCGGCGCGTCCAGGTTACCGAGGCCGGCCTCGTACACCCGCTTGCCGTCCTGCCCGGCGAGCAGATCGTCGTAGCGGGCCTCCAGCCCTTCCAGCCCGACCATGTCCTGGCTGGTGAAGCCGATCAGGTTGGCCGCCAGGTCGCCGCCGGGCACCTCGCGGCGCTCGTCGCGGTGCACCCCGATGCCGGGCAGCTCCAGCGTCTGCACCCGCTTGGCGGTCGAGATCTCCACCCCCCGGGCCAGGTACACGAACTGGGACAGGATGCCGTTCTCCAGCTTGCGGGGCTTCATCAGCTCGGTGAGCTTCGACGCCGGGATGCCGAGCAGGGGGGAGAGCGCCTTCGCGGTGCCGGCCGGGTCCTCGATCTCGGTCGGGTCGGCGTACACGTACCGCGCCTCGACGCTGTGTGCCAGCGGGGCGCCGGTGCGGTCGTAGATCGCGCCGCGCGGGGCGGGCAGCTCGACCTTGCGGGTCCGGTCGGCGACGCCGCCGCCGGCGTACGCCGGGGTGTCCACCGCCTGGAGGAAGATCAGCCGGATCCCGATGACGGCGAACAGCGCCAGGGTGAGCGCGGTGCCCAGCCTCAGCCGCAGCCGTGAGTCGGCCAGCTTCGGCGGGCGCGGTGGCTTGCGGGACGGCCGGCGGGCAGCCGGGCGGTCGCCGCGGCGCGGCGCGCGCGGCGTGGTCCGGCGGCGCGGCGGCGGCTCGTCGCCGGCCGGGCCGCGCGGGGTGCGCGGCGCGACGGTGCGCACCACCCCGCCGCGTCCCGCCGCCGGCGCGTCCCGCCGGCCGGTCCGGGCAGCGGCCCGGCCGCCGTCGAGCACCTGCAACGCGGGCCGGAACGGGTCGCCGGACCGGGTGCTGCGCGGGGTACGCCGCTGCTCGGTGCCCCCGCTACGCGCCGGCGAGCCGCGCTCCTCCCGGATGGTCCGGCCCCGAGGGGTGTACGCCCGAGCGCCCGAGATGCCTCCCATGCCCGGCTCCCCGGCGCGCGGCTCCCCGTCCGTGGGGTTGGTGTCACGGGAAGAGCCGCGCCGGGACCCCTTGGGATCCCGGCGCGGCTCGTCCGACCTCGATGGCACCGGTCAGCCTCCCGCACCCTGCTGGCTGGTCACCGACGGCTCGCCGGTCGCCGGCTTCGGCACACCGATGGTCTTGCCGTCCGGCAGCCGGATGTACGCCGGCTCACCGGCGTCCACCAGGCCCAGCCGGCGCGCCTCGGCGGTCAGGTTGCCTGGCGCCTTGGCGTCGGCGATCTGCTTGTCCAGCTGCTGCTTCTCCAGGTCCAGCCGGCCCTGCTGCTGCTCCAGCTTCTCCAGCCGCAGGGCATTCTCATTGATCTTGGTGTTGACCGTCAGGATGCCCAGCACCCCACCGAGCACCAGCAGCACGATCAGCGCCGCGAACGGCGCGCGCGGCACCGACATCGGCGGCGGCGGCGCCACCCGCAGCCGCGGCGGGCGAGCGCTGGCGGCGACGCCGGCCTTCTCGGCCGGCCGCAGCGCGGCACTGCCCTGGGTGGGGAACTCGCGCGCCCCCCGGGCACGAGCCTCCCCCTGCCGCTTCACTCGATCGATGCGTGGCGTACCGTTCCCCACGCGCGTCGCCCGCTCCGCCACGGTCCGGCCCCCCGACCGTGGTGTGCGCTGCCCGCCGCCGGTGATGTCCCGGCGGTCGCGCTTGTCAATGCTCATGTCCCCTCCCCCTCAACGTCCGTCCCTCTACCGGACCGGAGCCACGGATCCCCCACGGATCACGCAGTCCCCGTTCCCGGTTGGTGCATCCCCTTCACCCTTCGGCGGGACCGTTCGCGGTCGGTCCGCCCTTGCTGTGCCGCGTTCGGGTCGAGTCGCTCCGCCGCCCGCAGCCGCACCGAGGCGGCTCGCGGGTTAGCGGCGACCTCCGCTTCCCCGGCCAGTTCGGCACCCCGGCTGAGCAGCCGGAACGTCGGACCGGACCCGGGCAGTTCGACCGGGAGGTCGATCGGGCCCTTACTGCGGACCCGGTCCGCGAGCGCCACCTTGGTGAGCCGGTCCTCCAGCGAGTGGTAGGACAGGACCACCATGCGACCGCCCACGGTCAGTGCGTCGAGCGCGGACGGCAGCGCCGTCTCCAGCGCTGCCAGCTCTTTGTTTACCTCGATCCGTAAAGCCTGAAACGTTCTCTTTGCCGGGTGTCCGCCCGTTCGTCGAGCTGGCGCCGGAATGGAGTCCCGGACCAGCTCCGCCAGCCGCGCGGACGACGTGATCCGGACGCGTTCCCGCTCCCGGATGATCGCCGAGGCGATCCGGCCGGCGAACTTCTCCTCGCCGTAGACCCGAAGCACCCGGGCCAGGTCCGGGTGCGCGTAGGTGTTGACCACCTCCTCGGCGGTCACCCCCCGGGTCTGGTCCATCCGCATGTCCAGTGGCGCGTCCTGGGCGTACGCGAACCCGCGGTCGGGCGCGTCGAGTTGCAGCGACGAGACACCCAGGTCGAACAGGATGCCGTCGATGCCCGGATAGCCCAGCCGGTCGAGCACCTCGGGCAGCTCGTCGTAGACGGCGTGCTCCAGGTGCACCCGATCGGCGAACCGGGCCAGCCGAACCCGCGCGTGGGCGAGTGCCTCGGTGTCCCGGTCCAGCCCGATCAGGACCGTCTCCGGATGCGCCTCGAGCACCGCCTCCGCGTGCCCGCCCAGGCCGAGCGTCGCGTCGACGTGCACCGTCCGGCCGCTTCGACCCAGCGCGGGGGCCAGCAGCTCGAGACACCGCTCGAGCAGCACCGGCACGTGCGTGCCGCGCAACTCCCCCATGATGACCCCCACTGGTTGAAACGTCCGTTCTCCTCGTGCGCCCGTCGTCGGACGGCGCTGCCGTCGTACCGCCAGATCCCCATCCGCTCCCGCCGGGCACCGGGCTCCGCCCGATGACTGGATCGTGCGCCTGGCACCGGGGAAGGGGTGCCAGGAACTCGAAAGCGGCTGGAGATCTCGCAGTACGTCGGGCGCCGTTCCGCCCTACAGACCGCCGGGCAGCACCCCCTCCTCGATGTCGGCGAAGTCGTCTTCGCTCTCGGCGAGGTAGGTCTCCCAGGCGACCCGGTCCCAGATCTCCACCCGCGTGCTCGCGCCGATCACGACCAGGTCGCGATCCAGTGCGGCGTACGCCCGCAGGTGGGCCGGGATGGTCACCCGACCCTGCTTGTCCGGAACCTCGTCGTGCGCGCTGGCGAAGAAGACCCGGCTGTAGGCCCGGGCCGCCTTGTGCGTCATCGGTTGCGCGCGCAACTGCTCCGCGATCCGCTGGAACTCAGGTGTCGGAAAGACGTAGAGGCAGCGCTCCTGCCCTTTAGTGACCACGACACCCCCTGCCAGCTCGTCCCGGAACTTGGCCGGAAGGATCAACCGGCCTTTGTCGTCCAGGCGCGGAGTGTGGGTGCCGAGGAACATCGGCCCTACCCCCTCGCCCTTGAACGGCGTTCGCGGCGCCGCTGACCCCCCGGGCCGGTGAGCCCTCCCGGCCTCACCATTGGTCCCCACTCTACTCCACTTCCCTCCACCTGCAACCAGATTCGCCCGCGTGGCGCGCTCGATGCGCGGGCAAAACCGCACGTCACAAGGGGTGGAGCGGAGTGGAGGGCCACGGCGGCGGTCCGGCGTGGTCCGCTTTCCGACATAGATCGACTCCGTCCGGATGAAGCCGAACCAGCCGCCCGCGTGGGCACCACGGCCGAACGGTTCGCGGTCGGCGGCGATCTGGTGGGGCGGGCGGTCCGGTAACCTCGCTCGCGTGACGGACGCGAAAATGCCCCTACGGGCCAAGGTGGCCAGCTCCGTGTCACGGACCGCCGCCGCGCTCTCCCGGGCGGCCGGCCGTGGCGACGGTTCGGTGATCGGCGGGTGGATCGGCCTGAAGATCGACCCGGACCTGCTGGCCCACCTGTCGGCCGGGCGCGCCATCGCGCTCGTCTCCGGCACCAACGGCAAGACCACCACCACCCGGTTGACCGCCGCCGCGGTCGGCGTGCTCGGGCGGGTCGCCACCAACTCCTTCGGCGCCAACATGCCCAGCGGCCACACCTCGGCGCTGGCCAAGGCCGGCAGCACCCCGTACGCCGTGCTGGAGGTCGACGAGCACTACCTCGCCCAGGTGCTGGAGGCGACCGAGCCGCACGTGGTCGCCCTGCTGAACCTCTCCCGCGACCAGCTCGACCGGGCCAAGGAGGTCGCCATGATGGCGCAGCTCTGGCGCGCGGCGCTGGTCCGGCACACCGATGTGCGGGTGGTGGCCAACGCCGACGACCCGATGGTGGTCTGGGCCGCCACCCCGCCGGGCGACCCCGCCCGCGGCATCAACCCGCCGCACGTGACCTGGTTCAGCGCCGGCCAGCGCTGGCACGACGACTCCTGGGTCTGCCCGGAGTGCGGCTCCACCATTCAGCGCAACGGCGACCAGTGGTGGTGCACCGGCTGCCCGCTGCGCCGGCCGGAGCCGCAGTGGGTCGTCGAGGACGAGGGCGTGCTCGACCCCACCGGCGCCTGGCACAAGGTCTCCCTCCAGCTACCCGGCAAGGTCAACCTGGGCAACGCGGCGACGGCGCTGGCCGTGGCCGCCGAGTTCGGCGTCCGCCCGGTCGACGCGGTGTCCCGCCTCGGCATCGTCACCTCGGTGGCCGGCCGCTACGCGCAGGTGGACAAGGACGGGCGCAACATCCGGCTGCTGCTGGCCAAGAATCCGGCCAGTTGGCTGGAGGCCTTCGACATGGCCGACGAGGCGCCGACCCTGCTCTCCATCAACGCGCGCGACCCCGACGGGCTGGACACCTCCTGGCTCTTCGACGTCGACTTCGCGCCGCTGCGCGGCCGACAGGTGCTGATCACCGGCGACCGGGCGTACGACCTGGCGGTCCGCCTGGACGTCAACGACGTGTCGTTCCAGCACGTGCGCACGTTCGAGGACGCGATCCGGTCGGTCCCGCCGGGGCGGCTGGAGGTCATCGCGAACTACACCGCGTTCCAGGACATCCGAGCGGAGTTGGACCGTGTCAACTGAGAGCCTGCGCATCGTCTGGATCTACCCCGACCTCCTCTCCACCTACGGCGACCGGGGCAACGCGCTGATCCTCGCCCGGCGGGCCCGCCAGCGCGGTATGCCGGTCGAGGTCATGGAGGTCCGCTCCGACCAACGGCTGCCCGCGACCGCCGACATCTACCTGGTCGGCGGCGGTGAGGACGGTCCGCAGGCGCTGGGCGCCCAGCGGCTGATCGCCGACGGTGGCCTGCACCGGGCGGTCGCCCAGGGCTCGGTGGTGTTCGGCGTCTGCGCCGGCTACCAGCTGCTCGGCATGTCCTTCTTCGCCAAGGGTGTGCAGTGCCGCGGCCTGGAGCTGCTCGACCTGCAGTCCGACCGGGGCCCGAGCCGAGCCGTCGGCGAGCTGGCCGGCGAGATCGACCCCCGCCTGGGCCTGCCCGCGCTGACCGGCTTCGAGAACCACGGCGGCCGCACCCACCTCGGCCCGGAGGTCTCCCCGCTGGCACGGGTGAGCACCGGGGTGGGCAACGACGGCACCACCGAGGGTGCCTGGCGGGGCAAGCTGCTCGGCACCTATTCGCACGGCCCCGCGCTGGCCCGCAATCCGGCCCTGGCCGACCTTCTGCTGCGCTGGGCCACCGGGGCGCACCAGCTCCCGCCGCTGGACGACACCTGGTCGGACCGGCTTCGGAGCGAACGCCGCGCCGCGGTGGCCGCCGCCCGGGCATGATCCCCGCCGTCCGGCGGCTGCTCCGGCAGCCGTCGGCCGCCCGGTTCGCCCTGCTCGTGCTGCTGATCGGCGGCTGCGCGCTGCTGCTGCTCCTGGCGCCCCGACCGGACCCGGAGCAGTTACCCCGGCTGGCCAACCACCTCGGCCATCTCGCCCCGGTGGCGGCGGTCCTCGGCGGCGCGCTGCTGCTGGTCGCGTTGGTACCCCGGACCTTCATCACACTCGCCTCGGGCGCCATCTTCGGCCCGCTGGAGGGCGCCGCGTACGCCCTGGGCGCCGCGCTGCTGGCGGCGGCGATCGGGTTCACGGTCGGCCGGCTGCTCGGCCGGGAGTTCGTGGCCGAGCGGGTCCGCGGCCGGCTGGCCCGCCTCGACGGCTGGTTCACCCGGCAGAGCGTGCTCGGCGTGGTCACCGTCCGGCTGCTGCCGATCGCCGGCTTCGGGCTGGTCAGCTACGGCTACGGCACCACCGGGGCCCGGATACTGCCGTTCCTGGCCGGCAGCGTGATCGCCTCCGCGCCGACCGCCTTCGGCTACGCCGCGATCGGCGCGGCGGTCAGCTCCCCCGGCCGCATCAACTGGTACGCCGCCGCCCCCGCCAGCCTCGGCCTGATCGCCAGCGTGGTGCTCATCCACCAGTGGTGGCGCGCCGAGCGGCACTGCCGCTCCATGCCGGCCTGACCGCCCTTCCCGAGGCTGCGACCTGGCCCGCCCTCGGGCCGGCGTGTCGCGCCCAGGCGACGGATGCGCCAATGAGCGTGATGATTCAGAGGCATAAATATGCCTCTGAGTCATCACGCTCGTCACGGTGTCCGCCCCCACAGGCGTCACGCTCGGTGCCGGCAGAGCCGGGCGGCCAGACCGCGAAGCCCCGCCCGGGATGCCCGGATCGCGACGCCAGCCCCGCTACACCAGCGGGACCCGGGCCGAGACCGGGGGTCGGGTCAGGCGACGACGGAGACCATCCGGCCCGGCACCACGATGACCTTGCGGGGTTCCTTGCCGGCCAGGGTGGCGGCCACCGCGTCCAGGGCGGCGGCACGGACCGACTCCTCGGACGCGTCGGTGGGAACCTCGATGCGGCCACGGACCTTGCCGTTGACCTGCACCGGATAGGTCACCGTGTCCGCCACCAGCAGTGCCGGATCAGCCGTCGGGAAGTCCGCGTACGTCAGCGAGGTCTGGTGGCCCAGCCGGCGCCACAGTTCCTCGGCCACGTGCGGGGCGAACGGCGCCACCATGAGCACCAGCGGCTCGGCCACCTCGCGCGGCGTCGCCGACAGCTGGGTCAGCCCGTTGGTCAGCTCGATCAGCTTCGCGATCGCGGTGTTGAACCGGATGCCGTCCATGTCGCCACGGACCCCGTCGATCACCTTGTGCAGCAGCCGGCGGGTCGCCTCGTCGGCCGGGGCCTCACTGACCCGCAGCGCACCGGTCTCCTCGTCGACCACGGCCCGCCAGACCCGCTGCAGGAACCGGTACGACCCGACGACCGCCCGGGTCTCCCAGGGACGGGACACCTCCAGCGGGCCCATCGACATCTCGTACACCCGGAAGGTGTCCGCGCCGTACGCGGCGCACATGTCGTCGGGGGTCACCACGTTCTTCAGCGACTTGCCCATCTTGCCGTACTCGCGGCGCACCTCGTCGTCGCCCAGGTACCAGCCGCCTTCGCGCTCGATGACGTCCTCGGCCTGCACGTAACTGCCGCGCGAGTCGGTGTACGCGTACGCCTGGATCATGCCCTGGTTGAACAGCTTGCGGAACGGCTCGAACGACGACACGTGCCCCAGGTCGAACAGCACCTTGTGCCAGAACCGCGCGTACAGCAGGTGCAGCACGGCGTGCTCGGCGCCGCCGACGTACAGGTCGGTACCCCCGCAGTCGCCCTCGCCGCGCGGGCCCATCCAGTACCGCTCGTTCTCCGCGTCGACGAACCGCTCGCTGTTGGTCGGGTCCAGGTAGCGCAGCTCGTACCAGCAGGAGCCGGCCCACTGCGGCATCACGTTGGTCTCCCGGGTGTACCGCTTCGGCCCGTCACCCAGGTCCAGCTCCACCTCGACCCAGTCGCGGCGACGCGACAGCGGGGTCTCCGGGTTCGAGTCGCCGTCGTTCGGGTCGAACGTCTTCGGCGAGAAGTCGTCCACCTCCGGCAGCTCGACCGGCAGCATCTCCTCGGGCAGGGCGATCGCCGCGCCGGTCTCGTCGTAGACGATCGGGAACGGCTCGCCCCAGTAGCGCTGCCGGGAGAACAGCCAGTCGCGCAGCCGGTAGGTCACCGCGCCGGCGCCGTACCCGTTCGCCTCCAGCCAGGCGGTGATCGCCGCCTTGGCGTCGGCGACCCCCAGGCCGTCCAGGTCCAGGCCGCGCTCGGGCGCAGCGCTGTTGATCGCCGGGCCGTCCCCGGTGTACGCCTTGCCGTCGAAGCCCTCCGCGGGCTGCACGGTGCGCACGATGGGCAGCTCGAAGACCTCGGCGAACGCCCAGTCCCGCTCGTCCTGTGCCGGCACCGCCATGATCGCGCCGGTGCCGTAGCCGGCCAGCACGTAGTCGGCGATGAAGATCGGGATCTGCCCGCCGGTGACCGGGTTGGTGGCGTACGCGCCGATGAAGACGCCGGTCTTCTCCTTGCTGTCGGCCTGCCGCTCGATGTCGGTCTTGGCCGCCGCCGCCTTGCGGTACGCCTCGACGGCCGCCCGAGGGCTGGCGTGCCCGCCGGTCCAGGCGTCCCTCGTCCCCTCCGGCCAGGCGGCCGGCACCAGCGTGTCGACCAGCTCGTGCTCGGGCGCCAGCACCATGTACGTGGCCCCGAAGATGGTGTCCGGCCGGGTCGTGAACACCCGGATCGGCTCCAGCTCGGTGGGGAAGTCGATGTGCGCACCGGTGGACCGGCCGATCCAGTTGCGCTGCATCATCTTGATCGGCTCGGGCCAGTCCAGGCTGTCCAGGTCCTCGATCAGCCGGTCACCGTACGCGGTGATCCGCATCATCCACTGCTTCAGGTTGCGCTTGAAGACCGGGAAGTTGCCCCGGTCGGAGCGGCCGTCGGCGGTGACCTCCTCGTTGGCCAGCACGGTGCCCAGCCCTGGGCACCAGTTCACCGGGGCCTGCGAGACGTACGCCAGGCGGTGATCGTCGACGACCTGGCGGCGCTCGGCGACGCTCAGCTCGGCCCAGGACCGGCCGTCCGGGGTCGCCCGGTTGCCGCCCTCGAACTCGGCGATCAGCTCGGCGATCGGCCGGGCCCGGCCGGCGTCCCGGTCGTACCAGGAGTTGAAGATCTGCAGGAAGATCCACTGGGTCCAGCGGTAGAAGTCGGTGTCGATGGTCGCCACCGAGCGGCGCTCGTCGTGCGCCAGCCCCAGCCGGCGCAGCTGCGCCTTGTACCGCTCGATGTTCGCCACCGTGGTGGTCCGTGGGTGGGTGCCGGTCTGCACCGCGTACTGCTCGGCGGGCAGGCCGAACGCGTCGAAGCCCATGGCGTGCAGCACGTTGCGCCCCGCCATCCGCTGGTAGCGGGCGAAGCAGTCGGTGCCGATGTAGCCCAGGGGGTGGCCGACGTGCAGGCCGGCGCCGGACGGGTAGGGGAACATGTCCAGCACGTACAGCTTTTCCGCACCGGCCCGGGGGTGGTCCGGGTCGGCCAGCGGGCCGGTCGGGTTCGGGGCGTGGAAGGTGCCCTCGCGCGCCCAGATGTCCTGCCAACGATTTTCGATCTCGTCGGCCAGGGCCGCGGTGTACCGGAACGGGGGAATGTCGCCCGCCGGTGCGGCTGCCTCACTCATCGTCTCTCCTCGCTTCGCTTCGCTTCGTCTCGGCACCGCCGGGCCGGACCGGCGACGGGCACAAAAATGCCCCTCACGCAGGAGGGGCCGCCGTGCTGTCGCGCGTTCAGCGCATCAGCACGGCCCGATAAGAAGCAGGAAGACTCCGGCCATGTCCGGCAGTGTACCTCGCCGCCGGTTCGGGCCGGGGTCGGCGGGGCCAGTCCCCCAACCCGGCGAATATCGGTGCGTAACCGACGGACTGCCTGCGGGGGTCGGCGATAACGACAAACATGGTTAGCCTGAGAGGCCAGTGAGAATTCTGCGGCAAACGAGGCTCGACGTCGCGAACCCAACGGCGGGTCCAGGTGCTCTATACAGAGCTGCCGTGACGGCGACGAGGAGGAGGCCCGTGACACAACAGACCTGGGACGAGGTCGGCGGACTGTTGCCGCACGACGAGTTCCGCGCCGCCAGCGAGGCCATCGTGGCCAACATCGAGCAGGTCATCGAGGGTAAGACCGCCACCGTGCGGCTTGCCCTTGCCGTCCTGCTCGCCGAGGGTCACCTCCTCATCGAAGACGTCCCCGGCGTCGGCAAGACCAAGCTGGCCAAGGCCTTGGCGCGGTCCATCGACTGCACGGTGCGCCGGATCCAGTTCACCCCCGACCTGCTGCCCAGCGACGTCACCGGGGTCAGCGTCTACAACCAGGAGACGCACGACTTCGAGTTCCGTCCCGGCGCCGTCTTCGCCAACCTGGTCGTCGGCGACGAAATCAACCGCGCCTCGCCGAAGACCCAGTCGGCGCTGCTGGAGTGCATGGAGGAGCGGCAGGTCACCGTCGACGGCGTGACGTACCAGCTGCAGACTCCGTTCATGGTCATCGCCACCCAGAACCCGATCGAGATGGAGGGGACCTACCCGCTGCCCGAGGCGCAGCGCGACCGGTTCACCGCCCGGATCGCGATGGGCTACCCGGACGCTGGCGCCGAGCTGGCCATGCTGGACGGGCACGGCGGCACCGACCCGCTGAACGAGCTGCGCCCGGTCTCCGACGCGGACATCGTCCGGCAGCTCATCGCCACCGTCCGGCAGGTGCACGTCGCCGACGCGGTCAAGCAGTACGCCATCGACCTGGTCACCGCGACCCGCGAGGCCCCCGACCTGCGTCTGGGCGCCTCCCCCCGGGCAACCCTGCAGCTGCTGCGCACCGCCCGGGCGGTCGCCGCCCTGGAGGGGCGCGACTACGTCCTCCCCGACGACCTGCAGGCCCTCGCGGTGCCGGTAATGGCGCACCGGATCATCCCGACCGCCGACGCGCAGCTCGCCCGACGCACCACCGACGCGATCGTCTCCGAGCTGGTGCACCGACTGCCGTTGCCGCACGACCGGCAGCGCTCCCCGTACGACACCCGGCCCGCCACCGGCAACGGTCGTGCGCCCTACGAGCCGCGGAGGCCGTGACGTGCGTGCCGGGCTGCGCGGGCTGACCACCCGCGGGCGCTCGTTCCTGGCCGCCGCGGTCGCGGCGGCGATCTCGGCCGGCATCCTCGGCGAGAAGGACCTGCTCCGGGTCGCCGTGCTGCTGGCCGTCCTGCCGCTGCTGGCCGCCGCCTACGTCGGGCGCAGCCGCTACAAGCTGGCCTGCAACCGTTCACTGGACCCGCACCGGGTCCCGGTCGGCGCCAACTCCCGGGTGGTGCTGCGGCTGCAGAACCTCTCCCGGCTGCCGACCGGCACCCTGCTACTGGAGGACCGGCTGCCCTACGCCCTGGGCAGCCGGCCCCGGGTGGTGCTGGAGCGGCTCGGCGCGCAGCAGGCCAGCTCTGTGGCGTACACCGTCCGGGCCGACGTGCGGGGCCGCTACGACGTGGGCCCGCTGGTGGTGCGGATGAGCGACCCGTTCGGGCTCTGCGAGCTCAGCCGGGCCTTCCCCAGCACCGACCACCTGACGGTCATCCCGCAGGTCACCCCACTGCCGTCGGTCCGGCTCCCCGGGGAGTACGCGGGCAGCGGCGACAGCCGGGCCCGGTCGGTGGCGGTGCACGGTGAGGACGACGCGGCGACCCGGGAGTACCGGCGCGGCGACGACCTGCGCCGGGTGCACTGGAAGTCCACCGCACGCACTGGCGAGCTGATGGTGCGCCGCGAGGAACAGCCGTGGGAGAGCCGGGCCACGGTCGTGCTGGACACCCGCGCGTACGGTCACCGCGGCGACGGGCCGACGGCGAGTTTCGAGTGGGCGGTCTCCGCCGCCGCGAGCATCGCCGTGCACCTGCGTCAGGCCGGCTACAAGCTGCGCCTGGTCACCGGTTCGGGGGCGGACGTGGACGCCTCGGAAGCCGGCGGCGACGGGACGCTGCTCGACCACCTCGCCGAGGTCCGGCTGGACCAGCGGGCCGAGGTGACCGGCCTGGTGCAGCGCGTCCGGCAACGCGCTGACGGCGGTCTGATCATCGGGTTGTTCGGCGCGGTGAGTGTGGCCGAGGCCGAGCTGCTGGCCGGGCTGCGGGGCAATGGCGCCACCTGCGTCGGCTTCCTGTTGGACAGCTCCACCTGGCTGAGCCTGCCGGAGAAGGCCCGGGCCGAGGCTGAGCACGCGCACGGCGCCGCCGCGCTCACGATGTTGCAGAGCGGTTGGCGGGTGGTCGGCGTCGACCACGGCAGCCGGCTGCCGGCACTCTGGCCGCAGGCGGGCCGGGGTTCCCAGGGCTTCGCCCTGCGCGCCGCGCTGGCCGAGACGGTGGCCGGCGGCGTGCGATGAACGGAAGGTTCCCCTCATGATCGCCAGTCGGAACATCGGCGCGGTGGCGGCCGCGGCCACGCTGCTCGCCGCCGCCCCGCTGTCGGCCATCTTCGAGACCTGGACGTGGCTGATCCAGTCCGCGATCGCGGTCGCCGTGGTGGCCGGGGTGGCCGCGCTGACCCGACTCGTCCGGGCACCCCTGTGGGGTCAGGTGCTCGGCATGCTGGCCGCCCTGGTGCTCGCCCTGACCTGGCTGTTCCCCAGCGGCGCGGAGTTTCTCACCTTCCTGCCCACGCCGACCACGTTCGGGCACTTCGCCGACCTGTTCACCGGCTCCATGCAGGACATGCGCTCGTACGGCATCGAGGTGCCGGACACTGACCCGCTGCTGTTCATCACCGTGCTCGGCGTCGGCGGGGTGGCCGTGCTGGTGGACGTGCTGGCGGTGGCGCTGCGCCGGCCCGCGCTGGCCGGGCTGCCGATGCTCGCCATCTACTCGGTGCCGGTCGCCGTCGACGTGGACAGCGTTCCCGCGGTGCCGTTCGTGGTGGGCGCCGCCGGGTACCTCTGGCTGCTGGTCACCGACAACGTCGACCGGGTACGCCGGTTCGGACGCCGGTTCACCGGCGACGGCCGCGACGTCGACGTGTGGGAGGCCTCGCCCCTGGCCGCCGCCGGCCGCCGGCTCGCGGTGGTCGGGGTTGCCCTAGCCGTGGTGCTGCCGCTGGCCGTGCCGGGCATGACCGGCGGGCTGCTCGACACGCTCGGCGGCGGGGCGGGCAACGGCAACGGCAACGGCCGGGCGGGGGCAGGCTCGTCCGGCCGCATCGACCTGTTCGCGTCGCTCGCCGGCCAGCTCAACCAGTCCGAGGTGAGCGACCTGGTCAAGGTGACCACGTCTGAGCCGACCCCGTTCTACCTGCGCTACGCGGTCGCCGACGAGCTGCGTCCGAGCGGCTTCCAGGCGCGCAGCCCGAGTGGTCGGCCGGCCAACCGGGATCTCCCGGATCCCGGCGAGCGGGCCGGCCGAGGGGTGCAGCAGACCCCGTACCGGGCCACCGTCGAGGTCACCAAGAGCCTGAGCATGTCCCTGCTGCCGGTGTACGCGGAGCCGGTGCGCACCGAGGACCTCAACGGCAACTGGCTCTACGACCCCAACCAGCAGGTCGTCTTCTCCAACCGGGAAAACTCCCGGAGCAAGAAGTACTCCTTCGACTACATCCGCTCGACGTACACCCCGGCGGCGCTGCGCGCCGCGCAGCCGCTGCCGGCCGACCACCCGGTCCGCCGGCAGTTGACCGCCACCCCGGGGCCGGTGCCCGAAGTGGAGGAGCTGGTCAAGGGGCTGATCCAGGGGCAGCGCACCGATTACGATCGCGTGCTGTCCATCTACCAGCACTTCTCGGCGGACAACGGGTTCAGCTACCGGCTCAGCACCGAGAGCGGCAGCAGTGGCCAGGACATCGTCAACTTCCTGACCAACAAGGTCGGCTACTGCCAGCAGTACGCCGCAGCGATGGCCTGGCTGGTCCGCGCGGCCGGCATCCCGGCCCGGGTGGCGTTCGGGTTCACCAACGGCAGCAAGCGGGACGGCGACACCTACACGTTGACCAACCTCAACCTGCACGCCTGGACCGAGGTCTACTTCAACGGGGTCGGCTGGGTGCCGTTCGACGCCACCCCGACGTACGGGGTGCCGGGCTCCACCCGGTCGGCGTGGGCGCCGGACACTGACGCGCCGGAGCCGTCCAGCCCGGGCACCGGCACCACGGACACCCCGGTCGGCCCCGACGCGTCGGCCGGACCGGCCGGACCGGACAACGCCGACCGGGACACCGACAGCGGGCTCTCCCTCAGCGGTCAGACACCGGCCGAGCAGGCACCGGTGTGGCCATGGTGGACGGCAGGTCTGCTGGCCCTGATGGCACTGCTGGCGGTGCCGGCGCTGCGTCGGCTGGCGCTGCGCCGACGGCGGGGTGGCCGGGCGGAGGGCGCCGCGGTGGCCGCCACCGCGGACGATGCCGCCCCGGGCGACGGGGCACCTGTGATGGTGGTCGGGGTGGACGCCAACGCGGCCCGCGCGGACGCGCATGCCGCCTGGGCGGAGTTGCTCGACACGCTGGTGGACTTCAAGGTCCGGGTCGACCGGACCGAGACGCCCCGGGCGACCGCGGACCGGCTGGTCCGGGACACCTTCACCGATGACACCGCGGCGGTCGGCGCGGCGCGGCTGCTCGGCCGGGCGGAGGAGCGGGCGCGTTACGCCCGGGACCCGCTGACCGGTGAGCGGCTGCTGCCGGCGCTGCGCGCGGTCCGGCGCGCGCTGGCCGCACGGGCGGACCGGCGGACCCGGCTGCTGGCCGCCGTGCTGCCGCCGTCGGTGCTGCTGCGCTGGCGGCTCGGCCTGGCGGACTCGTCCGGCCGGTTGGTGGCACTGACCGGGCGGGCCCGGTACCGGCTGCTGCGCTGGAATCCGCGTCGGCTGCTGGCCGACCGGGCGGCCCGCTGAGGGACGTCCCCGTCCGGCTCGGGGCGGCGGTCCATTGGCCGTCGCCCCGCCCGGCTGTGGCGCATCCCGTCGGCGCTCCCCTGCTCAACCACCTGCAGTCGCTGCGGTGCCCCGGGCCGCCGTTGATCCCTTGATGGTGAGCAGTCACGAGAAGCCGGACGGGACTGCCCAGCATCAAGTGATGCTGGGCAGCGGCGCGCGGCACGAGGGCGCGGGTACGAGGGCGCGGTGCAACGCGCGGGTACGAGGGCGCGCGGATACGACAGTGGTCGCCGGGCTGTTCCCGGCGACCCGCTCGTCGCGGTGTACGGCCCGCCTCAGCGGCGGGACGGGCTCAGCGGTGCCCCTCCGGGCGCTGCCGCCACCTGTCCTCCATGCGATCCAGGATCGACGACCGGCGACCGGATCGGCCACCGCCACGGGGACGACGACGACTGGTCGTGCCGCCCACCACGTGCAGGTCGGGTGACTGCGCACGCCGGTGCGACTGCACCGCGAACGCGGCCGAGGCCAGCATGACGACAAAGCCCGCCACCGCCAGCGGTGGAGTCTTGATCACCGCGCCATAGACCAGTAGAGCCAAGCCAGCGATGATCACGCCGGCAGCGACGAGCAGGCGACGCCGCGCGTGGAAGCGCGGATCGCTGGCGCGCACGGCCGAGGCGAATTTGGGGTCCTCGGCAAGCGACCGCTCGATCTGCTCGAACAGCCGCTGCTCGTGCTCCGAGAGCGGCACGGCACTCCTCCCCGGTCACGTTGGTCAGGCCCACTCGGGCCGACAGACCGTGGCAGCCAACCGGCTGCTTACCCGCAAGTCTACGAGGGGGGTCGCGCGTCGGAAAGCGGGACGACCTATGGGTGGGGTGGATTTTCGTTTCGGCGGGGATCACGGTCGCCTAACAGACTGGCTGGACCTATGACGGATCGCCCGAATCGGGCAGCGGCAGCGTCCGCGGCAGCTTCCGCCTCCCGCCAACCACGCTCGGGCGCGCCGAGGGTGAGTTGCCGGGGCGCACCCTCCGCCGGGGCGAGCCCCTCCACCCGGACACCGACGAGCCGGATCCGCTCGCCCGGGTCCAGGGCGGTGTAGAGCGCCCAGACCGTGTCGAACATCTCGCGTGCCGTGTCGGTGGGCACGCCGAGAGTGCGGGAGCGGTTGACGGTGCGGAAGTCGGCCAAGCGCACCTTGAGCGACACGGTGCGCCCCACCTGCCCGGAGCCGCGCAACCGGACGCCGACCTTCGCGCT
The DNA here is from genome assembly GCF_042897975.1 of Micromonospora sp. NPDC000668. NCBI lineage: Bacteria > Bacillati > Actinomycetota > Actinomycetes > Micromonosporales > Micromonosporaceae > Micromonospora > Micromonospora sp. NPDC000668. The sequence goes on from NZ_JBIAYP010000001.1 coordinate 1,556,751, forward strand.
GAGCGCGAGCAGGGCGCGGCGGATCTCCAGCGGGTCGGCCACGTCGACGTCGAAGGTCACCTCGGCGCCGATCGACTTGTCGACGTGCTCGGGGCTGACCCGGCGCGGGTCTCGCCCCCAGGCCAACTCGTGCAGGTGCACCGCCGACGCGGCGCCGACCGCCCGGCGGAGCATGCCCAACGGGGCCTCGGCGAGGTCGCCGACGGTGGCCAGGCCGAGCCGACGCAGCGCCTCGGCGGCCCGCTCCCCCACCCCCCAGAGCGCGTCCACCGGCAGTGGGTGCAGGAAGTCGAGCACCTGCCCGGGGGGCACGACCAACAGGCCGTCCGGCTTGGCCCGGGTGGAACCCAGCTTGGCCACGAACTTGCTCGGCGCCACCCCGACTGAGCAGGTCAGCGCCTGTTCCTCGGCGACCCGGCGGCGGATCAGCCCGGCGATGGTGGCCGGGGCCCCGAACAGCCGGCGGGCGCCGGTCACGTCGAGGAACGCCTCGTCGAGGGAGAGCGGCTCGACCAGCGGGGTGACGTCCCGGAAGATCTGCATCACCGCGCGGGAGGCGGTGGTGTAGGCGGTGAAATCCGGTGGCAGGTAGACGGCGTGCGGGCAGCGGGCCCGGGCCTGGCTGGTCGGCATCGCGCTGCGTACGCCGTAGCGGCGGGCCTCATAGCTGGCGGAACTCACCACGCCACGCGGCCCGACACCACCGACGACCACCGGCCGGCCGCGCAGCTCGGGCCGGCGGCGCACCTCGACGGCGGCGAAGAAGGCGTCCATGTCGACGTGCAGGATCGGGCTGTCGGAGTCGTCGGCGTCCGGCCCGAAGCGCGGATCGACGCCCCGGGGCAACGACTGGCTGCGGCCCATCCCGGCAGGTTAACCCGGGGGTACGACACCACCAGCGACCGCCGGGCCGGACCACCGTTCAGCCGCGGACGACCAGCAGCGGCACCGTCAGCTCGGCGGCCGTGTCCGACCCGTGGTACGCCACCAACCGGGACGCCATCGGCCGCTCGGTGCGGGTGGCCAGCACCGCGTACGTGTCGTTGCAGGTCACCACCACGTCGCCGATGCGCCCCAGGTGCTCCTCGGGCACCGGCCCGAACCAGCCGGTGGCCACCACCTCGTCGCGGGTACGCACCCGCGCCGCGTCGCCGAGCACCGCCGACCAGGCAGCCACCACGTCGTCGGCCGCGCCCGGCGCGACGTGCAGGTAGCGCACCCGTGCCTCACCGGCCACCAGCCGCACACCGCCGCGCAGCCGCGGATCGGTGTCCAGGTCGAAACGGTGCGTGGCGGGCACGTTGAGCTGCCCGTGGTCGGCCGTCACCAGCAGCGCGGCGTCCGGCGGCAGCCCGTCGACCAGGCGGGCGAGCAGCGCGTCCACCTCGTTGGCGGCGATCCGCCAGGGTGCCGAGTCGACCCCGCTGAGGTGGCCGTGCCGGTCCAGGTCGGCGTGGTAGCCGGAGACCAGGGTGGGTCCGTGGCCGGCGGACAGCGCGGCCAGCATGGTGGCGGACACCGCGTCCGCGCCGATGGCGCCCCGGAAGTCGCCGCCCCGGTTGGCGGCCAGGGTCAACCCGCTGCCACCGAACTCCGGCCGGCTCACCACGCTCACCGCCACCCCGGCGGCGCGGGCCCGCTCCAGCTGGGTGGGCACCGGCTGCCAGCGCAGCGGCGACGGGTCGGCGGCCCAGTCGGTGTGGGTGAGCACCCGGTCGGTGCCGGGCATCCGCACGGTGAAGCCGAGCACCCCGTGCGCGCCCGGCGCGACGCCGGTGCCCAGCGACACCAGGCTGGTCGGGGTGGTGGACGGGAAACCCGCGATGAGCGGCCGGGCCACCGTCGCGGCGAGCCCCGCGAGGGTCGGCGCGTACGGCGCGGCGGTCGGCAGCTGGTACCAGCCGAGGCCGTCGACCAGCAGCACGGCGATCCGGCGTACGCCGGCCAGCGCGGGGACGAGCCCGAGCGGGTCGGCCGACCCGGGGACGCCCAGCACGGCGAGCGCGCTGGGCAGCACATCGGTGAGGCGGCCGCCGCCGTGTTCCGGCCCGAGGACCGCCAGCGGCGCCGGCGCACCACCCGGCGGGGCGGTCATGCCGGCCGGCGGGCGAACAGGTGCAGCTGGGCGGCCAGATCCCGGTACGGGGGCTGGGCGGCCAGCGTCCGTTCCAGCTCGACCAGGGCGGCCGACTGCCCGTCGGCGACCGCAGCCGGCAGCAGGTCGGCCAGTACGCGTACCCCGTGGATCTCCTCGACCACCAGCCCGGCGGCGGTGAGCAGCGCGGCGGCGCCGTCGGCGTCGTAGCGGCGGCGCAGGGTGTCCCGCGGCCCGGCGGTGCCGGCCGGGTCGGCGGCCAGCGCGGCCGCGACCTCCAGGTGGCCGTTCATCGCCCGGCCCAGCACGGCGGCGGCCCGGCCGGCCACCAGCACGCTGGCCGCGCCGCCGGGGCGCAGTGCGGTGGCCAGCGCGGTCACCACCGGCGTCGGGTCGTCGACCACCTCCAGCACGGCGTGGCAGAGCACCAGGTCGACCCCGGCCGGCTCGACCAGCCCGGTCAGGGCGTCGCCGTCGCCCTGCACGGCGGCGATCCGGTCGGCCACCCCGGCCTCGGCGGCCCGGCGGGTGAGCGCGGCCAGCGCGTCGGGGCTGGCGTCGACCACGGTCACGCGGTGCCCGGCCCGGGCCAGCGGGACGGCGAAGCCGCCGGTGCCGCCGCCCACGTCCAGCACGGTGAGCTCGGTGTCGCCGCGCCGGTCCAGTTCGGCGCGGAGCACCGACCAGATCACGGCGGTACGGGGGGTCAGCGGCGGCCCGGCGAACCGGCCTCGGGTCTGCTCCACCCGGTCGAGCCTAGTCACCCGGTCCATCAGCAGGGCGATCGTGTGGCAGGCGCACCGACCCGCCGGGTCGGGACGCGGTGACGCGGCCGGTCAGGACTCGACGCCCTCGACCTCGTCCTCCGCGCGGGACCGCCGCTCGTTGGCGACCGGACCGTTGGTCACCTCGTACTCGCGAGGGTCGGCGAGGTGCGACGGCATCCAACCGGCGCCGAGCCGGGTCCGTCGGGAGTTGGCGATTCCGCCGGTGTACGTGTGATTCCCCATCACTGTTCTTTCCCCTCATGGATCACGGGCCGCTCTGCCCGCTCAGCACGAGTCTCCCGCTCGGCGGCACCGGAAACCGTAATGTGGATCACTCGATCAGCGGAAGTCACGGGACGCGGGACTGACCGGTGGCTCGATGGCGTCCAGCCGGTCGGCGACCAGGTTGGTCACCCCCTCATGCCGCTCCAGCCGCCCCCGGACCACCAGCGCGGCGCTGGTCCGGGCAACCCGCCGGTAGCGCTGCCACAGCCCCGGCGAGCAGGTGACATTGAGCATGCCGGTCTCGTCCTCCAGGTTGAGGAAGGTGACCCCGCCCGCGGTCGCCGGGCGCTGCCGGTGGGTGACGATCCCGCCGACCCGGATCCGCTGCCCGGGCTCCACCCGACCGAGCCGGGCGATCGGCACCGCGCCGAGCACGTCGAGCTGACCCCGGATGAACCGGGCCGGATGGCTCTCCGGTGACAGCCCGGTGGCCCACACGTCGGCGACCAGCCGGTCCACCGCCTCCATCCCGGGCAACGTCGGCGCCGCCGCGCCGGTCACCGTGCCGGGCAGCCGGCCCGGCCGGTCCTGGGCCGCCGCGCCGGCGGCCCAGAGCGCCTGCCGTCGGGTCAGCCCGAAACAGGCGAAGGCGTCCGCGGTGGCCAGCGCCTCCAGTTGCGCGGCGGTGAGACCGACCCGCCGGGCCAGGTCCGACATGTCACGGTACGGCCCGTGCGCGCTCCGGTCGGCCTCGATCCGCTCGGCCACCTCGGCGCCGAGGGTACGCACGCTGGACAGCCCGAGCCGGACCGCCGGACCGTCCAGCCCCCAGGCGTGCGGCGGCTCCCCCGGCCCGCTGCCCCACCGGGTGTCGGGGGTGGACTCCAGCACCGCCTTGGCCCCGCTGGCGTTGATGTCCGGTCGGCGTACCTCCACCCCGTGCCGGCGGGCGTCGTCGACCAGGGTCTGCGGTGAGTAGAAGCCCATCGGCTGGGCGTTGAGCAGCGCGGCGAGGAACGGGGCCGGGTGGTAGCGCTTGAGCCAGGAGCTGGCGTAGACCAGGTAGGCGAAGCTCATCGCGTGGCTCTCCGGGAAGCCGTAGCTGGCGAACGCGGTGAGCTTGCGGTAGACGTCGTCGGCCAGCTCACCGGTGATGCCCCGCTCGGCCATCCCGGCGTAGAGCCGGTCGGCGATGCGGGTCATCCGCTCGACCGAGCGTTTGGCGCCCATGGCCCGGCGCAGTTGGTCGGCCTCGGCCGCGTCGAAGCCGGCCAGGTCGATGGCGAGCTGCATCAACTGCTCCTGGAACAGCGGCACGCCGAGGGTCTTCTCCAGCGCGTTGCGCATCAACGGGTGCGCGAACGTCACCGGCTCCAGGCCGTTCTTGCGCCGGATGAACGGGTGCACCGAGCCGCCCTGGATCGGGCCGGGCCGGATCAGCGCCACCTCGACCACCAGGTCGTAGAACTCGCGGGGCTTGAGCCGGGGCAGGGTGGCCATCTGGGCGCGACTCTCCACCTGGAACACCCCGACCGAGTCGGCCCGGCAGAGCATGTCGTAGACCTCCGGGTCGTCCAGCGTCATGTCGCCGAGGTCGAGTCGGGACCCGATCATGTCGTAGCCGTAGTGCAGCGCGGAGAGCATGCCGAGGCCGAGCAGGTCGAACTTGACCAGACCGACCGCGGCGCAGTCGTCCTTGTCCCACTGGAGCACGCTGCGCCCGGGCATCCGCCCCCACTCCACCGGGCAGACCTCGATCACCGGCCGGTCGCAGATCACCATGCCGCCGGAGTGGATGCCCAGGTGCCGGGGGAACGTCTGCAGCTCGTTGGCGTACTCCACCACCTGCTCCGGGATGTCCTCGACGTCGACCGTGGCGACCGAGCCCCACCGGTCGATCTGTTTGCTCCAGGCGTCCTGCTGGCCGGGTGAGAAGCCGAACGCCTTGGCCACGTCCCGCACCGCCGACCGGGGCCGGTAGGAGATGACGTTGGCGACCTGGGCGGCGTGCTCCCGGCCGTAGCGGGTGTAGACGTGCTGGATCACCTCCTCCCGGCGGTCGGATTCGATGTCCACGTCGATGTCCGGCGGGCCGTCCCGCTCCGGGGCGAGGAAACGCTCGAAGAGCAGCCGGTGCCGGACGGCGTCCACGTTGGTGATCCGCAGCGCGTAGCAGACCGCCGAGTTGGCTGCCGAGCCCCGGCCCTGGCAGTAGATGTCCTGCTCACGGCAGAACGTCACGATGTCGTAGACCACCAGGAAGTAGCCCGGGAAACCCAGCTCCTCGATCATGTTCAGCTCGTGGTCGAGCTGCGCGTACGCCGTCGGGTGCGCCTGCGGGGGTCCGTAGCGCTCCCGAGCCCCGTCGGCGGTCAGCTTCCGCAGCCAGCTCATCTCGGTGTGCCCTGGCGGCACCGGGTACGCCGGCAGCTGCGGCGCGACCAGTTGGAGGTCGAAGGCCAGCTCGGCGCCGAACTCGGCGGCCCGGGCCACCGCACCCGGGTACGCGGCGAACCGGGCCGCCATCTCCGCGCCGCTGCGCAGGTGGGCGGTGGCAGCCGCGGGCAGCCAGCCGTCGATCTCGTCCAGGCTGCGTCGGGCCCGGACGGCGGCGACGGTGGTGGCCAGCCGACGCCGGCCGGGGCTGGCGTAGTGCACGTTGTTGCTGGCCACCGTCGGCAGCCCGGCCGTGGCGGCCAACTCGGCGAGCGCGTCGTTGCGGTCGGCGTCGACGGGGTGGCCGTGGTCGGTCAGCTCCACCGCCACCGTCTCCGCACCGAAGAGCGCGGTCAGCCGGTCCAGCTCGCGGGCCGCCGCGTCCACCCCCTCGGTGAGCAGCGCCGCCGGCACGTGCCCCTTGCGGCAGCCGGTCAGCACCAGCACGTGGTCGCGCAGCTCGGCGGCGACCTCCTCCAGCTCCCCGTAGACCGGGCGGCCCTTCTCCCCGCCACGTAGCTGGGCGCGGGCGATGGTGGTGGCCAGCCGGGCGTACCCCTCGTGGCCGTGCGCGAGCACCAGCAGGTGCGCGCCGTGCGGGTCGGGCTCGCCGTTCTGCGGGCCGGGCAGCCCGAGGGACAGCTCCGCACCGAAGATGGTCGGCAGGTCCAGCGCGCGGGCCGCCTCGGCGAAGCGGACCACCCCGTAGAAGCCGTCGTGGTCGGTGACGGCGAGCGCGGTGAGCCCCAGCCGGGCCGCCTCCTCGGCCAACTCCTCGGGGTGGCTGGCGCCGTCGAGGAAGCTGAAGTTGGTGTGCGCGTGCAGCTCCGCGTAGGGCACGGCGTCGTCGGGGCGGGGCAGCTCGGGCGCCTCGTAGTGCTGGCGCTTGCGACTCCAGGCCGGGGAGTCACCACCGTCGGCGTCCACGGCGAGCGGGTCCACCACGTGCAGGTGCCGCTCGCCCCTGCTCCCCCGGTTGCCGTCGGGCCGCCCGGAGAGCACCCCCTCCAGCTCCGACCAGGGCATCTTCGGGTTGTGGAAGCTCATCCGGCTGAACACTCAGTCATAGATCGCCTCCACCAGCCACTGCCCGGCCTCGACGGCGAGCAGCAGGGCGGTGCCGTCGGCGAGGCCGACCTGAAACCGGGCCCGACGGCGGGCTTCCGCCGGCGCCCACCAGCGCTCGTCCACCGGCCACGGCCCGGCCCAGCCGACGATCTCCGCCGGCTGGCCGGTACCAACCACCAGCAGGGCGGGCGGGGCGCTCACCGCCAACCGCGCGCTGATCACCACCGGCTCTCCGGCGGCGTCGTGCACGGTCGCCGCGAGCGGGCTCGGCAGCACCATCGCCGGTGCGGGCGGTGGGAGCTGGCCGGGCCAGGGCGGGGCACCCCCCGCCACCCGGGCCCCGGCCCGCGCCGCGCCACCGCCCGATCCGCCCAGGTCCGCCGACCGGCCCGAGACCGCCAGCCCACCGGGGGACGCCGACCCGCCCGGATACGCCGGGCTGCCCGGCGCCGGCGGGCCGGGACGGGTGGGGACGCGTTCGTCGCCCCAGGGCACCAGTCGCACCTGGTCGGCCGGGGAGCGCCCGCCGCCGAGCACCGCGGTGACCACAGCTTCCGGGCCGAGGATGCCCTGCACCCGACTCAACGCCCGGTGGGCCCGCTCCCGCTCCTCGCCGGTCTCCCCCCAGAGGCCGGACTGCAGGCCGGCCTGGGCGATCACCCCGTCCGGGATCAGCCGCAGCCGGATGATGCCGGCCGTCGGCCGGGCCGGTCGGGCGCCGGCCCGGCCGTTGCTGCCGGAGAGCCACCCGTCGAGCTGCCAGCGCACCCGGTCGGCGATGGCCGCGGCGGTGAGCAGGCCGTCGTGCCGCCACACCCGGTGCAGCTCCTGCCCGTGCGCGGTGACCGCCTCGATGCCGAGTCGGGTGCAGGCCAGCCCGTGCCCGGCCAGCCGGTCGTGCAGTTGCTCGGCCAGCGCGCGGGCGGCGAACGCCGCCGCATCGACCCGGTCGATCGGCTCGTCGTACTCGGCGGTCACCGTCAGGTCGGCCGGCGGCTGCCGGACGGCGAGCGGGCGGTGGTCCCGCCCGGCGGCCAGCCGGTGGGCCAGCGCGCCGTCGAACCCGAACCGGGCCAGCACGTCACCGGCCGGCAACGCGGCGAAGTCGCCGAGGGTCCGCACCCCCAGCCGGCGCAGCAGGTCGGCCAGCGCCGGTCGGGCGAGCGCCTCGACCGGCAACCCGGCCAGGAACTCCGGCGTCCCGCCCGGCGCCACCACCCGGCCGGCGCGGGCGGCCAGCCCTGCGGCGAAGACCCCGTCGGCGACGCCGATCTGGCTCTCCACCAGACACGACTGGGCGATGTGCTCGATGATCCGCTCGGCGGCCGCCTCCTCGCCGCCGAGGTAACGGCTCGGGCCCCGGGCGGCCACCGCGCAGGCGCCCGGGCGAACCACCTCGACGCCGGCGACCAACTCCTCCACCGCGGCGACCACCGGCTCGAACGCCCGGGCGTCCCGGCCGGGGTCGTACTCCATGACGGTGAGCTGCGGGCAGCGGCCCTGCGCCTCCCGCTTGCGCAGCCCCCGGCGCACCCCCTCGGCGCGGGCCCGCTCGGAGCAGGCGACCACCCGGTTGGCGTGCAGCACGGCGACCGGGCCGGTGGCCGGCACCCCGTCGACGATCTCGGCGGCGAGCACCGGCCAATCTGGGCACCACAGCAGCAGGGTCCGTACCGGCGAGCCGGTCACCCCAGACCTCCCGGGCCAGGCTCGGCCGGAACGGCACCGCGCTCCGCGACCCCGGTCACGCCGGACTGACCAGGGTGAGGGCGCCCTGCCGGGCGGTGTCGGCGCGGACCCGGTCACCGGCCGGCGGCACCGGACGGGGCCGGCCGGCGAACGGCACGGCCGGTCGGCCCACGGGCGACAGCACCGTACGAGGGATCACCCGGGTGAGCTCGTCACCGGGGAGCCAGACCTTGATCTCCTTGGGTCGGGCGGCCGCCCCACGCCCGCGCGCCGAGACGGTGACCTCCCGGCGGCGCAGCCGGCCCCGGCCCGCCCCGAGCCCTTCCCAGACCCCACGGACCACCTGCAACGTCACGTCCGCGCCGTCCCACCGGCCGTACGGGACGAGCACGCTGCCGCGCTGCCGGGCCCGGGCGGCCAGTCGGGTGGCGACCGAGGCGGAGACCGCGGCCGGCACGGCGGTGACCACGACATCCACCCCGTCGATCAGCGCGGCGACCACGGTGGCCCACTCGGGGCCGGGATTCGGCACCAGGGCCAGCCGGTCCAGGGCGATGCCCAGCTCGGCGGCCGCGCCCGCGCCGAACGTCGGCACCCCGACCACGGCGCACCACGAGCCGGCACGGGACGCCTCGGCGAGCAGGGCCAGCACCAGCGAGGTGCCGCCACTGCGCCGAGGTTGACCGACGGCGACCGCGATGGTGCTGCCCCGACGCAGGCCCCGGTTGGGCAGCAGGCCGGTCAGCTCGGGCACCACCGGCAGCACCCGGTGGCCGCCCTCCGGATCGGGTGCGCTCGCCGGACGTACCAGATCGGCCAGTGCGGCGGAACCGACCACCATGCGGCCCGCCATCGGACCAACCCCCCGTCGTTGCTGTGGATCAGATCAGGACCGGCACGCCGGTGACGCCGGCCGCCCGGCTCCCCCCATCGGGCGGCCGGCGTCACGGCGGGGTCATGCGGCGAGGCCGTCCAGGGCCGGTTGGTGAGCCACACCGAGCGCGGTCTCCACCACCGTGACGAACTGTTCGGCCGCGCGGAGCAGGTCGTCTGCCTCCCGGGCGCTGACCACCCGGGGGATGCCGGCCTCGGCGGCGGCCCGCTTGCCGGCACCGGCGGCGAAGAACCGGGCCCACTCGTCGAGCTCGGGGGCGACGGCGCAGAGCAGGACCCAGACGCTGGTGATCCGGTTGCGCCGGCTCGGCGCGGGTCGGGCGCGGGCGGCGAGCAGGGCGGCCGCCGCGCGCAGCGCCGCCAGGTGGGCGGCCGCGTAGCGCAAACCGTCGGGTCGGGTCTGGCCGGCTTCGGTCAGCCCGCGCCGGGCCAACGTGAGGAGTTGGGCGGGGGTGCGGTGCGGCAGCACGTGCGCCGGCACCGTCGGTGCCTGAGCCGGGTTGGTCGGCATGGACTGTCTCCTCCACGTGGCCGGGGCGTCGGCCGGCACACTGATGCCGCCGATGAGACGCCGAGGTCGGGTGGTGCGGAGGAAGACGCACCGGGTGTGGCCGGCCGGGTGTGGATGCTTCCCCACACCACACCCGGCCGGCGTACCGGCGGGTTCGTCGCCCGCCGCCCGGGGGTCGTGGGCGGCGAGCGACGCTCCTGCCTGATGGGACCGGGCTCGCGACTGCCCGGAAACCCAGGTGCGGCCCGCGGAGCCACACCGCCCGGAGGTGGTGCCGCGAAACACCGCGCTCCGGCTGGTTGGAACGGGCGTTCGAGGCAATCGAACACTCGTTCTAACTGCTGCTGACAGTACACCTCCCCTCCGACGAAAATGCAACGTGTGACGCGCCGGCCGGTGCACCAGAGTGAACCCGGCACCGCGGACCGGGAAGAATGGCGGGATGCAGCCACACCCGAACGTACGGGCGGTGCAGGACGCGCTCACCGACGCCGGCGCACTCGACGGCGCCGGCCAGCCCAGCACGGTCCGCCTGCTGCCCGACGCGGTGCACACCGCCGCGGCAGCCGCCGAGGCGCTCGGCGTCCAGGTCGGCCAGATCGCCAACTCGCTGATCTTCGACGCGGACGACGCGCCGCTGCTCGTGCTCACCTCCGGCGCGCACCGGGTGGACACCGCCGGTCTGGCCGCGTCGATCGGGGTCACCCGGCTGCGCCGGGCCACCCCGGAGTTCGTCCGGACGCACACCGGGCAGCCGATCGGCGGGGTCGCTCCGCTCGGGCACCCGCGCGTACTGCGCACCCTGGTGGACACCGCGCTGGCGGCGTACCCGGAGGTCTGGGCCGCTGGCGGCGTACCGCAGGCGGTCTTCCCGACCACCTACGCCGAGCTGCTGCGGGTCACCGCCGGCACCCCGACCGAGGTGGCGTGAGCGAGCGAAGCAAGCGAACCAGCAGGCACAGCAGCGAGGCGCTCGCGACGCCGCGAAGCGGTGGCGTGAGCGAGCGAACCAGCAGGCACAGCAGCGAGGCGCTCGCGACGCCGCGAAGCGGTGGCGTGAGCAGCGTCGGAGAGCTGGTCACCCTGCACGTGTGGCGGACGTCCCGCGGCGCGCTGCCCCGGGCGCTGACCCGGATGGCGGTGGATCCGGGCCGGCTGCGTGCCCTCCCGGGCGTCCGGTTCGGCAAGCTGCTGGGCACCGGGACCGGCACCGGCTTCGGCCCGGGTGACGCCGATCTGACCCGGTGGGCGGCGCTGACCGTCTGGGACTCCCCCGCCGCGGCGGCTGGCTTCGACGACTCGCCGGTCGGGCGCGCCTGGGCGCGGATCGCCCGCGCCCACGCCCGGGTCGACCTGCGCCCACTGAGCAGCCGGGGTGAGTGGTCCGGGCAGCGGCCGTTCGGCGAGCCGTCGGGCGGCCGGGTCACCGGGCCGGTGCTGGCGCTGACCCGGGCCCGGCTGCGGGCCCGCCGGGCGGCCACCTTCTGGCGGGCGATCCCCCCGGTGGCTGCCGCCCTGCGCGACGCTCCCGGGCTGCTGGCCCGGTTCGGCGTCGGCGAGGCGCCACTGGGTTGGCAGGGCACGGTGAGCGTGTGGCGCGACCCGACGGACCTGGTGGCGTTCGCGTACCGTCACCCGGAGCACCGGGCGGCGATCATGCGAACTCCCACCGCGGGCTGGTACGCCGAGGAGTTGTTCGCGCGGTTCGAGGTGCGCGACGTGGTCGGCGACCGGACGGTGCTCGGATGGGTCGCCGACGGCGACCCGGGAACGGTGAAGGGTGGACGGGCATGAGGTTGGTGCGCTGGACGCCGGACGATCTCGTCCGGCGGCTGGACGACGTGGTGACCGTCTACGGCGAGGCGATGGGTTACCGCACCGACCTGCTGGAGGCCCGACGCGGCTACATCGCCACCCACGTCCGCCGACCCGGGTTCCGGGCCGTGGCCAGCCTGACCAGCGAGGGGCACCTCGCCGGCTTCGGCTACGGCTACCTGGGCGGCCCCGGCCAGTGGTGGCACGACCAGGTGCACCGGGCACTGGACGTCCCGACCCGGCAGCGCTGGCTCACCCACTGCTTCGAGGTGGTCGAGCTGCACGTCCGGCCGCCCGCACAGGGGCACGGCCTGGGCGCCGGCCAGCTGCGCGCTCTGCTCACCATGGCCGAGGGCGATACCACGCTGCTGTCCACCCCGGAGGCCGAGGAGCAGACCTCGCGGGCCTGGCGGCTGTACCGGCGGTTCGGCTTCGTCGACGTGCTGCGCGACTTCCACTTCCCCGGCGACGAGCGACCGTTCGGCGTACTCGGTCGGGACCTGCCGCTCGAGCCACCGGCGTCATGACCCGGCGGGTCTCCTGGACGCTGCTCGCGGTCCTGGTGCTCGCCCAGATCTGCTACCCGCTCACCAGCGGCGCCACGCGGGCCGGGCTCACCGTGGCCACCGTCGTGCTCGGTTGGCTGCTCGCGGTCGGCCACGCGCTGCTCAGCCGGGGCCCCCGGGCCGCGGCGGCGCTGGTCGCGGTGGCCACCGGCGGCGGGTTCGCGATCGAGGCGATCGGGGTGGCCACCGGCGTGCCGTTCGGCAGCTACGACTACTCCGGCGAGCTCGGCCCCAAGCTGGCCGGGGTGCCGCTGATCATCCCGCTGGCCTGGACCTGGATGGCCTGGCCGGCCTGGCTGGCGGCGGTCCGGCTGACCGGCGGCAACGGGTCGACGGCTGGCGGCAACGTGTCGACGGCTGGCCGGCGGGTCCAGCGGGTCGCGCTGGCCGCACTGGGGTTGGCCGCCTGGGACCTCTTCCTCGATCCGCAGATGGTGGCCGAGGGCTACTGGACCTGGCGGAACGCCACCCCGGCGCTGCCCGGCCTGCCCGGCATCCCGGTCAGCAACTACCTGGGCTGGCTGCTCTTCGCGGTGCTGCTGATGAGCGCGCTGCGCCCGCTGGCCGGCCCGACCGCCGAGCACACCGACCAGCGGGATCACCCGATGATCGCGCTCTACCTGTGGACGTACTTCTCCAGCATCCTGGCCCACGCGGTCTTCCTCGACCTGCCCGCCTCGGCGCTCTGGGGCGCGGCCGGCATGTCGGTGATCGCCGTGCCGCTGGCGGTGACCCTGCTGCGCGCCCGCCAGGCCCGCGACAACCACCGGGTGGATCACCAACCGCACCGGCCCGGCGTCGACGCGACCCGATGACCGTCCTGCTCGCCCTGCTGCTCGCCGTCGCCGCGCTGACCGGGCACACCTGGCTCAACACCGCCCGCTGGCTGCGCCGGCCCACCGACCGACCGGACGAGGTCGGTGAGCTGGTCGCCGTACTGCTGCCGCTGCGCGACGAGGCCGCCCGCGTCACCGGATGCCTGCGCGCCCTGCTCGCCCAGCGCGGCGTGCCCGGGCTGCGCGTCGTGGTCCTCGACGACGGGTCCACCGACGGCACCGCCGAGGTGGTCCGCGCGGTGGCCGGCGACGACCCTCGGGTCACCCTGCTCACCGGGGTCGCCCCGCCACCGGGCTGGCTGGGCAAGCCGCACGCCTGCTGGCAACTGGCCACCCGGGCCGACCCGGCGGCCACCGCGCTGATCTTTGTCGACGCCGACGTGGTGCTCGCCCCGCACGCCGTGGCGGCGGCCGTCAGCGAACTGCGCGCCGCCCGCGCGACGCTGCTGTCGCCGTATCCCCGGATCGTGGTGACGACGGCGGCCGACCGGCTGGTGCAGCCGCTGTTGCAGTGGCTCTGGCTGACCTTCCTGCCGTTGCGCGCGATGGAACGCTCGCCGCGGCCGTCGCTGGCCGCGGCGGGCGGGCAGTTCCTGGTGGTGGACCGGGCCGGCTACACCGCCGCCGGCGGGCACGCCGCGGTCGCCGACAAGATCCTGGAGGACATCGAGCTGGCCCGGGCGGTCAAACGGGCCGGCGGGCGCATCGCCCTGGCCGACGGCTCCCGGCTGGCCACCTGCCGGATGTACGACGACTGGCCGCAGCTGCGCGACGGGTACTCGAAGTCGCTCTGGGCGTCGTTCGGGCACCCGGGCGCGGCGGCCGCCGTGGTGGCGCTGCTGCTCCTGCTCTACACCGCGCCGCCGCTGGTCGCGCTGGCCGGCGTGGCGGCCGGCGCGCCGGTGGTGTCCGCCGTGGGTCTGGCCGGCTACCTGCTCGGAGCGGCCGGACGGGTGCTCACCGCCCGGGCGACCGGGGGACGGTGGTGGCCCGACGCGCTCGCACACCCCGTGTCGGTCGTGGTCCTCGGTTGGCTGACCCTGCGGTCGTACCATCTGCGAAAGCGTCGCCGCCTGACCTGGCGGGGCCGCCCGGTCAGCTAGGAGGGCGCGACATGGCGCGGATCGTGGTCGTCGGCGCCGGGGTGGGTGGCCTCGCCACCGCCGCCCGGCTGGCCGCCACCGGGCACCAGGTGACCGTCTTCGAGCGGGCCGACACGGTCGGCGGCAAGCTCGGCCGGTACACGCACGACACCCCGGCCGGGTCGTTCCACTTCGACACCGGGCCGAGCCTGCTCACCCTGCCCGAGGTCTTTCACGACCTGTTCGAGGCGACCGGGGCGAAGCTCGACGAATACCTCGACCTGGCCCCGCTGGACCCGATCGTCCGGCACGTCTTCCCCGACGGCGGCCCGGCGCTGGACTCCTGCACCGACCCGGTGGAGTTCGCCGCCCGGATCGGGGCCGCCTTCGGTGATCGGGCAGCGGCCGACTGGCAGCGGCTGTGGCGCCGGGCCGCACGGGTGTGGCACGCCTCCTCGCGGGACATCCTGCGCCGGACCGTCGACTCCCCCCGCGACCTCGCGTCGCTGGCCTGGCGCATCGGCGACCTGGCCGCCATCGCCCCGGGCCGCACCCTGCGCGGGCTGGGCCGCCGGCACCTGTCCGACCCGCGGCTGCGGATGCTGCTGGACCGGTACGCCACCTACACCGGTGCCGACCCGCGCCGGGCGCCGGCGGCGCTGGCCGCGGTCCCCTACGCCGAGCTGACCTTCGGCGGCTGGTACCTGCGCGGCGGGCTGGGTACGCTCGCCGACGCGCTGCTGACGCGCTGCCTGGACCTCGGCGTGGTCGTGCAGACCGGCGCCGCGGTGACCCGGATCGACGCCACCGGCGGCCGGGTGCACGGGGTACGCCTCGCCGGCGTCGCCGCGCCGGTGCCCGCCGACGTGGTGGTGGCCAACGTGGACGCGCTCACCGTCTATCGCGACCTGCTGCCGCATCCGCGCCGGTTGGCCGGGCTGACCGACCGCAGCCTGGCCGGTTTCGTGCTGCTGCTCGGCGTCTCGGGCAGCACCGGGCTGGCGCACCACAACGTCTTCTTCCCGCGCGACTACGACGCGGAGTTCGACGCGGTCTTCGGCGACCCGGGACGCGGCGTACGGGCCCGGCCGGCGGCCGACCCGACGGTGTTCGTCACCGTGGCCGACGACCCGATGGTCCGCCCGGCCGGGCACGAGGCGTGGTTCGTGCTGGTCAACGCCGCCCGGCAGGGCACCGCAGCGGGCGCGGTCGACTGGCGACGCCCGGGGCTGGCCGACGCGTACGCCGACCGGATCCTGGACGTGCTGGCGCAGCGCGGCGTCGACGTGCGCGACCGGTTGCTGTTCCGCGAGGTCCGCACCCCGGCCGACCTGGACGTGGCGACCGGCGCGCCGGGTGGCTCGATCTACGGCACCGCCGGTGGGCTGCTCCGCCCGGCCAACCGGGGCCCGGCGCACGGACTGTGGCTGGTGGGCGGCTCCAGCCACCCCGGTGGCGGGCTGCCGATGGTGACCCTCTCCGCGCAGATCGTCGCCGACGAGATCGGCCCGGCCTGGTAGGGACGTTGTTGACGCCTGCGGGCAGCGCGGCGGTCAGCCGGCGTCGAGCAGCGCGGCGGTCAGCCGGCGTCGAGCAGCGCGGCGGTCAGCCGGCGTCGAGCAGCGCACGGCGGACGGTGGAGAGCAGCTGCCCCAGGCCGAAGCCGGCCAGCAGCACCCACACCGCGGTAGCCATGGTGATGGTGCCGGCGGCCAGGTCCGGCTCGATCAGCCCGGCCAACCCGGCGACCAGCAACCCGACCAGCGCCACCGAGACCCGGGTGGGGCGTTCGCCCACGGTCACCGCGCCGATCTCGCGCATGCCGGCGGATATCGCTCGGGACCGGACGTACTCGTGCAGCCAGGACAGCGCGCCGCCCGCGACGACCAGCGCGCCCGGCGCGCCGACCAGCCAGAACGCCAGCAGCCAGGCCACCTCACCGAGCCGGTCGGCGAGCGAGTCGTAGACGTAGCCGAGCCGGGTGGTGCGACCGGTGGCCACCGCCACCGCCCCGTCCACGCTGTCGGCCACCGAGGCGAGCAGCACGAACAGCGCGCCGAGGAACGGCCCGTCCCCCGGCCGGGTCGCCAGCAACGGTACGCAGAAGCAGAGCAGCACCCCGGCCACGGTGACCGGGGTGGGGGTGACCCGCAGCCGGCCCAGCACGTACCCGACGTGGTACGAGAACCGCAGCCAGGCGCGCACCACCGGCGCGGCGGTCCGGGGGTCAAACCCGCCGTGCAGCCGCGCCCACGCAGTGGCGTACTGGTCCCAGTTCAGCTGTGTGCCCACCACGGATCAACCGTCGTGCCGGTCATCAGGTGTCGCGGACTTCCCGGTCACACCCGCGCGCCGGCCTTGAGGTTCTGCCAGACCTCGCGGGTCGCGGTGGACCGGTTGAGGGTGATGAAGTGGATCCCCGGCACGCCCTCGTCCAGCAGTCGGCGGCACATGTCGCTGGCCTGCTCGATGCCGAGCTGGCGGACCGCCTCGGGGTCGTCGGCGACCCGCTCGAAGCGCGTCGCCAGCGCCGGCGGAAAGGGCGCCCCGGACAGCTGCACGGACCGCTCGATGGTGCCGATCTGGGTCACCGGCATCACACCGGCCAGGATCGGGGTGTCGCAGCCGGCGGCGGCGACCCGGTCGCGCAGCCGCAGGTAGTCATCGGCGTCGAAGAACATCTGGGTGACCGCGAACTCGGCGCCGGCCCGACACTTGCGGACGAAGTGCGCGGTGTCGCTGGCCACGTCGGCTGAGCGGGGGTGCTTGTACGGGAAGGCCGCCACACCCACGCTGAAGTCACCGGAGTCGCGCACCAGGCGGACCAGGTCCTCGGCGTAGTCCACGCCCTCGGGGTGGCGCACCCATTCGCCGCCCGGATCGCCCGGCGGGTCACCGCGCACCGCCAGCACGTTGCGGACGCCCACCCCGGCGAGCCGGCCGATCACGTGCCGTAGCTCGGCGACGGAGTGGTTGACCGCGGTCAGGTGGGCCATCGGCAGCAGGGTGGTTTCGGTGGCGATCCGCTCGGTCACCGCCACGGTGGTGTCCCGGGTGGAGCCGCCCGCGCCGTAGGTGATCGACACGAACGACGGGCGCAGCGACTCCAGCTCGCGGATCGCCTGCCAGAGCAGCCGCTCCCCCGCCTCGGTCTTGGGCGGGAAGAACTCGAACGAGAAGGTCGGCTGGCGGTCACGAATGAGCTCCCCGATCGCCGGCTGCGGATTGGGGAGTACCGAGGGAAGACCGAGCGCCACGACTCGACTCTAGCGGGCGGCGCCACCGCCACCCAGACGCTTCCCACGCCGGTATACGGATCGACGGGTCCGTGTGGGCGTATCCGGGCCCCCGCCCGCCGACCGGCGGGGGCCTGCCCGCCCGGCCCGGCGGACGCGAAGCCGTCGTACCCACGGGGTAGGAATGGGTGGCGCGGGAGGGGCGGCGGGAGCGGCCCGGGGGGCACGCGTGGGGGTCAGCAGCCGACCGGTGACGCCGGTCCCGTCCGCTCAGGCGGGCGGGTCGTCACCGCACCGACCCCCGCCGGGAGGACCGATGACCCCGTCCCCACCACCGCGCCCGCCACAGCTCGGGCCGCTGCTCGCCCAGCGCCGGTCGGCCCTGGGCTGGAGCCAGCAGCGCACCGCCGCCGAGTTGTGTACCGCCGCGGGGGTGCCGACGCTGAGCCGGCACGAGGTGTCCCGGTGGGAACGGCAGCGACGTGTCCCCGGAGGGTTCTGGCTTGGCTGGCTCGCCATCGTGCTGGACATGCCGCTGGTGGTGCTCGCCGAGGCCGCCGCGAGCACCCGGCGAGCAGGCCCGACCCGGGTCGGCGGGCCGGGGCGGGCGACCGTGGCCAGCGCGCGGCCCGCCGGGCGGACGGGTCCGGGCCGCGCCGCCGGGCGGGCCGGCGGGACTACGCGTGGCGGTGGAGCGCGGGCCATGACGACCGGCTAGCGTCGTGGCGTGACCCACGCTGCTCCCGTGTCTCCCGTCGACCGCGCCGGCCTGCGACAGCGGGTCGACAAGGCCCTCACCGAGTTTCTGGCCGGCCAGCGGGCCCGGTTGACCCGGGTGGACGACGCCCTGGTCCCGGTGGCGGAGGCGATCGAGGCGTTCGTGCTCGGCGGCGGCAAGCGGCTGCGTCCGGCCTTCGCGTACTGGGGCTTCCGGGGCGCCGGCGGGGTGGACTCCGACCAGGTGCTCACCGCCCTGGCCGCGCTGGAGTTCGTGCAGGCCAGCGCCCTGATCCACGACGACCTGATGGACCGCTCCGACACCCGGCGCGGTGAGCCGGCGGTACACCGGCGATTCGCCGCCCGACACCGGGCGGCTGGCTGGGGCGGCGACCCGGACGGGTTCGGCGACGCCGCGGCGCTCCTGCTCGGCGATCTCTGCCTGGTCTGGTCCGACGAGCTGCTGCACTCCGCTGGGCTGGACCTACGAGCGGTGGCCCGTGCCCGGCCCGTCTTCGACGAGATGCGCACCGAGGTCACCGTCGGGCAGTACCTCGACGTGCTGACCCAGGCCACCGGGGACACCTCGGTGGAGCGGGCCAGCAAGGTCGCCCGGTACAAGTCGGCGAAGTACACGGTCGAACGTCCGCTGCTGCTCGGCGCCGCACTGGCCGACGCGACGGCCGACGTGCGGACGGCCTATTCGGCGTACGGGCTGCCGCTGGGCGAGGCGTTCCAGCTCCGCGACGACGTGCTGGGGGTCTTCGGCGACCCGGCGCAGACCGGCAAGCCCGCCGGGGACGATCTGCGCGAGGGCAAGCGCACGTACCTGGTCGCGGCGGCCGTGGAGGCCACCGACGACGCCGGCCGGGAGCTGCTGCTCGGCCGGCTCGGCGACCCGGAGCTGGACGAGCAGGGGGTGGCCCGGCTGCGTGAGCTGATCTCCGCGAGCGGCGCGCTGGCCCGCACCGAGCAGCGAATCGTCACGCTCACCGACAGCGCGCTGGCGGCGCTGGCCGCCGTAGACCTGGACACCGAGGCCCGCCAGGCCCTGGTCGACCTAGCCATAGCCGCCACCCGCCGCGCCGACTAACCCCCTCCCCCTCCCCCCTCCCGGCCCGGGCCTCCCGCCCCGGTCGATCATGAAGTTAGCGGCACGACTCGCCGGTGCGGACGCCGCTAACTTCATGATCGACGCGGGGGAACGCGGGGCGCGGAGCGCCGGGGGGCGCGGGGGGCGGAGGGCCGGGGGCGGGGTTAGAAGCCGATGGCTTGGGCTCGGCGTTTGACTTCGCGGGCCTGGTCGCCGGAGAGGGCCGCGGCGGGGGTGGCTCCGGGGAGGGTCTCGTCCGGCTCGTAGAGCCAGCGCAGCGCGGCCTCGTCGTCGTAGCCGTTGTCGGAGAGCAGGTTGAGCACACCGGGCAGGTGCTTGAGCACGGTCTGGTTGGCCACCAGATCCGCCGGGATCCGCCGGATGCCGTCGCGGCGGACCGCCAGCAACTCCCGGTCGCGGATCATCTGGTGCACCTTGCTGATCGACACGTCGAGGCGCTCGGCGACGTCGGGCAGGGTGAGCCAGTCGGCCAGGTCGGCGGGTCCGGCGAGCGCGAGGCCGGGTACGGCCTGGTCGGGTATGGGTTCGGTCACCCGATCACCCTGCCACGCCACTGCCCGGACGAGCCACCGGCACCCCGGATGACCGGCACCAACCCGTCGGGACGGGGGCGGCGAACGCGGCGGGACGGACCAGGCCCAGCCCCGGCCTGTAGCATCCTGTTCAAACTTCGCCCCTTGGACACATAGACTCCCTGCCGATGGACACACAGGTCGCCGACACGTTGCTGGGCTCGCTTATCGACGGGCGCTACCGCATTCGCGGTCGCGTGGCCCGTGGCGGCATGGCGACCGTGTACACCGCCACCGACGAACGCCTCGAGCGCACCGTCGCTGTAAAGATCATTCATCCGACCCAGGCCCCCGAAGCCCGTGCCCGGATCGCGAACTTCGTGACCCGGTTCACCGACGAGGCGAAGACCATTGCCCGGCTGACCCATCCGAACGTGGTGGCGGTCTACGACCAGGGCACCCATGCCGGTCTGCCGTACCTGGTGATGGAGTACGTCCGCGGCCGCACGCTGCGCGACGTGCTGGCCGAGCGACGCCGGCTCAACCCGGACGAGGTGCTGGCCATCTCCGAGCAGATGCTCGCCGCGATCGCCGCCGCGCACCGGGCCGGCCTGGTGCACCGCGACGTCAAGCCGGAGAACGTGCTGGTCGCCGAGGCGCCCACCGGCGGCGTGGCCAACCTGGTGGACAGCGTCGTCAAGGTGGCCGACTTCGGGCTGGCCCGGGCGGTCGAGGCGAGCGCCGACGAGGAGCAGGGCAACCAGCTGATGGCCACCGTGGCGTACGTCGCCCCGGAGCTGGTCACCGAGGGTCGGGCGGACCCGCGTACCGATGTCTACTCGGCCGGCATCGTGCTGTTCGAGATGCTCACCGGTCGGGTGCCCTACGACGGGGACCGTCCGGTGGACGTCGCCTGGCAACACGTCGACCGGGACGTGCCGGCACCCTCGACGCTGGTGCCCGGCCTGCCGTCGATCCTCGACGATCTGGTTCAGCGGGCCACCCGGCGCGATCCGGGTGCCCGGCCAGCCGACGCTGGCGTGCTGCTGGCCGAGGTGCAGGTGGCCCGGGACGCCCTGGGCGACGCCAACAGCCGTACCACCGTGCTGCGCCGGGTGACCGACGAGCCGCCGGTCTCCCAGCCGACCATGATGGTCGCCACGGTCCGCCCGGCTGAGCGCCCTGCCTGGGCCCGGCTGCCCGAGGGCGGCAACCAGGGGCCGGGCCGGCGGCGGGCCGCCCCCGAGCCGGCGGAGGGGCTGTGGTCCCGGCTCGCCGAGCTGCGCAGCACGGTGATGGGCAACCCGCGGGGCCGGCTGGCCGTCGCGGCCGTGGTGGTGGTGCTGGGTCTGGTGGCCGCCGTCGGCGGCTGGTGGTTCGGCGTCGGTCGCTACACGGCCGCCCCGCAGTTGGTCAGCCTAAGCAACGCCGACGCGCAGGCGCGGGCCGACCGCGCCGGGCTCACCCTGGCGTACGGCGAGCCGCGCTACGACGAGAAGGCCCCGAAGGACAGCGTGCTGGGGCAGAGCCCGGCGTCGACCACCAAGATCGTCAAGGGTGGCACGATCACCCTGACCCTCTCCCTCGGCCCGGAGCGCTTCCCGGTCCCGGACGTGATCGGCAAGGAGTTCGAGCTGGCCGAGGCGGACCTGGTCAACGCGAAGCTGGTGGTGGCCAAGGGCACCGCCCGCTACGACGACAGCCTGCCGGCCGGGGTCGTGGTGGACAGCTCCCCCAAGGTGGGCGCCGAGGTCAAACCGGGCGCGAAGATCACCCTCATCCTGAGCCGGGGCCGGGCGCCGGTGTCGGTGCCGAACCTGGTCGGCAAGAGCCTGACCGAGGCCCGGACCGCCCTGGCCCAACTCAACCTGGTGCCGGTGGAGACCTACAAGGACTCCGACAAGCCCAAGGACGAGATCCTGGGTCAGAGCCCGGCCGACGGCGCCGGCGTGGAGAAGGGCACCCAGGTCAAACTGGAGGTCAGCAAGGGCCCGCCGGCGGTGGTCGTACCCCGCGTGATCGACCTGCCCTGCCCGCAGGCCAAGCAGGTGCTGGAGAGCCAGGGCTTCCCGGTGGCGATCCAGTTCAACCCGAACGCCGTGGTCCGGTTCCAGAACCCGGGCGAGAACTCGCAGGTGCCGCCGGGCACCCAGGTCACCATCGGATGTTTCTGAGATGCCGGTGACCCGCTCCCGACCGGTCGGCGCACACACCCCCACCTCCGGTGGGCTGGCCAAGGCCGCCCTGCCGTACGTCGACGCGACCGGCGCCGAGGTGGTGCAGGTGTACGTCTCCAACTCGCGGGGCTGGGCGCTGCCCGCCGGTGACCCGACGCAGGACGTGCTGTTCCGCGACGGCTGCGCCGAGCGGGGCATCCCGACCTTCATCCACGCCTCGCTGCTGGTCAACCTGGGCTCGCCCACCCCGGCCACGGTCGAACGGTCGGCGCAGACGCTGGCGCACGCGCTGCGCCGGGGGGTTGCGATCGGCGCTCAGGCGGTGGTGTTCCACGCCGGCAGCTCGGTCGACGAGGGGCACGCCGAGGCGGCGATGCGACAGGTCCGCCAGGAGCTACTGCCGCTGCTCGACTGGGCCGCCGAGGCCGGCGGGCCGATGCTGCTGGTGGAGCCGAGCGCGGGCGGCGGGCGGTCGCTCGCCTCCCGGGTGGAGCAGCTCGGGCCCTACCTGGACGCGGTGGACCGGCACCCCATGCTGGGGGTCTGCTTCGACACCTGTCACGCCTGGGCCGCCGGGCACGACCTGGCCGTCGAGGGCGGGATGACGGCGACCCTGGACACGCTGGTGGCCACGGTGGGGGCGGACCGGCTGCGGCTGGTGCACGCCAACGACTCGAAGGATCTGTGCGGTTCCACCCGGGACCGGCACGAGAACATCGGCAAGGGCACCATCGGCGAGCCGGCCTTCGCCGAGCTGATGGCCCACCCGGCCACCGCCGGCGTCCCGGTCGTCGTGGAGACCCCCAGTGAGAAGCAGATCGGCCACGCCGCCGACATCGCCACCCTCACCCGCCTCCACCCCTAACCCCCACCCCACCCCGCCCCAACCTGTTGATCAAGAGGTTTGCGTCATCCGGAGGCCGGAATCTGACGCAAACCTCTTGATCAACAGCGGGGACCGCGGGGTGGGTCAGGCGGACAGGACGCTGGTGAGGACGGTGGTGGCGCGGCTGATGTCCGTGTCGTCGAGGCCCAGGTGGGTCACCAGGCGGGCGGTCCGGGGGCCGAGCACGGAGATCAGTACGCCCTCGGCCCGCGCGGCGGCGGCCAGGGCGCGGGCGTCCAGCGCGTGCTTGGTCAGGTCCAGCGGGACCAGGTTGGTGCGGACCGCGGTGGCGAGCACGCCGAACGGCGCGACCGCCTCGGCGAGCCGGGCCGCCCTGGCGTGGTCCTCGGCCAGCCGGTCGACGTGGTGCGCGAGCGCGTACCGGCCGGCGGCGGCGAGGATGCCGGCCTGACGCATGCCGCCGCCCATCCGCTTGCGGATCAGCCGGGCGCGTTCGATCTTCTCCGCGCTGCCCACCACCAGCGAGCCGACCGGCGCGCCGAGGCCCTTGGAGAGGCAGACCGACATCGTGTCGAAGAGCCGGCCGTACTCGATCAGAGGCACCCCGTCGGCGACGTGCGCGTGCCAGATCCGGGCGCCGTCGCAGTGCAGCGCCACCCCCGCGTCGTCGGCGACCCGACGCAGCGCCCGGAGGGTGGAGAGCGGGATCACCCCGCCGCCGCCCCGGTTGTGGGTCTGCTCGACGGCGATCGCGCGGGTGGGGACGGCGAAGTAGCCGTCCGGCCGGATCATCCCGGCGACCGTCTCCGGGTCGATGTCCGCGCCGACCGCAGGCCAGGTCCGCGAGGAGATCCCGCCGTACGCGGCCGCGGCACCGATCTCGTACGTGACCACGTGCGCGTCGGCGTCGCAGAGCAGCTCGTCGCCGGGCGACACCAGCAGTTGCAGGGCGATCTGGTTGGCCATCGACCCGCTCGGGGCGAACAGCGCCGCCTCGTGCCCGAACAGCGCGGCGACCTCGGCCTCCAGCGCGTTGACGGTCGGGTCCTCGCCGTAGACGTCGTCACCGACCTCTGCGGTGGCCATCGCCTCCCGCATACCGGCGGTCGGCCGGGTCACCGTGTCGGAGCGCAAATCCACGAACATGTCAGCCACAGTTGTCCTTTCGGCTGCCGACTGCGGGGCTCGCAAGCTCACTCCTCGCGTCAGCCACGGAGCATCTCCGCTACCAGGAAGGCCAGCTCCAACGACTGCTGGGTGTTCAGTCGCGGGTCGCAGGCGGTTTCGTACCGGTCGGGCAGGTCGAGGTCCTCGATGCCCTGAGCGCCGCCGAGACACTCGGTGACGTCCTCGCCGGTCAACTCGACGTGCAGGCCACCGGGGTGGGTGTCCAGCCCCCGGTGCACCTCGAAGTAGCCGAGCACCTCGTCGACGATGCGGTCGAAGTGCCGGGTCTTGTAGCCGTTGGACGACTCGTGCGTGTTGCCGTGCATCGGGTCGCACTGCCAGACCACCTTGGCGCCGGCGGCGGTGACCTTGGCCACGATCGGCGGCAGGGCGTCGCGCACCCGGTGGTTGCCCATCCGGCTGATCAGGGTGAGCCGGCCGGGGACATTGTCCGGATTGAGCTTCTCGCACAGCTCGATCGCCTCGTCGGGTGAGGTGGTCGGGCCGAGCTTGACGCCGATCGGGTTGGCGATCCGGGAGATGAAGTCGATGTGCGCGCCGGTGATCTGCCGCGTCCGCTCGCCGATCCAGAGGAAGTGCCCGGAGAGCCCGTACGCCCGGCGGTCGGAGACCCGGGTGAGCGCCCGGTCGTACTCCAGGGCCAGGGCCTCGTGGGAGCAGTAGAGGGTGACGGTGCGCAGCGCCTCGTCGTCAGTCATCCCGCAGGCCCGGATGAAGGCCAGCGCCCGGTCGATCTCCCGGGCGATCGCCTCGTAGCGCTCCCCGGCCGGGGAGTTCTTCACGAAGCCCTTGTTCCAGTCGTGCACCGCGTGCAGGTCGGCGAGCCCACCGGCGAGGTACGCCCGGAGCATGTTCATCGCCGCCGCCGAGTTGGCGTACGCCCGGATCATGCGCTGCGGGTCGGCGACCCGGGCGGCCGGGTCGGCCTCCAGCGAATTGATCATGTCGCCGCGGTACGCGGGCAGGCCGCGCGCGTCGGTGGGCAGCGAGCGGGGCTTGGTGTACTGCCCGGCGACCCGGGCCACCTTGACCACCGGCAGCGACGCGCCGTAGGTGAGCACGATCGCCATCTGGAGCAGGGTCCGGGCGTTGGCCAGCAGGTGGCTCTCGGTGTTGTCGGCGAAGGTCTCAGCGCAGTCGCCGCCCTGGAGCAGGAAAGCCTTGCCCTCGCAGACCAGGGCCAGCTTCTGCCGGAGCTGATCCACCTCGTAGGGCGCGACGACCGACGGAACGGTGTCGAGCACCTTGCAGACCTCGGCGACCGTGGCCGGGTCGGACCACGGCGGGGTCTGCTCGCGGGGCAGCTCCCGCCATCGGTCCAGGCCGAGGGCCGCGTCCTCGGCGGAGTCGACGGTCGGTCGGCTGGTCTGCAGGCCCGGGCTGCCCACCCCGGGATGGCTCAGCTGATGCCACTCATGGCGCATGACAGAAAGCCTACGGCGGCCGTCGGGGTGCCCGGGCGGCGAGGGGGACGGTTCCGGCTGTTGGGAGATCAATCCCAGCGGGCGCAGGTCAGGACGCGGGCGAGGGGGCGACGCCGGTCGGCGTCGCGGCGGCCGGGACGCCACCCGGCGCCTCCCCCGCGATGCACCAGTCGCCGCCGTCGCGGGTGACGGTGAACACCAACGGTCGGGTGACCTTGCGCGTGCCGGCGGTGACCGAGACCGAGACGCTGACCTCCTGGCCGCGCGAGCCGGACCGGACATCGGTGATGGCCGCCTCGGGCACCTCGAAATGGTCCGCGAAGTCGCCGTTGGGGCCGGTGGCACCCAGGTCGAAGCCCTCGTGCAGCAGCGCACAGAGCTGGCTGCGACCGGCCGCGACATCCTTGGCGGTCATCGCGTCGAGGTACGCCTGCACCCGCTCACGGGACCGGGTTGCGGCCTCCTCGGCGGGGGCACGCTCAGGCTTGGCGGCCGGCTCATCGCCGCCGCCGCCGATCCCGCAGCCGACCAGGGCGACCGGCAGCAGCACCAGCCCAGCGGCGGTCGCGGCCAGCCTGCGGTGGGTCGAGCGCATGATCACCTCCGTCGACGGGGACATCGAGACTGCCGAGCCGCGAGTCTGCCACATCGGGGCCGGCCCGCCCAACGCCAGCGGCCCGGCCGACGCTGCGCGTCGACCGGGCCGGTCCGTCACGGGCGGGGAGGGACGGTGCGGCCCCTCCCCGCCGTGTGGGTGGTGCGTCGGCCCTCGGCTCAGCCGAGACCGCCCTTGATGGCGCCGATGAGCTCGCCGTTGCTGGTGTCACCGGAGAGCTCCCAGAAGAACGCGCCACCGAGGCCCTGGTTGTTCGCGTACGTCATCTTGCCGTTGATGGTCGACGGGGTGTCGTAGCTCCACCAGTTGTTGCCGCACTTGGCGTACGCGGTGCCGGCAACCGTGCCGGTGGCCGGGCAGGTGTTCTTGAGGACCTTGTAGTCCTCGATGCCCGCCTCGTAGGTGCCCGGTGCCGCACCGGTGGCGCTGCCGCCCGGGGCGGCCTGGGTGACGCCGGTCCAGCCCCGGCCGTAGAAGCCGACGCCGAGCAGCAGCTTGTTGGCCGGTACGCCCTTGCTCTTGAGCTTCTGGATCGCCGCGTCGGAGTTGAACCCCTGCTGCGGGATGCCGGTGTACGAGGTGAGCGGCGAGTGCGGGGCGGTCGGGCCCTGGGCGTTGAACGCGCCGAAGTAGTCGTACGTCATCGGCATCAGCCAGTTGAGGCTGCCCATGGCCCCGGCGTAGTCGGTGGCGTCGATCTTGCCGCCGTTGCTGCCGTCCGCGGTGATCGCGGCGGTGACCAGGGCGTTGGAGCCGAACTTGGTCCGCAGCGCGCCGACCACGTTCTTGAACGCGTTCGGACCGCTGCTGTCACAGGTCAGGCCGCAGGCGTTCGGGTACTCCCAGTCGACGTCGATGCCGTCGAAGACGTCCGCCCAGCGCGGGTCCTCGACCAGGTTGTAGCAGCTCTCGGCGAAGGCGGCCGGGTTCTGCGCGGCCTGCGTGAAGCCGCCGGACCAGGTCCAGCCGCCGAAGGACCAGATCACCTTCAGGTGCGGGTTCAACTGCTTGAGCTTGCGCAGCTGGTTGAAGCTGCCGCGCAGCGGCTGGTCCCAGGTGTCGGCGACGCCGTCGACACTGTCCGCCGCGGTGTACGCCTTCTCGTAGTCGGCGTAGCTGTCGCCGATGGAGCAGCGGCCGCCGGTGGTGTTGCCGAAGGCGTACAGGATGTGGGTCAGCTTGGCGGCCGAGCCGCTGGTCTGGATGTTCTTGACGTGGTAGTTGCGGGCGTAGACGCCCCACTCGGCGAAGTAGCCGACGACCTTCTTGGCACCCGGGTTCGGCGGGGGCGTGGTCGGCGGCGGCGTGGTCGGTGGGGGCGTCGTCGGCGGCGGGGTGGTCGGAGGGGGCGTGGTCGGCGGCGGAGTGGTCGGCGGGGTGGTGCCTCCGCCGCACGCGGCGCCGTTGACGGTGCAGTTCAACGGCGCCTTGTAGGCGCCGGTGCCGTTGTAGCCCCAGCTGAACGAGGCGCCCGGGGCGAGACCGCCCGCCCAGCTCTTCTTGACCGCGACGTAGTGGTTGCCGCTGCTGGTCACGTCGGCGTCCCAGGCGCTGCTGATGGTGGTGCCCGACGGTAGGTCGAACTCGATGCGCCAGGTGCTGACTGTGGCGCTCGACCCGTTGGTGACGGTCACCCTCGTCTCGTGACCGGTCCCCCAGTCCTGTGCCTTGGCGAACGTGGCGGTGACGGTGCCGGCGCCGAACGCGGTGGTCATCGGCACCGCGGTGAGGGTCAAGGCGACCACGGCACCGGCCCAGAGGGCCCGGCGGAGCGATCTTTTCATGAGGCGTCTCCCGAACTGTTAGGAAACTTTCCAAAAGAGATGGTGAGACGGTACTCAGCGCGTCATCACTTCGTCAAGATGTGCATGTATCGATTTCTCCTGGTGCGTGGAGTGCACCTGCTCCACCCGTCAGCGGCGCCCCGTCGGCCGGCAAGTAGCCTCGAACCATGACCGTCTTCGACATCCCGATCGACGCTCTCAGCGGCGGCCCCGCCGACCTGGCCCGCTACCGCGGCAAGGCGCTGCTGGTCGTCAACGTCGCCTCCCGCTGCGGCCTGACCCCCCAGTACGCCGGCCTGCAGGCCCTCGCGGACTCCTACGCCGACCGCGGCCTGGTGGTGCTCGGCGTGCCCTGCAACCAGTTCGCCGGGCAGGAGCCGGGCAGCGCTGCCGAGATCAGCGACTTCTGCCAGGTCAACTACGGGGTCACGTTCCCGCTGACCGAGAAGGTCGACGTCAACGGCCCCAACCGGCACCCGCTCTACGCCGCGCTGGTGGACACCCCGGACGCCGACGGGCACACCGGGGACGTCCGGTGGAACTTCGAGAAGTTCCTGGTGGCCCCGGACGGCACGGCCGCCGCTCGGTTCGCCCCCACCGTCGAGCCCGGTGCCGACGAGCTACACGCCGCCATCGAGAAGGTCCTCCCCTAACCCAACCCGCGAGCCGATCATGGATTTGTGGTGCCCGACGCGTCATGGTTCGCCGGACTCGTCCCCCACCACAACTCCATGATCGACCGTGGGAGGGGCGTCGGGGCGCGACGAAGCGCCACTGGGGCACGTCGGCGATTGGGCGGTAGCCGAGCACCTGGTAGATCCGGTTGGTGGTGGGGTTGGCCAGGTCGGTGTAGAGCGTGCAGGCGGCGGCGCCGGTATTCAGCGCGTGCTGGCTGACGTGTGCGACACAGGCGCTGGCGAAGCCGTGCTCCCGCCACTTCGGCGGCGTGTACACGCCGCTGACCCGGACCACCCCCGCCACCGGCCGGCTCAGCCAGGCCGTCGCGACCGGCGTACCGGCCTGTTCCCACAGCCAGAGCAGGTCGCCGTGCGGCAGCCGGGCGTCGATCTGCCGGGCGGGGTTCACCGGCGGCCCGCCGGGCGCCGTCTCGGCGAGGAACGCGGCGGCCCAGGTGATCAGCAGGTCTCGGTCCGCGGTGGTGGCGGGTCGAGCCCGCCCGGGTACGCCGACCGGCGACCGGACCGCGTCCAGCTCGAAGATCCGCTGCGCCGTGCCGGGTACGGCCACCAGGTGGGCGCACTCGGCGTACCGCTCGGCGAACTCCCCGACGGCCGGAACCGGGCCGTGCACCTCGGCCAGCGGCGGCGCCGCCCGGACGAAGTGGTCGGCCAGCGCTCGCGCGGCGGCCACCGACACCGCGCCGAGCAGCGGCCCGCGCGGCGGGGTGTGTACCGCCGCGCCCACCGCCGCGCCGCCGTCGACCACCCGGACGAACTGCTCGTCACCGGAGAGTGGCACGTCCCCGGAGAGCCGGTCCGTGACCAGCGTGAGCAGTACGTTGTGCAGGACAGGCTCGCGGCGCAGCCAGGCGTCGGCTGCGGCGGTGAAGGTCGCGAGATCCTCGGTCAGACACTGCACGGACGGGATTCTGCGCACCGGTCGGCACGCCGGCAACCGGAATAACCCACCGCACCAGTCGGGAATGTGTCGCGGGTGGACGGAGTTGGGAACGAGCATGACAACTGTGGGACTGATCGGCAGTGGCCACATCGGTGGCAATGTGGCCCGGCTGGCGGTGGCCGCCGGGTACGACGTGGTGCTGAGCAACTCGCGCGGGCCGGAGACGCTCACCGACCTGGTCGAGGAGTTGGGCAAGCATGCCAGCGCCGGCACGGTACAGGACGCGGCGCAGGTGGGCGATCTGGTGGTGGTCAGCGTTCCGCTGAAGGCGTACCGGGCGGTGCCGGTGGAGCCGCTGGCCGGCAAGGTCGTCATCGACACCAACAACTACTACCCGCAGCGCGACGGGAACTTCCCGGAGCTGGACTCCGGCGAGATCACCAGCAGCGAACTGCTCCAGCAGCACCTGCCGGAGTCCCGGGTGGTGAAGGTCTTCAACAACATCTTCTTCAAGCACCTGGCCGCGCTGCCCCGGCCCGCCGGCGCGGCCGACCGCAGCGCCCTCGCGATCGCCGGCGACGACGCCGCCGCGAAGGCCGAGGTGACCGCCTTCCTGGACCGGATCGGCTACGACGCGGTGGATGCCGGGTCGCTGGCCGAGGGGTGGCGCTACCAGCCGGACACCCCGGCCTACGGGACCATCTACTCCGCCGACCCGACCAACTGGGAGCACCCGGCCCAGAGCGACGCCGAGAAGCTGCGCACCGCCCTGGCCGCCGCCACCCGCTGACCACCACCGCCGGGCGGGCCGCCGTGCTCGGCGGCCCGCCCCGCCTCGCGCAGCCTCCCCTATCGGGTGGTCGTGCGGAGGGCGGCGGCGAGTTCGTCGTCGTAGTTGGCGATCGGCTGGCCGTCCGAGGCGTACGCGATGAGCCGACCCTGCGCCATGCTCGCCGACCGGAACGAGAACGTCCGGGTCCCCGGATAGGCGTCGAGCAGGGGGATGGCCCGGGGCGCCCCGCCTGGCGCGGAGTAGTACTCCAATCGGGCCACCTGCGGGGAGACCACGCCGTTGACCCGTACCTTGGTCTTCTCGGCGCGGGTGCCGAAGGTGACCGGCGCGTCGGTGCGGTAGGCGGCGCACTCGGCCGGGCCCCGGCATACGAAGAAGTACCGCGGGTTGACCACGTCGTCGAGGTTGTACGCCTTGAAGGTCGGGTCCGCTCCGGCGGGCAGGGGTTGGACGGCGAAGAACGCGACCGCCACCGTGGCCGCGATGCCCACCCGCCACCAGGCTCGCCCGGTGGCCGGCCGCCGGTTCGTCCGGGCGGCGGCAACCGCGACGCCCCCGAAGCCGGCCAGGCACAGCAGGCACACCCCGACGGCGCGGGCGTTCTCGAACAGGAACTGCACGCCCGGCCGCGTCGACACCGGGCTGAGGGCCGCACCCAACGAGACGACCATCGTGCCGAGCAACGCGGCGCCAGCGGCCCGCTGGGTGACGCCGGACGCGCCGATCAACAGCATCGCGGCGAGCACCGGCCACACCTGGTGGTGGGTCCAGGACACCGGGGACGCGGCCACGGTGGCGCAGCCGACGAGTACCGCGCCGTGTGCGGAGCGGCCCTGCGCCGTCAACTGCCGGGCCCGCAGCAGCGCCGCCGCGCAGATGAGCGCCACCAGGCCGGCCCAGAGCAGGGGCAGGGACGCCTCGTCGACACCGACGCGCAGCAGCATCCCGTGCAGGGACTGGTTGCCCAGCGACGCCAGGTTGCCGATCCGGGAGGTCTGCCGCACGGACTCGGTCCAGTAGGTCCAACTCTCCTGGGGTAGCACGATCGCGGCGAGCCCGGCGCAGGCCACGAACGTCGCCGCCGCACGGCCGGCGTCGCGGTAGCGGCCGGTGGCGAGGAAGTACACCACGAACAGCAGCGGGGTCAGCTTGATCGCCGCGGCCATGCCGACCAGCACCCCGCGCAGTCGGGGTGGGACGACGCCCATCCCGTCGAGCAGTGCCATCAGCACGATGAAGATGCTGACCTGGCCGAAGCGCAGGTTGCTCTGCACCGGCGCGGAGAGCATCAGCACCGTAGCCGCCACCGCCACGACGAGCGGGCGCCGGGACCGTCGGGCGGTCAGCGCGACGCCGACCGTCCCGGCGATGGCGACGACCGCCGCGCATGTCGCGACCAGCCAGATCCCCTGCAGTACGCCCTCGCTGACGGCGGTGATCGGCCCCAGCACGAGCGCGGCGAACGGCGGATAGGTGAACGGGCCGCCGTTCTCCGCCACGTACCCGTACAGCGGCCGGCCGGAGTGCAGGTCGGACAGCGCCCCGTAGTAGATGTGCAGGTCGGAGAGGCGGTCCTCGCGCCGCAGCACGAGCACGCAGGACACCAGCGCGACGACCACGAAGGCCGCCCACGCCAGCACCACCCGGCGATCCCGCATCGACCGAGAATAAGGGACCGCGACGACCGGCGGCGGCCCGCCAGCGCCGCGTCTGCCCTCGGGAGAACGGATGCCGCGCGGCGCGTCCCGATCCCTAGCATCGGCTGATGGGAGCGACGAGCACACCCGCGTACGACGCCCACGCGGACTGGTACGAGGACTTCATCTCGGCCGGGGGTGGATATCTCCGGCGGGTGCACACGACGGTGGCGGACCTGCTGGGCGCGGGCGAAGGCACCTGCCTGGACATCTGCTGCGGCACCGGCGCGCACGCCGCCGTGCCGGCGAGTCTGGGTTGGACACCGGTGGGCGTGGACCTGTCCGGCGGGCAGTTGCGGCACGCCTCCGGGCGGCTGCCGGTGACCCGGGCCGACGCTGTCGCGCTGCCGATCGCCGACGCGTCGCTGCCCGCGGCGATGTGCGTGCTGTCCAGCACGGACGTACCCGACTACCCGGCCGTGCTGCGCGAGGTCGCCCGGGTGCTACGCCCTGGCGGGCGGTTCGTGCACGTGGGCGTGCACCCCTGCTTCGTAGGGGCGTTCGCGGACTGGAGCCAGCGGCCGAGCGTCGTCGTGGACGAGCGGTACGCCGACCGGTCACGCAGCTTCGCCAGTTGGAACACCAGCGGTGTGCGGGTACGGGTGGGCGCCTGGCACGTGCCACTCGCCGACCTGCTCAACGCGACGGTGGCCGCCGGCCTACGGCTGGTCCGGGTCGCCGAGGCTGGCCCGGGTGGCGTCCCGGATCTGCTCGCTTTCCTCGCCGTCAAGGACTGACCGGCCCGTCACGCACTCGGCGCGGGTGACAAAATCCGGCGACATCCCCGGGACAACTTGCGGGATGGTCCCGTACACGGGACTCTGTCCGTGGGTTGCCGCCCGCTCACCGAACGTGCCCCGGAGGCGACATGCACACGCTCCGTACCGTGCCCCGCCGGCTGCTGGCTGGCGCTGGCGCGCTCCTGCTCGGCACCACCCTCGCCGCCGCCGGCACCCCGATGTCGGTCAGCGCCGCGACCGGCGCGGACACCGTCGGATACGTCCGGCTCGCCCATCTCTCCCCCGACACCCCGGCGGTGGACGTCTACCTGGCCGCCCCCGCCGCCGCGAAGCCGCAGGTCTTTCCCGGGGTCGGCTATGGCGTGGTCTCCGACTACCTGGAGCTGGCGCCCGGCCGGTACGCGGTGGCGATGCGCGAGGCCGGCGCCCCCGCCAGCGATCCCCCGGTGCTCACCACCGAGGTCGCGGTGACCAGTGGCGACGCGTACACGGTGGCCGGCGTCGGTCGGCACGCCGACCTGGGGCTGCGGGTGCTCAACGACGACCTCAGCGCGCCCGCCGAGGGCCGGGCCAAGGTGCGCGTCGTGCAGGCGTCGGTGCGGACTCCGGTGCTCGATGTGGCCGCCGCCGACGGTCCGATGATCGCCAGCGGCGTCCAGTTCGCCACCACCACCGCCTACCAGCAGGTCGAGCCGGGTAGCTGGCGGCTGAAGCTGACCGGCGCCGGTGGGCCGAGCACCGACACCGAGGTGCAGCTGACCCGAGGCGCGGTCTACTCGCTGCTGGTGCTCGACGCGAAGCAGGGCGGGCTCACCGCCGAGCTGCGCCGCGACGCTGAGGGCGGCACCGTCGTACCGGCCGGTGGCGTGGACACCGGCGCCGGCGGCACCGCCGGGACCGGGCGTGGCGCGTACCCCCTGGTGGCCGGCGGGCTGGCCGCGGCGGCCGTCGCGGTGAGCCTGCTGCTGTGGCGGCGGCGGCGCACGACCTGGTGAGCACCGGGCCCGACCTCGCGATCCGACGGCACCGCGACCGCCGGGTGCCGCCGGCCGCGCTGGTCGCGGCCGGCGCGGCGGTCTGCCTGGCCGCCGGCACCGGGGTCGGGCTCGCCACGACCGCCCCGGCGCTGCCACCGCCGTCGGCGAGCTGGCAGCCGGGCTGCGCCGACGACTGCCCGTCGCCCGCCGCCGTGCCCGCGCCGCAGGGCCCACCCACCCGGGTACGCGTGCCGCGGATCGGCGTCGACTCGGCGCTCACCGTGCTGGGCCTGGACCGGGCCGGCGCGCTGATCCCGCCGACCGACTTCGAGACCGCCGGCTGGTACGGCGGCGGCCCGGCCCCCGGCGACACCGGCCCGGCCGTGCTCGCCGGCCACCTGGACTCGCGGCGCGGCCCGGCGGTCTTCGCGCGGCTCGGCGAGCTGCGTCCGGGCGACCGGGTGGAGGTGTGGCGTGGCGGGCAGCGACTGTCGTTCCGGGTGACCGGGTCGCTGCGCACGCGCAAGGACCAGTTCCCCACCGCCGTGGTCTACGGCCCGACGCCCGGCGCGGAGCTACGCCTGGTCACCTGCGGCGGCGACTTCGACCGGCGGCGCGGGCACTACCGGGACAACGTGGTGGTGTTCGCGGTGACCGACGCCGCCGGCCCGGTGCTGCCGGGCTCCGCCGCGGGTTGAGCACCCGGTCGCCGGCCCTGGCCAGAGCGCACTCAGACCGGGCGGCGGCCGGCGAAGCCGCACTCGGCCCGGTGGTACCAGCGCACGTCGGAGTCCCCCTCCAGCCAGCACCAGAGCACGGCGCGGCCGGCCCGCTCGCCGGGGAAGTCGAGCAGCACCGGTGCGATGCCCTTGACCTGGATGTCGTGCTGGTGCAGCTCGTCAACGACGCCGTGCAGCCGGGCCTCCAGCCCCTTCACCTCGGCCAACCCGCCGAGCGCGCTGACGCCGTGGTCGGTGAGGTCGGCGCGCAGCTCGGCCAGGTCGGCCCGCAGCCGGATCAACTCGTCGACACGCGGCTGCAGGGTGGCCACCAGGTGCCGGGCCTGGGCGAGTGTGAACACCGGGCCAGTATGCGGCACCCACCGGGGCGTGCAGGGCCCCGCGACGGGTGACAGTCTCAGTCGGCCTGGGCGGCCAGCTCGCGGGCGCGGTCGCGGGCAGCCTCCAGTGCCGCCAGCATGGCCGCCCGGACGCCGTGCTTCTCCAGCTCGCGGATGGCGGAGATGGTGGTGCCGGCCGGCGAGGTGACCGCCTCGCGCAGCTTGACCGGGTGCTCGCCGGAGTCGCGCAGCATCACCGCGGAGCCGATCGCGGTCTGCACGATCAGCTCGTGCGCCACCTGCCGGGGCAGCCCGAGCAGGATCCCGGCGTCGATCATGGCCTCGACCAGCAGGTAGAAGTAGGCCGGACCGGAGCCGGAGAGCGCGGTGACCGCGTCCTGCTGCGACTCGGGCACCCGGATCGTCTGGCCGAGGGGCTTGAACATCTCCTCCGCGAGGGCCAGGTGCGTCCCGGTGGCGTACGCGCCCGCCGAGATCGCCGTCATCGCCTCGTCGACCAGTGCCGGGGTGTTGGTCATCACCCGGACCACCGGGGTGCCCTCGGGCAGCCTGCGGTTGAAGAAGCTGGTGGGCAGCCCGGCGCAGAGCGAGATGACCAGCTTGTCGGCGGGCACCTTGGGGCCGATCTCGTCCAGCAGCGCGGCGGCGTCCTGCGGCTTGACCGAGACCGCGAGCACCGCCGCCTCGTCCACCGCGGCCAGGTTGTCGACCACTCGGACGCCGTAGCGGGCGGTCAGCTCCTCGGCGCGTGCCGGTCGGCGGGCGGTGGCCAACAGCCGGTCGACCGGCCATCCCGAGCGCAGCAGCCCGGAGAGCATCAACTCACCGATCTTGCCCGCGCCGATCACCGCGACCGTGTGCACCCCGGCGGACATCTCGGTCGTACCCCCTCGTGTCGGGTCGCGGCGCGGCGGACCCGCAGGCCCACCGCGCCGTCGACCGTCGATCAGCTGCCGAAGAAGACCTCAGCCTCGGCGTACCGCTCCAGCGGCACGGTCTTCAGCTCGCGGGTGGCCTCGGCCAGCGGCACCCGGACGATGTCGGTGCTCTGCATCGCGACCATCTTGCCCCAGTCACCCTCGTGCACCGCGTCGATGGCCTGCAGGCCGAGCCGGGTGGCGAGCACCCGGTCGAAGGCGGTCGGGGTGCCACCGCGCTGGATGTGACCCAGCACCACGGTGCGGGCCTCCTTGCCGGTCTTGGCCTCCAACTGCTCGGCCAGCCACTGGCCGATGCCGCCGAGGCGGACGTGACCGAACGAGTCCAGCTCCTGGTTGGCCAGCACCATCTGGCCGTCCAGCGGCTGGGCGCCCTCGGCGACCACCACGATTGGGGCGTACTGGTGCTGGAAGCGCTTCTCGACGTAGCCGGCCACCTGCTCGACGTCGAACTGCCGCTCCGGCAGCAGGATCACGTTGGCGCCACCGGCCAGGCCGGCGTGCAGGGCGATCCAGCCGGCGTGCCGGCCCATCACCTCGACGACCAGGGTGCGGTGGTGGCTCTCCGCGGTGGTGTGCAGCCGGTCGATGGCCTCCATCGCGATGTTGACCGCGGTGTCGAAGCCGAAAGTGTAGTCGGTGGCGCCCAGGTCGTTGTCGATCGTCTTCGGTACGCCGACCACGTGCACGCCCAGCTCGTAGAGCTTGGTGGCCACGCCGAGGGTGTCCTCGCCGCCGATCGCGATCAGGGCGTCCACGCCCTGCTCCGCGAGGTTGTCCTTGATCCGCTCGACGCCGTTCTCGATCTTGAACGGGTTGGTCCGGGACGAGCCGAGGATGGTGCCACCGCGGGGCAGGATGCCGCGGACGTCGGCGATGTCGAGCGGCCGGGACAGACCCTCCAGCGGGCCCTTCCAGCCGTCCCGGAAGCCTACGAACTCGTGACCGTAAGTGGCGACGCCCTTGCGGACGACCGCCCGGATGACCGCGTTGAGACCTGGGCAGTCGCCGCCGCCGGTGAGCACGCCGATACGCATGATCCGCTCATCCTCCTGGAGCATCAGGTAAAGCCCGATATGCCCCAGGATATGTGTCAGGTCAGACCATCGGCGCCGTTGCCGGCCCGGGGCGGGCCGTCACTGCGCACTGTAGTCGGCCTGCCTGTGCGGTGACAGCGCGCCCCGGGTCGACCGGCCGCCTCTCGCGGGTCAGAACGTCACCTCGTGGTTCTCGCCGGCCTCCGGCGGCCGGCCCGTGACGGCCGCCCTGGCGAAGCCGAGCAGGTTGACCACGGTGCTGCTGGGCGAGTCCCAGTACTCGGCGGAGCTGGCGTGCACCTTGATCATCGTCAGGCCGGGGGTGTCCAGCCCGTCCGGAAACCAGGCCTTGAGCACCGGGCTCCAGAGCCGGTCCGCGCGGGACCGGTCGAACCCCTCGTTGGCGGTGCCGGAGATCGACACCCAGGCGTTGTGCCTCTGGTCGGAGAAGGCGACGTTGACCTCCGGGTTCACCCGGATCTGGCGGACCTTGGCCGAGTCCGCGGAGGCGAAGAACCACAGGTCGCCGTCGAACTCGGCCTCCTGCAGGCCCATCGGCCGGCTCACCTGCCGCCCGTCCAGGGCGATCGTGGTGAGCATGCAGACCCGCGCGGCCCGAGCCAGCTCGGTGACTCGGGCCCGGGCCTCGGCGGCGCTGGTCGACTCGTTGCTCATGGCACTCTCCCTCGGCTCGACTCGTCGAACCGGTGCCCTGGACAGAACCGGTCAAACCTCCGCCGGTGCGGCCGTCACCGGTCGCCGCTCAGCGGGCCGTCATCGCCCGCCAGCGGGCCAGGTTGTGCCGGGCGTCGACCAGGGCGTCGTGCCGGGCCGCGTCCGCGTCCGGCAGGGTTGGCCGGCCACGGTCGTCCCAGAGCTGCCGCAACTCCTTGGTGAACCGGGGGATCTCCCGGGGCAACGCCGGCATCGCACCCCAGAGCTGGGCGAGCACCACGTGGTCGTACGCGGCGAACCAGGCCCACAGCTCCAGCTGCTCCCCCGGCCGGTCCCGGACCGGTTCGACCAGGAAGTCGTACAGGTCGTCGCGGATGCGCTCCCGCGAGCGCCAGGCCCGGTCGGCCGGCGACGGCAGCTTGTCCAGCACGTTGCGCCGGACCCAGGGCACGGCGCGGGAGTCGTCGAACTCGGTGGAGACCGCGTAGAACTCGCGGCCGTACTCGTCGACGACACCGATCGAGACGAGGTCGACGGTCTGGCCGTCCTCGATGAACTCGCAGTCGTAGAAGTAGCGGTAGACCATTCCGGCCATCCTCGCCCACCGCCACGCGGCGCTGACCGGCGGGGCCGGCGGACGGCCGCGGGCCGCGCCGGCGAAGACCCGTGCCGCCGGCCTGGATCTGCACCCCAGAAAGCGGTACGCCGCAGCTCGGGACGGTCACGGAAGTGCTTCGAGGGGTGTACAGCAAGCGACCGGACCGTCATGATCTGATGTGTACCGCTACCGGACGCCGAACCGGTGTCAGTTCACCTTGTCGGGGCCATCAGGTTCGCCCGGTGAGCGAGTTGTGGTCCTTTACCGGGGAGGGGTTGGCCCGTGGAGGTTCGCCTGCCGGAGCCGGGTGACGCGCTCACGGGTGTCGAGATGTTCGCCGGGCTGGAGCCCGAGGTGCGGCAGCGGGTCATCGCCGCCGCCGTCCCGCGCACCTACCGCAAGGGTCAGTTGCTCTTCGTGGAGAACGACCCGGGCGAGTCGTTGATCGTGCTCCGCCGGGGCGCGGTGGCCGTCTTCCGCACCGCACCCACCGGCGAGCGGGCCGTGCTGTCGGTGATCCGTCCACCGGACGTGCTCGGCGAGGTCTCCCTGCTCGACGCCTCCACCCGGTCGGCCTCGGCCGAGGCCATTGAGGACTGCGCGGCGCTCGCGCTGTCCCGGGGGGCGTTCATGGAACTGGTGCACTCCAACCCGCGCATCCTGGACGCGGTGATGCGCTCGCTGGGCGGGCTGATCCGCCGGCTCACCGAGCAGAACGCCGACCACGTCTTCCTCGACCTGCCCGGTCGGGTGGCCAAGACGCTGGTCCGGCTGGCCGGCGAGAGCCAGGCGCCGATGATCACCATCGAGCTCAACCAGAGCCAGCTGGCCGAGATGGCCGGCGGCTCCCGGCAGAGCGTCAACCAGGCGATCGGGTCGTTCGCCAGTCGTGGTTGGCTGCGCACCGAGGGGCGCCGGATCGTGGTGACCGACGTGGCCGCGCTGCGTCGACGCGCCGGCATGAACGATCGCTGATCCCGCCCGACGGGCGACGCACCGAAACGGACACGATGCGGCCGGGTCACCCGTGGGTGACCCGGCCGCGTCGTCGCTTCACCAGCGCTGAGTCAGACCCCGGAGCTGCCGGGACCGGCCCACTTGTCCGGGCCCTTGCCGTCGCCGCCCGCCCCGTGGGACTGCTCGATGACGATGCCCTCGGCCTGCAGGGTGGCGAGGGTGGCGGCGTCGACGTCCACCGACTCACCCGCGGAGTGGCTGACCCCGTTGCCGTCGGTCCAGTCGCTCTCCAACTTGACGTACACCATTGACCTGTCCCCCTGTGCTCGCTGAACGACATGTGGCTGCCTGAATCTAGTCCGTGAATGCCCGGGTGGACTGTCCACAAGCCAACAGGCCGGTACCCGACAGCCGCGTCGGCGGTGATACTTCCACTGACGGGACGCGGTGCGCGTCCGCCTGTTCGTCAGTGGAGGATGTCATCGCCGCGCAGTGTGGGCGCTGTGGACGCACGGCCGCCGACGGCGACCGCTTCTGCGGTGGCTGCGGTGCCGAACTGGGCGCCGTCTGCCCGCACTGTCTGCGTCCGCTCGCCTCGGACGTCACCTTCTGCACCTCGTGCGGGTCGCCCAGGCCGGGCGCGGACCGACCGGCCGCGGTCACCCCGCAGGAGGACCGCCGCCGGGTGAGCGTGCTCTTCGTCGACCTGATCGACTTCACCCCGTACGTCGAACGGGCCGACCCGGAGCAGGTCCGCGGCATGCAGACCGGGTTCTTCTCCGCCGCCCGCCGGGTCGTCGGCCAGTACGGCGGGGTGGTGGAGAAGTACATCGGCGACGCGGTGATGGCGCTCTTCGGCGCCCCGATCGCCACCGAGACCGACGCGTTGCGCTGCGTACGGGCTGGGCTGGAGCTGCAACGGGTGCTCACCCGGTTCGCCCCCACCGGCAGCACGGAGCTGCGGTTCCGGGTCGGGGTGGCCACCGGCGAGGCGCTGGTCGACGTGGCCGCCGCCCGCGACGGCGGGCAGGCGATCGTGGCCGGCGACGTGGTCAACACGGCCTCCCGGATGCAGTCGGTCGCGCCGCCGGGCGGGGTGCTGGTCTGCGGCAGCACGCACGCGCTGACCAAGGACGCGATCCGCTACGAGGAGCAGCCCCCGGTCACGCTGCGCGGGCGTTCGTCGCCGACCGAGGTGTGGCTCGCCCTGTCCCCGCTGCGCCGCCAGCCCACCGACCGGGAGCCGGACACCACGCCGCTGGTCGACCGGGAACACGAGCTGGGCATGCTGGTCAACGCCCTGCACCGGTCACTGCGCGACAGACTGCCGCAGGTGGTGACCATCTTCGGCCGGGCCGGCATCGGCAAGAGCCGGCTGCTGCGGGAGCTCTACCGGCACACCGGTCGGCTGGTCGACGAGCCGCTGACCTGGCGGACGGGGCGCTGCCCGCCGTTCGGGGAGAACGTCACGTTCGCCGCGCTGGCCGACATCGTGAAGTCCGAGGCCGGCATCCTGGACACCGACCCGGCCAGCAGCGCGGCACAGCGGCTGACCGCGGCGGTCGGCGAGCTGATCGGCCCGGGCGAACGGGGCCGGGTGGTGGACGCGCTGCGACCGCTGGTCGGGCTGCCCGGCACACCGTTGCCGGCCGAGGAGGCGGAGTCGGCGTGGCGGCGCTTCCTGCTGGCGTTGGCCGCCCGCCGCCCCACCGTGCTGGTCTTCGAGGACCTGCACTGGGCCGACGACGCGATGCTGCGCTTCGTGGAGCTGCTCGGCGCGGCGGCCCGCGAGGTGCCGCTGCTGTTGCTCTGCACCGCCCGGCCGGAGCTGGTCGACCGGGACCCGAGCTGGGCCGGCACCATCACCGGCTCGGTGACCATCACCCTGCCGCCGCTGCGCGACACCGGCATCGCCGCGCTGTACGCGCACATGTTCGGCCAGGCGGCGTTCTCCGCCGACATGCTGAGCCCGCTCATCGAGGTGGCCGGCGGCAACCCGCTCTACGCCCACGAGTACGTCCGGATGCTGATCGAGCAGGGCGCGCTGCGCCAGTCCGGACGGGGCTGGTCGCTGGACAAGCAGCTCGAACTGACCATGCCGGAGAGCGTGCACGCGGTGATCGCCAACCGGGTGGACCTGCTGGACGCCAAGGACCGCGCCGTGCTGCTGGCCGCCTCGGTGGTCGGGGTGCAGTTCTGGCCTGGCGCGGTGGCCGCCGCGCTGGGGCAGCCGGTCGAGTCGGTCGAACGCTCGCTGCGCCGGCTGGAGCAGCGCGACTTCGTGCACGAGCAGGCGGCGTCGACGATGGCCGGGCAGGCGGAGTTCCGGTTCCGGCACGTGCTGGTGCGCGACGTCTGCTACCAGCGGCTGCCGCGCACCGAGCGGGTGGCCCGGCACGAACGGGCCGCGGACTGGCTCGACGCGCTGTCGCACAGCCGCGACACCGATCTGGCCGAGGTGCTCGCCCACCACCGCTGGGCGGCCCACGAGATCGCCCGCTCGCTCGGCATGCAGGTCCGCCGGTACGCCGGGCCGGCGCGGCAGGCGCTGCACCGGGCGGCCCGCCGGGCGTACGCGCTGCACGGGTTGGACGCGGCGGCCAGCCACGCGGGCCGGGCGCTGGGCCTGGCCGACGACAGTGACCCGCTGGGCCGGCTCCAGCTGGAGCTGCTGAGCACCGAGATCTCGTTCTACCGGGACGGCAACGGGTTCCTCTCCGGCGGTGGGCCGGAGCAGGTGCACGCGCTCGCCGACCGGCTGCTGGCGCACGGCGACGACGCGTGCGCCGCCCGAGCGTGGACGCTGCTCGGCCAGGCCGCCTGGCTACGCGCCGACCGGAGCGACGCGCTGGCCTGCCTGGACCGCGCGGTACAGCTGTTCGAGCCGCTGCCGGACACCCCGCAGAAGGCCGACGCGTACGCCGAGCTGGCCCGGTTGCACATGCTCAACTACGAGCGGGACCCGGCCGTGGCGGCGGCGGACACCGCGGCCGAGATCGCCGAGCGGCTGGGCCTGACCGAGACCCGCACCAACGCCCGGATCACCGCGGCCACCGCCCGCTACCAGTCCGGCGACCGGGTGGGCCTGGACGAGTTGCACGCGATCGTCGAGTTCAGCCGCGCCAACCAGCTGCTCGCGCTGCCCCGGGCCACCCAGAACCTCGCCTGGGCGATCAGGGAGGAGGGCGACTGGCTGCGCTCCAACGCCCTGCTCTCGGCCGCGCCGGCCCGCACCGCCAGCGGCCAGACCCTGACCACCAGCTACTCGGCGGAGGCGATGCTCGCCTGGTTCGACGGCGACTTCGGCCGGCTGCTCGCCGCGGCGGAGGCATTCGTGGACA
Organism: Micromonospora sp. NPDC000668; assembly: GCF_042897975.1. NCBI lineage: Bacteria > Bacillati > Actinomycetota > Actinomycetes > Micromonosporales > Micromonosporaceae > Micromonospora > Micromonospora sp. NPDC000668. The sequence continues at coordinate 1,598,765 of NZ_JBIAYP010000001.1, forward strand.
CTCCGACCGGCAGCTGGGACATGCAGGTACGGGGGCTGCGCTGCTGCCTGCTGGTGCTGCGCGACGACGAGGACCCGGACGACGTGGCCGCCGCCCTGGACACCGCACGGCGCAGTGGGTTCCACCGCCTGCACTGGACGATGCTGGGCATGGCGGCGCTGTGCCGGGCGCTGCAGGACCGCGCCGACGAGGCGGCGGAGCTGATCGAGGAGTTGGACCGGTCCTGGTCGGCGGTGCCGGCGCTGGCCAGCGGGGAGTGGATCGCCGCTGCCGCGTACGCCGCCGCCCTGGCCGGCCGGACCGCCGCGGTGCGGGTCCGGGCGATGCTGGACCGGGTCGGACACCGTACCCCGTGGTCGGAGGCGGCGCTGCGGACCGTGACGGCCGCCCTGGCCGCGGCCGACGGCGATCACCGGCGCTCGGCCGAGCTGCACCTGGCCGCCGCCGAGACCTACGGCCGGATCCCGGACGCCAGCGACCGGGTGCTGGCGCTGGCGTTCGCGGCGGCGGAGCTGACCCGGGCCGGCGACCCGGCGGCCGCCCGGGTGCCGCGCGCCGAGGTACGCACCTTCGCGCTGCGCAACGACGCCCCCGGGCTGCTCGCGCTCGCCGGCCGGCCGATCAGCCCGACCGGGCCCGCGGTGGCCTGCTGAGGCCGGGTCAGGCGGCAGCCGGCACGGGGACGGGCTGCTTGAGCTTCTGCGCGTAGATGTCGACGTACTCCCGGCCGGAGAGCTCCATCAGCTCGTACATGATCTCGTCGGTGACCGCGCGCTCGACGAACCGGTCACCGGACAGACCGGCGTAGCGGGAGAAGTCCAGCGGGGCACCGAAGCGGATCTTCACCCGGGCGACCTTGGGGATGAGCTTGCCCGGCGGCTGGATCTCGTCGGCGTTGAGCATCACCACCGGCACCACCACCGCGCCGCTCTCCAGCGCGAGCCGGGCCACGCCGGTCTTGCCCCGGTAGAGCCGCCCGTCCGGGGAGCGGGTCCCCTCCGGGTAGATGCCGGCCACTCCCCCGGCCCGCAGCACCTGCAACTGGGTGTCCAGCGCGGCGCGGGCGGCCCGGCCGCCGGAACGGTCGACCGGGATGGTGCCGGTGCCGACGAAGAACATCTTGGTCAGCCAGCCCTTGATCCCCTTGCCGGTGAAGTACTCGGCCTTGGCCACGAAGGTGACCTTCCGGGCGGTGATCAGCGGCGTGAAGATCGAGTCGGAAAAGGAGAGGTGGTTGCTGGCCAGGATCACCGGACCGGTCGCCGGCACGTTGTGCAGGCCCTCCACCTGCGGGCGGAAGATCAGCTTGAGCAGCGGACCGAGGATGACGTACTTCAGTAGCCAGTAGAGCACCGGCGTCCTTTCCCGTGATGTGCCCGCGACAGCGCCAAGCCCGGGAACGCCGCCGTCGCCGACGAGCCTACGAAGCGCGGGCCCTGACCACAACGGACGAAGGTCGGGGCTGACGCACCGGACCGGGCCGGGTCCTCACCACCACAGCGCGTTGGCCGCGGTCAGCAGGGTGGCGAGCACGATCGGTCAGACCTGGCGAGAGGTCGCGGCAGCCACGTGCGCCCCGCCAGTGTTCGTGCAGACGCCCCGATCGCTGGCAGTTCAGCAGGGCAGCGATCGGCGCGTCGAGTTACCCAGGCGCCAACGATCATCGAGATAGCACTTGTCGCGCAAGAACGGACAAAGGATCCCTGCCGCGACCTGCGGCACCGGCTCTGACTTTGGAAGACGCGACACAACGCACTCCCGGAACCGGCCCCTGACGTGTCACGATTCAGAGCACGGCGTGCGGACGGACGTCGAGGGGGCTGGGGCGGCCGCGCCGAAGGCGCGTTGAGGAGGATGTCCGGGTGTCAGCGGGTGGGGCCCGCCGGGGACGGCGGGACAACGGGCTCGACGCGAGTGAGTACGCCGTCGTGGGCGACGTCGATCCGCGCGTCGGTGAGCACCTGCTCGACGTGCTGGCCGCCGGTGGGATCGCCGCCTACCTGCAACCCTCCGCCGACCTCAACCCGGTCACCCGCACCACCACCGTGCCGGCCCGCCCGGTCGACCGGCTCTACGTCGACCGCTCGCACCTGACCACCGCACGCGACTACCTCACCCAGCTCTCCGACGAGACCGCCCCCGAGCAGCCGCCGGCCCGCGACGAGCCGGACATCGACGCCGAGTGGACCCGGATCGTGGCCGGCTTCCACAGCACCGCCACGGTCGGCGAGCGCCCGTGGCCAGCCGCGGAGGACGTGGAGGAGCGGGACGAGCCCGCCGCCGGTCCGCTGGCCCGTTCCGGCACCGACGAGGCCGGCCCGACCGCCACCGACGTCCGCCGGCTGCCGTCGGCCACCGACATCTCCGGGATCTCGATCGGGCGTGGCACCCGCCCGGACGAGCCGTCGCTGCTGGACGGGCTGGACACCTTCGGTGCCGACCTGCCCGACGACGAGGACGAGGACGAGGGTTACCACCCGCCCCCGCCACCGCCGCTGCCCCGGTTCTCCAAGTACGCGGTGGTCGGCGTGCTCGCGGTGGTCGTCGGGTTCGTGCTCTTCCTCTTCCCGTCGCTGCTCCCGGTGGACCGCTCGGCGGTCACGCTGTTCGGGTTCACCGGCATCCTGGCCGGTTTCGTCACCCTGATCTGGCGGCTGCGCCCCGGTGACGAGGACGACGACGACCCGGACAACGGCGCGGTCGTCTGACTCCGGCGGGCCACCGCCGACCGCATCCCGGGACGACGACGCCCCGCCCCGGGCGTAACAGTGGTGTAACTTACTGTCAGTAGGAATACCGCTGTACGTCACTTCCCCCGCTGACTGACCGGTTTTTCCTTGCTCGCGGCGGTCAGCCCTCTGCTGATCGGAATGCCCGAGATGCGACAGAGTTCCCTCGTGGTGGTGGCCAACCGCCTCCCCATCGACGACAGCGTGGCGCCCGACGGGGCCTGCGAATGGCGGCGCAGCCCGGGAGGGCTGGTCAGCGCGCTGCACCCCCTGCTACGGCACACACCGGCGACGTGGGTCGGCTGGGCCGGCGGCACCGGGCCGGCCCCCGCACTACCGGACGTGGACGGCGTCCGGATGCACAGCGTCGCGCTCAGCCACGAGGACCTGCGCGACCACTACGAGGGGTTCGCCAACGCCACCCTCTGGCCGCTCTACCACGACGCCGTCGAGCAGCCACAGCACCACCGCCGCTGGTGGGAGGCGTACCAGCGGGTCAACCAGCGCTTCGCCGAGGCCACCGCCGAGGTGGCCGAGCAGGGCGCGGTGGTCTGGGTGCAGGACTACCACCTGCAACTGGTCCCCGACGCACTCCGCACGCTCCGACCGGACCTGCGCATCGGGTTCTTCCTACACGTGCCGTTCCCGCCGCCGGAGTTGTTCATGCAGCTGCCCCGCCGGGCCGAGCTGCTGCGCGGCATGCTCGGCGCCGACCTGGTCGGCTTCCAGCGCGCCCAGGCGGCCCACAACTTCGCCCAGCTGGTCACGAAGGTGCTGGAGCTGCCGGCCACCGACCGGCGGATCGGAGTCGACGACCGGGTGGTGCGCATCGGCGCGTTCCCGGTCTCCATCGACACCGCCGAGATGGCCGCGCTCGCCGCCCGTCCCGACGTGGCCGCCCGTGCCCGCCGGCTGCGCCAGGACCTCGGCGACCCCCGGCAGGTCATCCTCAGCGTGGACCGGATGGACTACACCAAGGGCATCGAGCAGCGACTCAAGGCATACAGCGAGCTGCTCGCCAGCGGCGACGTCAAGGTCCGCGACACGGTGCTGGTGCAGGTCGCCATGCCGAGCCGGGAACGCGTCGGCCAGTACCAGATCCTGCGCGAACGGATCGAGCGCGAGGTGGGCCGGATCAACGGCGAGTTCGGCCGGGTCGGCGAGCCGGCCATCCACTACCTCACCCAGCCCTTCGACCGGGCCGAGCTGGCCGCGCTCTACCGGGTCGCCGACGTGATGGCGGTGACCCCGCTGCGCGACGGGATGAACCTGGTCGCCAAGGAGTACGTCGCCGCCCGGGTGGACGACTCCGGCGCGCTGCTGCTCAGCGAGTTCGCCGGCACCGCCGCCGAGCTGCCCCAGGCGTACCTGGTCAACCCACACGACCTGGAGGGGCTCAAGCAGGGGTTGTGCGCGGCACTGCGGGCCAGCCCGGCCGACGTCACGGAACGGATACGTGCCATGCGCGCCTACCTGCACCAGCACGACATCCGGGCCTGGGCCCGCTCCTACCTCAGCGCGCTGGACGAGAAAGGTGCCGTGGCCGGCCGCCTGACCAGCACCGACGGCAACCCGGACGAGGCCGCCCGGGTGCCGCTGCCGGCGAGCCGGGCCACCCCGGCCACGCACCGCGCCGGCGGCTGACCGGCGCGCGCCGGCCCAGCCGGTCAGGTCGCTCAGTGCGCCGCGGGCTCCTTCTCCAACCAGTCCAGGATCGCGTCGATCGGCTCCGCCCAGCGCGCGTCCAGCATCAGGTCATGCCCCATCCCCGGGAAGAGCAACGGGGCCGACCCGTAGTGCCTTGCCACCCCGGTCAACGCCGACGTCGGCACCACCCGGTCATCCGGGCTGCCCAGCACCAGCACCGGCGGCGCCCCCACGGCCGGCTCGGCGTCCGGCGCACCCAGCAGCGCCCACTGTGCCCGCCGCCCGGCCCGACCGAGCCGGGCGACGTGCCGCCGGGCCTCCTCGTCGGGGAGCTCGCGGCTGAACAGCTGGCCGCGGCTGAGCCGCAACGGGCCGCCGAACACCGCCGGCAGCGTGCCGGCCGGATTGCGGCGCAGTGCAGCGCCCAGCACTCCCCAGCCGCCGAAGACCGGCGCCACCAGCACCGCGCCCCGCGCCGGGTAGCGGGCCAGCGCGTGCGCCACCACCAGCGCCCCGGCGCCGTGCCCCACCAGCACCGCCTGGCGCGGCAGGCCCGCGGCAACCTGGACCACATCATGGGCGTACGCGCGCAGCGTCGCCTCCGGCGCCGGCTCGCTGCCGCCGTGCCCGCGCAGGCTCATCGCGTACGCCGGGAACCCCCGCGACGCCGCGTGCCCCAGCCAGTGCTCGGCGAACGCCCACGCGCCGTGCCCGAACCCGGGGACGAAGAGCAGCGGCGGGCGCCCCTCCTCCAGCTCGGGAGTCGCGCTGAGCACCTCGCGCCGGGCCGGCCGAACCGGACGGGACCACTCCCGGCCCCGCATGATCCGCAGCTCACTCATCGGGCCGACCTTTCGTTCGCGACTGCGGGGCTCGCAAGCTCACTCCTCGCGCTCACTTGCCCTCCAGGTCGTGGAGGGCGCGCTCGACGGCGCGCAGGTAGTCGGCGTGACCAACCTCGAACCAGTGCCGGCTGCTCTCCTTGACCTGGCCGGAGTAGCGCTCCCCGGCCCGGTCGCGAACCCGCTGCGCGAACGCCGCGGCCCGCTCCGGGCGGTCCCGGCGGGCCTGGAGCAGCCGGGCGAAGAGCACCGTCTGCCAGTGCGACAGGGTGAACATCCCGGAGTCCGGTTGGACCAGGCCAGCCACCGCCAGCGTCGGATGCCCGGGGGTGAACGCGTTGAGCCACAGCGTCGGCCGGCCGGCGCCGGCGCTGTCGCCGAACACCGACGCGTCGAGGAACTCGAAGCGCGGCAGGTAGCCGGTGGCGAAGATGACCAGCTCAGGGTCGATCTCACGGCCGTCGGCCAGCTCCACGGCGTACGGGTGGAACCGGGCGACGTCGGGCACCGGGCCGATCGCGCCGTGGCCCACGTAGTAGACGAGCTGGCTGTTTGCGATCGGGTGCGTCTCGTACACCCGGTGGTCGGGCTTGGGCAGGCCGAAGCGGGTCAGGTCGCCGACGGTCAGCCGCAGCGTCCAGTGGTAGAGCCACTGGCGCACCCGCAGCGGCACCCGCAGCGCCAGCAGGGTGTCGTTGACCTGGTCGGCGGGGCGGCCGAGCACGTACTTCGGCGCGTACCAGTAGCCGCGCCGGGTGGAGTGCCAGCAGCGCGACGCCTGCTGGGCGGCCTCGACGGCGATGTCGCAGCCGGTGTTGCCGGCGCCGACCACCAGCACCCGCTTGCCGCGCAGCTGCGCCGGGTCCTTGTAGGACGAGGCGTGCATGATCTCGCCCCGGAACTGCTCCAGCCCCTCGTAGCGGGGCAGCTTGGGTGACCAGTTGTGGCCGTTGGCGATCACCACGGCGGCGTACTGGGAGGTGCGCTCCGGCCCGTACCCGCCGGTGGAGCGGGTGGTCACGTTCCAGCGGTCCCCCGCAGCCGGCTCGACCCGGATCACCTCGGTGCCGAACCAGATGTGCGAGCGCAGGTCGAAGTGGTCGGCGTACCGCTCGAAGTACGAGAGCAGCTCACTGTGGTGCGGGTAGTCCGGCCAGGAGTCCGGCATCGGGAAGTCGGGGAACTGGGTGAACGGCTTCGACGACAGCAGGTGGGTGCTGGCGTACACCGGGCTGCGGTCGTGCCGCCAGTTCCAGGCGCCGCCGATGCCGGTCTCCCGCTCGTAGCAGTCCACGCCGAACCCGTGCTCGCGCAGATTCTTGATGGCGGTCAGGCCGCTGGCCCCGGCGCCGATGACGCAGACCGTGTCGCCCCGGTCGGAGACCGGGCGATCGTCGCGGCTCAGCGCGGACGGGGTCGCCTCCGGGTCGGGCCGGCCATGGTCGGTGGAGGTGGACACCGGGACATCTCCTTTTGTGCGGCACACGTGCCGGTCGCCGCGAAATCCTCTCCACAACGGAGCCGGATGTCCAGCCCCGGCGCGGGCCGGATCGACGGGTCGGGCCGGTGCGGGGTCAGTCGGTGGTGGGCAACAGCAGGTCGACCAGGACCGGGAAGTGGTCGCTGGCCCGCCGGGTCTGGGGGGTGTCCACCACGTCGTAGTCGACCACGGTGATCCGCGGGTCGACGAAGAGCGCGTCGATGCGGCGGCGCGGGTCGGCGCAGGAGTAGGTGAGCCGGTCCGCCTGGTCGGCCGCCACCGCGGCGTCGGTCAGCCCGCTCGCCACGGTGGCCCAGGCCGGCCCGTCCGGGCCCTCGTTGAGGTCGGCTCCGGCCACCACCGGGCCGCTCGCCGCGTCCAGCCCACGCTTGAACTCGGCGGCCTGCCCGGGACGCTCGGCCGGGTCGGTGGACAGGTGCGAACCGGCGAGGGTGAACCGGGCGTCGCCGACCCGGCAGTCGGCGTACGCGGCGCCGCGCAGGTGCCGGCCGGGGGTGAGCGGGAAGCGCTGGCAGCGGGTGGCCCGCACCTGGACCCGCAGGCTCGTCAGCACCAGGTTGCCCAGCGCGGGCAGCCCGCCGGCGGCCACCACCAGGCCGAAGGACTCGGCCAGCGTGGCGGACTTCTGCCGCCACCGGAACCGGCGCGGCCCTTCCTGCACGATCACCACGTCCGGCGTCGCGGCCCGGACCACCGCCGCCAGCGCGGCGGTGTCGTCGCGCTGGCTGTGGATGTTGTACGACACCACGCGCAGCGGTACGCCGGCACCCTGGCCCATCCCGGCCCGCCTCAGATCCGTCGGGCCAGGTCGGCGGCGCCGATCACCCCGGCGCTGTTGCCCAACTCAGCCGGCAGCACGTCGGCCACCGGCAGCCGTCCCCGCTGGGAGAGCGCGTCGAGGTACGAGCGGCGCGTCGGGCCGAGCAGCAGGTCACCGGCGTCGATCACGCCACCCCCGACCACCAGGGTCTGCGGGTCGAGGATCTGTGCCATGTCGGCGAGGCTGGTGCCCAGCCACCGGCCGATCTGCGCGAACGCCTCGGCGGAGACCGGGTCACCGCCCTGCGCGGCGGTGGTCACCATCGGGCCGGTGATCGCCTCGGCCTCCCCGCCGGCCAGCTCCAGCAGCGCGGTGGCCCGGTGCGGTTCCTGCCGGGCGCCGGCCCGGGCGAAGCGGACGAGAGCGCTGCCGCTGGCATATTGCTCGATGCAGCCCAGCCGACCGCAGCCGCACTGGTGTCCGTCCGGCACGGCCAGCATGTGGCCCAGCTCCGCGGCGACGCCGTGCGCGCCGCGCATCAGCTCGCCGCCGAGCACGATGCCGCCACCGACGCCGGTGCCGATGGTGAACATGATCATCGAGTCGTCGGCGGCCCGGGCAGCGCCGTAACGGAACTCGGCCCAGGCGGCCACGTTGGCGTCGTTCTCCACGATCACCGGCAGGCCGACCGCCGCGCTGACGTACTCGCGCAGCGGCTCGTCCCGCCAGGCCAGGTTGGGGGCGAAGAGCACCGTCGAGCGGGTGGCGTCGATCCAGCCGGCCGCGCCGATGCCGACCGCCTCGATCGTCCGCCCGGCAGCCAGCTCGCCGACCAGCTCGATGATGACGTCACGGGTCTTGCCGACGTCATCGGCAGGAGTGTCCCGTCGGGTCTGCACGAGGACCTCGCCGGTGTCGTCCACGACACCGCCGGCCACCTTCGTGCCACCGACGTCGACTCCGATGGTCAGCGTCACCGCTGCCGCTCCCCTCTGCTGTGCTGTCCGGCCCGCGCACCGACGGCACGCCGGTCCGGGTCGTAGGTTCCCGCGCTCAGGCGCGGTCGCCCGGCTCGTGCGCGTCGGTGTCGTCGGGCACCCGCGAGGCGGGCACCACGGGTCGATTGGTCGGTGCCGGTGCGGACACCGGCCCGGCCTCGTCGACGGGTGGTGCGGCGGCCGGGGCGGATGGGTCCGCCGTCCGGGTGGCGGCCGACCAGACATCCCGCTCCGGCGCCGGCTGAGAATCATGCCCGGTGCGGGTGGCATCGCGCCACACGTGATCGTCGTCGGCTCCGGCGGAACGGTCTGCCGGGGCGGGCTCCGGGACCTCGGTGCCGGTGCTCGGGCCGGCGGTCGGGTCGGACGCCGGCCGGGATGGGGCGGGTGGCTCCGGTGAGCTGGCGGCGGGCGGCTCGGCCGGGGCGAACGCGCGCAGCAGACTGGCGACGCCCGCCGCGAGGTCACCGGCGCCGGTGGCCAGCCGTTCGGCGAATTCCGGACTCGGGTCACGCAATGCGGCGATGCCCCGACAGACCGGGCAGATGCAGCATTCAGCCGTGCCGGTGGCGAAACCGCCGCCGGCACCGGACCGACCGTCCGGGGCGGCACTGTGACCGAGGACACCGGCCACCAGCCCGCCCAGCGGGCCCCACGCGCCGCCCGCCGACCCGGCCGAGGCCAGCCGCGCCCCCGCGAGCAGGGTGGCGACCAGCCGCTCCGCCTCTTCCCGGGCCGAACCCGGATCCGTTCCGCCCATGGTCGGCTCCTCTACCGTGCCGCCGGACGCGTCAGTGCGCCGCACCGGGTGCTTCTACCCGGCGCTTGAGCTGCTTCAACGCGGTGTCCATGATCATCTTCTCGGCTTTGCGCCGAAACATACCGAGCATTCCCACGGACAGCTCGACCTCCAGGGTGTAGGTCACCGTGGTGCCGCCGTCCGCGTTACCCACCAGGTCGTACGAACCGCGCTGGCTCTTCTGCATCTTCGAGGGGGCGACCAGGTGCCACTCGATCCGGGACAGGTCCTCGGCGTATTCGTAGGCGAGCACGTACTCGTCGGCCATCACGCTAGCGTCGATGGTGAAGCGCACCTGGCTGGCGTAGCCGTCCTCGTACTCCTCGATGACCTCAGCGTGGCGCACCGCCTCGGTCCACTCCGGGTAGCGGGCGAAGTCGCAGATGACCGCCGCCACCCGGTCCGGTGCGGCGCCGATGATGATCGACTGGGTGGAGGAGTCCGCCATGGGGGGAGGCTACCCGGCGGGCATCGCGCACGCGCCGCGCCGCCCCCGGCGCGCGCCGGACCACCGCGCCACGACCGTACTGGGCGGCCTGCCTACTACACCCGCCCCGGCGGCCGGGTAGGTTTCGACAAAGCCGACGCCCACGGTGGCGGCCGGTCCGGCCAGTGTGAGCACGAGGGAGTGCAGGTGCGCGAGTTCTCCGTTCCGCCGATCGTCACCGTCGGCGACGCGGCCAACCTCACCGATCCGGTCTGGAAAAACGCCGAGGTCGCGCCGGACGCCGTCCAGTTTGCCCGCGCCACCCCGGCCGCCGACGGCACCGGCACCAGCTGGTCCGACGTGACCTGCCTTCAGTTCCGTGACGAGGTGGTCGCAGTGGCCTGCGGCCTGATCGCCGCCGGGATCCAGCCGGGCGAGCGGGTCGCCCTGATGAGCCGGACCCGCTACGAGTGGACGCTGCTGGACTACGCGATCTGGGCGGCCGGCGCGGTCACCGTGCCGATCTACGAGACCTCCAGCGCCGAGCAGGCCGCCTGGATCCTCTCCGACTCCGGCGCGGTCGCCGCGGTGGTGGAGACCGCCGACCACGCCGCCCTGGTGGCCGGCGTCCGGGACCGGCTGCCCGAGCTGAACCAGGTCTGGCAGTTCGACCTCGGCGCGGTCGATGAGCTGGTCACCACCGGTGCCGCGGTCGAGCTGACCGAGGTGGACCGGCGACGCGAGGCGGTCCGCTCCGGCGACCTGGCCACCATCATCTACACCAGTGGCACCACCGGCCGGCCCAAGGGCTGCATGCTGACCCACCGCAACATGTACGCCGACATCGCCAACGCGGTGCCGGTGCTGCCGAACCTGTTCAACGCCGGCGCGGCCACCCTGCTCTTCCTGCCGCTGGCGCACGCCTTCGCCCGGCTGATCCAGATCGGCGTGGTGCAGGCCCGGGCCACCATGGGCCATTGCGCGGACACCAAGAACCTGGTCGCCGAGCTGCAGGGGTTCAAACCGACCTTCGTGCTCTCCGTACCCCGGGTGTTCGAGAAGGTCTACAACGCGGCGAAGCAGAAGGCCGAGGCCGACGGCAAGGGCGCCATCTTCGCCCGCGCCGAGCAGGTCGCCATCGCGTACAGCGAGTCGCTGGAGACCTCGCGGGGGCCCAGCCTGGCGCTCCGCGCGCAGCACGCCCTCTTCGACCGGCTGGTCTACCGCAAGCTGCGCGCCGCGCTCGGCGGCCGGTGCCGGGACGCCATCTCCGGCGGTGCACCGCTCGGCGCCCGGCTCGGTCACTTCTTCCGCGGCATCGGGGTGACGATCCTGGAGGGCTACGGCCTGACCGAGACCTCACCCGCCGCCGCGGCGAACCTGCCCACCGGCACCCGGATCGGCACCGTCGGCCGCCCGCTGCCCGGCGTGACCGTGCGGATCGACGACGACGGCGAGATCCTGCTCTCCGGCGACCTGATCTTCCAGGGCTACTGGCACAACGAGTCGGCGACCGCCGAGGTCCTCAGCGCCGACGGCTGGTTCCGCACCGGCGACCTGGGCCAGCTCGACAACGACGGCTACCTCAGCATCACCGGCCGGAAGAAGGAGCTGATCGTCACCGCCGCCGGCAAGAACGTCGCCCCGGCGGTGCTGGAGGACCTGGTCCGGGCACACCCGTTGATCAGCCAGTGCGTCGTCGTCGGCGACCGGCAGCCGTTCATCGCGGCGCTGGTCACCGTCGACGAGGAGGCGCTGCCGAAGTGGCTGGAGAGCGCCGAGTTGCCCGCCGACACCCGGGTCGAGGAGCTGCGCGGGCACGAGGGCCTGCGCGCGGAGATCCAGTCCGCGATCGACACCGCGAACCAGGCCGTCTCCAAGGCTGAGGCGATCAAGGTGTTCCGCGTCCTGCCCCGTGACTTCACCGAGGCCACCGGCGAGTTGACCCCGTCGCTCAAGGTCAAGCGCCAGGTCGTCCACAAGACGTACGCGGCGGAGATCGCCGATATCTACCGGGGCTGACTACCATCCGTCACGTGCCCGTATCCACATCCGTCGCACCGCACCCGCATCCCCTCGCCGCGGCCGCCCGCCTGGTGATGCTGGCGCTGGTCGCCGTCCTGACCCTGTTCGCCACCCACGACGTCAGCCAGCTGTGGTGGATCGCGCTGCTGGCGGTCGCCGGGCTGCCCGCGTCGCTGGCCCCCCAGCACCGGCTGATCGGCCCGCTCAGCAGGGTGGCCGAGGTGGTCGTGCTGGGGCTGGCCGCGAGCCAGGTGGCCACGGTCGCGTCGATCGGCGGGACGGTGGACGGGCTCGGCGCCTCGGCGATGCTGCCCTACCTGGCGGTGCCGGTGACCGTCACCGCGCTGCGCCGCCGGTTCCGGGAGGGCGCCGCCCTGCTCGCGGTCACCGCCGCAACCCTCCTGGTCAGCGGCGCGCTGACCGAGGTCGGCGGAGGGCGTCAGCTCGGCCAGCCGGGCTACCTGGCCGTCTGCGCGCAGTGGCTGATCCTGGCCGCGCTGGGGCTCTACGCCGCCAGCACCCTGCACCGGGTGATGGCGGTACGCGGTGAGGGCAAGCCCCAGCCGTACGCCGAGGCGACCCGGCTGCTGACCCAGCTGCGCACGGTAGCCCGCCAACTGCCCGGGGCGACCCTGGACCCGGGCGGCATCTCCGAGCACCTGCTGGACGAGCTGCGTACGGTGGCGCGAGCCGACCGGGCGGCGGTGCTGTCGGCCAGCGGCGGCGGCCGGCTCGTGGTGCTCGCCCAGGCCGGGGTGGACCGGGTGGACTGGGAGACGACGCTGGACGCGGACTCGGCGATCGCCGACGCCTGGGCCAGCCAGCAGGCGCAGACCGCTGCCCGCTCACAGTCCCGCTCACACCGCGGCGGCGACGTCTCCGCGCTGATCGTCCCGCTGGTCGCCGGTGTGCGCACGGTGGGGCTGGTGGTGCTGGAGGCGGACGCCGCACACGCGTACCCGCCGCCCGTGGTGTCCCGGGTGACCGCGCTGACCCGGCCGGCCGCGCTGCGGCTGGAGGCGGCGCTGCTCTTCGATGAGGTCCGCTCGCTGGCCACCAACGAGGAACGGCAGCGGCTGGCCCGGGAGATCCACGACGGGGTGGCGCAGGAGCTGGTGATGGTCGGCTACGGCATCGACAACGCCCTGGCCACCGTCTTCGACGACGCCGACGAGACCGCCGAGGCGCTGCGTACGCTGCGCGGCGAGGTGACCCGGGTGATTCAGGAGCTGCGGCTGAGCCTCTTCGAGCTGCGCAGCGAGGTGGACCGGCAGGGCGGGCTGGCCGCGGCGATCGCCGAGTACGCGCGGACCGTGGGCGCGTCCGGCGGGCTGCGGGTGCACCTGTCGTTGGACGAGTCCACCGCACGGCTGCCGGCGGCCACCGAGGCCGAGTTGCTGCGCATCGCGCAGGAGGCGGTGACCAACGCGCGCAAGCACGCTGGAGCCTCGAATCTCTGGGTCACCTGCGAGGTGGACCCCCCGTACGCGCAAATTGAAGTGTCGGATGACGGTCAGGGGATGGCTGACCAGCGCCCCGACGGGCGGTACGGTCTTGCGATCATGGCCGAGAGGGCGGAACGTATCCGGGGCCGGTTGGAGATCAGGCCGCGGCAGCCGAGCGGCACGACCGTGGCGGTAGTTCTCGGCACCTCGTCCCGGCGCGATAACGTGCGCGGTAGCGCAGCACCAGAAGGGGAGTAACCCGAGGATGACCACAAGTCCGACACCGGCCACCCGTACCAAGGTCCTCCTTGTCGACGATCACGACCTTATTCGCAAGGGCCTGCGACACGCCTTCGAGCGCGACCGTCAGTTCGAGGTCGTCGGTGAGGCCGCCACGGCGGCGGAGGGGGTACGTCAGGCGGGCGCCCTGCAGCCGGACGTGGTGATCATGGATCTGCGGCTGCCTGACGGCAGCGGCCTGGAGGCCACCCGCGCGCTGCGCAAGTCCAGCGCGACGATGGGCATCGTGGTACTGACCATGTACGCCGGCGACGATCAGCTCTTCGGCGCTCTGGAGGCTGGCGCGAGTGCCTTCGTGCCGAAGACCGCGCCGGCCGACGAGGTGGTGGCCGCCGCCCGGCACGCCGCCTCCTCCCCCAGCGCGTTCACCGCGGCCGACCTTGCCGAGGCGATGAAGCGCCGGCTCGCCCCGTCCGGTCCGCAGCTCTCGCCCCGGGAGGGTCAGGTGCTGCGGCTGCTCGCCGACGGGATGAGCGTGGCCGGCATCGCCAAGCAGCTGTTCGTCAGCGAGTCCACGGCCAAGACCCACATCTCCAAGCTCTACGAGAAGCTCGGGGCTGCCAACCGGGCGCAGGCGCTGATGACCGCGCTCCGGCTCGGCCTGCTCGAGGCGCCGGACGCCCCGAAGTTCTGACCTGCCCCCGCTCGTCGAGCGGGACGCCGTGACCGAAGGTCCGCGCCAGCCTCCCCGGCCGGCGCGGACCTTCGCGTATCGACCGAGGTCGGCGGCAACATGGGCGGCACGCTATGGTCTGGCGGGCACAGCGGGGGCACAATACCCGCGCGGGCGACGACGCCCGCGTCGCGGACTAGGGGTGAAGCGCATGCAGCGGCCGGACTGGGCACCCGACACCATCGACATCGAGCGCCCAAGCGTCGCGCGGATGTACGACTACTACCTCGGCGGCTCGCACAACTTCGCCGCCGACCGGGCCGCGGCCCAGGCGATGGTGGCCGCGGTGCCGGAGGCGCCGCTGATGGCCCAGGCCAACCGAGCGTTCCTCCGCCGAGCGGTGCACCACCTCGCCGAGGCCGGGATCCGGCAGTTCCTGGACATCGGCTCGGGGATCCCCACCGTCGGCAACGTGCACGAGATCGCCCAGCGGATCGACCCGGAGTCGCGGGTGGTCTATGTGGACGTTGACCCGGTGGCGGTGGCGCACAGCCGCGAGATCCTGGCCGGCAACGACGGCGCGGTGGTGGTGCAGGAGGACCTGCGGCACCCGGAGAAGATCCTGGCCCACCCGAGCGTGCGGGGGCTGCTCGATTTCGGGCAACCGGTGGCCGTGATGATCGTGGCCGTGCTGCACTTCGTCCCCGATGACGACCGACCGGCGGAGCTGCTGCGGACCCTGCGCGACGCGTTGGCCCCCGGCAGCTACCTGGTGCTGTCACAGGCCAGCGACGACGGGCGCAGCCGGGACGAACGGGCCGAGGCGGAACGGGTCTACCGGCGTACCGACAACCCGCTCTGGGTTCGCAGCCGGGCTGAGCTGACCGCGCTCTTCGACGGGTTCGAGCTGGTCGACCCGGGCGTGGTCTGGGTGCCAGAGTGGCGGCCGGACACCCCGGAGAGCGCGGAGGACGCCGAACGTGCGGTCTTCATGGGCGGCGTCGGGCGGCTCGGTGGCTGAGTCGCCAGAGGCGACCTCCTACCCGGGCAGCTTCGCCCGGGCCTGGGCCAAGGCGGTCTCCGGCACCAGCTACCTGCCGATGACCCAGGCCCAGCTCGAGACCCTGCTGCACCGGCTCACCGGGCAACTGGCCGGTGCACTGCTCGCCGAGCCGTTCGACCTGCGCACCGGGCACCGGGTCGGCGCTGAACTGGTCGCGGCGCACATCGCCTCCGCGGAAGGGCTGGGCCGTACCGTCGAGGTCATCCAGCTCCGGCTGGTGCGCGACCTGGGGCTGGTTGCCGAGGACGTCGAGGACCGGATGGCGCGGCTGCTGGCCGCCGTGGCGACCGGCTATGCCCGCGCGCTGCGGGACCGGACGCTCGACGAGCAGGAGTCGATCCGCCGGGCCGTCATGATGGCCCGGACGCACGCCGAGCGGGCGTTGCGGGCCAGTGAGGCGCGGTTCCGCCACCAGGCCACCCACGACCCGCTCACCGGCCTGCCCAACCGGACGCTGTTCACCGAGCGGCTCACCGCCGCGCTGAACGAGCCGGGCCGGGGCGCGCAGCGGGTCGGGGTGTGCTTCCTCGACCTGGACCGGTTCAAGGTCGTCAACGACACGCTCGGGCACCAGATCGGCGACCGGCTGCTGACCACGGTGGCCGAGCGGCTGTGCCAGGCCCTGGGTGAGCACCTGGTGGCCCGGCTCGGTGGGGACGAGTTCGTCATCCTGGTGGAACACACCGCTGGCACCGACGACATGGTGAAGGTGGCCGAGGCCGCGCTGGAGGCGGTCCGGACACCGGCGGTGGTCGACGGGCACGAGCTTCAGGTCTCGGCGAGCCTGGGCATCGTCGAGCGGCAGGTGGCCGGTGCCAACCCCAGTGACCTGATGCGGGCCGCCGACAGCACCCTGCACTGGGCGAAGTCGGCTGGCGGTGCGCGCTGGGCGCTCTACGACGCCGAGCGCAACCGGCGCGAGCTGGCCCGGTACGCGCTCTCCGCGGCCATCCCGGCCGCCTTGGAGCGGGGCGAGTTCTACCTCGACTACCAGCCGCTGACCTCGCTGCGCGACGGCCGGCTGATCGGCGTGGAGGCGTTGGTCCGCTGGCGCCATCCGGAGCTGGGGGTGCTGCGGCCGGACAGCTTCATCGGGCTGGCCGAGGAGACCGGCCTGATCGTGCAACTGGGCGGGTGGGTGCTGGCCGAGGCGTGCCGGGAGGCGAAGGCCTGGTCGGCCGGTGGCGCGGCGGCGCCGTTCGTGAGCGTCAACCTGGCGGTCCGGCAGGTGCACCGGCCCGGGCTGGTGCAGGAGGTCCGCGCCCTGCTGGGGCAGACCGGCCTGCCGCCGGAGCGACTCCAGTTGGAGATCACCGAGAGCACGATGATGAGCACCGCCGAGGAGCCGGTACGCGCCCTGCGGGTGCTGGCCGACCTCGGGGTGCGGATTGCCATCGACGACTTCGGCACCGGCTACAGCAACCTGGCGTACCTTCGGGACCTGCCGGTGACCGAGCTGAAGGTTGCCGGGGAGTTCGTGGCGGGGTTGCAGTCGCCGGCGGTCGGACGCACCGACGAGCGGATCCTCGCCTCGCTGGTCTCGCTGGCGCACGCGCTGGACCTGACGGTGACCGCCGAGGGTGTGGAGACCGCCGGGCAGGCCGAGCGGCTGCGGGCGATCGGCTGCGACGCCGCCCAGGGCTGGCACTTCGGCCGGCCGGCCCCCGCCGACCGGATCCTGGCCCGCATCCGCTGACCGCCCGGCGCGCCACTCGACGGCGCGGATGGCGCGTCACTCGACGGCGCGGATGGCGCGTCACTCGACGGTGCGCGGACTGCGCGGACGGCGATACCTCGGAGGTATTTTTATGACTCTGAGGTATCACGCTCAATGCGGCGAGGCCGCCCTCGGGCTCGCCGGTGGCCACGGCCGTCGTCTCATGCTGCGGAGAGTGGGCAGCGAGGGCTGGGTAGACACTGTCTACGCACACCTGGTAGACAGTGTCTATGAGCGAGGAGGCGAGTGTCCGGGCGCGGCTGGTGGCCGCCGGGGTGGACCTGGTGCTGCGCGAGGGCCAGTCGGCGGTGTCGCTGCGGGAGATCGCCCGCCAGGCCGGGGTCTCGCACGGCGCACCACGCCGCTACTTCCCCACCCACGTCGACCTGCTCTCCGCCATCGCCCGCGAGGGCTTCGCCGACCTCGCCGCCCGGGTCGAGGAGACGACGCGCGACGCCGGCCCCGACCCGCGCGCCCGGCTGACCGCGTTGAGCCGGACGTACCTGGACTTCGCGGCGGCCCACGGCGGCATGTTCGAGCTGATGTTCCGGCACGACCTGCTGGGCAGCGGCCGGCTCCGGCTACGCGAGACGAGCCTGCCCCTGTTCGCCGTCGTGACCGACCTGGTGGCCCAACTGCGCCGGCCGACCGACGCGCCAGCCCCGGTGCTGGCCGGCGCGCTCTGGGCCAATCTGCACGGCATCGCCCAGCTCTGGGCCTGGGGCAGCCTGCCGCTGGCCACCGGCGCCACCGATGACGAAGCCCTGCTGCGCGCCACGCTGGACGCCCACCTCGGCCCCGCCCCCGCCTGAACCATCCACTCCCGCACCCCGGAGGACACGTGCCCCTGCTGTACGACCTCACCAAGCTGACCGTCGGCACGACGCTGCGGCTGGTCTGGCGGCCACGCGTCGAAGGGCTGGAGCACCTGCCCCGGCACGGCGGCGCGATCCTCGCCGGCAACCACCTCTCCGTCGCCGACGAGCTGTTCCTGGTCTGCGCGACGCCCCGGCACGTCACCTTCTGGGCGAAGGCCGAGTACTTCACCGGCCGCGGCCCGGGCGGCTGGCTCAACCGGCAGATCGTCGCCGGCATGGGCGCCATCCGGGTGGAGCGCGGCGGCGGCCGGGCCGCCCTCAGCGCTCTCGACGCCGCCGTGCCGGTGCTGCGCTCCGGCGGCCTGGTCGCCGTCTACCCGGAGGGCACCCGCTCCCCGGACGGGCGGCTCTACCGGGGCCGCGTCGGAATGACCCGGCTGGCCCGCGATGCCGAGGTGCCGATCATCCCGGTCGGCGTGCTCGGCACCGCCGAGGTGCTGCCGGTCGACGCGCGGCTGCCCCGCCGACACCCGATCACCCTGCGGTTCGGCCCGCCGATCCCGGTCGCCGGCCGGATCAACGAGCCACGCGACATCCGGACGGTCACCGACGAGGTGATGGCGGCGATCCAGCGGCTCACCGGCCAGGAGTACGTGCCCCGCTACGCACCGCCCCGGTCGAGCCCCAGCTGAGCGCGGGTGGCGGTCAGCCGGCGAGCAGGGCTGCCATCCGCTGCGCCTGCGCCTCCCAGCGCCACTCCCGCTCCACCCACGCCCGGCCGGCCGCGCCCAACTGGCGGGCCAGGTCCCGGTCGGCGAGCAGCCGGGCCACCCGGTCGACGAGCTGGGCGACGTCCCGGCCCCGCACCACGTAGCCGGTCTCGCCCTCGCGGACCGCGTCCGGCGCGCCCCCGGAGTCACCGGCCACCACCGGCAGGCCGGTCGCGGACGCCTCCAGGTAGACGATGCCCAGCCCCTCCACGTCCAGCCCTCGGTTGCGGGTGCGGCAGGGCATCGCGTAGACGTCGCCGGCCGCGTAGTGCGCCGGCAGTTCGGCCGCCGGCACCGAGCCGGTGAAGACCACGTCCCGCTCCACGCCGGCCTGCCGGGCCAGCTTCTCCAGGGTCGCCCGGTACGGACCGCCGCCAACGATTAGCAGCGCCGCGTCGGGCACCCGACGGCGGATCTCCGGCAGCGCCCGGATCAGCATGTCCTGCCCCTTGCGCGGCACCAGCCGGGACACGCAGACCACCACCGGCCGGTCGGCCAGCCCCAGCCGAGCCCGCACCGGCTCGCCGTCCACAGTCGGGTGGTAGGTGTCCACGTCCACCCCGGGCGCCAGCCGACGCAGCTCGGTCACCCCGTCCAGCACCCGGGCCAGCCGGCTGCGGGTGTACTCGCCGAGGTAGGTGGTGACGTCGACGCCTCGACCGATGCGCCGCAACGCCGGCCGTGCGGCGGGCAGCGCCGCCCAACCGACCTCGTGGCCGTGGGTCTGCGCCACCACCCGGCGCACCCCGGCCCGTCGGCGCAGGCCCGCGGCGAGCAGCCCGAGCGGGGCTGCCGCGCCGAACCACACCGTGTCGCAGTCGTATGCGCGGGCCAGCCGCGCAGCCCGCCGGGCGATCAGCGGGGTGGGCAGCAGCACCCGGGTGCGTTCCCGGATCACCTCGAACGGCTGGTCGGCGTCGAATTTCGCCGCCCCGCGCCAGCTCGACGCGTACACCACCACCGAGCCGGCTGGCTGATGCACCGCGAGGTTGTGCACGAAGGACTGGATCCCACCGGGACGGGGCGGGAAGTCGTTGGTGATCAGCAGCGTGCGGCTCATCGGCCTGCCTCCCGGGCGTACGCGCGGGCAGCGGCCATCCGCTCCACGGTGGACGGATGTGTGGCCGAGTAGAGGTATTCCCAGCGCGGTGGGTCGGGGTCGCCGAGGTTGACCGAGCCGAGCCGGCGCTGCATCGACTCGAAGGCAGCCGGGTCACCGGTCAGCGCGAGCGCGTGCGCGTCGGCCCGCGCCTCCACCCGCCGGGACATCAGCGCCTGCACCGGCGCGGCGAGCAGCCCCACCACCGTGACCAGGGCGACCAGTAACGGGAACGCGCTCGGTTGGGCGACCGAGTCGACACCGGCCAGCCGCAGCAGCGGCCCCCACGAGCCGAGCAGGTAGAGCGCCACCACCGCGGCGGCAGCGCCCAGCGCGCCGGTCAGCGTGCCGACCGCCACGTCCCGGTCCTTTGCGTGCCCCAGCTCGTGCGCCACCACGGCGGTCACCTCGGCCGGGGTCGCCTCGCGCAGCAGCGTGTCGTAGACGACCACCCGCCGGGTCGGCCCGAGACCGGAGACGTACGCGTTGACCGCCTTGGTGCGCCGGGAGGCGTCGGCCACCAGCACGTCGCGTACCGGCACCCCGTCGCGGGCCGCCATGCTGACCAGCTCGGTGCGCAGGGGGCCCTGCTCCAGCGGGGTGAACCGGTTGAACACCGGCTCCACCAGCACCGGCAGCACGAACGACAGCAGCACCACCAGCAGGGCCGCACCGGCCGCGCCGAAAGCCCACCACCAGCGCGGGGCGAGCCGGATGACCGCGTAGAAGCCGAACAGCGCCACCGCGCCGATCACCGCACTGACGGCGTACGACTTGAGCAGGTCGACCGCCCAACCGCTCCAGCCGTTGGTGCTCAGTCCGTAGCGGGTGAGCACGCTCTGCCGCCAGGCGGAGAACGGAAGGGTGAGCAGGTCGGCGACGAGCACCACGGCCAGCCCGCCGAGCACCGCCTGCGCGGCCCAGTGCCCGCCGAACGGCCGGCCCACCAGCTCGACCAGGCGGCTGCCCAGCGGGGTGAGCCCGAGTGCGAGGGCGACCAGCAGCCCGACGGCGAGCGCGGAGTAACCACCGGGGCGCAGCGCGGCGCGGAACTCCCGCCCCCGGGCCACCTGGTCGGCCGGCAGGTCGCGCAGCGCCGCGAGCTGGTCGGCCCGAGGCGCCGGCGGTCGGTGCCACGGGATGAGCAGCGCGGCGGTCACCACCAGCGCGACGGTCAACCCGGCCAGGGTCAGCAGAGCCCAGCCACGCGGGCTCACCGGCGCACCACCGTACGCACCGCGCGGCGGACTTTCTCGCCGCTGCCGGCGGGCCCGCCGTCGTCGCGTCGTACCCCGCTCATCCCGCCGCTCCTCCCGCCGTGACCGCCCATCCTATGGTCCGCGAAAAGCCCGCTCCGGGCGCGGTGTGGCGGTCAGGCGACCCGGCGGGAGGCGCGGCGACGAGCGGTGCCGGGACGCGCGGGCGCCGCCAGCACCTCGACGTCGAAGCCGGCCCGGGCGAACACCTCGATCGCCTGGACCTCTGCGGCGGCCAGCCCGGCCGCCGGGGACGACTCGTCGAACAGGGCGGCCACCAGGCAGCCGGAACAACCGCCTCCCTGGGTCGGGCACCCCTCGCAGTCGATGAGCATCACGCCTCCTGATCGGCTCGCGATGCGCGGCCGGGCGCACTGTCGTCGCCACCCGAGCACCGTCGGTCACATCGACGCTAGCCACCGGGTATGACAGAAACCCGGACAACCACCTCGACCGGCCGTTTGGGGGCGAGATCGACTCCAGGTCAGCGATATCGGGGTATCCCGACCGCCGGACACCCCAACATCACCGACCTGGTGTCGATCACGCAGAGATTGGCCGCCGGCCGATCCGCCGGCGGATGCGGTCAGGAGCGGGCCAGCCGCCGCAGTAGCGAGTCGGCCCCGAGCGGGTAGGCCCCGTGTCGGCGTACCCCGTCGGCGACCTCGCGGTCGGACGAGACCACGACCACCGGACGCCCCGCCGGCTCGGCGCGGACCAGCCGCCGGATCAGCTCGTCGGCGGTCTCGCCCTTGCGGGAGAAGAGCACCCGTACGCCGCGCGGCGCCGGCGGCAGCCCGTGCATCCGCTCCGCACCGTCGAAGACCACGGTGACCTCGTCGCCGGTCTGCGCGGCGATCCCACCCAGCCCGGTGATGAGGCGCTTGCGCTGCTGCTCCAGCGACATCTCGCCGAAGCCACGCTTGGTGACGTTGTAGCCGTCCACCACCAGGTGCGCCCGGGGCAGGGCGAGCAGTTGGTCCAGTCGGGCCGGGTCGTCGGTGTCCCGGGCACGGGCGGACGGGCCGGCCGGCGCGGTGCCCGGCTGCTCGGCGAACGCGTCGGCCACGAAGTCGGCGGGGAGTTTGTCCACCGGGTCGAGCGCCAGCTCCCGGCGCAGCCCGACGGCGGCCTGACCGATGGTCTCCAGCAGCAGCCAGAGCCGGGCGTCGTCGACCGAACGGGCTTCCTTGGCGCTGGCCCGGGCCACGCCGGCCGCGGCCTCCGCCTCGGCCAGCCGGGCGCGGGCCCGACGCAGCTCGGCGTCCACGTCGGCGCTCGCCCGCGCGGCCCGGCCACGCTCGGTGGCCAGCACCTCGGTGGCCTTGCGCTCGCGGGCCTGGGTCTCCCGCAGCGTACGGGCCAACTGGCGGGACTCCTCGCGGAGCTGGCCCAACTCCTCCCGGACCCGGGCCAGCTCGTCGCGGAGCTTCTCCGCCTCCACCCGAGCCACCGCCCGGTCGTGCTCGGCCCGGGTGGCCCGCTGCTCGGCCTCGCGAACCAACTCGGCGACGACCGCGCTGTCGGCCTCGGCGCGGACCGCCGCGCCGCTGGCGTCGATCAGCTCGCGCCAGCCACGCGGCCGGGCGAGGTAGGCCAGCGCGGCCACCTCGACCGGGTCGGCGGCGGCCGGCGCGGTGCCCTCGACCACGGCTGCGCCAAGGTCACCGGCGTCGGCCAGCACCCGGGCGGTGACCCGCTGCCGGAACAGCGGGTCACCGGCGAGCTGGGCGGCTATGGCCGGCGCGCCGAGCCGGGCCCGCCGGTTCGGGGCGAACTTGGCCACCCGGCGCAGCGGCACCGGCACCTCGTCGGAGGGCAGCCCGGGCAGCACCGCGGCGGTCAGCGCCACGATCCGCTGCCGGACCGGCTCGGGCAGGGTCGGCTCCGGCTCGACAACCGACCCGTCGCCCGCCGTCGTCGGGCCGGATGCGCCGGATGTCTCGCTGACTACGTTGTCGTCCGGGTTGCCCAGGGCCCCGTCGAGCGCGACCGGATCCTCCTGCGGGAGGTGGTCGTCGGACGGCTCGGTGAGGGGCATGTAACAAGTCTCCCACCGCGACCGGGCCCACCGCCCGGTGAGTGAGCCGATCTCTCATCCTAGCCCCCGTGGTGACTCATGGGACCGTTGTGACGGGAGTGTCGGACCGGGGCGCTAGCGTGCCGCCGATGGCACAGTCGGAGTACGTCCAGGAGTCACTGGCCGGTCTCGACCCGGCGATGGGCGGGGTGGACCCGGCGCTGCCGCTCTACGCGACCACCTTCGTGGTGGTCGACCTGGAGACCACCGGCGGCGCACCGGACGGCGGCGGCATCACCGAGATCGGCGCGGTCAAGGTGCGTGGCGGCGAGCAGCTCGGCGTGCTGGCCACCCTCGTCAACCCGGGGCAGCCGATCCCGCCGTTCATCACCGTGCTGACCGGGATCACCCAGGCCATGCTGGTGCCGGCGCCGCCGATCGAGCAGGTGCTGCCGAGCTTCCTGGAGTTCATCGCCGACGCGGTGCTGGTGGCCCACAACGCCCCCTACGACGTGGGCTTCCTCAAGGCCGCCTGCGCCAAGCACGGCTACCGGTGGCCCAACCCGCGGGTGCTGGACACCGCGGCGCTGGCCCGCCGGGTGCTGACCCGCGACGAGGTGCCCAACCGCAAGCTGGGCACCCTGGCCGCCTACTTCCGCACCGCCACCCAGCCCACCCACCGGGCGCTGGACGACGCGAAGGCCACCGTCGACGTGCTGCACGGGCTGATCGGCCGGCTCGGCGGGCACCGGGTGGACACCGTCGGCGACGCCATCGAGTTCGCCCGGGCGGTCACCCCGACCCAGCGCCGCAAGCGGCACCTGGCGGAAGGGCTGCCCAAGGTCCCCGGGGTCTACATCTTCCGGGCCGCCGACGACCGGCCGCTCTACGTCGGCACCTCCGGCGACATCGCCACCCGGGTGCGCAGCTACTTCACCGCCGGGGAGAAGCGGGCCCGGATCTCCGAGATGCTGGCGGCGGCCGAGCGGGTCGAGGCGGTCGAGTGCGCGCACTCGCTGGAGGCCGAGGTCCGCGAGTTGCGGCTGATCGCCGCGCACGCCCCGCCGTACAACCGGCGGTCGAAATACCCGGAGCGGATGGTCTGGCTCAAGCTGACCGACGGCCCGTACCCCCGGTTGTCGGTGGTCCGTGGCCTCTCCCCCACCGACACCGCCTACCTCGGGCCGTTCACCTCCCGACGGGCCGCGGAGCTGGCCGCCGCGGGCTTCCACGACGCCGTTCCGCTGCGCCAGTGCACGCACCGGCTCTCGCTGCGGACCGTCACGCCGGCCTGCGCGCTGGCCGAGCTGGGTCGCTGCCCGGCACCCTGCGAGCACAAGATCACCCCCGAGGAGTACGACGACCGCGCCGCCGCGCCGTTCCGCACCGCCACCGCCAGCGACCCGCAGCCGGTGGTGGACGCGCTGCTGGCCCGGATCGACGTGCTCTCCCGCGACCAGCGCTACGAGGAGGCCGCGGTGGTGCGGTCCCGGCTGGCCGCAGTCCTGCGCGCCACCGTGCGGATGCAGCGGCTGGCCGCGCTGACCGGGATCGTCGAGCTGGCCGCGGCCCGGCCGGCCGCCCGTGGCGGCTGGGAGCTGGCCCTGGTCCGGCACGGCCGGCTGGCCGGCGCGGGGGTGTCCCCGCCGAGCGTCCACCCGCGACCCACGCTGAACGCCATCCGGGCGACCGCCGAGACGGTGCCGGGCGGGCACGGGCCGGTGCCGGCGGCCACCGCCGAGGAGTCCGAGCGCATCCTGTCCTGGTTGGAACGACCGGAGACCCGGCTGGTGGAAATGTCCTCCGGTTGGTCCTCGCCGGTTGGTGGTGCGGGCCGGTTCCGCGACCTCCTGGCGAAGGCCGAAAACGGAGGGTCCCACCAACTCTCGACCGAACGCTCATGACCAAGTGACCGATCGGACTACGTCGACTCCCTTAGGCTGTTGGAGAAGTGCAGTCCTGCCCGATTCGTGGGCCTGCTCCCGACCGCCGGGTTTCGGCGGCCGCGGAGCCGGGGTGAGGAGGTGTCCCTCGTGGACGTCGACGCCGGACACGGCGCCGCCCTGGGGGGCGCCCTGCCGACCCAGTCGGGTGAGCTGCCGCTGGCCCGCCGGCTGCGGTCGCTGCTCACCTGGCCGACCGCCGACTCCGACCCGGTCACGCAGCTTGTCCGGACCCATCGGGGCATCCACGCCGGCACCGATCCCGCGGTGCTGCGCCGGGCGTACACCATCGCGGAAAACATGCACCGCGGGCAGTTCCGCAAGAGCGGTGAGCCCTACATCACCCACCCCCTCGCGGTGGCGCAGATCTGCGCCGAGCTGGGGATGGACACCATCACCCTGGTGGCGGCGCTGCTGCACGACACGGTGGAGGACACCCGCTACACGCTCCAGGCGCTCTCCGAGGACTTCGGTGGCGAGGTAGCCCACCTGGTCGACGGGGTGACCAAGTTCGACAAGGCGTTCTACGGCAAGGCCGCCGAGGCGGAGACGATCCGCAAGATGATCGTGGCAGCTGCCAAGGACGTCCGGGTGCTGATCATCAAGCTGGCCGACCGGCTGCACAACATGCGCACCCTCGGTGTGCGCTCCGCGGCGTCGCGGGAACGGATCGCCCGCAAGACCCAGGAGGTGCTGGTCCCGCTCTGCGACCGGCTGGGCATCCAGACCCTCAAGCGCGAGCTGGACGACGTGGTGCTGCTGCACCTGGAGCCCGACGAGCACGCCCGGCTGGCCCGGCACGTGCACGACCGGCCGGGCTGGGACGCGTACCTCGAGTCGGTGGTCACCCGTGCCCGGGTGGCGTTACGTCGCAGCCGGGTCGACGCCGAGGTGAGCCCCCGGCCCCGGCACCTCTACTCGATCTGGAAGGACACCATCGCCGGCAGCCACGCCGCGCCGTACGACCTGCCGCGCATCTCGGTGGTGGTCGACGGCCCGGCCACCGACTGTTACGCCGCGCTCGGCGCCATCCACGGCACCTGGCGACCGGTCCCCGGCCGATTCAAGGACTTCATCGCCTCGCCGAAGAACAACCTCTACCGCTCGCTGCACACCAGCGTCTGCGGCCCGCAGGACCGCACGGTGGAGGTGCTGATCCGCACCGAGGAGATGCACCGCTCGGCCGAGTACGGCATCGCCGCCGACTTCCGCTTTCCACGCACGAGCAGCGGCAGCGCGGCGGCCCGCGCCGAGCAGCTGGACTGGCTGCGGCGGGTGCTCGACTGGGAGCCGGACGCCGCCGACCCGGCGCAGTTCCTCGAGTCGCTGCGCTGCGACCTCGCCGAGGGGCAGATCCAGGTCTTCTCTGACGGGCGGCAGGTCGTACTGCCGGCCGGTGCCACGCCCGTCGACCTCGCCTACGAGCTGGGCAGCCAGCGGGGCGACCACTGCCTCGCCGCCCGGATCAACGGCCGGCTCGCGCCGCTGAGCTCCGAGCTGGACGAGGGCGACGTGGTCGAGATCTTCACCGAGAACGACGGGGACAACGGCTTCGAGGCCGGGGTGGCGCCGCGCGGCCCGCGCCGGGAGTGGCTCGACTTCGTCAAGTCGCCGCACGCGCAGATGCAGATCAACCGGTGGTTCGCGGAGCACACCGAGCCGGGCATCACGATCAGCGACAAGGTCCGTCTCGGCCGGGCCACCATCGGGCTCGCCCTGCGCCAGCACAACCGTGGCCTCGCCAGTGACCTGCCGCTGCTGCGCCTCTCCGAGGAGCTGGGCTACCCCGACCTGGAGACCCTGCTGGTCGCGGTCTTCGACCGGGTGATCGAACCGGACACCGTGGTCCGCCAGCTCATCGACCTGGTCGACCATCGGCAGTGACCCACCGGGCCCCAGCGCGTCCGAACGACATTCGTGACCACTAGCCTGGAGTCATGATCCCCCGCTCCCGCGCCACCGGTCGGGCCATCTTCTACCAGGCTTTCTACCGGCTGCCCCTGCCGGTGCGCCGGCGCCTGGTCCGGCTGGCCGTGCCCAAGTACATCGTCGGCGCGGTCACCCTGGTCCGCGACGCCGAGGCGACGGGTGCGGGGCGGTTGCTGCTGCTGCGCCAGCCGCCCGGCAAGGGGTGGTCGTTGCCCGCCGGCCTGCTGGATCGGGGCGAGGCCCCGGTGGTGGGCGCGGCCCGCGAGCTGTTCGAGGAGAGCGGCATCCGGCTCCCACCGTCCCGGCTGCGCCCCGCGGTGCCGAACGCGGTCGTGCACGCCAAGGGCTGGGTGGATGTGGTCTTCGAGACGGAGGTGCCGGCCTCCGACACCGAGCTGGTGGTCGACGGCGGTGAGGTCTTCGAGGCCGCCTGGCACCCGCTCGACGATCTGCCCAAGCTGACCTGGCCGACGGCCCGGCTGCTCGCCTACTACGACATCGGGCCGCTGGCCGGGCAGTTCCCGCCACCGGTACCCGACGCGATGCCGTGACCACAGCGGCCGGCGTGCCGGCGACCGACGGCCGGCCGGGCGACCGGCGGGCGGAGGTGTGCGCCGTGGTGCTGGCCGCGGGCGAGGGCACCCGGCTGCGACCGCTCACCGAACGGGTGCCCAAGGCGCTCTGCCCGGTGGGCAACGTGCCGCTGCTGGACCGGGCGCTGGCCCGGCTGGCCGGGCTCGGCCTGACCGGTCCCGGACGGGTCGCGGTGAACGCCTGCTACCTCGCCGACCAGGTGGTCGCGCACGTCGGCGACCGTGCTCACCTGTCGGTGGAGCCCGGCGACCCGCTCGGCACGGCGGGCGGGGTGGCCAACCTGCGGGACTGGATCGACGGCCGGCCGGTGCTGGTCGGCAACGCCGACGCGTACCTCGCCGACCCGGCGGCTCCCCCGGGCACGGACGTGGCCGCCCTGCTCGACGGCTGGGACGGGCACCGGGTACGCCTGCTCGGTCAGCCCGCCGCGAACCCGACGGAGCCGGGCACCTTCGCCGGGCACTGCTTCACCGGCTTCTCGCTGCTGCCCTGGCGGCTTGTCCGCGAACTGCCGGTGATCTTCTCCGACCTCGTACGCGCGGTCTGGCGGCCGGCCGAGGCGGCCGGCGCGCTGGAGGTGGTGCCCTACCCGGGCACCTTCTACGACACCGGCACCCCCGCCGACTACCTGGCCGCCAACCTGCACGCGGCGGCGGGCGGCACCCTGGTCGACCCGTCGGCCACGGTGACCGGCCGTTGCGTGGAGTCGGTGGTCGGCGCCGGTGCACGGGTGCACGGCGACGTACGGCGCACGGTGGTCTGGCCGGGCGCGACGGTACGCGCCGACGAACGACTACGCGACGCGATCCGGGCCGGGGACAGCTGCACCGTGCCGGCCGGCGCGCAGGGCTGAGCCCCGACGGCTCCCGCCTCCGGGCCCGGGCGGAAACATCTAGCATGGGCGACGACGCCGACGAACGGAGAAATGCCCCGTGATCACCGCGATCGTGCTGATCGACTGCGCCACCGACGCGATCCCCGAGGTGGCGGAGAACCTGGCCAACCTCCCCGGCGTCAGCGAGGTCTACTCGGTGGCCGGGCACGTCGACCTCATCGCCATCGTCCGGGTCCGCGAGTTCGACCAGATCGCCCAGGTCATCGCGGGCAGCATCTCCAAGGTGCCGGGCGTGCTCAACACCGAGTCGCACATCGCGTTCCGGGCGTACTCCCAGCATGACCTGGAGGAGGCGTTCGCGATCGGCCTGGCCAGCGCCGACTGACCCCGCCGGCCACGCCGACCGCCGTGTCGGCCGCGCCGGACGCACGGCGGCCGGTCCACCCCGCGGGTGGACCGGCCGTCTGCTGCCGTTACGTCAGCTCTCGCTCGGAGCCGGCGTCTCGGTGGTGCCACCGCCCGGAGCCGGCGACTCGGTCGTGCCGCCCGGAGCCGGGGACTCAGTGGTGCCGCCCGGAGCCGGCGTCGAGGTGCCGCCCGGGCTGGGCGTACCGCTGGCGCTGGTTTGCGGGACCGGAATGCCCAGCTGGTTGGCGAGCTGGACCAACTCGTCGTAGTGCGTCTGCAGGATCGGCAGGGCGGTCTGGGCCAACTGGACCACCGACTGCTCGGAGCCCTGCGAAATCTCCGTCTGGGTGGCCTGGATGGCCTGGACGTGACCGGCCAGCTCACTGGTCACCCAGAGCCGGTCGAACTCCGCGCCGCTGGCGTTGTTCAGCTGGTCGATGACGGCCTGCTGATCGGCGCTGGGCTCGTTCGGCAGTTCCACCCCGAGCTGGGACGCGGTCTGCTGCACCGTCTGGTCCAGCTGGGTGTGGTCGGTCTTCAACATCGCGCCCAGGTCCTTGACCCCCTGGTCCTGGCCCTTCTGCTGGGCCAGGTCACCGGCGGTGATTTCGAACAGGTTGACCTGGTGCACCGCCTGCAGATACTGGGTGTCCTGCGTCGACGGCTGTGCCGCGGCCTGCGCGGCCGCTGCCGGCGCTACGCCGACCAGTACCAGCGCGGCCAACAGGCCGAGGCGTTTGATACCCAACATGCTTCCCCCCCTTGAGACGTTGGACCGCACGGATACCCGGCTCACCGGGGTTATTCCTGCGATCGCCCGTCGCGCGGGGTCGACCGGTCCCGCCGTGGCCGTCCGACTCCTGACCGGATGGGTGGTGGACGCCGATACGGCGTGGCGCCCGCCGGAATTCCGGCGGGCGCCACGTAACGCTGCGGTCGGGGGGTCAGCGGCGGCTCTCGCCGCTGCTGATCTCCTCGCGCTCGGGTCGGGCCTCGACCGGCGGGTGCCCCGGCGAGACCGGTGCCTCGACCGGCTTCTCGATCGGGTAGAAGAAGCCCCGGATCGCCGGGCCGAGGGCCCCGAGCCGGTTCATCTTCTTGGGCACCACCCAGCCGACGTACTCCAGCTCGCCGTGGCCGTCGTGCCCGTCCGCCGCACTGAGCGGCTGGTGCACCTCGACGAACCGGCCGTCCGGCAAACGCCGGATGATGCCGGTCTCCACGCCGTGCGCGAGCACCTCCCGGTCGTGCTGCTGCAGACCCAGGCAGAGCCGGTAGGTGACGTAGTACGCCACCGGCGGGACCAGCAGCAGGCCGACCCGGCCCGCCCAGGTCATCGCGTTCAGGCTGATCTGGAACTTGTCGGCGATAACGTCGTTGGCGCCGGAGAGCGTCAGCACGATGTAGAACGACACCGCCATGGCGCCGACCGCGGTCCGGGCCGGAACGTCACGGGGCCGCTGGAGCAGGTTGTGGCTCTTGCGGTCCTTGAGGTGCCGCGCCTCCAGGAACGGGTACATCGTCGACAGGCCCACCAGGATGCCGGGCAGCACCACCGTCGGCCAGAACAGCGGCGGGATGACGTACCCGTCACCGAGCGGGATGTTGATCTCCCACGCTGGCATGAGCCGCGTCGAGCCGTCGAGGAACATGACGTACCAGTCGGGCTGGCTGGCGGCCGAGACCACCCACGCCTCGTACGGGCCGAACAGCCAGATCGGGTTGATCTGGAACAGACCGCCCATCAGCGCGATGACGCCGAAGACGACCATGAAGAAGCCGCCCTGCTTCAGCGCGTACCGCGGGAACATCCGCTCGCCGACCACGTTGCCGTTGGTCCGACCGGGGCCGGGCCACTGGGTGTGCTTCTGCTTGAAGACCAGGCCCAGGTGGACGCTGATCAGCGCGACCAGCAGACCCGGGATGAGCAGCACGTGGGCGATGAAGAACCGGCTGATGATGATCGTGCCAGGGAACTCCCCGCCGAAGATCGACGAGGTGACCCAGGAGCCGATCACCGGGATCGACAGCATGATCGCCGAGGCGATCCGCAGGCCGGTGCCGGACAGGCCGTCGTCCGGCAGCGAGTAGCCGGTGAAGCCGGCCAGGAAGCCGACCCAGAACAGCAGCGAGCCGATGATCCAGTTGGTCTCCCGCGGCTTGCGGAAGGCACCGGTGAAGAAGACCCGCAGCATGTGCACGACGATCGCGGCCATGAACAGCAGCGCAGCCCAGTGGTGCATCTGCCGCATCACCAGACCGCCACGGACGTCGAACGAGATGTCCAGGCTGGAGGCGTACGCGGCGGACATCGGCGTGCCCTGCAACGGGGCGTAGCTGCCGTCGTAGACCACCTCGGTCATCGCCGGCTCGAAGAAGAAGGTCAGGAACACACCGGTCAGCAGCAGCACCACGAACGAGAACAGCGCGATCTCGCCGAGGAGGAAGGACCAGTGGTCCGGGAAGACCTTGTTCAGCAGCCGGCGAAGCGGGGTGGCCACCTGGAAGCGGTCATCCACTCCCACCGCGGCCTTACCCGGCGTCGCCGCAAGGTCAAGCTTTCGACGCTTCATGGCCGCTCCCAGAAATCAGGCCCGACGGTCTCGGTGTAGTCGGACTTCGCCACGAAGAAGCCCTCGGAGTCCACCTCGATCGGCAACTGCGGCAGCCGCCGGCTGGCGGGGCCGAAGACGGGCCGGGCGTTGTCGGTGATGAGGAACTGGGACTGGTGGCACGGGCAGAGCAGCCGGTTGGTCTGCTGCTCGTACAGGCTGGCCGGGCAACCGGCGTGCGTGCAGATCTTGGAGAACGCCGCGTAGTTGCCCCACATGTAGTCGCCGTGGCCGACCCGCTCGTTGGCCTGGCGCGAGGTCATCGCGTCGGAGTCCCGCAGGTGGATCAGCAGCGTCGGCGAGTCGGCGTGCTTGTTGCTCACGCCGTGGTCAATGCCCGGGAAGACGGTCAACTGACCACCGGCGCTGATGTCGGCCGGGCGGATCGGCCGGCCGTCCTCGCGAACCAGCCGGATCCGCTGGCCACCCTCGGCCGAGCCGAACCCGGTGGTGAACATCTGGTTGTTCTTGTGCGGCTGGGAGATCAGACCGCCGACCAGCGGCGCCGCGACCACCGCGCCGACCGGCGCGAGACCGGCCAGCAGCGAGATGCCGAGCAGCGGGCGACGCTTCACGCCCAACTCGTCGGCCATGTAGAGCATGGTCTGGCCGGTGATGGTGCGGCTCTCCTCGTCCACCGCGCCCTCGTGCCGGTCCTGGATCGAGACCTCCTTGGGCAGCAACTTCTTGCCCCAGGTCAGGATGCCGAAGCCGACGGCGAGCAGGGCCACGCCGAGGGTGGCGCCGAGCAGCGGGGTGTAGAACTTGTCGCCGCCACGGCCCGGCTCGTACTGCCACGGCCACCAGATGTAGATGGCCAGGAACGCGGTCGCCGCCAGGCCGGTGATCAGGAAGAACCCTGCCACCACCCGGGTCAGCCGGCGCTCGGCCTTGGTGCCGGGCAGCACCTGCGGCTCGTAGTGGACGATCTCGATGTCGTCCCGGCGCGCGCCCTCACGGACGACGTCGAACCGGGTCACCCCGGGCGCGTTCAGGTCGAGCGGCTCCTGGCCCTGCGGGGCCTGGTGCTCGGTGTGCGTGCTCATGCCGTCACCTCGCTACGGGTGGCGCCGAGCGGCACCACAGCACTGAATCGGATGATCCGCTCGGTCACGACTTGCCCGCAATCCACAGGCTAGCGAAGACGAGCGCCACGATGCCAACCAGGAAGATCGCCAGGCCCTCGGTGGACGGCCCGTACCGGCCGAGGTTGAACCCACCCGGGTCCTGGTCGTGCTTCAGCGTCTCCTGGATGTAGGCGATGATGTCGGCCTTCTGCTCCGGGCGGAGCTGGTTGTCACCGAACACCGGCATGTTCTGCGGGCCGCTCAGCATCGCCGCGTAGATCTGCCGGTCGGTCGCCGGGTGCAGGCTCGGAGCGAACTTGCCCGAGGAGAGCGCGCCACCGCCGCCGCCGAAGGCGTGGCACTGCGAGCAGTTGATCCGGAACAGCTCACCACCGGCCGCGACGTTGGCGTCCTGGGCGAGGTCG
Source organism: Micromonospora sp. NPDC000668 (assembly GCF_042897975.1). Taxonomy (NCBI): domain Bacteria; kingdom Bacillati; phylum Actinomycetota; class Actinomycetes; order Micromonosporales; family Micromonosporaceae; genus Micromonospora; species Micromonospora sp. NPDC000668. Next base: position 1,631,407 of record NZ_JBIAYP010000001.1, read on the forward strand.
CCCTCCGGCACGATCGGGCCGCCACCGAGCTCCTGGATGTACTGAGCCAGCTGGCGGGTCTGCTCGTCGGTGAAGAGCGGGGGCTTGCGGTGTGCCTGGGCCTCCTGCCGGGCCATCGGCATCCGGCCGGAGCTGACCTGGAACTCGACCGAGGCGGCGCCGACGCCGACCAGGCTCGGTCCGCGGCCCTCGACGCCCTGGGCGTTGCGTCCGTGGCAGGTCACACAGCTCACGTCGAACAGCGCCTTGCCCTCGGCGGCGGCGCCGGTCATCGGCGGGTTGTCCTGCGCCTGCACACCGGGGGCGAAGACGGTGTAGGCGCCGCCGGCGAGCATCAGCGCGGCGAACAGCCGAACCGCGGCACCCAGCCGGCGGCGGCCCCTGCTGCGCGCGGCGGGCCGCCCGCGCAGGCGCGCGAGCAGACCGCGTCGGCGGTCGTTGTCAGAAGTCATGAGCTGTGTCCTTAACCGGTTGGACCTTGTCTCAGGGGACGGAGCAGCGGCGCGGTTCGTGACGCGCCAAGATCACTGAAGCCAGTAGATCATGGCGTACAGCCCGATCCACACGACGTCGACGAAGTGCCAGTAGTACGACACGACGATCGCCGAGGTCGCCTGCGCCGGTGTGAACCGGCCCATGGTCGTACGGACCATGAAGATGATGAAGGCGATCAGGCCGCCGGTCACGTGCAGGCCGTGGAAGCCGGTGGTCAGGTAGAACACCGAGCCGTAGCCGTCTCCGTTGATCTTGACGCCCTCGTGCACCAGCTCGCGGTACTCGTTCAGCTGGCCGAGCACGAAGATCAGACCCATCACGAAGGTGACGGTGAACCAGCGCCGCAGCGCGTGCACGTCACCCTTTTCCGCCGCGAAGACGCCGAGCTGGCAGGTCACCGACGAGAGCACCAGGATCACCGTGAACGTGGTCGCGTACGGGATGTTGAGGTGCTCGGTGTGCTTCTCCCACTGCTCCGGCGCAGCCGCGCGGATCGAGAAGTACATCGCGAACAGCGCCGCGAAGAACATAAGTTCGCTGGAGAGCCACACGATCGTCCCGACGCTGACCATGTTCGGTCGGGTCAGAGAGTGGATCCGGCTCTTGTCAATGGCTGGGGCCGCAGTCACGCCGTCATTATTGCCCCTGACCGGGGCCGGCGATCAGCGGGGTGGCAAACCCACGCCTTCCGTGGCCCGAGCGTCGGGGTCCGGTTCGCCTGGCCTAGCCTGAAAAGCGTGCTGCACGTCGATCCGATCTTCGCCGCCACCTCGGCCGTCCCGGCCGCAGTGCTCGCGGCCACCCCGGCGGGCCCGGCGCTGGCCGCCGGGGGCGAGGCGACCCCTCCCCCGTTCACCGTCGGCACGGTGCTGACCGAGACCCGGTTGGACAGCTGGCTGGCCCTCGGCCTGGTGCTCGCCGCCGGCCTCTACCTCTATGGGGTGCACCGGCTGCGCATCCGTGGCGACCGCTGGCCGGTCTCCCGTACCGTCTTCTTCCTCGGCCCCGGCCTGGGCGGCATCGCGCTGGTCACGGTCAGCGGGCTGCACGCGTACGACACCGCCCTGCTGTCGGTGCACATGGTCCAGCACATGGTGCTGTCCATGGTGGCGCCGATCTTCCTGGCACTCGGCGCACCGATGACGCTGGCGCTGCGGACCCTGCCGGTCGGAGCGCGCAAGCGCCTGCTGGCGATCGTGCACAGCCGCGTCGCCCGGGTCTACAGCTTCCCGCTGGTGGCGTTCGCCATCTTCGTGGTCAACCCGTTCGCGCTGTACTTCAGCGACCTGTACCGCTTCACCCTCGAACACGCCTGGGCGCACGAGCTGGTGCACGCGCACTTCATCCTGACCGGCTGCGTGTTCTTCTGGCCGCTGCTCGGTCTCGACCCGCTGCCGGGCCGCTGGCCGTACCCGGCACGGGCGCTGCTGATGCTGCTCTCCGTGCCGTTCCACACCGTGCTCGGGCTCACCATCATGCAGAGCAGCACGCTCTTCGGCGGCGACTGGTACCCGTCGCTCAACCTGAGCTGGTCCGACCCCTGGGACGACCAGGTGGTCGCCGGCGGCATCCTGTGGGCCGGCGGTGAGTTCGTCAGCGTCACCATGCTCGCGGTCCTGGTGGTGCAGTGGGTCAAGCAGTCCGAACGCGAGGCCCGCCGGATCGACCGCGACCTGGACCGCCAGGAGGCCCGCGAACGTGCCGCCGGCACCACGGCCTGAGCTGCGACGACGGTACGCCAGACGGCCGGCGACGGGCGGGATGTCGACTGCGTCACGTGGACCGGTACGATCGGCGGGCAGCTACGAGGTGGGAGCCAGTCCAGCCATGAGCGATCGTCTTTGCACCGTCCTGCTCTACAGCGACGACCCGCAGGTCCGTGATCGGATGCGGATGGCCGTCGGCACCCGGCCCGCACCCGGGCTGCAGATCGAGTTCGTCGACGCGTCGACCTACGCCGAGACAATCCGGCTCGTCGACGACTACGAGATCGACCTCCTGCTGCTCGACGGTGAGGCGAGCCCGGGCGGCGGTATGGGCATCGCCCGACAGATCAAGGACGACCGGGACGACGCGCCCCCGACCTGCCTGGTGATCGCCCGCGCCGCCGACCGATGGCTCGCCGCGTACGCCGAGGTCGACGCGACGCTGGTGCACCCGCTCGACCCGGTGACCACCGGCAGCACGGTGGCTGAGCTGCTGCGGACGCACGCACCCGCCTGACGTCCCCGCTCTCCGGCACCGCCACGGCGCCGGAAGAATCGGCGCCGGTTCCAGCCCACCCGCACTTCGCATGCTCGGGAGGCCCGCCATGGGCGATCGGACCTGGCCGCACCTGCTCAACGCGCTGCTGCGCGGCGACGAGCTGTCCACCGCCGACACCGCCTGGGCGATGGGCGAGATCATGGCCGGCTCGGCGGGTGCCGCGCAGGTCGCCGGCTTCGCGGTGGCGCTGCGGGCCAAGGGCGAGACCTCGGCCGAGCTGGCCGGGCTGGTCGAGACGATGCTGAGCCGGGCGGTCCCGGTCGACCTCCCCGAGGAGCTGCGTTCCACCGCGCTGGACGTGGTGGGCACCGGCGGTGACCTCGCCCACACGGTCAACATCTCCACCATGGCCGCGCTGGTGGTGGCGGGCGCCGGCGTCCGGGTGGTCAAGCACGGCAACCGTGCCGCGTCGTCCTCCTGCGGCACCGCCGACCTGTTGGAGTTCCTCGGCGTTCCGCTCGACCTCGACCCGGACGCGATTGTCCGCTGCGTCACCGAGGCGGGCATCGGGTTCTGCTTCGCGGCCCGGTTCCACCCGGGCATGCGGCACACCGGGCCGATCCGGCGAGAGCTGGGCGTGCCCACCGTGTTCAACTTCCTCGGCCCGCTGACCAACCCGGCCCGGCCCCGCGCCGGCGCTGTCGGCTGCTTCGACCCGCGGATGGCCCCGGTGATGGCCGGCGTGTTCGCCGCTCGCGGCGACTCGGTGCTGGTGATGCGCGGCGAGGACGGGCTGGACGAGTTCACCACTGCCGCACCGACCCGGGTCTGGGCGGCCCAGGGCGGCACCGTACGCGAGGCCGTGCTGGACGCGACGGACCTGGGGGTACCCCGGTCCACCCTCGCGGATCTGCGCGGTGGTGACGCCCCGTACAACGCCGGCGTGGCCCGTCGCCTGCTGGCCGGCGAGACCGGCCCGGTCCGGGACGCGGTGCTGGTCAACGCGGCGGCGGCGCTGGCCACTCAGGGCCCGCTCGACGGCGACCTGACCGAGGCGCTGCGCGCCGGCCTGGACCGCGCGGCCGAGTCGATCGACTCCGGGGCGGCGGCCGCCACCCTCGACCGGTGGATCGAGACCGCCACCACCGCCTGACTCGCCCCGCGGTGGGGATTTGCCGGACCCGCGTGGGAAACTACAGCCGAGTAGTTCTCCGCTTCCGTTTATGCGTTGCTGTCGCGCCGGGGGCGAGCCGCCCGAAGTGAGAGGAGACGCCCGTGTCGTCGGACCGCGAGCTCTACTGCGACGTCTGCGAGGGCGTGGCGCCGTTCGAGGTGCCGCCCTGCGTCGACGGCCACGGCACCGACTGTCCCGAGCTGATCTGCACCCGCTGCGGCACCGCTGTGGTGATCGCCACCTTCACCTTCCGCGTCACCCGGCTGGCCGACCGCCGACACCGCCAGCCCACCCGCCACGCCGCCTGACCCCGCCACGGCTCGATCGACTCGGTGCCGGCGTGGGTGCGGTATCCGGCAGCGCTGTCACCCCCGGATCGGGGACGTGGAGTTGATCACCCGAGCCCGCCGGGCTCGAGCACGACGAAGGCCCGCTCCCTCACCGGGGAACGGGCCTTCATGGCAGTACGGGTCGCTGCTACGGCGACCGGGTGAATCAGTGTTCGGCGGTACGCCGGGTGCCGGTGTAGTACTCGAACAGCAGCCCGCAGGCGGCGAAGATGACCGCCAGCAGACCGGCGCCGACCAGCCAGAACTGCCAGAACACCAGACCCATGCCTGCCGTCGCGGCGGCCAGCGCCAGGCCGAACGGCCAGTAGCTGCCCGGGCTGAAGAAGCCGACCTCACCGGCGCCGTCAGCGATCTCGGCGTCCGGCCGGTCCTCGGGGCGCAGGTCGATCCGGCGGGAAACGAACCAGAAGAAGCCACCGCACATCGTGCAGAGCAGGAAGGACAGCAGCAGGGCCACCGTGCCCACCCACTCGACGCCACCGGCCTCACCGGCCGTCCAGGCACCGTAGAGGATGGTCGCGCCGCCCAGGAACGTGGCAATGATCAGGAAGATGCGCCACTCGGTCTTCATCCCGCTGCCTCAGCTTCCCGTGCCGGCCGGAGCGTTGTCCGGGTTGAAGTTGCTGTGCGTCCGCCGGGTGTCGAACGGCTCGGTGGTCTCCGCGTACGGCTTCTCACCGATCTGGATCAGTGCGTCCTGGGTGGACTTGCCGCCCTGCTTGGCCGCCAGGAACTGGTCGTACTGCTCCGGCGAAACCACCCGCAGCTCGAAGTTCATGAACGCGTGGTAGCTGCCGCACAGCTCGGCGCAGCGGCCGACGTAGGCGCCCTCGGTCTCCAGGCTGGAGACCTCGAACACGTTGCGGATCTTGCCCGGCATGACGTCCCGCTTGAACAGCAGCTCCGGCACCCAGAAGGAGTGGATGACGTCGCGGCTGGTCTCCTCGAACCGGATGGACCGGTTGGTCGGGAGCACCAACACCGGGATGACCTCGCTGGTGCCGAGCGTCGACGCGGTGGTCTTGGCGTCCGGGCCCTGCCCGTCGCGGTAGTTGAACTGCCAGTTCCACTTGAAGGCGACGACCTCGACCGTGACGTCGGGGTTCTTCGTCAACTTGTCCACGTCGGTCTGCACGATCGCCGTGTAGTAGAAGAGCACGGAGACGATCAGGATCGGCGCGATGGTGTAGAGGAACTCCATCGGCATGTTGTAGCGGGTCTGCACCGGCAGCGCGTTGCCACGCTTGCGGTAGCGCACGACACACCAGAAGATCAGGCCCCACACGAAGATGCCGACCGCGAGGGCTGCGATGCAGGAGGCTATCCACAGGTCGTACATCCGCCGGGACTCGGCCGAGATGCCGCCCTGCGGCCAGCCGAAGCCGTCGAACGCCCTGCCAACGTCACAGCCCGTGAGCAGGACCAGCAGCGCGACGCCACCGAGACCGAGCCCGGCCACCCGACCAGCACCACGCCGTCGGCGTCCACCGACCCCTCGGGAAGCGCTGTGCCGTACGGCCGACGGCCGTACCTCCGAACTCCTTGCGACCACCTGGTCCTGCCTCCCTAGCGCGCCGCGGTGCGTCTTTCCTCAGCACCGGCGGCAAAGGCGTCACCGACGGTCGCAGATTACTCGACCATGACGGACTCGACCGTGGTGGGGTCACTGTCCGCCCCCATCGGGGGGATCCTGGGCATACCGCCGCGATAGCGTTTGGATCCGTGAGTGCGAGGAGTGAGCCGGGGTTACAAGCCCCGCAGTCGCGAACAAAAGGCGGATCAGTGAGTGCACCCTCGGTCTACCTGGACGCGGCGACCGCCGCGCCGCTGCACCCGGTCGCCCGGCAGGCGCTGATGGCCGCCCTCGACGACGGCTGGGCCGACCCCGGCAAGCTCTACACCCAGGCCCGTCGGGCCCGGCAACTGCTCGACGCCGCCCGCGAGGCCACCGCGCAGACGCTCGGCGTCCGCGCCGACGAACTGTCCTTCACCCCCAGCGGTACGACGGCCGCCCACGGCGCTGTGCTCGGTGGCCTGGCCGGGCGGCACCGGGTCGGGTCCACGCTGGTGCACTCGGCGATCGAGCACTCCGCCGTGCTGCACGCCGCGGAGCGGCACGTGGCAGCTGGCGGCAGCGCCAACCCGGTGCCGGTCGACCGGCTGGGCCGGCTGGACCTGACCGCCTGGTCGGACGCGGTCCAGGCCCCCGGCGTCGCGCTGGCCGCACTGATCACCGCGAGTCACGAGGTGGGCACCGTACAACCGGTGGCCGAGGCGGCCGCCGCGTGCGCCGACGCCGGGGTGCCGCTGTACGTCGACGCCGCGCAGTCGGTCGGCCGGGTACCCCTGCCGGCGGGCTGGTCGGTGCTCAGCGCCAGCGCACACAAGTGGGGCGGCCCGCCCGGGGTGGGCTTGCTGGCGGTCCGCAAGGGCACCCGCTGGGAGTCACCCTGGCCGGCCGACGAGCGGGAGGGCGGACGTACCCCCGGCTCGGTGAACCTGCCCGCGGTGGTGGCGGCGGCGGCGAGCCTGCGCGCGGCGGCGGCCGACGCCGCGGCCGAGGAGAGCCGGCTGGCGCCGCTGGTGGATCGGATCCGGGCGCGGGTGCCGGCGGAGGTGCCCGACGTCGAGGTGGTCGGTGACCCGGTGCTCCGGCTCCCCCACCTGGTGACCTTCTCCTGCCTGTACGTCGACGGCGAGGCGCTGCTGCACGCGCTGGACCGGCGCGGCTTCGCCGTGTCGTCCGGCTCGTCCTGCACCTCGTCCACGCTGCGCCCGTCGCACGTGCTGGAGGCGATGGGGGTGCTCTCGCACGGCAACGTCCGGGTCAGCCTGCACCGGGAGACGACCGAGGCGGACGTCGAGAGGTTCCTCGCCGAACTGCCCGGGATCGTCGCCGACCTGCGCGCCGAGGCCGGGGTGGTGGGGCTGTGACCGCTACCGCTCCCCCGACACTGCGCAGGCGGGCCACGGGCGGGACGGCTACGGGCGGGACGGCACGGCGTGGGAACGGGAGAATGGGGCGGTGACGATGCCGGACGAGGTGCTCGACTGCCGGGGCCAGCGCTGTCCGCTGCCGGTGATCGCGGCGGCCCGACGGATGCCCCAGGTGCCGGTCGGCACGGTCGTCCGGGTGCTCGCCGACGATCCAGCCGCCGCGGTGGACATCCCCGCCTGGTGCCGGATGCGCGGTCAGGAGTTCCTCGCCGCCATCACCGGGCCCGACGGCCCCGCCTACGACATCCGCCGCGCCCACTGACCCGCCGCACCCCGCGATCTCGCAGTTCCGCCCGGCGAAACGCACCTGAAGCGCGGATCGGCGTCACAACGTGCAAGACCACGGAGTGCGGGGGTACGGGTCAGGGCAGGAGGTGGGGGCGGATCTCGTCGGCGGCGGTGTCGCCGTAGGACTCGGCGAGGCGCTTCACGAACAGGTCGCGGCGGACCTCGTACTCCTGGGTGCCGACGGTCTCCAGGACCAGCGTGGCCAGCAGCGAGCCGACCTGGGCGGCCCGCTCAAGGCCGAGCCCCCAGGAGAGCGCGGTGAAGAAGCCGGCGCGGAAGCCGTCGCCCACCCCGGTCGGGTCGACCGCCCGGATCTCCCGCGCGATCGGCACGTGGATCGGGTCGATGCCGCGCCCGGCGATCTCCACGCCGTGCTTGCCCAGCGTGGTGACCCGCACCTTGACCAGGTCGAGCAGCTGGTCGTCGCTCAGCCCGGCCTTGCTCTGCAGCAGCGACTTCTCGTAGTCGTTGGTCATCAGGTACTCGGCGCCCTCGATCAGTGCCACCACGTCCTCGCCCGGCATCCGGGCGAGCTGCTGGGAGGGGTCGGCGGCGAACGCGTACCCCCGGGTGCGGCACTCGGCCGAGTGGCGCAGCATCGCCTCCGGGTCGTTGGCGCTGACCAGCACCAGGTCCAGCCCGCCGAGCCGGTCGGCGACCGGGGCCAGCTCGATGTTGCGTGCCTCACTCATCGCGCCGGCGTAGAACGACGCGATCTGGCACATGTCGGTGTCGGTGGTGCAGACGAACCGTGCGGTGTGGGCCACCTCGCTGATGTGCACGGAGTCGCAGTCCACTCCGTGCCGTTCCAGCCAGGAGCGGTAGTCGGCGAAGTCGGCGCCCACCGCACCGAGCAGCACCGGGCGCAGCCCGAGCTGTCCCATGCCGAAGGAGATGTTCGCCGCTACGCCGCCGCGGCGGAGCACCAGGTCATCCACCAGGAAGGAGAGGGAAACCTTGTGCAGTTGATCGGCGAGGAGCTGGTCGGCGAAGCGACCGGGGAAGCTCATCAGGTGATCGGTGGCGATCGAGCCAGTGACGGCGATCTTCATGTCAACCCTCGGGGTCGGGAGCAGGGCGCGGTCAGCCTACCGGCCCGGCCATCCGGCGGTGTCCGCTCGGTCAGACAACGGCAACCGCCCGGTAACCGCCCGGCGGGCGCCGTCCCGAGACCGCTCCCACCCCCGCCGGTCACCACTCCCACAACGACGACGGGGCCGTCCCGAAGGACGGCCCCGTCGTGTTGGTGCGTATGGCGCGACTCAGTTGAACGAGTCGCCGCAGGCGCAGGAGTTGCCCGCGTTGGGGTTGTCGATGGTGAAGCCCTGGGCGTCGATCCGGTCAGCGAAGTCGATCGTCGCGCCGGAAAGGTACGGGGCGCTCATCCGGTCGACGACGACCTCAACACCACCGAAATCGGTGACGACGTCACCGTCGAGCGAACGCTCGTCGAAGAAGAGCTGGTACCGCAGGCCGGAGCAGCCGCCCGGCTGCACCGCGACCCGGAGCCGCAGGTCGTCGCGGCCCTCCTGCTCGATCAGTGCCTTGACCTTCTGCGCCGCGACGTCGGTGAGGACGACGGAAGTAGGGGCGGCCTGGGCCTCGGTCGACTCGGTCTGCGCTGGCGTGGTCACGTGGAAGTCTCCCTGCGCGGTATGGGTCCGGACGCACTGGCCAACGCCGCACGCCGTCCAGTGATTCCCGGTTGTGGTCCTTTTCCGATCGTACGCCGCGCCGGCCGGACTCACCCGCGTGGCGTGACCCCCGCCGCAGGTAGTCCCGGCCGCAGCCGGGTCGGGCGCGCGGCCTGAGCGCTCAGCGGCTCCACTGCCGGGCCAGTCGGGCACCCAGCTCGCGCAGCCCGTCGCTGGGCCGGCTCATCGCGGCGGCCAGCCCGCCGCCCTCCTCCCCGCCGAAGTGGTCGACCAGGCTGTACGCGTCGGTCACCCCCGCCGAGGCGGCCTCCCGCCGGCCTGTGCTCACCTGCCCGGCCACCACCACGCAGGGGACCCCCCGGTCCCGGGCGGCGCCCGCCACCCCGGCGACCACCTTCCCGCGCAGCGACTGGTGGTCGAAGGACCCCTCACCGGTGATCACGAGGTCGGCGGTGTCCAGTGCGGCGTCCAGCCCGGTGGCCCTGGTGACCAGGCCGATGCCCGACTCGCAGCCACCGCCCAGCGCGAGCAGGGCCGCGCCGATGCCGCCGGCGGCTCCGCCGCCGGGCAGTCCGCCGAGCCCCGGCGGGCAGCCGGGCAGGTCCCGCTCCAGCACCGCCGCGAAGCGCTCCAGGGCGGCGTCGAGCAGCAGCACATCGGCCCGGTCGGCACCCTTCTGCGGGCCGAACACACTGCTGGCGCCGTGCAGGCCGAGCAGCGGGTTGTCCACGTCGGTGGCGGCGATCAACCGGGTGCCGCGCAGCCGGGGCGCGCCGTCCAGTGCGGCGACCGCGGCCAGCGCCGCTCCGCCGTACGGCAGGGCGCGGCCCGCCTCGTCCAGCGGGGTGACGCCGAGCGCCGTGAGCATCCCGGCGCCGCCGTCGTTGGTGCCGGAGCCGCCCAGCCCGATCACCACCGTCCGGGCGCCGCTCTCCACCGCGGCGGCCACCAGCAGGCCCAGGCCGTACGACGTGGTGGCCTTCGGGTCACGTTCGGTGGTGGCGAGCAGGTGCAGCCCGCACGCCTGGGCGCTCTCCAGGTAGGCGGTCGCGCCGTCGGCGGTGAGCAGGATCTCACCGGCCGCCGGCCGGCCCAGTGGGTCGACCGTCCGCACCGGCACCCGCCGGCCACCGATGGCCTCGGCGAGCACCTCCACGAAGCCCGGCCCACCGTCGGCGAGTGGCCGGATCAGCAGGTCGTCGTCGGCGGCGACGGTGCGCCAGCCGGCGGCCACCGCGGCGGCCACCTCCGGTGCGGGCAGGGTGCCGGCGAACTTGTCCGGACAGAGCAGCACACGCATGCCGAGCAGTGTGGCAGCCCACACCGACGGAAGCCGCGTCGCGCTCGCGCTGTGGGACCATGGACCACGTGACTTCGACCTGGGTGGAACCCTCCAACACGGCGACGGCTCTGCTGCTGCTCGGTCGGGGCAGCGACCCCGACACCGAGCGCGGCGTCGAGTGTCCGGGCGACCTGCCGGCGCCCAGCGACCCCGATCTGGTGGCCCGCGCCACGGCGGCGAAGGCGAAGCTGGGCAGCAAGGTCTTCGTGCTGGGGCACCACTACCAGCGCGACGAGGTGATCCAGTTCGCGGACGTGACCGGCGACTCGTTCAAGCTGGCCCGGGAGGCCGCGGCCCGTCCGGACGCGGAGTACATCGTGTTCTGCGGTGTGCACTTCATGGCCGAGAGCGCCGACATCCTCACCACCGACGCCCAGCGGGTGATCCTGCCCGACCTGGCGGCGGGCTGCTCGATGGCGGACATGGCCGTGCTGGGCCAGGTCGAGGCCGCCTGGGACACGCTGACCGAACTGGGCATCGCCGGCGAAACCGTGCCGGTGACGTACATGAACTCCTCGGCCGACATCAAGGGCTTCGTCGGCCGAAACGGTGGCGTGGTCTGCACCTCCTCCAACGCCAAGCGCGCCCTGGACTGGGCGTACGAGCAGGGGTCGAAGGTGCTCTTCCTGCCCGACCAGCACCTGGGCCGCAACACGGCGGTGCTGGAGATGGGCCTGTCGCTGGACGACTGCGTCCTCTACGACCCGCACAAGCCGGGCGGCGGGCTCACCGCCGAGCAGCTGCGGGACGCCAAGATGATTCTCTGGCGGGGGCACTGCTCGGTGCACGGCCGCTTCACCCTGGAGAGCGTCAACGACGTACGGGAGCGGGTGCCCGGGGTCAACGTGCTGGTCCACCCGGAGTGCCGGCACGAGGTGGTCACGGCCGCCGACTACGTCGGCTCGACCGAGTACATCATCAAGACCATCGAGGCGGCTCCGACCGGCTCGGCGTGGGCGCTCGGCACCGAGCTGAACCTGGTCCGCCGGCTGGCGCTGGCGCACCCGGACAAGCAGATCATGTTCCTGGACAAGGCGGTCTGCTACTGCTCGACGATGAACCGGATCGACCTGCCCCACCTGGTCTGGGCGCTGGAGGAGCTGGTCGCGGGCCGGGTGGCCAACCAGATCACGGTGGACCCCGACACCGCGTACCACGCGCGGGTGGCGCTGGATCAGATGCTCGCCCTGCCCGGCGCGGACACCCCGCCGCCGACCGCGAGCTGATCACTATCCGTAGCGTCGTTGGTACGCAAAAGTGCCTGATCACCGATTAATGCCACACACGCCGATGTGACCGAGTCGTTTTTCGTCACCGAGGGCTATGCTGCCGGAGCGACGACGCAAGCGGGCCGTTTCGATATGGCCGCATCCGGGGTAGCGACAGTGTTCAGACTCCCCACCATCAACACGGCAGCACCGACATGCTGGAGGTTGCGTTGACCGACGACGTCCTGGTCGTGCACGGAGGCACTCCGCTTGAAGGGCGGATCCGCGTGCGAGGCGCGAAAAACCTGGTTTCGAAGGCGATGGTCGCCGCGCTGCTCGGCGACAGCCCGAGCCGGCTGTTCGACGTGCCGAAGATCCGTGACGTCGAGGTGGTCCGGGGTCTGCTCGGCCTGCACGGCGTCAAGGTGACCGACGGCGACGAGGACGGCGAGCTCGTCTTCGATCCCGCGAACGTGGAGAGCGCCAGCACCGACCAGATCAACGTGCACGCCGGCTCCAGCCGGATCCCGATCCTGTTCTGCGGCCCGCTGCTGCACCGGCTCGGGCACGCGTTCATCCCGGACCTGGGCGGCTGCCACATCGGCCCGCGCCCGATCGACTTCCACCTGCAGGCGCTGCGCGAGTTCGGCGCCACGGTCGACAAGCGGCCCGAGGGGCTGCACCTGTCCGCGCCGAACGGACTGCACGGGACGAAGTTCGCCCTGCCGTACCCGAGTGTCGGCGCCACCGAGCAGGTGCTGCTGACCGCGGTGATGGCCGAGGGCGTGACCGAGCTGCGCAACGCCGCGGTGGAGCCGGAGATCATCGACCTCATCTGCATCCTGCAGAAGATGGGCGCGATCATCAAGGTGCACACCGACCGGGTGATCGAGATCCAGGGCGTACCGAAACTGCACGGCTACACCCACCGGCCGATCCCGGACCGGATCGAGGCGGCGAGCTGGGCCGCGGCGGCTCTGGCCACCCGCGGTCACGTCGAGGTGCTCGGCGCGCAGCAGGCCGACATGATGACCTTCCTGAACATCTTCCGGTCGGTCGGTGGCGAGTACGAGGTCACCGACGCCCGGCCGCCGAAGCTGGGCGATCTCGGCCAGGAGGGTGGCATCCGGTTCTGGCACCCGGGCGGCGAGCTGAACGCGGTGGCGCTGGAGACCGACGTGCACCCCGGCTTCATGACCGACTGGCAGCAGCCGTTGGTCGTGGCGCTCACCCAGGCCCGCGGGCTGTCGATCGTCCACGAGACGGTCTACGAGCAGCGGTTGGGCTACACCGAGGCGCTGAACTCGATGGGCGCCAACATCCAGGTCTACCGGGACTGCCTCGGCGGCACCCCGTGCCGCTTCGGCCGGCGCAACTTCAAGCACTCGGCGGTCATCGCCGGGCCGAGCAAGCTGCATGCCGCCGACCTGGTCATTCCGGACCTGCGGGCCGGCTTCAGCCACCTGATCGCGGCGCTCGCGGCCGAGGGCACCTCCCGGGTGTACGGCGTCGACCTGATCAACCGGGGCTACGAGGACTTCGAGGCGAAGCTCGCCGACCTCGGCGCGCACGCCGAGCGTCCGTAACCTCGAACACCTTCCGTTCGCGCCCGGTGCACCGCGATGTGCACCGGGCGCGAACCGTTGGCTACCCTTGCCGCGTGCCGTCGCTCTTTCGCCGCAAGTCCACCGACCTCGTCGACGAGGCCGTCACCTCGGTGACCCCCGAGGAAACCGCCGAGCGGTCCCGGGGCTACACCCCGGCCAAGGGTCGGGAGACGCCGAAGCGGCCGACCGTCGGCCGTCGCCCGGCCGGCCCCACCCGCCCCCTGAACAAGCAGGAGGAGCGGGAGCGCCGCCGTCAGTTGCGTGCCGAGGCCGCGTCGGAGTTCCGCCGCGAGGGCGGCCCCCGCGACCGCGGCCCGGAGCGGCTGCTGGCCCGCAACGTGGTCGACTCCCGGCGTACGGTCGGCACCTGGTTCTTCGGCGGCGCACTGATCGTGCTGATCGGGTCGAACGCGGCGATGCCGCCGCTGGTCCGGCTGATCTCCAACGTGCTCTGGGGCGCGCTGGCGCTGGGCGTGGTCGTCGACTCGGTGCTCATCTGCCGCAAGATCCGCAAGCTGATCCGGGAGCGCTTCCCGAAGACCGGCCAGCGGATGGGTTCGCTCTACCTCTACGCGATCATGCGCTCGATCACCTTCCGGCGGATGCGCGCCCCGGCCCCCCAGGTCAAGCTCGGCGACAAGGTCTGACCCCGGCTCAGGCCACCCCGAGCAGACGCAGCACCGCCGTGGTGGCGGCCGCGCCGACCACCACCAGCACGAACGGCACCCGCCGCCAGGCGAGCAGCACGCCGACCAGCACCCCGGCCGGGCGCGCCCAGCCGGCGAACCGGCCGGCCTCGGTCAGCGCCGCGGTGGCGGCCAGCGCGGCCAGCAACGCGGCGGCACCCACCGGCAACAGTCTCCGGGCCCACTCCGGAAGTTCCAGCCGGTCCCGCAGCAGCACACCGGCCAGCCGGAAGCCATAGGTTCCGGCGGCCAACGCCAGGATCACCGCGATCAGCACGGCACCTCCCCGGTGCGCTCCACGCCGAGAGGTGCGGACGCGGCCGGGCGGGCCTGTTCGACGCCCACAGGTGCGGGCGCGGCCGGGCGCGGCCCCTCCACGGTCTGCTCGACCCCTTCGGGCGCGAGCGGGGCGGGGTTGGCGTCGCCGGTCGGGGGCGGCCGACGGCGGAAGGCGATGGCAGCCGGGCCGGCGAGCGCGAGCAGCACCGGCAGCCCGGCCGGCAGCACCGGCGTGGCCACGACCGCCAGCGCGGCCCCGGCCAACGCCGCCTGCCGGGTGTCCCGGTCACGCAGGGACGGCAGCAGCAGCGCGATCAATCCGGCGGGGAAGGCGGCGTCCAGGCCCAGCGCGGCCGGGTCGCCGATCGCGTCGCCGGCGAGCACGCCGAGCAGGGTGCCGACGTTCCAGGCCAGGAAGAGCAGCGTGCCGGCCAGCCAGAACGCTCGCCGTCGAGCGTGGCCGGCCGGTTGGGCCAGGGTGAGCGCGGTCGTCTCGTCGGTCATCAGGTGACTGCCGAGCAGCCGGTGCCGCAGCCGGGGGCCGAGGCTGTCACCGAGGGCGAGGCCGAACGGCAGGTGCCGGGCGTTGAGCAGCAGCCCGGCCAGCACGGCGGCCAGTGGGCTGCCGGCGGCCACCAGGCCGACCGCCATGAACTGCGCGCCGCCGGCGTAGAGGACCGCGGACATGGTCAGGGTGGCCCACACGGGTAGCCCGGCGGCGACCGCCACCGCCCCGAACGAGGCACCCACCGCGATCATGGCCGCACCGAGAGCAAGCACGTCGCGAAGCATCCGGGCGTCGGCTGTTCGTTGTACCGTACGCATGGTTCACCATGGTGAACAGATGACCGGTGTTCGTCAAACCGAACGTAGATCCGATGGAGCGAACGCATGCCTCCCGAACCGGCCGCTCCCCTGGCCACGATCGCCGCCGCTCTGCGCCGGGAACGGGACCGAGTCGGCATCTCGCTGACCGAGCTCGCCCGCCGGGCGGGAGTTGCCAAGTCCACCCTCTCCCAACTGGAGTCGGGGACCGGGAACCCGAGCGTGGAGACGCTCTGGGCGCTCGGCGTGGCGCTCGGCGTGCCGTTCAGCCGGCTGGTTGAGCCTGCCGACGACGGCATCCGGGTGATCCGGGCCGGAGATGGGCCACGAGTCCGCTCCGAGCAGGCCGACTTCACCGGCACGCTGCTCAGCGCCGGAGCGGCGCACCTGCGCCGGGACATCTACCTGATCGACTTGGAGCCGGGCGCGGTCCGGGCCGCGGAAGGGCACACCCCCCGCAGCGTCGAGCACGTGGTGGTCGCCGCCGGCCGCCTGCGGGTGGGCCCCAAGGAGGGCACGGTCGACCTCGGCCCGGGCGACTACGCGACGTTCCCCGGCGACGCCCCGCACGCCTACGAGGCGTTGGTTCCCGGCACCTTCGCCGTACTCGTCATGGAACACCCCTGATCGAGCGCGGCCGGTCCCGCCCGGGCCGCTCCACCGGCGGGTCGGGTATCGTCGGAAACCAGATTCGGTTATCGGCCCAAATGTCCGAAACAGTAGGATAACGTTTGCGCCCGTGGGCAGTACCACAGTGGCGGTGAGCGAGCCCACGCCGTTACCCTCCATCCGCAGCCACGCCCTGCCGGAATGGGCGACTTGACCGGCACGCGGGGCCCCAGCGCGACAATTTGCAACGAGGTGACAACGCCGTGAGCGAGCGGACGCGAGCCGGCCACCGGGGCGTGGCAGGCGGCGACCGGACGCCCCGCGGTCACCGGGGCGCGCACGCGGACGGCCCGCCTCCTTCGGAGATCGGCCGACCGGCCGGGCTTGGCGACGGGTTCGGCGGATGAACGACCGCTACACCGACCGGTGGCGGGACCCGAACGAACCGTCCTGGGTGGTTGAACCGACCACCGAGTGGCATCCCCAGTTTCCCGGGCAGCGCTACCCCGGCGACATCGGCCTGTCCTACCAGCCGCCCCCGCCGCCGCGCGGTCGGGCGACCGTGGTCGGCCGTACCGAGGTGCCGCCGCTCGCACCCACCCGCCCGGACGGCACCTACCTCGGCCGGTCCTGGGCCGACGAGGAGCCGGCCGAGACGCCGGCCTACGGCCGGTCCCGGGGCGACGAGCGGCCGGCCGACGCCTCCGCCTACGGCCGGCCCGAGGCGGAGGCCCCGCGTTACGACCACGAGCCGTACCGCCGGCCGCTGCCCGAGCCGCCTCGGCGCGACGATCGCCGTTCCCCCGAGTCCGACCGGCGGACCGCCTGGTCCGACCGGCGCCCGAGTGACGACCGGGGACCGGCCCGGGAGGCCGCCTGGCACCGGGACCAGCCCGCCGAGCGGTACGACACCCGCCGACCCCGGCACGAGCCGGCCGACCGGGACCGGGGGCACTCGTCGGCGCCACCGGTGTCCCCCGCACCGCGGGCCCAGCCCGGCTGGGTGCCGGAGCCGGAGGAGGCGCCACGTCGGCGCGGCCCGCAGGAGCGACCGGCCGCCGGATACGACCGGCACCCCGACGACGGGTACGGCAACCGGCCCAACCGGGGCCGCGACGGCCGGACGGCCGACGGCTGGGCCGCCGACGGGGCCGGCCAGTGGGCGCCTGTGGACGGTCGCTCGCTCTACCGCGACGACCGGTACCCCGACCGGGCCGCCGAGGACGCCCGCCGCCCCGAGCGGAGTACAGACGACGCCCGCCGCCCCGAGCGGAGTACAGACGACGCCCGCCGCCCCGAGCGGAGTACAGACGACGCCCGCCGCCCCGAGCGGAGTACGGACGACGCGCGCCGCCCCGAGCGGGCTTCCGACGAGGCGCGGCCGGCGGCGCGAGCCCGCACGGACGCCGGAGTCGGCGCGCCCAGCGAGCGGCGGTACCAGCCCGACGAGCGGGTCAGCGCGCCGCAGACACCCGACGGTGGACGCCGCCGCCAGCCCGAACAGGAGACGCCCGGTCAACCTCGCCGGGACGACGAGCGGCGTCGACCCGACGCCGACCCGCACCGGCAGCAGCCCCGCGACGCGGCGGCCCGCGCCGAGGCGTACCCGGACCGGCGCCCCCGCGAGGAGAGCCGGCCGGAGGCCTACCGCGAGGAGGCCTACCGCGAGCCCCGGGCGCAGCCGGGCCACCGACCGGACGGCGGCCTGCCCTGGCCACCGCCGGGTCCGGTGCGCCCGGACCGCACGCGCGAGGCGGGCTACCGTGCCGAGCCGCACCAGATTGCCGAACCGCAGCGCGCCGCCGACTCAGGCCTCGCGTCGCGGCCGGCCACCCGGCCCGAGAGGCCACCGACCGCGCCGTCCCGGTACGACGACCGGCCGGCACGCCCCGCCGCCACGGCTCCGCCCGCACCGGCCACCTCCGGCCGGGCTGCCCCGGTCTCCCCGGAGCGACCGGTGTCGCCGGCACCCGTCTCCCCCGCCGCGCCCATCCGGGACCGGCCCATCTCGGCCGCCCCGATCTCTCCCGCGCCGACTGACCACGAGCGTCGACCGGCGGACCACACCCCGCCCGGTCGCCCGGATCGGGACCGGCCGGTGTCGGCGGCCCCGGTCTCCCCGGCGACGGACGTACCCGTCTCGGGTCCGCCGGCCGCCCGGCTCCGGCTGGAGTACCTGCCCGCGCCGGTGGACCCGCCGCTGCCCGACGAGCGCTCCGGCCCGCTGCCTCCCGAGCACCGGACGCCGACCGCACCGGCACCGACGGCCGGCGCACGGCCCACCGCGCCGCCGCGTTACCCCGGCCCGGGCACCGGCGACCGCCCGGCCGACCAGCGGCCCGGCGGGGAGCCGACCACGGACCGCCGCCCGACACCGCCGGAGCGGTCTGCCCCGTCGGGGGACGCGCGCCCGCCGGTCGCGCCGCCGCCCACCTGGCAGGCCCCGGAACCGCCGGCCACCCGGCCGACCCCGGCACCCACGGCCCAGGCATCCGCACCCGCCGACCCGGCACCCCCGGCGGACGCCGATCCGGTGCTTCCGATAGCTCCCGGCCGGCCGCGCCGCTACGTGCCACCCCCGCCGTCGTCGGAACCGCCGGTGGCGCCCGCTCCGGAGCCGGTCCAGGCTCCGGTCACCGGTGGACCGGCCGCCTGGTTCAGCCCCGCCCAAGCGGCGGAGTCCGACCAGGACGAGCCGGCGACGGACCGCCGACCGACCGACGCGGCCGACGATCGGCCCGCGGACGGCCAGGCCGGCTCCTCGACACCCACCAGAGCGGAGCGCGACCCGTCGACACCGGTAGCCGAACCGCCTGCCGACGGCTGGGCGACCGACCCGCGCCCCAATGCGACGGTCGAGCCGGCCATCGCGGCACCGGCACCGCAGGCCCAACCGGTCTCCGCACCGCCTGCGGGACCGGTCTCCGCACCGCCCGCGCGACCAGTCTCCGCACCGCCCGCGCGACCGGTCTCCGCACCGCCGGCCGAACCGGTCTCCGGCAACCGTGACCCCTGGACCGACGACATCGGCGCCGACCGGGAGTCCGCGGTCGGGTGGATACCGACCGAGGCGCCCGGACCGGTCTCCGCGCCACCGGCCCGCCCGGTCTCCGGACCGCCGATCCACCCGGTTTCGGCACCGCCGATCCACCCGGTCTCCGGTGCACCCCGCACCTGGGCGGACGACCTGCTCGACGACGCACAGCCAGCCGACGAGCCGACACCGACCGATGCCTCCCGGCCGGTCTCCGCTGCTCCGAGCGACGGAACGCGGCACTTCCAGACCGAACCCGCCGCCGAGGCCGACCACGAGTTCCCCGGCACGCCGAGCACGCCCACGTCCGACACACCTGCCGGCTGGGAGGGCGATCGCTTCGCCGACCCCGAGCCGCTGGACCGGCCGACATCGGCGCCGCCGGCGCCGATCGACGCGCAGGTGGACCGACCCGTCTCCGCACCCCCCGGAGCGGACACCGACCCGATCGAACGCGACCCGGCAGGCGAAGCGACCGCCGCGCCGCCCGACCCGCAGTCGGACGCGGCGGGCGGTCCGAGCACCGCCGGACCGGCGGCCGGTTCACAACCCGACGACTGGGCCGCTGCCGATGCGCCGCCGGCCCCACCGGCGCCGACCGACCACGACGCGGAGCACCCCGTCTCCGCGCCGCCCGTCTCCGCGCCGCCCGTCTCCGCGCCGCCCGTCTCCGCTCCACCCGCGACGTCCGTCTCCGACCTGCCTGCACCGCCGGTCTCGGCACCGCCCGCAGCATCTGTCTCCGCTCCGCCGGCAGCGTCGGTGTCCGCACCGCCGATCTCCGCGGTACCCGTCTCCGGGCCGCCGGTCTCCGGGCCGCCGGTCTCCGGACCGCCGGTCTCCGGACCGCCGGTCTCCGGGCCGCCGGCCACAACCGTTCCCGAGCCGCGGAACGGGTCAGCCGAGGAGAGCGTGCCGGTATCCGCGCCACCCGACACGGCGCCGCCAGCGGCGCCCCGCCGGACGCTGGCCGACCAGGGCGACCCGGAGCAGGTCCTTGCGGCGTACCGCTGGCGCCTGGACCCGGTCACCCTGCGCGAGGATCTGACGGAGCCGGACGACCTACGGGCGATCCGGCGGCGGCTGACCGAGAAGTTGGGCTCGGCCACCGACAACCGGTCCCGCGCCCGGCTGCTCAGTCTTCGGGCGGTGGCCTCCCGGATCCTCGGCGACCTGGACGACGCGCTGGCCGACGGCCGGCTCGCCCTCACCTACGCCGAGGCCACCGGCGAGCTGCGCCGGACCGCGCTGGCCCAGGCCCGGCTGGCCCACGTGCTGCGCTGGCGCGGGGACTTCCCCGAGGCCGACCAACTCTTCGCCCAGGCCAACTCCGTCGAACTGCCCGACCGGCTGCGGGCCGCGCTGCACGAACACGCCGGTCGGTCCTGCTACGACCAGGGCCGACTGATGGAGGCCTGCCAGCACTTCGAGCAGGCGCTCGACCTGCGCGGCGCCGGCGACGCCGACCTGCTGGACCGGATCCGGGTGGGCCTCGACGCGGTCACCACCCGGGCCGCGGCGGATGGCTTCGGGCCGTACCCCCGGGGTCGGGACGAGGTACTCGACCGCGACCGGCCCCCGCTGCCGGGGCGGGACGGACCGCTGTGGGGATACACCGACGCGGACGGTGACCTGGTCATCCCCGCCCGGTACGCCGAGGCGCAGCCGTTCCACGACGGGTTGGCCTGGGTCCGCCGGCCGGACACCGACCGGTGGTCGCTGATCAACCTGCTCGGTACGACGGTGATCCCGCCGACCTACCGCGCGGCGCGCCCGTTCAGCGACGGCCTTGCCTGGGTGGCGGACAACGCGAACGGCTGGCTGGCGATCGACGCGACCGGCGAGGTGCGGGTTCCGCCCGGTTTCGCCGACGTACGACCGTTCCGCCGTGGGGTGGCCGCGGTACGGCGCGAGGGGTGGGGTGCGGTCGACCGGACCGGCCGGATCGTGGTGCCGACCCGGCACCACGGCTTCGCCACCGAGCTGGCCGACGGCCAGCAGGTCGACGGCTTCACCGACGAGGGCCTCGCCGTGGTCGACGTGGCCGGCCGGCGCGGTGTGGTGGACCGCAGCGGCACCGTACTGGTCCCGCCGGCGCACCCGATGCTGGTCATCCACCCGGTGGCGTTCCTGGTCGGCAGCAGCACCGGGCGGTGGGGTGCACTCGACCGGCGTGGCGAGCCGCTGATCGACCCTGTACACCGCGATCGTGACGCGGTGCTGGCCGAGATCGACCGGCTGCTCACCGACGCCAACCCGGTGCTCTGATCGGCCGTTCAGAGTCCCGTAAACCAGCAGGGCTAGGGTCCAGTCATGGAATTCCGACACCTGGGCCGCTCCGGCCTGATGGTCAGCGAGATCTCGTACGGCAACTGGATCACCCACGGTTCGCAGGTCGAGGAGGACGCGGCGTTCGCCTGCGTCCGGGCCGCCCTCGACGCGGGCATCACCACCTTCGACACCGCCGACGTGTACGCCGGCACCCGGGCCGAGGACGTGCTCGGCCGGGCGTTGCAGAACGAGCGCCGCGAGGGCCTCGAAATCTTCACCAAGGTGTACTGGCCGACCGGACCGGGCCGCAACGACCGCGGCCTGTCCCGCAAGCACATCATGGAGTCGATCAACGGCTCGCTGCGCCGGCTGCGCACCGACTACGTGGACCTGTACCAGGCCCACCGGTACGACCACAGCACGCCGCTGGAAGAGACGATGGAGGCGTTCGCCGACGTCGTGCACTCCGGCAAGGCGCACTACATCGGCGTCTCCGAGTGGAGCGCGGAGCAGCTGCGCGCCGCTCACCCGCTCGCCCGGGAGCTGCACATCCCGCTGGTCTCCAACCAGCCGCAGTACTCGATGCTCTGGCGGGTCATCGAGGCCGAGGTCGTACCGGCCAGCGAGGAGCTGGGCATCGGCCAGATCGTCTGGTCGCCGATGGCGCAGGGCGTCCTGTCCGGCAAGTACCTGCCGGGGCAACCGCCGCCGGCCGGTTCCCGGGCCACCGACGAGAAGTCCGGTGCCGGCTTCATCTCCCGGTTCATGACCGACGAGGTGCTGACCCGGGTCCAGCAGCTCAAGCCACTGGCCGAGCAGGCCGGGCTGAGCATGGCCCAGCTCGCCGTGGCGTGGGTGTTGCAGAACCCGAACGTCTCCTCGGCGATCATCGGCGCGTCCCGCCCGGAGCAGGTGCACGACAACGTGAAGGCGGCCGGGGTGAAGCTCGACGCCGAACTGCTCAAGGCGATCGACGAGATCGTCGAGCCGGTCACCGAGCGCGACCCGGCGAAGACCGAGTCGCCCGCTCAGCGGCCCTGACGCCAGTCCGGTCCGGTCGGCGCGGGTCCGCGCCGGCCGGACCGGGTCGGTCAGCCCGAGACGATCAGCCCTGCCAGAAGCGGATCAGCTCGAGGCCGGTGGCGTAGAGCCAGGAGGGCAGGCCGAGCAGGTCCCCCACCGCGAAGACCGCGTCGAAGAACCAGCCACCGATGCGCGGGTTCCACAGCAGCGCGAAGAGCAGCAGGAAGCCGAACGGGGCGAACAGGTCGTACATCCGGCGCCACTGCGGGTTGAGCCACGGCTGGATCATGTTGCCGCCGTCCAGGCCGGGGACCGGCAGCAGGTTCAGCACGCTCGCGGTGAGCTGGAGGAACGCCAGCAGCGCCACTCCGGCCCAGAACTCCACCGGGCCGCCCGACTGGGTGCCGAACCGTATCGCCACCACCAGCACCAGCGTGAACAGCACGTTGGTCGCCGGGCCGGCGAGGCTGACCAGGGTGTGCCGCAGCCGGCCCGGGATGGCGTGCCGATCCACCCACACCGCACCGCCGGGCAGGCCGATGCCGCCGAGCAGCACCACCGCCACCGGCAGCACGATCGACAGCAGCGGGTTGGTGTACTTCAACGGGTTGAGCGTCAGGTAGCCGCGGTGGGCGATGTCCCGGTCGCCGGCCCGGTAGGCCACCACCGCGTGGGCGTACTCGTGCAGGCAGAGCGAGACCAGCCACCCGGAAACCACGAAGAGGAACACGTCGAACCGGACGTTGCCGTACCCGTTCCAGGTCAGCACCCCGCTGACCGCGAAGAGGGCGACCAGGCCGAGGAAAATCGGGCTGGGCCGGAACGCCTCCCGCGGCACCCCGAGCACCAGCCGCTCCCCACCCGGCCGGTCGTAGCCCATCACTCGGCCGTGGGCAGCAGGCTCATCCGGTAGTCCACCCGGTCGTCCTCCACGAGCGCGACCGAGGTGACGCCGGACGCCGCGAGCTCCCGCCAGGTCTGACCGATCCAGGATTCGGCGTCGGCCTGGCTGCCGAACGACTCCGCCGGTCCCTCGACCGTCTGGCCGTCCGTGCCCTCGTACCGCCAGCTCCACGCCATGCCGCGTCTCCCCTCGCCGCTGAAGTCCCCGTGGGACGAACCCTCGCCAGCGTAGTCGGCCCGGCGTGGAACGACCGCTCGCTCGCCTTCGACCGCGACCCATGGGTTGATCGATCCCCGTCGGGGCCGGCCGGTACGGTGGCCCAGTGCTGACACGGGGAGTGCTGCTCGGCGACCGGTACCGGCTGGGAGAGCGGGTGGCGACGGGCGGGATGGGCGCGGTCTGGCGCGGCACCGACGTGATGCTGGAGCGCGAGGTGGCGGTGAAGGTGCTGCTGCCGTCGCTGGTCGCCGACCCGGAGTTCACCGCCCGGTTCCGGGCCGAGGCACGGATGCTGGCGGCGCTGCGGCATCCCGGCGTGGTCGCCGTGCACGACGTCGGGCAGACCGCCCTCGCCGACGGCAGCCGGGTCGACTACCTGGTGATGGAGTACGTCGAGGGCGAGCCGTTGAGCGCCCGGGTGCGCGGGGTGGGTCGACTGGACCCGGCCACCACCATGTCGGTGCTGGCGCAGGCGGCGGACGCGCTGCACACCGCCCACCTCGCCGGCATCGTGCACCGGGACGTGAAGCCGGGCAACCTGCTGGTCAAGGCCGACGGCCGGGTGGTGCTGGTCGACTTCGGCATCGCCCGCTCGAGCACCATGGCCGGGCTCACCGCCGCGAACATGGTGCTCGGCACCGCCTCGTACATGTCGCCCGAGCAGGCCACCGGGCAGCGGGTCTCCCCCGCCACCGACGTCTACGCGCTTGGCGCGGTGGCGTACTTCTGCCTGGCCGGGCAGCCGCCGTTCGACGGCGACAACCCCCTCGCGGTGGCGCTGCGGCACGCCCAGGAGGAACCGGCGCCGCTTCCGTCGGACACCCCGCCAGCGGTGGCGGCGGTGGTCGCCCGCGCGCTGGCCAAGCGCCCCGCGGACCGCTACACCAGCGCCGCCGAGCTGGCCGGCGCCGCCGCCGACGCCCGCGACGCGACCCTGGCCAGCATCCCGCTCGCCGCCCGCCCACCGTGGGCGCTGGCCGCCCCCACCCCATCCGTCCCGGGCCCGACCCCGCCGGCCGTCGCGCCGCCCGTCCCGAGCCCCACCCCGCCGGACGTCGCGCCGCCCGTCCCGAGCCCCACCCCACCGCCCGTCCTGGGACCCACCCCGCGGGCCATCCCGACCCCCGCGCCGACGCCATCGGCCCCGCCCACGGACCCGCGGCCCCGAGCGGCCTTCGGGACCGAACCGGTGGGGACCGGGCAGACCCGGGAGGACCCGTTCCGGACCGGGTCGGCCCGGCGGCGCGGGCCACTGCTGGTCGGGGTCGGTGCGGTCGTCCTCGTCGCGCTGGTCGCCGGGGCCGTGGCGGCACTGCGGCCCGGCTCCGACCCTGGTG
Source organism: Micromonospora sp. NPDC000668 (assembly GCF_042897975.1). Classification (NCBI taxonomy): domain Bacteria; kingdom Bacillati; phylum Actinomycetota; class Actinomycetes; order Micromonosporales; family Micromonosporaceae; genus Micromonospora; species Micromonospora sp. NPDC000668. The sequence goes on from NZ_JBIAYP010000001.1 coordinate 1,655,915, forward strand.
GAACGGACGGTCCGCCGGCACTGGCCGGCGAATCGGTGTCGGCCGCGGAGGTCCCGCTGCCGAGCGGGGACGCGACCAGCCCGGGGCCCCTGCCCAGCGGCACGCCGGGCGCCAGCCGGACCGCGACCGCCGCACCGACCGGCGCCAGCGGCCAGCCCGGCGCGCCGGGCAGCGGTGCCCCGGCCCCACGCACCACGGCGCCGGGGACCACGCCGACCGGGGGGGCCAGCGGCCAGCCGACGTCCAGCGGCAGCCCGGCGGGCCGGCCCAACCCGTACACGGCGGCGCAGGCGTGCGGCAGCGGCTACCAGGTGATCGACTCAGCGACGCTGACCGGCGGTGACGGCCGCCGCCGGGGGCGGGTCTACCTGCTCTACCACTCGGGCAACGGCAACAACTGCGTGGTCACCCTCAAGGACACCGCGGTCGGCACGCCGTCGGCGGCGTCGGCGTACCTGGAGGTCCAGGGACGGGCCCGCAGCACCGACAGCGGGTCCTTCGACTACTACGCCGGGCCGTTGCGGGCCAGCGCCGCCGGGAAGTGTGTGAAATGGGGTGGCGCCACCGGCGGGGTCAGCTACGGCAGCGGGTTCGAACACTGCGACTGATCAACCGCGAGCGCCGGGCCGGCAGGCAGCGGGACGCCGGGCGGCCTTAAGGTACGGGCATGTCCGTAGACGGGTGGAACACGGTCCTGGTGCTCGGCGGTATCCGGTCCGGCAAGTCCGAGTTCGCCGAGTCCCTGGTCACCGACGCACCGGTGGTCCGCTACCTCGCCACCGCGCCCGAGGGTGACCCGGACGACACCGAGTGGGCGACCCGGCTCGCCGCGCACCGCGCCCGGCGGCCGGGCAGCTGGACCACCGAGGAGACGGCGGCCGAGCCACGGCGTCTGGCCGACGTGCTCGCGTCCGCACAGCCCAACGAGACGCTGCTGGTGGACGACCTGGGCGGCTGGGTGACGGTGCTGCTCGACCCGGATCACCAGCCCGCCGACGACGTGGCGACGATCGCCGAGCTGGCCGAGGCGATCCGCACCTGCTCGGCGCGGGTGGTGCTGGTCAGCCCCGAGGTGGGGCTGTCACTGGTGCCGACCACACCGCTGGGCCGGGCGTTCACCGACGCGCTCGGCGCGGCCAACCGCGCGGTCGCCGACGCCTGCGACGCTGTGGTGCTGGTGGTCGCCGGCCAGCCGGCCTGGCTGAAGCCGGCCGTCGCGCCCGCGAGCACCGCCGGGGCCGAGCCCGCGAGCGCCGCGACCGTGACCGAGCCGGCCGGCTCCCGGGCGGTCGTCTCCGCGCCGGTCGTCGTCAGCCTGGCCGACACCGAGCCGACCCCCGAGGTGCAGCTACCGGACGTGCTGACCCACGCGCCGCCGGTCGCCCCCAACCAGGAGCCGGGCAACCCCTGGGCCGCGCCCACCATGGCGCTGCCGATGGTGGCCACCGGACTGGTCATCCAGCCGGGCATGGAGCTGCCGATGCCCGACGAGTACACCGGCCCGCAGGCGGTGGACCGGCTGGCCACGCTGGACGTTCCCGGTGCCGGGCTGGGTGTGCTGGACCGGGTGGTCGGCTTCGCCGCCGCCACCCAGGGCACCTCGACCCCGGTCGCCTGGGGCTCGGTGCGGGTGCTGCTGTTGCACGGCGACCACGCTGGCGGGGCGTCCGCCGGCACCGTCGCCGGCGATTCGGCACGCCGGGCCGTGCAGGCCCGCGCCGGCCGGGGCGCGTTGGCCCGGCTGGCCGCCGAGAGCGGCGCCAGCCTGCAGGTGGTGGACACTCCGGCCGCGGCGCCGATGGAGGACCAGCCGGCGCTCGCGCCGGAGCAGGTGGAGTCGGCGCTGCGCTACGGCTGGAGGTTGGCCGAGCAGGCCGCCGACGCCGGCGTACAGCTGCTGGTGCTGGGCGCGTGCGGAGCTGGCACCGAGGCGGCCGCCGCGGCGGTGCTGGCGGCCACCGCGGGCGCGGAGCCGCAGGCCGTGCTCAGCCGGGTGATCACCGACTCCGGCGAGATCGACGACGCGGCCTGGATGATCCGCTGCGCGGCGGTACGCGACGCGCTGCACCGCACCCGTCGCTCGCCGCGTACCGCCAAGGACGTGCTGGCCGAGCTGGGCGGCGGCGACGTTGCCGTGGCCACCGGCGTGCTGCTCGGTGCCACCGCCCGCCGGGTGCCGGTGCTGCTGGACGGGCCGGTCGGGCTGGCCGCCGGCATGGTCAGCCGCGATCTGGCCGGGCAGGCACGGCACTGGTGCCTGCTCGCCGACCACGGCGGGCACCCGGCGGTGCGGCTGGCCGCCGACGTGCTCGGCCTCACCCCGCTGCTCGACCTGCGGCTGGACCTCGGCGAGGGGGCGAACGCACTGGTCGCGCTCCCGCTGCTGCGTTCGGTGCTGGCGCTGGCCGCCGCGCTGCCGGTCCACCCGTCGCTCGGCGGCGGAGAGCCGGAGCCGGCCCCCGAGGAGCCGGAGTACACCGATCCGGAGTACGCCGACCGGGAGTACACCGATCCGGAGTTCATCGAGCCGGAGCCGGACGGACCGGGCCCGGCCAGCACCGGGGCGGACGAGCAGCCGGCGTCGGGCTGGCGTGCCGGCTGACTCGCGGCTCGTCGCGGGGGCCCGGCTGGCGGTCACCACGTTCACCACCCTGCCGGTACGGGCCGGGCGGATCGACCGCCCGGTGGCCGGCGCCGCGATGGCGCTCGCCCCGGCGGTCGGCGCGCTGCTCGGCGTACTGCTGGCCGGCGTATTGCTGCTGGCCGGCGCGCTTGCTCCCCCGCTGGTGGCCGCCGGTGTGACCGTGGGCGCCGCAGCCCTGCTCACCCGAGGGCTGCACCTGGACGGGCTGGCCGACACCGTGGACGCGCTCGGCTCGTACCGGCGGGGCGCGGCGGCGCTGGAGATCATGAAGAAACCGGACGTCGGCCCGTTCGGGGTGGTCGCCCTGGTGGTCGTCCTGCTGGTGCAGGCGGCGGCACTCGCCGAGCTGGCCGGGCGGTCCTGGCCGGCCTGCCTCGCGGCGGTGGTCGCGGCGACCGCCGCCGGGCGGCTCGGCGTGACGGTGGCCTGCCGGCGGGGCGTGCCGGCTGCCCGGCCGGACGGGCTGGGCGCCATAGTGGCCGGCACGGTCGGCCCGGCCGCGCTGGCCGCCGGCGCGGTCGCCGTCGTGCTGCTGGCGGTGCCGGCGGTGCCGGACCGGCCCTGGCAGGGGCCGCTGGCCGTCGCCGTCGCACTCGCCGTCGCGGTGCCGCTGCTCACCCACGTGGTACGCCGGCTCGGCGGGATCACCGGCGACGTGCTCGGCGCGACCGTAGAGGTGGTCACCACGCTGGTCTACGTCGGTCTGGTGCTGTCCGGCTGAACCCGTCGAGGCCGGCCGGGTAGCGTTCGCCTCGACAGCACCGGCGCGGCCACCGGGGGACAAAGAATGCTCATCACGGACGACTTCCTGCCCGTACCGGTCCCGGAGTCGCTCAGCGCGACCTACCTGGTGCCGATGGCGGGGCTACCGAAGGTCAGCGCGAAGACCGCTGTGGCGGCGCTGACCGGCCGGCTGGCCGAGCCGGTGCACGGGTTGGCCCGGCAGATGCTGGACAGCCCGCTGATGAGCGTGGACACCCGGCCGATCGCGGAGTTCCCCGAGCTACCACCGGACCTGCTCACCGCGTTCGGCGCCACCGAGGCGCAACTGGCGCGGCTCGCCGCGGCAAGTCACCTGGTGGTGGTGCAGGCCGAGTACCGGCCCGGCTGGCCGCCCGCGCACGAGTGGGCGGCCCGCGCGGTCGCGGCTGCCGTGGCGGAATCCGTCGACGGCGACGTGGTGGACGTCTTCGGCCTGCAGTTCCTCGACCCGGCGACCGCGCTGCGCTCGCTCCCCGATGAGCAGGGCCGGATCCGGTTGGTGGACTGGGTGCTGGTGCCGTACTCCTCGGATGTGGAGGGTCTGTGGTTCACCACCAAGGGGCTGCGCCGCTTCGGGCTGCTGGAGTTGCAGACCCAGGGGGTGCCCGACCACCTCACCCGGGCCTGGGGCGCGGTGATGACCGGGGCGGCGCGACGGCTGCTGCGGGACTGGACCGACGGGCTCAACGGCGAGGAGGTGCCGGCGTTCGTGCAGTTGCCGGTGCTGGCCACGGTGACCGGGCATGACATCGCGGTGGCGTACGGCAACCCGGACCAGCACGGGGCGACCGCCCCGGTGCTGCTGCGCCTTGAGTTGGACCCGGCGACCGACCCGGAGGCCGACTCGTTCCTCAGCCTGCGCCCGCCGCCCGGGCATCCCGGTCCGGACGGGCGCTACTACGCGGCCGCCTGCGCGACGCTGTTCGCCGGGATCCAGCCGGACGTGCGCTACGCGCGCTCCGGCGACGCGATGAGCCGGGCGGTCGCCACTGCCCGGGCCGCGCTGGGCGACGCCCGGACCCGGTTCGTCGCCGGTCACCTGCCGGCGGAGTCACAGCTGGTGGTCAAGTACGGCCTGCCCGGCGACGACGGTCCGGAGTACGTCTGGGCGGGCGTCACGTCGTGGGAAGCCCCGGAGCGGATCGTGGGCGTCAGCGCCAGCGACGCGGCCACCGACTCCTCGGTGCGAATCGGCGTCCCGGTCGTGGTGGAGGCGACCGACGTGGTCGACTGGGCGGTGCTGGACGCCACCGGCGTCATCGAGGGCGGCTGGACCCAGGCCGTCCTCGACTCCGGCGAACCCCCGACCCCCACCCCCTGACCCCTCCCGGGGCCAGAGGTGGGGCAGCGGTTATTTGACTGAGGGGTTGACGAACGGGGGGCGGGTCACCTGCATGGGTGCCCGGCGGCCGCGGATCTCGATCTCGACGAGGTCGCCGTCGGCGAGCTTGGCGTCGGTGTCCAGCAGGGCCAGCGCGATGCCCTGCTTGCGGGTCGGTGAGAAGGTGCCGCTGGTCACCGTGCCGACCTGCGCGTCGCCGACGTGCAGGGTCATCCCGGGCCGCGGAATGGCCCGGTCGACGGCCACCAGGCCGCGCAGCGTACGGCGAGGGCCGGCGGCCTTCTCGGCGAGCAGGGCGTCGCGGCCCCAGAAGGCCGGCTTGTCCCAGCCAACCGCCCACCCGGAGCGGGCCTGCACCGGGGTGATCTCCAGGGACAGGTCCTGCCCGTGCAGCGGGTAGCCCATCTCGGTACGCAGCGTGTCCCGGGCGGCCAGCCCGCAGGCACGCAGCTCGAAGCTCTCGCCTGCGGCGAAGAGCGCATCCCAGACCGGGACCGCGTGCTCCGCCGGCACCACCAGCTCGTAGCCCAGCTCGCCGGTGTAGCCGGTGCGGCAGACCGTCAGCTCCACCCCGGCCAGGCTGGCGGCGGAGAAGCTCATGTAGCCGTGCTCGGTGGGCAGGCCGAGGGCGGCCAGCAGCTCCGCCGAGCGCGGGCCCTGCACGGCCAGCACCGCGTACGCCTGGTGCTCGTCGGTGACGGTGATCTGCTTCGGCGCGGCGGCGCGCAGCCGGCGCACGACCTCGGCGGTGTTCGCGGCGTTCGGGATGAGGAAGACGTGGTCGTCGGCGTACAGGTAGGCGATGATGTCGTCCACCACGCCGCCGGTCGCGTCGTCGCAGCAGAGCGTGTACTGCGCCCGACCCGGACCGATCCGGCCCAGGTCGTTGCTGAGGCAGGCGTTGACGAACTCGGCCGCGCCGGGGCCGCTCACCCGGGCCTTGCCCAGGTGCGACACGTCGAAGACCCCCACCGCCGTACGCACCGCGGCGTGCTCCTTGAGCACCCCGCCGCCGGCGTACTCCAGCGGCATCTCCCAGCCCCCGAAGGGGGCGAACTTGGCACCGAGAGCGGTGTGCCGCTCGTGCAGCGGGGAACGGCGCAGCCGGGTCTCGGCGGCGGAGGAGGTCACGTCGGTCATGGGTGGCAACTTACCGGGGGCAACGCCGCTGGTTAGCATCGGCGGGACCCTGTCAGCGCCATCGACGGGACAGCCCTGACGTCCGGCGGGTAGGTTCCGCCGGAGACCTTCATCGCCGGTACGCGACGACGCGGCCGGCCCGGCCCGCCCGGAGTAGCTTCAGTGACATCACCCCGCACCACCACCCTGAGCCTGGTCGACACCGACCCGGCGGAACTCGCCGTCGACGCGATCGTGATCGGCGTGCACAGCCAGCCCGGAGAGCAGGACGCCACCAGCGGCCGCACCGGCACCCTGCTGCTCGCCAGCGGCGCGGAGAGCATCGCCGCCGCGTTCGACGGCAAGCTGACCGAGACCCTGGCGCTGCTCGGCGCGACCGGTGGCCCGGGCGAGGTGATCAAGCTGGCCACGCTGGGCACGATCACCGCCCCGGTGGTCGCCGCGGTCGGGCTCGGCCCGGAGCCGTCGGGTGCCGCCCCGGCACCGGAGACGCTGCGCCGGGCGACCGGTGCAGCGATCCGGGCTCTGGCCGGCGCACCGAAGGTGGCCCTGGCCATGCCGCTGCCGGACGACGCCGACGCGCCGGCCGCCCTGCGCGCGGTCGCGGAGGGCGCGCTGCTCGGCGGGTACCGGTTCGCCGGCTACAAGACCCGGCCGCAGCCGGCCCGGCGGGAGCCGGTGGCCGAGGTGCTGGTCGCGGTGCCGGACGCCGGTGACGAGGGCGCCCAGGCCGAGATCAGCCGGGCGCAGGTGGTGGCCGGCGCGGTCCGGCTCAGCCGGGACTGGGTGAACACCGCGCCGAACGAGCTGCGTCCGCCGTCGTTCGCCGAAGCCGTGGCCGACGCCGCCCGTGCCGCGGGCCTCGGCGTCGAGGTGCTGGACGAGGCGGCGCTGGTCGCTGGCGGGTACGGCGGCATCGTCGCGGTCGGGCAGGGTTCGGAGGCTCCGCCGCGGCTGGTGAAGCTGACCTACACCCCGCAGGGTGGCGGCAACGGCAAGCGGGTCGCGCTGGTCGGCAAGGGGATCACGTTCGACACTGGCGGCATCTCGATCAAGCCGGCGCAGGGCATGTGGGAGATGAAGTCCGACATGGCGGGCGCCGCCGCGGTGGGCGCCGCCATGCTGGCGATCGCCGGGCTCAAGCCGGCGGTGGCGGTCAGCGCCTACCTGCCGATGGCGGAGAACATGCCGTCGGGCACCAGCTACCGGCCGGGCGACGTGATCAGCATGTACAGCGGCAAGAAGGTGGAGGTGCTCAACACCGACGCCGAGGGCCGGATGATCCTGGCCGACGCGATCGCCCGCGCCTGCGAGGACGGCACCGACTACCTGTTCGAGACCTCCACCCTGACCGGCGGCCAGGTCATCGCGCTCGGCAAGCGGATGGCCGGCGTGATGGGCACCCCCGAGCTGTGCGAGCGGGTCCGGACGGTCGGCGACGCGGTCGGCGAGCCGGCCTGGCCGATGCCGCTGCCGGACGACGTGCGCAAGGGCATGGACTCCGACGTGGCGGACATCTCGCAGGTCAACGCCGGGATGGACCGGGCCGGTCACATGCTGCAGGGCGGCGTGTTCCTGCGCGAGTTCGTGACCGACGACGTGGCGTGGGCGCACATCGACATCGCCGGGCCGGGCTACCACTCCGGCGAGCCGACCGGCTACTGGACCAAGGGCGGCACCGGCGTGCCGGTCCGCACCCTGGTGCAGCTGGTCGAGGACGTCGCCGTCAACGGCTGACCGTCAGAAGACCGACGACCGGGGCGCCCCCAAACGGGGGCGCCCCGGTCGCGTTCAGTACCGCTCGGGGCGGCGCTTGCGGCGCTCGTTGAAGTCGCGCATGCGCTGCGGGTAGCCCATCAGCCGGACGTCGTACACCGGGATGCCCATCCGGTACGCGAAGCGCCGGGCGCCGTCCGGGCCGTCGACGCGCCGGCGGGTCCACTCCCCGTCGTCGGCGATCAGGATGACCGTGGTCTCGGTCACCGTCGTCCGCGGCTCGATGAACGCCTCGACGCCGCGCCGGCTCCGGACAAAGTTCTCCAGATGGTCGAGGTCGCCACGATCGGCCGCGCGGTCGTGGCTCGACACACGCGCCTGTTTACGGCGGCGGAACAATCCCACCGGACCTCTCCCCCACGTTTGTCATCGATAACGGTGCCAAGGGTACGTGTCACCGACGTGTCGTTGGGCACCTCGGTACGCACCCTGTGCCCAGTGGTGACAAGATGACCGAGGTGGGGTGTGTCCCTGTTACACCTCTGTGACCCCCGATGCAGTGACGCGACCTGGGAGTTGGACGTGAGCGAGCCGAACGACGCAACCTTCGACATCGTCATCCTCGGAGGTGGCAGCGGCGGCTACGCGACCGCCCTGCGTGCCGTCCAACTGGGCCTGACGGTCGCCCTGGTCGAGAAGGGCAAGCTCGGCGGCACCTGCCTGCACAACGGCTGCATTCCGACCAAGGCGCTGCTGCACGCGGCGGAGATCGCCGACCAGACCCGCGAGTCGGAGCAGTTCGGTGTGAAGGCCGAGCTGGTCGGGATCGACATGGCCGGGGTCAACGCGTACAAGGACGGGGTGGTCTCCCGCCTGTACAAGGGCCTGCAGGGCATGCTCAAGGGCAACAAGTCGATCACCATCGTCGAGGGGCGCGGCACGCTGGTCGCGCCGAACACCGTCGAGGTGGACGGCAAGCGCTACACCGGCCGCAACGTGGTGCTGGCCTCCGGCTCGTACGCCAAGAGCCTGCCCGGCCTGGAGGTCGACGGCGAGCGGATCCTGACCAGTGACCACGCCCTGGTTCTGGACCGGATCCCCGCCTCCGCGATCGTGCTCGGTGGCGGTGTGATCGGCGTCGAGTTCGCCAGCGTGTGGAAGTCCTTCGGGGTGGACGTGACGATCGTCGAGGCGCTGCCCCGCCTGGTGGCCGCCGAGGACGAGGAGTCGTCGAAGGCGCTGGAGCGGGCGTTCCGTAAGCGGAAGATCAACTTCAAGGTCGGCAAGCCGTTCGAGAAGGTCGAGAAGACCGAGAACGGCGTCAAGCTGACCATCCAGGGCGGCGAGACCGTCGAGGCCGAGCTGCTGCTCGTCGCCGTCGGTCGCGGCCCGAACACCGCCAACCTCGGGTACGAGGAGCAGGGCGTCAAGATGGACCGCGGCTACGTGCTGACCGACGAGCGGCTGCGCACCAGCGTGCCGAACGTCTACGCGGTCGGCGACATCGTGCCCGGCCTCCAGCTCGCGCACCGCGGCTTCCAGCAGGGCATCTTCGTCGCCGAGGAGATCGCCGGCCAGACCCCGGCCGTGATCGACGAGGTCGGCATCCCGCGGGTCACCTACTCCGACCCGGAGCTGGCGTCGGTCGGCCTGACCGAGGCGAAGGCCAAGGAGCAGTACGGCGCCGACAAGGTGAAGACGTACAACTACAACCTGGGTGGCAACGGCAAGAGCCAGATCCTCAAGACCGCCGGCTTCGTGAAGCTGGTCCGGGTGGACGACGGCCCGGTGGTCGGCGTGCACATGGTCGGCGCCCGGGTGGGTGAGCTGGTCGGCGAGGCGCAGCTCATCTACAACTGGGAGGCCTACCCGGCCGAGGTCGCCCAGCTCGTGCACGCCCACCCGACCCAGAACGAGGCCCTGGGCGAGGCGCACCTGGCCCTCGCCGGCAAGCCGCTGCACGCGCACGCCTGACCACGACAACCCGCGGCGTCCGGCGACGGGCGAAGATCCCACCAGGGGAATGAAGGAGTCTCAGAAAATGCCGGTATCGGTCACCATGCCCCGGCTCGGCGAGAGCGTCACCGAGGGCACCGTCACTCGCTGGCTCAAGCAGGAGGGCGACACGGTCGAGGTCGACGAGCCCCTGCTCGAGGTCTCGACCGACAAGGTCGACACCGAGATCCCGTCGCCTGCGGCGGGCGTGCTGAGCCGCATCGTGGTCGGCGAGGACGAGACCGCCGAGGTTGGCAGCGAGCTGGCCGTCATCGCCGGTGAGGGCGAGTCGGCGGGTGGCGGCGAGGCCGCCCCGCAGGAGCAGCAGCAGGCCCCGGCCGAGTCGGTCGAGCCGGCCGCCGAGCCGACGGCCGCCGCCGAGGGCACCACCGCCGAGGTGGCCCAGGACGAGGCGCCGGCTCCGGCCGCCGCGCCTTCGGGCGAGGGCACCGCGGTGAAGATGCCGGCCCTGGGCGAGAGCGTCACCGAGGGTACGGTCACCCGCTGGCTCAAGCAGGTCGGCGACACCATCGAGGTGGACGAGCCGCTGCTGGAGGTCTCCACCGACAAGGTGGACACGGAGATCCCGTCGCCGGTCGCCGGCACGGTGCTGGAGATCAAGGTCCCCGAGGACGAGACCGCGGCGGTCGGCGCCGACCTGGCGATCATCGGCGTTGCCGGTGCGGCCCCCGCGCCGGCGAAGCCGGAGCCGAAGCCCGAGCCGCAGGCGGAGGCCAAGCCGGCGCCCAAGGCCGAGCCGAAGGTCGAGGAGCCGACCCCCGGCACGTCGTACAACGAGCCGGCCGCGGCGGCCGAGACCTCGGCGCAGCCGGCGAAGGCCGAGCAGGCCGCGCAGCCGTCCGCGCCGACCCCGACGCCGCAGCGCCCGTCCGCTCCGGCGCAGGGTGGCGGCGAGGAGGCAGCCGGTTACGTCACTCCGCTGGTGCGCAAGCTGGCCAGCGAGCACGGCGTCGACCTGTCCTCGCTCAACGGCACCGGCGTGGGTGGTCGGATCCGCAAGCAGGACGTGCTGGAGGCGGCCGAGAAGGCGAAGGCGGCCAAGGCCGCCCCCGCCGCGCCGCAGCCGGCCGCCGCCGCCGCGGCCCCGGCCCCGGCCAAGCCGGTCGCGAAGCCGCAGCCGAGCGGCAAGCGGGGCACCACGGAGAAGCTCACCCGGATCCGTAAGGCCATCGCCACGCGGATGCAGGAGTCGCTGCACGAGATGGCGCAGCTCACCACGGTGATCGAGGTGGACGTCACCCGGATCGCCAAGCTGCGGACGCAGGCGAAGGACTCCTTCCAGCAGCGGCACGGCGTGAAGCTGTCCTTCCTGCCGTTCTTCGCTCTCGCCGCCGTCGAGGCGCTGCAGACGTACCCGATCGTCAACGCCCGGATGGACCTGGCGGGCGGCACGATCACCTACCCGGAGGCGGAGCACCTCGGCATCGCCGTGGACACCGAGCGGGGCCTGCTGGTTCCGGTCATCCACAACGCCGGCGACCTCAACCTGGGCGGCATCGCCAAGCGGGTCGCGGACCTGGCCGAGCGGACCCGGACCAACAAGATCAGCCCGGACGAGATCGCCGGGGCGACCTTCACGCTGACCAACACGGGCAGCCGGGGCGCTCTCTTCGACACCCCGATCGTGCCGTCGCCGCAGTCGGCGATGCTCGGCACCGGTGCCGTGGTCAAGCGGCCGGTCGTGGTCAACGACCCGGATCTGGGCGAGGTCGTGGCGGTCCGGTCGATGGTCTACCTGGCCCTGTCCTACGACCACCGGCTGATCGACGGCGCCGACGCGGCCCGCTTCCTGGCCGCGGTCAAGGAGCGGCTGGAGGCCGGCAACTTCGAGTCGGAGCTGGGCCTGGCCTGATTCCGAGCCAACCGAAAGGGCGCCCCGGTCGTCGACCGGGGCGCCCTTTCGTCGTTCGTGGTGGGCGGGCGCCGGCCAGGTCGGAACCGGGCCGGCGCCGGAGGGCTCAGCCCTTGAGCAGCTGGGTCGAGACCTCCCAGAGCCGCTCGGCGGCCTCCGGGTCCAGCGCGTACTCCGCGACGCCGCGACGATCGCCGGGCTTGGCCGGGCCGGCCTCCTGGCTGTCCTCGAAGTACCGCCCACCGACGCCGTCGAGCAGCGGCGACGCGGCGACCAGCACCGAGGTGGCGGCACCCTGCTCGGGGGTCTTCCAGGCCGCCGCGTTGCCCGCGCGCAACCGGTCGAGTTCCTCGTCGCTGACGTAGCGCTGGAGGTTGGTCCGGATCGCCCCGGGCATCAGCGAGTTGGCCACGATGCCGTCGTCGGCCCAGCGCCGGGTCGCCTCGACGGCGAAGAGCACGTTGGCCGTCTTGGACTGCCCGTACGCCTGCCACGGCTCGTACGCCCGGCGGTCGTACTGGATGTCCTCGAAGACCACCGGCGAGCGCAGGTGCGCGGCGGAGCTGACCGAGACGATCCGGGCCCCGTCGGCGGCGGCCAGAGCCGGGCGCAGTCCGGTGGCGAGCGCGAAGTGCCCCAGGTGGTTGGTGGCGAACTGCATCTCCCAGCCCTGGGGGGTCCGGCTCAGCGGCGCGGCCATGATGCCGGCGTTGTCGACCAGGATGTGCACCGGGCCGTCCCAGTTGGCCACGAAGTCGGCGACCGAGTCCTGGTCGGCGAGGTCGAGCGGGGCGACCAGAATCCGGTCGTTACCGGTCGTGGCGGTGATGTCGTCGGCGACGCGCTGCCCGGCGTCGGTGTTGCGGACGGCCAGGGTGACCTGCGCGCCGGCGCTGGCCAGGGCGCGGGCGGTCTCCACGCCGATGCCCGACGACCCGCCGGTGACGATCGCCCGCCGCCCGCCGAGGTCCACGCCCTGGATCACGTCCATGGCGGTGGAGTCATGGGTGAACGGTGTGGTGATCGAGGTGCTCGTCGTCATGATCCATCCTTGTCCGGGTGGGGCGGACCGACCGGCCCGCCACTACGATGGAAGCGGAGGATCCTCCGCTACGGTCGAGACTAACCGGAGTTTCCTCCGGATACCACTGCGGGGTGCACCCGTCGGCCCTACCAGCCAAGGAGGAGACGTGCCGGAGACCGGCCCCCGCCCGCTACGGGCAGACGCGTTGCGCAACCGGGAGCGGCTGCTGGAGGCCGCGGTCCAGGCGTTTTCCCGCCCCGGGCCGGAGGTAACGCTCGACGCCATCGCCCGGGAGGCCGGGGTGGGCATCGGCACCCTCTACCGCCACTTCCCCACCCGCGAGGCGCTGGTCGAGGCGGCGTACCGCAACGAGCTCGGCAAGCTCTGCGAGGCCGTGCCTGAACTGCTCGACCGGTTGCCGCCGGATCGGGCGCTACGCCACTGGATGTCCCGCTTCATCGACTACCTCGCCACCAAGCGCGGGATGGCCGACGCCCTGCGCCTGGTGATCGCCGCCGGCGCCAACCCGTACGCGCAGAGCCGGGACCGGCTGCTGGAGGCGCTGGGCCGGCTGCTGGCTGCGGGCGTCGCGGCTGGCAGCGTCCGGGCGGACGTGGAAACCGGCGACGTGCTGGTAAGCCTGAGCGGGATCTCCCTGGCCGCCGGTGAGCGTGCCCAGGCCGACCGGCTCCTCGACCTACTGATGGACGGCTTGCGGCACCGACGAGCGGGCTGACCCGTTCCGGCCTCCGCCCAGGCTGGACGCTGCCAGAGTGGGTTCGTGGGTGGCTTCCGGCGGCATGGGCAACTGGGGCCGGCCGTCCCGATCGCCCCCGGCGCACGGGTGGACAAGTTCGAGGTCTTCTTCGACCTGGTCTTCGTCTTCTCGTTCTTCATCATCACCCGCGCGACCGCCGCGAACATCTCCGGCCGGCAACTGCTGCACGCCGGCCTGGTCCTCGCCGTGCTCTGGTGGATCTGGGTGGTGCACAGCCTGGTCGCCACCCGGGTCCGACTCGGCGAGGGCTACGTCCCGGTGCTCATGGTGATCGCGATGGTCGCCCTGTTCGCGTTCGCGCTGGGGCTGCCGCAGGCGTTCAGCGACCCGAAGGGAAGCGCCTCCGGGCCGATGCTGGTGGCCATCAGCTACGTCGTGGTCCGGGCCGTTCACATGATCCTGTATCAGCATGTGGTGCGGGACAGCCCGCAGGAGCGGCGGCAACTGCGGCGGTTCGCCCCGGAGCTTGCGGTGAGCATCGTGCTGCTGCTGGCCGCCGCGCTGATCCCGCCGCAGATCACCGACCCCGACCAGGCCGCCATGGTTCGCGACGGGCTGTGGATCGCCGTGGTGGTGGTGCAGTACGCCACCGGCTTCATCGTCGGCACCTGGGGCTGGGGGGTGACCAGCGCCGAGCACTGGACAGAGCGCTACGACCTCATTCTGATCATCGCTCTGGGCGAATCGGTGATCTCCACAGGGGTGGGCGGCAACCTGCTCGGCAAGCCGGCCACCTGGCCGGCGGTGGCGGCCGCCGCGCTCGGCATCGTGGTCACCGCTGCCCTCTGGTGGGCGCACTTCGACTTCATCGGGCCAGCCGCCCGGATCGCTCTGCACGCGGCGGAGGGCGGGCCCCGGGTGGCGATGGCCCGCGACGCGTACGCGTACCTCTACCTGCCGATGATCGCCGGGGTGATCCTCTTCTCCATCGGCAACGAGCAGGTCCTGCACAAGATCACTGACCCGGCCGGCGGGATCGCCGAAAAGGTCGAGGGACCGGCCGTGCCGATGCTCTTCGGCGGGTTGATCTGCTACTTCGCCACCAACATCCTGTTCCAGCTCCGCACCCTGCACACCGTCAGTTGGACTCGCGTCGGCGTCATCGTGGTGCTCACGCTGGCCCTCCCGATCGGTCAGCACCTGCCGGCGCTGGGTGCGCTCACCCTCGCGACCGTGATCTGTGTCGGACTGGTGGCCGTGGAGGTGATGGTGATGGCCAGCTCCCGGCACGCGCTGCGGTCCGTCGTCTTCCAGGAGCGGACCACCCACGAGGCCAACGAGGCCGCCTGGCGGGCCCGCTGGCACGACCTCAGGGAGCCGGACGACCCCACCACGCCCTGACCCCTCGGGATAGGATCCGGCCCAGCGTCGCGGTGCACCCGGCACGAAGGCCGCCGTGGGCATGGAGGCGCGGGGACAGCATGGGACAAACGTGCACCCAACCAGTTCACCGGCCGGCCGGCTCGCCGCCGTCGGCAATCAGATGATCGAGATCCACCTCTGGCTCAGCGCGGAGCTGGCCCGCCTCCGGGCGAGCCTCGACCCCGCCTCCCCCGGCGAGGTCCGCCCATCGCGGGACCTGCGGGCCCACTGCCTCACCTTCTGCGCCGCCCTCGGCCGGCACCACACCGGGGAGGACGCCGGCGCCTTCCGGCTGCTGGCCGACCAGGTCCCCGAGCTACGCCCCGTCATCGCCAACCTGATCACCGACCACGAGGTGGTGGCCGGGATCCTGGAGCGGGTCGAGGACCTGCTGGGCGATGTTACGGCGACGCCGGCGGCCCAACTGCGCGGCGAGCTGGACGGGCTGGCCGCGCTACTGGAGTCGCACTTCCGGTACGAGGAGAAGAGGCTGGTCAACGCGCTGAACGCGCTCACCGGCCAACCCGGGACGGCCGAGGAACTCCTCGGCCTGACCGCGCCGCGACCCGCCGACTGACGGCTGTTCGCCGCCCGCGCCGCCTACGAGCCGGGGCGGGCGGCTGCCGTCGGCTGCCCGGCCTCCGGCCCCGGGCCGGGCAGCCGCTCGTAGAAGCGGATCTTCTCCCGGAGGTGGTCGTACTGGCGCTGGAGCAGGCGCATCTGGTCCTCGACCCGCACCGCGTGCCGTTCCAGCAGCGCCCGCCGCTCGTCGGTGGTGTGCTCACCCTCCCGGGCCAGCTGCGCGTAGCGGCACATCTGGGCGATCGGCATCCCGGTGTCGCGCAGGCAGCGGAACAGCACCAACCAGCTCAGGTCGTCGTCGGTGAAGACCCGCCGGCCGCCCGCCGTCCGGCCCACGTCGGCGAGCAGGCCGATCTTCTCGTAGTACCGCAGGGTGTCCAGGCTGAAGCCGCTGCGGCGGGCAGCCTCCGCGGGGGCGTAACCACTCATGTCCCGAGAGGGTAGTGCTTGACCTGGAGTGCACTCCAGGTTGGAGGCTGGTCCGCATGACGACGACACGGACGCTGGGACGCAGCGGCATCGAGGTGAGCGCGATCGGAATGGGTTGCTGGGCGATCGGCGGCCCGCTCTGGGGCGACGACGGGCAGCCGTTCGGCTGGGGCGAGGTGGACGACGACGAGTCGATCCGCACCATCCACCGCGCACTCGACCTCGGGGTGACCCTGTTCGACACGGCCAGCAACTACGGCGCCGGGCACAGCGAGCGAATCCTCGGCCGGGCTCTGGCCGGGCGGCGGGACAGTGCGGTGATCGCCACCAAGTTCGGCAACGTCAGCGACGAGGCCACCCGGCGGGCGCTCGGCACCGACGCCAGCCCCGCCTTCGCGGTACGCAGCCTGGAGGACTCGCTGCGCCGGCTCGGCACCGACCACGTCGACCTCTACCAACTGCACATCAACGAGCTGCCGGTGCCCGCCGCGCTCGACCTGGTCGGCACCCTGGAGGACCTGGTCGGCCAGGGCAAGATCCGGGCGTACGGGTGGAGCACCGACGACCCGGCCTCGGCGGAGGCTTTCGCGGCGGCGGGCGCGCACTGCGCCGCCATCCAGCACGACGAGTCGGTGCTGCGGGACAACGCGGCGGTGCTGGCGGTCTGCGACAGCTACGACCTGGCCAGCCTCAACCGTGGGCCGCTGGCGATGGGGCTGCTCACCGGGTCGACCCGGGCGGTCGGCGCGGACGACGTGCGCGGCCGGGCACCGGAGTGGCTGGAGTGGTTCACCGACGGACGCCCGACGCCGCGCTGGGCGGCCCGGGTCGAACAGGTCCGGGCGGCGCTCACCGCCGACGGGCGCACCCTGGCCCAGGGGGCGCTCGGCTGGCTGCTGGCGCGCAGCCCGCGTACCGTGCCGATCCCCGGCCTGCGCACGGTGGCCCAGGCCGAGGAGAACCTGGCCACCCTGGCGCTCGGCCCGCTGAGCGCCGAGGCGTACGCCGAGGTGGAGCGACTGCTCGCCGACCTGCGTCCGGCCCACGCGGCCTGACCACCGGCTCCACGCCCCGGGCGCCCTCAACGGAAGTCGTCCGCGTGTTCGGCGGCCCACTGCCGGAACGTGCGCCCGGGGCGTCCGGTCACCTGCTCGACGTCCGGGGCGACCCAGCCGTTGCCGTCGGGATACCGCCCCATCTCCAGGAACCACTCGATCACCTCGGCGGGGTAGTCATCCTTCCAGTGCTCGCGGGCCTGCTCCGGGGTCAGCTCGTCGAACCGCACCGGACGGCCGATCGCCTCGCCGATCATCCGGACCGCGTCCCGGCGGCGGACCGGCTCCGGCCCGGTCGGCTGGTACACCCGGCCGGCGTGGCCATCGTCGGTGAGCGCGGCCAGGATGACCGCGGCGATGTCCGCCTCGTGGACCAACGCGCTGTTCCAGTCCCCGAACGGCGCCCGCACCACCCCCTCGGTCCGGATGCCGGCCGCCCAGTCCCGGGTGTTCGCCATGAACTCGCCGGGGAAGACGTGCGTCCACTCCAGGCCCGAGTTCTCGACAGCCCGGTGCAGAGGCCGGTGGGGTGCCTCGATCGGGTCGTCGTCCGCCCGGCTCGGATCGTTGTGACCGAGGTGGGTGACCCGGCGGACGCCGGCCTGCCGGGCCAGCTCCAGGATCTCCGCACCGGTGGTCAGCGGCCCGTACCCGTCCATCGCGACCAGGTGCATACGCGTCACGCCGCGCAGCGCCGGGGCCAGCGTGTGCGGCCTGGCGAAGTCACCCGCCACCACCTCCACCCGGTGGGGCAGGGCGGCGGCCGCCGGCGAGGCGGGGTCACGCGTCAGAGCGCGTACCTCGTGGCCGGCGGCCACCAGTTGCCGGACCAGGCTGCCTCCGACGGTCCCGGTCGCTCCGGTCACCAGGATCGGCATGGTTCCTCCTCACGGGTTGCCCGACGGCGGGCATGGTGCGCCAACCCGGCCATTCGGGGGTGCACTCGGATGGCTCATGGTCAGTCAGATCGACGCCGGAAGCAATCGCGAACATTGCATTCACGTTCGCTCTGACCTGCGGAAACACGCCGACCGCCGAATGCGCGCGACAGCCTTTTTCGGCGCCTGGAACGCCCGTTGACCTGCGTTTTCCACGCCGCCCGGTGGATCCGCGCAGATTTCTTCGCCGGGTCGCTCCGCAGCCGGTGACGTCGGCCGCCCGACGCATCCACCGACGGCGTTCTGGGCGAAGATGAGGGTATGCGGATCCTTCTGGCCGGCGCGTCCGGCTTCCTCGGCACCCGGCTGGTCGACCGGCTCTCGGCCGACGGCCACCAGGTCACCCGGCTGGTTCGCCGGCCGGCGCTCGACCCGCGGGAGCGGCGGTGGGATCCGGCCGCCGGGCAGCTCGACCCGGCGACCGTCGCCGAGTCGGACGCGGTGGTCAACCTGGCCGGCGCGGGGGTCGGCGACAAGCGCTGGAACGACGACTACCGGCGGCTGATCCGTACCAGCCGGGTGGACAGCACCAGCACCCTGGCGACCACCATCGCCGGGCTGCCGGCCGCCGACCGGCCGCAGGTGCTGTTGAACTCCTCGGCGGTGGGCTGGTACGGCAACACCGGCGACCGGGTCGTCGAGGAGGACGCCCCGGCAGGTGAGGGCTTCCTCGCCGACGTCTGCCGGGTCTGGGAGGCCGCGACCCGGCCGGCGGAGGACGCCGGGGTACGGGTGGTGCGGCTGCGCACCGGCCTGCCGCTGCACCGCGACGGTGGGCTGCTCAAGCCGCAGCTGCTGCCGTTCAAGCTGGGCATCGCCGGCCGCCTGGGCAGCGGCCGGCAGTGGCTGCCGTGGATCTCGATGGCCGACTGGCTGGACGCGATCCGCTTCCTGCTGGACCGCGCCGACATCGCCGGCCCGGTGAACGTGGTGGGGCCGAACCCGGTCACCAACGCCGAGTTCACCCGGGAGTTGGCCCGGCAACTGCACCGGCCGGCGATCATCCCGATCCCCGCGCTGGCACTCAAGGTGGTCCTCGGCGGCTTCGCCCACGAGGCCCTCACCAGCACCCGCGTCCTACCCGCCGTGCTCACCCGGGCCGGCTACCCGTACCACCACCCAGACCTCCGCACCGCCCTGCACGCCGCCCTCACCGAGTAACCCCACCGCCGTCGATCATGAAGTTATTGCCAGCCACCTCGGCGTGTCGTGGCAACAACTTCATGATCGACGGGGGTCAGCGCCCTGGGGTGGGGTGGGGCGGGGGTCAGCAGCCTATTACCCAGTGGTTGGGGGCGGTCTGCTTGAGGGCGCTGGTGTAGAAGGTGTTGTAGAGGCCCATTCGCTGGTTGGAGCCGTTCGCGTAGGCGTAGCCACCGGAGTGGTACGCGCGGCCGGCGGCCACGTGCGCGTAGTTGCTGGCGGTCACGCAGGTCGGGGGCGTGGTGGGGGTTGGGGTGGCCGTCGGGGTGGGGGTGGCCGTCGGGGTGGGGGTGGCCGTCGGGGTGGGGGTTGGGGTGGTTCCGCCGCCGTTCAGGCCGAAGAAGAGCGCGTCGCGGTACGTCGAGCAGATCGTGTCCAGGAAGTATGCGGCGGCGGTGCCGCACTGATCGGCGCCGGAGCCCGGGTCGACCGGGGTGCCGTGACCCATTCCGGATACCCGGTAGAGCCGCACGTCGTCGTTGCCGTACACCTCCAGGGTGCCGGCGGGCAGCGACGAGGTGCTGCTCGGGGTCTGCGAGACGCCGCGCACGTTGGTCCACTGGTCGCGCGACTCGGTGCCGTTGAGCGGGGCGACCGTCGTGTCCGAGGTGCCGTGCCAGATGGCCACCCTGGGCCGCTGGCCGGTGTAGCCGGAGTACGCGCCGCGGACCAGGTCGCCCCAGGCCGCCGGGCTCTTGTCCGCGCCCGGGTTCATGCAGCTGAACGCGTTGACCATGCTGGTGGCGCAGCGGTACGGAATGCCCGCGATGATCGATCCGGCGGCGAAGACGTCCGGATACGTGGCGAGCATGACCGAGCTCATCGCCGCACCCGCGGACAGGCCGCTGACGAAGACCCGGGCACCGTCCACCCCGAAGTTCGCCTTCGCGTGGTCGACCATCTGCTTGATCGACAGCGCCTCACCCTGACCCCGGGCGGTGTCCCCCGGCTCGAACCAGTTGAAGCAGGTGTTGGCGTTGTTGCCGGACTTCTGCTCCGCCACGATCAGCGCGAACCCCCACTGGTCGGCGTACTTGCGCCAGCCGGAGTTGGTGAAGTAGCCGGTCGCGTTCTGGGTGCAGCCGTGCAACAGCACCACGGCGGGCGGGTTGGCCGGCAGGTTGTCCGGCCGGTACGCGTACATGGCTAGGTTGCCGGGGTTGGAACCAAAGCTGGCGACCGCGGTGAGGCTGGCAGCCTGAGCAGGCGCGGCTAGGGCGACGACGCCGGCGGCGGCGAGGACGAGCCCGGCGACCACACCGGTCAGCCGGGTGAGGAGGTATGAGGAGCGGCGCACGGCGGCCTCCCGGGGCGAAATGTGAACTGGGTCACGGTCGAATTGCCGAGACGTTACGTCGATGTGTCGCCGCTATGACATGGGGCACACTCACACATTCACCGACGTCAAGATGTGCTCCCGGTTCGGCCGTCCCGCGACGCGATGTGTGCCCGAAGGTTCCGTGTCTGACCGGCCGGTCCAGGTCCGGTTGGTAACGTCCGCTGCGTGCCGTCCTCCCCGTCGCTGGCCACCGGGCCCGCACCCGCGTCACCGCCGCACACCGTGCGGGACCGCTGGGCCGACCTGATCGTCGTGCTGGTGGCGCTCGCGCTCGCCGTCTGGGTGACCAGTGGGCTGTGGCGGGACCCGAACCTGCGCACCATCACCGTCAACTCCAGCGACCAGGCGCTCTTCGAGTGGCTGTTGGCCTTCGGCGGGCACGCGGTCACCCACGGGGACAACCCGCTCTTCACGTACCTGATCAACGTCCCGGACGGGGTCAACCTCGCGGTCAACACCTCGATCACGGTGTACGCGGTGGTCTTCGCCCCGCTCACGTACCTGATCGGGCCGCCGGCGACGTTCCTGGTGATCCTCACCCTGAACCTGCTCGCCACCGCGCTGGCCTGGTACTGGCTGCTCTCCCGGCACCTGGTCCGCAGCCGGCTGGCCGCCGGGATCGGCGGCCTGTTCATCGCCTACTCCCCCGGCATGGTCTCGCACGCCAACGCCCACCTGAACTGGACCGCGGGCTGGCTGGTGCCGCTGCTGATCTGGCGGCTGTTCGCGCTGCGCCGGCCCGGGCACTGGCTCCGGGACGGGGTGATCCTCGGCGTCCTGGTCGCGGTGGCCTTCTCGATCGCCGCCGAGGGCCTGTTCTTCACCGCGCTCGCGCTCGGAGTGTTCGTCGCCGTCTGGGCGGTACACCCGGCCCACCGGGCCGAGGCGCGGGCCGTGCTGCCCACCTTCCTACGCGGGCTCGGAGTGACCGCGGTGGTGGCCGCCGCGCTGCTGTCGTACCCGCTGTGGCTGCACTTCGCCGGACCGCAGCGGTTCCACGGCACCGGCTTCGACCCCGTGACCCACTCCGAGGACATCGCCGCGTTCGCAGCCTTCCCGCGCCGCTCGCTGGCCGGTGAGGCCGGGCTGGGCACCTCGCTGGCACCGAACCCGACCGAGGAGAACTCGTTCTTCGGCATTCCGCTGCTGGTGCTCACCGTGGTCTGCTTCGTCGCGCTCTGGCGGTGGGCCGACGCCGGCCGCCGGGCCACCCTCTGGGCTCTGAGCGCCACCGCGTTGATCTTCACGGTGCTCTCCTTCGGGCCGGTGGCGAAGGTCGACGGGCGGCGCACCGACCTGCCGATGCCGTTCGACCTGCTCGGGCAGTTGCCGGTGGTGAACGCCGCGCTGCCCGCCCGGCTGGCCCTGGTGGTCGCGCCGGTGATCGGGGTGCTGCTGGCGTACACCATCGACCAGTTGCGCGCCGCGCCGCCCCGGCACCGCTCCACGGAGTTGGCCTGGTCGCTCGGGTTCGCGGTGGCCCTGCTGCCGCTCCTGCCCACTCCGCTCCTGACCCACGAGCGGGAGCCCATCCCGCGGTTCATCACGGCCGGGACCTGGCGGGAGTACGTCTCCCCGGGCGGGGTGCTCACCCCGGTGCCGCTGACCGTGGACATCTACCCGGACGGTCAGCGCTGGCAGGCGTACGCGCTGTCGCACCGGCAGGGTGAGTTCGACATCCCGGGCGGCTTCTTCCTCGGCCCCGGCGGCCCGGACGGACGCGGCCGGATCGGGCCGGTGCCGCGCACCCTGAGCGCGCTGATGGACCAGGCGGGCCGCACCGGAACGGTGCCGATCGTCACCGACGGCACCATCCGGGAGGTCCGCTCCGACCTGCGGCACTGGCGGATCGAGACGGTGGTGCTCGCCGACCGGGTGCACGGCGCGAAGTTCGACGTTGACGAGGAGGCGGTCCGGCGTACCGCCACCGCTCTGTTCGGTGAACCGCAACGGGTCGACGACGTCTGGGTCTGGCGCGTTCCGCCGGCCTGACCGGCCGTGGTGAGGCGGCTCACCAGGGATCGGAGCCGGTGGCCGGACTAGGCTCGGTGGCGTGACAACGACGACCTCCGGCCTGACGGCCGTCCGCGCCGGCCTGCTCGAGTACCAGGCCGCCTGGGACGAGCAGCGCCGCCTGCACGAGTCGGTGGTGGCCGGCGAACGCGGCGACACCGTGCTGCTGCTGGAGCACCCGAGCGTCTACACCGCGGGCAAGCGCACCGAGCCGTGGGACCGGCCGGCGGACGGCACCCCGGTCGTCGACGTGGACCGCGGCGGCAAGATCACCTGGCACGGGCCGGGGCAGCTCGTCGGCTACCCGATCCTCCGACTGCCCGACCCGGTGGACGTGGTCGCCTACGTGCGCCGCACCGAGAAACTGCTGATCGACGTGTGCGCCGAGTTCGGGCTGGCCGCCGGCCAGGTCGAGGGCCGCAGCGGTGTCTGGGTGCCCGAGGACGACCGGGGGCCGGCCCGCAAGGTGGCCGCCATCGGCATCCGGGTCGCCCGGGGCGTCACACTGCACGGATTCTCGATCAACTGCGACTGCGACCTGACGTCCTTCGACCGGATCGTGCCGTGCGGCATCCGGGACGCCGGCGTCACCTCGCTCACCGCCGAGTTGGGCCGCCCGATCACCGTCGCCGACGTGCTCCCGGTCGTCGAGCGCCGACTGTCCACCCTGATCGAGGTGTAGCACCCGGCCGGCGGTGCGATGCCGTCGGCTCGATCCGCCCGAATGACGACCCAGGGGCCCCTGTTCCGCCGAAGGCGTTGACAGGGGCCCCTGTTTGTCACGGGGTCAGCCGGTGCAGGTCGCGCGGGAACGCGGTGACCTCCCGGACGTTGGCCGCGCCGACCAGGCGGGCCACGAAGCGCTCCAGGCCGATGGCGAAGCCGCCGTGCGGCGGCATGCCGTGCTGGAACGCGTCCAGATACCCGGCGTACGGCTCGACCGGCTCGCCCCGGGCCGCCAGCGCCGCCAGGTAGTCGGCGTGCCGGTGCAGCCGCTGCCCGCCGGTGACCAGCTCCAGGCCACGAAAGAGCAGGTCAAAGCCGTTGGAGTACGCCGGCCGGCCCGGGTCCGGATGGGTGTAGAACGGCCGCTTCGCCATCGGGTAGCCGGTGACGAAGAGAAACTCCGACCCGTGCTCGCGGCGGGCCCACTCCCCCAGCGCCCGCTCGTGGGCGGGCGCGAGGTCCGGCTCGTCGTCGGGTGCGCCGGCGATCTGCAACGCGTCGGTGAAGTGCACCGCCGGGATCTCCGCCGGCACGGCCGGCACCTCGACGCCGAGCGTCTCCAACGCACCCGCGGCCCGCTCGCCCACCGCGCCCAGCATCCCGGCCAGGACGTCGCGCAACACGCGCATCACGTCCCGGTGGTCGGCCACGAAGCCCAGCTCCGCGTCGAGCGAGGTGTACTGCGCGAGGTGCCGGACGGTGTCGTGCGGCTCGGCCCGGAACACCGGCCCCACCTCGTAGACCCGTTCGAAGACGCCGACCATCAGCTGCTTGTAGAACTGCGGCGACTGGGCCAGGTACGCGGGCCGGCCGAACCAGTCCAGCGCGAACACGTTCGCGCCGCTCTCGGTCGACGAGCTGACCACCTTCGGAGTGTGGATCTCCACGAAGTCCCGGGCGTCGAGCGCGGCCCGGAACCCGGCCACCGCGGCCGCCGAGACGCGCAGCGCGGCCGACCGGGTGGGGTGCCGCAGCGCGGTCGGCGCATGGTCGAGCTGGGTGGGCAGGCTCGCGGTGAGCGCCGGCCGGTACAGGTCGAACGGTGGCGGCACGGCGGGCGGGCCGAGCGGGCGTACCGTCGGGTCGGTCAGCTCGACCCCGGCGGACGTCGTAGCCGCCCCGGCTGTGGGCGCGGCGTGACTGTCCCGCGCGACCACCGTGGCAATGACCTCGACGACCGTCTCCTCGGTGAGTTTCTCCAGGTCGGCGCGGACAGCCGGGTCGGTGATGACGACCTGGGCCAGGCCGGCGGCGTCCCGCACGATCAGGAAGGCCACCGACTTCAGCAGCCGGCGGCGGTGTACCCAGCCGGCGATCCGCACAGTCGTGCCGAGGTGGAGGTGCAGGTGGTGGGAAAGGACGCGTTGCATGGTGGGCTGCTCCTCGGTCAATCGCGACGCCTTCGCCACCTCCCGGGCGGCGAAGCGTCGCATCAGCCCCAGGGAGGTGTGGGCGAGCGGGAACCTCGCGGTGCCACCACACCTTCGCCCCCGCCGGAGCGGGAGCCTCGTTCGTCGCCTGATGACCGGGGCCAGCCGGGCGGGCTCTACTGGGCACGGGGGCGACCCGCAACCGTTCTTCCCGCAGCTCGGGAGGGTCTTCACGCACCGGCGCCAGACCGCCTCTCAGCACCGGCGGCTCTCTGCACTGGCGGGTCGGGGCGCTACTCGGCTCCGTCGTCGCTGTTGGCGGTGACCGTAGCACCCGACGTCCGTCGGTGTGACGCCCATTTTCGACAGGGCGGTGTCCGGCGTCACAACATCTGCGGCGTGATGCCGGTCGCCTGACGCACATAGACGACGGCCGTCGGGCGTAGGCTCGTTTTCGTGACGATCGAGCACTCCGCGCCGACGACCGGCCAGGCAGCGCGCACCGCAACGGCCGCCCCCGAGGGGCGTCGCCTGCTGCGGATCGAGGCGCGCAACGCCGAGACGCCGATCGAGCGCAAACCGCCATGGATCAAGGTCAAGGCCAAGATGGGGCCGGAGTACACCCAACTGCGCGGGCTCGTCTCGCGCGAGGGGCTGCACACCGTCTGCCAGGAGGCTGGCTGCCCCAACATCTACGAGTGCTGGGAAGACCGCGAAGCCACCTTCCTCATCGGTGGCGACCAGTGCACCCGGCGCTGTGACTTCTGCCAGATCGACACCGGAAAGCCGGCCGAGTTCGACGCCGACGAGCCCCGCCGGGTCGCCGAGTCGGTGGTCTCGATGGGGCTGCGCTACGCCACCATCACCGGCGTCGCCCGGGACGACCTGCCCGACGGCGGCGCCTGGCTGTACGCCGAGACCGTCCGGCAGATCCACGCCCTCCAGGCCGGCTGCGGCGTCGAGCTGCTGATCCCGGACTTCAACGCCGTCCCCGAGCAGCTGGCCGAGGTCTTCGGCTCCCGCCCGGAGGTGCTGGCGCACAACGTGGAGACCGTGCCGCGGATCTTCAAGCGGATCCGGCCGGCATTCCGCTACGACCGCTCGCTGGACGTGATCCGGCAGGCCCGCGCCGACGGCCTGGTCACCAAGAGCAACCTGATCCTGGGCATGGGCGAGGAGCGGGCCGAGGTCTCCCAGGCGCTCCGCGACCTGCACGAGGCCGGCTGCGAGCTGATCACCATCACCCAGTACCTGCGGCCCTCCCCCCGGCACCACCCGGTGACCCGCTGGGTCAAGCCGGAGGAGTTCGTGGAGCTGCGCGAGGAGGCCGAGGAGATCGGCTTCGCCGGGGTGATGAGCGGGCCGCTGGTGCGCTCGTCGTACCGGGCCGGCCGGCTCTACCGGCAGGCGCTCGACGCCCGCGCCGCGACCCCGGCCGCCACCGCCGGCTGAGCCGCACCACCGGCACTCCGACTTCCACCGCCCGGCTGAGCCGCGCCCGACCCGCCGGGCGCGGCACGCCGCGCGAGCGGTCGGTGCCATGATCGTGCGATGACCGTCGGGGTACGCCAGCAGCCGCATGGGGCGGGCAACCCGCGCCTCCGGCCCGGCGCACGCCCCGGACTGGTCGGCTGGCTCACCGGGCTGGCCCTGCTCGCCGGGGTGGGCTACCGGCTCTGGTTGCTGGGCCACGCCGCGCCACCGACGAACAGCGACGAGGCCACCATGGGGTTGGCCGCGCTGCACATCGCCCGGGGCGAGAACTTTCCGGTCTGGTTCTACGGCCAGCAGTACATGGGCACGCTGGAGGCGTACCTGGCCGCGCCGGTGTTCGCTCTGGCCGGCGGGCCGTCGCTGCTCGGCCTGCGGCTGCCCACGCTGGTGCTGTACGCGGTGTTCCTGCTGCTTGCCTGGCGGTTGACGCTGCGGCTGACCGGGGACCGCTGGTTCGGGCTGCTCGTGGTGACGCTGCTCGCCCTCGGCTCCGACCGGGTCGTCAAGAACCAGCTGATCGCCGGCGGCGGCTATCCCGAGATGAACGCCGCCGGGGTGGCGCTCGCCCTGCTCGCCCTCGACCTGGCCACCGGCCGGCCGGGGCGGCGGCTGGTCCGCTGGGCGGCCTGGGGGCTCCTGTCCGGCCTGATGCTCTGGGTCGACCCGCTGGTGCTGCCGTACATCCTGGCCACCGGGGCGGTACTGATCGGGTTCTGCCGCCGGGAACTGCGCGGGGCGGCCGGAGCGCTGCTCGGGGCGGCCGCCGCGCTGGGGGCGGCCCCGCTGCTGGTGCACAGCCTGCTGACCGGCCGGAACCCGCTGCACGCGGTACTCGCCGCCGGTGGGGCGAACGCCACCGCGGGCTGGGCGGAACGGCTGCACGGCGGGCTGCTGCTCGGCCCGCCGCTGGGCATGGGCTTCTGCGCCCCCGGGCAGTGCGCCACCTGGCAGCTCTGGTGGGCGCTCGCACTGCCGGTGCTGCTGGCCGTCGCCGCCGGGACCGCCTGGCGAACGCTGCGCCGGTCGTCCACCGCCCCGGCTGACCCGTCGCCCCGGGTCACGGCGGCGATGCGGCTGGCTCTCGTACTGGCCGCGGTGGCCACCCTCGTCGCGTACACCGCGAGCAGCGCCGCCGGGCTCACCCCGGTGGAGAGTTCCCGCTACCTGTCCTGCCTGCTCATCTCCCTGCCGGCGCTGCTCTGGCCACTGTGGATGGCGGCCCGGCACCGAGCCGGGTGGACCGTCGTCCGGCCGGTCGCGCTGGTCGTGCTCGCTGCCACGTTGGGCACCACCGCCCACGCCACCTGGCAGGCGACGCAGACCGCCCCGGCGATCCGGGCCGCCGAGGCCCGGCACGCCGAGCTGGTGACCACCCTGCGGCAGCTCGGCGTACGCCACGTACGCGCCGGCTACTGGACCTGCAACCGGCTCACCTTCGCCAGTGGGGAGGACGTGGCCTGCGCGGTCGTCGACGACACGCTGCGCCCCGGCTTCGACCGCTACCCCGCGTACCGGCGGGAGGTGGAGCGCGCGGCGGCACCGGCCTGGGTCGCGCCGGCCGACTCACCGCTGGCGACCCGGCTCGACGAGCGGCTGCGCGCCGCCCCGGGAAGCCTGGACCTGGTCACCCTGGACGGCTGGCGGATCTACCTGCCGCACGCCTGAAGGTGCCGAGCCGCCCCGGCTCGCTCGTCAGCGGGGTGGCCGAGCCGCCCCGGCTCGCTTGTCAGCGGGGTACGGCGGGCTCGGTGAGCAGGCCAAGGCGGTGCGCCAGGGCGGCGGCCTCCACCCGGTTGGTCACGCCCAGCTTGGCGATGATCCGGGACACGTGCACGCTGGCCGTCTTCGGCGAGATGAACAGCCGCTCGGCGATCCGGCTGTTGCTGTGCCCCTCGGCGACCAGGAGCAGCACCTCCCGTTCCCGAGCGGTCAGCAGATCGGTGCCGGGGCCGCCCTGGCCCGCTCCGCGCAGGCCGACCCGGCGGGCCAGCGTGGCGGCCGTATCGGCCAGCGGCGTCGCGCCCAGTCGCCGGGCGATCTCGGCGGCCTCGGTGACCGCCGCCGCCACCTCGTCCCGCTCTCCGGCCGAGGCGGCCGCCTCGGCCAGCGCCAGCAGTGCCCGGCCCAGCGGGTACGGCTGCCCGTCGGCGCGCCACGCGTCCACCGCCGCACGCCACGCCGGCAGCGCCTGATCACCGGCCGCGAGCAGCGCGGTGACCTGGGCGGCATGCGCCCGCGCGCCCGGATGCAGCGCGGGCAGATCGGCCGCGAGCGCCGCGACGGCGGCGGCCAGCTCCCGGTCGCCCACCCGGGCGGCGGTACGAGCGACGGCGCTGAGCACCGGCCAGCCCTCGCGGGGCAGCTGCGGCAGGCTCCCATCGGCCAGCGCGACGCGGGCCGCCCGGACCGCCTCGACCTTGTCGTCGGCGGCCAGCGCCGACTCGATCGCCAGCTCGTGCAGGGGCAGCCGATGGTTCGGCCACAGGTAGGGCCGGCCGAGGAAGGCCAGCGCCCGGTCGACCAGCTCGTCGGCGGCCGGGTGGGCCCGGGCCAGCCGCAGCCCGGCGCCCAACTGGAGCCAGTGCAGCCCGGTGACGCCGGACAGGTCGATCCGGGCGGCCTCCGCGCACACCGCCTCGGCCTCGTCCCACCGGCCCAGCGCGATCAGCGCCTCGGCCCGGTTGGACAACAGGTACGCCCCGGTGGAGCGGCTGATTCCCACTCGCCGCGCCTCGGCCACGCCGGCTTCGGCCGCCTGCGCGGACTCGGCGTAGCGACCCAGCTCGCAGAGCAGGTCCGACCGGTACACCATTGCGAGCACCAGGGTTGGCGCGTCACCGGACGCACGGGCGGCGGCCTCGGCCCGGCTCAGCTCGGCCAGCCCTCGCTCCAGGTCCCGCTCGCCGTGGCACAGCAGGGCGATCCGCGTGGGCAGCAGGGCCACGTCCTCGCCGAGCGCCTCGGCGTCCGTGGCGGCCTCGGCGGCCACCCGGGCGGCCTGCTGAGGGTCGATCTTGACCAGGTGGGCGGCGATGTCGGCGAGCAGTTGTACCCGCTCCACACCGGCCGGGCCGCCCGCCGCCAGCCGGTACGCCTCACTCAGCTCGCTGCTGCCGTCGCTCTTGCCGAGCAGGGCCAGCAGTCGACCCCGCTGGTCCTGCAGGCGGGCGGCGCGCAGCGGCGCGGCGTCGGCGTCCACCTCGGCCAGGCCGGCCCGGGTCAGGGTGATCGCACGGCTGAAGTCGCCCGCCGTGACTGCGGCGCCCAGGGTCTGCTCCAGCAGCGCCAGGTGGTCCATGCCGAGCCGGTCGGCGGCGTCGGGCACCAGCTCCCACAGCTCCAGCGCCCGTTCCAGCAGCCGGCGCTGCTCGGCGTAGGCGTACCGGTCGGCGGCGGCGCAGGCCGCGGCCAAGGCGGCGACCAGGGCTCGCGGGTGGTCGTGCGCGGCGTACCAGTGGTGGGCGATCTCGGCCGGTGCCCGGCCCTCGGCGACCAGGTGCGGCTGGGCCACGATCGCGGCGGCGAAGCGGGCGTGCAGCCGGGCGTGCTCGCCGGGCAGCAGCTCGTCGTGCACGGCCTCGCGGACCAGCGCGTGTCGGAACTCGTAGTCGCCGTCCGGGTCGGCCACCACCAGCTGGGCGGCGACGGCGGCGCGCAGCGCGTCCTCCAGCTCCGCCTCGGGCAGCGCGGCGACCTCGGCGATCAGGTGGTGGGCGAAACGGCTGCCGCCGGCCGCGGCGATCCGCAACACCCGCTGGGCCGGCTCGGGCAGCCGGTCCACCCGGGCCAGCAGCAGATCGCGCAGCGTCTCGGGGAGCGCGGCGCAGCCGAGCGGGTCGCCGGCGACGGCCAGCTCCTCGATGAAGAAGGGATTGCCCTGGGTGCGGTCGTGAATGTCGTCGACGGCGCGGGCGGTCGGCTCGGCGCCGAGCAGGTCCGCGAGGATCGCGGCGGTGCCGTCGCGGTCCAACCGGCCCAGCTCGACCCGCTCGACGCCGCGGGCCCGGTCCAGCTCGGCCAGGAACGGGCGCAACGGATGCCCACGCTGCAACTCGTCGGTGCGGTAGGTGCCGACCAGCAGCAGCCGGCCCGGCCGGGCGGCCCGGACCAGAAAGCCGATCAGGTCCCGGGTGGAGCGGTCCGCCCAGTGCAGGTCCTCGATCACCAGCACCAGCGGTCGGGCGTCGGCGAGCCGCTGGAACAGCTCGGCGACCAGGTCGAACAGGTATCCGCGCGGGGCGTCGGTGAGCGGCGCGGCGGCCGGCACGGCCAGCGCCGCCGGCACCCGACCCAGCTCCGGCAGCAGCCGGGCGAACTCCGCCTCGTAGCCGGCGAAGACCTCGGCGCCGTCGGCGCGCAGCACCGCGCGCAGGGCGGCGGCGAACGGGGCGAACGGCAGGCCGGCCTCGCCCAACTCCAGGCACTGGCCGACCAGCACCCGGGCTCCGGTGTCGGTGGCCCCGCCCGCGAACTCCTCCAGCAGCCGGGTCTTGCCCACGCCCGCCTCGCCACCGACCAGCACTGTGCTCGGCTCCCCGGTGCGGGCGCGGGCCAGCGCGCCGCGCAGCGCGGCAATCTCGCGCTGGCGGCCGACGAGGACGGAGCTGGCGGCACGTACGGTCACGGGAACGAGCATGCCATGGCGGCCCACGCCGCCGGCCCCGCCGATCGGCCGGTGACCGAGTGGCGGGGCCGGCGACGGGACGGGCGCGGCGGCTGGGGCGGGCGCCGTCACCGGTGGTCGTCACCGGTGCGGCGGACCTGGCGCCGGCCTAGCCAGCTGCGGCCGGCCGGGCGTGACACCGAGCGGGCGAGTCGTTCCGCCGCCGCCTCGGCGCGCAGCTCAGCGGCGTGGGTACGGTGCAGGGAGAGCAGAAATTCTGCGTCGTTGCCGAACATGTCGGGCTCCTTCGTGGCGTCGTCATCTTTCTGCTGATGACTCTTCGCGCGAAGGCCCCACCCGGGCATGGGCACACCGCCTGATCTTCCCCGGTGCCACCCTCCTTACCCGCCCGCCAGAGACGCCTGAGGCGACGTAAGGTACTCAGCCGGCCGGCACCCGGACGCGGATCAACGGGGCCGACGGCGCCCACTAGACTCTCCGACATGGCAAAGCCCCAGGAGAAGGTCTCGTTCGGCCAGCGGCTGAAGCAGATCGGGATGGTGTTCAAGTTCACCGCCAAGCAGGACCGGTGGTTCGCCCCGCTGGTCGCCGCCGCGGTGCTCCTCCCGCTCGCCGTCACCGTGGTCGCGGTCATCCTCTGGAGCTGGATCTGGCTGCCGGTCGGCATCCTGTTCATCCTGCTCGCGGTGCTGATTGTGCTGAACCTCCGGTCCAACAAGGCGATGATGAACGCCGCCGAGGGCCAGCCCGGCGCAGCAGCGCAGATCATGGAGAACATGCGCGGCGACTGGCGGGTCACCCCGGCGGTCAGCTCCACCACCCAGATGGACATGGTCCACCTGGTGATCGGCCGGCCGGGCGTGATCCTGCTGGCCGAGGGCAACCCGCAGCGGGTGCGCGGCCTGCTCGGGCAGGAGAAGCGGCGGCTGTCCAAGGTGATCGGCTCCGCCCCGCTGCACGACTACGTGATCGGGCAGGACGAGGGCGAGCTGCCGATCCGCAAGCTACGGACGACGCTGCTGCGGCTGCCCCGCGCGCTCTCCGGCAAGGACGTCAACTCGCTGGACAAGCGGCTGAAGGCGCTCACCGCCCGCCCGCAGATGCCCAAGGGCGCGATCCCGAAGAACATGCGGCCGCCGGGCAACTTCCGCCAGTCGCGGGGCCGCTGACCCCCCGCCGTACACCGAACGGAGCCGGACCTACAGGTCCGGCTCCCTTCCGTTACCCCACCACGTCCCCCGACCCTCGCCCCGACCCTGGCCCCGGTGCGGGCGCCAAGATCGCGCTGGATCCAGGATGTAGTGGCCTGGAACGCCAGGGATGCCACTACATCCTGGATCGAGCGCGATCTTGCCGGTGGCGTTCCTGATCGAGCGCGATCTTGCGGGTCGCGGTCCCTGGCGCCGGGGGGTCAGTTGCGGGGTGCGTCGACGATGACCGAACCGGTGAGGCGGTCGTGCAGCCCACGGCGGTGCTCGTCCATGATCAGGGCGGGGACGACCAGGGCCAGCAGCAGGCCCCGGAGCAGCCCCTGGAACAGCCCGATCCGCCCGCCGTCGGCCCAGCTCACGCAGCGGATCTTCGTGATGTACATGCCCGGCGTCTGGGCGAACAGGCCGAGGAAGAGGCCGTACTCGAGGATCAGCACCAGCACCGGCGCCCAGCCGTCGCGCACCGGGTCGGCGAAGATGTTGGCCACCAGCAGGCAGAGCACCCAGTCGATGATCAGCGCTCCGAACCGCCGACCGAGGCTCGGCGGGGTGAAGGAGGGGTCGGTGGCGGGCGCTGCCGTGGCGTGCGGGTTGGTCACAGCGGTCAAGGGTATCCGCGTCGGGATCGGGGCTTCCGGGTGCCGCCCCTCGCCGCGTGCCTAATCGGGCTAATCGCATCAGATGTCATTA
Source organism: Micromonospora sp. NPDC000668 (assembly GCF_042897975.1). Lineage (NCBI taxonomy): Bacteria > Bacillati > Actinomycetota > Actinomycetes > Micromonosporales > Micromonosporaceae > Micromonospora > Micromonospora sp. NPDC000668. The sequence goes on from NZ_JBIAYP010000001.1 coordinate 1,688,225, forward strand.
CAATGGCACAGCCGGTACGGCGTTCGCGGCGGGCCGAAAGCGGTGGAAGAGCGTCGCTGACGCTCCGCGAGCGACGTAACACGGCAGAAACATCGGAGACATGGCCGGGCAACCGCTTGGGAATAGCGTCGCCAGAAGCCTAGCCACCCAGTGGACGTGCCAGGAGGACGTGTGTTCGCCAATCCCGAGGAACTGCTGCGATACCTCAAGAACGAGGACGTGAAGTTCGTCGACGTACGTTTCTGTGACCTGCCCGGCGTGATGCAGCACTTCAATCTGCCGGTCGAGTCCGTCAACGACGACCTCTTCACCGACGGCCTCGCGTTCGACGGTTCGTCGATCCGCGGTTTCCAGGCGATCCACGAGTCGGACATGCTCCTGCTCCCGGACGTCGCCACCGCGTTCATCGACCCGTTCCGGGCGCAGAAGACCCTCGCCCTGAACTTCTTCATCCACGACCCGTTCACCCGCGAGGCCTACACCCGCGACCCGCGCAACGTCGCGAAGAAGGCCGAGGCGTACCTCGCGGCCAGCGGCATCGCCGACACCGCCTACTTCGGCGCCGAGGCCGAGTTCTACATCTTCGACTCGATCCGCCACGAAACCTCGGCGCACCAGTCGTTCTACTACATCGACTCCATCGAGGGCGCCTGGAACTCCGGCCGCGAGGAGCCGGGCGGCAACCGCGGCTACAAGACCGCCTACAAGGGCGGCTACTTCCCGGTGCCCCCGGTCGACCACTACGCCGACCTGCGGGACTCGATCGTGCGCCGGCTGGTCGACACCGGCTTCACTGTGGAGCGTTCGCACCACGAGGTGGGCACCGCCGGCCAGTCCGAGATCAACTACCGGTTCTCCACCCTGCTGCACGCCGCCGACCAGCTTCAGCTCTTCAAGTACATCGTGAAGAACGAGGCCTGGGCGAACGGCAAGACCGCCACCTTCATGCCCAAGCCGCTGTTCGGCGACAACGGTTCCGGCATGCACACCCACCAGAGCCTCTGGCTGGGCGGTGAGCCGCTGTTCTACGACGAGACCGGCTACGCGGGCCTGTCCGACACCGCCCGCTGGTACATCGGCGGCCTGCTGCACCACGCCCCGTCGCTGCTGGCCTTCACCAACCCGACGGTCAACTCGTACCGCCGGCTGGTGCCGGGCTTCGAGGCGCCGGTCAACCTGGTCTACTCGCAGCGCAACCGCTCCGCCTGCACCCGCATCCCGGTCACCGGCAGCAACCCGAAGGCCAAGCGCGTCGAGTTCCGGGTGCCGGACCCGTCGGCCAACGTGTACCTCGCCTTCTCGGCCATGATGATGGCCGGCCTGGACGGCATCAAGAGCAAGATCGAGCCGCCGACGCCGATCGACAAGGACCTCTACGACCTCCCGCCGGAGGAGTGGGGCGACGTCAAGCAGGTCCCGGGCTCGCTGCCGGCGGTGCTCGACTCGCTGGAGGCCGACCACGACTACCTGCTCGACGGCGGCGTCTTCACGCCGGACCTGATCTCCACCTGGGTCGAGTGGAAGCGGGCCAACGAGGTCGACCCGGTGCGTCTGCGCCCGACCCCGCACGAGTTCGCCATGTATTACGACTGCTGAGCAGTCGCTCCATCACCGGCCGGCCCGGCTCCGCGATCGCGGAGCCGGGCCGGCCGCTTTGTAACGCCCCCCGATATACCTTCGTCTCCGATATATTGAGGCGGTGGACACACCCCTGCGCGAACCCACCTTCCTGATCCTCACCGCGCTCGCCGTCGAACCAATGCACGGCTACGGGCTGATCGGCGAGGTCGCCGCCCTCTCCGACCACCGCGTATCCCTCCGCCCCGGGACGCTCTACGGGGCGCTCGACCGGCTGGTCGACGCCGGCCTCGTCGAGGTCGACCGGGAGGAGGTGGTGGACGGCCGGCTGCGCCGCTACTACCGGCTCTCCCCTGCCGGCGACGCGACCCTGAGCGCCGAGACGGAGCGGCTACGTCGCAACGTCGAGGCCGCGACCGCACGGCTGGCCGAGCGGGCTCGCGCCGCTCGGCCGACCACCCCACGCGTGGCTGGAGGGCTGGCATGACCGATCTTGAGCGCCGTTACCTGCGACTGCTGTCCGCGTACCCCGCCGACTACCGGCGCGCCCGTGGCGCCGAGATCGTCGGCACCTACCTGGACCTGGCCGCACCAGGTCGACGTTGGCCCTCGCCCGCGGACGCCGTCGACGTCCTGCGCGGCGGGCTCCGCCAGCGGGTGCGCGCCGCAGGCGCGGCCGACCTGGTGCCGGGCGTACGCCTCGCGGCCGTCCTGGCCCTCCTGGCCGCCACTTCGCTCGCCGGGGTCTGGACGGTGCTGGAGCTACGCCCCCCACCGCCCGAGTTCGGCGATCCAGCCGCCGGGCCGTTCGTCTCGCTCGGCATCGTGGCATGGACCGCCTGGGGGCTCGCCGCGCTGGTGCATGCCCTGGCACCCGCTCGGTGGACCCGGGGCGCCGTCGCGCTCGCGGTGCTCCTCACGCTCGCACTCGTCCCCGCCGCCGCACTCACCGGCCTGCCGCGCCCGCCACTGTTCGTGCTGCTACCGCAGGTCGGGTTGGGCCTGGTCGCACTCGGCGCACCCGACGGGCTGCCGGCGCCGCTGCGAGCGATGCCGCTGGTGGCCGCCATCGGCGCCAACCTCGCGGGGACGAATCTGTTGCACCGGCATGTGTTTGCCGGGAGCTACTACACCTGGACGGTAGTCCCGGTCCTGCCGAGCGCCGCCGTGGTGGTGCTCGGCGCGGTGGTGCTACTCGGCGTGGGGCTGGCGCTGCGCGGCGACCACCGGGGCGGCTGGGCCGTCCTGATCCTGCTCACCCCGGTGGGCCTGCTGGCCCTGCAACCGCTGGCGGGGGCGCTGGACGGCATGCCGAGCAGGTTCATCCCGAACTGGACGGCGCTAGCCGCGACGGCTGTCCTGGTGACACTGGTCGGCCCCGCACTGCTGCCGCTGACGCTCGCCCTGCGCACCCGCTGGACCCGGCTGACCCGGCCCCACCCCGGCCTCCCCCGCTGATCATGAGGTTGGCGGCCCTTTCAGAGATCGACAGCGCCGCCAACCTCATGATCAGCGCGGCCGGGGACGCCTGCCCGGCCGGGGACGCCTGCGCAGGAGGGTCAGGGTCACGGCCAGGAACAGGGCGGTCATCGCCACGGCGCCGGGGACCTTCGTGAAGCGGGCCAGGTTGGTGCCGTCGGGCAGGGCGAGAAAGGCCGTCACCGCGGCCGGCAGCACGAACCACGTTGTCCGGCTGGGGGTGAGCGCGAGCAGCGCCAGCGGCCAGGTCGCGTACCAGGGGTGGAAGACCGGGGACAGGACGACAGTGGCGACCAGCGCCAGCGCCGCGCCACGCAGCGCCACCCGGGGTCGTGTCACCTCGGCCTGGGTAACCCGCTGGCCGACGCCGTTCACGTCGCGCAACGCCCGCCAGGCCCGCCACCAGAGCCCCACCAGCACCCCGGCAAGCACCAGCAGCGCGACGGCCCGGACCACCGGCACCGCGTCCGGGTCACGGCCGATCAACGCGCCGGCGTAGTCCACGACCAGGCCGACCGCGGTGGGCGGGGACGTCCACTGCTCGGAGTCCCCGCTGCGCGTCAGCCCACCCACCCAGCCGAACCCGAGACCGGACAGCGCCGAGGTGACCAGCAGCACGGCCAGCAGCCCACCGGCCAGCCAGCCGCCGTCGCGCAGCAGCGCCCGTACGGTGTACCGGCCGTGCACGCCGGCCAGCGCGGCGAACGGCACCACCACCACGGCGCTGGCCTTCACCGTGACCGCCAGCCCGAGCAGCGCCCCGGCGAGCAGCAGCGCCGCGGGCCGCCCCGGCCGGCGGACCACCACCAGCAGCCCGCACAGCAGCAGGCCCAGCATCACGGCATCGTTGTGCGCCCCGGCCACCAGGTGCACCCCGACCAGCGGGGCGGCCAGTGCCAACCAGGCTGCCCGTCGGGTCGGCACCCCCGCCGCCCGGGCCAGCCCGGGCAGGCAGAGCGCGGCCAGCAGCAGCCCCGCCACGGCGATCACCCGCAGCAGCACGACCGTGCCGGTGAGCCCACCGCCGAGTTCGACCGCGAGCGCCGCGAGCAGGACGAAGACCGGCCCGTACGGAGCCGGCGTGTCCCGCCAGATCGGTGCCACCGCGTCCAGCCACGGGCAACCCGCCGCCGCCACCCCCACCGCGTACGGGTCGACGCCGTGCGCGTACGTCCAGCCCTGGCAGGCGTACGAGTAGACGTCCCGGCTGCCCACCGGCAGCGCGATCAGCAGCGGCAACGCCCAGAGCCCGGCGGTGACGTACGCCCACCGGGTCGACGGGGCACCTTCGCGCAGTGACCACCACGCCCCGACCAGCAGCGCGGTGCCGACGAGCCAGCAGGTCAGCGTCGCCGGCCCGTCCGGGGACCGCCAGATCGACACCGGTGTCGCGCCGAGCGGGGCGTCGGGCCGCGCCCCGCCGAGGTACCCGGCCACGGTGAGCAGGACCGCGCCGGCCAGGCCGGCGTACCGGGCGGCGCCCGCCGCCAGCGGGCTCGGTGCCATGGCGAGATCGCGGGGTGGGGCGGGCGTGGCACCGGGATCGGTCACCGGCGCACCTTCCCTCAGTCGGCGGCGACCGGCTCGCGGGCCGCCCGAGCCGACCGTACCAACCGGATGACCAGCACGATCACCAACAGCGTCATCAGCGGAGCCCCGACCGACTTGGTGAACCGGGGCAGCCCGGTGCCGTCCGGCAGCACCAGGAACGACGAGACCAGGGCGACCACGATGAACCATCCGGTCCGCCGGGCGGTCGCCGCCAGCACGGCCAGCGGCCAGATCCAGTACCAGGGGTGGAACAGCGGCGCCAGGGCGACCGTGGCGGCCAGCGCCAGGCCGGCGTGCCACAGCGGCTCCCGGGTGCGGGCCCGCCACCAGAGCCAGACCAGCAGCACCGCCAGCACCGCCATGCCGATGGCCCGGGTGACCGGCAGCGCGTCGATGTGCCCGCCGAACGGTACCGCCAGGTAGCCGACGGTCTGCCCGACGGCGGTGGACGGCGACGTCCAGGCGATCACGTCGCCGCCGCGGGCGAGCCCGCTGACCCAGCCGAAGTCCAGCCCGGCGGCGAAGGTCACCCCGACCACGCCGGCGACCGCGCCGCCGACCACCCACCCGCCGTGCCGGATCAGCGCGCGGATCGAGTACCCGCCGACGATCGCGGCCAGCGCGGCGAACGGCACCACGACCATCGCGGTCACCTTGATCGCAGCGGCGAGTCCGAGGAGCGCGCCACCGGCGAGCAGCAGGCCGGGGCGGCCCGGCCGGGAGGCCACCACCGCCAGCCCGGCGACCAGCAGGCCGACCATCAGGGCGTCGTTGTGCGCGCCGGAGACCAGGTGGACGGCGACCAGCGGGCAGGCCAGCGCCAGCCAGACCGCCCGACCGGCCGGTACGCCGGCTCGCCGGGCCAGCACCGGCAGGCTGACCGCGGTGAGCGCGACCCCGGCCACCGCGATCAGCCGGAAGGCCACGATCGCGGCGGTGAGCGATCCGGTGGCCTTGATCACCGCGCCGGAGAGCACCACGAACAGCGGCCCGTACGGCGCCGGGGTGTCCCGCCAGATGTAGGAGATGGTGTCCAGCCAGGGGCAGGGCAGGGCCGATACGCCCTGCTCGTACGGGTTGATCCCGGCGGCGTAGCTGGCGCCCTGGCAGGCGTACGCGTAGACGTCGCGGCTCGCCAGCGGCGGCGCGATGAGCAGCGGCAACAGCCAGAGCCCGACGGTGACCAGCGCCCAGCGGGTCGACGGCACCGTGTCGCGCAGCGCCCACCAGGCGCCGGCCATCAGCGCGGTGCCGACCAGCCAGAGGGCGATGACCAGCGGCCCGTCCGGCCCCTGCCAGATGCTGACCGGGGTGGCGCGTAGGGGTGAGCCGGGCAGGGCGCCGCCGAGGAACGCGGCGACGGCGAGCAGCGCCGAGCCCGCCAGTCCGGTCCAACGCGCGAGGTGGTGAGGCACGCCGGACATGCTGCCAGTACGGTGGTCGCGGTACGGAGGTGGGCATGCGGCGCAGTCGGGTGGTGGCGGTGGCCACCGGTGCCGCCGCCGTGCTCGGCGCGATCTGGCTGGCCCTGCCACTGATGGGCTCGGACCTCGCCGCGCAGGTGGCACGCGCGGACTTCTTCGCCGCCCACGGCCCCACCCCGGTGGACCTGCGCTGGTACGGCGGGGTGCAGCAGTTCGGCTACAGCCTGCTGTCCCAGCCGGTGATGGCGCTGCTCGGCGTACGGGTGACCGGCGCGCTGGCCCTGCTGGCGTCGGCCGCCGCGCTGGCCGCGCTGCTGGTCCGCACCGGGGTACCCCGGCCGCTGCTGGGCAGCCTGGTCGGGGTGGTCACGCTGACCGGCAACCTGGTCTCCGGCCGGGTCACCTACGCCCTCGGCGTGGCGTTCGGGCTGGCCGCGCTGCTCGCGCTCACCCGAGGCGTACCCCCTGGCCGGCGGCTTTCGCCCGGGTGGCGCCTCGGGTTCGCCGCGACCGGGGCGCTACTGGCCTCCGCGACCAGCCCAGTGGCCGGCCTCTTCGTCGGCCTCGCCGGCGCCGCGCTGCTGCTCACCCGCCGGTACGCCGAGGGCCTGGCGCTCGGGATCGCGGCGGCCGTGCCGCTGGCCGCGACCGCGCTGCTCTTCGGTGACGGCGGCTGGATGAACATCAGCGACACCGACGCGCTGCGCGCGGTGCTGACCAGCCTGGTGGTGGCCGCGCTGGTCGCGTACCGGCCGGTGCGGATCGGCGCGCTGCTCTCCGCCGCCGGGGTGCTCGCCGCCGCCCTGGTGCACACCCCGGTGGGGTTGAACGCGACCCGGCTGGCGGTGATGTTCGCGCTGCCGGTGCTGGCCGCCGCCGCCCGCCCGCCGGCCTGGCTCACCACCCGGTTGGCCCGCCAGTCCGCCGCCCGGACCACGCCGTCCGGCGGCACGCGGCGGGCCCGGCTGCTCGGCGCGGTCGGCCTGGCCGCGCTGCTGGTGGCGGTCTGCGCCTGGCAGCCGCCGGTGGTCACCGCCGACCTGCGCAGCATCAGCGACCCGACCAGCGCGCCGGGCTACCACGCGCCGCTGCGCGCGTTCCTGGCCGGGCAGCAGCTCACCGGCCGGGTCGAGGTGCCACCGACCCGCAACTACTGGGAGGCGGCCCGGCTGGGCGAGGTGCCGCTGGCCCGGGGCTGGCTGCGGCAGGCCGACATCGACCGCAACCCGCTGTTCTTCACCACCGTGCCCGGGGCGGCCGGCACCGGCGTAGCGCTGACTCCGGCGAGCTACCGGGCCTGGCTGGCGGAGAATGCCGTGCAGTACGTGGCGCTGCCGGACGCCCCGCTGTCCTGGGTGGGGCGGGCCGAGGCAGAACTGGTCGAGGGCGGGTTGCCGTACCTGACGCCGGTCTGGTCGGGCCCGCACTGGCGGGTCTGGGCGGTAGCCGATCCGACGCCACTGGTCGCCGCCCCCGCCGAACTGGTCCGCGTCGACGGCGCGGCGGTGACCTTCCGCGCCCCGACCGCCGGGCCGGTGGCGATCCGGGTCCGGCACAGTCGATGGCTGGCCGCGTCCGGTGGTGCCACGGTCGCCGCCGCCGGGGACTGGACCACCGTCACCGTCCCCCGCCCCGGCGAGTACACCGTCGGCAGCTGACGCCCCTACATCTCCAGCACGCGCTGGGCGGCGGCGCGGGACCGGCGGCCGGTACGCAGGTACTCGTCGAGGAACTCCCCCGGGTCGTCCCGGCCGAGCAGCCGGACCACCCCGGCCAGCTCCACCCCGTGCCGGGGCAGTTGGTCGCCGGCCCGGCCCCGGACCAGCATCAACGCGTTGCGGACCTGCGCGGCCAGGGACCAGCCGGCGGCCATCTCCGCGGCATCCGACGCCTCGACCAGGCCGGCATCGGCGGCGGCCGCGAGTGCGTCGAGGGTACGTGTGCCGCGCAGCGCCGGGACCGCGCCGGCGTGCCGGAGCTGGACGAGCTGCACCGCCCACTCCACGTCCGCCAGCCCACCGCGGCCCAGCTTGGTGTGGGTGGCCGGGTCGGCGCCGCGAGGCAGCCGTTCGGTCTCCACCCGGGCCTTGATCCGGCGGATCTCGACGATCTGCTCGCGGGAGAGCCCGTCGGCCGGGTAGCGCACCGGGTCGATCATCGCCTCGAACTCGGCGCCCAGGTCGGCGTCGCCGCAGACGAAGCGGGCGCGCAGCAGCGCCTGCGCCTCCCACACCCGCGACCAGCGGGCGTAGTACTGCGCGTACGCGGCGAGGCTGCGCACCAGGGGACCCTGCCGGCCCTCCGGGCGCAGGTCGGCGTCGACGCCGAGCGGCGGGTCGGGCGCGGGCACGCCGAGCAGCCGGCGCAGTTCCTCGGCGATCGCGTGCGCTGCGGCGCTGGCCGCGCTCTCGCTGCTTCCGGCGGGCGGGTCGTAGACGAACAGGACGTCGGCGTCGGACAGGTAGTTCGACTCGTACCCGCCGAGCCGGCCCATGCCGATCACCGCGAACCGCAGCCCGGGCGGCGCCGGCTGGCTGGCCCGGGCGACCCGCAGCGCGGCGGCCAGGGTGGCGTCGGTGACGTCGGCGAGCGCCGCGCCGACGCCGGTGATGTCGCCCAGCCCGGGCGCTCTCCGGGTGCCGCCGTCGGGGCGGGTGGGGGTGGGTGCGAGCGAGCCGGCCCGGCAGAGCAGGTCGGCGCAGGCCACCCGGACCAGCTCCCGGCGGCGCAGCGCGCGTACCGCCCGGGTGGCCTCGACGGGGTCGGCGTGCCGGCCCGCCGCCGCGAGGAACCCATCCCGGAGCACCTCGGGTGAACGCGGCACCAGCTCGTTCTCCTCGGCCAGCAGCCGCAGCGCCTCCGGGTCCCGGGCGAGCAGGTCGGCGACGTACCGGGAGAGGGCGAGGACCCGGGCCAGCCGCCGGGCGACCGGGCCGCCGTCGCGCAGCAGCCGCAGGTACCAGGGGGTGCTGCCCAGCTTGTCGGAGACCTTCCGGTAGTTGAGCAGCCCCCGGTCCGGCTCCGGCGCGTCGGCGAACTCGCTGAGCAGCACCGGCAGCAGGGTCCGCTGGATGGCCGCGGTACGGCTCACCCCGCCGGTGAGGGCCTGGAGGTGGCGCAGCGCCCCGGCCGGATCGGCGAAGCCGAGGATCTCCAGCCGATGCCGGGCCGCCTCCGGGGTGAGCCGCAACCCGTCGGCGGGCACCCGGGCCACCGACTCCAGCAGCGGCCGGTAGAGCAGCTTGGCGTGCAGCCGGCGTACCTCGGCGGAGTGGGTGACCCACTCGGCCCGGAAGCTCTCCACGGCGCTGCGCCCCGGCGCGGCCGTGAAGCCCAGCGCGGCGGCGAGCCAGCGCAGCGCGGCCGGCTCGGTGGGCACGGTGTGCGTCCGGCGCAGGCCCTGCAACTGGAGCCGGTGCTCGACGCTGCGCAGGAAGCGGTAGCCGCGCAGCAGCGCCTCGCCGTCGGCGCGGCCGACGAAGCCGCCCGCGACCAGCGCGCGCAGCGCCGGAATGGTGCCGGGTGCCCGCAGCGTCTCGTCGCCACGGCCGTGCACCAGTTGCAGCAGCTGAACGGCGAACTCGATGTCGCGCAGACCGCCGGGGCCGCGCTTGATCTCGCGCTCCAGCTCCTTCGGCGGGATGTGGTCGATGATCCGGCGCCGCATCGCGCGGACGTCCTCGACCGCCTCGGGCCGTTCGGCCGCCCGCCAGACCAGCGGCGCGAGCTGGTCGATCCACTCCTGCGCCAGCGGCAGGTCTCCGGCGGCCGGGCGGGCCTTGAGCAGCGCCTGGAACTCCCAGGTGCGCGCCCACCGCCGGTAGTAGGCCAGGTGACTGGCGAGGGTCCGCACCAGCGGGCCCCGGTTGCCCTCGGGGCGCAGCGCGGCATCCACCGGCCACGCGACGAGCCCGCAGATGTGGATGAGCCGGGTCGCCACCGTGGTGCCGGCGGCCAGGTCGGCGTCCTCGGCGCCCACGAAGATCACGTCCACGTCGGAGACGTAGTTCAGCTCGCCGCCGCCGCACTTGCCCATCGCCACGACGGCCAGCCGGGGCCGCGCGGTGCCGGTCGGAAGCTCCGAGACGGCGATCTCGTACGCCGCGGCCAGCGTCGCGTCGGCCAGCGCGGACAGCGCCGCCATGGTCTGCTCCAGGCCGCGCCCGCCGGTCAGGTCCGCCGCCGCGATCCGCAACAGGGCCAGCCGGTACGCGCTGCGCAGCACCGCCACCGGGTTGCCGTCGCCGGCCGGCTCCAGCCGACCCTCAGCGGTCGGCGCGAGCCCGTCCGGGGCGGTGCGCAGCGCGGCGCAGTGCTCGGGGTGGGCCACCAGGTGGTCGCCGAGCGCCGACGAGGCGCCGAGCACCGCGATCAGCCGCCGCCGCAACCCGGGGTCGGCGTGCAGCTCCGCCAGCAGCGGCGACCGGGCCAGGGCGTCGCTCTCGGCGGTCACCGCGGTGGTCGCACCCGGTCCGGTGCCGCCGTTCGCGCGGCGTTCGGCCTCCACGATGCGGTGCAGCTGACGCAGCGCCAGGTCGGGGTCGGCAGCTCGGGACAGCGCCGCCAGCAACTCCGTGGCCAACTCGTCGACCGGCTCCTGCTCGACCGGCCGCCACAACCGCAGGCCGTCCGGGCCGAGCAGGTCGGCGGCGCGCGCCCCACCGTCGCCCTCGGCGGTGCCGAAGCCGTACCGGGCGAGCCGGCCCGGCGCCCTGGTCGGCCGGCTCATCAGTGCCCGAGCAGCGGCAGGCCACGCCGCGTCGTGCTGTCGTCCAGCTCGCCGAGCGCCAGCGCGGCGAACCGCGCGGCGAACGGTTGCCAGACCTCCTCGACGTCCGCCATCACCGAGGCGCAGGCCGCGACCACCAGCTCCGGGTCGTAGCCCAGGTCGGCGAGGAGGGTCGAGTCGGCGGCCCAGTCGGCGATCATCGCGGTGTCGCACTCGATGTGGAACTGCAGCCCCCAGGCCCGGTCGCCGAGCCGGAACGCCTGGTTCGGGTAGCGGGTGGAGGCGGCCAGCAGGGTGGCACCCCGAGGCAGCTCGGTGATCTCGTCGGAGTGCCACTGGAGCACGTCCGGAATCAGCGGCACGTACCGGAACAGCGGATCGTCTCCGGCGGCGTCCCGCTTGCCGACCACGCCGGGGCCGACCTCCGGCCCGGACGGGCTGCGTTCGACCAGCCCGGCGTGCGCGGTGGCGAGCAGTTGCGCGCCCAGGCAGACGGCCAGGGTCGGCACCCGGTACCGGACCGCCTTGCGGAGCAGCCCTTCCACCGCGGGGAACCAGGGTGCGCCGGGCGAGCCGTCCGGCAGCGGGTACGCCTGCTGGTCGCCGCCGAGCACCACCAACGCCGCGTACCCCTCCAGGTCGGCGGGGAGCTCGTCGCCGGCGTGCGGGCGGACCACCCACAGCTCCAGCCCTGCCTCGGTCAGCCACTCACCCAGTCGGCGCGGGTCGTCCGTCGGGTCGTTCTCGATCACCAGCGCAGTTGCCACTCGTCGAGGCTAGCCGGTGCGCCACGCGGCGCCACGCCCCGCCACGGTCCCGCACCGTGCGCCGCCGGGCGCCGCCGGGCGGCGCCGACGTGCGCGGCCCTCCGGACGGCGGGGTCGTTAGGCTCTGCGGTTGTGATCAGCGAGGACCGTGCCGCCGTCCGCCCGCCCGTGCTGCGCCCGGGTGACACGGTGCTGCTGGTGTCGCCGTCCGGGCCCACCTCCCCGGAACGGGTGGCGCGCGGGATGGAGCTGCTCACCGGCTGGGGCCTGCGGCCCGTGCCGGCGCCGAACGCGTACGCCCGGCAGGGCTACCTGGCCGGCGCGGACGAGCTGCGCGCCGCCGACCTGAACGCGGCGTTCGCCGACCCCCAGGTGCGCGGGGTGATCTGCACGCGCGGCGGGTACGGCGTCCAGCGGGTGGTGGACGCCATCGACATGGCCGCCGTCCGCCGCGACCCGAAGGTGGTGGCCGGCTTCTCCGACATCACCGCGCTGCAGTTCGCGCTCTGGCGGGGTGCCCGGTTGGCCGGCGTGCACGGCCCGGGAGCGGCCTGGCGGGACGAGCGCACCCCGCTGCGCTCGGCCGAGTCGCTGCACGCCGCGCTGATGACGACCGAGCCGGTGACGGTCGCCGCCGTACCCGGCGAGGAGACCTTTCCGGTACGCGTACGGGGCCGCACCACCGGCACCCTGCTCGGCGGCAACCTGTGCATGATCGCCGCGTCGATCGGCACGCCGGACCTGCCCGACCTGACCGGAGCGGTGCTGCTGGTCGAGGACGTGCAGGAGCCCCCGTACAAGGTCGACCGGATGCTCACCCAGCTACGCCGGGCCGGCGCGCTGGACGGCCTGGCCGGGGTCGCGGTCGGGCAGTTCACCGACTGCGCCGACGGCTGGGAGACCACGATCGCCGACGTGCTCACCGAACGCCTCGGCGACCTCGGCGTACCGGTGCTCGGCGGGCTGCCGATCGGCCACGGCCCCGGCCAGCTCACCGTCCCCGTCGGCACCCCGGCCACCCTCGACACCGACGCCGGCACCCTCACCGTCGCCCCCGCCGTCGTCTGACTTCCCTGGTCCCCGTGGCCGGCGACGTGCTCAGGGGGTGAGGCAGGCCAGGCGGCCGATTTCCAGCGCGGCGTGGACTGTGCCGTCGGACGCGACCGTCAGGCCGTGCGGCTCGGAGTTCGGGGTGGGCAGTTCGTAGGTGTCGACCCGGCCGGTCGGGTCGACGTGGCCGATCCGATTGCCGGCCCACTCGGTGAACCAGGCGCCGCCGGCCGGATCGCCGACGATGGCGTGCGGCCGTGCCGTCCGGTCCGGCAGCGGGTACTCCTCGATCCGGCCGTCCGGGGTGATCCGGCCGACCTGACCGGCGGCGATCTCCACGAACCAGAGCGCTCCGTCCACGCCCGCGGTGATACCGACCGGCGCGGCACCCTCGGTGGGCAGCGGGTGCACGCGTACCTCCCCGTCCATGCCGACCCGGGCGATCGCGTTCGCCTGGTTGAGCGTGCACCAGACGGCGTCGTCCGGCCCGGCCGCCACCATCGAGGCGAACGCGCCGGAGACCGGTAGCCGCACCTCGGTGACCACGCCGTCGGTGCTCACCCGGCCGACGGTGTCGGAGCTCATGCCGGCGTACCAGAGGGCACCGTCCGGGCCCGCGGCGATGCCGCACGGGCCGGTGCCGGCCGGCAGAACGACCTCGCTCTGCTCTCCGTCGGTCGTGATCCGGCCGATCCGGTCGTCCCCGGAGCGGGTGAACCAGAGTGCGCCGTCCGGGCCGGGCGTGACGATCAACGGCCGGCTACCCGGACCACCGGCCGGCCAGCGGCGCACCGAACCGTCCGCGGCCACCCGGGCGAGCGCGCCAGCGTGGACCAGGGTCAGCCAGAGCGCCCCGTCGGGGCCGGTCGTGATGCCGTACGGCCCGGCCTGCGGATCGCTGAGCGGGATTTCCCGGATCACGGTGGATGTCACGAGAGCTGCCTTCCGTCGATGGATTTCCGGTCGACCGGCCCGCGCGGCTCGACCAAGCCGGGCACGGCGAGCAATCACCTTTGCCCACCGGCCGTACCGGGGCAACAGGTTTGTCCCATTTCCCGGGCCGAATTGCCAGCCTGCGGACAGGTTCGCCACGGGTTGCACCCAGCCCAGCCGGTCACGGTCGGTAGCGACATCGCAACACCACCGAGCACCTGGAGGAGAGCATGTCCCGCACCATCCGCAAGAAGCACCTGCTGGCCGGCCTGGCCACCGCTGGCGTCCTCGGCGTGGGCATCGCAGCCCCGACGATGGCGTTCGCCGCGGACGGCGGCACGCGGACCCCGAGCGCCAGCAGCACCGCTGAGAAGCCGGAGTCGAAGGCCGACCGGCAGGGCGAGTTCGCCGAGGCGCTCGCCAAGGAGTTGGGCGTCTCCACCGACAAGGTGACCGCCGCGCTGGACAAGGTCCGCGAGCAGAAGCATGCCGACCGTCCGGAGCGGCCGGAGCGGCCGTCCACCGAGGACCGCCAGGCCGCGCTCAAGGAGCGCCTGGACCAGGCGGTCGAGGACGGCAAGCTCACCCAGGAGCAGGCCGACGCGATCACCAAGGCCGTCGAGGCCGGCGTCTTCCCCGGTGGCGACGGTCACCGCGGACCGGGCGGTCACGGCGGACCGGGTAACGGCGGCCCTGGTGGCAACGGCGGCCCTGGTGGCAACGGCGGCCCCGAGGGCACCGACAACCCCGACGGTACGACCGGCAAGTGATCGTCGGCGGCGCCACCCTGACATCGGGCGGCGCCGCCCAGCCGGACCAGTTGCGGTGGCATGGCGGTGTCCGGGTTACCCGGACACCGCCATTACGCCGAACCGGCGCCGGTCCCGACTGTCAGGATCCGGCGGGCACCGGCGGGGGCGTGAAGACCCCGACGTGGTTGCCGGCCGGGTCGAGCAGGTGGGCGAAGGTGAGCCCGTTGTCGTTCACCTTCACCGGCACCAGCACCTTGCCGCCGGCCGCCTCGGCCCGCTGGCAGGTCCCCGCCACGTCGTTCACCTGCACATAGAAGATCGCGTAGTTCGGCCCCTGCCCGCCGGTGCCCCGAATCGCGCCGCCGATCCCCTCGCCGGCACCACCCTCGGTCGTCCGGTACGACGCGCCGTCGGCGCCCTCCTCGGTGAAGCTCCACCCGAACAGGTCGCCATAGAACCGCTGCGCCACGTCTGGCCGATCCGTGCCGATCTCGAACCAGGTCACCCCGCTGCTGGTGGTCATGTCTGGCCTCTCGTTTCCGCGCGCCGGCCGATCGGCGGCGCCGTCAGGAGTCAGCCTCGACCCCGCCCGCGACACCGTCCTGTCGGTGTTTCCCCGGCAGTGCGGACGGATCCACCACCAGTTTTCAGACCAGGCTCAGCGCCCGGACCCGCTCGCGCGGGATGTCCAGGTCGGCCGGGCGCAACTCCCGGGCCACCACCTCGGGCAACGCCCGGACACTCCGGATCCGATCGGTGCGGAAGCAGCGCAGCTCGTCGCGCAGCCGACACCAGGCGAGCAGATACCAGTGTCGGGGGTTGCCCAGGTAGCCGAGCGGCTCGACGTCGCGTACCGAATCGGCGCCGTCCCGGTCGGCGTACCGGATGCGCAGCACCCGCCGCGCGACGACCGCGTCGGCGACGATGGCCGGGACGGGCGTGGCCGGCCCGTCGCCGATCAGGTGCACCCGGCCGGCGAGCCGGTGCGCCTCGGCCGCGTCGGCGGCCGGCAGCACCGCCACCAGCTTGCGCAGCGCGGTGGCGCCCGGCGCGGCGAACGGCGTGCCGGCGAGCCGGTGCAGCGCGACGGCCATGGCCACCGCCTCGCCGGGCGTCAGGTTGACCGGGGGCAGGGTGCGGGCGCAGTCCACCACGTAGCCCCCGGTGCGCCCGGGCTCGGCCCAGATCGGCACCCCGGCCTCCTGCAACGCGCCGATGTCGCGCTCGATGGTCCGGCTGCTGACCTCGAAGCGCGCGGCCAGCCAGCGGGCGCTGCGCGGGCGTGGCGAGACCGCGCGCAGCTCCTCGACCAGGGCGTAGAGGCGGTCCGTGCGGTTCATGGCCCGCACGCTACGGACGGGGTACGACGACCGCGCTCAGGCGATGCAGGCGCAGACGATCAGCGCCGCTCCAAAATGGGTGGCGGCGCTGACCCGGGCCGCCGGATGCGGCTCATCCGAGCAGATGATCTCGCCGAGCTTGCCCGGGGTGAGCAGATCGAGCACGAAGAAGGCCAGTGCCATGATGGCCAGCCCGACGAACCCGAACACCACGGTGGAGGCGAGCCCCTTGCCGAAGTCGCTGTAGCTGGTGAGGATCGCGGTGAAGACAATCCCGGCGATACCGAGCTGGTTGGCGGCCAGCAGCAGCCCCGCGTTCGCGTTGCGGCGTACCCAGATCAGCTCCCGCAGCCGCCCCGGTGTGAGCAGGTCGACCAGCACGAAGCCGGCCGCCATCAGCCCTACGCCGACGATCCCGAACACGACGCTCTGCCAGGCACCGCTGAGCAGATCCTCCAGCACCGACTGCCTCCCGAATCTCCGCCCGGAGGGGTACCGGCGCGGTGATCGAGACGATAGCGGCAGCACGCAACCGCGTCAGCCCCGCGGTTACAGCGCCAGGTAACGCTGCCGCTCGTACGGGGTGACCTCGCGGCGGTACTGCTCCCACTCGGCCCGCTTGTTGCGCAGGAAGAAGTCGAAGACGTGCTCGCCAAGCACCTCGGCGACCAATTCGGACCCGGCCATCACGTCGATCGCCTCGGCGAGGTTCTCCGGCAGCGCTTCGTACCCCATCGCGCGCCGCTCGGCGCTGGTCAGCGACCAGACGTCGTCCTCGGCGCCCGGCGGCAGCTCGTAGCCCTCCTCGATGCCCTTCAGGCCGGCGCCGAGCAGCACCGCGAAGGCGAGGTACGGATTGGCCGCCGAGTCCAGCGAGCGGACCTCCACGCGGGCCGAGTTGGGCTTGCCGTACGCGGGCACCCGGACCAGCGCGGACCGGTTCAGGTGACCCCAGCAGACGTACGCCGGGCTCTCGGTGATCCGGTCGGGCAGTGCCTGCGGGAAGAGCCGCTTGTACGAGTTGACCCACTGGTTGGTGACCGCCGTGTACTCCCGCGCGTGCACCAGCAGGCCGGCGATGAAGGACTTCGCCACCTTGGAGAGCTTCATCGGGTCACCGCCGTCGTGGAAGGCGTTGCGCTCCCCCTCGAACAGCGACAGGTGGGTGTGCATGCCGCTGCCCGGCTGGTCGGTGAACGGCTTCGGCATGAAGCTGGCCTGCACGCCGGTGGAGAGCGCTACCTCCTTGACCACGTGCCGGAAGGTCATGATGTTGTCGGCGGTGGTGAGCGCGTCGGCGTAGCGCAGGTCGATCTCCTGCTGGCCGGGGGCGACCTCGTGGTGGCTGAACTCCACCGAGATGCCGATCCGCTCCAGCGCCAGCACCCCTTGCCGGCGGAAGTCCCGGGCGACGGCGTGGGTGGTGTGCTCGAAGTAGCCGCCGGTGTCCACCGGGATGGGCACCGAGCCGTCCTGCGGGCCGTTCTCCAACAGGAAGAACTCGATCTCGGGGTGGGTGTAGAAGGTAAAGCCCTTCTCGGCGGCCTTGGACAGCGCGCGGCGCAGCACGTGCCGGGGATCCGCCCAGGACGGCCCGCCGTCGGGCAGCAGGATGTCGCAGAACATCCGGGCGCTCTCGCCGCTGACCCCGCCCTCGAACGGGAAGACCTGGAAGGTGGTCGGATCGGGCATGGCCACCATGTCCGATTCGAAGACCCGGGCGAAGCCCTCGATCGCC
Source organism: Micromonospora sp. NPDC000668 (assembly GCF_042897975.1). Lineage (NCBI taxonomy): Bacteria > Bacillati > Actinomycetota > Actinomycetes > Micromonosporales > Micromonosporaceae > Micromonospora > Micromonospora sp. NPDC000668. The sequence continues at coordinate 1,705,566 of NZ_JBIAYP010000001.1, forward strand.
GAGCCGTCGAAGCCGATGCCCTCCTCGAAGGCCGCCTCCAGCTCGGCGGGTGCCACCGAGACGCTCTTGAGCGTGCCCAGCACGTCGGTGAACCACAGCCGGACGAACCGGATGTCCCGCTCTTCCAGCGTACGGAGGACGAACTCCTGCTGACGGTCCACTTCCACCCCTCGCAACACCTGTTTGCCATCGCCTGCCGGGCCGGCCCGGCCTGACCGACCAGTCTTCATGTGCCTGGTTACGCCGACGTTACGCCAACGCCCGCCTGCCGTCCCGGCTGCCCGCCGCGGCGGCGGCCGGACCGGCGACGGTCCTGCCGCGGCGGTCGTCCTGCCGCGGCGGTCGTCCTGCCGCGGCGGTCGTCCTGCTGCGGCGGTCGTCCTGCTGCGGCGGTCGTCCTGCTGCGGCGGGAGCGCCGCAGGTGCCTTCGGGCGGGCGGCGGCCTGGCCACGAGCGCTGGCCCACCGGCGGTCGGCCGGCCCGGCGCGAGCGTGGCCGCCGTCTCCCGTTGGCATCGTGTCCGCCCCGACGGGCTGGGGCAAAATGAGGACATGCCCACCCTGCGTCTCGCCCTGTCCCAGGTCAACCCGAGCGTCGGCGACCTCGCCGGCAACGCCGACCTGGTCCGCAGCTGGACCCGCCAGGCCGCTGATGCCGGCGCCCAACTGGTGCTCTTCCCCGAGATGATGCTGACCGGGTACCCGGTCGAGGATCTGGTCTTCCGGCGTTCCTTCGTCGCCGCGTCCCGGGCCGCCCTGGAGCAGCTCGCCGCCGACCTCGCCACGGACGGCCTCGGCGAGTTGCCGGTGGTGGTCGGCTACCTGGACGCCGACGGGCCGCCCCAGGTCAGCGAGCACGCCGAGCCGGGTCGGGGCGCCCGCAACGCCGCCGCGCTGCTGCACCGGGGCGTGGTGGCCGCCCGCTACTTCAAGCACCACCTGCCCAACTACGGCGTCTTCGACGAGGACCGCTACTTCCTGTCCGGCGACATGCTGACCGTGGTGCGGATCGGTGGGGTGGACGTCGCGCTGACCATCTGCGAGGACCTGTGGCAGGCCGGCGGCCCGTTCGCCGCCGCCCGGCAGGCCAGGGTCGGCCTGGTGGTCAACATCAACGGCTCGCCGTACGAGCTGAACAAGGACGACATCCGGCTGCCGCTGGTCCGCCGGCGGGCCGCCGAGGCGGGCGCCGCCATCGCGTACGTCAACATGATCGGCGGGCAGGACGAGCTGGTCTTCGAGGGCGACTCGATGATCGTGGCCGCCGACGGTGAGCTGCTCACCCGAGCCCCGCAGTTCGTCGAGCACCTGCTCGTGCACGACGTGGAACTGCCGGCCGCCGGCGCGCCGCCGGCCGAGGAGACCGTCGCGGACGGCATGCGGGTGGTGCACAGCACCCTGGACGGCATCCCGCCCACGCCGTCCGGCCCGGCCGCCACCGGCGGGCTCATCGAGCCGGTGGCCGACGAGGCCGAGGTGTGGCACGCGTTGGTGCTCGGCCTGCGCGACTACGTCAACAAGAACAGGTTCCCGTCGGTGGTGCTCGGCCTCTCCGGCGGCATCGACTCGGCGGTGGTGGCCGCGCTGGCCGTCGACGCGCTCGGTCCGGACCGGGTGGTCGGGGTGTCGCTGCCCAGCCAGCACTCCTCCGAGCACTCCCGGGAGGACGCCGCCGACCTGGCCAAGCGCACCGGGCTGGACTACCGCACCGAGCCGATCCAGCCGATGGTGGACGGTTTCCTGGCCAACCTGTCGCTGTCCGGGGTGGCGGTGGAGAACCTCCAGGCCCGGGTACGCGGCGTGATCCTGATGGCGCTGTCGAACCAGGAGGGCCACCTGGTGCTGACCACCGGCAACAAGAGCGAGCTGGCGGTCGGCTACTCCACGCTGTACGGCGACTCGGTGGGCGGCTTCAACCCGGTCAAGGACGTGTGGAAGACACTGATCTGGCGGCTGGCGAAGTGGCGCAACGCGGACGCGGCCCGGCGGGGCGCGACCCCACCCATCCCGGAGAACTCAATCGGCAAGCCGCCGAGCGCCGAGCTGAGCCCGGGCCAACTGGACAGCGACACCCTGCCCGACTACGACGTACTGGACCCGATCCTGATCGGCTACGTCGACGGCGACCTCGGCCGGGACGGTCTGATCGAGTCGGGCCACGATCCGGCCGTGGTGGACAAGGTGCTGCGGCTGGTGGATACCGCCGAGTACAAGCGACGGCAGTCGGCGCCGGGCACGAAGATCTCGATGAAGGCGTTCGGTCGGGACCGCCGGCTGCCGATCACCAACCGGTGGCGCGAGCACGGCTGAGCCGTCCGGGGTGGGCGCCGGGTCGGTGGGCCGGTCCGGCGCCCTCGCCGCGGTGGAGTGACATCTTCCACTGCGCCCTGCCGTCATCCCTGCCTGCGATGCGACGATCGCGACAGAACCCGGGGACCGCGCAGGCGGCCTCGAGGAAGGAGACAGTGATGGTGGAGTCCACGCCCAACGAGGTGACCGCGCTGTACGGCGGCCCGGCCACCCGACGGGTCCGTACCCGCGACCTGATCGCCGCCAAGGAGCGCGGCGAACGGTGGCCGATGCTCACCTCGTACGACCAGTACACGGCGGCGATCTTCGACCAGGCCGGCGTCCCGGTGCTGCTGGTCGGCGACTCAGCCGCGAACAACGTGTTCGGCTACGAGACCACCCTGCCGGTCACCGCCGACGAGCTGCTCCCGCTGGTGCGGGCGGTGGTACGGGCGACCCGACAGTCGCTGATCGTCGGCGACCTCCCGTTCGGCTCGTACGAGGAAGGCCCGACGCAGGCGCTGCGTACCGCCGTGCGGTTCATGAAGGAAGGTGGCTGCCACGCGGTGAAGCTGGAGGGTGGCCGCCGCTGTGCCGCGCAGATCGCCGCGATCGTCGGCGCCGGCATTCCGGTGATGGCGCACATCGGCTTCACCCCGCAGAGCGAGCACACCCTGGGCGGCTACCGGGTGCAGGGCCGGGGCGACGCGGCCACCGAGGTGCTGGCCGACGCGCGGGCGGTTGCCGAGGCGGGCGCGTTCGCGGTGGTGCTGGAGATGGTGCCGGGTGAGGTGGCCAAGCAGATCACCCACGAACTGTCGATCCCCACCGTGGGCATCGGGGCCGGCCCCGACACCGACGCCCAGGTGCTGGTCTGGCAGGACATGGCCGGCCTGCGTACCGGCAAGGCGCCACGCTTCGTGAAGCGGTACGCGGACCTGTCCGGCGCCCTCACCGACGCCACCCGCCGGTTCGCCGACGAGGTCCGCGGCGGCGAGTTCCCAGCCGCCGAGCACACCTTCTAGGACGGTCCGCGGCTCGCGTAGGTCAGCGGCTCGGACGGTCAGCGGCTCGGACGGTCCGCGGCTCGGACGGTCCACGGCGGCAGGGCCGGCCGGTACGACGCTTCAGTCGGCCGGCCGGCCCCGCCGCCGCCGCCGCACCGCTAACGGGCACCGCCGACGGGCGGAAGCTGCCGGGCCACCAATCGATCACCACCACTGGAACTGTCGTACACCTGTTCTAATCTTTGGTCGTGGTCGAGGAGTTGGCGCAGGCGGAGGGCGCGGTGGCGGCGTGCCTCGATGTGGCCACCTGGGCCGTCGCGGAGCATGAGCTGGTCGCGGCGCTCGACGCCGCGCACCGGCTCGAGCAGCGCCTGGCGGCGGTGCAGCTGGCCCTGGTGCGCGAGCTGGACGGTCGGGGGACCGCCGTCGCACAGGGCGCGTCCTCGACCGCGGTCTGGCTGCGCGACCGGCTGCGGCTCACCGTCCCCGCCGCCCGTCGGCTGGTCGACCTCGCCGGCACGTTGGACGCCGCCGCCCCCGGGATACGTCGCGCGTTGGCCGACGGGGACATCAGCCTGGAGCAGGCCCGGGTCATCGGCGACACCGTCAGCACGGTGCACGCCGCCGCCGGTGCCGAGGCTGCCGACAAGGCCGTCGGCGTGCTGGTCGAGTGGGCGGGACAGTTCGATCCGGCACTGCTCCGCAGGCTGGGCACGCGGATTCTCGACCACGTCGCTCCGGAGGTCGCCGAGGCTGCCGCCCAAGCCGCGTTGGAGGCCGAGGCCCACCGGTCGGCCCGAGACCGTCACGTCACACTGTCCGAGCTGCACGATGGCCGCCTCCGGCTGACCGGCAGCCTGGACGCCGAGGCGGCCGGCCTGCTGCGCGCCGCGATCGAGCCGTTGACCGCACCGTCCGGCCCGGACGACCCGCGTAGCCCCGGGCAACGCCGACACGACGCGCTCGCCGACCTTTGTCGGCTCACCCTGCGCACCGGGGAGCTACCCGAGCATGGCGGCGAGCCGGCCCAGATCGTCGTCACCACCAGTTTCGACAGCCTGCTCCGGCAGCTCGACGCCGGAGCCCTGGACACCGGCCTCCAGCTCACCCCGGAGGCGGTCCGCCGGCTCGCCTGCGACGCGGCCATCCTGCCCGCCGTCCTTGGCAGCGCCGGCCAGGTGCTCGACGTGGTCCGGCAACGCCGACTCGTCACCGGGCCTCTCCGGCGCGCGCTGGTCCTACGGGACCGAGGCTGCGCCTTCCCAGGCTGCGACCGCCCGCCCCGCTGGTGCGACGCCCACCACATCCGGCACTGGGCGAACGGCGGCGAGACGAGCCTGCAGAACGCTGTGTTGCTCTGTGCACACCACCATCGGCACATCCATCGCGGCGACTGGACCGTCCTTCTGGGCGGCGACGGTCACCCGGAGTTCGTCCCGCCAGCCTGGCTCGATCCCGACCGACTCCCCCGCCGCAACCACTACCACCGGCGGACGTGAGCACAACCGTTCAGCAACGCTCACACCTTCGCAGGCCAACGCTCCGGACACCGCCCGTCGAAGACCAGCCCTCGCGGTCGGACCGATTCAGCGGTCCACGAGCGGGCGCACCGGCAAGCGCGCCCAGAGCTGGCGGGCTCACCTGTGCGCAGGCACGCCGGCAGACAGGCTCAGAGGTCGGTGACGCGGATGCCGGCGTGGGCCTTGTAGCGCTTGTTGATGGCGATCAGGTTGGCGGTGAACGCCTCGATCTGGTGGGCGTTGCGCAGCCGGCCAGCGTAGATGCCGCGCATCCCGGGGATCCGGGCGGCGAGCGCGCCGACCACGTCGACCAGCTCGCGGTCCTCGGTGCAGATCAGCACGTCCAGGTCGATCCGGTCGACCTCGGGGTCGGCCAGCAGCGGGGCGCTGACGTGGTTGAACGCCGCGCAGACCCGGGAGTCGGGCAGCAGCGCGGCGGCCTGCTGGACGGCGCTGCCCTCGGCGACGGTCAGCGCGTAGGGGCCCTGCTTGTCAAAGCCGAGCGGGTTGACGCAGTCGATGACGATCGTGCCGGCGAGCGGCTCGGCGAGGGAGGCGACGATAGCGGCGTGCCCGTCCCACGGCACCGCGATGATCACGACGTCGCTGCGCCGGGCCACCTCGTCGTTGGCCGCACCGGTGATACTGACATCGGCCGGCATCCGGGGCAGCGCGGCGATCTCGGCGGCGGACTCGGCGGCCCGCTCCGCGGAGCGGGAGCCGATCAGCACCGTCTGCCCGGCCCGGGCGAGGCGGTAGGCGAGACCCCGCCCCTGATCGCCGGTGCCACCGATGATGCCGACCGTCAGCCCGGACACGTCGGGCAGCGTGCTCGCGTCGTATGCCATGGGCTCATCCTCGCAAACCGCCCGGTCCGGCAGCAGCGTCAGCCGCTGTGACAATTCCCGCTGCCCGCCCGCCGCGCTGCCAACTCGTCGGCTCGGGATCCGACCCGGACGCCACCACCGGCCGACCCCGCCCACGCGCCCCGACGACGACCCAAGCCGGGAGCGAACTGCCGCTCCAGGCCAACTCGAACAGGACCCGCCGGCAATCCGTCCAGACCAGCTCGAACAGGATCGTGCCGGTAGCCGGTCCGGTCTACGCCAACGCGAAAAGGGCCGCCGGCAACCCCTTCAGGCGAGCTCGAACAGGATCGTGCGGGTAGCCGGGTCGGCGGTTACCAGCCGGACCCGGACTCGTTCACCGAGCGGCAGTTGGCCGAGGCAGCGGCCGCGTACCGGCGGGGCGTCCAGGGCGACCGTACCGCCGGGCGGGCGGGGGCGGGAGCGGCCGTTGGGCGGGGCGTCCACGTCCAGTACCGCCGCGTCGAAGGTCTCCCCCACCCGGTCCGCCAGCAGCACCGCTTCGGCCAGCTCGACCGCGCCCCGGCTGGCCGCCGAGGCGGTCCGGTCGGTCGTGGCCATGACCTCGGGCAGCCGAGGCAGCGCGGCGCGCGCCCAGTCGGGCACCGGCCGGCCCGCGTGCAGGGCCAGGCAGACCTCGGTGGCGTACCGGTCGGCCAGGCGCCGCAGCGGCGCCGTGACGTGGGCGTACGCGGCGGCCACCCCGCCGTGCTCCGGCTGCTCCGGCGGCGTCCCGTCGAACGCGGTGTAGGCCGCGCCGCGCATCAGCTCGGCTGCCTGGTCGATGAACGCGGCGGCGCGCGGCTGGGCGGGGTCCAGCCCGACGATCACCTCGCCCGGGCCAACGCCGTCCGGCCAGTGCACGCCCAGCGGCGCGGCGGCGGCCCGCAGCCGCTGCACGGCCTCCGGCTTCGGAGCCGGCATGGTGCGCAGCAGGCCGACCCGGCCGGCCAGCATGATGTCGGCGGCGGCCATCCCCGTCAGCAGGGAGATCTGCGCGTTGTGCTCCTCCATGGGCACCGGCCCGCGCAACACCAGCCGCCAGCCCTCGCCGTCGGGTTCCACGTCCTGCTCGGGCAGGGGCAGGTTGATCGCGCCACGACGCAGTCCCCGAGCGGTCAGCCGGTCACCGATCTCGGGCAGCAGCGCGATCGGGTCGGGCAGCCGCCCGCCGTCCGCCGCCGCCTGCACCCCTGAGTAGTCGAGTTTGGCCCGGCTGCGGACCAGGGCGCGTTCCAGCTCGACGGCCACCGTGCCGCCGTCGGCGTCCAGGTCGATGGTCCAGACCACCGCGGCCCGGTCGTCGTCGGGCAGCAGACTGGCCGCGCCCTCGCTGAGCGTCAGCGGGTGCAGCGGCACGTGGCCGTCGGGCAGGTAGATGGTCTGCCCTCGCCGCCAGGTCTCCGCCTCCAGCGCGCCGCCGGGGCCGACGTGCGCGGCGACGTCCGCGATCGCATACCGCACCCGATAGCCGCCACCCGGCCGTCGGGCGAGGTGCATCGCCTGGTCCAGGTCCCGGGACGTGGCCGGGTCGACCGTGACGAACGGTACGTCGGTACGGTCGACGGGCGGTCGCGGCGGCGCGGCGGCCGCCTCGTCAGCCTCGTGCTGCGCGGCGGCCGGGAAACCCTCAGGCAGGCCGAGCTCGCGGCGCAGCGTGCCGAAGTCGATGCGGGGCGCGAGTACGCGTCGGATGACCACGGGTCAATCCTGACAGTGCCGCCGGTGATCCGCTTCCGGTGACCGGCCGAGATATTCGGGCGGCGCACTGGGCGAACCGCGGCCGGCGCACCGGGCGAACCGCGGCAGACCCACCAGTGAACCGCGTCGGCCTGCCCCGTGAACCACGTCGGCCTGCCCGGTGCACCACCTCGGCCCGCCGGAGTGCCGCGTCGGGCCTGCCGGTGAACCGCGTCGGCCCTGCCGGGCGATCCTGTGCCGGACGGCCTGCGGTCAGCCGGTCGCCTTCCGCGCGGTGGTCCGCGTACCGCGGGGGGCGGTGGCCCGGGCGGCGGTCGGACGGGCCGGCGACTTGCGGGCGGTCACCTTGCGGGCCGGCGCCTTGGCCGCGACGGTCTTCTTCGCCGGGGCCTTCTTCGCCGCCGCCTTGCGGGTGGCGGTCGACGACGTGCCGGTCGACTTCGCGGCCGGGGCCTTCTTTGCCGCGGCCTTGCGTGCGCCGCCGCCAGGGCGGGTGGCCGCGGTCTTCTTCGCTGTCGTCTTCTTCGCCGTACCCGTGGTCTTCTTCGCCGCAGCGGTCGTCTTCTTGGCCGGAGCCTTCTTGGCGGCCGTCTTCTTCGCGGTGGAAGCCTTGGTCGCGGTCTTGCGCGCCGGTGCCTTCGCCGCGGTGGTGGCCTTCTTCACCGCCGTTGCGGTGGTCCTCTTCGCGGCGCTGGTGGTCTTCTTGGCCGCGCTGGTGGTCTTCTTCGCCGTACCCGTGGTCTTCTTCGCAGCGGCGGTGGTCTTCTTCGCAGCGGATGCCGGGGTCCGCTTCGCGGTGGCGGTCGTCTTGCGGGTGGCGGTCGAGGTCTTCGCTGGCGCCTTCTTGGCGGCGGTGGAGGCCTTGGTGGTGGCCTTCTTCGCGGGAGCCTTGGCGGCCGTGGTGGTCTTCTTGGCCGGGGCACGCCCCGCCCCGCCGGCGGCCTTCCTGGCCGGCGCCTTCGCCGCCGCCGCACCCGCGGTGGACTTGCGCACGGGGGTGGTCCGGCTCGCTCCCGTGTTCCGCTCCGCCGCGGCGGTCTTCTTCGCGGTGGTACGCCGGGCGGCCGGGCGGGTGGTGGCCTGCTGTGCTTCGGCCATCTCGGTTCCCTCCTTGGGGACGTGCTCTCGCGTGTCTCCTCGCGGAGCACTGAGTACCTCGGCGCGGGCCGTCCCGCGCCGTCTACCTGTCCTCCCCGGCCCAACGAGCGTCCTCGGCCTCCCACGCCTCGTTACGCTCCTGCACTCGTTGCAGGGCGTTCTCCGCGTCGGCCGCCGAGTCGTACGGGCCGAGGACGTGCTTCGCCGGGCACACGTCGGCGTCCGTCTCAACCCGGTGGTGCCGGGTGCACCAGTAGAACTGCCCACCACGTCCGCTGTCGCTCATGGGAATCACTGTGCACCGCGAACCGACCGGCCGCCACCGGATCACGCAAGTCACCGACCTTCTCCACAGTAGAGCCGGTTACGGCGCCCCGGGCCGGAACACCGAAAGAAAGCCCAGGCCGGGACACTTCGCCCGCCACCGGTCGTCGGCTGAACGGCCAGTTCCCGCGTACGGCGGCTCGGGGCAGGGTCGGTCCCCGTGATCAACACGGTGACCGGCACGGGGGCGTGCCCGGGGTGTGGGGCCACGACGGCGTCCGTACGCGACGCGCCGCCCTGGTGCCCCAACTGCGAGTGGAATCTGGACACGTACGACCCGATGCGGCGCGAACGCGAGTTCGGCTGGACCTGGGTCGATCGGTGGACCTACCGGATGGCGTTCCGGGCGACCGGGCGGCAGTTCAGCCGGCTGGTCGGGCGGCCGCTGGGCGCCAGCGGGTCCGGTGGCGCCCGGACGGTGACCGCCGTGGCGTCGCTGGTGCTGGTCGCGGCGGTACTCGCGCTCGCGGTCACCGGCGTATGGCTGATCGTGGCGTTCCCGTTTCCCAACCTGGCGATCCTGCCGGGGGTCGCGATGGTCGGCCTGGCGGTCGCGCTGCGGCCCCGGTTCGGCCGGCTCGACCCGGAGTTGGAGGTGCTCTCCCTGGACCGGGCGCCGGAGCTGTTCGCACTGATCGGCGAGGTGGCCACGGCGATCGGGGCGCCGATGCCGGACGTGGTCGGCGTCGACGGCGACATCAACGCGTACGCGGGTGCGGTCGGGTTGCGTCGTCGGAAGGTGCTCTGCCTCGGGCTGCCGTTGTGGGGCTCACTCACCGCCGGCGAGCGGGTGGCGTTGCTCGGCCACGAGCTCGGTCACTTCGTCAACGGTGACCCGCGCCGCGGCCTGCTCACCCAGCCCGCGTTCACCATGCTCGGCTCGGCCGCGGACCTGTTCCGGCCGGTGCGAACCAGTGTCGGCGCTGGGCTGGTGGAGATGGTGGGCGACGCGCTGGGCCGGGCGTTCCAGTGGGTGGTGTCCCGGGTTCTGTTCGTCGCCTACCTGCTGCTGGTGAGCGTGGCGCTGCGGGACAGCCAGCGCGCCGAGTACCTCGCCGACGAACTGGCCGCGCGGGTGGCCGGCTCGACGGCCGCGACCGATCTGCTCGACGCCCTGCTCGCCGCCGAGTCGATGGCGCTGGCGGTGCGCCGGGAGACCAGGGCGGGACACGGCCCGGACCGGTGGCGTTCGGCGTTGGCCCAGGCCCGCGCCGCGAGCGCCGATCGGCTGCCGCTGCTGCGCCAACTGTCGGTCCGTGACCAGGCGTCGCTGTTCGCCGCCCACCCGCCGACCGGACTGCGCCGCCGGATGCTCACCGGCCGACCGTGGCAGGACCCGGCGGTGGTGCTCACCGAGGCCCGAATGGAGCGGATCGACGCCGAACTCGCCAGGGAGTACGAGCGCTTCCGCCGTACCGTCAGCTGGTCGGCCTGACACTCGACGCGGGGTCGCGGGACGGCGATGGTCGCGGAGTCGCGGCCTATGATCGCCGGATGGCGGTACCGGACTACATCCTGCGGATGCGCAAGCACGTCGGTCACGACCTGCTCTGGCTGCCCAGCGTCAGCGCGGTGGTCCGCAACGACGCTGGTGAGCTGCTGCTCGGTCAGCGCGCCGACGACGGGCGTTGGTCGGTGATCAGCGGGTTCGTCGAGCCGGGCGAGCAGCCGGCCACCGCGCTGGTCCGCGAGGTGCGGGAGGAGACGGGTCTGGACGTGGTGCCGGTGCGGCTGTCCAGCGCCGTCTCGCACCCGCACACCTACCCCAACGGGGACCGCTGCGAGTACCTCAACCTCGGCTTCGTCTGCCGGGTCGTCGCTGGCACGGCCCGGGTCAATGACGACGAGTCGCTGGCCGTGCGGTGGTTCCCGATGGACCGGCTGCCCGAGCTGGACGCGCACGCCCTGCTGGTCATCGCCTACGCGTTGCGCGACAACCAGTCGGCCGGTTTCCTGCCGCTGGGCACCACGTGGGACGACGTGCCCAGCTGAGCCTGCGCGGGTCAGGCCGGCGACGAGGTCGGGGCCGGCGCGAGGGCGACCGGCGCGGTGGGCGCAGACCGGGCCGCCCGGATGGTGTACGCGAGCGCGTAGGGCGTGCACGCCAGGTAGACCATGGGCTCCAGCAGCACCTCGTTGGTGATCAGGAAGATCTCCCACGGGATGGGGCGGGGCAGGCCGAAGTTCCAGTCGGCCCAGCAGGCGAAGAGCCACAGCGGCGCGGAGACCCGGTCGACGGTGTCGGGTGGCATCTCGCCGACCCCGGCAACGGCGCCGGTGCCGCCCGGGATGCTGTCCAACACGGCGAGGATGACCGCGAGGTCGGCGACGACGAGCGCGCCGAGGACGCCCAGCCACCAGGCGGCCCGGACCCAATCCCGCACGGCGAGACCCGCCGCGGCCCAGAGGACCAGCGTCAGGCCGGCGAGCCAGAGCAGCAGACCGGGCACGGAACTGGCCAGGCTGTCGGCGTTGGTGGCGTACAGGAGCAGGACCGCGGCCGCGCCGACGGGGAGCACCACGCCGAGCGCGATACGCAGCGAGCCGTCGAGTGCGGTGTGCCGGGCCCAGCGGGCGGCGAACACCGCCAGCAGCACCGCCAACCCGACGGTGAGCGCCGTCCAGAGCGGCCTCTGCGCCCGCGTCGACCAACTCACTCCCATCGTCATCAGCCAGGTGTGGACCGGGTTCATCGCCAGCGCGCTGGCGACCACGATCCCGATGCAGGCGAGTGGGGCGAGGAGCAACGCGGCCGCGGTACGACGGGCCCGCCGGTGCATCATGGCGCGGTCGACGAGCGGGGCGCCGGCCCGACTGACGGCGAGACTCACGGCGAAGCCCACCATCCTCGTCCGGCGACCGCTCGCGGCGAGCACGTGCAACTCGGCGTCCCACTCGCGGCGCAGGTCGTCGCGCAGGTCGGCTGGCCAGCGTCGCGCGGCGATCGCCAGCAACACCTCGGCGGCGCGGCGGGTCACCATGCCGGTGCCTCGGTGGGCCCGGCGCCGCCCCACGTTGGACGATCGTCGGGGATGGCGGCCCGGAGGTCGGCGAGCGCCCGGCGGGCTTCGGCCACCCCTTCGGCGGTGAGCCGGTAGTAGCGGCGGGGCGGCCGGCCCGCCGCTACCGGATCGATCGCCTCCCAGTCGGCGGCCAGCCAGCCGGCCGCCCGCAACCGGTGCAGCACGGGATAGAGGGTGCCGCTGGCCAGGCCGGTCAACCGCATCAGGTCCAGCCCGTACCGCTCCGCCTCAGGCTCGGCGAGCAACGCCGCCAGCACCTTGGCGACCGGAATGGTGATCCGCATCCCAACACTGTATCGGAACTCTACATAGGGGTGGGTACCCGCTCGACGGGAATCCACAGCTCCGCGTCCGCCTGGCCGCCGTCCGCGGACACCCGTACCCGCGAGATCTCCGGGCCGGGCCGGCTGCGGTACGGGTTGGACGGGAACCACTGGGTGAACACGTCCCGCCACAGGTACTGCACCGCCTGCGGGAACGCACCGGAGGTGGCGAAGACCGCCCACGTCCCGGCCTGCACGGGCAGTGCGTCCAGGTCCTCCGGCGGCGCGGCGGCGGTGACGACCCCGTGCCAGTAGTCCAACTCGGTGCCCTCCGCGCGGCTGTCGGCGAGGTTGTCGCTGACGTTGACGATCCCGGCCGGCTCCTGATCCGAGAGTGCCTCGATCCGCTCTGCCGTCTCCCGGTCGATGCTCCGGATGAACGCGACGATCGCCGGGTTCATCCCCTCGTGCACCAGCGGAACCCGGGCCTTGCGCCCCACCAGGGCGAACGCGTCCTTGCTGACGATTCGATATTCCATGCTGCCGCTCCCTTCAACGGTGAGTCGGAAGGACATCCGGGGCTGGGCGCGCAGCGCGGCCCCCGTACGCCGGGCCTCGCCGGGTGCCACGCCGTGCACGGCGTGGAACGCCCGGGCGAACGCCTCTGCCGAGCCGTAGCCGTAGTGCACCGCGATGTCGAGCAGCGTCCGCTCCCCCGCCAGCACGTCCGCCCCGGCGACGGTGAGCCGACGCCGACGGATGTACTCCGACAGCGGGATGCCGGCCAGCGCGGAGAACAGCCGTCGGAAGTGGTACTCCGACGTCAGCGCGATCCGCGCCAGGTCGGCCACCTCGATCCGTTGGTCGAGGTGCCGCTCGATGTACGCCATGGCCTCGTTGAGCCGCTCCAGCACCCGGGTCTCCTTCCCTTTCGAGCACCGACGCTAGGCGGCGGGGCAGGCCGCCCACCCGACATCCGGTGCCCGCAACGGTCGGGTGCGCGCGGAGTCGCCGGTGTCAGCGGGTCGGCTGCTGCATGATCCAGGTGGGCAACGGGTCTGACACGGAACGCACCACCTCCCAGCCGGCACGGCGGTACAGCTCGACGTTGGCCGGGTTGCTGGTCTCCAGGATCGCCGGCAGGCCGTCCGCGGAGGCGCGATCCAGCCCCGCCCTCATGACAAGACGGCCCCAACCACGTCCGGCGCTGTCGGGGTGGGTGCCCAGGACGCCGAGATACCAGAACGGGAACGCCGGCAGCGCGGCGTGCACGGCCTCGTCGTAGGCCTGAACGCGAGCCAGCACCTCGGCGGGGTAGTGAGCGGCGAGATCCCCTTCCGGCGATTCGTGGCCGGCTGCCGGTGGCTCCCAGATGGCGACCGAGGCACCGCCACCGATCGTCCAGATCGTCGCCTTGTGCACCCGCTTGTCGAAGAGGTGCCCGAAGAAGGCGGCGGCGTACCGCGGATAGGTTTCCTCGTCCGGGAACAGGTGCCGCAGGACGGGATCCTTGATGAACGCGGCGACCAGTGAGCCGATCACCGTGTCATGGTCCGCAGGGGTGGCGATGGTGATCTCGGGCGCTGTCACAGCAGTCGACACTATCCCGGCCCGGCACCTTGACCCTGACACGGTGGCAGGACGAAGACTCGTCTCATGAACATCGACGACTACCGGAGACACTCCCCGTACAGCGACCCCGGTCGGCACGCCGCACTGCTCGACGCCGTGCCCCCCGACATCGCCACCGTGGCGGCGACCGCCCGCAACGTGATCGTCCACTACCGGGCCGGCGGCGTCGAGCTGCCCACCGAGCGGCTCGACGAGGTGAACTGCCGCTGGGTGGACCGCATCCTCGACACCGACCAGTCCCGATTTTCCCTGCCACTGAGCGCCGAGCGTCCGACCGCCGACCGGGTAGCCGGCTGCTGCCGGGACCACGCGCTGCTCTCGGTCGCGGTGCTCCGTCAGCACGGCATCCCCAGCCGCAGCCGGGTCGGCTTCGCCTCCTACTTCACGCCCGGCTGGCACCACGATCACGTGCTGGCGGAGTACTGGAACGGCGAACGCTGGGTCTGGGCCGACCCGGAAATCGACCCGGCCGGCGACTGGCGGTTCGACGGCTACGACATCGACCCGGCGGCAGGGCTCTTCGACTCGGCAGCGCGGGTGTGGTCGGCGTACCGGGCCGGGGCGATCGACCCCGACGTCTACGGCGTGGCCCCGGAATCGCCGATCCGCGGTGCGTGGTTCATCTACGACTACGTCCTGCACGAGCTCGCCCATCGGCAGAAGGACGAGCTGCTGCTCTGGGACGGGTTCGACGCGATGACCGACGACTTCGCCGATGCCGACCTCACGCTCGTCGACGAGATCGCCGCGTTGCTGCTCGCCGCCGACGACGGCGACGAGGCCGCGGAGAAGGCGCTCGCCGACCGGTACGCAACCGACACCCGCCTGCGCCCCGGCTCTCAGATCCGCACCATCTCACCGTTCTCAGGCACCGTCAGCACGGTCGACCTGCGTCGCTGATCGGGCCTACCCGAACGTGAAGGCGTACGCCTCGGCGCCGGGCTCGCCGAACGAGATCTGCAAGGTCCGTTCGCGGACCGCGTCGTGCTGGCGTACGAGCTGGTAGAGGCGGCCGTCCTGGAGTACGCCGTTGCCGTCTTCGTCGACGTCGACGCCGTGTGACGCGCCCGGTGCTTCGCCGTCGAGAAGCACCCGGAACGGGATCGGCTGTCGCGCCCCGGGAGACAGCACGAGATGCGCGTCGCGTGCGTGGAACCGGAAGGCGATGCTGCCGCCGGCCCGGTCGAGCACGACGTTCTCCGACCCGATCATCCACTCGCCCGCCAAGGCCCACTGGTTGAGGACCAGGCTCTCCGGCAGCTCGTAGACGCGGCGTTCGTCGAGCGCGGCGCCGTTCGGCGACGCGAAGTGTTCGCCGCGACTGAAACCGAGGTACCTCTCGGGCGTACGCAGGTTGTCCCAGTCGGCCGATGCCTCCGGGCCGAGGCCTTCGACGGGAACGGGCTCGCGCTCGATGCCGAGCAGCTGCTGGAGAACGCGCTCGGACTGCTCGTAGCGCCCCTCGCCGAAGTGGTCGTCGCGGATGACACCGTCCGCGTCGACGAAGTAGAGCGCCGGCCAGTAGTGGTTGTCGAAGGCGCTCCAGATCGCGTAGTCGTTGTCGACCGCGACCGGGTAGTCGATTGATCGCGCCGCGACCGCCCGGCCGACCCCGTCGACGTCGTGCTCGAACGAGAACTCCGGCGTATGGACTCCGATGACGACCAGACCATCGCCTCCGTACGCCTGCGACCAGGCGCGGACGTACGGCTCCTGGCGCAGCCAGTTGATGCACGTCAGGGTCCAGAAGTTCACGAGGACGACGCGGCCACCCAGCTCGGCGGGGCCGAGTGGCTCGGAGTTGAGCCACCCGGTCGCCCCGCCGAGCGACGGCATGTGCGGACGGTCGGACACCGCCATCTAGCGAAGCGACCGGAAAGCGGTGCGAAGCTCTTCGGAGAAGATCTTCGGCTGTTCCCAGGCCGCGAAGTGCCCGCCCTTGTCGAGCTTGTTGTAGTAGATGAGGTTGGGATACGCCTGCTCGGCCCAACTCTGCGGAGCCTCATAGAGCTCATTGGGAAAGACGCTCACGGCGACCGGGATGGAGACGCCCTTGGCGGCGAAGAAGGACAGCTTGTTCTCCGCATAGAGACGAGACGCGGAAATCGCCGTGTTCGTCAGCCAGTAGAGCGAGATGTTGTCCAGGACGTCATCGCGGGTGAGGCCCTCGGTGCCTCCTTCGAAGACCCGCGCGATCAGCGCCATACTGGCCGCATCGTGGTCGAGCAGGAAGGACGCCAGGCCGACAGGGGAATCCGCCAAGCCGGTCAGCGTCTGCGGGCGCGTCGCCATCATGAGGGCATAGGCGACGTGCTTCCAGACGTAGTCCAGCTCCTCGGCTGCACGCATCTCGTCGGCGGACAGATTGGACGGCAGCGAACCCATGGCGTTGTTCGCTCCGGTGGTATCGCCCTGGAACAGATTGTCGATCTCGGGCGGCACCGCGCCAGCCATGTTGGTGTGAATGCCGAGCAGTTCCGGTGGCGCCTGCAGCCCCATCAGATCCACCACGACCGCACCCCAGTCGCCACCCTGCGCGACGAATCGCGTGTAGTCGAGACGCTTCATCAGTTCGATCCAGGCAGCCGCAGTCTTCTCCGGACCCCAGCCCGGCGAGGTCGGCTTGCCCGAGAAGCCGTGGCCGGGCAGCGATGGGATCACCAGGTGGAAGGCGTCCGACGCGCTCCCGCCGTGCGCCGTGGGGTCGGTGAGCGGCTCGATGATCTTCATTTGCTCGATCACCGACCCGGGCCACCCGTGCGTGACGATGAGCGGCAGCGCATCCTCGTGCTTCGAGCGGACGTGGATGAAGTGAATGTCCAGCCCGTCGATATTGGTCATGAACTGCGGTAGGGCGTTCAGCCTCGTCTCGATCTTGCGCCAGTCGTACTCCTTCTCCCAATAGCGCGCGACGGCCTGAATCGTCGCTAGCGGCACGCCCTGCGACTGGTCGTCAACAGTTTCCTTTTCCGGCCAGCGCGTGGCTCCGATGCGCCTACGCAGGTCATCAAGGTCCGCCTCGGGGATTTCCACCGTGAACGGCCGAATCTCCGTGGTGCCTGGACGCGTCTTGGTTTTGACAGCCATGCGTGCTTCCTCTCTGTCTGAGTTCGCGCCTCGCGAGGCGAATCATGAGGTGAAGGCACTGCCCGGACTTATGTGCCAGCTCAAGATGGGCACGCCGCCGCCATATCTCGGAGCCTAGAACGCCGCACCCCGGCCTCGTGGCCATACGAGCAGTCCCCCGCCCGTAACCGGATTGCCAGGAGCCCGGAAAGCCTGAAACATCCAAGCCGTGTACGTCGTCGCCCAGTGGGTCCGCGCCTCGTGGACCAAGCAGTCCCGCGGAGGCCAACAGGCCGCCCGCCGCAACCGTCTGCCGGTCGCGTTCGCCCTACCGGAGAGCGGCGCACCCTGCACTCACGAGGTCACGATGCATGAGGCGGACGGGTTCCAGCCACAGGCCGACCTGCGCGCCGGGCCACCGTCCCGCGACGTGGTCCGCCTCGACCTGGCCGACGGAATGCTCCGCGTCGACCTGGTCCCGTCCTCCTGGGGTATACCCCGCCGCCATCGCCGTCCACCCGCCGTACGACTCGCCCCGGGCGAGTGGACGCGCTGGCACATCAACTACCGCTTCACCGGCCATCGCAGCGGTAACTGGCACTACCGGCTGGACACGTTGAACATCGCGCACGGCCCGGTCCCCGTCGACATCTTCCTCACCGAACCCCGGCGGGTCGTCGACGAGCGCGCACACCTGCGATGACCGGGCCGGCCTGACAGCCGGTTGGTTCTGGGCTGGGTGCGACGGATGAGTCAACTTGGACGTCGGATTGAGCCGGGACCAGGGGTGGAACCTGACGACAACCGGGGTCGCCTGGTAACGGGCGGCCGCCGGAGCGGGGCACCGGCGTCACGCCGCGTCGTGTCATCCTGACCGAATGCGAGTCGCCTCGATTCACACGTACCCCGTGCAGGGGTGCCGCCGGATGGACCGCGACAGGGTGCGGGTCGAGCCGTGGGGCCTGGACGGCGACCGGCGCTGGCTGATCGTGGACGACAACGGCGTCGGCCTGACCCAGCGCCAGCACCGGGAACTGGTGACGGTGCGGGCGGTATCCCGGCCAGGCGGGCTGACCCTGGACGCGCCGGGCCTGGCCCCGCTCGATCTGGCCGAACCGACCGGCGGCGAGGCGATCCAGGTCCGGGTGTTCCGGGGGCGGCCGCCCTCACCGGTACGCGCCGCCGGCCCCGAGGCGGACGACTGGCTCAACCAGCTGCTGGGGCGCACCGCCCGGCTGGTCTGGCTCGGTGACCCCGCCGGCAACCTCGTGCCCTGGCCGGTTCCGGCCGGCTCCGGCGCCGAGGTGAGCTTCGCCGACGGCACCCCGCTGCTGCTGGCCAACACCGCGTCGCTGGACGCTTTCAACGGCTGGCTGCTGGAGTCGGGCAGCACCGAGGGGCCGCTGCCGATGATTCAGTTCCGCCCCAACGTGGTGGTCAGCGGTGCCGCACCGTGGGCCGAGGGCGAGTGGGTCGGCCGGCGGATCAGGATCGGCGGGGCCGTGTTCCACGGCGCCAACGAGTGTGGCCGCTGTCTGGTCGCGACGATCAACCAGGAGACCGGGGAGCGGGGGCGGGAGCCGCTATGGATGCTCGCCGCACGGCGGAACATCGGCCAGAAGCTCCTCTTCGGTCTCCAGATGACGGTGCGGGCCGAACCGGGCGGACCTTCCCGCAAAGGTCGCACGGTCAGCGTCGGTGACACCGTGGAAGTGCTGGACTGACCGGGACGGTCCGCTCGGACGTTGTTGCGCTGCTGCAGGTGGGCGCGGTGCCGGTGACGTACCGCCGTAGGCCGTCTCCAGGCCGTCAAAGGCTGCCCAACAACGACCAAGGTCGGTCAACCGGAACCAAAGAAATCCCAGCTCAGAGGCTTGGTCTCGGCCGCTCTACCCCAAGACTCGCGCGTCCTGGGCGCGACCGGCAAAGCTGGCGGCCCTGGAGTCGCCCGCAACATGGCGATGGCGCGGAGCCAGGGCTCGCTACTGCGGGTCCTAGATGCCGATGATCAGCTCACACCTGGCGCCCTCGCACGCGAGATCGAGGTTCTTAGCTCTCGCCCTGACATTGGGTGGACAACCTCAAGCGTTCTTGACCTGATGCCTGACGGGTCAACGGTCAGTTGGCAGCATGCCGAACCGGCGGGAGGCAGAGTCGACCGGGCCGAGGTGCTTTCCTGCTTTCACGACAACGGCTATCGGCTACCCGTGCACCCAGCAACGCTCTGCATCCGACGGGACCTCTCGCTTGTGCTCGGTGGCTGGATGGCCCTACCCGGCGGCGAAGACACCGGCCTACTGCTCGCAGCCTCAGTAGTTGCCGACGGGTACTTCATCGACGAACCGGGGTTGCTGTACCGGAAGCACCCGGACCAAATCACCGCCCAGGCGGACTGGACGGCAACCGCGGAGTGGCAACTCCGCATGCAGCTCATCGAGTCTCGGGCGATCGCGCTGCGATCCCTCCTCCTGCCCAGCGCCGCCTGACTTGCGCAGCGCCTGGCGGTCGTTGGCACGAATGGCGGCTGGGCTGCCGGCGATGTCGGGCTCCACTTGATGCGTGACGGATTGCGCTCAGTTGATCCGTGACAAGGCCGGCTAGACGATCATGCCTGTGTTCAGGCAGGCTACGGCCGTGGAGCAGTCGGCATGGATTGAGGTGTCCGCGGCGGTGACGGAGGCCCCGTACCCGGTTGAGGTGCTGCCCGCCGAGCCTGCGCGTGCGGAAGCCTGCCTGGCGGCGCTGGGAATCACGACTCGTTCGTGGCTTGGTGCGGTTGTCGCCAACACAGGCGGACTGCTGGTGGACCATGGTTGGCTACGCGTCCTCGGTAGCGGCCACGATGGGCTGCCGGACGTAGCAACGGAGTCGGACCCGACAGGCCCCTGGGTCGTCGTCGGTTACGACGTCATGGGCGGCCAGTACGTGTGGGTGCCGGCACAGCCCGGCGGTAAGCCGACCGTCCATTACTTCGGTCCAGATGATCTTGAATGGCTGGACCTCGACCAGGGGTACGCCGACTGGCTGTATGCGGTCCTCGATGGTTCGCTGACCGAGTTCTACGACACTTTGCGGTGGCCGGGGTGGGAAGCGGAAGTCGATGCGCTCGCCGCCGATCAGGGGATCAGCGCATGGCCGCCGCCGTGGTCAGAGGAGGGAAAGGATCTCTCCACAGCGTCCCGGAAGGCGGTTCCATTGCCGCAGCTGGCGTCGTTCTACCAGGACACAGCGCGCCAGATGGCGTCGGGAGAAGAGCGTTAGCGGCGCCCATCCACTTCCCGGGGCATCCTCGTCTGTTCCACCAGCTCCCGTCAGTGTCACCCATCAAGTGGAGGCCACCGCGTAACGCATCAAGCGAAGTACGACAGATGTCGGGCTCCACTTGATGCGTGACACATCGGCTTCACTTGACGCGTGACGGGGTTGCCGTGCGATGGAATGCCGCTGTTACACGGAGTTACTAGTCAGCCGGACGCCGGGGCGGACTGACAATCCCTCAGGGGCGCGCGGTCAGCGGCAGATCCGCGCACCTGACCTTGGTCGGGTGCAGCAGGCTCAGACGTACATCGCTTGTCAGAGGGCGCTTCGTAATTCTTTGAGTGGTCCTGTCGTCGCCTGATGGTGTGGGGTGCGGGCGGAATCCAACGATGTCCGCCTATTCCGAGGACGGAGTATTGTTCGACAACGTCGTGGTCCAGAACAGCCCGGATTGGCGGACGACATGCTGAGGGTCGAAGAGCTGGAGGCCGCGCTTCCGTCGATGACACGGTGGCGTGTGCCTGGGGGGCGCAGCGTGGACTGGGCCGCCCTCGAGGCGGAACTCGGGACGGCGCTGCCCTCGGACTTCCGCGCTCTGGCGGAGGCGTACCCGGTGCTGGTCATCGATGACTTCCTCATGGTGTCCGTTCCGACGCCCGGCGCCGAGGCGTTGTGGGCGTCCGCGTCCAGGGAGGACGAGATCCTTCAGGATCTGCACGAGATGGGCGACACTGAGGACTACGTTCCGTTCCCGCAGCCGGGAGGCCTGATCAGCTGGGCGGCGTCCTATTCGGGGGACACCTTCTACTGGAGGACGAGCCCCCGGGACCCGGACGCATGGCCGGTGGTCGTCCGCGGAGACAACGGCGACTGGTCGGAATTTCCCGTCGGCGCTGTCGAGTTCCTGGCCGGAGTGTACCGGCGCACCATCGACGTGGGGGGCATGCCCGGGGACTTCCCGAGTGACGACCCGAAGGTGCTGGGCCTGAGCGACCGCATCGACTGATCGGCCCTCTCCGGCCGCCCCGCGTTCACAGCGGGTAGTCAACGAGCCAGGGCCTCGTGTCACACATCAAGTGAAGCCAGGACGTAACCCATCAAGCGGAGTACGACACCGGACTGCCGGCGATGTCGGGTCTCAGGACGTGGGTGACAGATCGATCTCAGGACCTGGGTGACAACCGCGGCTAGAGGTGGCTCGCCCTAACATCTCACTGTGCCCGGTCGCTGGAGCCTCCCGCGTGTCGTGAACCGTCTTCACCGCGATGTCCTGAAGCCGATTGGGTTCGAGCGCCAGGGGAACAGCTGCACGCGTGCCGACAACGGGCTCCTCCGAGAGATGCGGTTCTACACCCCTCGGTGGGGTGACCCGGCCACGAAGGGGATCCAGGTGTTCCTCAGCGTTCGGATCATGGGTCTGCCGGAACCACGGGTGGAGTTCCGCCGCGACGCGCTCTGGACTCACCTTGAGCCGGTCCGCCAACTCACTGAGTACCCGCGTCCCGCATCTGAGGAGCCGATGCCGGCAGAGCTCGTAGACGACGTCGCGGGACCCGGTGTCGACTTCCTGTGTCACGCCGCAGACCTTCCCGCCTTCGCCAGATGGGCAGCCGAGGTCCATGCTCAGAAGGGTTCCTGGGGCCCGTTCCTGCACGTGTATCCGGGAGGCACCGCGCCCTTGCAGGCAGCAGCGTTTGCGGCAGTGATGGCGGGAGACACCGCTCTAGCTGACCGCAACACAGGGGCCGTGTTTGCTCAGGAAGGGAACCCACGCGAGGTTCGCGACTTCCGGTCAGAGCTAGGAAGACTCACCTCGGAGTAACCAACCTTGTAGCTGGCCGACCGGCATCCCTCGCCGAAGTGTCCACGCAGGTCCTGATACCGATGCGTCACGTAGGTCCCGAGACCGGACACCGGACTGCCGGCGATGTTGTGCAAAGTTTCTGTACGTCTTCAAGGCGGCCCTTGACGGGCCGCACGCGCCGCCGCCTGGGCGCGCGCCGGCCGCTGCCGCTGTCGCTCTGCGGCCGCCACGCCGGCCGCCCGGCGGCTGGCGCGGACAGCGGGAAGCCCGGAGGGGCCGCCGCAGAACAACAGGACCGTTGACGGGCGGTGGACCGGCAGCCGGCCGGGCCGCGCGGCCAAGACCCGCGCGGCGTAGGAAGGAGCAGGCTGGCCGCGAGCGAGCGAGCGGCGGTCGCGGGTTGCGGTTAGGGCGCCTCCGGCGGGGGCGCTCCGGCTCCAGGATGGCCGAAAATCGTCGGCAGCCGCCCGGTCCGTGGGTGGTTGCGGTTGGCCACTTACGTGGCAATCGCCATGATCGTACTGATTAGCGCACCGAGCCTGGTCAACGCCCTCGTGCAGGCCCTCGCCACGATCGTGGCACTGACCACCAAGGATCACCAAAGAGCCGAACGGGCCATCACCGTACTGAACTCAACCCGACGCTCTCCACTGCCATCCCAGGTCGACACCAGCACCGACGACTCACGCGGTGAGAGCGCCTGACCAGCGGGGCATCGACAGCCTCCGAGACGCGGGCCAGAGGGCGGCGAGAATCGAGGGAGTTCGGGCCGTCGCTGGGCCGTCTGGGCCGTCGCTGGGCCGTCAGATGCCGACCAAAGCTGACCAACGACGACCAGCAGTACCCGGAGAAGCCCCAGGCCCGCTGCTATGTGCCAGCGGCGGGCCTGGTGGGCGACGGACGAGTCGACCTGTACGCCGGATTCTGTGCGCGGCGCGTACCCCGAAGGGTTTGCGCCGGCGGCGGCCATCCATCTCGGCCTGCCGTTGCCGGCAGGCTCCAGCGGCCTACCCGCAGACATCGGGCGGGCAGCCCTCAAGCGTCTGCGCGGGGTCGTCATCTTGCGGTGACGGCCCTTACTTGGCCTTGCTCCGGGTGGGGTTTACCTAGCCACCCCGGTCACCCGGGGTGCTGGTGGGCTCTTACCCCACCGTTTCACCCTTACCGTCCCCGATGGGGTCGGCGGTCTGTTTTCTGTGGCACTGTCCCGCGGGTCACCCCGGGTTGCCGTTAACAACCACCCTGCCCTGTGGAGTCCGGACGTTCCTCGGCGGCGGGCCGAAGCCCGCCGACGCGGCCGCCCGGTCGACTCGTCCGTCGCGCTCTCATCCTAACGACGAACGGTCCGCCGGTATTGCCGCCCCGCCTGGGCAAGATCGCGCAGGTCAGGGGCGGTTGGGGAGGTCGCCGGGCCGGGGACTCCGGCGTGCCCACCCGACCAGGCGGGGGCTAGCCTCGTGGGGCTATGGATCTCTCCCACGCCGCGCTGCTGCTCGCCGCCGGTCTCGCCGCTGGCACGGTCAACGCGGTGGCCGGTGGCGGTTCGCTGATCACCTTTCCGGCGATGATCGCGGTCGGGCTGCCTCCGGTGCCGGCGAACGTCAGCAACTCCGTCGCCGTATTCCCCGGGTACCTGGCCAGCGTGGCGGGCAGCCGGGCGGATCTGCCGCGTGGTCGGGCCCTGGCCACCCTGGTGCCCACCACGGTCGTCGGCACGATCCTCGGGGCGTTGCTGCTGCTGGCCACCCCGGCCCGCGCGTTCGAGCTGGCCGTACCGTTTCTGGTGCTCGGCGCGACCGCGCTGCTCGCCTTCCAGGACCCACTGCGCCGGCTGGTCGGTCACCCCCGGGATCTGTCGCCGCGCCAGCGGACGGTCGCGGTGCAGACGATGGTCGCGCTGGGTGCGGTGTACGGCGGGTACTTCGGCGCGGCGCTCGGGGTGATGCTGGTCGCCGGGCTGGCCCTGGTGCTGGACGCGACGCTGGCCCGGGTCAGCGCGATCAAGAATCTGCTCTCGGCGGTGGTGGGGTGCACCACGCTGGTGGTGTTCGCCCTCTTCGGGCCGGTGAACTGGGCCGCCGTCGCGGTGGTCGCCCCGGCCACGCTGGTCGGCGGGTACGCCGGCGCCCGGGTGGTCCGCCGGCTGCCGCCGGCGCTGCTCAAGACGCTGATCGTGGTGTTCGGGACGGTGATCGGGCTCTACCTGCTCTGGCGCGCGCTGACCTGACCCCGGCCGGCGATCAGCCTGACCCTTGCCGGCGGTCAGTACGCCTCGCCGACCGGCTCTTCCGGGGCGTGCTCGGTGTCGGCGGCGGCCCGGTTCCAGCGGGACCAGAGCACCCGTTCGCCGTAGCCGGCGGCCATCAGGTGCGCGAAGGCGAGGTAGACCAGCACGCCGACGGTGAGCACCCCGAAGCCGACCCAGTACGGCAGTGACAGCGAGTGCTCGGCGAGCTTGCCGGAGATGATCGGCGCTGGCGCGGCGGCACCCCAGCGGATCAGGTTGAACGCGCCGGTGGCCACCCGGCGGTCGCTGGAGCCGAGGCCGAGGGCCAGGTCGGTGAGGTTGGCGTTGGCCAGCCCCATGCAGAGCCCGGAGAGCACCAGCACCACCAGCGCCTCGGCGGTGCTGGTCGAGGTGGCGAAGAGGACCATGCAGACCAGCAAGCCGGCGATGGCGATGCCGACGGTCTGCACCGCGCCGATCCGGTGGGCCAGGCGGTGGCCGACCACCAGGATGCCGGCGGCCAGGCCGAGGCCCCAGCCGGTGAACGCCAGCCCCAGCGGGATGACGTCCAGGCCCAGGAAGAGCGGCGTGTAGCCGAGCACCACGAAGAAGACGAAGTTGTACGCGGCGGTCACCACACAGAGCGCGATGAACGCCGGCCGGCGGTAGGTGGAGAAGATCTGGCCGACGCGTACCGGGGGCTGCCGGTTGGTCGGCTCGCGCAGCTTGCGGGCGGCCACACCGAGGGCCAGGACCATGAACACGCCGCAGACGAAGAACGGCAGCCGCCAGCTGACCTCGCCGAGCAGGCCGCCGATCAGCGGGCCGACGGCGAAGCCGAGACCGAGGGCGGTTTCGAAGAGGCCGACCACCCATTCCCGGTCGACGGCCAGGTTGACCAGCACCACCATGGCGGTGGCGAAGAACATCGCGTTGCCCAGCCCCCAGACGCCGCGCAGCACGGACAGCTGCACGATGTTGTTGCTGAGCGAGGCGAGGATCGCGGCCACGCCGACCACGGAGACGCCGGTGATCAGCACCGGCTTGAAACCAAACCGGCCGCTGGCCAGCGTCGCCGGGATCATGCCGACGGCCATTACTGCGATGTACGCGGTGAACAGCAGCTCGACCTGCCAGGCGGTGACCCCGATCGCGTCGCCGATGACCGGCAGGATCGGGTCGACGACGGCGATGCCGGCGATGGCGAGGAAGGCCACCAGTGTGGTGGCGTAGATGGCACTGCGGTTCGGTTCGGAACGCCGATCCACTCCGACTCCTCAACTAGCTGTATGATACAGGTACTTATCTTGTATCATACAACTATGAGCGATGACCCCTACCGGGCCAGCGATGCCGACGCCGACGAGGTCACCCTCGGCCAGATCGAGACCGAGGTGGCCCTGCTGCTGCGCCTCGGCGAGGCGACCCGGCGGGCCACCGGCACCGCCGAGCACCGGGTCCTCGACCGGGCGGCGTACGTGATCCTGCGCCATCTGGACGCCGCCGGTCCGCAGAACGTCTCCGCGCTCGCCGCCCGGCTCAACCTGGACGGCTCGACCGTGACCCGGCAGGTGTCCGCGCTACAGCGGGACGGTCTGATCACCCGCAGCCCGGACCCGTCCGACGGCCGGGGCACGGTCATCTCCCCCACCGCCACAGGCCTGCACCGGATGACGGCGGTGCGGGCCGCGCGGACCCGGCTCTACGGCGACATGCTCGCCGACTGGCCCACCGAGGACCGGGAAACCCTGGCGCTGATGCTGCGCCGCCTCAACGAGGCTCTGGAATCCCGCAACCGCCCCCGCTGAGCCCCGCCCCAAGCCAGGCCCCAGACGCACCAGGCCAACAAGAAAGGACGGGCCCCTCATCAACGCCTGGCGTCGATGAGGGGCCCGTCCTTCGCGAGGGGCGCTAGGCGACCGGTTCGCGGGCCGAGTCGGCGCCGCGCTCGGTACCCGGGGTGACCCGGGGGTCACCCTCGTCCGCGGAGTAGTCGTCCGGAGTGGTCCCGTCGACTCCCTCGTTCGCCTTGGCCGCCCTCAGGACCAGCGTCAGCAACGCCGCGACCGCCAGGTTGACCAACACCGCCACGATGCCGACGTAGATCGTCTTGGGGGTGTCGAAGCCGAACTTCTCCAGCGGGAACGCCGAGCCGCCGAAGTGCTTCCGGGTCGGGCTGGCCACCTGGTAGAGCATCCACATGCCGAGCCCCATCCCGGCGGCCCAGCCGGCGATCAGCGCGGTCCGGTGGAACCAGCGCGTGTAGAGGCCCAGCGCCACCGCCGGCAGCGTCTGGAGGATGATCACGCCGCCGATGAGCTGGAGGTCGATGGAGAACTGCGGGTCCAGGAAGACGATGCAGGCCACCGCGCCGACCTTGACCACCAGCGAGGTGATCTTCGAGACGTTCGCCTCCTGCGCCGGGCTGGCGTCTCGCTTCAGGTACTCCTTGTAGATGTTGCGAGTGAAGAGGTTCGCCGCCGCGATCGACATGATCGCCGCCGGCACCAGCGCGCCGATGCCGATCGCCGCGTAGGCGACTCCGGCGAACCAGTCCGGGAACTGCTGGTCGAAGAGCAGCGGCACGATGGTGTTGTTGTCCACACTGCCGTCCGACGCTCCCGGCAGCGGCTTCACCCCGGCCGCGATGGCCATGTAGCCGAGCAGCGCGATCAGCCCGAGCAGCAGGCTGTACGCCGGCAACGCCGACATGTTCCGCTTGATCACGTTCCGGTTCCGGCTGGCCAGCACGCCGGTGATGCTGTGCGGGTACAGGAACAGCGCCAACGCCGAACCGAACGCCAGTGTGACGTACTGGAGCTGGTTGTTGGCGTTGAGCAGGACGCCGTCGTTCGGGTTCGGTGACGCCTGGAACTTCGCGTCGGCCGCGTCGAAGATGTCTCCCCAACCGCCGAGCTTGTAGGGCAGGTAGATGACCGCCACCAGGATCACGATGTAGATCAGGCTGTCCTTGACGAACGCGATCAGCGCCGGCGCGCGCAGCCCCGACTGGTAGGTGTACGCGGCCAGGATGGCGAACGCGATGATGATCGGCAGGTGTCGGGCCAGGGTGCTCTCCCCGGTCACGCCCATGGTCTTGAGGACCGCCTCGATGCCGACCAGTTGCAGCGCGATGTAGGGCATCGTGGCCACGATGCCGGTGATCGCGATCAGCAGCGCCAACACCGGGGAGTCGAAGCGCTTGCGGACGAAGTCCGCCGGGGTGACGAAGCCGTGCCGGTGCGAGACCGACCAGAGCCGGACCAGCACCAGGAAGACCAGCGGGTAGACGACGATCGTGTACGGCACGGCGAAGAACCCGGCCGCACCGGCCCCGAACATCAGCGCGGGGACCGCCACGAAGGTGTACGCCGTGTAGAGGTCACCGCCGACCAGGAACCAGGTGATCCAGCCACCGAAGCTCCGCCCGCCCAGCCCCCACTCGTCGAGGTGCGCCATGTCCTTCGGCGCCCGCCAGCGGGCGGCCACGAAGCCCATCGCGCTGACCAGCAGGAACAACAGGGAAAAGACGATGATCTCGGTGAGATGATCACGCCACATCACCGCTCACCCCGCTTCTTTGTCAACTGGTAGACCAGCGTCGTGGTGGAAACGCCGAGCAGGATCCAGGCCAACTGCAGCCAGTAGAAACGCGGGAACCCGAAGATCCGGGGTGAGTCGCCATTGAAGAAGACCGGGATCAGCGGCACCACGATCGGGATGAAGAGCAACCAGTTCCAGGGGCTGTGGTCCTTCGCCCTGGTTGGCGCCGTGGTGGTCGCCTCCGGTTCGGGTGCAGCCATCTGACACACCTCCGGGAAGTCGTAACAAGCGATGTAACGGCCGGAGGCTACGACCCTGTGACCGCTGTCACGATCGGTGCGCGGAAAGCGCTGCGCCGAACGGCGTCCGTAGTGCGCCGAGCGGCATCAACCGGCGTAGCCGGTGACGGACCGAACTGGCGGGCCCGGCGACGGCGTGGGGCCCGGGTGCAGTCGGCACCCGGGCCCCACATCGGCCGATCGTCAGCTCACCCGGTCGGGGTCACCGCCGGGCCGCCCAGAGCAGGGCCCGGCCGAGTTGCGACTGAAGGCCCTTGGGGTGCAGGCGGAACGTCGGGTCGGTGCCGAACAGCACCACGCCGTTTCCGGCGGCGGAGACGCCCCGCACGATGCTGGCCTGGTTGGCGGCCGCAGCCTGCCCGTTGGCGCCGTCGGTGGCCCACCAGCCGGACAGCAGCGGGTCAGCGGCGTACGACTGCTCGACCTCGACGTTGGCGCCGAGGTTGGTGAACCAGACGGGCTGGCTGATGAACGCGTGCGGGATGGCCGAGGTGGTGACCGGTCCCCCGTTGTTCACGATGTTGGCCACCCCGCTGGCCAGGCTCGGCGCCGCGGTGGCGGTCACGGTCAGCAGCGCGGCAGCGTTACCGAAGGACGCCCCGGCGGTGCCCAGGCCGACCACTCCGCCGCCCCGGGCGAGGAAGCCGTCCAGGGCGGCCCGGTTCTCGGCGGTCAGGTTCGCCAGGTTGACGTTGTCGGCGACCAGCAGCACGTCGACGTCCTCGGTCAGCGTGCCGGCCAGCGTCGCGGCGGTCACCGCACGCGCCTCGAATCCCAGGTCGGCGAGGGTGTCCCGCTCCTCGACCGAGCCGAGGTAGCCGACCACGACCCGGTCCAGCGGGGTGCCCCGCCAACCCCTGGGCGCCGGTTCGAAGCTGACGGCGCGGGCCTGCACCTCGGCGCGGGCCAGCTTGCGGTTGGCCGGGGTGCCGGGGACGACCACCGACCCGTCCGCGAGCCGGTGCACCACGACGCCCTTGGCCAGCAGCGAGTTCACCGCGAGCAGGTCGGCGGCGTCCCGCAGGTCCAGGCGCAGGTCGGACCGGCCGGCAGGCAGCGTGCCCTCGGCCCGCCCGTCGTAGGTCCGCTCCAGGCGTACCCCGGGCAGGTTGTTCCACAGGACGTCCACGGTGGCGCCCCAGGTCAGCCCCTGGCTCCAGGCGGCCGGGCCGGCGTAGAGGTCGTCCACCCGGTCGGTGATGTCCGCGCCCGGTTCGAGCAGCGAATTGACCAGGCCGCGCTTGGGCTGGTGCATGTCGACGACGTACGAGCCGGCTTGGTAGCTCTTGCCGCCGGCGGTGAACGCCTTCTTCGCCCGCCACACCCGGCCACCGCTGCCGATCAGTAGGTCGACCAGACGGGCCGCGGCCGGCTCGGAGCGCTGCCCGGTGCCGGTCGGGATCACGTACGAGCGGGGGAAGGTGGTGTTGTAGTTGTCCTCCGGGCCCCAGCCCGGCACGTAGCCGTCGGGGATGTCGCGCAGCGGCTCACCGGCCAGGCCACGGCGGTAGACCTCGGCCTGGTCGTGCAGCACCTCGGCCCGGTGGTCCTGGATGTAGCGCAGCGAGGTGCGGATCGCCACCTCGTGCACGTCGGTGTTGATGCCGGACCGACGGACCCGCTCGGCGGGGGTGAGCGTGCTGCCGCGCGGGTTCAGCGGCGCCTCGATGGTGTACGGGATGCTGCTCTGCAGCATGGCGAACGACGGCACGTAGATCGGCGGGAAGTCGTCCCACACGCCCGGCTCGTCGTCACGGAACGGGATCCGGGCCCGCTGGGTCTCGGCGTAACCCAGACCGCGCAGGCCCTGCTCGATCGCCAGGGCGTTCGGCAGGCCGTGCTTGATGTACAGGTCGTACTCGTTGTTGACGTTGTGCGGCGGGGTGCTGGGGTGCAGCAGGGTCGGGTTGACGTACCCGTGCAGGTCCAGCGTGATGATCGGCTTGGTGTCGATGATCAGGTCGCGGATGAGGTTGGTCTCGGGCTGCGCGACGATGGTCAGGTCGCGGTTGAGGTCGTAGCCGGCCGCGTTGGCCCGGGTGCCGGCCACCCGGCCGTCCGGGTTGGAGGTGATGTTGAAGACCAGCCGGTTGCGCCGCAGCAGCGCGGCCACCTCGGGGCTGCGGTCGGTGGCGAGGTCCTCGACGACCCGCAGCGCCGCGTCGGTGCCCTCCCACTCGTTGCCGTGGATGTTGGCGTTGACGAAGAGCGGGGTCTTGTAGCCGGCGAGCAGCTTCCGGTCCCGCTGCGCCCGGGCCGGCTCGTCCTCGATGAGCCGCTTCCAGGTCTCCTGCTGCCGGGCCTCGGTACGGCTCTCCGGCGCGGTCACGGTGACCGCGTACAGGTCGTAGCCGCCGGCGGACTTCCCGGCGACCCGGGCGGAGACCCGGTCGCTGGTCTGCTGGAGGGCGTTCAGTTTCGGCGCGATCTCGTCGTACGGGAGGACGCCGATCGGGATGGACGCGTCGGCCGGGTTGTCCGGCCAGAGCGGGAGGGTGCTCTGCCGGGGGTAGCCCCGGACGTCGGAGAGGTCGACGGCGCGCGGCGGCACGGTGGGCAGCGCGGTGGCGGACGCCGGCCCGGTCAGCGCCACAGTGGCGAGCAGCGCGGCGCTCACCACAGTCGCGGCGAGCCGGGGTAAACGTCTCGTGGACAACATGGACGGATCTCCTGTCGGGAGGTACGCGCAGGCGGACGCGCCGCGGGGCCGGAGACCAGCGGTGAAGGGAAACGCCTGCAGCGTGCGAGGAAGGGAGGAACCCGGCGTCAGATGGAGCGTCGACAGGCGGCGCTGGCGACGCGCAGGAGGTCGATGTGACCCCGCTTCGTCAGATGAACGCTTCGCACGAAACCGATCTTGAGTCGGGCGGCATCCACTGTCAACAGTTTCCACACTGGTTGGAGCCGCCGAGCTAAAACCCTCCCGACAGGTGGGAATTAGTCGATCGTGGCGAGGTGTGCGGTGTCGTTGACCGTACGCACCGCGACGCCGCCGTCGGGCCACATGTCGAGCACCGAGATGCCGGCCGCGTCCAGGAAGAGCCGGTGCAGGAAACCGTCGCCGGCCGCGAGCGCGTCCCGCAGCATCAGCTTGATCGGCGAGACGTGCGAGACGACCACCACGGTCTCAGCGGGGTACGCCTGGAGCAGCCCGGCGATGACCCGGTGACAGCGCTCGGCCACGTGGGTGAACGACTCGCCACCCGGCGGGGCGATCCGGGGGGAGGCGAGCCAGGCGTCCATCTCCCCCGGCCACTGCTGGCGCACCTCGGCGAAGGTGCGCCCCTCCCAGTCCCCGAAGTCGCACTCGATCAGGTCGTCCTCGGTGCGGACCGGCACGTCACCGAGCGCCCCGGCGATCGCCGCCGCGGTCTGCGTACACCGGGACAGCGGTGAGCTGAGCACGGCCGCGACGGACGGGGCCAGCGCGGCCACCCGGGCGGCGGTGGCCCCGGCCTGGGCCCGGCCGCGCTCGGAGAGCGGCACGTCGCCGCGGCCGGAGTAGCGCCGCTGCTCGGTGTACGCGGTCTCGCCGTGCCGGACCAGGATCAGGCGGGTGGCGGTGAAGCTCGGTCGCGGCTCCCAGGAGGCCGGTGCGGTCGCCGGGTCGCTGCCGGCGACCGGGGCGGCGGTTGCCACCGCGGGCCGGCCGGCGGCGGCGTCCATCGCGGCGTTGGCCAGCGCGTCGGCGTGCCGGTTCTGCTCGCGCGGGATCCAGGCGAACCGGACCGCGGCGAACCGGCCCACCAGCCCGGCCGCCTGGGCGGCGAGCGGTCGCAGACCGGGATGCTTGATCTGCCACCGGCCGCACATCTGCTCGACCACCAGCTTGGAGTCCATCCGGACGTCCACCTCGGCGGCACCCAGCTCGGCGGCGGCCGTCAGCCCGGCGATCAGCCCCTGGTACTCGGCGACGTTGTTGGTCGCCGTACCGAGCGACTCGGACCGTTCGGCGAGCACCTCGTTGGTCTCCGCGTCACGCACCACCGCGCCGTAGCCGGCTGGACCCGGGTTGCCCCGGGACCCGCCGTCGGCCTCGACGACGACCACGCGCGGCGCCACGACCTACAGACCCGACTCGTTGGTGCGGACCATGATCCGTCGGCAGTCCTCGCAGCGAACCACGTCGTCCGGGGCGGTCTTGCGGATCCGGGCCAGGTCGGCTCCGGAGAGCTCCAACCGGCAGCCGCCGCAGCGGCCCGCCGTGAGCAGCGCCGCGCCCAGGCCGGTGTCCTGGCGGATCTTGTCGTAGAGGGTGATCAGTTCGCCTGGGAGGTCGTCGGCGAGCGGCTGACGGGCCCCCCGCTTGAACTCCTCCTCCTTGGCGATCTCGGCCAGCGCGTCGTCCCGGCGCTTCTCGGTGGCGGCCCGCTTCTCCCGGGTGTCGGCCAGCCGCTGCTCCACGCCGTCCAGCACGCTTTGCGCGGTCTCCCGCTGCTCCATCAGCTCCAGCTCGGCGTCCTCCAGGTCGCCCTGGCGCCGGTTCAGCGAGACCAGCTCGTGCTGGAGCGCCTCCAGCTCCCGGGCCGGGCCGGTGCCCGCGGCCAACCGGTTCTGGTCCTTCTCCTTGCGGGCCCGAACCTGCTCGACGTCCTTCTCCAACCGGGCGATGTCCCGGTCCAGGTCGTCGACCGCCACCTGGGCGCGGACCCGCTCGTCCTCCAGCGACGACAGCTCCCGGGCCTGCGCCTCCAGCTCGGCCCGCTCCGGCAGCGAACGCCGGCGGTGGGCGAGCTGGGCGAGGTTGGTGTCGATCGCCTGGAGGTCGAGCAGGCGGCGCTGCACCTGGGGGTCAGCCTTCACGGTCGGGCTCCTTGTCGTCCACAGCGGGTGCGGCGGCGTGTACGGTCCACGGGTCGGTATCCAGGTCGGACACCAGCGTCTCGACGCCCGGCGCCTCCCGCAGGAGGGCTGCCAGATCGTCCAGCCACGGTCGTTCGGTCGCCCAGTGGGCGGCGTCGATCAGGGCGGGACCGTCGGCGGCGAGGTGCTCGCTTGCCGGGTGGTGCCGCAGATCGGCGGTGAGGAACGCGTCCACCCCGGCGGCGGTCGCGGCGCCGAGGAAACTGTCCCCCGACCCGCCGCTGACGGCGAGGGTACGAACCATACGCCCGGGATCCCCCGCGGCGCGAACTCCCCAGGACGTGACGGGGAGCACGGCGGCGGCGTGCCGGGTCAGCTCGGCGAGCGTCATCGGACGGGGCAGCTCGCCGATCCGACCGATGCCCCGGTCGTCGCCGTGCGCGGGCGACCCGGGCGCGGGCCGCTGCAGAGGCCGCAGGCCGGTCAGCCCGAACCGGGCGGCGAGGGCGTCCGAGACCCCCGGGGACGCCATGTCGGCGTTGGTGTGCGCCACGTAGAGCGCCACCCCAGCCCGGATCAGCTGGTGGATGATCCGCCCCTTGAACGTCGTCGGGGCGACCGAGGAGACCCCGCGCAGCAGCAGCGGGTGGTGCGCAACGATCATGTCGACGCCGGCGGCCAGCGCCTCGGCGACCGTCTCCGGCACCACATCGACCACGCAGAGCACCCGACGGACCGGGGCGGACGGCTCGCCGAGCACCAGGCCCACCCGGTCCCACTCCTCCGCCCAGACCGGCGGGTAGCGCCGTTCCAGCTCGGCCACCACGTCGGTCACCGTGGGGGTGGATCCGCATACGCTCACGGCGGGCCAGCTTACCGGCGCGGAGGCCATCGGGCGGCGACGCCCGGCCCGGCCGCGCCGGTCGGGTGGCGGGCCGGGCGGGCGGTCTGACCGCTAGGCGGCGCTCCAGGAGATGGCGCGCAGCGTGGTCAGCGGCATCGACCAGGGGAACGCGTGCAGGTGCTGCTCGCCGGTACCCGGCGGATGCAGGGCGACCACGTGATCACCGAAGAGCACCGTGACGCCCCACTCGGCCAGCCGGGCGAT
Source organism: Micromonospora sp. NPDC000668 (assembly GCF_042897975.1). Lineage (NCBI taxonomy): Bacteria > Bacillati > Actinomycetota > Actinomycetes > Micromonosporales > Micromonosporaceae > Micromonospora > Micromonospora sp. NPDC000668. Next base: position 1,739,396 of record NZ_JBIAYP010000001.1, read on the forward strand.
GCCGGCCCGGAACGCCGGGTGGGCGGCCATCGCGGCGTTGGTGTACGGCACCGCCACGATCGGAAGGCCCTTGCCCTGCGCCTCGACCAGCAGCCCGAGCGCCAACGTGTCGGCGATCCCGGCCGCCCACTTGTTGACCGTGTTCACGGTGGCGGGGCAGACGATCATCGCGTCGGCGGGCGGCAGCACGTCCGGATCACCGGGGTTCTTGTAGTGCGTCCGCACCGGGTGGCCGGTCTGCCGGGCCAGGGCGGGCCTGTCGACGAACTTGGCGCCGTCCGGTGTGACGACCACGCACACCTCCCAACCATCCTGCTGGGCCAGGTCGACCAGGCGCCCGACGTGCCGGGCCAGCGGCGAACCGCAGGCGATGACATAGAGCACCTCGCGGTGCCCGCTGATGTGCGGTGAACCGGCCATCAAACCGGCTCCACGCTCATACCCCTACTCCCATGTGCTCAGCCAACTCCGCTACCGGAGAAGGCGGCGCACCACGTGTGCGACGCAGGATGTCCGACATCACCTCGTGCGCGATCGGCCGGCAGCGGATCTCCGACGGAGCGAGCCGGTCGCCGCGCAGCAGCATCTCGCCGGCGTTCGCCACGTCGCCCATCTGGGCGAAACCGCGGGCGATGTCGAGCAGGTGGTGCGCGCGACGTTCGGGCAGCAACGCGTTGAAGGAGGGCTCCACGATGCGCAGCTGATGCACCTCCACCGCCCGACCCCCGTCGCCCAGCTCCACCGCGGCGGCGGCCCGGTGCAGCTCGACGTTGGTCGGGCCGAACGAGGTCCAGTAGTGGTTCTGGTCGCCGCCGAGCAGGGTGGCAGCCTCCTCGGCGCCGTTGATCAGGTCGTCGACGGTGGCCGAGTCACCGATCCGGGAAGCGGCCATGGCGCCTTGGAGCAGCAGCATGCCGTAGACGGAGAGCCGCGCCGGGGAGGCGTCGTTGCCACCTCCGGGCGCGAGCCGGTTGGCGATGTTGACGTTCAGCTCCAGCGCCGGGCGGGCCCGGCCCATCGCGACCAGGGCGTTGCACACGCGGGTGGTGGCGATGCCGGCCAGCAGTTGGTCATCGGCCCGCTGGGCCACCGCCATCGACCGGTCCGCGGCCAGCCAGGCCAGCTCGCACTCGCCGAGCTTGCGCAGCACCGAGGAGGCGATCTGGTAGACCTGCCCGAGCAGGTGTGCCGCCTCCGCGGCCTGCTCCCCGCCGTAGCTGGCGTCGGCCGCCTGGGCGTCGCGCAGCAGCTTCGGCAGCGCGCGGGTGAGCATCCCGTAGCGGCCGTACTGGTAGGTGAGCCAGGCGTGGTTGACGGCCTTGCGCATGTCGTCCAGCGGCGGCGGGTACGGCGCCGCGTCGAAGTACGCGCTCATCGAGTCGTACCGCTCCAGCGCCGCCCGGATCTCCTGCACCTCGACCTGGTCGATGCAGTTCAGCGCATCGGTACGCCGCTCCGGGTCCTTGCCCATCAGCAGCTGCACGTCCACCTGGAGGATGTCGGCGATCTCGTAGAGGACCGAGAACTTGTCCAACCGACGGACGCCCCGCTCGACCTTGTCCACCCAGCTCTTCGACTTGCCCAACCGGTCCGCGAAGACCTGCTGCGACATCTTGCGTCGCCCCCGCCAGTAGGCCACTCGCCGCCCTACGGGTAGCTCGTCCATCTCCCCATCCCTCCCCTGCCGCCCCGGCCAATCAGGCCCGGGCGATGTCCGCGGGCGTGGCGAAAGTCATCCATGTTTAGGTTTTGCCTGGTCGCACAGCTAGTGCGTCAGCCATACAGCCAGTCCTCGTACTTTTCGTGCAAGTTGCACGAGCCGTTTCGTCAACCTCAACGATCGTGGGTTACGGCAGTGACGGCGCTCGACATGCGACCTGGCGTTCGCCGGGCCCGACGAGGGGAGATGGCAAACATGTGGGGGAACGTCGCACCGCGCGTCGCCGAACTGTCGCCGCTGGAAAGAGTCCGGCTGCGCCGGGTCGCCGTGCGGTACGCCGCGCACGGGTGGGAGGTCACCCCGGGGGCCTGTCTGGCCCGCAGCCGGTTCGTGTGCGGCCGGGCCGGCTGCCCCACCGTGGGCTGCCATCCCGCCCTGGAGAACTGGGAGCTGGCGGCCAGCGCCGACCCGGCCCGGGTGGCCAACTGGTGGCGGGCCCGCCCACACGGCGTGCTGCTGCCGACCGGTCGGGCCTTCGACGTGCTGGAGGTGCCCGCCCACCTCGGCCAGCTCGTGCTCGACGCGGTGCAGACCCACCCGGCCGGCACCGGCGTACGCGGACCGGTGCTGGTCACCCCCACCGGGCGGTGGATGTTCCTGGTCCGCCCCGGCGATCCGCTCCGGCCGGAGCTGGAGCACTGCTTCCACGTGGTCCGGCACGGGCCGGGGTCGTGGATCCCGGCACCGCCCACCCGGCTGCCAGAGGGGACGGTGCGCTGGGCGGTCGCCCCGGAGCAGGCCCGCTGGCAGCTTCCGGATTCCTACCTCGTGCAGAACACGCTGATCGAGGCGCTGCGCGTCACCGGGGTGACCCTCGCCCCCGACCTGCTCCCCGGTCACCTGCCGCTGCCCCGGCGGGGCATGTGAACCGGCCCCGGTGGGCGATTCCATCCGGTGGCCGACAGCGTCGCCGAGGCGTCGGTCCTCGTTGACAGTGAGACGGCGCGAACGCGCGCCACGAACGGGGGAACGATGTCCACGGACGACCGAGCGCCTCATCCCGGCGGCACCGAACCGCCCCGGCGCAGCCACCCACGACACCGGTGGGCCGGCACCCGCCCGTCCGGCTCGCGCCCCGGCCGTCCCCGCCCCACCGGTTCCCGTCCCGCTGGCACCCACCGCCCGCTCCGCTAGTCCGTGCGGGGCATGCCGGCGGAGACGAACTGGCGGGCGTCGTCGGTGATGACGGCGTGGGTGTGGTCGGGGAGGCGGTCCAGCCAGCCGATCCCGGCGACCCCCATGGCAAGCGCCGCGGTGGCGTAGGCGTCGGACACCCCGAGGTCGGTGCCGACCACGGTCACGGATCGCAGCCCACCGGCCGGCGCGCCCCGGCGCGGGTCCAGCACGTGTCGACCCCGCTCATAGACCCCGGACGTGGCCACGGCCAGATCGGTCCCGGCCAGCACCAGGCAGGCCGCCATCGGGTCCCAGGGGTGCCGAATGCCGATGCGCCACGGCTCGCCGGACGGGGAGAAGCCGCGTACCCGCACGTCACCGCCGGCGTTCACGCAGTGGTTCGCCGCGCCGGCGGCGAGCAGCCGGTCCGAGGCGACCTGTGCCGCCCAGCCCTTGACGAACCCGGACGGGTCGAGCTGGCCGGTGGCGTACGCGTCGAAGAACCCATCGGTGGCGCCCCACAGGTCGGCGCAGGCCTCCAACACGAACCGCAGGTCCGCCGACGCCTCGGAGAGCAGCACCTCGCCCCGGTCGAAGCGGCACACCTCGCTGTCCGTCCGGTACGTGCTGAACCGCGCGTCCACCTCGCGCATCCAGGCGAAGACCTGGTCGGCCAGCTCGCGCAGTCGCGCCGGTGGCAGGTCGTCGGCGAGGTCCAGGGTGATCGCCGTACCCATGATCTGCTCGACCTGGCACAGCCCGGGTCGGGTCATCGTCGCCGGCACGTCAGAACGCCTCCTCGATCGCGCCTCGCAGCGACTGCTTGTAGGAGTTGCTGGTCTCGGTGGCACCGGAGACGGTGTTGAGGTTGGCGCTCTGCTTCTGCACCACCTCGCCACCGGTGCCGTTGTACCTGTCCCGGACGTCACCGCTGTGGATGTCGGACTCGCCCCCGCTGGGCAGCGACAGCGAGATGGCCTCGATGATCCGGGTGCCGGAGACCACGATCTGCACCTGCACGTACCCGTACTCGTTGTCCACGCCCGGCCCGGTGACCCGGCGAGTGGTCGGCTGCGGCGCCTTGGTGGTGGTCCGCGGTGTGGTGGGGGCCTTCGCGGTGGTGCGGGTGCCGGACGGGCGGGCGGTGCTCTTGCTCGGCTTGGGCGACGACGGCGCGTTGGGAGCCACCGACGGCGTCGGTGCGACGCCCACCGGGGCGGCGCTCGGGTCGACACCCTGCGGGGTGGGGTTGACCGACTGGCCGGCAGGCAGGTCCTGGGCGACCTGGGAGGTGCCCGGCGAGCCCTTGAGCACCACCAGCGCGGTGGTGCTGGCGGCCAGACCGGTGATCGCGAGGAACGCGCGACGCATGGGATGCCTTCCTACAACTCGAAGGTGGCCAGGTGGATCTGCCGGCGGGGGACGCCGGCCCGGCGCAACGCGCGCACCGACTGCTCGACCAGCCCGGGCGGCCCGCACAGGTAGACGTCGCGCCGGGCCACGTCGGGCACCAGTTGCCGCAGCCCGTCCGGGCTCATCAACTGGCGGGGGCCGGGGTCGTCGCGGGAGCCGATGACGTACCAGACCGAGGTGTCCCGGGCCTGGGCCAGCCAGTCCAGCTCATGGCTGAGCAGCACGTCGGCCGGGGTGCGGGCCCGGTAGATCAGCGCGGCGCCCGGCGGCAACTCCTCCAGCATGGCCCGGATCGGGGTGATGCCGCTGCCGCCGGCGATCAGCAGCGCCCGGTCGCCGACCCGGTGCGCCGCCGTGAAGGTGCCCGACGGGCCCTGCGCCCAGACCCGGGTGCCCGGGTCCAGGTCGCGCAGGTCGGCGGTGTGCGAGCCGACCACCTTGACGGTGAGGCGCAGCCAGCGGCCGTTGGCCGCCGCGGAGACGGAGAACGGGTGCGACTGCCACCAGCAACCCCGGGTGAGGAAGCGCCAGCGGAAGTACTGCCCGCCGAGCATCGCCAGCCGGCCCAGCCGCTCACCGGTGAGGTAGATGGAGATGGTGTCCGGGCTCTCCGCGACCACGTCGGCGACCCGCAGCCGGTACCGCAGGTTGAACGCCAGCGGCGCGATCACCCGACCCCAGAGCAGGGCGGCGACCACCAGCACGTAGAGGGCGATCCAGCCGGTACGCACCGGCCCGGGCTTGTACAGCTGCGCACCGTGGCTGAACTGGTGCCCGAAGCCGAGCAGCAGGATCAGATAGCTGGACCAGTGCAGCAGGTGCCACAGCTCGTAGGGCAACGCCCGGCGGATCGCCCGCACGCTGCTGAACCCGACCAGCATCATGATGCCGGTGGCGACGAACGCCGAGACCATGTCCTCGTAGTCGCCGAGCAGTACGCCGACCTCGGCGAACACGGAGTGGTTACGCAGGTCCGCGTAGCCGACCAGGATCAGCGACATGTGCGCCAGCACGGCGACCAGCAGGGTCGCACCGACGTCGCGGTGCCAGCGGGCCAGTTGTTCGCCGCCGATCCACCGCTCCAGCACCGGCAGCCGGCTCATCATCAGCACCTGCACCAGCAGCAGGTAGCCGGCGACCAGGCCGGTGATCCGGCCGGCCGCGGTCACGGTGGCCGCGGTGGTCTTCAACGAGCCGGCGGGAGTGCCCAGCCACCACGGCAGCACGCTGGCGAGCAGGCCGACCAGGAGCAGCACGGCCAGCAGCCGCCGCCCGCCGGGTCCGCGCCGGTCCGGGATCGGCGGGGGTACGGGCTCAGCCGTCCGGCCGCCGTGCCGGGACGAGGTCCCGGTGCGGCGGCCGGCGGCGTGGGTGTGCGAATGCGTCACGCGTACAGCTTCATCGGGGCGTACTTCTGGCGGGGGAAGACCTTGTCCACCTCCGCGTTGGTGAGCCCGAACCGGCCCTGCGCGACCGCGCCGTAGACGTTGAACATGTTGTTGTACTCGGGCACGTCACCGGAATCCAGCTTGTCCAGGCCGTTCCAGGTGCCGAGCAGCGAGCCGGCCAGCTTCTTGCCGGACAGCAGGGTGACCACCCCGCCGTGCCCGTGGTCGGTGCCGCCGCCGTTGGAGCCGACCCGGCGCCCGAACTCGCTGGACACCATGATCGTCACGTCGGCGGCCTGCGGGCCGAGGTCGGTGAAGAACGCGGCCATGGCGCTGGCCAGCTCGTTCAGCCGGCGGTGCAGTTGGCCGCCCTCGCGGGTGCCCTGGTTCTCGTGGGTGTCGTAGCCACCCATGCCGACGGTGGCGACCCGTACGTTGGCGCCACCCTTGATCAGCTGGGCGAGCTGCTTGAACGCGTTGCCGACGCCCTCGTACGTGACCCCCGCGGCCGGCTGGTACGGCTTGGCGGCGAGCTTCTGCGCCGTGGCCAGCGCGCCCATGCCCTCCTGCACGGCCTCCTCGACCGGATGGTTGATCCCGGTGAAGAGCCCTTTGATCGCCTTCTCAGTGGCGGCCCGGAACCGCTCGTCGCCGTTGAGCCGCAGCGAGCCGACGTTGTTCAGCGAGAGCGCGCCGTTGTTGCCGACCAGCGAGCGGGGCAGCGTGCTGCCGATGCCGACGCTGCGGAAGGCGGTGCCCTTGCCGAGGTTGTCGACCAGGCCGTCCAGCCAGCCCCGGCCGCCGGTCTCGTTCGGCAGCCCGCCCAGGTTGCAGGCGTCCGCGGCCTGGAAGTGGCTGCGCGACAGCCGCTCGTCGGAGACCGCCGGGATGAAGCCCAACTGTCCAGCCTTGAGCCACTGCTCCAGCGGCTTGAACGCGCTGGTCAGCTTGAAGCCACGGCCCAGGGCCAGCGAGTCGTTGCCGAGCAGCAGGTCGGGGCGGGCTTTGGCGAGCACCGCGTCGCCGTCCGGTGCGACCAGGCTCAGCCCGTCCAACCCGCCGTAGAGGAAGACGTGGATCAGGGTGCCGGTCTTGGTCGCCGCAAACGACGCCGAGGTGGTGACGAACTGTGCGGTCGCCAGCGCGGTGGCGGTGGCCGCGGCACCGGCGACGAAGGTCCGCCGGGTGACACCGCGACCGTCCTGCTGGGCCTCCTCCAGGTCCTCCAGGGTGCGGTAGCGGTCGGCCTCGGCGGCGTTCTCGGCGGCGACGAGGTCGGCCTCCGCCCGCAGCAGCGCCTCGGCCGGGTTGTCGGCCAGCCGCCGCAGGTCGGGGCATTCAGGGTGCAGGGGGAAAGAGTTGTACACAGTCTTCTCCATCGGGTGCCTCACCGGAGGTGGTGCTGGGGGGAAGCGAGGATCGCCCGCGCGACGGCGGTGATGGCCCCGTTGAACGTGGCGTCGACCTTGGCGCTCGCCGGCACGCCGGCCACACCGAGGACCAGGTTCTTCTCGCGGGCGGTCAACTTCTGGTTCACCAGCCGCTGGGCGAGCGCGTCCACGTACGCCCCGGCGGTGGCCGGTGGCTTGGCGACCAGCTTCTCCGGCGCGGTGTACGTGAAGACGGTGCGGTAGCCGGCGAGGAGTTCACCGGCCTCGTTCCAGCCGTTGACCATGGTGCCGGCCGAGGTCCAGGCGACGTAGACGTCCGGGTAGCCGTCCGGGGTGGGCTGGCCCATCGGGTACTGGCCCAACTCGCGCAGCTTGTCGTGGATCTGCCGCAGGCCGCGGGCGTACGGGGTGCGCTTGCTGTCACCGTTGTTGTGCTTCGGCGACGCGTCCGGCGAGACGCCCAGGGTGCGGTACGTGGCGGCCAGGTACTCCATCGGCCGGCGCACCTTCTGCCCCACCGCGGCCCAGAACTCCGAGGAGCTGAACAGCGTCATCAACACCGGCTTGATCATGCCGTTGTTGGTGGAGTACGTCTTGGCCAGCCGGTCCACCAGGGACTTCGGCGGGGTGTCCGAGACGAACCGGGTCGCCAGGCTCTGCGCCACGTACTTCGCGGTCGACGGGTGCAGCGCGATGTAGGTGATGTACGCGTCGATCGCGGCTTCGGCCTTCTTCGGGTCCGACGAGTTGTTCGCGTGCGTGAAGGTGAGGATCTTCACCTTGCCGACGTAGTGCTGCTCGGGCCTGAAGACGTACTTGCCGTCCTGGACGCCGCGGCCGGTCTGGAGCAGGGCCGCCTGGCGCACGTCCGGCTCCTTGTAGCCGCCGTCCACGCCGACCGAGTAGAGCTCCAGGTTCTCCCGGGCGAGGTTCTCGTTGATCGCGTCCTTGCGGGAGTCCTTCTGGTTCAGGTAGATCAGCAGCGCGGGGTGCTTGTTCGCGGCGACCAGCATCTCCGGGTAGCTGCCCAGCGCGTGCGCCCGCACGACGTCCTTGTCGAACGAGTTGCGGTACACCTCGCCGCCGTCGAAGTCGGCGGCGACGTGCAGGAAGTCGTTCCAGAAGTCGACCATCACCTCGAACAGCTGGCGCTTGGACCAGATCTGCCGCGCGATGGTGGAGTCGACCATCTCCCGCTCCGGCTGGGCGCCCTGGTCGTTGAGCGTGTCGCGCTGGTCGCGCAGCTGCTGCACGCTGAGCTTCTGGGTGGGCAGCTCGGCGAGCTTCAGCTCGGCCTTGCTCGGTTCGAGCTTGTCCGGGTCCAGTTGCGCGCGGATCCAGCCGTCGATGCCCAGCTTCTTGATGTCGGCGACCACCGCGGGCGTCGCCCCGAAGGTGGCCCGCCGGGCCAGGTGCAGGATCGGGTCCTTGGCCAGCACCGTCTTGACGGTCACCTTGGTCTCCGCCGCGGCTGCGGCCGGGCCGGAGAAGGTGCGCCCACCGGTGGGCGAGTTCTTCTTCAGCGCCTCGCCGGCGCGGGAGCCCATGTAGCTCTCGTTCTGCTCGGTGTAGGTGCGCACCGTGCTGGGCTGCTGGCCGCTGGGCCGAGCCGCGGTGCCGTCGGTGACGGTGCTGCCGGTCGCGTCGGCCGCCGCCTCGTCACCGAACAGGCTGCGGAACTGCGGGGTCATGGCGAGTGCCGCGCCACCGGCGACGACGGCGGCGGTGCCGCCGAGCGCCACGATTGCCTTGCGCCGGCCGACCTTGCGGCCGGGCTCGTCGTCATCGTCCAAGGTGGGCAGTCCGGTGCCGGCCGGCCGGGCCGGGGCCGGGCGGCCAAGACCCTCCGGGCCGACCCACTGCGGTCCACGCGGGGCGGGAGCAGGGTGTCCGGCATGCGCGTACCCGTCGGCGTACTGCTCGCGCGGGTCGGCCTGCGGGTAGCCGCCCTGGTAGGTGTGGGGCGAGTCGTGCCCGTACGACGCGGACGGGTTGTGGTCGCCGTACCCGTCCGAGGTGTGGTGCTGGCGTCCGTCCCAGCCGCGGTCGTCCCGCGGTCGACGTGGTGGCACATTCTGGTCGGCCATGTACCAATCCCGATTTCTGATGAGCGCCGAAAGCTGCGACCGAGCAGGTGCGGCAGGTGCGGCGACTGTTGCCTGAGGGGGTTGCTACGGCAAAGTAACCAAGGCCTCAGGTGCCTTCAAGGTGGGCGGAAGACCCCCGTGAGGGCACTTAAGACACCGCTCAGCGCCGGGTTGGCGGCGGGCCGCGTACCGGCGCCGAACCCGGACCTTCCCAGCAGGGCGGACGTACGGCAGCCGGGTACGGATCGGACCGCGTCGCCGTGTTTGACACATTCAGCGTCGTTGTCCACCACAGGGAAATTTAAGGTCCGGATAAGCCGTACGTGAGGTTGCCTCGGGACCGACGAAAGTAGCAGCAACGGGTGAGCGTGAGCCGCCGCAACAGCGGGTATGCCGCCGAACCGCTGAACGCGTGAGGGGAAGGCAGCGCCATGCTCAGCAAAGAGGATCAGCGCAGGTTCGACCAGATCACCCGTCAGCTCCGCGAGAGTGACCCGGCTTTCTTCAACCGGCTGGACCATCGGGTCCGAGCCCGCAGGGGCCGTTACCTGATGTTGTTGACCATCGTGCTGTGGGCGTCGCTACCGGCGATGACCGTGTTCGCCGGCCGGCTGGCCGGTGCGATCTGCGCGGTGGTACTGGTGGCCAACGCCGCGATCATGTGGCGGTTCCGCCGCCGCTGGACGTGACGGCTCACCGGTCGGTCGGGCCGAGCGCCCGGTACGCCCGGCGCAGCCGTTCGAGCAGTCCCGGCCCGCCGATTGCCGGCGCCGGCGGGCCGAGCTGGCGCAGCAGCAGATCCGGCCCGGTCGCCAGCCGGGGTGGCCGATCGGGCAGCGGCACCGGCGGCAGCCAGAACCGGTCCACCGCCTCCGCCAGGGAGGTGGCCGACAGCCCGGCGAGCGCCCGGGCCGCGCCGGCCGGCGGTGCGGCGACGCCCACCGCGGACCCGCCTCCGTCCGGAATGGACTGCGTGTCCGGGTCGGGCGACGCGGTGACCGGTCCGGGCGACACCGGTGCGCCGGTGGCCTCGGCACGCCGGGTCCGGAGCTGGTCGAGCAGCTCCGCGCGAGCCCGGCCGCGCCAGTGCAGCAGCTCGAACGGGTCGGCGTCGAACGCCTCGGCCAGCAGGTAGAAGGTGGCCGCGAGGTGCTTGCACGGCACCGCGAAGTCGGGGCAGCTGCACCGCTGGGTCAGCTCGTCCACTCCGGTGGGGAAGAGCGGCGCACCGGCGGCGACGAACAGTTCCTCCAACTCGTCGGGGAGGTCCCCGGCGAGTAGTCGGGCGCTGAAGAACGCCTGCCCGGCCAGCTCCTCCTCGATCCGGGACCAGAGCCCGGCCGGGAACGGCGCCAGCGCGATGGAGACCTGGTACGGCTGCGGCCGGGAGCCCTGGACCACGGCGCTGACCAGCCCGGGTGCGATGTCGAGCTTGAGCACCTGCCCGGCCCGCGCGTACGACCGGCCACGGGTCAGCCGGGTGCCGAGCGCGAACGACTCCAGCACCTCCAGGAAGCGCCGGGACCACCAGGACTGGCCGATCGCGCCCCGGGCGCTGCGCGCCCGCAGGCCGCCGTCGACCCGCCGGGGGCGGCCGTAGTCGGCGAACCGGTCACTGGACGGCTGACTCACTCCACCACCGCCCCGGCCTCCAGGGTGAACAACTCACGCAGTTGCCCGGTGGACAGCTCGGTGATCCACTGCTCGCCGGTGCCGACCACCCGCTCGGCGAGGCTGCGCTTGTCGGCGATCAGTGCGGCCACCTTCTCCTCCACGGTGCCGGCGCAGACGAACTTGCGTACCTGCACCCGCCGGTGCTGCCCGATCCGGAACGCCCGGTCGGTGGCCTGGTCCTCCACCGCCGGGTTCCACCACCGGTCCACGTGCACCACGTGGTTGGCGGCGGTCAGGGTGAGACCGGTGCCGCCGGCCTTGAGGGAGAGCACGAACAGCGGTGGCCCGTCCGCCGACTGGAACCGCTGCACCATGGCGTCCCGCTCGGCCTTGCCGAGCCCGCCGTGCAGGAACAGCACCTCCCGGCCGAACCGTGCGGACAGGTGACCGCGCAGCATGGCGCCGAACTCGGCGTACTGCGTGAACAGCAGCGCTCGCTCCCCCGCCGCCAGCACCTCCTCCACGATCTCGGTCAGCCGGGCCAACTTGCCGGAGCGGCCGTCCAGCGGCGAGCCGTCACGCAGCAGTTGGGCCGGGTGGTTGCAGACCTGCTTGAGCCGGGTCATGGTGGCCAGCACCAGCCCTCGGCGTTCGATGCCGTCGCTGGACTCGATCTTGGCGAGCATGTCGTCGACCACCACCCGGTACAGGGCGGCCTGCTCGGCGGTGAGGTTGCAGAGCACCTCCATCTCCAGCTTCTCCGGCAGGTCGGAGATGATCGAGGAGTCGGTCTTGAGCCGGCGCAGCACGAACGGACCGGTGATCCGGCGCAGCCGCTCGGCGGCCTCGGCGTCGCCGTTGCGCTCGATCGGCTCGGCGAATCGCTTGCGGAACGTCGCGGCCGGGCCGAGCAGGCCGGGGTTGGCGAACTGCATGATCGACCAGAGGTCGGCGAGCCGGTTCTCCACCGGCGTGCCGGTGACCGCCACCCGCTGCCGGGCGGGCAGCGCGCGGACCGCCTCGGCCTGCCGGGTCGACGCGTTCTTGATCGCCTGCGCCTCGTCCACCACCACCCGGTGCCAGTCGATGCCGGCCAGGTCGACGGCGTCGCGGGCGGCCACCGAGTAGGTGGTGAGGACCAGGTCCGCGCCGTGCGCGGCCGCCGTGAACTCCGCCCCCCGGGCCCGCTCCGCCCCATGGTGGACGTGCACGCGCAACCCCGGGGTGAACCGCGCCGCCTCCCGCTGCCAGTTGCCGACCAGCGACATAGGACAGACCAGCAGGGTGGGCCCGGCGTCCGGCGGGTCCCCGGCGAGCAGCGCGAGCAGCTGCACGGTCTTGCCCAGCCCCATGTCGTCGGCGAGTACGCCGCCCAGGCCGAGTGACCGCAGGAAGGCCAGCCAGGCCAACCCCCGTCGCTGGTACGGCCGCAGCGTCCCCTGGAAGCCCGGCGGCGGGTCCATCGGGGTGAGTCGACGCTCGACCGCACCGGCGAGCAGGTCGCCCAGCGCCCCGTCGGCGGTCACCTCCAGCACCGGCAGCGAACCGGTGTCCGCGCCGTCGGCCAGCCCGAGGCGGAGCAGGTCGGCGACGGTCAGCTCGCCGGCTGACTTGAGCAGGCGCAGCCCGGCTGCGAGCCGCCCCGGGTCCAGCTCCACCCACCGGCCGCGCAGCCGCACCAGCGGGGTCTTCATCTCGGCCAGCGCGGCCAACTCCTCGGCCGACAGCGGCTGGTCGCCGAGTGCCACCTCCCAGCGGTAGTCGACCAGGGCGTCCAGCCCGACTCCAGCGTCGGCGCCGGCCACCGTGCCGGGCGCGGTCCGGCTGCGGGCGCGCAGCCGGGCGCCGAGCCGCGCCGACCGGCGCTGCCACCAGGACGGCAGCAGCACCCCGAAGCCGGCCGCGTGCAGCACCGGGGCGCCTTCGCTGAGGAACCGGTGTGCTCCCTCGACGTCCAGCTCCATCGCCTCGGGCGCGGCGGTCCGCAGCGCGGCGTCCAGGTCCGGCCAGAGCCGGCTGGCTCGGCCCAGCTCGGCGAGCAGGGTCTCCTGCGGGCTGGCCGCACGACCGCCCAGGCCACCGAGCGTCTGCGGCGCTCGCCAGACCTGCCCCGCGTCGACGTGCAGGCTGGGCTCGTCGGCCGCCTGCAACCCGAACTCCAGCCGCCACCGCCCACCGCCGGCCAGCTCGCCGACGACCGGGCCGCCGTCGGAGAGGGCGCTGTCGGCCGGGCCGGTTGCGACCTGCTCGGCCTCGGTGCTCGCCGAGTCGGCGGGGCCGATCGTCGGCGGTCGGGTGGCCAGGATCGGTTCGGTGACCTCGTCGGGGGCCGGTTCCACCAGGCGGAAGCTGGCCCGGACCGGGCCGCCGGCGGCGTCGCGCTGCCAAGCGTCCAGCTCGCTGCGGAGGGTGGCCAGCGCCGCCGCGTCGACGGTGAAGTCACGGCGAGGGCCGGCGAGCGCGGCCAGCCAGGCCGGCGCCGGGCCGCCCGGCCGCAGCCCTCGGGCCAGCGTGGTGGTCGCGAGCGCGGCCCGGGCGGCGGCGTCGGTCAGCGCGTCGAGCGCGTCCGCGACCAGCACACCGGCCGTCAGCTCGGTGCCGTCGGACCGCGGCGCGGTGGAAGCGATCCCGTCCGGCGCGGCAGCAGCGGCCGGCTCAGCGGCAACGGCAGCAGTGGCGGGCGCAGTGGCGGCCGGCGCAGTTACAGCAGCTCGGGCGGCGGGCGGCAGGGCCAGCGCCAGCGACCGCGCCCAGCCGGCGTCGGTGCCGGTCAGCAGCGGTCGCCAGACGGCGAGCGCCGTCACCTGCGCGCCCGTGTCCGCCGACGGCGCTCCGCGTCCAATGGCCGGTGGGCGCGGCGGCTCGGCCACGCCAGCACCCGACATCGCGGTGCCCACCGTCGTGCTGACACCGGGTAGGACACGGCCCCGGGCCACCAGGTCGGCGGCGAAGTCGGCCAGCTCGGCGAGGTGGCGCAGGGTGGCCCCGGGCACCGCCGGGAGGTCGTCCAGGGCACGCAGCAGCGGCAGCGCGTCGTCCGGGGCGTACACCAGCACGGGGACCCGCCACCCGGCCAGGGTGAGCCGGCCACGGGCCGGCGGCGCGACGGCGGTCCGGATCAGCTCGGGTGAGTCGGTCGGCGCGCCGGCCCTGGTGGGCAGGGTGAGCAACGCGGTGTCCGGGCGGGCCGGCTCGGCGGCGTCAGCGAGGGCGGTGGCCAACGCGGCGTGCCCGGCGGCGAAGGGGTGCGGGCGCTCCCGGGGCGCCCGGCCGGGGCGACGCGGCGGGGCAGCCGGGGCGGCGCTGTCCTCGGCCCAGACAGCGAGGCCGGCGGTCGAGCCGTCACCGGGCAACCACAGCCCGTGGATGACCAGCACGTGCTCCCCCTCGTCGCCGCCCGTGCCCAGGATAGGCGGCCCCGATGGGCCAACGACCGCACCCACCGGCCGACGCGTACCGCCCGCGTGAGCTCAGAACGCGCCGGTCTCGCCGTCGGTCAACTCCCGCAGGATATCGGCGTGCCCGGCGTGCCGGGCGGTCTCCTCGATGAGGTGGACCAGGATCCAGCGCAGCGACACCTCACCGAGCTGCGGGTGCGGCACCACGTGATCGAGGTCGAACCGCGCGGCGACCGCCCGGGACCGGGCACAGGCCCGCTCGTACGCCTCGGCGAGCCCGTCGACGGTGTCCTGCTCGTCGAGCGTGAAGCTCAGCACCGCGTCCTGCTCCGAGGTCAGGTAGACGTCGCCGGGCTCGGGAGCCAGCAGCGCCGGGAACCAGTTGCGCTCGACCAACGCCAGGTGCTTGACCAGCCCGGCGACCGTGGTCACCGAGGGCACCATCCGGCGGGCGGCCTCGGCGTCGGACAGGCCGCGCAGCTTGCGCAGCACCACGCCACGGTGGAAGTCGAGGAACGATTCCAGTACGGCACGCTCGTCGCCGGTGCGGGCGAGCACCGGGCCGAGCGTCGGATCGATGGAAGGCTCCGCCATTCGCCGACCCTAGCCACGCGCCTGCCGTCCCGCTGCCCCGCTATCCGCTGCGAGGTGGCCGCGCGACGGGCAGGATGGGCGCATGGCTTCATCCGTGCAGATCCTCCTCGTCGGCGGCACGGCGGACGGGCAGAGCGTCACCGTCGAGTTGGACAGCAACGGCCGTCCACCACTGACCCACCATCACCTCGGGTCCGGTGGGCTGGCCGAGGCGCAGATCTACGAGTTGGAGTCCGCCCGCGAGGACGACCGCGAGTGGCGCTACCGGTGGACCGGCCCGGCGGTGTGACCGCCGGCTCAGGCCCGGGTGAGGGTGTGGCTGCGCAGGCTGTCCAGCACACCGCGGGTGACCTCGGAGGTGCCCCGGGCCAGCTCACAGACCTCGGCCACCCGTCGGGCGGTGGCCTCGGCGCGCTCCTCCCGTTCGTCCCAGAGCTGGTCGACCTCAGCCAGTAGCGGCCCCTCGACCTCCCGCTCCACGCCGCGCAGCGCCGGCACACCGAGCCGCTGGGCCAGGTCGAACACCTTGCCGGCGTACGGCAGCGGCAGGAACGGTGTGCCGACCATCGCCGCGAAGATCAGGAAGTGCAGGCGCATGCCGACGGCCAGGTCGAAGTGGCGCATCAACCCGAGCACCTGCTCGGGTGAGTAGGTGCCGTGCAGGATCCGTCCCCGGTCGGCGGCGACCATGTGCGACAGCACTCCGTGGGCGTGCCGGATGTCGTCGCGTTCCATCGGCACGAACAGCACGTACGCGTCGATCCGGTGCACCAGGAAGTCACCGATCTGGGCCAGCAGCCGGTGGTAGCCGTCCACGTCGAGGCGTTCGGCGGCCCGTCCCGGCTCCCGCACGCTGATCCCGACCAGCCGCTTACCGGCCGGCACCCCCTCCTCGGCCAGCAGGTGGGGCGGAAAGTCCTCCGGCTGCAACAGGAACGCCGGGTCGGCGGTGACCGTGATCGGGTTGAGCAGCCCGGCCTCCTCCAGCACCATCCGGGACTCCTGGTCGCGAACGGTCAACTGCACCGCGCTGGAGAGCGTTTCACGGACCATGCCGGTGTCCACCCCGTCGCTGAGCGGCCCGACCCCCACCGCGTACGTGATCAGGGGCAGGCCGCGTTCCTGGGCGACCCGGACCACCCGAAGGTAGCGGCGGGCCTCCCGGTCGTAGAGGATTCCGCCACCGCCCAGGATGAGCAGGTCGAGCTGGGCCAGGACCAGGGCGGAGTCGGTGCGGCTGACGCCCTCCCACGGCACCGCCTCCACGTCGGGGTGGGCGGCCCGGGTGTGCTCCGGGTGGCGGGAGAAGACGATGATCCGGGCATTCGGCTCCTGCTCGCGCAGATCGGCGAGCAGGCCGGTGAGGATCGCCTCGTCGCCGAGGTTTCGGCCACCGTACGAGCCGAGCACACCGATGGTCAGTCCGGCGCCGTGCGTCATCCGTCGCTCCTCCCCAGGTGCGGTCCGGGCCGGGTTCCCGCTGGGTAGGTGAACAGTCCTGCCGGGGAGACCCTCCCGGCCGGTGCGCGGCTCGCGGACCCCGAACCGGGACAGTTCCACCTCGGTGAGCTGAATCATCCGCCGTGCATGCCTGCGTCCCCGGTGTGCCGGATCCACCTCGATGTTCTGGATCCAGGCCCGACGGGACGGCCCGGCGAGCACGACCCGGCGATGATGGCGGGGTGCGGATCGCCCACGTCAGCGACAGCCATCTCGCCAACCCGGAGGGTGTGGCCACCTCGGTCGGCACGACCGTGGCGCTGCTGCGCGCCGCCGGCCACCAGGTCGTCCTGCACTGCCCCGGCCCGCTGTCCCGGCGGCGGCGCCGGCCGGGTGAGGTGCCGTCGCTGCCGGTGCCGACCCGGCCGTACCGACTGGCGCCGCCCAGGCCACCGGACGTGCCGGTCGACGTGGTGCACGTGCACACCACCGGCCCGCTCGGCATCGCCGGGCTGCGCTGGGCCGCCGGGCGGGGCGTACCCGCCGTGCTCACCTGGCACACCGATCTGGTGGCGTACGCGGCGCACTATCCCGAGGTGCCGATCGGCGCCGCGTACGCCGGCCTGCGGCTGGGCCTGCGCTGGCGGGCTCGGGACCTGTGGGCGCTGGCCCGCCCCGGGCCGGCCCGACAGGCTCGGCTGGCCGCGCTCGGGCGGTGCCTGCTGGCGCACACCAGCGTGCTGATCGCCCCGTCGGCGAAGACCGCGGCGCTGATGGCCCCGATGGCCGGGCGTACCCCGATCGTGGTGCTGCCGACCCCGGTCGCCGCGCCGGGCGCCGACGCCGACGACCGGCGGCGGCTGCGGGCCCGGCTGGGCATCGCGGCGGACGCGCCGGTGCTGCTCGCGGTGGGCCGTGCCACCCCGGAGAAGGACCCGGAACTGCTGCTGGCCGCGTTCGCCCGGGTCCGCCGCGAGCTCCCTGCGGCACGGCTGGTGCTGCTCGGGGCACGGCGGCACCGGCTCGCGGTCCGTCGGGCGGCCCGCCGGCTCAACGTGGCCGACGCCCTGCACCTGCTGCGCCCGGTGCCGCGCGACCGGGTCGGCGCGCACTACCGGGCGGCGGACGTGCTCGCGTTCCCCTCCCGCACCGACACCCAGGGCCTGGTGCTCAGCGAGGCCGAGGCGTACGGACTGCCGGTGGCCATGGTGGACACCGCGCTGGCCGAGCGGCCCGGTACCGGCACCACGCGGCCGGTCGCCGAGCCCACCGCGGCGGCGTTCGGGGCATTGCTGACCCGGCTGCTGACCGAGCGGGAGCTGCGGGCGGCGGTGGTGCGGGACGGCCTGGCTGCGGTGGCGGCCTGGTCCGGGCCGCGCTACCTGGCCGAGCTGACCGCGTTGTACGCGACGCTGCCGCCCGTCACCTCAGCGGACGCGACGACAACCGACCCACCTGGGCCAGCACCAGCGGGAGCTGCCATCCCCGAGGCGCGGCGAGGTGACGCGGGGACCAGACCGGCCCGAACTTCGCCTTGAACCGGCGCAGCCCGCGAAAGCGGTACCAGCGCTCGCCGTACGCGTACACCGCCCGGCCCAGCCGGCACAGCGGGTCCGCGCCGGTCAGCCCGGACAGCGGGGCCAACCCCAGCTCGACACTCGCCAGGCCCCGGTCCCGGGCCGCGTGCAGGACCTCGACGAGGAGGTGGTCCATCGCCGTGGGTGGCGCGTCCGGGTGGTACCGCAGCAGGTCCACGCCCCACCTGTGCGGCGTCGGCAACAGCGCGGCGAAGGCCACCACCCGCGCCCGCTGCCGCAGCACCGCGACCGGTAGTTCGGCCAGGTAGTCGGGGACGAACCCGCCGAGTGAGAACGACATGTCCGGCCGCCCGGCCAGCCAGGCATCGGAGACCGGGCGCAGTTCGTCGAGCAGGCCGGCGCCGGGCAGCACGGCGAACGACAGGTCGTCGCGGCGGGCCAGCCGACGCCAGTTGCGGCGCAGCGCCCCACGCGCCGGACCGGTCAGGGCGAAGTCGGCCAGCGGCACGCTCGCCGACTCCCCCACCGGGTGCACGGCGAGACCCAGCCGGTGCAGCTCGGGCAAGAGCGGGTCGCCGACGTGGTACACCGCCGGGCGCCGGCCCGCCCTTCGGGCCGTAACGAAGAAGTCGGCCAGCAGTTCGTACCGCTCGGCGGTCGGCCCGACCGGTGGGCCGAACGCGATCCACGAGCGGCCGCACACCCCGTACATGAGGAAGCTGGCCCCGGACGGCGAGAAGTGGAATCGCTTGTCGCCAAGCAGTGCGAGCGCCGAGTCCGGCTCCCGGTCGGTGTCGGCGGCCAGGATCGCCCGCACCCGGTGCAGTTGTTCGTCGTGGCGTCCGTCGATGCGGCGATGGTAGCGTCCGCCGCGTGTCCGGCCGGGTCCTGCGGGTGAGCGCCGCCGTCGTGGTCGCCCTCGGGCTGGTGCTCTCCGTGATCGCCGCGCGCGACGAGCCCGTCGAGCTGCTGTTCTACTTCACCGTGCAGGTCAACCTGGCCTACCTGGTGGCGCTGCTGGCCGGCGGCGACCGGCTGCGTACCGCACTCACCGTCTACCTGGTCGGCACCGCGCTGGTCTTCGTGCTGGTGCTGGCCAACCCGTGGAGCGGCTACGCCATGGTGGCGACCACCGAAGCCCGGGGGCCGGTCTCGGACGCGGGCAATCTGCTGCTGCACGCGGTGGCGCCGCCGCTGGCCGCCGCGGAGTGGCTCGCCCGCCGTCCCCGAGCGGCCCTGCGCCCGGTGTACGCGGTCAGCCTGCTCGGCTATCCGTTGGTGTGGCTGACGGTGATCCTGGTCCGTGGCGCCCTCGGCGGGGACGAGGACCGCTACCTCTACCCGTTCCTCGACGTGCCCCGACTCGGCTACCCCACGGTCGTCCTCAACGCCCTGCTCTTCGCCCTGACCCTGCTCCTGATCGCCCTGACCGCCGTCCACCTCACCCGCCCTCCTCCTCCCCCCTCCCCTTCCCCCATACCCCCGGCCGATCCCACCCCTCCGTGATCATGAGGTTGACGGGCGATTCGATCTCGGCGAGGCACGCCAACCCCATGATCACCGGGGCGGGGGTGGGTGGGGTGGGGCAGGAAATGGGTTGTCTGGTGGGGTGGGCGGGACCCACCGTGGGGGGATGACGGAGCGGATCACTGCGCGGATCGGTTGGACGGACCTGCCCGAGCGGGTCCGGGCCACGGTGGAGGAGATCATCGGTGATCGGGTGGTCGAGGCGGTATCCCAGCCGGGCGGGTACTCGCCTGGCACCGCCGATCGGGTCCGTACCGCGACCGGGCGGCGGGCGTTCGTCAAGGCGATCAGCCCGGCGCAGAACCCGGACAGCCCGGTCATGCACCGCGCGGAGGCCCGGACCGCCGCAGCGCTGCCGGTCTCGGCGCCGACGCCCCGCCTGCTCGGCTGCCACGACGACGGCGAGTGGGTGGCGCTGGTCTTCTCCGATGTGGACGGTCGGCACCCGACCACGCCGTGGCGTAACGACGAGCTGTCCCGCGTGCTGAGGGCCCTGGAGGCGATGGCCGTCGCACTCACTCCGAGCCCGGTGGCGGACGTTCCGACCGCAGCCGAGCGGCTGGCCTGGGACTTCGCCGGCTGGCACCGGATCGCCGCCGAGCCGCCGGATCGGCTGGACCCGTGGGTTCGGGCGCACCTGGACCAACTTCGCGCCGCCGCCGACCAGGGGATCGCCGCGCTGACCGGCGACACGCTCTGTCACGTGGACGTACGGGCCGACAACCTGCTGGTCGACGCTGCCGGCACGGTCACCGTGGTCGACTGGCCGTGGGCCTGCCGGGGGCCGGCCTGGCTGGACACCGCGTTGCTGCTGGTCAACGTCCGGCTGCACGGCGGGCACGACACCGAGGCGCTGCTGCGCCGGTTGCCGCTGACCGCCGGTGTCGACCCGGCCACGATCACCGGGTTCTACGCCGGGTTGGCCGGCTTCTTCGCCGACGGCGCCCGGCGTCCACCGCCGCTCGGCATCCCAACCGTCCGCGCGTTCCAGCAGGCCCAGGCCGACGCCCTGCTTCCCTGGCTGGCCCAGCGCCTCCCCTGACCCGACTCGTCCGGCTGTTGTCGCGCCGCCGGGTCATGGAGACCGTCCGTGATGTGCTCGACCTGACCGGTCAGGGTGTCGCCGGGGCCGACTCCAGCCGGTGTGCCAGTTGCGCCAGGTCGTCGAGGCGCAGATCGCCGTCGAGGCCCTTCAACGCCGCGGTCATCGCTCCGGCCGCGCGCCCTGCCCGCAGTCCCACCTCGGCGTCCTCGACGACCAGGCATCGCGCCGCGGACACGTCGAGCAGCTCGGCGGCCCGCAGGTAGCCCTGCGGATCCGGCTTGCCCACACTGACGTCCTCCACGGTGATCAGCACGGGCGCAACGATGCCGGCCGCGCCGAGTCGGGCCTCGGCCAGCCGGGCGTCGGCGCTGGTCACCACCGCCCACGGCAACCCCAACCGGGCAAGTGCCATCAGCAGTTCGTGGGCACCGGGGGTCGCCGTCACGTCGGACAGGTCGTCGTACTGCAACGCCAACTGCCGCGCCGCCGCCGCTGCGACCTCGGCGTCGTCGAGCGCGGGCAGTAGCCGGCGAATGGTCTGGTCGGCGGGTCTGCCGTGCGCGATCGCCAGCGCCGCCGCAGGGGCGACGCCGTACTCGGCCGCCCAGGTACGCCAGGCCCGCTCGACAGCGGCGTCGGAGTCGACCAGGGTGCCATCCATGTCGAACAGCACCGCGTCGATGCCGGACAGATCCACGACCACGCACCTCCAATAAGCTCGTCTCACGAGGATATGGGGCGAAAATTCCGGCGACCGGGCCGCCCTCGCCGACGTCACCAGCGAAGCCACCCACACGGCGTCGAGGTAGCGGAAAACGGACCTCGGGGTGCGAGCGAGGCGTCCGATGGCCGCCAGACGGCGGGTCGGCGCGGCGACATGATCATTCGCATGACGACGATGACACTTGACGGCAAGGTCGCCCTGGTGACCGGAGGTTCCCGGGGCATCGGGGCCGGTATCGCTCTGCGCCTCGCACAGGATGGGGCCGACGTGGCGCTGACCTACCGGCAGAACGCGGAGCAGGCCGCGATCGTGGTGAAGCAGATCGAGGCACTGGGCCGGCGGGCACTGGTCATCCAGGCCGACGGCGCCGACCCGACCGCCGTACGGGACGCGGTCGACCGGGCGGCCGCCGAGCTGGGCCGACTGGACATCCTGGTGAACAACGCCGCGGTGTTCCTGGTCGGCGCCATGGGCGAGCTCGGCACGGCGGAGGTGGAGCAGACGATCGCGGTGAACATCCGGGCGCCGTACGTCGCCGTACAGGCGGCGCTGCGGCACCTGGGCGACGGCGGGCGGATCATCAGCATCGGCAGCAACGTCGGTGAACGGGCGGTCTTTCCCGGCCTGGCGCTCTACTCGATGAGCAAGACCGCCCTGGTCGGGCTGACCCGGGGCCTGGCCCGCGAGCTGGGCCCCCGGGGCATCACCGTCAACCTGGTCAACCCCGGGCCCACGGACACCGACGCCAACCCGGCGGACGGGCCGAACGCGGCGGCCATCGCCGGCTTCACCGCCGTCGGCCGCTTCGCTCGCCCCGCCGACATCGCGGCCACCGTCGCACACCTGGCCAGCCCGGAGGCCGGCTACGTGACCGGTGCGGTGGTCAACGTGGACGGCGGCTTCACCAGCTGAGGACACCGGGCGCGCCGGATCACCCCGGCGCGTCCGGCACTCAACCAACTCCCGTGCTCGATGGCCGGGTCAGGCGGGCGCGCCGACCTGGTGGGTGAGGAACGGCAGCACCGCCGCCGGCAGGGCCGGCGCGCCGACGATGTCGTAGTGCGTGTGCCCGGGCAGCACGGCCAGCCGGGCGGCCGGACGGTCGGTGCCGTCCCAACCGGCGTCGCGGTGCCCGCCGCCGAGCAGCCCGAAGAACTCCGCCACGTGACTGGTCGGGATCGAGTCGGCGTCGGCGAAGACCAGCAACGTCGGGATGACCAGCCGCGCCACCTCAGCGGACCAGTCGTAGTCGCGGCGCAGCAGGTCACCGGTCTTGGCCCAGAGCTGCGGCCAGTCCTGCGGGCGCGGGGCGACCCGCTCGTAGAGCTGGTGCGGCGGCGTGCCGCGCATCTGCTCGCCGACCCGCTCGTCCTGGGTTGCCATGGCGGCCAGCACCTCCGGATACCAGCCGGCCCGCTTGCACGGCGTGGAGACCAGCACCAGCCGGCGCACCAGCGCCGGATGTTGGATGGCGGTACGCAGCGCGACACCACCGCCCAGCGAGTAGCCCAGCACGTCGGCCGAGGACAGGTCGAGGTGCCCGAGCAGCGCGGCGATGTCGTCGGCCAACGTCTCGTAGCGCAGCGGGCGGTCGACGTCGGCGGTGCGCCCGTGGCCCTGGAGGTCGACCGCAACGACCCGACGCCGTTGGCTCAGCGCCGGCACGATCGGGGCGAGCATCTCCACCGACCCGTAGCCGCCGTGCAGCAGCACCAACGGCTGGCCGTCGCCGTGCGACTCGTACCAGAGCCGCAGCCCGTTGACCTCGGCGTAGCTCACCCGGCACCCCCGTTCGTCGGCGTCACCCGTCCCGATCCAACACCGGGCGTACGACATCGACGAACGAAATCCGACGATTCGTCCGTACCTCGATCGCGGCGAGCCAGCGCTCCCGGTGCCGCTCGCGCAGCGGCACCGTCGCGTCGCCCGGCTCGCCACCGAGCCGGCGCTGGTCGGCGTACTCCCCGCTGACGCTGGTCAGCACCGACCGGGCCGCCGACGCGACCTCCGCCGGGCCTTCCAGCAACACCAGGTTGTACGCCTCGTCCACGGCGCGCATCGCCGCGTACGCCTCGTCGTAGCCGGGCGCCGGCTCGTCCCCGCCGGCCTCGACCCACCGCCGGTCCAACCGCCGGTACGCCTGGTCGCAGGCGCTCAGGAACCCGACGTACGCCTCCCGCCGCAGCTCGTCCCGGTGCGTCGCCCGCCGCTCGGCGTTCTCCTGGCGGGCGACGGTGAGCTGGTGAGCCAGTTGCCGACGGGTGCTGAACGAGCCGACCAACCCGGTCAGGGCTGCGGCGGCCAACGTGGACAGTGCGGTGATCAGCGCGACGGCGACGGTGTCCTGCACCCGCCCATCATGGCGTTACCAGGAGCACGGGCCGTCATCGGGAGCTGCCGACGCGGGCCGACCTGGCGCGACGCATCCCCCGGGCTGTCCGCAGGATGACCTGATGCACCAGCACGCCGCCGCCGGCGTTGGCCACGGCCAGTCCGGACGCGCCGAGCAACCCCACCTCGATCTGCATCGCGTGAGTGCCGAGCAGCAGGGCTGGCCAGAGCAGCGCGGCGGCGATGAGCGTTGAGCGCCACCACCGCCCGAACGCCAGACCGAACAGGATCATCGTCGGGATCATCGGAGCCCTCCGTCGTCCCTCCCACCGTACGCCCGCCGGCCGATTCCCGAATCACTCGGCACCTGCTGGACGACCTGCCCATGGCGGAGCGGCCCGACGACCATTTCCAGGTCGACCCCGCGAAGTGGTCCTTCTACGCCATGGACGCCTACCGGCTCGCCGAGGACGACACCCGGACGGAGCGGTACGCGGCCGAGGTGATCTGGGCCGCAACGGCACCGGACGGCGTCGAACGGTCGCCGATGCGGGTGGCGGAAGCTCGATTGACACTGGCCGCCACCGCAGCGCGCGCCGGAGAGCTCGAATTGGCCGTCCACACCGGCCTGAGGGCGTTCGGTGCCGGTCGCCGCTCGCTTCCGTCGCTGCTGCTCATCGCCGGCGAGGTGGACGCCGAACTGCACCGCCGGTACCCGCGCGAGCAGGCCACCGCCGAGTTCGAAGGTGCCCTGCACGTCCTGCGAGAGACGGTGCTGGGCAACGGCTCGTCGGTGCGATGAGGCCTCGCGGATCCCCAGGTCACGGGGTCACGCCCACCGCACTGGCTTGGTACAGTCGCGCTTCCCCTTGATCGAATAAAGGACATCCGCATGGCCGACACCGGGCCTGAACCTGACGCAAACCAGACTCCGGTTCCGGATCCGGCTGCGGGATCGGCATCCAGCCCCCAGGACGAGCAGGCACCGGAGACGCCGGGTACGGCTCCTGACTTCGCGCCGGCCACCACCACCTGGGTCCCCACGCCACCGCCGCCGGCCCAGCCCAACCAGACCGGCATCATCGTCGCCGCGGTCGCGGGTGTTGTGGTGCTGGTGCTGATGGCCTGCGTCGGGCTGGTCGGCGGCATCTTCCTGCTCCGCGACGGGGAGACCCCGGTCGCCAGCCCGGCGTCCCGGGCGCCCCTGCTGCCCACGACCGGCGGCAGCCCCACGGCGAGCGGTCAGCCCAACCAGAGCGAGGAGCCAGTGGCGCAGGGGCCGCAGGCCAGCGCGTACCCGGCGGAGAAAATCGAGGACCTGAACCGGGTGTGCGACGAGGACATCTACTACCCGGAGCTGCCGAAGCGCGCCGGCAAGGCTCCGCACCCGGTCGTCCTGCTCCTCTCGGACACCCCGGGCCTTCGCTACAAGGACGACGGCTACTACTACGACCTGGGCCTGTCGAAGAAGGTCGAGCAGACGTGGGCGTCGGAGGACCCCAGGAAGGTGCAGATGGTGGCCTGCCTCGACCGGGTCAGCACTGGCTCGACGATCCGCAACTGCAAGTTCGACGACCCGAAACCGCAGACGCTGCCGCTGGTGCGGACCGGCTGGCGTCTTCGGGTGTATGAGGCCGCGACGGGCCGCAAGCTGCTGGACAAGGCCATGAACGGCGATGACCAGAAGTGCCCGTACGTCGTCATGGTCGGCGCCGACAAGAAGATCTACGCCGAGGTCAGCGATCGGGCGGCGATCGCGGCACTGCGCAACCTCGTGAACAAATAACGGAGCTGCGTCGCCGGGCGCATCCTCGGCCGTGACAACTGTCGGTCACGGCCGAGATCGAGCTGGTGTTCGTGTTGACGATGAAGCGTGGGCGCGGCAGGTTTCGAACCTGCGACCCCCCGCTTGTAAGGCGGGTGCTCTCCCACTGAGCTACGCGCCCGGAACGCCCGTACGGCGGGCCGGAGGCTGGCAAGCTTACCCTGCTCGCCGCCGGCCCGGGCGCACGGCGTACCCCGGGTGGTCAGGCCGCCGCCTCGGCGAGGGCCTTGCGCCAGCCCCGCTGGTCGCGGGCCTGCCCCGGGCCGTTCAACTCGGCGAAGCGGACCACGCCGGCCTTGTCGATGACAAAGGTGCCCCGGTTGGCGACGCCGGCCACGTCGTTGAAGACCCCGTACGCCTGGGCGACACCGCCGTGCGGCCAGAAGTCGGCCAGCATCGGAAACTGGTAGCCCTCCCGGTCGGCCCAGATCTTGTGGCTGTAGACCGAGTCGACGCTGACCGTCAACACCTGGACGTCGTCGTTCACGTACTCGTCGAGGTTGTCTCGCACCTCGCCCAGCTCGCCCTGGCAGGTGCCGGTGAAGGCGAGCGGGTAGAAGACCAGCAGCACAGTCCGCTTACCCCGGAAGGCCGAGAGGCGGACCTCCTGGTTGTTCTGGTCCTTCAGCACGAAGTCCGGCGCCTCGGCGCCAACCTCGACGGGCATGCGAACTCCTCGGATCGAGTCAGGAGATGACGGCACGCCGGCCACACCCGGCGGTGCGGACCGCCGGGCGCGAAGGGCAAAGGTTGGGCTACTTCTTGCCCTTGACCCCTCGGCGCAGCACCAGGCGGGCGCCGCTCCAGTCCCGGCCGGCGTTGACGGTCGAGGTCTGCTGGAGCCCTGCGGTGGGCGCGGACTCCGCGACCTCACTCGGCTCGACGTGCCCCTCACGCCCTGCCTTCGGCGTGAGTAGCCACACGACCCCGTTGTCGGCCAGCGGGCCGAGGGCGTCGACGAGAAGCTCGAAGAGGTCACCGTCGCCGTCGCGGTACCAGACCAGAACCGCGTCGACCACCTCGTCGGTGTCCTCGTCGACCAGCTCTCCAGAGCGGTCGGTCAGGGCGTCCCGGAGATCCTGGTCGACGTCATCGTCGTACCCCATCTCCATGACGACCATCCCCGGTTCGATCCCGAACCGGTCCGCCAGGCTGCGTACCCCGTCGGCGGCCTGACCAGCGGTCGCGCTCACTGTCGCGTGCCTCCTCATCTCGTCCCTGCTCGCGGCGTCGGTGCGACGCCGTCAGGCAAAGTCCACACAGTTGTGCGTCCGCGCGCAAGTGGCGCACCGGGTGGAACGGAATTTACCGTGCCAGCAGCGTACGGGCACCGTCGGTAATGGCTTCCGCGGAGACCAGAACCTGACGTGCTGCTGGACCTAATGGTACAAACGAGTCAACTCCTGCCACACGTCGCGCGGCACCGATATATCCGGCGTCGACCAGTGCGGCGACAACTCCCTCGCCGACACCGCCGGAACGGCGTGTCTCGTCCACCACCAGCACCCGGCCGGTCGCCGAGGACTCCCGGATGATGTCGGCCACCGGCATCGGGGCCAGCCAGCGCAGGTCCACGACCCGGGTGCCCACCCCCTCCTCAGCGAGGACGGCCGCGGCCCGCAGCGACATCCGCACCCCGTTTCCGAAGGTGATGATGGTCAGGTCGTCGGCCGACCCGATGCGGTAGACCCGGGCCCGGCCGATCGGCACGTGCCCGGCCACCCAGGCGCCCGGCTCCGGATAGCCGGCCGACCACTCACCGTCACCCTCCGCGTACAGGTCGCGGGTGTGGTAGAGCGCGATCGGCTCCAGGAACACGCAGACGCTGCCGTCCACCGCCGCGCTGGCCAGGCAGGTCCGCAGCATGGGCGCGGCGTCGTCCGGCCGCGCCGGCACCGCGACCACCAGGCCGGGCACGTCCCGGAGTACGGCCACCGAGTTGTCGTTGTGGAAGTGCCCGCCGAACCCCTCCTGGTACGCCAGCCCGGCCACCCGCAGCACCATGGGGTTACGGAACGCGCCCTGCGAGAAGAACTGCATCGTGGCCGCCTCGCCACGTAGCTGGTCCTCGGCGTTGTGCAGGTACGCCAGGTACTGGATCTCCGGCACCGGCAGCATCCCGGCCAGCCCGGCGCCCAGGCCCAGCCCGAGCACCGAGGTCTCGTCGAGCAGGGTGTCGAAGACCCGGGCCGGACCGAACCGGTCGCGCAGGCCCTTCGTCACCCCGTACACGCCGCCCTTGGCGGCCACGTCCTCGCCGAAGATGGCCATCTGCGGGTGGTCGAGCATCCCGTCGGCGAGCGCTGCGTTGATGCTCTGCGCCAGGGTCAACGGGCCGGCCAGTTCCGGCAGCTTGCCCCCGAACGCCTCCTCCCGGGCGCCCGCGCCCGGGCCGCTGGCCCGGGCCGCCGCGTCGGCCACCGCCCGTGCCACCCGCACCGGCCGGCGGGGCGCCAGCGCCGACACCACGTCGGCCGCGGAGGCCAGCTTCGGCTCGCCCAGCACCTGCTCGGCGAGCCGGCGTACCTGCCAGCCGGTCTCGTCGTACCGGGCCAGCAGCTCCTCGCCCGTGGCCACGCCGGTGTCGACGAGCAGCCGCGCGGTGGCGGCCACCGGGTCCCGGTCCAGATCCGCGGCGAGTTCCCCCGGGCTGCGGTACGCCGACTCCGCGTCGGCCCCGGCGTGCCCCATCAGCCGGACGGTGCGCAGGTGCAGCACGGCCGGCCGCCGGTGCCGGCGCACCCAGGCCGCGGCCTCCGCCGCCACCGCGTACGCCTGCACCGGGTCGGCCCCGTCGGCGGTCAGGTAGCGGATGCCCGGCTTGGACCGCAGCGTGGCCTCCACCCAGCCCTCCGGGGAGCGGACGCTGATGCCCAGCCCGTTGTCCTCGCAGACGAAGAGCACCGGGATGCGCAGCCCGGCGTGGTCGTACCAGCCGGCGGTGTTGAAGGCGGCGGTGGCGCTGGCGTGGTTGACCGAGGCGTCGCCGAACGAGCAGACCACGATGGCGTCCGGTGGCCACGGGGCGTGCGTGGCGCCGCTGCCGACCCGCACTGCGGCACCGGTGCGCCGCCCGGCGCTGTCCAGCCGGCGCAGCCGCTCCACCGCCAGTCCCATCCCGACCGCCCGGGGCAGGTGCGAGGCGATGGTGGAGGTGGTCGGGACGATGGCCAGGTCGGCCCGGCCGAACACCTTGTGCCGGCCACCGGCGATCGGCTCCTGACTGGAGGCGACCATCCCCCGCAGCACATCCCGGGCGGCCTCCGCGTATGCCGCGAACCCGCCGCTGGGCAGTGCCGTGGCCCCGGCCGGCTCGGCTGCGGGCTCGGATCCCAACGGCTCCGGCTCGGCGGGCGACTCCTGGTCGGCAGGTGACTCCGGGTCGGCGGGCGACTCTGGGTCGGCGGTGGGGGCCGAGTCGGCGGTGGGGGCCGGGTCGGCGGTGGGGGCCGGGTCGGTGGTGGCCTGGGCGGCGCGCACGCAGTAGAAGGCGCCGGAGCGGTAGTGCAGCAGCGCCGGATCGGTGGGGCGCAACGCGGCGGCGACCGCCGCGTTGCCCTCGTGCCCGGCCGAGCCGATCGTGTAGAAGCCCTCCCCGAAGCTGCGCAGCCAGCGGCTTGCCAGGTCGAGCTGCCGGCTGGTGACCTGCGCGTCGAAGAGATCCAGCAGTTGCGCGCCGGTCAGCGGGGCGTCGTCGGTGACCGGGTCGGCGGGGTCACGCCGCCGCTCGGCGGCGGGAAGGGCCGCCAGCGTCTCCCGGAAGCGGTCGTCGAGATCTTGCGGGGTGGTCACGTCGCACAGCATTACCGACGGAAGCCCTGGTCGCCCAGTGGGACACGGTCGGCGCGGGTCGACTCACTCCGGGCCGCAGGGCTCCGGACAGCCCCCGTCGGACACCTTCCACACCAGGTCGCGCAGGGTGTCCAGCTCCTGGTCGGTCAGCCCGGCCAGGAGTCGGGAGTCGGACATCACCTCGGTCACCCGGGCGCGCACGTCGCGGCCTTTCACGGTCACCACCAACGTCTTCTGCCGCCGGTCGGCCGGGTCGGTGCGACGCTCGACCAGGGCGGCCTGCTCCAGCTTGTCGACCAGCGCCGTCACGTTCGACCGGTCGCAGCCCAGCCGCTCGGCGAGGTCGCGGGCCGGCAACGGGCGGTCCGGGTCCAGCTCGTGCAGCGCCCGGGCCGCCGCCGGAGTGAGCCCCAGCTCGGCGAACGCGGAGCCCTGCCGATGCCGCAGCGCGGCGGTCACGTGCGCCATCCGGCGCACCACGTCGGCGGCGAGGCCGGCACGGTCCACCGGCCCACCTGCTCCGGGAACGACCTCCTGCGCCACGGCGCCCATCGTACGCATCGCGTCGGCTGCCCAGCTCACCGATCAGGTTCGGTCACGCCGGCCGGGCGGGCGATGCCGGACGCGGCCCGGGCGGGGGCAGCAGCCGGGGTACGGATCGATCGTGGTGATCGGTGTTCGACTGCCGGCGACGGGCCGGGGCCCTCGCCTTTACCTGGCGGCCACCGGGGCTCGCGAGGCTCCCGGAGTCACGAAAGATCGGACCCTGGGGAGGAATTCGTGTCACTGTCCCGACGTACCATCCTGCTGTCCGGCGCCGCGCTCGGCGCCGCCGGCGCGGTCACCGGGCTGCCGGTGGCGGCCGCCGCGGCGGCGGCCCGCCGGCCACTGGCCTACCCGTTCACCCTCGGCGTGGCCTCCGGCGACCCGGACCACGACGGGTTCGTGCTGTGGACCCGACTGGCCCCGCAGCCGCTCGCCGAGGACGGCCTCGGCGGCATGCCGGACCGCGACGTCCCGGTGCACTGGGAGCTGGCCGCCGACGAGCGGTTCCGGCACGTGCTGCGGCGCGGGGTCGCGGTCGCCCGCACCCGCTCGGCGCACAGCGTGCACGTGGAGCTGGCCGGCCTGCTGCCCGGCCGGGAGTACTTCTACCGGTTCCGCGCCGAGCGGCACCTCTCGCCGGTCGGACGCACCCGTACCGCGCCGGCGCCGTGGACCATGCCGGCCGCCCTGGCGATGGGCTTCGTCTCCTGCTCCCAGTACGAGCACGGCTACTTCACCGCCTACCGGCGGCTGGCCGAGACCGAGCCGGAGCTGATCCTGCACCTGGGCGACTACCAGTACGAGTACGCCCCGGACACGTACAACGTCCCGGGTGGCAACCCGCGTGACCACGAGGGGCCGGAGACCCGGACGCTGGCCAACTACCGGCAACGGCACGCCCAGTACAAGACCGACGCCGACCTGCAGGCGGCGCACGCGGTGGCGCCCTGGGTGGTGGTCTTCGACGACCACGAGGTGGAGAACAACTGGGCCGACGAGGTGCCGGAGGCGCCGGACCCGGAGTTCCCGGCCCGGCGGGCGGCGGCGTTCCAGGCGTACTACGAGAACATGCCGCTGCGGCGCACCTCGATCCCGCGCGGCATCGACATGCAGCTCTACCGGCGGGTCCGCTGGGGGCGGCTGGCCACCTTCCACATGCTCGACACCCGGCAGTACCGCGACGACCAGGCCTGCGGCGACGGGTACGACGCCTGCCCGGCGGCCTTCGACCCGGCCCGGTCGATCACCGGGGCTGAGCAGGAGGCGTGGCTGCTGGACGGCTTCCGCCGCTCGGACGCCCGCTGGGACATCCTCGGCCAGCAGG
The DNA here is from genome assembly GCF_042897975.1 of Micromonospora sp. NPDC000668. Taxonomy (NCBI): domain Bacteria; kingdom Bacillati; phylum Actinomycetota; class Actinomycetes; order Micromonosporales; family Micromonosporaceae; genus Micromonospora; species Micromonospora sp. NPDC000668. The sequence continues at coordinate 1,770,209 of NZ_JBIAYP010000001.1, forward strand.
TCTTCTTCGCCCAGCGGGACAACAACGCCGGCCCGCTCACCGTCACCAGCATGGACGCGTGGGACGGCTACGTCGCCTCCCGGGATCGGATCACCCGGGGCTGGCTGGCCGCCGGGGTGCGCAATCCGGTGGTGCTGACCGGCGACGTGCACGCGCACTGGGCCAGCGACCTGAAGCTGGACTACGCCGACCCGACCTCGCGCACCGTCGGCAGCGAGCTGGTCTGCTCGTCGATCACCTCGGGCGGCGACGGCGCGGACTCGGCGTCCGGCTCGCACCCGTGGTTCCCGTTCAACCCGCACCTGCGCTTCCAGAACAACCTGCGGGGGTACGTGAGCACCACGATCACCCCAGGGCAGCTCGCCGCCGACTTCGACGTGCTGCCGTACGTCAGTCAGCCGGGCGCGCCCGCGTACACCCGTGCCTCGTTCGTGATCGAGGACCGGGTGCCCGGCCTGCACCAGACGGCCGACACCCCGGTCCCGTCGGCGGCCCGCCTGGCCACCGACGCCGGGGCGGACGAGGGCCGGCGCACGGTGGAGCGGGAGACCACCCGCCCCTGACCCACCCCGGTCGGGCCCGCCGCTCACGTCGCGAGCGGTGGGCCCGTCCCGGTCAGGCCGGGAGGAAGGAGAAGCGGACCTGACGGGTGGGGTTGTCGCCGTTGGTGTCGACCAGGCAGAGGGACTGCCAGGTGCCCAGGGCCAGCCGCCCGCCGAGCACCGGCAGCGTGGCGTACGGCGGGACGAACGCCGGCAGCACATGGTCCCGGCCGTGGCCGGGCGAGCCGTGCCGGTGCCGCCAACGGCCGTCGGTGGGCAGCAGCGCGTCGAGCGCGGTGAGCAGATCGTCGTCGGAGCCCGACCCGGTCTCGATGATCGCCAGGCCGGCGGTGGCGTGCGGCACGAAGACGTGCAGCAGGCCGTCGCCCTCGTTGGAGACGAACCCCTGGGCCTCGGCGGTGATGTCCCGGACGGCCGGCCGGGACCCGGTCTGGACGGTGATCACGTCACTGCGCATACGTCGCATTCTGCCGCAGTGCGGATTCAGGAGCCGCCACCACCGAGCAAGCCCGGCGCGCGACAAGGGGGCCGAACGAGAGGTGAACGGCGGTCGTAGCGCTAAGTTACCGACGGGTACCTGTGTTCAGCGTCGCGTCCGGGGCACCTAGACGTGACGAGGGGTGCCACCAGGGGGCAGGATGGCGCTAGAGACCTATCCCACACACAACCGAGGGAACGCCTGTGGCTACGGAACGCAAGCGCCCGGTGATCAGCGACGGCCTACCGAGCCAGCTTCCGGACATCGACCCTGAAGAGACCAGCGAATGGGTCGAGTCGCTTGACGGTGTCATCGACGAGGGCGGCGCCAAACGCGCCCGCTACGTCATGCTGCGCCTGCTGGAGCGGGCCCGTGAGCGCCAGGTCGGGGTTCCGCCCCTGACCACGACCGACTACATCAACACCATCCCGCCGGAACGCGAACCGTGGTTCCCGGGCGACGAGCACGTCGAGCGGCGGATCCGGGCCTACGTCCGGTGGAACGCCGCCATGCTGGTGCACCGGGCGCAGCGCCCGGAGATCGGCGTCGGCGGGCACATCTCCACCTTCGCCAGCTCCGCGTCGCTCTACGAGGTGGGCTTCAACCACTTCTTCCGGGGCAAGAACCACCCGGGCGGCGGCGACCACATCTTCTACCAGGGCCACGCCTCCCCCGGCATGTACGCGCGGGCGTTCCTGGAGGGCCGGCTCAGCGAGCACCAGCTCGACGGGTTCCGCCAGGAGCTGTCGCACCCCGGTGGTGGGCTGCCCTCGTACCCGCACCCGCGGCTGATGCCGGACTTCTGGGAGTTCCCCACCGTCTCGATGGGCCTCGGCGGGCTCAACGCGATCTACCAGGCCCGGTTCAACCGGTACCTGCAGCACCGGGGCATCAAGGACACCTCGCAGCAGCACGTGTGGGCGTTCCTCGGCGACGGTGAGATGGACGAGCCCGAGACGCTGGGCGCCATCGGCCTGGCTGCCCGCGAGGAGCTGGACAACCTCACCTTTGTGATCAACTGCAACCTTCAGCGGTTGGACGGCCCGGTCCGTGGCAACGGCAAGGTGATGCAGGAGCTGGAGTCGTTCTTCCGGGGTGCCGGCTGGAACGTGATCAAGGTGGTCTGGGGCCGCGAGTGGGACCCGCTGCTCGCCGCGGACACCGACGGCGCCCTGGTCAACCTCATGAACACCACGACCGACGGCGACTACCAGACCTACAAGGCGGAGTCCGGCGCGTACGTGCGGGAGCACTTCTTCGGCCGTGACGCGCGTACCCGCAAGATGGTCGACCCGCTCAGCGACGACGAGATCTGGAACCTCAAGCGGGGTGGGCACGACTACCGGAAGCTCTACGCGGCCTACAAGGCGGCCACCGAGCACACCGGTCAGCCGACCGTCATCCTGGCGAAGACGATCAAGGGCTGGACGCTCGGCTCGCACTTCGAGGGCCGCAACGCGACCCACCAGATGAAGAAGCTGACGCTGGAGGATTTGAAGACCTTCCGCGACCGGCTCTACCTGGACATCCCGGACTCGGCGCTGGAGGAGAACCCCTACCTGCCGCCGTACTACAACCCGGGTGAGAAGTCCGAGGAGATCCAGTACCTCAAGGAGCGGCGCGAGCAGCTCGGCGGTTACCTGCCGTCCCGGCGGACCAGCACCAAGCGGCTGGCCATCCCCGGTCCCGAGCGGTTCGCCGACGTCAAGCGCGGCTCGGGCAAGCAGAAGGTGGCCACCACGCAAGCCTTCGTCCGTCTGCTCAAGGACGTGATGAAGGACAAGGAGTTCGGCAAGCGCTGGGTGCCGATCATCCCGGACGAGGCCCGCACCTTCGGGCTCGACTCGATCTTCCCCACCGCGAAGATCTACTCGCCGCACGGCCAGCGCTACACCTCGGTCGACCGGGAGCTGTTCCTGTCGTACAAGGAGTCGACCACCGGGCAGATCCTGCACGAGGGGATCAACGAGGCCGGTTCGGTCGCCTCGTTCACCGCGGCCGGTTCGGCGTACGCCACCCACGACGAGCCGATGATCCCGATGTACATCTTCTACTCGATGTTCGGGTTCCAGCGGACCGCCGACGGGCTGTGGGCCGCGGCTGACCAGATGGCCCGGGGCTTCCTGCTCGGCGCCACCGCGGGTCGGACCACGCTCAACGGTGAGGGCCTGCAGCACGAGGACGGGCACTCGCTGCTGATCGCCGCCACCAACCCGGCGGTGGTCGCGTACGACCCGGCGTTCTCCTTCGAGATCGCGCACATCATGGAGAACGGCCTGCACCGGATGTACGGGGATGCGCAGGAGAACGTCTTCTACTACCTGACGGTCTACAACGAGCCGACCCTGCAGCCGGCCGAGCCGGCCGACGTGGACGTGGAGGGCCTGCTCAAGGGCATCTACCGCTACTCGCCGGCACCGCAGGTCGACGGCCCGAAGGCCAACGTCCTCGCCTCCGGCACCGGCATGCAGTGGGCGCTCAAGGCCCAGCAGTTGCTCGCCCAGGACTGGGGGGTGGCGGCCGACGTCTGGTCGGTGACCTCCTGGACCGAGCTGCGCCGCGACGCGGTGGCGGCCGAGGAGTTCAACCTGCTCAACCCGGGCGCCGAGGCGAAGGTGCCGTACATCCAGCAGAAGCTCGCCGACGCGGACGGGCCGAAGGTCGCGGTCAGCGACTGGATGCGGGCGGTGCCGGACCTGGTCGCCCGCTGGGTACCCGGTGACTACACGTCGCTCGGCACCGACGGCTTCGGCATGTCGGACACCCGGCACGCGCTGCGCCGGCACTTCCACGTCGACGCCGAGTCGATCGTGGTTGCCACGCTGCGGCAGTTGGCCCGCAGCGGCGCGGTGGCGGCCACCGTGCCGGCCGAGGCCGCGAAGAAGTACGCGATCGACGACGTCAACGCCGCCCCGGTCGGCGAGACCGGCGGCGACAGCTGACCCAGCACCACCCAGGAAGGGCCCGGCGCACCCGCGCCGGGCCCTTTTTGGTGCACCCGCACCCTCGCTCCGTGCTCCCCGATCGACCGGGCGGACGGCGGGTGAGATGGGGCGGCGGCGGTCCGGGGTCCCTGGCGGGGACCCGGGGCCACCGCCGGGGCGGGTGACGCCGGGGTTCGGCGGTCAGCCGACGGCGGCCAGGTCGGTCAGCCGGGCGAGCGAGTCCTCGAGGTCGGCGCCGACCCGACGCAGCCCGAGGCGCAGCAGGGCCGCCTTGACCGGACCGGCCGGCCAGCGGACCACGATGAGCCGCACGATGGTCCCGCCCTCCTCCTCCTCATCGGGAGTGAGCTGGACGTAGATCTCGGTGCGCGCCTCCGCACGGGCACCGGCGCCCTTGGCCCGTTCCCGCCAACCGATCAAGGTCGGCTCCTGGTAGGCGATCACCTCGGCCTCATGCGCCGAGCCGCGCCCCGCCTGGACCAACTGCCGCCGGCCGAAGCCCTCTCCCGAGAGCACTTCGGCCGCGCGGACCCCCGCCAGCCAGGCCGGCAACTGCTCGGCCCGCTGTACGACGTCCCAGACCACTTCAATCGGCGCCGCCACGTGCGCACTTCGTTCCACGAGGATCATTTCCGTCTTCCTCCAGTGAGGACATCCCACGATATCGGCACTCTATGCGCAAAATTGGACGTACCTGGACGGGTTTGGAAAAAGACACGCCGATCAACCATTGCGCATCTCGCCATCCCGGCCTATGGCGCATTCATTCGGAGCGCCCTAGAGTCCCGAGCACATTTCACGTTGACCGGGAGGGCGCATGTCGACCGCACCGATGCCCGAGTTCCCCGCCGGCTTCCGCTGGGGCGTCAGCACGTCCGCCCACCAGATCGAGGGGGCCACCACAGCCGACGGACGCGGGCCGTCCATCTGGGACACCTTCGCGCACTCCCCGGGCCGGATCAGCGACGGCAGCACCGGCGAGGTCGCCTGCGACCACTACCACCGGCACACCGAGGACGTCTCGCTGCTGGCCGGGTTGGGCGTCTCGGGATACCGGTTCTCCATCGCCTGGCCCCGGGTACAGCCCACCGGCTCCGGCGCGGCCAACACGGCCGGCCTGGACTTCTACGACCGGCTGGTGGACGACCTGCTGGCCGCCGGCATCGACCCGGTGGCCACCCTCTACCACTGGGACCTGCCCCAACCGCTCGAGGACGCCGGTGGCTGGCTGCACCGCGACACCGCCGCCCGGTTCGCCGAGTACGCCGAGAAGACCGCCGCCCGGCTCGGCGACCGGGTCCGGCTCTGGATCACCCTGAACGAGCCGTTCGTCCACATGAGCTTCGGCTACGGCCTGGGTGTGCACGCCCCCGGCCGGATGTTGCTCTTCGACGCCTTCCCGGTCGCCCACCACCAACTGCTCGGCCACGGGCTCGCGGTCGCCGCACTGCGGACCCGCACCGCCAGCCCGGTGGCGATCGCCAACAACTACTCCCCGTTGCGGGTGCTCGGTGACAGCGACGCCGACCGGGCCGCCGGGGAGGCGTACCAGGCGCTGCACAACCGGCTCTTCACCGACCCGCTGCTCGGCCGCGGCTACCCGGAGCTGCCCGGCTTCGACGCCAGCGTGATCCACCCCGGCGACCTGGACACGATCGCCGCGCCGATCGACGCGCTCGGGGTCAACTACTACAACCCGACCGGTGTACGGGCCGCCGAGGAGGGCTCGCCACTGCCGTTCGAGCTGGTCCCGCTGGAGGGCTACCCGCGCACCGCCTTCGACTGGCCTGTGGTCCCCGACGGGCTGCACGACCTGCTCGGCTGGCTGCGCGACACGTACGGCGACGCGCTGCCGCCCATCGAGATCACCGAGAGCGGCTGCGCGTACGACGACACCCCGGACCCGGACGGACGGGTGTCGGACCCGGACCGGATCGCGTACCTCGACGGGCACCTGCGGGCGGTGCGGGCCGCCATCGACGACGGGGTGGACGTACGCGGGTACTTCGTCTGGTCGCTGCTGGACAACTGGGAGTGGGCCGAGGGGTTCACCAAGCGCTTCGGTCTGGTGCACGTCGACTACGCCACTCAGACCCGCACGCCGAAGTCCTCGTACACCTGGCTGCGGGACGTGATCGCGGCCGGCCGGCCGGGGTCGGCCCGGTGACCACCCTCGACCCGACCCCGGCATCGCTGCCGGCCGCGCTCGCCGAGCCGACCGTGCCGGTGCGGCGCGGCTGGATCGGGTTGATCTTCGCGGCCAACCTCGGGGTGTGGATGGCGTTCTTCACGCCGATCCAGGTGCTGTTGCCGCAGCAGGTCGAGCAGATCGCGCCGGGCGACAAGGAGACCATGCTGGCGGTGGTCACCGGCCTGGGCGCGCTGGCCGCGGTGCTGGCCAACCCCCTCGCGGGCGCGCTCTCCGACCGGACCTGCCTGCGGGTGGCCGGCCGGGAGTTCGGCCGCCGGCACGTCTGGACCGCCGGCGGCGCACTGGTCGGCGCGGCGGCCCTGATGCTGCTGGCCCAGCAGCGGACCATCCTGGGTGTCGCCCTCGCCTGGGTCGCCGCACAGGTCTGCTTCAACGCGATGCTGGCCAGCCTCACCGCGGCCATCCCGGACCGGGTGCCGGTGGTGCAGCGCGGCGGGGTCTCCGGCTGGGTGGGCATCCCGCAGGCGCTCGGGCTGGTGCTCGGCGCGGTGCTGGTCACCGCCGTCGTCACCGGCAACGCCGCCGGCTACCTGGCCATCGCGGTGGCCATCCTGCTGCTGTCGCTGCCGTTCGCGCTGTTCACCACCGACGACCCGCTGCCCCGCGCGCACCGGCCGGTGCTGCGGGTGCGGGCGCTGCTGACCTCGATGTGGATCAACCCGCGCCGGCACCCGGACTTCGCCTGGGCCTGGATCACCCGGTTCCTGGTCCAGCTCGGCAACGCGCTGGGCACCCTCTACCTGCTGTACTTCCTCACCGACGGGGTGCGCCACCCCGACCCCGAGGGTGGCCTGCTCGTGCTGATCCTGCTCTACACGCTCGGCATGATGCTGACCGCGGTGGTCGCCGGCCGGCTGTCGGACCGCTCCGGGCGGCGCAAGATCTACGTGATCGTGTCCGGGCTGATCATGGCGGTGGCAGCGCTGCTGCTCGCGGTCGCGCCGGTCTGGCCGATGGCGATCGTCGCGGCGCTGTTGCTCGGCGCCGGGTACGGCGTCTACCTCGCGGTGGACGCCGCGCTGATCACCCAGGTGCTGCCCCGGGCCACCGACCGGGCCAAGGACCTCGGCGTGATCAACATCGCCAACTCGGCGCCGCAGGTGCTCGGCCCGGCGCTCTCCGCCCCGCTCGTGGTCCACCTGGGCGGCTATCCGACGCTCTACGCGGTCACCGCCGCGGTCACCCTGGTCGGCAGCGCCCTGGTCGTCAAGATCCGCTCAGTCCCGTGAGAGGGGGCCGTGGCGAAAAGCGGTCGCCGACCGCCGTAGGCTGGGGCACGTGACGGTACGTGTGCGCTTCGCCCCCTCCCCGACCGGTATGTTCCATGTCGGCGGCGCCCGCTCGGCGCTGCAGAACTGGATCTACGCCAAGCAGCAGGGCGGGGTGTTCGTGCTGCGCGTCGAGGACACCGACGTGGCCCGCAACAAGCCCGAATGGACCGAGGGCATCCTCTCCGCGCTGGACTGGATCGGCATCTCCCGCGGCAGCTACGAGGGGCCGTACTTCCAGTCGCAGAACGCTGGCGAGCACCGGGCCGCCGCCGCCCGGCTCTACGACTCGGGCCGCGCGTACTACTGCGACTGCACCCGCGAGGACGTGCAGGCCCGCACCGGCTCGCAGTACCAGGGCTACGACGGCTACCACCGCGACCTCGGCCTCGGCCCGGGTGAGGGGCGGGCGCTGCGCTTCCGTACGCCCGACGAGGGCGCGACCGTGGTGGTCGACCTGATCCGCGGCGAGCCCACCTTCGAGAACCGCCTGATCGAGGACTTCGTCATCGCCCGGGGCGACGGTTCACCAGTCTTCCTGCTGGCCAACGTCGTCGACGACATGACCATGGGGATCACCCACGTGATCCGGGCCGAGGAGCACCTGCCCAACGCTCCCAAGCAGCAGCTGCTCTGGGACGCCCTCGGGGTCAAGCCGCCGATCTGGGCACACGTGCCGGTGGTGGTCAACGAGAAGCGGCAGAAGCTCTCCAAGCGCCGCGACAAGGTCGCCCTGGAGGCGTACCGGGACGAGGGCTACCTCGCCGACGCGATGCGCAACTACCTGATGCTGCTCGGCTGGGCGCCCTCCGGGGACCGGGAGATCGTCCCCTGGTCGGTGATCGAGGACGAGTTCCGGCTGGAGGACGTCAACGCCTCCTCGGCGTTCTTCGACGAGAAGAAGCTGCGCGCGTTCAACGGCGACTACATCCGTGCGCTGCCGGTGGCCGAGTTCATCGACGCCTGTCAGCCGTGGCTGACCGGCACCGGGACCATCGCGCCGCCGCCGTGGCAGCCCGAGGAGTTCGACGCCGAGGCGTTCGCTGCCGTGGCGCCGCTGGCCCAGACCCGGATCACGGTGCTCAGCGAGATCGTGCCGAACGTCGACTTCCTGTTCCTGGCGTCACCGTTGATCGACGAGGCCGCCTGGGCCAAGACCATGAAGGACGGCTCGGCCGAACTGCTGGACGCCGCCATCGTGGCGTTCGACGCGCTGGAGTCCTGGGACGCCGAGTCGCTGAAGTCGACGCTGGAGGCGGTCGGCGCCGAGCGCGGCCTCAAGCTCGGCAAGACGCAGGCGCCGGTCCGGGTCGCGGTCACCGGTCGCACCGTGGGCCTGCCGCTGTTCGAGTCGCTGGAGGTGCTCGGTCGCGAGCGCGCCCTGACCCGGATGCGCGCCGCCCGGCTCCGCCTGGTCTGACCGTCGGCCAGCCAGGCTGGTGCCCGGCCGGCCAGCCGCGCGTGGTGTTCGCCGTCCGTCAGCGGCGCCGGGCTCGGTACCGCCGCTGCAACCCGACGACGAACGCGCCCACCAGCAGAGCCGCCGCGACCGTCCACAGCCAGCCGCGCAGCTGGCTGCTCTCCTGCGCGGTCGGCACCGGGGTGCCCGCCGGAGTCGCGCCGACGGTCGCGGTGGCGGCGGGCGTCCCCGAGGGCGCCACCTCTGCGGTCGGACCCGCCGCCGCGGCGGTCGGTGCGATGCCACCGGCGGGCGCGGACGGGTCGGCGGCCGTGCCGGTGGTGAGGGTGAACCGCACCTCGCCCTTCACCGGATGCCCGTCACCGGAGGCGACCTGGTAATCGACGATGTAGAGCCCTGCGGCACCGGGCCGGAACGGCACACGCACCCGGCTGCCGTCGAAGACCGGCGGGCCGCCAGCGACCACATTGTCCGGTCCGGTTACTGTGATCTTCGTCGTGGCCGGGGCCGGCTTGGCCAGGAAACGGAGCTCGATCCGGGTGGGCGCGGTGGCCACCCGGGCACCGTCGCGCGGGTCGCTGCCCGTCAGTGAGTTGTGCGCAGCCGCCGGCGTCGCCGGAACCAGCAACGACACACCGAACGCCACGCCGAGCACCACTGGCACGACCCGCGCCAAACGTGTAACCCTGCCCCCCATGAACCCCTCCGTAAGGGTACGATCCGCCCGCTGATCAAACAGCTCCTCATTAGTCGAGCAGAGATCGCAGATAGTTCCAATTACTGTTCCACAAGCTGTAAATCATCGACGTTCTGCGACTCTGTGAGAGTGGCTCCGACCGCCCGGTCGGTCCCGCCACCGACCAATCGATCCGGACGTCACGGCGAAGCCATCCACCGAACGGGGCGAGGAGGCGGGATGGTCCGACAGATGAGGCGCGGGGCCGCCGTGCTGACCGGCACGCTGACGGCGGCACTCCTGTCGCTCGGCACCGCCGGTCCGGCAACGGCGGCACCGAAGCCGGCACCGGCCGGGGTGGACATCACCGGCGTGGGGCTGTCCGAGCCGCTGCGGCTGCGCGCGGACACGCAGCCCACGCACGTGGTGGCGGTCATCGACCAGGTCAACTTCCTCGGTCGCACCGGCCAGCCGACCGGGCCGAAGGCGGCCAACCTCGGTCCGAAGTACACCGTCGTGGTGCTCGTCGGGGAGACGCCGAAGCAGACCTACGACCTCTACCCCAAGGCCGTCGGCGGCCCGCGCATCCACCGGCCGGCGAAGCAGCCGGACGGGCGCAAGACCAGCGCCGGTTGGTTCCTCGGCCGGCTCAGCATGTCCGAGACGCTGCGCACCGCCGGGGTGCCTCTGGAGCGGCAGTTCGACACGGTCAGTGGCGGCGTCGGTGGCGGCGAGCGGGTGCTCCCGGAGGACACTCTCGACCCGGCCAAGGACCTCGACGAGGCGCTCGGCGAGTTGCAGCGACTGCTGCTGCTCAACGTCGCGGTGATGTTGACCATCACGGTCGGCCTCGCCGGGATCGCGCTGCTGATCCGCCGCCGCACCCGCTGACCCACCGCCGGGCCCGCGCACTGCCGGTCGGACCTCCAGCGTCAGCTTGCCCCGGCGTGGCCCGCCTCGACAAGGCGGCGCGCGTCCGCGGGCCCGCCCCAGCGGGACCGTGTCACGGCTGGCCGCCGCCGCACGGCCGGGTGGTCAGCACCAACGGCGCGGCGGGCGCTCCCGGCGGGTGGCCCGCTGCCGTGGCCGGACCGGGCCGTGCCGGTGCGCGCCCGCCCAGCCGGGCAGGTCGCTGAGGCAACCAGCGGCGATGTCGGGCTCCGGCTCGCCGAGGGCCGCCGGCTCGCCGGACCGCTGGCGCGGGAGCGAGATCTCCTCGTCGGGCCGAGCGGCGAGCGGCTCCGCCGGATGGGGCGGCACGCCACCGACCGGCCGACGGTGCTTGGCAGCCGACTGCGGGTCGTGCCCCGGCCGGCAGGGCTCGCCCTGGGCGCAGCCGTGATCGGCCTCCCCGTGCGCCATCCCCGGTCTCCTCACGCTCGCACTCACCCCCGGGTGCTCCCCCGACGTGCCCTGACACCGTACTGGCCGGGACCGACGGGTCGTGCACGGCGTACCCCGGGGTCAGCGCTTCGGGCGGCGCGGGAACAGGGTCTCCCAGACCGGGAAGGCGACCAGCCAGATCACGATGGCGACGGTGAGCCTCTGAATCCAGCCCACCAGTTCGCGGGTCCTTTCCGCGTCGTTCACCCAGAGGATCGCGGCGCCGAGCAGACCGCAGGCGATGGCCCAGCCGAGCAGCGCCTTGGCCCACTCACGCCACTCGTAACGGGTCCGCGCCCAGCCGTGGCGGGGCGGCCGGACCGGTGGCGGACCGCCGGCGAACCGGTGGGCGAAGCGTTGGTCCGCCCAACGCACCATCGAGTGGCCGAAGGCCACCGAGAAGCCCAGGTAGGCGGCGGCAAGACCATGACTGAAGCCGGCGGTCGCGCCGCGGCGCAGGTCGATCACCGTCGCGGCGAGCAACGCCAGGTCCACCAGGGGTACGCAGACCAGCAGCGCCGCGCCCAGCCGTGGCCTGCGCAGCGGGTAGCGGGCCACCAGCCCGGCGGCGAGCACCACCCAGAACCCGATCTCACATCCGATGATCACCGCGACCAACACGTCGACCTCCCCGTTCCGTCACCCAGCGTCGCCGCTCGGCGGGGTCCGAGCCTCGACGTGGAAGAGGAGATCCGGGTCCGTCCTTCGGTGGACCCGCCGCCGTTGACGGTCGGTGCGGGCGGCACCGCCGGAGCGGGTCAACGGGTCCGGTGGGCCTCCAGGTCGGCGCGGGTGAACAGTGCCCGCAGCGCTACGCGGTGCTCGGCCAGCAGGGCAGCGCCACCCTCCGCGCGGTCGATCACGCAGAGCGCGTGATCGACCCGGGCGCCCAGCTCGCGCAGCTGCCCGGTGGAGCTGACCACCTGCCCACCGGAGGTGACCACGTCCTCGACCACCAGCACCTGTCGGCCGGCCAGCTCCGCCCCCTCGGCCAGCCGGGCCGTGCCGTACGGCTTGGCGGTCTTCCGGACGAAGGCGCAGGGCAGCCCGGTGTGCCGGCCGAGCGCGGTCACCACCGGGATCCCGCCCAGCTCCAGTCCAGCCAGCACCTCGGTGCTGGTCGGGACCAGGGGCGCGACGTGGGCGGCCACCCGGTCCAGCAGGCGGGGATCCGCCTCGAACCGGTACTTGTCGAAGTACTCGTCGGCGGTCCGCCCGGAGCGGAGCACGAACTGTCCGGTCAGCCGGCAGGTGCTGTCGATCTCTCGGGCGAGTGCGGCTGTGGTCTCTGCGGGAGTCATGATGATCATTCTGGCCGGATCGGCGCGTGGTGGGCGTACCCCTTTAGGCGCATGCCGGGGCCGGCCAGGTCGTCCCGGGGGCGGAGCCCGACGGTCGGCGGCTGTGGTGGGATCGGGGGCATGCGACCGCCACCGTGGCTCGGCTCCGGCACCCGCGGCCGGGACCTCACCCTGGCCGGCGCGTCGCTGGCCGGCGGCCTGGTGCTGTGGGCCCTCGGTTGGCAACCGCAGATCCGTCCGCACCCGGAGGTGCCGCCCGCGCTGTACCTGCCGCCGCTGCTGGCGATGTGCGTGGCCGTGGGCCTGCGCCGCGTCGCCCCGCGCACCAGCCTGGCCGTCGGCACCGGGGCGCTGGTCGCGGACATCGCGCTCGGCGGCTCGCTGGGGACGATCCTGATCTACACCCAGGTGCTCTACGACGCCTGCGTGTACGGCCCGCCACGGCTGTGGCGGTGGCTGCTGCGGGTGACCATCGGGCTGAGTCTGGTCGGCGCGGTGGTCGGCGTGCTCATCTTCGACCAGTGGCGTGGGGTCGCCGTCGGGGTGCCGGTGGTGCTCGCCGGCCTGCTGCCGGTGCTGACCGGGGTCAGCGTGCGGCAGTACCGCGACCAGGCCGCCGCCGAGCGGGCCCGGGCCGAGCAGACCGCCCGCCTGGTCGAGTTGGACCGCTGGCAGGCGGTCAGCGCCGAGCGGGCCCGGATGGCCCGGGAGCTGCACGACCTGGTCGCCAACCACCTCAGCGCGGTTGCCATCCACGCCACCGCCGTGCTGTCGGTGAAGGGGTTGGACCGCGGCCAGGTCGAGTCGGCGTTGCGGGTGATCCGGGAGAGCAGCGTGCAGGGCCTGGCGGAGATGCGGCAGATGATCGAGCTGCTGCGGGAGCCGGGCTCCGGCGGCGGCCGGGCGCCGGGGGCCGACGGCGGCGCGCTGCCGGAGGCGGTCACCGCGCGGCTCGCCGAGGCGGACCGGCTGGTCGAGCGGATCCGGGCCGCCGGCCTCGCGGTGCGGGTCCGCACTGACGGCACGCCAGGCCCGCTGCCGGTGGGGGTGGATCTCGCGGCGTACCGGATCGTGCAGGAGTCGCTGACCAACGCGCTCAAGCACGGCGCGGGCGAGGCGGAGCTGACCATCGCGTACCGGCCGGCGGAGGTGGTGCTGACGGTGGAGAACCCGGTCCGCCGGGGCGGGGCCGGGCTGCCCGGCGCCGGGGCCGGGCTGATCGGCATGCGGGAGCGCGCCACGCTGCTGGCGGGCCGGTTCAGCGCCGGACCGCACGACGGCCGCTGGCAGGTCCGGGCGGCGCTGCCCACCCGGGAGGACGGATGACCGCGTCGGCCCGGGAACCGGCAGGCGTCGGCGCTGCGGAGCCATCGGTACGGGTGGTGCTGGCGGACGACCAGCCGGCGGTACGGGCCGGGCTGAGGCTGATCCTGGCCGGCGCGCCGGGCGTCGAGGTGGTCGGCGAGGCGGGCGACGGCGACGAGGCGGTCCGGCTGTGCCGGGAGCTGCGCCCCGACGTGGCGGTGCTCGACATCCAGATGCCGCTCCGGGACGGGATCTCCGCCACCCGGGCGATCGTGGCCGAGGAGCTCGCCGACGTGCTGGTGCTCACCACCTTCGACCTGGACGAGTACGTCTTCGGCGCGCTGCGCGCTGGCGCGGCCGGTTTCCTACTCAAGGACACCGACGCCCCGGGGCTCGTCGCGGCGGTGCGGACGGTGGCGCGCGGTGACGGGTTCATCGCCCCCGCGGTGACCCGCCGGTTGATCGCGGCCTTCGCGGCCACCGCGCCGGGCGCGTCGGCGGCCACCCGGGCGGCGCTGGAAACGCTCACCCCGCGCGAACGCGACGTGCTGGCCTGCCTCGGCCTGGGCCTGTCCAACCAGCAGATCGCCGACCGGCTCGTGATGGCGGAGAGCACCACCAAGACACACGTGAGCCGGATCCTGGCGAAGCTGGATCTGCGCAGCCGGGTGCAGGCCGCGATCCTGGCCCAGGAGCTGGGCCTGCCCGCCCCTGCCCCGCCATCCTGAGCCCGGACCAGCCAGCCCGGCGTGAAGATCCAGGTCAGGACGTGCCAGGCTGGTGGTGTGGGGAGTACGCCGGGCGGTGGGGAGCTGACGGCCACGCTGCGCCGGATCGAGCGGGCAGCGGGGTCGCTGGCCACTGCCAGCGTCGCCCGCATGGACGAGACGCTGCCCTGGTTCCGCGCCCTGCCGGCCGACCAGCGCTCCTGGGTGATGTTGGTGGCCCAGGCCGGCGCTCAGTCGCTGGTGCAGTGGCTGCGCGAGGGCGGCGGCACGGCGGACAGCACCCAGGAGGTCTCCGACGAGGTGTTCGCCGCCGCCCCGCAGGCGCTGGCCCGTTCGATCACCCTTCAGCAGACCGTGGCGCTGATCAAGGTGACCATCGACGTGGTCGAGGAGCAGGTGTCACACCTGGCCGCCGAGGGCGAGGAGCACCAACTGCGCGAGGCGGTGCTGCGCTTCTCCCGGGAGATCGCGTTCGCCGCGGCCCGGGTGTACGCGCGGGCGGCCGAGTCACGCGGCGCGTGGGACGCCCGGTTGCAGGCGCTGCTGGTCGACGCGCTGCTGCGCGGTGACTCGCCGGACGTGCTGGCCAGCCGGGCCGCCGCACTGGGTTGGGCGGACGCGCCGCCGGTCGCGGTGGCGGTGGGCCGCTCCCCCGGTGGCGATGTCTCCGCCGTGCTGCACGTGGTCTACCGGCTGGCCCGCCGGATCGGCGTGGAGGTGATCGGCGGGGTGCACGGCGACCGGCTGGTGATCGTGCTGGGCGGCGCGGCGGACCCGCTGGCCGCCACCGGCAAGCTGCTGAGCGCGTTCGGCGACGGCCCCGTGGTGGTCGGTCCGGCCGTACCCAGTTTGGACGAGGCCACGGAGTCGGCGCGGGCCGCGCTGTCCGGCTTCCGGGCGGCGCCGGCGTGGCCGACCGCTCCCCGGCCCGTGCTGGCCGCGGAGCTGTTGCCGGAGCGGGCGCTCGCCGGCGACGCTGAGGCCCGCCGCCGGTTGCGGCACGACGTGTACGCGACGCTGGTGCGCGCCGGTGGCGAGCTGCTGGAGACCCTGGACGCGTTCCTGGCTGCCGGTGGCACGTTGGAGAGCGCCGCCCGTGCGCTGTTCGTGCACCCGAACACGGTGCGGTACCGGCTGCGCCGGATCGCCGACGTGACCAGCTTCTCGCCGCTGGCTCCCCGGGACGCGTTCACCCTCCAGGTGGCGCTGACCGTCGGCCGGCTGGATCCGGTGGTCTCGGTAACCTCGCCCGTCCCGACCCAGACATTGACCCCGGCCGTCCGGAAATCCGCCCAAACCGGCGACGACCACCGCCGATCTTTGTAGGAACCCTCCAAAGGTCCTAGTGCGGTTTGGTCGGGGCCGGCACAGCGTTACCCACGCGTATCCAGGAGAGTCATAGGCGTGCTCGCCGTACTTAGTCCCGGCCAGGGTTCTCAGAAACCCGGCTTCCTGACCCCCTGGCTCGACCTGACCGGCACCGAGGCGCGCCTGCGCTGGTGGTCAGCGTTGGCCGGGGTCGACCTGCTGCACCTCGGCACCGCCGCCGACGCCGACGAGATCAAGGACACCGCCCGCACCCAGCCACTGCTGGTCGCCGCGGCCCTCCTCGCCGCCGAGCACCTCCCGCTGTACGACGTGACGCTCACCGCCGGGCACAGCGTCGGCGAGCTGGGCGCCGCCGCGCTGGCCGGAGTGCTGCCGGCCGAGGCCGCGATCACCCTCGCCGGCGTGCGCGGCCGGGAGATGGCTGCCGCGTGCGCACTCGAACCGACCGGGATGGCGGCCGTCCTCGGCGGCGACCCGGACGAGGTGCTCGCCGCGATCGCCGCAAACGGGCTGCACCCGGCCAACCGCAACGGCGCCGGGCAGATCGTCGCCGCCGGTGCGCTGGACGGGCTGGACAAGCTCGCCGCCGATCCGCCGGCGAAGACCCGGATCATCCGGCTTCAGGTGGCCGGCGCGTTCCACACCCCGTACATGGCCCCGGCCGAGACCGCGCTGGCCGCCGTCGCCGCCGGGATCACCCCGGCCGACCCGGCCCGGATCCTGCTGTCGAACCTTGACGGCGCTGCCGTCAACCACGGCCGGGACATGGTGCAGCGCCTGGTCCGCCAGGTCACCGCCCCGGTGCGCTGGGATCTGTGCATGCGCACGCTGGCCGACCTCGGGGTGACCGGCGTGATCGAGCTGCCCCCGGCCGGCACGCTCGCCGGGCTGGTCAAGCGAGAGCTGAAGGGCGACGGCGCCCCGGAGATCGTCACCCTGAACACCCCGGACGACCTGCCGGCCGCGCGCGACCTGATCGCCCGGCACGGCATGGCGCCCAGCCACGAGCCCACCATGCAGTTCCGCGTGGTGGTGGCACCGTCGGCCGGCACCTTCGCCCCGGCCGATGACCTGACCGAGGGTGAGACGATCCGCGTCGGCCAGGTCATCGGGCACGTCGGCACCCGCCAGGGGCCGGTCGAGGTGGCCGCGCACCAGGGCGGCGTCCTCACCGAATGGCTCGCCCACCACGACGACCCGGTCGCGCCGGGCCAACCGCTCGCCCGCATCGGAGGACACTCATGACTGGCAGTCGCATCGTCTCGATGGGGCACTACCAGCCCTCCCGGGTGGTGACCAACGACGAGATCGCCCAACTCGTGGACACCAACGACGAGTGGATCCGGGACCGGGTCGGCATCGTCACCCGGCGGATCGCCGACAGTGAGACGGTGGCCGACATGGCCACCGCCGCCGCCGGCAAGGCGCTGGCCAACTCCGGCCTGACCGCCGCCGACATCGACCTCGTCGTGGTCGCCACCTGCTCCTCGGTCGACCGCAGCCCCAACGTGGCCTGCCGGGTCGCCGCCAAGCTGGGCATCACCGCGCCGGGCGCGTACGACGTCAACACCGCCTGCTCGGGCTTCGGCTACGCGCTGGGCACCGTCGACCACGCCATCCGGGCCGGGGCATCGCGCAACGCGATCGTCATCGGCGCCGAGAAGCTCTCCGACTTCACCGACTGGACCGACCGATCCACCTGCATCATCTTCGCTGACGGCGCCGGCGCGGCGGTGGTCACTGCGACCGCCGACGACGAGCCGGCCGGGATCGGTCCGGTGATCTGGGGTTCGGTGCCGGAGAAGAGCGACGCGGTCCGCATCGAGGGCTGGCGGCCGTACATCCAGCAGGAGGGGCAGGCCGTGTTCCGCTGGGCCACCACCGCGCTGGCGCCGCTGGCCCTGCAGGCGTGCGAGCGGGCCGGGGTCGACCCGTCGGAGCTGGCCGCGTTCGTGCCGCACCAGGCCAACGGCCGGATCATCGACGGCATCGCCAAGCGGCTCAACATTCCCAACGCGATCATCGCGAAGGACATCGTCGAGTCCGGCAACACCTCGGCGGCGAGCGTGCCGCTGGCCCTGTCCAAGCTGGTCGAGCGGCGGGAGGTGCCCTCGGGCGCACCGGTGCTGCTGTTCGGCTTCGGCGGTGGCCTGACCTACGCCGGTCAGGTCGTCCGCTGCCCCTGAAGACCCCCTCCGGCGCGTACGCGCCGAGGAGTGGCGGCTGGCGACGCCGGCCGCTGGAGAACCCCCGATGAAAGGAACCAACCGCAATGACCCGTGACGAGATCACCACCGGCCTCGCCGAGATCCTCGAAGAGGTTGCCGGGGTGAACCCGGACGACGTGGCCGAGGGGAAGTCCTTCACCGACGACCTCGATGTCGACTCGCTCTCCATGGTGGAGGTCGTGGTGGCGGCCGAGGAGAAGTTCGGCGTCAAGATCCCGGACAACGAGGTGCAGAACCTCAAGACCGTCGGAGACGCGGTCAGCTACATCGAGGCGCAGTCCTGATCATGAGTCGTCCTGACGTCGTCGTCACCGGGCTCGGCGCGACGACCCCGCTCGGCGGGGACGTCGCGTCGACCTGGGACGCAATGCTCGCCGGCCGCTCCGGGGTGAGTGCCCTCACCCAGGAGTGGGCCGCGCAACTGCCGGTCCGGATCGCCGCCCAGCTGGCCGTGGATCCGTCCGAGGTGCTGGACCGGGTCCGGCTGCGCCGGCTGGACCGCTCGGAGGCGATCGCCATCATCGCCGCGCAGCAGGCCTGGGCGGATGCCGGCCTGGCCGACTCCGGCCTCGACGGGGAGCGGCTGGCCGTCAGCGTCGGTTCCGGCATCGGCGGCGCCACCACCCTGCTCGCCCAGGACGACATCCTGGAGGCATCCGGGCCGCGGCGGGTCTCCCCGCACACCATCCCGATGCTGATGCCGAACGGTCCGGCCGCCTGGGTCGGGCTGGAACTGGGCGCCAAGGCCGGCGTGCACTCGGTGGCCAGCGCCTGCGCCACCGGCGCCGAGGCCATCGCGCTCGGCCTGGACATCATCCGCGCCGGCCGGGCCGACGTGGTGGTGGCCGGCGGCACCGAGGCGGTCATCCACCCGCTGCCGATCGCCGGGTTCAGCTCGATGCGGGCCATGTCGACCCGCAACGACGACCCGGAGCGGGCCTCCCGCCCGTGGGACAAGGGCCGCGATGGCTTCGTCCTCGGCGAGGGCGCCGGCATCGTGGTGCTGGAGCGGGCCGAGCACGCCGCCGCCCGGGGCGCCCGGGTGTACGCGCGCCTCGCCGGTGCGGGGATCACCTCCGACGCGTACGACATCGTGCAGCCGCACGCCGAGGGCGAGGGCGCCGTCCGGGCCATCGCGAAGGCGATCGCGGACGCGGACGTGGCCAAGCGGGACATCGTGCACGTCAACGCGCACGCCACCTCGACCCCGGTCGGCGACATGCTGGAGATCGGTGCGCTGCACAAGGCGCTCGGCGATCACCCGGTGCTTGCCGCGACCAAGTCGATGACCGGTCACCTGCTCGGTGCGGCCGGCGCGCTGGAGTCGATCGCCACGATCCTCGCCATCCGCGACGGTGTCGTTCCTCCGACGATCAACCTCGACGACCCGGAGGATGGCCTCACCCTGGAGGTGGCCGCCCAGAAGGCGCGCCACATGGAGATCCCCGCCGCGTTGAACAACGCGTTCGGCTTCGGCGGCCACAACGTGGCTCTCGTCTTCACGCGGGCCTGAAACCCACAGCCTTGGAGGCTGACGTGACCACCACCGCCGTCGGTGCGGACACATCCATCGTGGACTACCGGGATCCCGAAGTCCGGCTCCGGGCCCTGTTCGACGCCGGCTCGCTGCGCCTGCTGGCATCCCGGGACAGTTCCGGGGTGCTCTGGGCGCGAGGTGAGATCGAGGGCACGCCGGCCATCGCGTACGCCACCGACGCCACCCGGATGGGCGGCGCGATGGGCACCGACGGGTGCCGGCACGTCGTCGACGCGATCGACACCGCCGTCCGGGAGCGGGTGCCGGTGCTGGGCCTCTGGCACTCCGGTGGTGCGCGGCTGGCCGAGGGCGTGGTCGCGCTCGACGCGGTGGGGCAGGTCTTCGCGGCCATGGTCCGCGCGTCGGGCCGGGTGCCGCAGATCTCCGTGGTGCTCGGGCCGGCGGCGGGTGGTGCGGCGTACGGGCCGGCGCTGACCGACATCGTGGTGATGAGCGGCGCCGGGCGGATCTTCGTGACCGGGCCCGAGGTGGTCCGCAGCGTCACCGGCGAGCAGGTCGACATGGAGCGCCTGGGCGGCCCCGAGCCGCACGGCCGGCGCTCCGGGGTGGTGCACGTGACCTGCGCCGACGACGAGGCGGCGATGACCGAGTCGCGCAAGCTCGCCGCGCTGCTCGGCCACCAGGGCCGGCTCTCCCCCGACGACGTGCCGGCCACCGACGCCGACGGGCACGACCTGGCGGCCAAGATGCCGGCCGAGACCAACCGGGCGTACGACGTCAAGCCGGTGGTCAAGGCGCTGCTCGACGCCCCTGGTGTGGAGCTGCACGCCAAGTGGGCGCCGAACGTGGTGACGACGCTGGGCCGGTTCGGCGGCCGGACGGTCGGCGTGATCGCCAACAACCCGCTGCGCCTGGGTGGTTGCCTGGACGCGTCCAGCGCGGAGAAGGCGGCCCGGTTCGTGCGGATGTGCGATGCGCTGGGCGTGCCGCTGATCGTGCTGGTCGACGTGCCCGGCTACCTGCCCGGCCTCGGCCAGGAGTGGGACGGCGTGGTCCGGCGCGGTGCGAAGCTGCTGCACGCGTTCGCCGAGGCGGTGGTGCCGCGGGTGACCCTGGTGACCCGCAAGGCGTACGGCGGCGCGTACATCGCGATGAACTCCCGCTCGCTGGGTGCCACCGCGGTCTTCGCCTGGCCGAACGCGGAGGTCGCGGTGATGGGTGCCAGCGCGGCGGTCAACATCCTGTACCGCAAGAAGCTGGCGGCCGCTCCGGCGGAGGAGCGGGAGACGCTGCGCGCGCAGCTGATCGAGGAGCAGACCCGCACGGCGGGCGGGGTCAACCGGGCGCTGGAGATCGGCGTGGTGGACGACGTGATCAAGCCGGCGGAGACCCGCCGGCGGATCGCCGAGGCGCTGGCCGCCGCTCCGGCCGCCCGCGGTGCGCACGGCAACATCCCGCTGTAGCGGTGTGCGAAAGGGCCCCTTCTTGTGAAGGGGCCCTTTCTGACGTTCAGGCCCGGTTGCGGGGGTGCTGTTTGGCGGTGCGCTCGTTGCCCCGGCGGTAGTTGCCGGTCCAGCGGGCCATCACCAGCTGCGGGTCGTCGTCCACCTCGGCGAGGAACTCCGCCGCCCGGCCGCCGCGCAGCGTGGTGGCCACCCGCCCGTGGTGCGTGATCACCACCGTGCCGTCGGGACGCTGGTCGTATCGGAAGCCCTGTGCCGTTGCCATGGCACCGAGGCTCCCAGGCCGGTGCCGTTCGGCGCGAGGCCATTTCCCCGCCCTGAGCCGCGGCCGGCTCCGACGGACCCGGCCCAGGTCGGCCGCGGCCGGCTCCGACGGGCTCGGGTCAGGTCAGGCCGCGCAGGTGGTGGCGGGCAGCCCGGGTACGGCCACCGGGGACCGGCCGCCGGGGCGGGCCTTGCCGGCCAGCACGGCGGCCAGCGCGGTCATCGACGCCCGGCTGGAGGAGTACGTGGCCAGCAGTGTCGGCGACGCCGCCGTGGCCAGGACGTACGGGGTGTCCATGGCCACGGTGACCGCGGCGTCGGCGCGCAGGTCGCCGGTGCCGTCGCCGTAGCCGACCAGGTGCACCACCGTGCCGCCGCTGGGCTTGACCTGCACCCCGGCGGCGGTCAGCGCGGCGGTGAGCGCGGCCCGGGTGCCGTCCCGGCCGCCGGACGAGGTGACGGTGACCGGTCCGCGCACCGCGCCACCGCAGGCGCCCTTTAGCACGGTGACTGCGCCAGCGGCCAGCGCGTCCGCCGCCGCGCGGTGCGCCGGGGCGTTGAGCGTGGACATCTGCGCGGGCGGGAGCGCCGCCAGCCGGAACTTCATGGTCAGCACCCGGGTGACCGCCTCGACCAGCCGGGGCCGGGCCAGCGACCCGCCGCGCAGCGCGGCGAGCAGCCCGTCGTACGCCTGACCGACGTTCGGGGTCATCAGGATCAGGTCGTTGCCGGCGTTCAGCGCCCGGACGGCGGCCTCGCCGGGTGCCCAGCGCTTCGCCGGCGGCATGTTCATGCCGTCGGTGATCACCACACCCTTGAAGCCGAGCTGACCACGCAGCACGTCGGTGAGCAGCTTGTGCGAGAAGGTCGCCGGGGTGCCCGGGTCGATGGCCCGCGCGTCCAGGTGGCCGGACATCACCGCCATCGCCCCGGCGTCGATCCCGGCGGTGAACGGCGGCCACGCGCCGCTCTGCAGCGCAGCCGCGGACTGGCTGAGCACCGGCAGGTCCTGGTGCGAGTCGTCGGCGCTGTGGCCGTGTCCCGGGAAGTGCTTCAAGGTGGCCGCGACCCCGGCCGCCTGCAGGCCACGGACTGCGCCCCCGACCTGTGCGGCGGCCTGCTTCGGGTCCGCGCCGTACGACCGGGAGCCGATCACCGCGCTGCGGGTGGCCAGCACGTCGGCCACCGGAGCGAAGTCGACGTTGATCCCCATGGCGGCCAGCTCGGTGCCGGCGGCCCGCCACGCGGCCTCGGTGAGCGCCGGGTTGCCGGCCGCCCCGGCCGCGAGGGCGCTGGGCAGCACGGTGACCCCGTCGGTGACCCGGGTGACAACGCCGTACTCCTGGTCGGTGCCGATCAGGAAGGGCGCCGGGCCGGCGGCGAGCCGGCCGGCGGCGGCGCGCAGCCCGCCGGTCAGCTCGTGCACCTGCTTCGGGTTGTCGACGTTGCTGGTCTCCTGGTTGCCCTTGGTCGGGTCGTCGGCGCTGAACCCGACCAGGATCAGCCCGCCCAGCCGGTACTTGGCGATCATCTCGGCTGGGGTGTCGACCCCGGCCAGCGCCCGGTTGCCGGCCGCCGAGCCGGGTGAGACCTTCGTCGCCGAGTCGCCGTAGGCGTACGGCATCAGCACCTGGCCGACCAGATCCTCGTCGGGCAGCGTGGCGACCAGCGCGGCGGCCCGCACGGCCGGGTCGGCCGGGTCACCGGTCGGTGTCGCGCCGGGAGCGCTCGGGCCGGCGGACGTACCGCCCGGGCCGGGCGTCGGGGCGGGACGGTCCGGCGAACCCGAGCAGCCGGAGACGAGAAGGGCGGTCAGGGCGGCGACGGCGACGCTTGCGCGGCGCGGGCGAATCGACACGTCGCCCATCCCACCAGTTCACCCTTATCGGGGCAACTTGACCTTACTGGCCAGCCGCCCCGCGTCACCGCCCCGACGACGTGCGGGCAGGTGGCCGGGTCGGGGGCTGCCGGGTCAGCCGACCCGGGTGAGCAAGGTCACCGGGGCGCCGTCGCCGGCGTACCGGTAGGGCTCCAGGTCAGCGTCCCACGCGGTGCCGAGCGCCTTGTCGAGGGCGTGCGCCAGCGCCTCCGGGGCGCGGGCGCCGGTCATCAGTGCCCGCAGCCGGTCCTCGCCGAGCTGGATGTCGCCGGCCGCACCGACGGTGGCCCGGAACAGGCCGCGTGCCGGCACGTACATAAAGCGCTCGCCGTCGGCGCCGGGACTCGGTTCCTCGGTCACCTCGAAACGGATCATGGGCCACTGCCGAAGGGCAGCAGCCAGCTCGGCGCCCGTCCCCGGACGACCGGTCCACCCGCATTCCGCCCGGCGTACGCCGGGGTCGACGGGCTGAGCCGTCCACTGCAGGTTGACCGGCGCGGCTAGGACGCGCGCGATCGCCCACTCGACGTGCGAGCACACGGCGAGCGGGGTCGAGTGGACGTATACGACGCCACGCGTTGGCACGGTGACCTCCCGGAGAGCGAGGTGCGTCTTCCCCTACGACCTCGTCCACCCAGGTGGTTGCTGCAACACATGATGACTTGTGTGACGGATGTTGCGCCAGGGAATCGGAAAAATCGCCGGTCGGAATAGCCGGACGGGTGGTCTCCGTTACCCCTCAGGACACCGCGACGACCAGCATGATGTCGTGGTCATGTACAGTTCCATCGGCGGCTTCTGCCGCGTTTCACCTTCGCGGGCCGACCCAGTGTCGCCCCGCACACAGCCCCCGGACGTCCAGTCCTCCCGTACGTCTTGCAAGGAGTACCTCCGTGGCGAGCAACACCTCTAAGACCGCGCGCGCGTCCGTCCGGGCCGGCCAGGCTGGCCAGGGTGGCGCCCTCAGCGTGCTGGGCGAGTTCAAGTACCTCATCCCGCTCAACGGCGGCAAGCACGCCTACGTGCGGAACCTGACCAACGGCAAGACCGCGCACCTGCGCACCGACTCCGACGCTTTCGTCGAGGAGATCCGTGTGCTGGCCGCCGCCGGCCACGCCGCCAAGATCCGGGCGGAGATCAACAACCTGGCCGAGACCCACCCGGGTGACGGCTGGGAGGCGACCGAGAAGCGCCTGGTCGCGGCCGGCGTCTTCGAGGGCTGAGCCCTCCCCCACCGCATCATCGGAAACCGCCCGCCGGGAGTTCCCGGCGGGCGGTTTCGCGTCCGGCCCCGCCGAGCTGACCGGGGTTCAGGCCGGGTCCAGCAGGGCGACCTCACCGGTGGCCAGGTCGTAGAGCCCGCCGACCACGGCGACCTGGCCGGCGGCGACCGGCCCCACCAGCAGGTCGTCGGCGCGCAGGGTCTGTACCGTGCGCCGGACGTGCCGGCGGATCGCCAGCGGATGCACCGCCGGATCGTTCAGCCCCGCCTCGGTCACCGCCGGGGCGATCTCGTCCACCAGGTGCGCGAGTGAGCCACCGGGACGCACCCCGCTGCGCAGCGCGTCCACCGCGGCCTCCACCGCGCCGCACCGTTCGTGGCCGAGCACCATCACCAGCGGTACGCCGAGCTGGCCGACCACGTACTCGATCGAGCCGCACACCGCGCGGTCGAGCACGTGCCCGCCGGTGCGGATCACGCAGATCGCACCGAAGGTCTGGTCGAAGATCGCCTCCAGTGGCACCCGCGAGTCGATGCAGCCGAGCACCACGGCGTACGGCTGCTGGTCGCCGGATGCGGCAGCCGCGGCGGCTGTCACGTCGTGACCGTGCACCGGCTGGCCGCTGACGAACCGCCGATTACCGGCGAGCAGCTCGGCCAGCGCGGCGCGGGGCGTACCCCCGGCCTGTCGCCCCTGTGCGGAAGGTCCGCCCAGCGGCGGGCCGGGCGTTGCCCCCGACGACCCCATGCCGTCCAGCTTGGCCCGAGCCGGGCTGCCACGGGCGCGGTCGGGAATGTTCACACGGACGCGATTGACGTGGTGCGATGGCGGGTAGCCGGTGTTACCGCCGGGTATCCCGGTGCTCGTGGTACCGGACGGCCCTGGGGAGGTGGCGATGCCGGAGCGGTTCGAGGTCGGTCTGCCTGATGAGGTGCGGCTCCACGTCGAGGCGACGGGGCCGACGGATGCCCAGGTCACCGCCATTCTGCTGCACGGTTGGACACTGGACGGGCGCAGCTGGCACCGCCAGGTCGACGCGCTCACCGAGCCGGCCGGCGGCGCGGTGCGGGTGATCACCTATGACGCGCGGGGGCACGGCCGGTCCAGCTGCATGGCGCTGCCCACGGCCACCCTTGCCCAGCTCGGCGACGACCTGGCCGCGGTGATCGACGCGGTGGCGCCGGTCGGGCGGGTCGTCCTGGTCGGGCACTCGATGGGCGGCATGACGATCATGGAGTACGCACACCGCCACCCCGCGCACTTCGCGGCCCGCACCGCCGGCCTGGTCTTTGTCTCGACCACCGCCGAGGGGCACACGCACACCGTCTACGGGCTCTCGCCGCGGATCGCCCGGCTGATCCGGCTGGCCGAGACGACCGGCGCCGGAGTGCTGGCCCGGTGCGGCTCGTGGCGACCGCCCCGGGCGCTGCTACGCGCTCTGCAACCGAGCATCCGGTGGATGCTCTTCGGCGACCGCTGCGAGCCGGCCGACATCCGGTTGGTGACCTCGGCGGTGGCCCGCGCCTCGCTGCGCTCGATCGGCGGGTTCCGCGCCTCGATCGGCACCCAGCACCGGCTGGACACCCTCGCCGCGCTCGCCCACCTGCCGGCGGCCGCCCTGGTCGGCGACCGGGACCGGCTGACCCCACCGCCGTGCGCCGAGTCGATCGCCGAGGTCCTGCCGGCCACCGAGTTGACCGTCTGCCCGGGTGCCGGGCACATGCTGATGATGGAACGTCCGGACGAGGTGAACGCAGCGCTGACCGGCGTCCTGCGCCAGGTGCTCGCCGAGCCGTCGCCACCCGCGAGCGACGCGAGCGTCATCGGGGCGGGTGCCTGACCACGTTCCCGCACCTCGGGCGCGGCGGGCCTGGCCGAGGGCCGTACCCTTCTGCGGTTGGCCCGCGCGGTTCGCGCCGCTTGCCGGCGACATCGAAGGAGCGTGCGTTGACCGACCAGACCACCCTGGAGCAGGAGATCGCCGTCGAGCAACGGCACCTCGACCGGGTGTACGCCCGACTGGCCGAGTTACGGCAATCGGCGGTCCGCGCCGAGCGGGACGGCTACCGGATGGCCCGGGTGGGCACGTTCGGCGCGCTGGTCGAGCGCGACGCGATGGTCTTCCACGCCGCGCAGCGGCGGCACACCCTGGACGCCGAGCACGAGGGGCTGGTCTTCGGCCGGCTGGACCTGCGGGACCGACAGGTGCTGCACGTCGGGCGGCTCGGCATCCGCGACGAGGACGCCACCACGCTGGTCGTCGACTGGCGGGCGCCGGCCGCCGCCGCCTTCTACCAGGCCACCCCGGCCCAGCCGCAGGGCGTGGTGCGCCGCCGCACGATCCAGTCCCGCAACGAGCGGGTCACCCGGATCGAGGACGACCTGCTGGACCCGACCGCCGCCCCGGAGGGGATGACGGTGGTGGGCGACGGCGCGCTGCTGGCCACCCTGTCCCGGGCCACCGGCCGGGGCATGCGCGACATCGTGGCGACCATCCAGCAGGAGCAGGACGAGGCGATCCGTTCGCCCAGCTCCGGGGTGACGATCGTCGCCGGCGGCCCAGGCACCGGCAAGACGGCGGTGGCCCTGCACCGGGCCGCGTACCTGCTCTACTCCGACCGCAGCCGGTACGCCGGCGGCGGCATCCTGGTGGTCGGCCCGTCCTCGGTCTTCGTCGAGTACATCGCCTCGGTGCTGCCCTCGCTCGGTGAGGACACCGCGACCCTGCACTCGCTGGGCACCCTCTTCCCGGGGATGACCGCCACCCGCACCGACCCGCCCGAGGTGGCCTCGGTGAAGGGCTCGTTGCGGATGCGCCGGGTGCTGGAGCGGGCGGTCCGGGACGCGGTGCCGGGCGGTCCGGGCGAGCTGCGGCTGCTCTACCGGGGCGGACTGCTGCGGCTGGACCGGGCCGAGCTGGACGGGATCCGGGACCGCGTGCTGCACCGGGGCGCCCGGCGCAACGAGGTACGCCGGGCCGGTTTCGACGGGGTCTTCGCCGCGCTCTGGGCGCAGGCCCGGCGGATGAACCTCCGACTGCCGGAGCAGCCGGCGTTCGAGGCGGAGATCGCCGAGCGGCCGGAGTTCCGGGAGTTCCTCAAGGCGTGGTGGCCGCGGCTGCACCCCCGGCACGTACTCGGCTGGCTGGCCCGGCCGGACCGGCTCCACCGGTACGCCGGCGGGATCCTCTCCACGGCGGAGATCCGGCTGCTCAGCGCCGCGTACCAGAGCCTGGACGACGCCGGGCTGACCATCGCCGACGTGGCGCTGCTGGACGAGTTGGACGCGTTGCTCGGCAAGCCGGCACAGCCGGCCCGGGCGCGGCGCGACCCGTTCCAGCTCGCTGGCGGGGTTCGCGAGCTGAGCACCTTCGCCGACCGGCAGCGGGCCGCCCGGGCGTCGGCCCGGGAGCGTCCGGCGGACTATCGGGAGTACGCGCACGTGGTGGTGGACGAGGCACAGGATGTCTCGCCGATGCAGTGGCGCATGATCGGCCGGCGCGGCCGGTTGGCCTCCTGGACCGTGGTGGGCGATCCGGCGCAGACCGCGTGGACCGGCGACCCGGAGGAGCTGGACCGGGCCCGTGACCACGCGTTGGGCCGGCGCAAGCGGCACGATTTCACGCTGACCACCAACTACCGCAACTCGTCGGAGATCTTCGCGGTGGCAGCGGCGGAGATCCGCCGGCTCTACCCCGACCTGCTGCTGCCGACAGCCGTCCGCTCCACCGGGGTCGATCCGGTCGAGCTGGTGGTGCCCCCCACCGCGCTGGAGACCGCGATCGTGGAGGCGGCCACCGGCCTGCTGGCCGAGGTCGAGGGCACGGTCGGGGTGATCACGCCGGTCCCCCGCCGCGACGAGGTCGCCGGTTGGCTCGGCGTGCTCGGCGCGCCGCGGCTGCAGGTGGTGACCAGCCTGGAGGCCAAGGGCATGGAGTACGACGGGGTGGTGCTGGTCGCCCCGAGCGAGATCCGGGCGGATCCGGGCGCGGGCGTGCGCACCCTCTACGTCGCGCTCTCCCGGGCCACTCAGCGGCTCACCACCATCGACCCGATCGGCTGACCTGCGGCGGTAGCCCCCACCGGGCGACCGTCGGCCTTACACTTGCATACATAGCGATGTGCGCATACATTTGACCAAATCCGGACCGACGGCGGAGGGTGGTTTCGTGGGCGCAGGTCATGACCACCACCATGCGTCGGTCGCCAACGCCGCGCACCAGCACCGGGGCCGACTCTGGACGGCGTTCGGGCTGCTCGCCGCCCTGATGGTGGTCGAAGCGGTGGCCGCCTTCCACACCGGCTCACTGGCCCTGCTCTCCGACGCCGGGCACATGTTCACCGACGTGCTCGGCATCGGGATGGCGCTCGCCGCGATCACCGCCACCCAGCGGACCACGGGCGACCCGCAGCGCACCTTCGGGCTCTACCGGCTCGAGGTGCTCGCCGCACTGGCCAACGCCGTGCTGCTCTCCGGCGTGGCGGTCTACGTGGTGATCGAGGCGATCGGCCGGTTCGGCGACCCGCACGAGGTGCTGGCCGGCCCGATGCTCGCGGTGGCCACGCTCGGCCTGCTCGCCAACCTGGCCGCCTTCGCCCTGCTCCGCTCAGGTGCCCGGGAGAGCATCAACCTCCAGGGCGCCTACTTGGAGGTGCTCGGCGACCTGCTCGGCTCGCTCGGCGTGATCGGCGCGGCGCTGCTCATCCAGGTCACGGACTGGTGGTGGGCCGACCCGCTCGTCGCGGTCGCCATCGGCGTGTTCATCCTGCCGCGCACCTGGCGGCTGGGGCGGGCCGCGGTCCGCATCCTGGTGCAGGCCGCCCCGGAACACCTCCAGGTGACCGCCGTACACGACCGGCTGGCCGCGGTGCCCGGCGTGGTCGAGGTGCACGACCTGCACGTCTGGACGCTCACCTCGGGCATGGAGGTGGCCTCCGCACACCTGACGATGGCGCCCGACGCGGAGGTCGGCGCGGTGCTCACCGCGGCGCGTACCGCCCTGCATGAGGATTTCCGGATCGAGCACGCGACGTTGCAGATCGAGCCCGGCGCCGCCCCCGGGGCCTGCGGTTCGATCCGGTGGTAACGCCTTTTTCTGGAGCTTTCCTCAACTTCGCCCGAATTTATCGTGACGACGCACGCACCGTCCGTCACATCGGCTGCATCAGTCCCACCGGCCCCGGTAGGCTCGGTCCCGGCCTCCACCCGGCGGCGCCCTAACGGCGCCGGTGGCGGCCGCCGCCTAATCGCCCGAGCGGGCGAACCGGGGAACCATGTTCCTGGGGTGCATCCGCGTCAGCGGTAGGGATCTTCCGTCCCGAACCCGTCAGCTAACCCGGTCGGCGGCTGACGGAAGGACATGCGTAGTGGCACCAGCACGACCGCCCGCCGCCCGACTGGCGGCCCTGATCGTCGCGATGCTCGCCCTCGGCGTCGCACTCCCGGCCGGCGCCGCCTCGGCCGCTCCCCAGACCGCCCTGCGGGCCGCCGCAGCACCCGACGGCGACGAGGAGGGTGGCACCCCGGCGCTGCGGGCCCAACTGGAGGCGGCCAGCAAGGGCTACCTGGACGCGAAGCGCGCCCTGGACACCTCCGTCCAGCGGCAGCAGCAGCTCACCACCCAACTGAAGACCACCGAGACCGAGCTGACCGAACGCAGCGGCAAGGTCGGCGAGATCGCCGGGGTGGCCTACCGCACCGGCCGGCTCGGCACGATGTCGGCGTTGCTCAACAGCAACACCCCGGAGGGCTTCATGGACCGGGCCGCCGCGCTGGACGCGGTCGCCGCCAACGAGGACCGGGTGCTGCGCGAACTGCTCGCCACCAAGGACGAGGCCAACCGCACCCGGGTGGCCCTGGACGGCGAGATCCGCGAACAGCGCAAGCAGGTCACCGTGATGGCCAAGCGCAAGGACCAGGCCGAACGGGCCCTGAAAGTGGCTACCACCAACCAGACCACGGCCGACAGCGGCTCCAACCGGGGCACCTCCGCCGCCAACGCCCAGGCCGCGCCGCGCAACTCCGACGGCTCCTGGCCGTCCGAGTCGTGCAGCGTCAACGACCCCACCCCGGCCACCGGCTGCATCACCCCGCGCACCCTGCACGCGCTCAACCAGGCCAAGGCCGCCGGCTTCACCCGGTACGTGTCCTGCCACCGCTCCGGCGGCTCCGGTGAACACCCGAAGGGCCGGGCCTGCGACTTCGCCGCGCAGACGAACGGCTTCGGCGGGGACGCCACCGGCGGCGACAAGACGTACGGCAACAACCTGGCCGCCTACTTCATCCGCAACGCCGACCGGCTCGCCGTGCTGTACGTGATCTGGTACCGGCAGATCTGGCTGCCCAGCAGCGGGTGGAAGTCGTACAGCGGGGCGGGTGGCGACCCGTCCAGCGACCACACCAACCACGTACACCTGTCGGTGTACTGACCCGACCCGGCCGGCGCCCCGCTGAGCGGGGCGCCGGCCGGAGTACGTCAGCGGGCGTACCCCGGATGTCGCCGGCGGTCGGACGACCCCGGCCGGGTCCGGCGGCAGCATCGCTCGTATGCGTCGACTACCGCCCAGCGCTCGCAAGGCGCTGCTCACCCTGCACCTGGTCACGTCGCTCGGCTGGCTCGGCACCGACCTGGTGCTGCTCACCCTCGGCGTCGCGGCGCTGCGCGGTGCCGACCCGGCCGTCGTCTACCCGGCCGCCGCGTTGGTCGGCACCGTGCTGTTCGCTCCGCTGAGCGTGCTGGTCTGGCTGGTCGGCGTGGCCAGCGCAGTGCTCACCCCGTGGGGCCTGCTGCGCTACCGCTGGGTCCTGACCAAGCTGGTGATCACCACGGTGATGGTCGGCCTGGTGCTGTTCCTGCTCACCCCGAACCTGCGGCACGCCGGTGCGCTGGGCGTCGCCCTGCCCGCCCGGGACCGCGCCGACCTGGTGATCGCACCTGCGGTGTCGACCAGCCTGATGATCATTGCGACGGTGCTCTCCACGTACAAGCCGTGGGGGCGACGACCGGTCGCGCGGCCCACCGCCGCCGGCCGGACCGGCCGTGATCGGCAGGGCGCCGGGCCCGGCGCATGGCCCACCATCGCGGGCCAGGCCGCCCATGATCGCGCTACAACCAGGATGTAGTGGCCTCCGAACCGAAACAGGCCACTACATCCAGGATCGAGCGCGATCATGGCGCGGGCGCGGAACGCGGTGTGAGCGGGGGCGCGGGGTGAGCGTGCAGCGCGGGCGTTGGGTCAGGTGGGGGGTGGGGGGTTGTCGAGGCGGTCCAGGGCCGCGCCGAGGCGGGTGGCCAGGGCCAGGTGGGCCGCGCGGGCCTGGCGGAACGCGTACCGAAACAACGGAGCTGGTGCGGTCAGGGTGATCTCGACATCGATCCGGACCAGGCCGTCCGGCTCGGCACGCAGCCGGGTGTGGTTGTGCACCGTGGTGGCCGGCCACTGGCGGGCCACCGTGACGATCTCGTCGTCCTCGCTGATCAGCACGTCTGCCTGGTAGGTGGTGCGAAAGCGCAGCGGGCCGGCTACCAGTCGGTCGCTGATCGCGTAGCTGGCCCGGGCACCGTGCCGTGGTGGCAGCCTGCGGACCCGGACGATCAGCGGGTGCAGCTCGCCCTGCCGGGTCAGGTCGCTGAGCAACGCCGCCGCGTCAGAGGTTGAGGAGCGGGCCTGAACGGTGTAGCTGAAGGTATCGCTCCTGAGCACACCGTCTCCTGCCGTCGATGGTCGCCCGATCGTCCCGTACCCCGGTCGGGCTGGCAACGCCCGGAGGGACACCGGCCGATGCGATGCCGTTCGGGGCTTCCGTCGCACTAGGGTCGGTTAGCGAGTAATCACCGGCCGTGACGAGGGGCGGAAATCATGAACGGCTACGACCGGTGAGCGGACACGTGATGGTCTTCGCGCCCACGCCGCAGCTGACGGTGACCGTCGACCAGCCGAGCGACCATCCCGAGCTGCACCTGCATCCCGGCGGGCAGGGCGTCTGGCAGGCCCGCATGGTGATGTCGCTCGGGGTCGACGTGGTGCTCTGCGCCGCGCTCGGCGGCGAGATCGGCCAGGTGTTGGAGCCACTGCTGGTCAGCGAGGGGGTGGACCTCAAGGTGGTGGTCCGCGACTCCGGCAGCGGTGGGTACGTGCACGACCGTCGGGACGGGTCCCGGCAGGAGATCGTCGACGTGCCCGGGCAGCCCCTGAGCCGGCACGAGCTCGACGAGCTGTACAACCTTGCCCTCGGCGAGGGCCTGCGGGCGTCGGTGAGCGTGCTCAGTGGCCCCAACGAGCCGTGGCTCGTCCCGGCCGACCTGTACCGGCGCTTCGCCGCCGACCTCGGCGCCAACGGCGGCCGGGTGGTGGTCGACCTCTCCGGCGATCACCTCGGCGCGGTGCTGGACAGCGGGGTGTTCTTCCTCAAGGTGAGCCACGAGGAGCTGATCCGCGACGGCCGCGCCCGCAACGAGGACCGTACGGAGTTGAGCCGGGTGATGTACGACCTGCACGCCTCCGGCGCCGAGACGGTGGTGGTGAGCCGGGCCGACGAGCCGGCGCTGGCGCTCATCGACGGGGAGCTGTTCGAGGTGGAGATGCCCCGGCTGGAGGCCGCCGACCCGCGTGGAGCGGGCGACTCGATGACCGCCGGGGTGGCCGCCGTGGTGGCCGGCGGCGGAGACATCCGGACCGCCATCCGCACCGGCGCTGCCGCTGGCGCGCTGAACGTGACCCGGCACGGCCTGGGCACCGGGCGGTTGGACTCGATCACGGGCCTGGTGGAGCGGGTGCGGCTGGTTCCAGCGGACAGCCGTCAGCAGGAGCGGACCACCCCCGACGAGTTGGCCGACCGGGCGGTCGAGCGATGACGCTGCGGGTGCTGGTCACCAACGACGACGGGATCGCCGCACCGGGCATCCAGGCGCTGGCCTGGGCGGCTGCGCAGCGGGGCCTGGACGTGGTGGTGGCGGCGCCGCTGGAGGAGGCGAGTGGCACCAGCGCCGCGATGAGCGCCATGGAGCAGGACGGTCGGGTGGTGGTGCACGACCACCCGCTGCCGGAGCTGGCAGGTGTGCCCGCGTACGGGGTCGGCGGCTCCCCAGGCTTCATCACGCTGATCGCGCTGCACGGCGCGTTCGGCCCGCCGCCGTCGGTGGTGCTCTCGGGCATCAACCGGGGCGCCAACGCCGGCCGCGCCGTGCTGCACTCCGGCACGGTGGGTGCCGCCTTCACCGCCGCCACGAACGGCTGCCGGGCGATGGCGGTCTCGCTGGACGTGCTCTCCGCGGGCGAAGCGACGGCCGCCAGCGGTGGTGCCGCCGTGGACGCAGCCGCCCTGGTACGCGACGCCGAGCGGCACTGGAGCACCGCCGCGCGGGTCGCCCTGGACCTGCTCCCCCGGCTGACCGCCGCGCCGCTGGAGAGCGTGCTCAACGTCAACACCCCGGACCTGCCGCACGGGCGGCTGCGCGGGGTGCGCCGGGGCACGCTGGCCAGTTTCGGTCAGGTGCAGATGACGGTGGCCGAAGCCGGGCACGGCTTCGTCCGCACCTCGCTGGAGGAGCCGGGGCAGGCCGCACAGCCCGGCACGGATGTGGCGCTGCTGGCCGCCGGGTACGCCTCGGTGACGGCCATCCGGGCGGTCACCGAGATGACCGACGTCGACCTGACCGGTCTGGAGGAACAGCCCTGACTCGGGCGATGCCCCGGAGCTCGGGCGCCGGGAGCGGCGCTCTCACGCGCCGGGGAGCACCTCGGGAGTGGCGGCGCCAGCGAAGTAGGGCTCCGGGGCGCCGAAGAGACCGAGCAGGCCGGTAACCCAGAGCTGCCGGTGCACGAACCGGCTCGGCTCGGTGACCACCAGCTTGACGCCGCTGACCTCGGCGGTCTGGAAGCCGGCGACCATCGCGCTGATGCCGACCGAGTCGATGAACGTAACCAGCCTCATGTTCAGCTCGATGCGGAGAGGGCGACCCTTGGCCAGCACCTCGGCGATCGCCTCGCGCACCTCGTACGCGGTATCGACGTCGATCTCGCCCCGCGGGGCGATCTCCACGACACCACCGGACAGAACCGACTTCACGATCGACAGGCTCACGAGCACCTCCACCCGCCCGTCCCCCGGGCGCCTCATCAGTACGCGGGCCGCGACCGAGAGTATTCCTCCGACGGCCTCGGTCGCCACCCCTCGGGATGAGCAATTCGCGGATTCGAGCACATGAAGTCGCTCATCTCCACAATTTTTCGTTATCTGATCACTCGACGACCGGTCGGAGCCGACGCGTCGCCGGACCAGGGTAGCGGTCCCGGCCCGACACAGCCGACAACCGGCCTGCCGGCCGTGCCGGCCCCGTGTGACACCGGCGTGTCGTGCCTCGTCCATGCGACTCGGATCCGCCCTACGGTTGCCGATGCCACCTAGCATCGATCCGGACACCCGTCGCGACGGAGAGGATCATCGATGATCAAGAGACTGGCTGGGCTGGCCGGCGTCGGCGTCCTGCTCGCCCTCGTACTGGCCTGCGGTTTCGGTGGCGGAGGCGATGATGACGACGACGATGACGATGACTTCGCCCGAGGCGTCGCCGTGGTGGTGCTGCACTGAGGCGGCCAGTGAGCTGTGCCGGCGGGTTTGCGCCCAGCCGGCACGGGGCACTGCCGGGTGAGCGAGCCGTGATGCGCTGGACAGACGCCGAAGTCCCACCTGGCCGGCGGCTCCGGCACCCGAGGAGGTAACCACGATGTTCGGAACCAACCTGCTGGACCGCCGCAGCAAGCCGGAGCGGATCGCGGACCAGGCGTGGGAGCACCTGGTCTCCGCCGTCAGCTCCGCGGGAGACAGCGTGCGGGACACCGCCCGCTCGGCCCGTCGCAGCAGCAGCGGCCTGGCCGACGAGGCGGGTGACCTGGTGGGCTCCGCCGCCGACGAGGCGCGGCGCCGGGCCTCGCTGGCCTTCGACGCGCTCGCCGGCCGCCAGCCGGCACTGCCCTGGACGCTGCTGATCGGCGCGGCGCTGGTCGGCGCGGCGGTTGGCTGGGCCGTCGGCTCCGCCGCCCGGGCCGCCGGCAGCCGGGACGACCGCGCGGTGGACGACGTCGAGTTCGTCGACGTCGACCGCCCCAACACCCCCATCGGCCTGGACGGCTGACCCACCACGCACGCCATGGGCTCCGCTCGACCGACCACCGGTCGAGCGGAGCCCATTTCCATTCCCAGCCCCGGCCGGGGTGGGGCCGATCCGCCGGGGTGCCGGACCCCTCAGGCAGCCCCGGCGGACCGGTGCAGGGGGTGATCCGGGCGCCGCCGACCGCGCCCGGACCACCCGGTCAGCGACTCGTGCAGGTGATGGTGGCCGGTGGCGTGTTGCTGCCGGTCCGCGAGCCGAGGAAGCCGGCAGTGGTGCTGGCCCCGGCACCGAGCCCGCCGTTCCAACCACTGTCCCGGACGGAGACGACCGCGCCGGTCTGGGTGTACGTGCCGCCCCAGAGTTGGGTGACCCGCTGGCCGTCCGCGAAGGTCCAGCCCAGCGTCCAACCGGCGATGGGCGCGCTGCCCGGATTGCGCACCACCAGCTCGGCCTGGAAACCACCCGACCACGAGCCGGTCACCCGGTACGTCGCCGCGCATCCACCGGTGGGCGGCGGCGTGGTCGGCGGAGGAGTGGTCGGTGGCGGAGTGGTCGGCGTTGGAGTGGTCGGTGTCGGGGTTGGCCCAGGGCCCCCGCTGCGGTCGGCGACCAGGATGCCGCGCCCGTTGGTGCCGAGGTAGACCCGGCCGTAGACGCGCGGATCCCCGGTCAGCGCCTCGGTCGGGTTGCCGTACTGGTGCCGGTCGTCGTTGATCCGTACCCAACTCGCGCCGCCGTCGTCGGAGCGGTGCACGCCGGGCTGACCGTCCACCGTGCCGTACAGGAAGACGGCGGGGTTCGTCCGCCCGGGCGCCGCCTTGCCGAAGCCGACGTTGCCGGCGGCGCTGACGCCAGCCAGCTTGGTGAGGCTGGCACCGGCGTCGGTGGACCGCCAGAGCCCGCCCGGCCCGGCCAGCCACAGCTCGCCCGCCCGGCCCGGCAGCGCCTTGAACCGCACGTCGGAGGTGGGCAGCCCGGTCGCCGCCGTGGCGGCGAAGCTCGCCCCGCCGTCGGTGCTCAGGTAGACCTGCCCGCCGCTGAAGCCGTAGAAGCGGTTCGGGTCGACCCGGTCGGACTCGACCGTCGCGTTGGCCGGGATCCCGGCGGACGGCGTCCACGAGGTGCCGAACCCGACCGAGTGGACCACCGGCTGGCCGGCGTCGCCCGGCGCCCAGACGAACCGGCTGCCATCGGCCGCGGCGGCGACCGTGCCGCCGGCGTTGACCCCGGCCGGCTCGGTGCCCTGGAACCAGTTGGCGCCGCCGTCGGTGGAGAAGGCGACGTGGCTGTCGGCGGGTCGGTCGGCGTCGGTGAAGTTGCCGGCCCGGACCAGCACGGCCGGTCTGGTCTCGGCGTAGTCGAGGCTGGTGGTGGTCGTGAAGACCGGCTGGGTGAAGAGCATCGACGGGACCGCGTCCAGGTCGGTATGCCGGAATCCGCCGATGTCGCCGAGCGCGCTGATCAGCGGTGCGCCGCTGGGCGGGCTGACCAGGTCGAGCACGGCGGTCTCCTCCAGCCCACGGGCCATCGGCCGGATCGTGAACTGGCCGCCGGTGTCCCACCTGGTGAGGTCCGTGGTGCCGTAGATGGTGGCGCCGGTGCCATACATCATCCGGTTGGAGTCGTGCGGGTCGATCTCCATCGACTCGTTCATCCAGCCGAGCTTGGGTGCCTCCTCCGGCGGGGCCGGGTTCGTGCCGAAGGTCAACCAGGGCACCGAGCTGACGTCCATCGTGTAGCGACGGGTCTTCTCCGGGTAGTTGCTGAACTCCCAGATCCGGCTCCAGGTCGCCCCGCCGTCGGTGCTGCGGAAGAAGATCGCGTCCGGCCACCAGGAGACCTGGGTGGCCACCAGCAGCGTGTTCGGGTGCTGCCGGTCGATGGTCAGGCCGCTGTAGCCGAAGTAGGCGTCCGCGCTGGTGGACGGCACCGGGCTGATCCGCGTCCAGACCCCGGTGGACCGGGTGAACTTCCAGACGTCACCCTTGCCGCCGTCGTACGGGCCGCCGGTGTCGCTGGTGGCGATGTAGAGGTGGCCGCCGACCGGGTCGACGACGCCCTTGTGCGCCAGGTAGCCGGTGGGCTGGCCGGGGATGCGCGTCCAGCTGACGCCCCCGTCGGTGCTGCGGTAGACGGGGTTCTCCTTGTCCGCCACGCCCACGTAGATGGTCTGCGTGGCGGAGCCGACGGTGCCCGTGCTCTTGTCGAAGCTGACCCAGGTCAGGCCCTGGTTCTGCCCGTTGTAGCCGTTCGGGTCGCTGGGGTCGGCCCGGTAGTTGCCGGCGTTCGGGAAGGCGGTGACCCGGGCCCAGGTCGCGCCGTGGTCGGTGCTGCGCCACAGCCCGTTGCCGCCCTCGGCGCCGTAGTAGACGATGTTGTTCCGGTTGGGGTCGACGGCCAGCCGCTCCCCCATCCCCCGGCCCGGCATGTTGCCGCCGTTCTTGAACGGCAACTCGGTGACCTGCCAGGTGGCACCCTTGTCGGCCGAGCGCAGGATCGCGCCGTTGTTCGGGTCCCAGCCGTTGGTGTACATGCCGACCGCCGCGTACACCCGGTTGGTCTGTACGGGGTCGGTGGCGATGCTGACGACCCCGTTGTAACCCCACCGGTCGGCACCCACCCAGTCGAGCAGCGGCGTCCACGACTGGTTGGCCTGCTCCCAGCGGTACGCCCCGCCGATGTCCGTCCGGGCGTAGATCAGGTTCTTCTCGGTGGGGTTGAAGACGATCCCGGACACGAAGCCGCCGCCGTCGATTCGGACGTTCCGCCAGGTGTACGCCTCCGCGGCGGCCAGGGCTGAACCGGCGACCGGGGCCGAACCGGCGGCGGTGAACGGGATCGCCACGACGGCCGTGGCGACAGCCAGCGCGGACATGACCGCGCCGGCGAGACTTCTCCGCATCTGCGGTTCCTCTCGGGATGGACGCCCGGGGACGGGGTCGACCGGGTGGTGACGTCGTCGCCCGGGGGACGGGCACGACGCTGGAACGGGCTGGAGCTGCCCTGGCTCCCGCCACCCGACGCGACGGCTCCCGCGATCGAGGAACGCGCTTACCGTAACCGATCCCTGACCACTTTGGAAGCGCTCCCACCATCGATGCCCATGCCCCTGCACCGGCACCCGGCCGTGCCGTCACCCGCTCAGGGCGAGGCCGAGTCACCCCGGGCGGCGGCAGGCTCTACCAACGGCGGACCTCCGGCCCCGGCCGTCGCCCGGTCCGCCACCCACGCACCCGAGGAGGGACAGATGGCCATCGCGACGATCAGCCGCACCGACCAGGACATCCAGTCCGCCGTACTCGACGAGCTGACCTGGGAACCACGGGTGCAGCCGCACGAGATCGGCGTGACCGTCGCCGAGGGCGTCGTCACGCTGACCGGGCGGGTGGACAGCTACGCGAAGAAGTGGGCCGCCGAGCGGGCCGCGCACCGGGTCGTCCGGGTCCGGGCGGTCGCCAACGACCTGGCCGTGCGGCTGCCCGGCGGCGCCGAGCGCGCCGACCCTGATCTGGCCGCAGCGGCCGGTAACGCGCTGGAATGGGACGCGTTCGTACCCATCGAGAAACTCCAGGTCACCGTCTCGGCCGGCTGGGTGACGCTGCACGGCGAGGTCGAGTGGGAGTACCAGCGGCGGGCCGCCGAGCGGGCAGTCTGCCGGCTGAACGGCGTACGCGGGGTGAGTAACGGCATCACCGTCCGCCCGGCCGCCCCGCCGGACGGCCGAAACGTGGCTGACCGGATCGTCGACGCGCTCGCCCGGGCCGGGGCCACCGAGGTCGAGCGGATCAGCGTCCGCGTGCACGGCGACACGGCGATACTCGCCGGGCTGGTGCACTCGATGCCCGAGCGGGCCGAGGTGGAGCAGGTGGTCTGGTCCGCGCCGGGCATCCGGGAGGTGCAGAACCACATCGCGGTCGCCCCGGGGCTGGGCTGAGCGCAAGCGCGGAACCACCCGGGGCGGGTGAGCCGGACTCACCCGCCCCGGGAGCAGGCTCGGGGCATGAGTGATCCGAACGGGCTGATCCAACCGGGGCGCCCCGCGCCCCGCTTCGCCGTGCCGGGCACACCGGACGGGCGTCTGACCGGTCCCGAGCAGTTCCTCGGACGGCCGGTCGTGCTCGCCTTCTACCCCGCCGACTGGAGCCCGGTCTGCGGCGACCAGATGTCGCTCTACCAGGCGGCGGCACCGGTGTTCGACCAGTACCAGGCGGTGGTGCTCGGCCTCTCGGTGGACAGCATCTGGTCACACCGGGCGTTCGCGGAGAGCCGGGGCATCACATTCCCGCTGCTGTCCGACTTCGAGCCCAAGGGCGAGGTGGCCCGCCGGTACGGCGCGTACACCCCGCAGGGCGAGGCGGCCCGGGCACTGGTGGTGCTGGACCCGGCCGGGACGGTGGCCTGGAGCCACCTGTCCCCGCCCGACGTCAACCCGGGCGCGGACGGCATCATCGACGCCCTGGACCGGCTCACCGCCGATCGGAAGGTGGCCGCCGGGTGACCACGCCACTGCAGGTCACCGCCCGACTCCGCGACCCGGTGACCGAAGATGACCACGTCCGGGGGCCGGCAGACGCGGCGGTGACCATCGTCGAGTACGGCGACTTCCAGTGCCAGTTCTGTGGCGCCGCGTACCCCAACCTGCACGAGATGCTGCGGCAGCGGGCCGACACGGTGCGGATGGTGTACCGCTACTTCCCGATCGCCAACGTGCACCCGTACGCCGAACGCGCCGCCGAGACGGCCGAGGCCGCCGCAGCCCGGGGCAGGTTCTGGGAGATGCACGACTGGCTCTACGAGCACCAGGACCAGCTGGACCCGGTGCACCTCTCGCTCGGCGTCGAGCAGCTCGGGCTGCCGCCGGACGAGCTGAACGCGGAGGTGGAGAACCGGGTGCACGCCGACCGGGTACGCCGGGACTTCGTCGGCGGGATCCGCAGCGGGGTGAACGGCACTCCCACCCTCTTCGTCAACGAGGTCCGGCACGAGGGTGGATACGACCTGCCCGACCTGCTGGCCGCGGTGGACGCTGCCGCCAATCCCTGACCCCGCACGCGGCGGCCGACGACCCGCCCGCCGCTCAGATCAGCCGCAGCTCACGCGCCCGCCGGACCGCCTCACGCCGGCGGGTCGCGTCGAGCTTGCGGTAGATGTTGCGCACGTGGGTCTTCACCGTGTTGACCGAGAGCGACAGCTCGCTGGCGATCTCGACGTTGGACAGAATGCTCTGCAGGTAGCGCAGGATGGTCAACTCCCGCTCGGTGAGTGGCTCGTCGAGCGTGCCCCCCGGTTCGGCCGCCGGCCGGGCCGTGGTCTGCTCGGCGCCCCGGATCAGGTCGCTGACCAGTGAGAAGTGTGCGGTGCCCGCATCGAGGTGCGCGGCCAACAGGTCCCGCACCGGCGGCTCGGCACGGGTGAAGACCCGCCGGCAGCCCTGCGGACCGGCCAGATCGAGCACCTGCTCCAGGATCCGGCCGGCCCGACGCCCGTCCCCACCCCGCTCGGCCAGCACCGCGTCCAGCAGTCCGGCGTCCAGGCGTACCGGCAGGGGCCAGGCCGCGGCCGGCAGCGCCTGCCAGTCCGGCAACGCCCGCCCGGCGGCGCCCGCGTCCCCGGCCCGCAGCTCCACCCGGGCCAGCGTGACCGCGAGTGCCGGAGCCGCCCCGTCCTCGGTGGCACCCGCCAGCAGGTCGCGGGCGGTGTCCAGGTCGCCCCGCTCGGCACGCAGGTCGGCCTCGGCGGCGCGCAGCAGGCTCGCCAACTCGGCGGCGGCCGGCCGGTCGGTCAACGACTCCCGGGCCCGGACGAGCAGCCGCTGGCCAGCGGCCGGGTCGCCGGCGTCGCGGTGCAGTTGGGCCCGACACAGCGCGGCCACCATGGCGGCCACCGGCTCGCCGGGCGGTCCCGCCGACCAATCGTCCCCCGACTCCGCCTGCGCGGAGCCGGCAGGGCCGGTCGCCGGGGCGGCCAGGGCGAGGTTGGCCGCGGCCTCCTCGGACTGGTCACGATGCAGCGCCACGAGGGCCAGCGCCAGGTAGGCGTAGCCACAGTCGAGCCGGCAGGACCAGCCCTGGCGGGGCGGCGTGCCCAGCACGTCCCGGGCGGCCTGCTCGGCCGCGCGCAACTCGCCGCGCACCGCGAGAAGCAGCGCGGAGCGGCTCGCGGCGACCAGCTCCGTACGGGGCCGACCGGCCTCCCGGGCCGCCGCCCGGGCCCGGACGAACCGCGCGTGGGGCAGCGC
The DNA here is from genome assembly GCF_042897975.1 of Micromonospora sp. NPDC000668. Classification (NCBI taxonomy): domain Bacteria; kingdom Bacillati; phylum Actinomycetota; class Actinomycetes; order Micromonosporales; family Micromonosporaceae; genus Micromonospora; species Micromonospora sp. NPDC000668. Next base: position 1,811,723 of record NZ_JBIAYP010000001.1, read on the forward strand.
ACCGCCGGCCAGCTCGACCAACCCCAGCGCGGTACCCGTGAAGGCCCGCAGGTCCGCGTCCTCGGCAGCGCTGCCTCCCACGACGGCCTGCGCGGGGTTCGGCACACCGGTCGGCGTCGCCCCGGGCGGACGGGTGCGCAGCAGCCGGGCGGCGGCGGCCCGGACCTCCGCCGGATCGTCGGCGAGCCGGGCCACGGTCAACTCCAGCGCGGTGGCCAGCCGCAGGAACCGGTCCCGGCGCGGCATCGGCAGGCCACCGGCGTACGCGGCGGCGGTACGCAGGTGACCGGTGGCCGCTGGCAGGTCACCGGCGTACGCCCGCTCGGCGGCGCAGGCCAGGGCCACCTCCGGATCGACGCGGACGACCTCCGGCGGCGGGGACCCGGGCGCCGGGCCGCTCACCGGCTCGCGGTCGTACCGGGTCAGCTCCGGCCAGTGCGCGACGAACAGGTCGCCGGCCCGATCCCACCGGCCGGCGGCCAGCGCATGCCAGAGCCCGTCGGCCGGGCGCCCGTCACCGGCGTACCAGTCGGCCGCCCGCGCGTGCAGCTCGCGCAGCTCGTCGACGGGCAGCCGGGCCAGCTCGGCCCGGAGGAGGTCGGCCAGCAGCGGGTCACAGCGGTACCAGGGCGGCCGGCTGTCCTCCCGGTGGAGCAGACCGCCAGCCCCGGCCAGGTCGGCCAGCACCCGCCCGGCGTCGGCGCGGCCGGTCAACGCCTCGGCCAGGTCGGCGCAGACCGTCTCGGCGAGGGCGGTGCGGCGCAGCAGGTCCCGGTCGGCCGGCTCGATCTCGGCGAGCACCTCCTCGTGCAGGTAACCGGCGATTTCCGGTTGGTCGCCACCGAACTGCCCCACCCAGCGCTCCGGGTCCGGCTGCCCACGCAACGCCAACGCGGCGATGCGCAGCGCTGCCGGCCAGCCACCGGTGCGCTCGCGCAGACGGTGCACGGCGGTGGCCGGCAGCGGCGCGCCGTGCGCGGTGAGCAGGTCGGCCACCTCGTCGTCGGTGAAGGCCAGCTCGTCGGGGCCGATCTCGGTCAGCTCGCCGGCGAGGCGCAGCCGGTGCAGGGCCAGTGGCAGCCCGGCCCGGGCACCGACCACCAGGTGCAACCGCTGGTCGGCGTGCCGAAGCAGGAACTCCAGCCCGGTCAGCGCCGCCGGGTCGGCGACCCGGTGCAGGTCGTCCAGGACCAGCAGCACCGGTCGGTCGGCGGCGGCGAGCGCGGCGGCCAGTACTTCCAGCTGGTCGGGGCGTGGCGCCCGGTCGGGTACCGGCGCCAACGGGCCGTCGTCCGCCGGCCCGGTGGCCGCGCGCAGCGCCGCCGCCAGGTACGCCCAGAGCCGGTCGCCGTCGCCAGCCTCCACCGACACCCACGCCGGCCCTGGTCCGGCCTCGGGCGCGCCAGCGGCCAGCCGTACCCAGGAGGCGAGCAGAGTGGTCTTGCCCCAGCCGGCGGGGGCGGCAACCAGGGTGACGGGTCCTGCGCTGCCCTCGTCGAGACTGCGCAGCAGCCGGGGCCGGGCCACCACCGGTTCGGGCGGCACGGCCGGGGTCAGCCGGGACGCCAGCAGCGGCGGGTCGGCTGGGCGCCCCGGCACGGTGCCCACCCGCGCGCGATCCTGCTGTTCCGGCACCCGGCACCCACCCCCATCGACGCGTTCCACCCCCCGGTCGGCGAGCGGTTACCCGGCCCGCACCGGTTCACCCCTTCCGGGCGAGCCCGCTTCACCCGATGCCGACCGACGGTCGAGGGACGTGGACCGGAAGGACGGGTGGGGCCGATGGGACGGCTGGTGCGGGCGGGATCCGCCCTCGGCGGCGCGGCGCTGGTCGGGGCGGCGCGGCTGCTCCGCGTACCCCGGTGGCGCGGCCGGACCGGCGCGGACGGCGACCCCGCCGCGCGGGCCCGTTGGGAGGTCGTGACGGTGGGCCGTCCGCCGGAGCGGGTGCTACCTGGCGGCCGGTGGCCCGAGCCGCTGCGCCGCCTCGACGGCGCGGTCGAGGTGCGCATGCGGCCGGCGCCGGGCGACCGGGGCACCGAGCTGGCCGCCCGCCCACTGGCCGGCGCCACCCCGACCGTAGGGCTGGCCGCGCACCTGGTCGGCGATGATCCGGGGCTGCTGGTCCGCCGGACGCTGCGTCAGGTCAAGCAGCACATCGAGACCGGCGAGGTGCTGCGCGCGGACCGGTCCGCCCTGGACCGCCCCCCACACGCCGGGTGAGGACGCCCCCCAGATTCACCTCTGTCATGATCTTCCGTCCGGGGCGCTGGGTGGCAGACTCTGGGAATGGCTGGCGAGCGGACGTACGACGTGGTGCTGTTCGGCGCCACCGGGTTCACCGGAGGGCTGACCGCCGAATACCTGGCCCGGCACGCGCCACCCGGGCTGCGCTGGGCGCTGGCCGGGCGCAACCCGGATCGCCTCGCCGCCATGCGGGGCCGGCTCGCCACGATCAACCCGGCGCTGGCCGAGTTGCCGCTGCTCACCGCCGACGCGACCGACGCCGACTCGCTGCGCGCGGTGGCGGAGAGCGCCCGAGTGGTGGCCAGCACGGTCGGCCCGTACATCCACCACGGGGAGCCGCTCGTCGCCGCCTGCGCCCGCGCCGGCACCGACTACCTGGACATCACCGGCGAGTCGGAGTTCGTCGATCTGATGTACGTCCGCCATCACGCCGAGGCGACCCGCACCGGCGCGCGGCTGGTGCACACCTGCGGGTTCGACTCCATCCCGCACGACCTGGGCGTCTGGTTCACCGTCAAGCAGTTGCCGGCCGACGTGCCGATCACCGTGGACGGCTACGTGCGCGCCGGCGGCCGGTTCTCCGCCGGCACGTACCACTCCGCGCTCACCACCTTCTCCCGCACCGGGCAGGCCAGCCGGGCGGCCCGGGACCGCCGGGCGGTCGAGCCGCGCCCCACCGACCGTCGGGTTCGGGCGGTGCCCGGCCGGCTGGCCCGCTCAGCGGAGCTGCGCATCTGGACCGTGCCGCTGCCCACCATCGACCCGCAGGTGGTCCGCCGCTCGGCGGCGGCCCGCCCGGAGTACGGCCCGGACTTCCGCTACCGGCACTTCGCCGCGGTGAAGCGACTGCCGACGGTGCTGGCCAGCGCGGCGGGGCTCGGCGCGCTGGTCGGGCTCGTGAAGTTGCCGCCCACCCGGCGCTGGCTGCTCGGCCGGCTCGCCTCCGGGCAGGGGCCCACCGCGCAGCAGCGGGCGGCGTCCTGGTTCCGGGTCCGGTTCGTCGGCACCGGAGGCGGGCAACGGGTGGTCACCGAGGTGGCCGGCGGCGACCCGGGGTACGACGAGACGGCGAAGATGCTCGCCGAGTCGGCGCTCTGCCTGGCGCTGGACGAGCTGCCGCCGACCACCGGCCAGCTCACTCCGGTCGCCGCGATGGGCGATGCGCTGCTCGACCGGCTCATCCGGGCCGGGCTCACCTTCCGGGTGCTGAAACAGGGGGCGACGACGCCGGGTCCGGAAACAGCGCCGAAGCCGGGGCCGGAGGCAGCGCCGAAGCCGGGGGCCGGGGCACCGGCTTGACCCTCGACCGGGTCGAGGGGGCAGGATGCCCGGCGTGGAGAGCGACCTGCACAGCATCGGCGAGCTGGCCCGGGCCAGCGGCCTGACCGTCAGCGCGCTGCGCTTCTACGACTCCGCGGGCGTGCTGGCGCCCGCCCTGGTGGACCCGGTCACCGGCTACCGCTGGTACACCGACGAGCAGATCGCCCCGGCCCGGCTGGTGGCCGGGCTACGCCGGGTCGGTATGCCGGTGCCGGAGATCGCCGCGGCGGTACGCGCCGAGCCGGCGGCGGTGCACCGGCTGCTCGACACGCACCTGCGCCGGCTGTCGGACGGGCTCGCCGACGCCCGGCGGGAGATCACCCGGCTCCGGGCGCTGGTCGACCCGGTGCCGCCGGCGACCACGACGCTGCTGCTCTCCCCCGCCGAGCTGGCCGCCGCCGTCGACGCGGTCCGCTTCGCCGTCGGCGCCGACCCGGAGTTGCCGGTGCTCTCCGGCGTGCTGCTCGACGTCGAGCCGGACGGCGTCCGGCTGGTCGCCACCGACCGGCACCGGCTCGCGCTGGCCCGGTCCGGGGCGAGCGTCGACGGGCCGCCGGTGCGGGTGCTCGTCGGAGTGGACCTGGTCGATCGGCTCCGCACGCTGCTCGACGCCGCCGACGCCGGGCCGGTGCGGCTGACCGTGGCCGGCGCGGACCTGCGGGTCACGGTGGCCGGCCGGACGCTCGCGGGCACGGCCCTGCCCCACGACTTCCCCGACTACCGCCGGCTGCTGCGCGAGGCCGTCGGTGAGCGGCCGGGCGCGTACCGGATCCCGGTGGACGTGGCGGCGCTGCGGGCGGCGCTGACCGACCCGGCGGCCCCCACGGTGGCCCGCGAGTACGGCGGTGAGCCGCTGGCGGTCACCGTGCTCGGCCTCGATGACCGGGGCGGCCTGCGACTGCTCCCCGCCGCCGACATCCGCGCCGCCGACCTGTCCGCCGGCCTGTCCCCGGACCCACTGGCGGGCCCCGACCCGGCGGGCGAGCTGCGGGTCGGGGTGAACAGTGGCTACCTGCTGGACGCGCTCGACGCGGCCGGCGCATCGCAGCTGGTGCTGGAGTTGGACGGGCCGATCGCGCCGCTGGCCGTACGCCGCCCGGACGACGCGGACACCTTCTCCGTGCTGATGCCGATCCGGCTCTGAACCGCCCCCCGTGCTCGCGGGCGGTGGGCTCGCGCTCCCCGTCCCGGCCCGACGGGGGCGCGACGGTAGCATCTGGTGGTCCACCTGACCCCGGACGGAGGCGTACGGAGCAGCATGCTCGACATGGAGTTGATCCGGAAGGATCGCGAGGCGGTGGCGACCGCGCTGGCGAAGCGACTGGATCCCGCCGAGGTCGAACGGGCCCTGGACGAGATTCAGCGGCTCGACCAGGAGCGGCGCGCCCTGATCACGGAGATCGACGCCGAGCGGCAGCGCCGCAAGGCGGAGGCCCGGGCGTACGCGCAGGCGAAGCGCGCCGGCACCGAACCGCAGGCCACTGCGCCGGAGGCCGAGCGCAAGCAGCTCGCCGAGCTGGAGTCCCAGTTGGACGAGGTGCAGGCCCGGCTGCGTGACGCGATGAGCGAGCTGCCCAACCTGCCCAGCGATGACGTCCTGCCCGGCGGCAAGGAGGCCAACCGGGTCGTCAAGACCTTCGGTGAGCCGCCGGCCATCGAGAAGGTCCGCGACCACGTCGAGCTGTCCCGCGCGCTGGGCCTGGTCGACTACGAGCGCGGCGTCAAGCTCGGTGGCTCCGGCTTCTGGATCTACACCGGAGTCGGCGCGCGGCTGGAGTGGGCGCTGCTCAACTACTTCATCGACCAGCACATCAAGGCCGGGTACGAGTTCCTGCTCCCGCCGCACCTGCTGCTGGACTCGGCCGGCTTCGCCGCCGGGCAGTTCCCGAAGTTCTACGACGACGTCTACCACCTGGACAGGGAGTCCGCCCCGCGCGGGCAGTTCCTGCTGCCCACGTCGGAGACGGCGATCCTCGGCGCGTACCAGGACGAGATCCTGGAGACCTCGAAGCTGCCGCTGAAGGCGTTCGCCTACACCCCGTGCTACCGGCGGGAGTCGGCCGGCTCGCACTCGGACGAGCGTGGCACGGTGCGCGGGCACCAGTTCAACAAGGTGGAGATCTTCCAGTTCACGCTGCCGGAGCAGGCAGACACGGCGTTGGAGGAGATGCTCGCCCACGCCGAGAGCCTGGTCGAAGGGCTGGGCCTGCACTACCAGCGCACGCTGCTCTCCGCCGGTGACGCCAGCGCGTCGATGAAGAAGACCCTCGACATCGAGGTGTGGATGCCGAGCACCGGCAAGTACAAGGAGGTCTCGTCGGTCTCCTGGGCCGGCGACTACCAGGCCCGCCGGGCGGCCATCCGCTACCGGGAGCCGGGCGGCAAGCAGACCCGCTTCGTGCACACCCTCAACGGTTCGGCGCTGGCCACCAGCCGGCTCTTCCCGGCCATTCTGGAGCAGTACCAGCAGGCCGACGGCTCCGTGCTGATCCCCGAGGTCCTCCGCGACCGGATGGGCACCGACCGGCTGACCCCCCGCTGACCCCAACCCTCAACGCCCCGCCGATCGTGCAGTTTCGGTCTCCGGCATGGAGCGCTCCGCGGCTTCTGCCGGGGTAGCAACTGCACGATCGCGGAGGCGGGCGCGGCGGGTCAGGGCTGCCGCCAGCAGGAGGACCGCGAGGGCGGTGGCCAGGACGGCGGGGCCGGTGGTGTCGAGGGTTTCCGCTACGGCGTGCTGGACCCGGGACGCCGTCTGGATCACCGGGTCTTGTAGTGCGTTGCGCTGGCCGGCGGCCAGCCGCAGTTCGTACCAGCCGTACCAGGCGACGTAGCCGCCGGCGACCAGCAGCACCAGGCCGCTGAGCCGGGGCACCAGCGCGCCGGCAACCCGCAGCCGGGCCACCAGCCCGTCGCGTAGCAGCGCCACACCGAGCGCGGCGACCGCGACCACCAGCCCCATCCCGAGGGCGTACGCGCCGAACAGGGCCAGCCCGCGCCCGGTCGAACCGGACTGGAGGCTGGTCACCACGATGGCCAGGAACGGTGCGATGGCGCAGCCGAGCGAGGCCAGCGCGTACGCCGCGCCGAACAGCGCCATCGACGACCAGGACCGGGTCAGCCGGGGCGCCCGGGCGGACCAACCGGGGGCAGGCAGTCGCCGGCCGGCGAGCAGCCAGCACCCGGCCACCACCAGCAGCAGCCCGAGCACCACGGTCAGCCACGGCAACCGTGGCCGCAGCCAGCCGGCCAGCGGCGCGAGGGCCAAGCCGAAGGCGCCGAAGACCAGTACGTACCCCAGGGTCAACCCCGCCGCGGCGGTCAGCGCGCGACCGACCGCGCCACGGGTGTCGGTGGCCCCGGCGACCAGCAGCGAGAGGTACGCGGGCAGCAACGCGAAGCCGCACGGGTTGACCGCGCCGAGCATGCCGGCGGTCAGCGCGAGCAGCAGCGGGGCGGTCACGCCCCGGCCAGCGCGGCGACCCGGGCGGTGAGTGCCTCGCCGTCCAGGAAGCCCTGGTGGACGACCTTGCCGTCCCGGTCGATGATCACGAAGATGCTCTGCTCGGTCACCTTGAACCGGCGCCAGAGCGCACCGGCACGGTCCTCGATCTGCGGCGTCCCGGCGAGGTCGAACTCGATGACGAACTCCTGCATGGCCCGCCGCTCGCCGAGCCCGGCGACGCCGACGATCGGCACGGTGTCCCGGTACCGGGGCGCGATCTCGGCCACCGTCCAGGCCTGACTGGCGCAGGTGGCGCACCACGGCGCCCAGAACCACAGCACGACGGGCCGGCCGGCCAGCTGCGCGGCGTCGAACGCGGTGCCGGCGAGGGTGGTCCCGGTGAAGCGCAGGGTGTCCGGCACCCGCGCCGGAGCGGCGGTCGGCGCGATGGCCGGGGCACTTGCCGGCGCTCCCGGAGACGTGGTCGAGGCCGGCGCGGATCCGGCGGCTGCCGCTCAGGACGGCACCGTGCCGGTGCAGGATGCCGTGCCGAGCAGGGCGACGACGAGCGCCCCTGCAGCGGCGGCCCGGGGTACCCGCCCAGCCGATGTTCGCCCCATGCCCATCCGCATCTCCATTCGACAGTTGTCCGGAAGGGACCCCGCTGCACGAGGCGTGAAGGTGCCCTACTCGGCCTTGGCGAGCCGGAGGGCGAGCTCCGGGCAGACCTTGACGGCCTTCAGCGCGCCCTCCCGCAGCCAGGTCGGCACCGGGGTGGTCGGGAAGGCGGGATATCCATTGCCGTCGAGCCGGATGAAGTCCGGCACCACGTGCGCGCAGAGCCCGTGCCCGTCGCAGCGGGACCAGTCCAGGGTGAGCTTCTGCGGGTTCGAGTCGGGTGCACCCGGCAGCCCCATCACACCCTTGACCCGCCGGCCGCAGCCGTCGCCGGTGCTGTGCAGCCGCAGATCGTCGGCGAAGACCTCGATAGCGGAGAGGGCGAACCGGGCGGTGCCGTCCGGGTGGCTGCACGCTCCCCGGCCCTTCACCTCGCCGGCGGCGGCCCGCACCACGTCCGCGGGTTGGCTCCCGGCGACCGCCAGGTCCACCGCGCGCGCCAGGTCCGGCAGGCCCATCTTGCACGGTCCGCACTGTCCGGCGGACTCGCCGGCCAGGTAGCGCACCACCTGGGCGGCCTCGCCGAGCGGGCAGGTGTCGACGCCGAGCGGAACGATGATGCCCGCCCCGAGGGTGCCACCGACCGCCGCCAGGCCCTTACGGGAGATCTCCGCCCGGTCCGCCGCCTCCGGGGTGATCCACTTGCCGTGATAGCCGCCCATCAGGATGCCCGGGCCGTCCGGGACCTCACACAGGTCGAGGATCTCGCGCAGCGGGGTGCCGGCCGCGCACTCCACGACCGCGGGCCGGGCCGCCGCGCCGGTCACGGTGAGCAGTACGGTGCCCGGCTCGTCGTCGGTGCCGAGCGCCGCGTACTCGTACGGGCCGAGCCGGGCGGCGACGGCGAGCTGGGCGTACGTCTCGGCGTTGGAGAGCAGGGTGGGCAGGCCGCCGACACCGGAGTCGCTGGAGCGCTTCTTGGTGCCGGGCGGGATGTGCGGCAGCCCGTTGATCCCGTTGACCAGCGCGCCGCCCTCGCCGGAGATGAACCGGTGCGGCACGGTGACGATGGTGGCCGGCACCGGCATCCGCCGCTCCGCCAGCGCCTCCATCAGCGAGTCCCGGCCCACCCCGTCGTCGGCCACGCCGATCACGATCTCCTCGGCGTCCAGCGCGTACGCGGCCAGCGCCGCGCCGTCCAGGATCAGGTGCGGGGCGCGGGTCAGCAGCACCTTGTCCTTCCAGCTGGCCGGCTCCCCCTCGCTGGCGTTGACCACCACGACGGCAGCGAGGTCCTGCCGCTCGCAGGACTCCAGCACCGCGCGCAGCTTGCGGGCGAACGGGAAACCCGCCCCGCCCTTGCCCTTGAGCTGCATGCCCTCGGCGAGCCGGAGAAGCTGGGCCGGCTCCATCGGGCCGATCGGCCCGTGCACCTCCTCGTGCGCGGCCAGGTCCAGCCGGCCGAACTCCGCGAAGCCGGCGGTCAGCCGTGGCTCACCCACGCAGGCCACCGGGGGCACGGTCGTACGCATCACTTCGCCTCACCCCGCAACCCGGCCCAGTACGCCCCGTCCACGGCGTCGGCGCTGGCCTTGCGGCGCTTGGACCGACCCTCGCCGGCGGCCCGCCGTGCCCGCCGCGACGCCAGGTCGACCAGGGTGGGGGTGTCGTCGACCGGCGGTGGCACCTCCTCCGGCACGTACCGGGCCGGCGGGCGCCAGTAGTCCGGCTCCTCCGGCAGTTCGTCCTCGACGCTGTGCCGGCCGCTGCCGCTGCGCGGCGCCGCCGAGATCGGGCCCGCGGAGATCGGCTCGGCGGAGACCGGGCCGGCCGAGATCGGGTCGGCGTCCTGCCACCGGAGCGGGCTGTCCCACGGCTCCTCGGGCTCGTCGACCAGCCGCTGCGGCGGCGCCGAGTACCTGCTGCCGTGGTCGTCGGTCCGGGACCGGCGGGCGGACCGCTCGCCGACCGGCTCCTCGACCGGCGCGCCACCCCGCCGCCGCCTGGCCGGGGCCTCGTCCCGGTCCCGGGTACGCTCGCCGCGCCGCCGGGCCACCGGCTCGAACTCTTCCTCGTCGCGCCGACGGCTGACCGGCTCGAACTCCTCCTCGTCGCGCCGACGGGTGACCGGCTCATCCGCGCCTCGGCGGCCCGACCGGCGGGTCGACGGCTCCCGCTCGTCGCGCCGGCCGCGCGCAGCCCGTTCGGTGTCCCGCCGGGCCGCCGGCTCCTCGTCCCGCCGGCGCCGGCTGGGCCGGACCGGCGCGGTGAGCGAGCCCGGCTCGGGCACCACCGGCACCGTGAACCGCTCGGGGTCGCGCCGCCGCACGTCGGCCGGCGCGGTCCACGAGGCGGTGGTGGCCTCCGCCCAGGCGGGACGCTTCTCCTCGCCGCTCTCGCGGCGGCGGCCCAGCCCGGCCAGCAGCGATCGGCCGCGGCCCTCCTCGCCGGCCCGGCCAGCCATCGCCGTGTTCCGCACCGCGGCCTGGTGCTGCTCGCGGCTGCGTCGGCCGACGGTGACCGAGAGCCGGACCAGCAACGCCAGCACGACCAGCAGGATGCAGCCGAGGTAGCTGAGCACCACCCAGGAATTCGCGACCCGGCCGGCGTTGAGGCCGTGCAGCACGGCGAACGGCCAGGCGACGTACGCCGTGGAGTGCAGCGCGCGCCACAGCCACTTCGGACCGATGCCGGCGAAGCGGGCCCGGATGATGCCGGTCCAGATCACGCTGACCATCAGCAGGGCGGCCACCGTGCCGAGCCCGACGTAGAGCCCTCCGCCGCCCACGAAGGGCACCAGGGCGTCGGTCGGTGCCGCCCGACCGGTGGCGATCTTGGTGAGTACGTGGAAGGCCAGCCCGGCCACGCCCAGCACACCGAAGGCCCGGTGCGCCGACTGCAACAGCACCCGGTGCGAGATGCGCAGCACCAGCCGGTCCGTGGCGAGCAGGCCGAGCATCACGGTGAGGCTCAGCGCCACCAGCGCGATGACGCCGGCGAAGAACTCCGTGAAGAAGAACCCGTACGCGTACGCCGTCTGCCCAGCCCCGGTCAGCATGATCGCCGCCCAGAGCGCGGCGAGCAGCGACGCGATCAGCATGGCGGTCGCCGACCGCGACCGGGTGCGTACCCCCCGACTGCTGGCGCCGGTCCGGACGGTGGCCGCCTTCTGGTTCTGCTTTGCCCGGGCCATCTGCTCCTCGATCGTCTCGCGGCGGCGTACCACCGGCCGACCCCTGCTCCCCCATCCAGTACGGAACGGCGGGGCTCGCGGATCACCCCGAGGTGGAAATTTCTCGGGCGGATCGAACCAACCGACGCCGGGACGCGTGTAGCGGCGGCGCGGGTAGGCGCACCATCGGCCGAAATGGAAAGTGACAGATGTCCATGCATTGACAGTCACTGCAACACGCTTGTAACCTTTCGGAAAATTTCAGCCTGGCTTGCAAGAACCCGGCAAGCAGGCTCTCCCCCGCCGCGCCACCACCCACCCCCGCCCCCGTCAGGAGTCCCGATGCACCGACGTCGACGCGGCTCGGCGATCCTCGCCCTCGGCCTGGTCGCCAGCCTGCTCGTCCCCCTCACCGTGACGGCTCCCCCGGCCGTCGCCGCCCCGTCCGGCGGCAAGAAGGTCATCGTCCAGCTCTTCGAGTGGAACTGGCCCTCGGTGGCCAGCGAGTGCCAGAGCACGCTGGGCCCCAAGGGCTACGGCTACGTCCAGGTCTCACCCCCGCAGGAGCACGTGCGGGGCAACCAGTGGTGGCTGGCGTACCAGCCGGTCAGCTACCGGGTCGAGTCCCGCAAGGGCACCCGCGCCCAGTTCCAGTCGATGGTGAACACCTGCCACGCGGCCGGGGTCAAGGTGATCGTCGACGCGGTGGTCAACCACATGTCCGGCCAGGACAACGGCGGCACCGGCTGGGCCGGCTCGTCGTACTCCCACTACGACTACCCGGGCATCTACCAGACGCAGGACTTCCACCACTGCGGGCGCAACGGCGGCGACGACATCGCCAACTACAACGACCGGTACGAGGTGCAGAACTGTGAGCTGGTCAACCTCTCGGACCTGAAGACCGAGTCGGACTACGTCCGCACGAAGATCGCCTCGTACCTCAACGACCTGCTCTCGCTGGGCGTGGACGGCTTCCGGATGGACGCCAGCAAGCACATGCCGGCCGCCGACATCGCCGCCATCAAGGGCAAGCTCTCCCGCTCCGCGTACATCGTGCAGGAGGTCATCTACGGCGCCGGCGAGCCGGTCCAGCCGACCGAGTACACCGGCATCGGTGACGTGCACGAGTTCCGCTACGGCAAGGACCTGGCCCGGGTCTTCCGCTCCGAGCGGCTGGCCTACCTGCAGAACTTCGGCACGGGCTGGGGGCACCTGCCCAGCGGGCCCTCCTCGGTGTTCGTGGACAACCACGACACCCAGCGCGACGCCGGTGGGGTGCTCACCTACAAGGATCGCGGGATCTACGCCCTGGCGAACGCCTTCATGCTGGCCTGGCCGTACGGCTCGCCGACGGTGATGTCCAGCTACACCTTCAGCAACCGGGACGCCGGCCCGCCGTCGGACGGCGCCAACAAGACGCTGAACACCGCCTGCTACTCCGGCTGGGAGTGCGAGCACCGCTGGCCGGTGATCGCCAACATGGTCGGCTTCCGCAACGCCACCGAGGGCGCCGGCGTGGCCAACTGGTACGACAACGGCAACAACCACATCGCGTTCAGCCGCAGCGGCAAGGGCTTCATCACGGTCAACGACGAGGACTCCGCGGTGAACGGTCGCTCGTACTACACCGGGCTGCCCGCCGGCCGGTACTGCGACGTCATCCACGGCACGTACGCAGGCGGCACGTGCAGCGGTCCGGTGATCACGGTGGACGGTAACGGCTGGTTCCCCGCCAACGTGCCGGCACACGACGCCGTGGCCATCCACATCGGCGCGCGGGTCTGAGCCGCCGGGGCCCCCGGCCGGTATCGCCGAACCGGGGGCCCCGGACTGTCCTCCACCGTAGAGTGGTTTGGTGCCGTTTGACCGAATGACTCCGTATCGCCGCCGAGGCGCATGGGTAGCCGCCGCCGTCGCCGTGGCCGCGTTGCTCATCGCCGCGCTGCTGGCCGGCCAGGCCCTCACCCCCCGTTCGGCCACCCCCGACCGACCGGCCGCCGCCGCGCCCGACCCGACGCCGAGCAGCGTCGAGCAGAGCCCCGAGGAGCAGGTGCTGCCGGCCGCGCCCGCCCCGGCCGGGCTACCGGTGATCGACTACGACCCCGCTCCCCGGGGATTCCCGGCCGATCCGGCCACCATGGACACCACGCCGCTGACCGAGGGCGCACACCCGACGCGGCGGATCGCCGCGTACAACGCGCCCGGCGGGCGCCCACTGGCCTTCCTCGAACCGACCCTCGCCGGTGTCGAGCTGACCGTGCCGATCGCCCAACGGCGGGCCGGCTGGACGGCCGTCCTGCTGCCCTCGGCCAACCGGCGGCTCGCCTGGCTGCCGCCCGGCGGGTTCGACACCGTGGCGCTGCGCGACCAGATCGTGGTGGAGCGCAAGACGCACCGGCTCACCTGGTACCGAGCCGGCAAGGCGATGCGCACCTGGCAGACCAGCCTCGGCCAGCGTGGGCAGGAAACCCCGCTCGGTCGGACCTTCATCCTGGGCCGCACCCCGCCGCCGCAGGACGTCTACGGCGGCGTGGACATCTACGCCCTCGGCTCGGTGCCCGACGACCCGGAGTCGGTGCCGACCGGGCTGCGCGGCGCGCACATCGGGCTGCACACCTGGTACAACGACGACGACCTGGGCGAGAACACCACCAACGGCTGCATCCGGGTGACCCCCAGCGGCCAGCGGGAACTGCTCGCCGAGGTCCGCCCCGGCAGCAGCCTGGTGGTGGTCGACCGACTGCCCACCCCGCCCCCGACCGCCTGAACGGCAGCCGTCACTCGCCGAGCAGCCAGCCGTTCTGCTCGGCGATCCGGACCGCCTCGGCCCGGTTGCGGGCGCCGGTCTTGCCGATCGCCGCCGACAGGTGGTTGCGCACCGTCCCCTCGGACAGGTGCAGCGCCCCGGCCAGGTCCGCGACCGTGCCGCCGCCCCGGGCCGTCCGCAGCACCGCGGTCTCCCGCTCGGTGAGCGGGCTGGCCCCGGTGGCCAGTGTCTCCGCGGCCAGCGTCGGGTCGACAACCCGCAGGCCGGCGTGCACCCGGCGAACCGCGTCGGCGAGTTGCCGGGCCGGGGTGTCCTTGACCACGAAGCCGTTCGCGCCGGCCTCCATCGCCCGGCGCAGGTAGCCGGGCCGGCCGAAGGTGGTCACCACCAGCACCCGGCAGGCCGGCAGAGCGGCCCGCAGCGCGGCGGCCGCCGCGATCCCGTCCAGGCCGGGCATCTCCACGTCCAGCAGGGCCACGTCGGGCGCGGTCCGGCGGGCCTCGGGCACCACCTCGTCGCCCCGGCCGACCTCAGCCACCACGGTCAGGTCGGGCTCCAGCGAGAGCAGTGCGGCCAACGCGCCACGGACCAGTGCCTGATCGTCGGCGAGCAGCAGCCGGATCGGCACGGACTGCTCGCCAGCGGCGCCGGTCACCGGGCCTCCCCTGGCGCGTGCACCCGCAGCAGGAAGCCCGTACCGTCCGGACGGCGACCCACCGTCACCGCGGCGTCCAGCTGCCGCGCCCGCTCGCGCAGACCGACCAGGCCGTGTCCGGCGGCGTCTGCGTCGGGAGTGGACGGACCCCGGCCGTCGTCACTCACCTCGACCCGATCCGGGTACACCCGGATTGTGCAGCATCGCGCCGCGCTGTGCCGGACCACGTTGGTCACCCCTTCCCGTACCGCCCAGCCGAACAACCGGTCCCACTCGTCCGGCAACGCCGGCACCTCGGCCGGCAACTCCGCCGCGATGCCCGCCGCGGCCAGCGCCGAACGGGCGCCGGCCAACTCACCGACGAGGGTCACCTCGCGGTACGCCCCGACGGTCTGCCGTACGTCGGACAACGCCGCCCGGGCCAGCGCCTCCACCTCGGCGATCTCGATGGCGGCCCGCTCCCGGTCCACCTCGATCAGCCGCCCGGCCAGCTCGGCCTTGATCGCCACCACGGTCAGCGAGTGCCCCAGGATGTCGTGCAGGTCCCGGGCGGCACGGGCCCGCTCCTCGGCGACCGCGAGCCGGCCGATCTCCTGCTGGGCGGCCTGGAGTTCACCGTTGCGCTGGGCCAGCCGGGACACCCCGAACATGGCGAACGAGGCGAGCAGCACCGCGAACACGATGGTGCTCTCCGCCTCCCAACCCGGCACCAGCGAGGACGCCACCAACGGGGTCACCGCGCAGACCACCACGGACGCCAACGCCTCCCGTGACGGCAGCAGGAACACCGCCGCGGCGGCCACGTACACCAGGGTGGCCAGCCAGTCCCCGTCGGTGCCCGGGATGCTGACCAGGCCCACCGCGAGCAGCAGCAACAACCCGGCCCGCGCCCGGCGTACCGGGATCGGCCGCAGCGCCTGGCGTAGCTGGCGGGCCCACTGGAACAGCAGCACGTAGCCGACGCCGAAGGCAACCAGGGCGGCCACGCCGAGCACCCGTCGCCACAGATGTGGCTGGTGCAGCGCGGTGGCGAGCGGCACGTTGAGGAAGAACAGCCACACTGCGGCCAGCAGCCAGCCGGTGAACCGCCAGTGGCGGCTCACCGGCCGGGGCTGACCCGTCGAGAGGTCCATCGCGTCCACGCTAACGGTCGGACTGGTCAGACCCGAGCGGTGTCCCGGCGGAACAGCCGGGCCGCGCCGATGCCGAAGACCAGTACCCAGAAGGCGATGTTGGCCACCCCGGCCATGCTCACCCCGTCCCCGGTCAGCGGGGCGCGGGACAGCTCGCCCATGCCGTACACCGGGGTGAACCTGGCGACCTGCTGGAGCACGTCCGGCAGCACCTCGACCGGGACGAAGAGCCCGCCGAACATGGCCAGCACCGCCAGGATCGGGCCGATGAACTGCATGACGTTCTCGGCCGGCACCAGGTAGCCGATGAAGAGCCCGAATGCGGCGAAGACCAGCGAGCCGAGCCAGGCGGCGAGCCCGGCGAGCAGCCAGACGTGCGCCGGGATGCGGACGCCGGCGGCGGCGCCGACCAGGAACTCGACGACGACCGCCAGCAGGCCGAGGGCCATCGCGGTGATCAGCTTGGTGGCCACGTAGGCGGTCGGACGCAGCGGGGTGAGCCGCAACTGCCGGCTCCAACCCAACGCCCGCTCGGTGGCCACCGCGCCGCCGGCGCTGGTGGTCGCCACCATGGCCGCGTACACCGCCAGGCTGATCATGACGTACGCCGTCACCGGCCGGCCGTTGTCCAGCGTCTGCCCGGCCTGGGGCAGACCGAAGATGAGGAAGAAGGCGCCCGGCATGATCAGCGTGAAGGCGAGGGTGCGGCGGTTGCGCAGCACCCGGCGCAGCTCGATGCCCAGGACCGCCGGGGCGAAGCCGCCCAGGGCGGGCAGCCGGCGGTCCGGCTGGTCGGTACGGGTGGCGGCGGGGGTGGCCGGCAGGGTGGTCATCTCAGACTCCGGTGTGCTCGGTGGTCAGGGCGAGGAAGGCGTCCTCAAGGTTGCGGGAGGTGATCTCCACGTCCCGGGCGGCGGTCAGGGTGAGCAGGTGTCGGGCGATCGCGTCCGAGTCGCCGGTGCGCACCAGCACGCTGTCGCCGCGCACCTCGACGGCGTCCACGTCGGGCAGTGCGGCGAGCGCGGCCTGGTCGGCGCCGGGCAGGGTGGCCCGGACCGTACGGCCGGCGGCCAGGTTCTTGATCTCCGCGGTGGTGCCGTCGGCGACGACGCGCCCCTGCCGCACCAGCACGATCCGGTCGGCGTACGCGTCCGCCTCGTCCAGGTAGTGGGTGGCGAAGATGACGGTCCGTCCGGCCCGCGCGTCGCGGCGCAGCGCCTGCCAGAAGTCCCGCCGACCCTCCACGTCCATCCCGGTGGTCGGCTCGTCGAGCACCATCAGGTCCGGGTCGGGCAGCAGGGCCAGCGCGAAACGCAGCCGCTGCTGCTGGCCGCCGGAGCAGCGCCCGACCACCCGGTCGGCGAGGTCGGCGATGCCGGCCCGCTCCAGCACCTCCGCGGCCGGGCGGGTGTGCCGGTAGAAGTGGGCGGTCATCCGGACCGTCTCGCCGACGGTTAGGTCCTTGAGCAGGCCACCGGTCTGGAGCACGGCGGCGACCCGGCCCCGGGCCACCGCGTCGTCCGGGGTGCCGCCGAGGATGCGGACCGTGCCCGTGTCCGGGCGGGCCAGGCCGAGCAGCATGTCGATGGTGGTGGTCTTGCCCGCGCCGTTGGGGCCGAGGAACGCCACCACCTCGCCGGGCTGCACCCGCAGGCTCAGCCCGTCGACCGCGGTGACCGCGCCGAAGGTCTTGGTGAGGCCGTTCAGCTCGACGGCCGGAAGCGTACTGGTCATGGCATTGATGCTCCGGCGGCGCGGGGGCCGGTACCCGGAGCGGTCGTCACGTTCCGGCCGTGACATTTGTCAGGGGCCGTCCGCGGAGGATTTCCGCGCGCGGCAGCGGGTACCCGCCGGGCCGGGACGCCGCGACACCGGGAGGACGCGATGGGTGCCACGCCGCAGGGCCGGGCCGACACGGTCGTGCTGATCCACGGGCTCTGGATGACCCCGCGCAGCTGGGAGGGGTGGGCGCAACGGTATGCCGCCCGGGGTCTGCGAGTGCTCGCGCCCGCCTGGCCCGGAATGGACCGGGAGGTCGAGCAGTTGCGCGACGATCCCACCCCGATCGCTCAGCAGAGCGTCGCGACGATCGTCGCGCACTACGACCAGATCATCCGAGGGCTGCCCCAACCGCCGATCATCATGGGGCACTCGTTCGGTGGCCTGATCACGCAGCTTCTGGTTGACCGGGGCCTCGGCGCGGCAGCCGTGGGGGTACACCCCGCGCAGGTCAAGGGGGTGCTGAAGTTGCCGCTGAGCACGCTGCGCTCCACGTTCTCGATCCTGCGCAACCCCGCCAACCGACACCGGGCCGTCCCGTTCACACCGGAGGACTTCCACTACGCCTTCGGCAACACGATGACCCGCGCCGATTCCGATCGGGCCTGGCGGCGCTACGCCGTCCCGGGCGCCGGGCGGGTGCTCTTCGAGGGTGCCTTCGCCAACCTCGACCCGACGTCGCCGACGAAGGTGGACAACGGCCGCAACGACCGCGCGCCGCTGCTGCTGATGGCCGGGGAGCTCGACCACGTGGTGCCGCCGTCGGTGGTCCGCTCGAACGCCGGGCTCTACCAGAAGTCCCGGGCGCTCACCGCGTACGAGGAGTTCCCCGGACGCTCGCACTTCACCGTCGGGCAGGACGGCTGGGAGGAGATCGCCGACTACGCGTTGGACTGGGCGCTGCGTGCGGCGGCGCTGCCCCGCGAGGCGACCATCGCCAGCGAGACCCCGCGTCGCTGAACCGTGGCATGAGCGGACCGACCGGGGGTAACGGGGAGGGATGAAGGCGAGCTTCCGGCTTGGCCGGATCGCGGGGGTACCGGTCGGTGTCAACTGGAGTGTTCTGGTCATCTTCGCCCTGATCGCCTGGGGGCTGGCCGCCAACCAGTTCCCCCGCTCGTACCCCGACCGCTCCCCGGTGGCGTACACCCTGGCCGGGCTGGCTGCGGCGGTGGTCTTCTTCGTCGGCCTGCTCGCCCACGAGGTGTCGCACGCCGTGGTGGCCAAGCGCAACGGGCTGACGGTCGACGGCATCACGCTCTGGCTGTTCGGCGGGGTGGCCGAGCTGAAGGGCGAGCCCCGCGACCCGGGCGCGGAGCTGCGGATCTCCGGGGTCGGCCCGCTGGTCAGCCTGCTGATCGGGGCGTTCTTCGGCGCCATCGCGGTAGTGCTGGCGCTGGCCGGGCAGGGTGGGCTGCTGCTCGGGGTGATGGCCTGGCTGGCGGGCATCAACGTGCTGCTGGCGGTCTTCAACGTGCTGCCGGCCGCGCCGCTGGACGGCGGTCGGTTGCTGCGCGCCGCGGTGTGGAAGGCGACCGGTGACCGGACCCGGGCGTCGGTGGTCGCCGCCCGGGCCGGCTGGGTCCTCGGCGCGCTGTTGATCGGCCTCGGGCTCTGGCAGTTCCTGTCCGGAGTCGGCTTCGGCGGGCTCTGGCTGGCGCTGATCGGCTGGTTCCTGATCGGAGCCGCCGGAGTGGAGGAACGGCAGGCCCGCGCCGGCAGCGCGCTACGCGGGATCCGGGTCGGCGACGTGATGACTCCGCAGCCGCAGACCGCCTCGGCGGACATGACGGTCGCCGACTTCGTGGACCACTACCTGTTCGCGTACCGGCATTCGGCGCTGCCGCTGACCGCGGAGGGCCGGCCGACCGGCCTGGTCACCCTGGATCGGGTGCGGGGCGTACCGGCCGACCGACGGGCGTCGACCACGCTGGCCGAGGTGGCCTGCCGGGCCGACCAACTGGTCCTCGCCCAGCCCGGTGAACAGCTCAACGACCTGCTCCCCCGGCTCAGTGAGTGCGCCGACGGCCGCGCCCTGGTGGTGACCGACAACGGTCAACTCGCCGGAATCATCTCACCCAGCGACATCAGCCGAGCCGTCCAACGAGGCAGCCTCCGCACCAACCAACCCACCCCCACCGCACCACCCGGCTAACCCACCCGCCCACCCACCCCGCCCAACGCCCCGGTGATCATGAAGTTAGCGGCACGACACGCCGACATCGACACCGCTAACTTCATGATCACCGGGGGATAGCGGGGGCACGGGGGGGGAGAGGCACGGGGGTTTAGCGGGGGAAATAGTGGTTCAGGAGGGCGGTGCGGAATTTGCTGGATGGGTCCAGGTGGGTCAGGAGGGTGGTGAAGTCGGTGTGGCGGGGGTAGCGGGCGGCCAGTGCGGTCGGGTCGGTGACGAAGACCTTGCCCCAGTGTGGGCGGAAGGCGAACGGGGCCAACCGCTCCTCCATGGCGGCCAGCACCGGTAGCACCGCGGCGGTGTCGGCGATCCAGGTGAAGTGCAGAACGAAGCTGTCCCGCTGGTGGTTCGGGCTGAGCCACAGCTCGTCCGCCGCCACCGTACGCAGCTCGCAGACCTGCAGTACCGGGGCGATCAGGTGCGCCACGCCGTCCAGGGCGGCGAGCGCGTCGGCCGCCGCCGCGCGCGGCACGTGGTACTCGGACTGGAGTTCGTCGCCGTTGCTCGGGGTGAAGCCGAGCTTGAAGTGCGGCAGCCGCTCGTGCCACGGACCCGGCACGCCGAGCTGCGGGGTGCAGTTCTCCGGCGGCATCCCGAGCACCGGGTGCCGCGGCTGGTCGGCGGCCGTGGTGCCGAGCCAGTCCGCCGGGGGCGGCGGTTGGTCGGCCAACTGCTTGCGCCACACCTCGCGCAGTCGCGGCCCCCGCCAGTCGGTGAACGCGCTCACGCTGTACGCCGAGCCGAGCGCCTCGTCCAGTGCTTCCCGGGGCAGGTCGAGCCGCACGTACTGGCGCACCTCGAAGGACGGCACCACGTCCAGGGTGACCCGGGTGACCAGGCCGAGCGCGCCGAGCCCGACCACCATGCCGGCGAGCGTGTCGCCGTCGGTGTCGCGGTCGACGTGCAGCAGGTCGCCGTCGGCGGTGACCAGCTCCAGGGCGGCGACCGAGGTGGCCAGGTTGCCGTGAGTCTGGCCGGAGCCGTGGGTGGCGGTGGCCACCGCGCCGGCCACCGAGATGTGTGGCAGTGAGGCGAGGTTGGCCAGGGCGTACCCCTGGGCGTGCAACTGTCGGGCGACGTCGCCGTAGCGCAGGGAGCCGGTGACGGTGACCCGCGCGCGCTCGGGGTCCACGTCGATCGCCGGGGGCAGCCCGGCCAGGGTGACCAGGTCCCCTTCGGTGTCGCCGAACCGGTTGAAGGAGTGGCCGGTGCCCACCGCCCGGATCCGGGCGCTGCCGGCGACCAGCCGGCGCAGCTCGTCGGTGGAGGTGGGTCGGTGGAAGGCCCGGGCGGCGTAGCGCACGTTGCCGGCCCAGTTGCGGCGCGGGACGCCGGCAGCGGTGGCCGGCGGGCCACCCTGTTCCGGCGCGGTCACGTGGCGGTCTCCCGATCGGTGGACGGGTGGTCGGCCAACGCGGCGACGAGGGCGTCCAGCGCCGCGTCGACCTGGGGCCGGGCGTAACCCCGCTGGGCGACCGGCAGGCCGGCCGCGGTGTCCCGTTCGATCTCCGCCCGGGCCTCCTGCCGGGTCGGCACGTCGCCGGACACCAGGGCGTTCTGGCCGCGCCGGATCAACTGGTCGACCTGGTCCATCCGGTAGCCCCGCAGGCTCGCGGTGAGGTCCGGGTCGGCGAAGGCGGCGCAGCGCAGCGCGGGCAGGTCCACGAACCGGTCGCCGGCGTACTGGCTGAGCGCGGCGGACACCTGCTCCGGCTGCTCCCGGACCTGGTCGAGGACGAGCAGCTCGACAGCGGGCCGGCCGTCGAGCGGATGGCGGGCGGTCACCTGTGGCCCCAGCGTCACACCCGGCGCGGGCACCAGCAGCAGTCGCGGCGGCTCCGGACGGCCGTCCCGCCGGGGCGGCTCGTCGAGGACCAGCGCGTCGACCTCGGCCCACCGGATCGTCCGTCGCAGGCCCGGCCGCCGGATGGTCAGCCCGTCCGCGCCGATCCCGAACCGGAACGGCCGCAGCGCGCTGCCCAGCGCCACGACGCCGAGCACGACGGCCCCCACCGCGACGATCGTCCGTAGCAGGGCGCCTTCGTGGGGCAGGGCCAGCAACACCACCCCACCAAGTACGCAGGCCAGGGCGAGCACCCGGGCTCCCCGACTCCGGCGCAGTTCCACGCTCGGACCCCCGTTCATGACCGTGGCGTCGGTCCCAGCATCCTCTGACAGACCGGGCTCCACGGATACCGGACGATCGGGCACGGTTGTTCTCGCCATCGTCGGGGAACCCTACGCCCATGAGCACTTACCGTGATCCGGCCCCGCGGGGCGACGTCTTCCCTTCCGAAGAGGAGTTGGACCCGACCGGCAGTGGGGTCGAGCCGGCCAGCGCGCCCACGGTCGGCGCGTTGCCGGGCCATCCGGCGCCAACGCCCGGTCCCCGACCCACACCGGCACCCGCGCCGGCCCCGACGCCGGTGCCGGCACCCGGACCGCCGCCGCGTGCCCCCGGCGCCGGGGCGCAGTCGATCGTGACCCGGCACCTGGACGGCTCGGTGGAGGTGGTCACCGACCTCGACGGCGACGGCGTCGCCGACATCGTGCAGGTCGACCTCAATGGAGACGGGACAACCGACGTCACCTATGTGGACAGTGATCGCGACGGCCGGCTGGACACCGTGCTGCGCGACCCGGGCCTGGTCGGGACGGGCGGCGGGGCGCACCGGGAGGCGTGAGACCGCGTTCCGCGAGCGCGCCCGGCCGCCGGGGTCAGAGCTTCGCCATCACCTCGCTGGCGACCAGTTCGAGGTGTTCCAGATCGGTGAGGTCCAGCACCTGGAGGTAGATCCGCTGGCTGCCGATGTCCGCGTACCGGCCGATGGTGTCGAGGACCTCGGCGGGCGTACCGGCCAGACCGTTGGCCCGCAGTTCGTCCGGTTCGCGGCCGATGGCGGCGGCCCGGCGGGCCACCTCGGCGTCGTCGCGCCCGCAGCAGAGCACCAGGGCGTTGGACCAGACCAGCTCGGCCGGGTCCCGGCCGATCTCGGTGCACGCCGCCCGGACCCGGTCGAACTGGGCCGTCGTGTCCGCCGGTGAGGCGAACGGCAGGTTGAACTCGTCGGCGTAGCGGGCGGCCAGCCGCGGGGTGCGCCTCGGGCCCATCCCGCCGAGCAGGATCGGCGGGCGGGGCTGCTGCACCGGCTTGGGCAGGGCGGGCGAGTCACTGATCGGGTAGTACCGGCCGGCGTGGTCGAACCGCTCCCCCGCCGGGGTGGCCCAGAGCCCGGTGATGACCTCGAGCTGCTCCTCCAGCCGGTCGAACCGCTCGCCGAGGGGCGGGAACGGAATGCCGTACGCGGTGTGCTCGTCGGCGTACCAGCCGGTGCCGATGCCCAGCTCCACCCGGCCGCCGCTCATCTGGTCGACCTGCGCCACGGTGATCGCCAGCGGGCCGGGCAGCCGGAAGGTGGCGGCGGTCATCAGGGTGCCGAGCCTGATCCGGCTGGTGTCCCGAGCGAGCCCGGCCAGCGTGGTCCACGCGTCGGTGGGGCCCGGTTCGCCGGTCACCGCCCCCATCATGAGGTAGTGGTCGGACCGGAAGAACGCACCGTAACCGGCGTCCTCGGCGCAGCGGGCCACGGCGAGCACCTGGTCGTAGCTGGCACCCTGCTGAGGTTCGGTGAAGATCCGCAGTTCCATGATCCGAGCATAGGGACCGGGCTTCGGTGCCGCTCCGGGACGGCAAGCACCCCTCATATGCCTTGACAGTCATATGCCCGGAGAGGCATATTCGGTCCGTGACCCTCGACGCGTTCACGATCCTCGCCGAGCCGACCCGGCGCCGGATCCTCGACCAGCTCCGCGACGCCGAGCACAGCGTCGGCCAGCTGGTGGACAGCCTGGGGGTCAGCCAGCCGGCCGTCTCCAAACACCTGCGGGTGCTCCGCGAGGCCGGCTTCGTCTCCTGCCGGATCGCCGCCCGGCAGCGGATCTACCGCCTCGACCCGGGCCCGCTGCGGGCGGTCGACGGGTGGCTGGACCCGTACCGCCGGCTGTGGAACCGGCATCTGGACGCCCTGGAACGGCATCTCGACAGTCAGGAGCAGTGAATGGACCGCGACGCGTTCCGCCCCAGCCCACCCACCGAGGTGCGCGCCGAGCCCGCCGACGGCGGCGCCACCCTGGTCTTCGTCCGCGACCTTCGGCATCCGCCGGCCACCGTCTGGGCGGCGCTGACCGATCCGGCCCGGCTCGCCGAGTGGGCACCTTTCCTCGCCGACCGGGACCTCGGCTCCCCCGGTTCCGCCGTGCTCACCCTGATCGACGGCGAGAC
Organism: Micromonospora sp. NPDC000668; assembly: GCF_042897975.1. NCBI lineage: Bacteria > Bacillati > Actinomycetota > Actinomycetes > Micromonosporales > Micromonosporaceae > Micromonospora > Micromonospora sp. NPDC000668. The sequence continues at coordinate 1,835,341 of NZ_JBIAYP010000001.1, forward strand.
CACCACGCCGACCACGGCGACGGTACGCCGGGCCGAGCCGCCGCACCTGCTGGAGTACACCTGGGGCGACGACCTGCTGCGCTGGGAGCTGAGCCCGCTGGGCACCGGCACCCGACTCACCCTGCGGCACACGGTCGCCGACCCGGGCATGCTGCCGATGGTCGCGGCCGGCTGGCACCTCTGCCTCGACGTGGCCGACCGGCTGCTCGACGGCGACCCGGTCGGCCCGATCCGGGGTGCCGAGGCCAAGGACTTCGGCTGGCCCGAGCTGCGCGACGCGTACGCCGAACGACTCGACCAGGGCTGAGCCGCCGGGCCGGCGGCCCGGTCAGACGTACGGCCGGGTGGCGTACGCGGCCCGGAGCGCCGCCAACCCGGCCGCTTTCGGCGACAGGGTGCCCCACCCGGAGTTGAAGTAGTTGGTCCGGGCGATCCGTGGCCCACGCTCGGCGTTGAGCTTGGCTATGGCCGCCGGGACGGTGGCGATCCAGGCGGGTTGGTTCGGGATCTCGGCCGAGCGCACCCCCCACTCCGCGATGATCACGGGCCGGGACAGCGCCACCGGGCCGAGGTCCGCCACCGCCCAGTCCTTCGTGCGGCGAAACCGGGACAGCGCGGTGTCGTTGGCGTTGGTGGCGTAGGCGTTCCATTGAAGGAAGTCCAGCCGGGACATCAGCGACTCCGGGTGGGTGCGCTGGAAGCAGGCCCGGTCGAAGCCGCCGAGACCAATCGAGAACGTCGTGCCGGCGGGCAGCGTCCGCGCCTTGAACCAGGTGAGGATGTAGTTCATCGCCTGTACCGCCCGCGCGTCCGACTCGGCCCAGGTGTACGCCTTGCCGTCCTCGGTGGTGCCGAACTCGTGGTCGGTGTCCAGCTCCGAGGCGAGCTGGATGTTCACCGCGAACCCGAGCGTGCGGTACTGCGCCAGGGCGCGGTGGAACAACCCGTCGCACTGGCCGTTGATCACCTGGCTGTATCCGTACGCCCTCGGCCAGGCGGTGCCGGGGCGCTGTTGGATGGTCATCGACGACGCCGGCACGGTGTAGTTGGTGCCGTCGACGGTGAAGCTCTGCGGCCCGTTGTTCGGGGCGCCGTAGTGCTTCAACTCGAGGACCATGTTCATCTGCACCCCGGCCTTGCCCAGATTGATCAGCCAGGGCCGGTTGTAGCCGGGGAAGATGTAGCCGTCGGCGAAGCTGCGGTACTGGGTGAGCGAGCGGAAGTTGCCGCCGGCGATGTCGGCGGTCGGGTCGGCGCCTCCGGAGAGGTAGTAGCCGCCGAGCACCGGCTGGCTCAGGGCGTAGTCGGCGGTGGCGGTCGCGGTGTTTCCGGCGGCGTCACGGACCTGAACGGTGACCCGGGGCATCACGCCACCGCCCGGTACACGGCCACCGCGCCGTTGTCGGAAACCCGGGTCCAGGTGCGCCCGGAGTTGTCGGTGACGGTCAGGGAGAGCGGGTCGATGACTGCGGTGACCTTGACGGGGGCGCTGCTGTTGCCCTGCGCGTCGGTGACCACGATGGTGACGGTCAGCGGTTTGGTGTCGGCGTCGGAGTAGGTGACGGTCAGCAGCATCTGCTCGCCCGGTGCGTACACGGGTGCGTTCAGGGCTGCGATCGCGGTGGGAGCGGCCATGTCGGGCCTTCTCTCTGGTTCGGTCGCCGGCCGGAGTGCGGATGAGCGACGCCGGACCGGGCGGGGTCCTCAGTGCGAAGAGGCCGGCGGGGGCACGGGCGCGGTGGCGCAGCCGGTGGGCGGCGGCACGCGGCTGCCGGCGGGTGATGACGTCCTTGTCCCGGTGGGCGGTGTCACCGCTGCGGGCGCCCGGAGCGGCGTGGACGGCAGCCACGGGTGGGCCGCACGCGTGGTCGGGCCGGCGGCTGCGCCGTGTCCGCCGCGGCGACGGGGCCGGGCTGGGTGAGGGCGGCGCCGGCGTGGACGGTGCTGTCCCACCGGGCCGGAGGACTGGGATGTGGCCCGCCATCCGTTCGCCTCTCCACCTGCCCCAACATTGCTCTACCAGGGGCTTTACCGTCTTGTCCGGTTTGCGACACCGCCCTCCTACCCCGTTGACGGGGTCCCGGGCCGGCCGGGTGTCAGCTCTACCCGGCGAGTTCACCGGTGCCGAGCGACCGGTGCACGGTCACCGTGCCGGGCAGCGCAACGCACGCCGCGCGCACGTGGTCGATCTTCGCGGCGCGTTCCGGGTCGTCCCGGTCGAGCAGGACGCCGAGGGCGGTGCCGCTGTGCGCGATGACCAGGCCGTAGCCGTCCACCTCGCGGCAGAGCCGGTGCAGCACGTCGAAGTGCCGGCGCGGGCGCAGTTTGCCGTTCAGCACGGCGCTGCGGGTGGTGACCTCGCCGACGGCAGGAAGGTCTCCGGCGCGCACGGCCGCGGTGAGCGCGGTCAGCAGCCGCGCGTACTCCCGCTTGTCGGCCTCGTCGAACGGCTTGGGGATGCGGTTGAAGCGGATGGTGTCCACCGCGCCGCCCTCGTCGTGCGCCACCACGGTGAGCGGGGGCAGCACGCCGATCCGTTCCCGCAGCCGCACCTCCCGGTGATGGAAGGCGACGATCCCGTCGTACATCACACCGTCGGAGGGCTCGATCCGGCGCAGCAGCGACTCGATGGTGCGCTCGCTCAACGTCCTGCCGAACGCGTCGCCGACCGCTCGAGCGGTGGCCACCAGGTCCGCCGACGAACTGGCGTAGCCCTTCCCCTCAGCCAACCCGCCGCCCAGCTCCAGCACCCCACCGCCGGGAAGGCCGAACAGGTCCATCATCGTGGCGGCCAGCCGGGCCGACTTCCGCTTGTGTCGCGGGAAGACCCGGACCCGGGCCAGCTCGCTGGACGGCCAGAAGGTGGCGGTCGCCCACTGCGCCATCGGGAACGTCACCAGGAAATCCCGGTCGGCGTCGGGTAGCACGCCCTGCAACAGCTCACCGAAGGTGCCGAACGCGGTGCCGACGCCGAGTCGGCCGGTGGCCGCCGGCAGCACATCCGGGTCGGCCGTGCACGCCACCTCGCCCGGTCTCACGATCAGACTCCCCCGTTGCGTCGGTTGCCGCCGGTCACGTTACGTCGCTGCTACCGATGCCGGGCGCGGCTGACCAGACTAACGTTCCAGCAGTCAACATCATCTTTGGGAAGCAGCTTCTGACGTGCGAAAACTGACCTACTACATCGCCACCAGCCTGGACGGCTTCATCGCCGGGCCGGACGGGGAGTTCGACTTCTTCGCGTTCGAGGGAGATCTGGCGGCCGCCATCCTGGCCGACTACCCCGAGACCATGCCAACCCACGCGCGGGAGCCGCTGGGGATCGCCACAGCGGCGAACAACAGGTTCGACACCGTCCTGATGGGCCGCGCGACCTACGAACCGGGCCTGGCCATCGGCGTCACGAGCCCGTACGGCCACCTGCGGCAGTACGTGTTCTCCCGGACGCTGGAGCAGCGTGATGCGGCGGTGGAGATCGTCGCCGGCGAGCCGGCGGAGTTCGTCCGCGAGCTCAAGCACCTGGACGGGATGGGCATCTGGCTCTGCGGCGGCGCGACGCTCGCCGGCCAACTGGTCGATGAGATCGACGAGCTGATCATCAAGCGTTACCCCGTGGTCCTCGGCTCCGGCATTCCCCTGTTCCGGGCGCCCTTCGCCGTGACGGGCTTCGCGCTGGCCGACACCCGGGTGTTCAACACCGGCGCGACCATTTCCACCTATGTCAAGCACTGAAAGAGGGCCGATGTTGTTCCGCGCCACCACCGGGGCCGATCTCGACCGGGTCACCGGCTTCTCCATCGACGACGCGATCAGCGCGATCGACGCCGACCGCTACCTGGACGAGTTGGGCCAGGGGATGTACCGGCCGGAGTGGACCTGGATCGCCGAGGTCGACCAGCGGGTGGTGGGCCGCGCGCTGTGGTGGGGGCAGGCGTCCAGCGCGCACCCGGTCGCCCTGGACTGCCTGCACGTCGAGGCGTCTGTCGACGACCGTGCGGCCGTCGCGGCCGACCTCCTCGGCGCGGGGCTGCGGGCCTTCGCGCAGCAGGGTGCGCCGAAGCCGCCGCTGTACAACCTGACGCTGCCCAACGACTGGCGCGCCGATGAGTCCGTCTCCGCGGCGGTGGCCTGGCGGCGCAGAGCGGCGCTGGCGGTCGGGCTGACCGACGAGGTGGAGCGGCTGCGGTTGGAGTGGACGCCGGAGGCCGGGGTGCCCTCGGCCAGCGGCAGGCTCGTCTTCTCGACGGGCTCCGACGAGGAGTTCCTGGACGTGTTCCGTCGGATCGCGGTGGGCAGCCTGGACACCGAGACCCGCCGGAACCTTGCGGTCAAGGGCCCGGAGCTCACCGCCCGGGAGGAGATGGACTTCTACCTGGACTGCCCGGGCGAGCGGGCGTGGTGGCGGCTGGCCCACACCGCCGATGGGACGCTCGCCGGGCTGGCGATCCCGTCCGCGACACCGTACAACCGCAATGTCGGGTACCTGGGCGTGGTGCCGGAGCTGCGCGGGCACCGCTATATCGACGACGTCCTCGCCGAGATCACCCGGTTCCACGCCGAGCAGGGGGCCGAGCTGATCACCGCCACCACCGACACGACGAACGTGCCGATGGCCGCGGCGTTCGCGCGGGCCGGTTACCGCACCGCGCAGATCCGGCTGCTCTACTCGGCCCCGGAGTCATGAGGCGAGCACCGTGGCGAGGTCGGTGCGGGAGGTGACACCGAGCTTGGGGAACGCCCGGTACAGGTGGTGCCCGACGGTTCGTGGGCTCAGGAACAGCTGCGCGGCGATCTCCCGGTTGGTCGCGCCCGTCGCGGCCAACCGGACGACCTCGCGTTCCTGAGGGCTCAGCCGGCTGAGCGGTCCGCCCAGGGACGGTTCCGCCGCGTCGCCGCTGGCCCGCAGTTCCGCCCTGGCCCGGTGGGCCCACGGCTCGGCGCCGAGCGCCGTGAAGGTGTCGAGTGCGTCCCGCAGGTGGCCGCGCGCTTCGAGTTTCCGGCGTGCGCGGCGCAGCCACTCCCCGTAGAGCAGCCCGGTCCGGGCCTGGTCGACAGCGCTGCCGCCCCGGTGCAGCCGGACGGCCGACCCGAAATGCTGCTCCGCCTCGCCGTCCGATGCGGTCAGGGCACGACAGCGGTGGGCCAGCGCGGCGAGCGCCGGGCGACCGGTCGTCTCGGCCCACTCGTCGAGGAGACGCACCGGTTCGGCGGCCCGCTCGGGTCGCCCGGCGCGCACCGCCGCTTCGACGAGATCGGGCAGCAGGAAGGCGCCGAACAGCGGATGACCGGATGCCGCCCGCGCCGCCTCGAACCGCTGCAGCGCCGCGTCCGCGCGGCCGAGGCCGAGGTCGAGCAGGCCCAGCGCCCACAGGGCGTCCGCCGTTGCCCGGCCGATTCCACGTGGCTGGGTGTACGACATCGCGTCCCGCGCCAGCCGACGGGCCTGCTCCTCCTCCCCGCGTACCGCCGCCAGGGTCGCCAGGACGGCGCGCAGGTGGGCGGCCCGGTGCGCCAGGTCGTACCCCTCGGCCAGCCGGAGTCCCTCGGCTGCGTGCATGGACGCGGCGTCGTGCTGCCCGAGGGTCAGCTCCACCCGGGCGAGCAGGTGCAGCGCGGTGGGCAGCCACCCACCCATGCCGCTGTCCCGGCAGTGGTCGACGGCCTCGGTCGCGATCTCGTACGCGGTCTCGTCATCGGCGGTCAGGTGGCAGTAGATCCCGGTCATCAGGCGGTCCATGAACCCGGTGTCGGTGCGACCGCCCGCCGCCACGAGTGGTCGGAGCGCGCGCAGCGCCCCGGGCACATCGCCGGCGAACAGGCAGCCGGGCACGGCCAGCACCGGCTCCGCGGGGGCCTGGGCCGCTACCGCCGCGATCAGGTCGGCGTTCCCGGAGGAGAACGCGGCGTGCAGGGCGTCCACCAGCAGCGCGGGAAGTTTGTCCGGCCGGCGGGGACCGATCTGGTTGGCGCAGTCGAGCAGTATGCGGCCGGCGACGTCCGGGCTGCCGTACCCGAGCTCTACCACCGCCCGGACCCGCGCGAGGTCCGCGGCCAGGCCGGGGTCCTGCGACGCCACCTCGACCATCGCCGCGAGCCGACCGCCCCGCTCGTCCTGGCCCGCGTCGGCGGCGGCCTGCGCGGCGGCGATGAACCGGCGCGCCCGGTCCTCCGGCTCGGCCGTGAGTTGGGCTGCCCGCTCGTACGCCGCGGAAGCCGACGCGAGCGCCTGCCGGCCGCCGGCCCAGACCGCGACCCGCTCCAACTCGTCGGCGACCCGGTCGTCCGGCCCGGTCGCCGCGGCGGCCAACTGCCAGGCGCGCCGATGCGCGTGCTCGGGTGCGACGAGTACCGCCGCCATCGCCTGGTGCGCGGCGACCCGGCCGGCGAACGGACTGCCCTGGTACGCCGCGTACCGGATCAGCGGATGCCGGAAGCGCAGCACGTCGCCGGTCAGCACGATGAGATCGGCGCGCTCGGCAGGCTCCAGGTCACCGACCGTCGCGCCCGCGGCCCGCAGGATCAGGTCGAGTGTTCCGGTGTCGTCCGCGGCTGCCATCAGCAGCAGCGCCCGGGTGGCCTCGGGGAGCCGGCGGATCTGATCCTGGAAGGCGTCCAGGACCCGGTTCGAGGGCGCGGACAACGTCAACGGGCTGAGCTGACCGGCGCGCTGTGTCGGAGTCAGTGCGGCGGAGAGTTCCCGCAGCGCGAGCGGGTTGCCCTGCGCTTCGTCCAGGATCCTCTCCCGGACGTACGGCGGCAGGTCCACGACCAGTGCCGCGGCGGCCTCCTGGTCGAGCCCCGCGAGGTGCAGCGTGGGAAGCCCGACGACCCCGGCCACGCCGGCGGTGTCCCGGGCGGCGAAGATCAGCACGACGCCCTCGACCTGCAACCGGCGGGCGGCGAACGTCAACGCGTCCACCGATGCCCGGTCGAGCCACTGCACGTCGTCCACCAGGCAGAGCAGCGTCCCCTCGCCGGCCGCCTCCGCCAGCATGGTGAGCACGGCCAGGCCGATGACGAAGCGGTCCCGCACCGTGTCGTCGGTGAGCCCGAAGACCGCCCGCAGTGCCCTGGCCTGGGGGCCGGGCAGCTGGTCGACGAGGTCCATGACCGGCAGGAACAACTGGTGCAGGCCGGCGAAGGCCAGCTCGGTCTCCGACTCCAGGCCATCGATCCGCAGCACCCGCATCCCGGACGCGCGAGCGGCGGCGTAGTCGAGCAGCGCGGTCTTGCCGATGCCGGCTTCGCCGTGGACCAGCAGAGTGCTGCTCGCGCCGTCCACGGCAGCGTCCAGCATCCGGTCGATCTGGTCGCGCTCGGCCGCCCGGCCCTGCATCACGTACCCCCGTCGTCACCGGTCCCGCCGGCCGCCGTAGCGCCGACGCGACGCCGTGCAGCCGCCCGCCGAACCTCGGAGGCGCAGGTCATGAACCTAGCCGATTGCATTTCTTTCGCCGCGCCGAGCGTCTGGGCGTCGGCGGCGGCCGACTCCGCGCGCGCCGCGGGTCGGGCGGTGGCCCGGCCCGCGGCGTCGGTCGTTCCGGGGCCGGACGCATCCGCCGCGAGTCGCGGATCACCCCGAGGCGACGGCCTTCAGGATCGCGTCGCGGGACGCGGTCACCTCCCGGCGCAGCTCGTCCAGGTCCACGCCGACCAGGTGCCCGTCCGCCTTGCGAATCCGTCCGGCCACCACGACGGTCTCGATGTTGCGGGGGTCCGCCCCGAGCACCAGGGTGCCGACCGCGTCGTTGAGCGGCATCGTGTTGATGTCATCGGCCCTGACCACCAGCAGGTCCGCCTGCTTGCCCGGGGTGAGGGAGCCGGTCACGTCGCCGAGTCCGTTGGTACGGGCTCCCTGCAGCGTGGCGAAGTCCAGCACGTCGCGGGTGGTGATCCGGTACGGCACGGTGTCCGTGCCGTAGGCGGCGTTTACCGCACGCATGCGCTGGATCGCGTGCAGTGCTCGCATCTGGGTGAACATGTCGCTGGCCAGTGCGACCTCCACGTCGATGCTGAGCCCGGGCCGGATACCGGCGGCCAGCGCCTCCTCGATCGCGGGCACCGCCGTCTCCAGACCGATCTGCGCGTCGGAGGTCGGCGCCAGCGACACGGTCACACCGGCGTCGCCCATCGCCCGCCACGCGTCCGCAGTGAGGCCGGTGGCGTGGATAAGGGTCAGGCCCGGGTCGAGCAGGCCGTCGGCGGCCCAGCGCAGGATCGCCGCGGAGGACGGCGCGCCGAACACCGCGTCGATACTGACACCGAGGCCGAGATCGTGGGCGACGGCCGCGAGTTCCCGCCCGTAGGCCAGTGCCGGGCCGGCGATCTCATCGGTGGCCAGCGCTGCGAGGCGCAGCGTCACCAGGCCGTCGCTAACCCCGTGGTACGCCCCATGCAGGCGTTCCAGGTCGCCGGGCCACTGGCGGTCCCAGTCGCCGAAGTGTGGCCCCATCGATGCGTGCACGCCCCGGATGCCGGTGTCGACCAGCGCCTGGATCGCCGCGTCCGAATGCGCCGCCGTGCGGGAGTTGTGCGAGAAGTCCAGCATCGTGGTGATGCCGGCATCGAGGGCGGTGAGCGCGGCGAGGCGGGTGCCCACGTACATGTCGTGCGGCGTGTATGCGGGCGCGACCCTGGCCAGCGTCGACATCACGTACTCCCCCAGGTCGGTCACGTCGGGGATGCTGCGGCGCAACTGCGCCTGCCAGGCGTGCCGGTGGGTGTCGACGAATCCGGGGCTGACGATCCGCCCGGCGGTGTTGATCACGGTGGCGCCCGCCGCTTCCGGATGCGACCGAAGGTCGGGGCCGACCGCGACGATCCGGTCCCCGCGTACCAGCACGTCACCTCGCTCCAGGTCGCCGATTCGCGGGTCCATCGTGACGACCGTGCCTCCGGTGAACAACAGCATTGGGGTGTCTCCTTCGCTACGTGTGGTCACTGCTGGTGGAACACGTATCCGGCGTGGTGCAGCACGCCGTCGGTGAACAGGCCGTACGCCCAGAAGCCCAGGTCGTCGTGGTAGACGATCCGGTCGCCGTCGATCCAGAACGACCCCTGGTACGCGTGTGGCCGACCACCCCGTGTCTCGTCGTACCGGCCGTCGGCGGTGAGTTCCTGGTGCACGAAGCCGCTCTCGTCGATCCACATGCCGAGGTACGGGCTCTGCTCCGACCGCGGGCGGACGTCGGGCTCGATCGGGGCGGGCGTGAGCCGGCGGCCGTTGAAGAGCGCGATCTCACCGTCGACGACGATCGCGGCTGCCTGTTCCGGCCACCAGACGATCATCTCCAGGACGGACGCGCCCGAGGTCCGGTCGGCGACCACGGCGAAGGTGGCAGGGTTACCGGGCGTGAGCGCGCCGACCCGGTCGGCGGGGCGGGCGCGCAGGCCGGCGACGGCGACACCGTCGATGACCGCCGGCACGATGGTCAGTCCGGTGCAGTCGACGACGATCGCGCCGTCGTCCTCGGCCGCGGTGTGCAGGCCCGGCCCGACTCCGACGATCACCTCGCCGTCGAGCAGCAGGTCGGCGGCAGAAAGGTCACCAATCGCCGGGTCGAGCGTGTGGATGGTGGCGTTGACGAACATCAGTGGGCGACGCCGGTCACCGGTATTCGCGGTAATCCTCGCCAGCACCGCCTCGTCGAGCATCGGGATGCTCACGACGTACCTCCGAAAGGGGTTGGGGTTTGGTCCTCCCACCGTCGGACGTATCGGAGCCGGCAACCAGACCGGGCGTAACCGGGGTGCGGCGCACCCTGCCTGGTCGAAGCCAGCCTGGTTACCGTTGGTGGCATGCCAACCACCGCGCTCGGGACGTTCCTCACCGCTCGGCGTGCCCGGCTCACGCCGGGCGACGTCGGCCTCGTGTCCAGCGGCGTCCGGCGGGTCGCGGGGCTGCGCCGCGAGGAGGTCGCGGTGCTGGCCGGGGTGAGCGTCGACTACTACACCCGTCTGGAGCAGGGACGGGAGCGCAACCCGTCAGCTTCGGTGCTGGACGCCGTGGCCCGGGCGCTGGACCTCGGACCGGACGCCCGCGACCATCTCTTCCGACTGGCGGACATATCGCCCGGCAGCGCGCCGGGTCCCGCCCGGCCCCGGGTCGAGCAGAGCCTGCGGGAACTGCTCGACGCCTGGCCGGACACTCCGGCGATCGTCATCGACCGGCGGCTCGACCTGCTGGCCCGCAACGCGCTGGCGGATGCGTTCTACGCGGACTTCGCGGAGGCGGACAGCATCGTCCGGATGACCTTCCTGGACCCGGCTGGCGGCACGTTCTTCGTCGACTGGCAGCGAGCCGCCGAGGCGTGCGTGGCGAACCTGCGCCTGGCCCTCGGCCATGACCCGCACGACCGGCGGGTGCGGGAGCTGGTCCAGGAGGCGAGTGCGGCCAGCCCGGAGTTCCGCCGGCTGTGGGCGCGCAACGACGTGCAGGGCAAGACGCACGAGACGAAGACGTTCCGGCACGGCGCGGTGGGCGAAATGACGCTGTCGTATCACACGTTCGACGTGCGGGGCGCTCCCGGCCAGCAGTTGATCGTGTACCGCGCGGAGCCGCACAGCCGAAGCGCTGAGGCGCTTCGGCTGCTGGGCACGCTGGCCGCCAGCAACTGGCCCATGTGAGGCTTTCCGTCAGGTCGCCGGCGAACTCCATCTGGATGCGGTCACTGGCGTACGTCCTGTTCTTGTCGCGGAAGGCGACGGATCACGTCTGTCGGTGCCGGCGGCCGGCTGTGTAGGCGGGTCAGACCGACCCCGACGAGCACGACCACCATCCCGATGGCGATCCGGAGGCCGAAGTCCTCGTCGAGCACGATGACCCCCAACGCCACCGAGACCACCGGCAGCAGATAGCCGACGGCCGCCGTGTTGGTGGCGCCCTCGGCGGCGATGTTCCGGTAGGTGAGGTGGAAGGTGGCTCCGGTGGCGACGACGCCCAGGATCACGACGGCGATCAGGGCCTTCGGGCCGATCTCGATCGACGTCAGACCGCCGGCCGGCAAGGTCACCGCGGTCAGGCCGGTCGCCGCGATGAGCTGCGCCGCGGACAGCGAGATGGTGGGGACGCCCTTGCCGACCAGGTTGCGGCCCATGTACGCGAAGCCGACGGCGTAGCTGGCCGCCGCAGCGACGATGGCGAGGGCGCCCCAGCCGATCGGCCCGGTCGTCTCCCACGGAGCGAAGATCAGCACGACCCCGGTGAACCCGAGGAGGAGCCCGCCCAGCCGGGCCGGCCGGAGCCCGCGCTCGGTTCCGATGACGACGCCGATCAGCAGCGACCACAGCGGGGTCGTCGCGTTCAGTGCGCCGGCCACCCCCGAGTCGATGGTCTGCTGGCCGATGCTGAACATGGCGAACGGCAGTGCGTTGCAGAACAGGGCGGCCACGACGATGTGACCCCAGGTCCCCCGGCCCCGGGGCAACCGCCGGCCCGAGGCCAGGCATGCGACCAGCAGAGCGGCCGATCCGAGTACGCAACGGCTGAGGGTGACCTGGACCGGAGTCAGTGCGTCCAGGGCCAGCTCGATCCAGAGAAAGGTCGATCCCCACAGCAGGGCGAGCACGCCCACCCGCGCCCACGCCCATGTCCTGCCCACGACACCGTCACCCCTGATCTCCTTGATCGGCCCCCATGAACGGTGCCGCACCCCAACCCGTAAGGACAAGCAAAAGATTCTGCACTTACGTTAAGTTGTGCTACATGCTTGATGTGAGACGCATGCAGGTGCTGCGGGCGGTGGTCACCAGCGGGTCGGTGACCGCAGCGGCGGCGCACCTCGGCTACACCCCCTCCGCCGTCAGCCAGCAGGTGGCGGCCCTGGAAAAGGAGGCCGGGATCGCGCTGCTCGAACGGGCCGGCCGGGGTGTGCGGCCCACGGCGGCCGGTCAACTGCTCGTCGGGCACGCGGCCGTCATCAGCCAGCACGTGGCCGAAGCGGAGACCGCGCTGGCCGACCTGCGCTCGGGGCGGACGGGCCGGCTGACTGTCCGCTATTTCGCCTCGGTCGGCCCGACCCTGCTGGCACCCGCCCTCGCCCGACTCCGGCGCGAGCATCCGGGCGTGGCGATAGACCCCAAGCTCACCGATCCGGATGATCCACTGCCGGAGGTGGAGCGGGGCAACGCCGACCTGGCCATTGTGGTCCGCCGACCGAGCGACGAAATCCGCCAGGGCATCCGCGTGGTGCACCTGCTCGACGACGCGTATCAGGCTGTGTTGCCTGTCGGACACCCGCTCGCCGCACAACAGGTGATCGACCTGGCCGACCTCGCCGGCGAACCGTGGGTCGGCAGCGAACCGCCCGGCCCCTGCCTGGAGCCAATTACCGACGCCTGCGCCGCAGCAGGCTTCAGTCCGGATTTTGTCGCGAGGTCGGAGGACTACGCCACGGCCCAGGGATTCGTCGCAGCCGGCCTCGGCGTCAGCCTGATCCCCCGACTCGGGCTGGGCACCCGCCATCCCGGCGTCGCCACCCGCCCGGTCCGCCGTCCAGAGCCGATCAGGAGGATCTACGCCGCGGTCCGGGAGATCTCACTGGCCCAGCCGGCACTGCGCGCGCTGATCGACGCCCTCATGGACGCCACGAAGGAGTGACACGTGGGCGTCCCGGCCAGCAGCCTGGCGCTATTCGCCCTTGGTCGGTGCGGGCGAGCGGCCGCGGTAGCCGATGGCGCCCTCGCCCACCCGCTGGTAGGTGCCGACGAATGCGTCGCCGGGGCCGGTGAACGCGACCGTCCCGGTGTTGCCGCGCTTGTCCCGCCAGCTCGCCCTGGCCAATGGCAACGAGTCGGCACCGATCGCGAAGGTGATCCCGTTCGAGCGGTACCAGCCGCCGCCCCATCCCTCCTCCGTGTGGTACCAGTGTTTCGCCATGCCGGCGTCGGGGTGATCGGCCCGCCACCGCCCGGTCAGCGAGCCGCGCAACTCGTGCGGCGACTCCGCACCAGCCGGCCGGCACCAGCCGTAGAAGCCGTCCAGCTCGGCGGTGAAGGTGACCGCGTACTCCGCGCCGGAAGCGTCTGCCCAGGCGAGGTCTGCGAGCAGGCTCTGCTCGCCGCGGTCCACGTACGCGATGACCGTCGGGCCGGGCTGCCACGCGCCGCCCATGGCCTGCAGTGTGCGGGTCGAGTACCGGAGCACCGGTTCCTCGGCCTCGCGCTGGTCCATGGCCCGCGCGGACCGGCCCCGGTCGAACACGGCGTCGATGGTGATCCGGTTGAGCCAGAGCATGCTGCGGGCGTCAACGGCACTGGCCAGCCGGAGCTTGTTCGCGCCCGGCCGCAGCCGGCCAGCGGGTATGGCGAAGTCCATGTGCTGAAAGAGGTCTCCCCCGCCCGGGATGTGCCAGCCGTGCACCAGGCACCGATCGTTGACGGAGATGTCGAGCGGCGCGAACCCGACCGCACTGCCCAGCTTCGACACCAGCGCCACGATCCCCAGGGTGGCTTCCCCGTTGGCGTCCGCCGCCGGAACGTCGAACGTCATCTCCACGGAGCCGTCGGCGTCCAGCTTGAGATGTCTCCCGGCCTCGGTGCCACGGTTGATGCTCAGGACGGCGTTCGCGGTCGACGCCGGTTTCTGGGCGAAAGTCACGTAGGTCGGTTGCATCGCGCGATGCTATCCGCCGGGCAACAGGGCAGAGACCGGCCTCGTCAGGGCAACCAGGCCGGTGCATGCTCGGCCGGTCAGCCCTCATCGTTGACCGTCGCCCGCTCACCTCTCGTGCCGGCTGGTAACCGTTCGACCCGATTGCTACTGGCCCATCGATGGCCCGGGCGGCTCACCCCACCAGGTTCAGGACCCCCAGGACAATCGACAAAGCGATCGCGACCAGCGTGATGCCGGCGACGGCGCGCATGACTGTCCGGGTGGCTCGGCTGCCTCCGGTGCCCTCAGCAAGGCGGCCCATCATCTCCGTCCGCGCGTCGATGGAGTACGGGTTGGTGCTCGTATCCACGTAGCTGCGCTTCAGCCAGTCGCGGTCTGGATTCGGGTCCTGAGTCGTGCCCATGCACTCAGTGTGGGCCGTGGCGCAGGGAGCAGGAAAGACTCCGAACGGAGCACGGATCTCGCACATGGGTCGGTGAGATCTTGCGCCTCGCGCGTCGGTCCGCTTCGGAGTTGACGGACGCGCTTGCTCATGCCAATAATAGTTGGCATGAGCCAAGGTGAGCTATGGGAGAGCTGAGCGGCGATCGGCTGATCGAGGTCCTTGCCACTCTGGCCAGTCCGCACAGACTGCGTGTGCTCGCCGCACTGACCGGCGGACGCGCCTACGTCTCACAGCTCGCCCGCGATCTGGGCATCAGCCGCGCACTGCTGCAGGTGCACCTCAAAAAGTTGGAAAAGGCCGGGCTGGTCACCGCGCATCTGGAGTTGTCCGAGGACGGCAAGGCACTCAAGTACTACGAGGCCACGCCGTTCTCGCTGCACCTCACGCCTGACGTGGTGGCGGCTGCCGCCACGACCCTGAGCACCGCCGGAGACGGCGACGCCGTACCGAAAGGAAAAATCTAGATGGACGTCGGCTCGGTCTTCCTCGTCGTCATCGCCGCCCTGCTCATCTCGGTTGTCTGGTATGCGGGCGTCCGCAAGCGGGCTACGGTGTCGAACGAACTGCAGCGGCAGTACGCCGAGCAGGCCGCCGAAACACAGCGCCTGCTCACCGACGTGAGCGCGCAGTTGGCCGATCTGAACCGGCGCACCGCGGACATGCAACGCATCCTCAAGGACGCCGAATGACCGCCCTCGGCCTCAGTCCGCCGGTCACACTACTCAACGTTCCCAACGTCATCACCGCCGTACGAACGGCCAGCTCCGTCGGGCTCGCCGTGGCAGCGCTGACCCACCGCAGCGCCCACCTGCTCGTCGCCGCGTACCTGATCTACTGGATCGGTGACATCCTCGACGGCGTCGCCGCCCGGGGGCTGGGACAGGAGACGCGCACCGGCGCGGTCTTCGACATCGTCGCGGACCGTGCCTGCACCTCGGCCTGTGCCGCCGCACTGGTCGTGCTGCGGCCCGCCACCGCCCTGCCGGTCGCGGTGTTTCTGGTCCAGTTCATGGTCATCGACCAGTTGCTGAGCCTGATGTTCCTGCGCTGGCCGCTGCTGAGCCCGAACTACTTCGCCTGCGTCGATCGCCGCATCTACCGGTGGAACTGGTCTCCGCCGGCAAAGGCGCTGAACACCGCCGCGGTGGTGATCCTGGCGATCTTCGCGCCGATGGCCGCGGCCGTCACGTTCGCCCTCGGGGTCGCCGCGGTGAAGGTCGTCTCGTTGGTCTGCGCCGCCAAGTTGCCGGCGGGCCTGCCGCACACCCGGCCATGATCGCCGTCCTGGCGGCTGCGGCCGTCGGGCTCCTGTCGGCTTTCCTGCCGTTCACCCCGGCCGAGCCGTACCTGATCGCGGTCGTAGCGACGACCGGCACGCCGCCCGTGGCGCTCGGCGTAGCCGCCGCAGCCGGTCAGACTGCCGGCAAGGTCCTGATCTTCCTCGGTGCGCGCGGCGCGATCCGCTCGACTTGGCTGCAACGCCGGCTCAGCAGACGCCCGCCCACCGCGCCGGAGCCACCAGGCCGATTGGGCACGATCCTCGCGCGTCCGAAGGCGGCCGGTGCGCGACTCGTCGAGGTGATGGAACGCCCCCGCCAGGCGACCGGGGTGCTGCTGGTCAGCGCCGTCACCGGATTTCCACCGCTGCTGGCCGCCAGCGTCTACCTGGGCCGCACACCCATGCGCCCGGTCGCCTTCGCGGCGACGTGCCTGCTGGGCCGAGCGATCCGCTTCGTAACGATCGCGCTGGCCCCGCAGCTCGCCGACTACTGAACGGTGGCCGCCGGCCCGGCATCGACATGGGCACTGTCCCGACGCCGATACAACAGCAGGGCCACAGTGGTCCGCGGCCACAAAACGGTTTGGCGTGCTCGCACCGCACAAAGCAAAGGCACAATACGAACCGCGATCCTCCGCGTACGAACGCTCTCGCCAATCCCGGCGCCCCTTTGCATTCGACTGGATCAGCGGACCTCGCGTCCAAGATCACGTGCGCTCTTCTGCCGCCGATAAAGCGCGGTGCCGACTGTCCCACTGGCGACGTCCTGCACGCTTTGACCACCGGCCGCATCCGCTGGTGAGGAACAGCAGAGGGTGCGTGGCCGCTCTATCTCGATCATCACCCTGTGCTCCACAACCACCGGTTAGAGGCCGACGAAGAGCCTCATCGCCGCCAAGACTGTGGACCCTAAAGAACGGCGTCGCCGCGTTGCTCCACCCGGTCGGTACCCAATGGCGGAACTTGCTGCCTCGTGTGGTCGAGTTCCGGCCAGACCTCTAAACCGACGGGCAGGAGCAGCTCCGGCACCAATTTGCGGGGTCGCACGATGTCACGAAGGTCTGCTCGTGGTATCGGGCCAACCGCCTCCGTTGCGCCTGCTAGGTACCGCTGGTGCGCTGGATCTTCGCCAGTGCTGCGGCGAACTCGGCGTCGGTGAGCGCACCACGCTGGTGTTGCCGGGTCAGCGCGTGGATGTTCCGCCGCTGGTCAGCGGTTGGACCACCACGGGTGATGCGGCGCGAGCCGGCTCCGGCGGATGGGCTCGTCGTCCCGGCACCAGCGGTGGAGGGCCCCGCAGGCCCACCGGTCTGCGCACGATGCCGGGGCTGCACGTCGCGGTGGTGTGCTCGCAGTGTCGTCAGGATTTCGTCATAGTGCTCTGGCCAGGTGGCCAGCCGCCCCAACTCGGGCCGGAACGTGAACGGCCGGAGCATGTCACCGCGCTGGAGCGCAGTCTGGACCGGCACCCCGTCTGTTCGCTCAATGATGATCGCGGAGCGGCCCATGTCCAGACCTGCGATGGTGGCGATACCGCTGTGGATGGCCGCCACCGATTCCCAGGGCACCGTGGTCGTGCGCAGAAGGGTCCGGGACCGGATGCCGCCGGCGCTGACGTAGACGCCAAGCATCGTCTGCCGTACGGCGACGGCGAAACAAACGGCCAGCCACGCCCCGAAAAGGACCGCAACCGGCGCAGGCACCGCCCGCTCGCGCACATACACGATCGCGAGGAACGTGGTGAAACCAGCCACCCCGACCAGCCCCAGCATCGCGAAGCCGGTCGCGGCGTCGAGAGAGTACGGGCGCTGCCATCTACCCATGCCGCCATGGTGACCGACGGCGTCCAGCCGCCGTCAGATGTCTGGGACTTCAAGCAGGTAGTCAGACCGCTGGTTCTCATCGTCCACCAGAGCCTCCACGCGTGCCTCCGGGGACCAGGGTCGGCCGGCGTAGATCGTCACCTTTTCGGGGAACTGGTCTAGGCGCTCCACCAAGTCGATCAACCGCATACTCACACCTTCAGTCTGAGAGGACGAAGACCACCGGCCCGGATGCCCGAAACGCCTGCTCGTGGACGGGGGCCTGGTCACAGGTCGTGCCCGCTCGCGCCCATTCGGGGTACCGGCTACTGGCACGTCACCCTGATCCGGAAGAACGGGCGGCGTGATCCCGGTAGCTGTTCACCTCGTGCTGTGGACGGGTCGCTGTTTCTGGTAGGGATAGCCGCTGCGCGTGCTGCTGGCTCTGACTGGGGTCAGGTGACCCGTGGATGCATGATGGGACGGTGGAGAGCCAGAACCTCAGCCGCGAGGATTACCAATCTGCCTTACGCGTAGGGGAAGTGCTGCGCGAACGGGGTTGGCGAAGGGCCTTCAGCCTTCCGCAGATGGTGGAAGGGTGGTCCGGACTGATCGAGGAAATCCGTGAAGGCTATGACTGGTGTACCGACGAGTACAGGAACGACCTGGTCTGCCGCGAATGGCTTGATCAGGCGCTGCCCTTGCTCACCGAGCCCGTGCGGGAGAACTGGCAAGTCATTGTGGATCAGCTGGACGAAAAGTTCCGCGAGGTAACCGTCGACGATGGTGCGGCCTTTTGGCCGTTCGGCGTGACTGACCCATGGTGGCTGCGGCGCCGGCCCAAGGTGCTGATCGGCGAACTTGCCCGCGACCTGGGCTGCAATGGAGGCGATGGGACCAGCGCCGCCGGTGGCTAGCCGCCGTTTGAAAGGGCAGCCTCGGTCAGTCGGTGAGCACGTGGCGCCGCCGGTAAAAGGCGTTGGCGGGCGGCAGGGCGAGCAGCACGAGGGCGACCAGCAGCGAGGGCGACGCCACGAACCCCGTAACGGTGGCTACGGGCTCAACCCACGCGGGTATCAGCTGACCGGCGACCGCTTTGACGCTGTCCCACTCGGTCACCTCCGGGACCTCTCCTGAAGGGGCCGGGATGAGGGCCAGGGCCCGCCAGCACCCCGCCACCGCCAGCGTCACGCCGCCGACGATCCAGGTGACGATCCGGGTCCAGTTCCTGCCGACGAGGTTGACCAACGCCAGCAGCAGGATGGCGAGCGCGACCAGCGACACGACCAGGCCGACGCCGATGAGGAACATCATCGGCAGGGCGGCGAACGTACTCGGCGCGCCTACCCGCTCGTGCGCCGTCAAGTACGCGTCCTGGTTGACCGCCTCCGCGGCCACCTGCCCCAGCCGTGCCAGGCCGCTCAGCGCTAGCAGCAGGCTGGACCCGACGACGACGAGGGTGGACATTCGTCGCCGGGTCACCTCCGTCGTGGACTTCCCGTAGTCATGAGAACGGATGCTAGTGCGTGGCCCGTCGATTCCATGAGAGCAGATCTCCTGGGCGAGCTGGCGGCGGCAGCAGAGCCGCATGGGCTGATCATCCGGGTGCTCGCCTACACGGGGCTTCGCTGCGGTGAGCTGGCGGCGCTGCGGGTGCGGCGCGTGGACCTGGTGAAGCGTCGGCCGCTGGTGGCGGAGTCGGTGACCGAGGTCAACCGTCGGGCGGTGTTCGATACGCCGAAGACGCATCAACGCCGGTCGGTGCCGCTCCCCCGGTGCCTGGTAGAGCCGATGTCCGCGCAGATCGCCGGCCGCAATGGCGACGAGCTGGTGTTCACGTCCCCGGCTGGCGAGGTGTTGCGGAACAACAACTTCCGTCGCCGGGTCTTCGATCAGGCTGCGGAGTCGATCGGGCTCGCCGGCCTGACACCACACGAGCTGCGGCATACTGCGGCCAGTCTGGCGGTGGCTGAGGGCGCCAACGTGAAGGCGGTGCAGCGGATGCTCGGGCACGCCTCGGCGGCGATGACGCTGGACGTGTACGCGGACCTGTTCGAGGACGACCTGGACCAGGTGGCGGACCGCCTCGACCGGGCGGCGGGTCGTGCTACGGCGGACTCAGTGCGGACTGAGGGCCTCGGTCCGGATCTTGATGCGGTTCGTCCGGGTCGTCGGCAGCATGGCTGACCAGGGATTTTGCTTGGTGGACCAGATGTGGCAGAACCCGAACCTCATTCACCCTGTTCAGGGCCCGATCGTGACGCTAGCGGCCGTACGCCGATGCATGCCCTGACCGGTTTGGCTGGTCACCCGCCGCACCGCCAACATCGGTGGTGCTGCCCTCGGTTCTCGCACCGCCACGGAGGGGTTTACGGCGCTTCGCCCCAGATATTCGATCATGGCAGGAATGCGGACCTGGCCTGTCGTTCAGCGAGGCCCGCATCGCAGGTGGCTCACGCATGTTCAGTGCTGAGCAGGTTCCCACCACACCAGGTTGGCGGCCACCTGAGCGACGGGCTCGATGATCTCCCACCCCTCGACGATCAGCCCGTCGCCAATCCGCCAGATGTCGACGACCGCGATCTCCGGTCCCGCGTCGGGAAGCCACCGCCGCGAGTACACCACGACGTGATCACCGTCGGCCAGCACCTGATGAATCTCGACCTGAATGCCGGCGAGCGGCACCAGCGCGGCGTCGACGGCGGCGAGCCACTCCGACTTGGTCGAGGTGGTCGTGCCCGGTCGGTGGTGGATGAAGTCGTCGCTGAGGAACGGTGCGAGCGCGTCGACGTCGCCGGTCTCGATCAGTCCTGCCAGCGCCCGTTGGACGATGCTCTTGTTCTCGGTGGTCATGAACGCAGTGTTTCCGCGGCCGCTTCGGTTGTCGATGACATCGGACTTCATGGCGTCCGGCTCGAAGATGAGTACGCTCCATGATCGTGTACACGGTGGGGGAACTCCTGCGGCAGTGGCGTCAGCGCCGAGGGCTCAGCCAACTTGACCTCGCGATTGCCGCGGACGTCTCGGCTCGTCACGTCAGCCTGGTCGAGACCGGCAAGTCCAGGCCGAGCGCCGATATGATCCTCCGGCTCGCGGAGCAGCTCCACGTTCCGCTGCGTGATCGCAACCGGCTCCTGCTCGCCGCCGGCTTCGCACCTCGGCACGATGAGCGTCCACTCGACGACGACGCACTGTCGGCGGCCTTCGACGCGGTCCGGCGGGTGCTTCGCGCGCACGAGCCGTACCCGGCGCTGGTATTCGATCGCCGGTGGAACATCGTGATGACCAATCGCGCCGTCGACCCGTTCTTCGCGCGGGTTGCGCCCGACCTGTTACGGCCGCCGGTCAACCTGGTGCGGCTGGGACTGGATCCGCGCGGGTTCGCGCCCATGGTCGTCAACCTGGCCGACGTGCGAGCGGTGTTCCGCAACCGGATCACGCGCCAGCTCGCCATCGCACCCGACCCCGAGCTCACCGCGCTCTACGAAGAACTGCTCGCGCCCGAACCCACGGGTCCGTCGAGCGAGCGGATCGAGTCAGACGTCGTGATCCCGATGATCCTTCGCATCGGCGGACGGGAGCTGCGGCTGTTCTCGACCATCACCACGTTCGGCACCCCGATGGACATCACGCTGGACGAGGTCGCGATCGAGTCCTACTACCCGGCGGACGCGGAGAGTGCCGCCTACTTCACGGAATAGCGCACTGTCCTGCCGCAGATAAAAGCGCGGTGGTGACGGCCAGCCTGCTCACGAGGCACTTACCCCAGCGGTTCGGGCACCGCTACATCCGGTTTTACGTTGCCCAACTCAGCGCTATTGGTGGGGCGGGCGGGACTCGAACCCGCGACCGAGGGATTATGAGATCAAAATGGACGATCCGTCGACCTGGGCATGTGGTGGTCTAGCAGCGGAAACGCCTCTCGACATCTCTCACCACTCCCCCGCTGTCCGTCGCCCTCTTGCGGACCAGATGCGGACTGCGCCGCCTGGACTCCACCCCCAGGCGATCGTAGGCTCGTTTCGTGGTGTCAGTGATCGAGACGGTGAGGCTTGTTATCGTTGTCGCGATCCTGCTGCCCCTCCTGGTGCTCATGGTGATCGCTCTGTTGAAGCCACGAAGCTCCCGGTCCGACGACGGGCCCCCTGATTTGCTTCACCCTCCGCCGGACGGAGGCGCTGGCGACGATGCAGGTGGCGGTGGGAACTAGTTTCAAGCGGCCCGCGAAGGCAGATCGTCAGTTTGGAAGAGCGTGCTCAACTGGTCGTGATGCCCGAAACGCCTGCACCCAGGGGCCTACCCGTTTGCCTCTCGCGCCCGCTCGTGCCCGATGGGTGCCATGGCTACTGGCCCACCGATGGCCCGTGAGTCCAGGCGTCACCTGGCTTGGAACCGACCAGTCAGGCGATACGCGGCGTGCATTTCCAGGACAACTCGGGTCTGTGCTTGCAGCGGGCCGGGTGGCGTTGCGGGGTCAGCGAAAGCCACTTCGAGCACCTCCGTGCTCTCCGGCTCGATCACGCCTGACCATCGTCGCGCTTCAAAGCACATGGCGAAGCAGTGCATCCGGTCCCCGTTGGGATAGGTGATGACGTGAGCATCCGGCTCAGATAGGCAACCGAAGGCGGCGAGATCGGAGCTGTCGACTATGAGTCCGGTCTCCTCTCGGACCTCATCGATCGCGGTACCGACGAAGCTTCCTCCTGGCTCGGCGGCCCCTGCCGGTATCTCCCACAAACCAGAATCACGACGTCGCTGGAACAAGACGTGCTCAGCCGCGTCGAGGAGAACGACCTGAGCTCCGGGCATGAGCAGCAGTCGAGACCCGACCAACTGTCGAAGTTGCCAGGTGTAGGAACCGACATAACCCATCCGGTGATCAAACCAGAAGCGTGGCGTTGCCGCGCTAACCACGGAGCGGCGGATCTCCTCGTCGGGCAGTCGTAGACCGTCCAGCATCCCCGGACGGGGTCCAGGTGGAGCGCCAGTCTCGCGGTGGCCGAGGGCGCGAACGTCAAGGCGGTGCAGCGGATGCTCGGGCACGCCTCGGCGGCCATGACGCTGGACGTGTACGCGGACCTGTTCGAAGACGACCTGGACCAGGTGGCGGACCGCCTCGACCAGGCGGCAGGTCGTGCTGCTGCGGACTCAGTGCGGACTGAGGGCGTCGGTCCAGACCTCGATGCGGTGCGTCCGGGTCCCCGACAGCATGGCTGACCAGGGCTTTTGCTTGGTGGGGCGGGCGGGACTCGAACCCGCGACCGAGGGATTATGAGTCCCCTGCTCTAACCGGCTGAGCTACCGCCCCGACACCGCGCCGGATCTTATCCCGCCCGGCGGTCAGCGGCCAGCACCGAGCCGGCCGGCGCCCACGCCTCAACCGCACGATGGGCAACAGGAATATAACAGCGCGCTGCCGCCTGTCCGGGGCCGCCGGGCAGCAGCCTGTCACCCGGCGCGCAGTTCCGCCAGGACGGCCCCGGCGGCGCGCCAGCCGCTGGCCAGCGCGCCCTGGATGGACGGGCTGTCCCGGTGGTCACCGGCCACGAACAGGCCCTCCCCGAGCGCCACCGGCTTGCGCAGCCGCCCCTGCGGTGGGAGCGCGGCGGGTAGCGCGTCCGGAACGGCCACGGTGGTGAGGTGCGTCCAGTCGGCGGTGGACCGGCCGTACAGCCGGGTCAACTCGGCCCGTACGGTCGGCTCGGGCGGGGCACTCGGGCCGACCACGGAGGTGGCCACCAGGTGCCGGCCGGTCGGCGCGTACGTCGGGGCGGCGTTGCTGAGCACCACGGTGTTGGTGACGATCTCCCGCCGGTCGCCGTCGACGAGCAGGATCGGCTCGGTCAGCGGTGGCTCGGGCGCGCTGTGGTAGTAGGTGGTGTAGCTGTGCATCCGTACCGTCGCCAGGGTCGGCAGCAGCGCGGACGCGGCGGGCGGGTCGACGGCGACCACGACGGCCCGGCAGCGGATGTCGCCGGTCTGGGTGCGGACCCGGCGGGGTGCGACCTCGGTGACAGGGCTGTCCAGGTCGATCAGGTCGGCCGGCAGCGGATCGGCGACGGCACTGGGCAGCGCCGCCATCCCCTCGGCGGGCAGGCCGATCCGGCCGCGGGCGAAGGACCGCAGCACCATCGCCAGCACGTGACTGGAGGTTGCCAGCTCCCGGTCGATGAACACGCCCGACAGGAACGGCCGCAGCAGTTCCTCGATGATCGCGTCGGAGAGGCCGGCCCGGCGCAGCGCCGTCTCGGCGCTGGTCTCCGGCGCGGTGAGCAGCCGGGATGCGGGCAGGGTGGCGCAGCCGGCGGCGAGCGTGGCGAAGCGCACCCGGTCGAGCAGGGAGCCGACGCCGGCCAACGCGGTGCGCGGCCCGCCGGTCGGTACGCGCAGCGGGTTGACCAGCCGCAGCAGGTCGTCACCCTTGCGCACCAGCACCCCGGGGGTGAAGTACCCGAGGTTGAGCCGCTTGGTGTCCAGCAGCGTGCCGAGCCGAGGGTAGGCGGTGTTGAGCACCTGGAAGCCGCGGTCGATCAGGTAGCCGTCGACGATGTCGGTGGCGACCCGGCCGCCGAGTCGGCCGCCGGCCTCCAGCAGCCGCCAGGGCACGCCGGCGCGGTGCAGGCGGCGGGCGGTGGCGAGGCCGGCCAGACCGCCGCCGACGATGACGACGTCGGTCTCAGCCAGCATCGCGCGCCTCCCGCTCACCGTTGGCCCGGGACAACCGGCCCGGCCACCAGACCTTCGGCCCGATGTCGTACGCGAGCGCGGGCACCAGCAGCGACCGGACGATGATGGTGTCGATCAGCACCCCGACGGCGACCGCGGTGCCCAGCTCGACCAGTACCACCAGCGGCAGGACGGCCAGCGCGGAGAAGGTGGCGGCGAGCACGATGCCGGCGGAGGTGATCACCCCGCCGGTGACCGCGAGGCCGGCCAGCACCCCGGCCCGGGTGCCACGTCTGACCGACTCCTCCCGGACCCGGCTCATCAGGAAGATGTTGTAGTCGATGCCGAGGGCGACCAGGAAGACGAACGCGAAGAGCGGGAAGGACGTGTCCACCCCGGGGAAGTCGAAGGCGTAGCGGAACAGCAGCGCGCAGAGGCCGAGGGTGGCCGCGAAGCTGAGCAGCACGGTGGCGATCAGCAGCAGCGGGGCGAGGAGCGCGCGCAGCAGCAGCGCCAGGATGACCGCGATGACCACCAGCACCACCGGGATGATGACGCTCTGGTCGCGCTTGGCGGCGTCGGAGGTGTCCACGTTGATCGCGGTGAAGCCGCCGACCACCGCGTCCGCGCCGGGCACCTGGTGTACGGCCGCCCGCAGCTCGCGGATGGTCCGCTCGGCGCCGTCGCTGTCGGGTGGGTCGGCCAGGGTCGCCTCCAGTTGGACCCGCCCGTCGACGACCTTCGGTGCGGTGGTCGGGTCGGGCGGGCCGGTCTGCTGGACGGCGCTGACCGGGCGGACCGCGGCGACGCCGGGCACGCCCTGCGCCACCTGAGCCACCTGCCGGGCGGTCTGCTCGGTGGCGAAGATGGTGGCCGGGCTGCCGGTGCCGGCCGGGTAGTGCCGGGAGATCACCTCCTGGCCGTCCACCGAGTCGGTGCGCTGGGTGAACAGGTCGGACTGGCCGAGGGTGGTGGCGCCGAGCTGGGTGAGGCCGAGCGTGAGGAGGGCCAGTACGGCGGCGGTGATCAGCCAGACCGGTCGGGCGTGCCGGGCGACGAAGCCGGCGATCCGGCTCCAGATGCCGTGCTCGGCGCGCGGGTCGGCCTGGTCGGCCCGGGGCCGCCGGGGCCAGAACGCCCATCGGCCGCCGAGCACCAGCAACGCGGGCAGGAAGGTGAGCATCACCAGCAGGGTGGCGGCGATGCCGATGGCGGCGACCGGGCCGAGCGCCCGGTTGGAGTTGAGGCTGGACAGCAGCAGGCAGAGCAGGCTGACGATGACCGTTCCGCCGGAGGCGATGATGGCCGGCGCGGCGCCCTTCCACGCCGTACGCATGGCCTCCCAAGGGTGGTCGTGCCGGTGCAGCTCCTCCCGGTAGCGGGCGATCAGCAGCAGCGCGTAGTCGGTGCCGGCGCCGAAGACCAGCACGGTGAGGATGCCCTGGGCCTGCCCGTTGAGCTTGACCACGTCGGCGTCGGCGAGCAGGTAGACGAAGACCGAGGCCAGCGCGTACGACATGCCGGCGGCCAGCAGCGGGAAGATCCAGAGCACCGGGCTGCGATAGACGATCAGCAGGATGATCAGCACCACGACCAGGGTGACCAGCAGCAGTGGCCCGTCGATGGCGGAGAACACCTCGATCAGGTCGGCGAGCAGGCCGGCTGGTCCGGCGACGTCCACGGTGAGCCCGTCCCGGTCACCACCGGTGATGTCGCGCAGTCGCTCGACGACGGTTTCGATCTCCTCGCCCGCGGCGTCGTCCACCGGCACGACGACCTGGAGCGCCTGGCCGTCCTCGCTGGGGATCGGTGGGGACAGCGGGGTGACCACGCCGGGCACCTGGGCGAAGAGGGCGGCGTCGGCGCTCACCCGCTGCCGGTCCGCGTCGGTGATGCCGGAGGTCCGCTCGTAGACGACCAGCGCCGGCACGGTCTGCCGGTCGACGAACTCGCCGCCGAGGTCCTGGGCGCGGGTCGCCTCGGCGTCGGTGGGCAGGAAGGCGGCGTTGTCGTTGGTGGCGACCTCGCTGAGGCGCCCGGAGTACGGCCCAGCCACGCCGCCGATCACCAGCCAGGCCAGCACGACCGCCACCGCGATCAGCGTGACCCGGCCGAAGCCCCCTCGTCCGGACATCCGCACCCATCCAGGATTCGACGCATCAATCGACGCAGCGGGATTCTAGGTCGACATCGACCATCCTGCCGGGCTAAACCGTCGCAGGAGGGTGAAACCGGATCGAACCGGGACGCAACGTGCTGACGGGTGCGCGGAGTACGAACACGAAGACGCCCGTCGGCGTACTTGCCGACGGGCGCTGAGTGGAGAAGCTCCCCCGATTGGACTCGAACCAATAACCTGCCGGTTAACAGCCGGCTGCTCTGCCAATTGAGCTACAGGGGACCGAACACCGCCCGACCCCGGATCTCTCCGACGCCGTGCGACGGGACAAGAGTACAGGACATCCCCCGGTGGTGGGCCAGTGGGTTCCGCCCCCGGCCACCCTTGATCAAGGCGTCCAGGTCAGCGTCGCGAGCCATCGACAATTCGGGTAAATCGTCATCCCGGCACAAGCAGGCTTGAGCGGAGAGCAGGATGGGTAGTTAGCTGCGGACAGAGGACGCAGGCGCGAATTCGTCGCTCCCGACGGGGCAACTCGCTGGGGCGACAGCGCGTCAGGTACGGAAGGAGCCGCCATGCGCGGAAAGATCATGTTCCTTGGCGGGCTGGCTGCGGGATTCGTCCTGGGCGCTCGTGCCGGCCGGGAAAAGTACGAAGAGCTCGTGGTCCAGGGCCGCAAGGTGCTCGACCACCCGACCGTCCAGGAGGCGGCCGGGGTCGCGCAGGCCCAGGCCAACCGGCTCTACAGCGAGGGCAAGGACAAGCTCGGCCAGACGAAGCTGGGCGAGAAGCTGGGCACGGGCAACGGCAGCACCGGCAAGCAGGAGCTGACCGCCGCCGACGACGCGTTCGCCGGCACGCCCGCCACCGTGGGCGCCAAGGCGGGCTCCGGCTCGTCGGGCACCAGCAGCACGGTCGGCACGACCTCCGGGTCGCCGTCGGCCACCACCCCCCGCACGAAGCCGTCCGGCTCGGGCACCAACGCCAGCACGCTCTGACCACCGCACGTCAACGGGCCGGTCGCCGCAGGGCGACCGGCCCGTGGTCTGTCCGGGTGCGGGTGACCGCCCACCCGGGGAGCGGTCAGTCCTTGCTGCTGAACGCCGCGTCGAAGGCGGCCGTTGGGGCGTCGAAGGCGAGCCGACGGACGAACTGCAACGCCTCCGGGGCACCGACCAGTCGGTCCATCCCGGCGTCTTCCCACTCGATGGAGATCGGGCCGGTGTAGCCGATCGCGTTCAACGCCCGGAAGCAGTCCTCCCAGGGCACGTCGCCGTGCCCGGTGGAGACGAAGTCCCAGCCGCGGCGCAGGTCCGCCCAGGGCAGGTGGGAGGCGAGTCGGCCACGCCGGCCGTCCCCCGTGCGCACCTTGGCGTCCTTGCAGTCGACGTGGTAGATCCGGTCGGCGAAGTCGAAGATGAAGTTCACCGGGTCCAGCTCCTGCCAGACGAAGTGCGACGGGTCCCAGTTCAGCCCGAACGCGGGACGGTTGCCGATCGCCTCCAGGGCCCGCTTGGTCGTCCAGTAGTCGTACGCGATCTCGCTGGGGTGCACCTCGTGCGCGAACCGCACCCCCACCTCGTCGAACACGTCGAGGATCGGGTTCCACCGGTCGGCGAAGTCCTGGTAGCCGCGCTCGATCATCGACGGCGGCACCGGCGGGAACATCGCCAGGGTGTGCCAGATCGACGAGCCGGTGAAGCCGACGACCGTCTTCACCCCGAGCTTCGCCGCCGCCCGCGCGGTGTCCTTGATTTCCTCTGCGGCCCGCTGGCGGACCCCCTCGGGCTCCCCGTCGCCCCAGATCCGGCCGGGCAGGATGTCCTGGTGCCGCTCGTCGATCGGGTGGTCGCAGACCGCCTGACCGACCAGGTGGTTGGAGATCGCGAAGACCTCAAGGTTGTGCTTGGCAAGGGTCTCCCGCTTGCGCTCGACGTACGAGTCGTCGGCGAGCGCCTTGTCGACCTCGAAGTGGTCGCCCCAGCAGGCGATCTCCAGACCGTTGTAGCCCCACTCGGAGGCGAGCCGGCAGACCTCCTCGAACGGCAGGTCGGCCCACTGGCCGGTGAAGAGCGTGATGGGTCGCGCCATTGTCCTTCTCCCCTGTTGTGATGGGGATTCCATGTGCGGACCGGGGCGAGGATGACCGGTCAGACCGGTACGCGGCTGCGGGACGGAACACCGGTGGATGCGGAACGCACCTGGGCCCGGCGGGTTGCGCCTCCCACCGGGTCACCGGCCACCGTCACGGTCGCCGCCCCCACCCTATTTCCGCCGCCCCCATCGCGAAAGCCCACCGCCCGGGGTAGTTCGGGCGGGTTCCGGCGGACGCGCCGCGTCGCGGTGATGCTCGTCGATCCGGGTCAGGACCAGCGCGGGCCGCGCCGGACCGGCGGGCGGCTGCGGCCCCGCCACCGGTTCATCACTCCGCTACCTCTTCGGGCGCGGGTAGGACCGCACGGACGGTGAAGCCGCCGCCGGGGCGCGGGCCGGCGGAGAAGGTGCCGCCGATCCGCTCGGCGCGCCTGCGAATACCGAGCAGGCCGCGGCCGGGTTCGGAGGTGTCACCGCCCACCGGTCCGGGTCCGGCGCCGTCGTCGCGTACCTCGATGGTGATGCCCTTGGCGTCGTAGCGCAGCCGGACCGCTACCGGCCCGCCCGGGGCGTGCCGGCGCGCGTTGGTCAGCGCCTCCTCGATGATCCGGTACGCCGCCACGTCGACCGCGTCGGGGAGCGGCCGGGGCGGCCCGGCCAGGGTCCAGCGCACCGGCTGACCTGCGGCGAAACCCTCCACCAACGCGTCGAGGCGGTTCAGGCTGGGTGCCGGGCCGCCTGACTCGTCGGGCTCCTCAGCCCGGCGCAGCGCCCCGCGCAGCCGGTGCCCCTGCACCCG
Organism: Micromonospora sp. NPDC000668; assembly: GCF_042897975.1. Taxonomy (NCBI): domain Bacteria; kingdom Bacillati; phylum Actinomycetota; class Actinomycetes; order Micromonosporales; family Micromonosporaceae; genus Micromonospora; species Micromonospora sp. NPDC000668. Next base: position 1,864,157 of record NZ_JBIAYP010000001.1, read on the forward strand.
CGCCATCCGGCGCCACCGCGCGAAACGCCCCATGCCGGTCAAGGTACGGCAGCCGGTTGTGAGCCGGCCCGCGGAGTCCGTGGCCGCGCCCGGCGCGGCGTCCGCCGGCCCGACCCTCGGGGCTCGCCGGTCAAGGTTCGCCGGTCGCGGCGGTGACCGGCCCGCCGGGCGGGGCACGCCCGGCGGGCCGGATCAGCGGGGTCGGATCAGCGAGGGATCAGGGCAGGGTCCACTTCTGGTTGGCCGCGCCGTTGCAGGTCCAGAGGTGCACGATCGTGCTGTCCGCGGAGTTGTTTCCGGAGACGTCGAGGCACTTGGCCGACGACGCGTTGCGCAGGCTGCCATCGGCCTGGGCGGCCCAGTTCTGCGCGCCGGTGCCGTTGCAGGTCCACAGCTGGATCTTGGTGCCATCGGCGGTGCCGCTGCCGGACACGTCGAGGCACTTACCGAGCGCCTTGACCGTCGAGTTCGGCGTCACGGTCCAGGTCTGCGCGGTACTGCCGTTGCAGGTGTAGATCTGGATCTGGGTGCCGTCGGCGGTGCCGCCGGAACGCACGTCCAGGCACTTACCGCCCAGGCCCTTGATCGGGCCGACCCCGGGGGTGCCGCCCCCGCCGCCCCTGACCAGGGTGAAGTCGTCCACGTCGAAGAGCCCTGTGCCACTACCGGTGAAGGTGAGGTAGAGGTTCTGGGCGCCGGACGGGACGCCGGACAGTGCGGTGGTGACGTTCGCGAAGGTAGTCCAGCTTCCGGTGTTCGGCACCGCGACCGAGCCGAGCACCGGACCGGTGGCCGAGCCGGTACGCACCTGGATGGTGCCGCCCGCACCGCCGGAGACGACCCGGGACGTGAACGAGGTGACGCCGGTCAGGTTCACACCGTTGTACGCGGACCAGTCGCCCGGGTCGATGTAGCCGATGGTCTGGCCGCCGTTGGCGCCCGCCTTGGTGAACGGGGTGACCCCGTTGGCCGAGCTGAACGCCTCGGCCTGGATGGTGGTGTTCCCGGTCGGCGGTGGCGTGGTGCCCAACTCCTTGATCCGGATGTTGCGGAACGAGGCATCGTCGCCGGTGCCGTGGTTCTGGATGCCGATGTGGCCGGCCAGCGAACGGACCGGGTTGGTGTTGGTGAAATCGTTGATCTTCACGCCGTTGAGGAAGATCTGCAGCCGCTCGCCCTCGACCAGCAGCTCGTAGGTGTTCCACTCCCCCGCCGCGTTGAGCGCCGCGTCACGGGCCGCGATGTCCGCGGACTTGAAGGTGTAGACCGACCCGGTGGTGCGATCGGCCGCGTCGGTGGCGTCGATCTGGATCTCGTAGCCGTTGTCCACTGCCGACCACGGGTCACTGGACGGTGGGAAGCCGATGAACACGCCCGAGTTATCGTCGCCGGCCAGCTTCCAGTCCAGCTTCAGCGAGTAGTTGGTGAACTGCTTGGCGTTGTACCAGAGCATCCCCATGCCACCCACCGAGGTGAGGGTGGCGTCGGAGTTGGTGAAGTTGCCCGGGCCGGCCTGCGACCAGCCGCTGGTCGAGCCGTTGTAGAGCGGGGTGTAGCCGGTCTCGGGCCGGCAGTCGGCCTTGCTCCGACCGGCCGCGTACCGGATGCCGCCGAGCAGGTGGGCCCGGAACGCGGGCTCCGCGTACGACGACTGGGTGTGCCCGCCGCCGGTGTAGAAGGACCGGCCGCCGTTGTAGCTCTTGCACCAGGAGTGCGGGTGGTCCGCGCCCATCCCGCCACCGGAGTACGACGACTCGTCCAGGGTGGCCAGCACGTGGGCGGTGGACCGGGCGTTGGTCCGGTAGTTGTACCACTCGTCGGTGCGGGTCCAGGTCTGCGGCAGGTGCGCGGTGGCCGCGTGCCCCCGGTCCTCCACCTTGACGTTGGCCTGCTGGATGGCCGGGTGCGAGGCGAACCACGCGCCGACCAGGTTGCCGTAGAACGGCCAGTCGTACTCGGTGTCGGCTGCGGCGTGCACACCCACGTACCCGCGACCCGACCCGATGTACGACTCGAAGACGGTCTGCTGGCTGGCGTTGAGCACGTCGCCGGTGGTGTTGAGGAAGACCACCGCCTCGTACTGGTTGAGGTTGGCGGTGGTGAACGCCGCGGCGTCCTCAGTGGCGGTGACGGTGAAGTTGTTCGCCGCGCCCAGGTCCCGGATGGTCTGGATGCCGACCGGGATCGCGTCGTGGCGGAAGCCGGCGGTCTTGGAGAAGACCAGCACGTCGTAGGGGGCGTCGGCGGCGCTGGCCGGGGTGGCCGGGGTGGTACAGGCGATGACGGCGAGGACGGCGGTGGCCGCGCCGAGGACGGGTCGCAGGAGTCTGCGCATGTCGCTCTCCTAAGAACGGTTAGGAGGGGTCCCTTGCACCACACTAGGCGTTGACAAGGGGCCCCTCCTGTCAACTCAGGGCAGGGTCCACTTCTGGTTCGCGGCGGCGGTGCAGGTCCAGAGGTGCACGGCGGTGCTGTCCGCCGAGTTGTTTCCGGAGACGTCGAGGCACTTGCCGGACTGCGTGTTGCGCACCGTGCCGTCGGCCTGCGCGGCCCAGTTCTGCGCACCGGTCCCGTTGCAGGTCCAGAGCTGGATCTTGGTGCCGTCGGCCGAACCGCCGCCCGAGACGTCGAGGCACTTACCCAATGCCTTGATCGTCGAGTTCGGCGTGACCGTCCAGGTCTGCGCCGTACTGCCGTTGCAGGTGTAGATCTGGATCTGGGTGCCGTCGGCGGTGGCGCCGGAGCGCACGTCCAGGCACTTGCCGGCCAGGCCCTTGATCGGACCGGCCCCGCCGGCGGGTGGTGCCCCGGTGGTGAAGGTGAACGCGTCCACGTCATAGAGCGCGCCGGTGCCCGACCCGGCGAACGTCAGGTAGAGCGTGGTGGTGCCGGTCGGCGGGTTGGTGATCGCCCCCGTCACCGTGGTGAAGGTTTCCCAGCCCCCGGTGACCGGGACGGTGGCCGAGCCGAGCACCGTGCCGGTGGCCGAGCCGGCCCGGACCTGGAGCGTGCCGCCGGCACCCGCCGAGGAGACCCGGGCGCTGAACGAGGTCACGTTGCCCAGCCGGTACGGCTGGAACGCGATCCAGTCGCCGTTGTTGATGTCGCCGACGGTCTTGCCACCCTCGGCTGGGGTCTTGCTGAACACGTTGATCCCGGACGAGGTGCCGAAGAACTCGGCCTGCCGGTGCCGCGGCGGCAGCGTGTGCTGGGTGTGCGTGGTCAGCCCGCCGGCGTCGGTGTACTCGGCGTCGAAGATGGCGAAGATGTTCGCCGCGTCGTCGTGCTCACCGTCGACCGGGATGGTGATCGTGCCGGAGCAGCCGGTCTTGGAGGTGATCTGGTGCCCGTGCTGGTCGTGCCCGAGCACGTAGGTCATCTTGACCTTCGTGCAGTCGCTCGTGCCGTCCTCCGGGTCGGTGACGGTGATGCTGAACGGCACCGTGTCGCCGAAGCTGAACAGTTGCCCGTTGCCGGGGCTGTTGATGGTCACCGTGGGCGCGGTGTTGCCGACGTTGATCACCACGCTGGCGCTGCCGGTGGCGCCCTGCGGGTCCCGCACGGTCAGCGTCGCGGTGTAGGTGCCGTTGGTGGTGTACGTCTTCGACGGGTTGGCCGCCGTGGAGCTGGTGCCGTCACCGAAGTTCCACGAGTACGTCAGTGCGCCGCCCTCGGGGTCGGACGAGCCGGCCGAGGAGAACGTCACCGCCAGAGGTGCGGCACCGGAGGTCCTGTTCGCGCTTGCTGTGGCGTTGGGCGCCCGGTTGCCGCCCCCGACGTAATCGAAGCGGTAGAGCGCGGAGTTGGCGTCACCGTTGAAGTAGCCGGTGCCGTAGTCGAGCACGTAGTACGCCCCGTCCGGGCCGAAGGCCGAGTCCATCACCTGCTTGCCGACCCAGGGGAAGGCGTCGATGGTGCCCCGGGAGCCGTCGGCGTTGACGTGGATCGGCTTGATCCAGCCGCGGCCGAACTCGGTGGCGAAGAACTGCCCGTCGAACGACTGCGGGAACTTCGTCGTCGAGGTCGACGAGGCGTTGTACCGGTAGACCGGGCCGCCCATCGGCGACTCGGAGCCGCCGCCGAACTCCGGCGGGGTTCCGGCGTCGCCGGCGTACCGGATCCAGGCCGGCTTGGCCGCCGGCAGGGTGCCCAGGCCGGTGTTGCGGAACGAGTTGTTGGTCGGCCCGCCGGTGCAGTTGTACTTCGCCCCGCCGGTGTTGGCCGCGAAGTCCCACTCGTTGTACGTCTCGGTGCTGGTGTTGGTGCCGGTGCAGTACGGCCAGCCGTAGTTGCCCGCTGCGTCGACCCGGTTGAACTCCACCTGGCCGGACGGCCCGCGGGTGGCGCTGGTGGTGCCGGCGTCCGGCCCGTAGTCACCGACGTAGACGACGCCGGTGGCCTTGTCCACGCTGATCCGGAACGGGTTGCGGAAGCCCATCGCGTAGATCTCCGACCGGGTCCTGGCCGTGCCGGGCGCGAACAGGTTGCCCGCCGGGATGGAGTACGTGCCGTTGGCGTTCACCTTGATCCGCAGGATCTTGCCGCGCAGGTCGTTGGTGTTGCCGGCACTGCGCTGCGCGTCGTACGCCGGGTTGCGGTTGGTCCGCTCGTCGATCGGGGAGTAGCCGGCCGAGTCGAACGGGTTGCTGTCGTCGCCGGTGGAGAGGTAGAGGTTGCCGGCGGCGTCGAAGTCGATGTCCCCGCCGACGTGGCAGCACATCCCGCGATCGGCCGGCACGTCGAGCACGTCGACCTTGCTGGCCTGGTTGATCGTGAAGTCGGCGTTGAGGGTGAACCGGGAGAGCCGGTTGACGCCCTGCCAGGCCGAGAAGTCGGTGCCGGTGGCCGGCGCGTCGCCGGCGGGCGTGGCGAGCGGCGGGGCGTAGTAGAGGAAGATCTGCCGGTTGCTGGCGAAGTTCGGGTCGACCCCGACGCCCTGCAGCCCCTCCTCGTCGTGGTTGTAGACCGGCAGGGTGCCGATCACGGCGGTGGTGCCGTTCGCGTCGGTGCGGCGCAGTGTGCCGTTGCGGGCGGTGTGCAGGACCGAGCGGTCCGGCAGCACGGCCAGCGACATCGGTTCGCCCATCTCGGCCACGCCGCGGGCGAGCTCGACCTGCTGGAAGTCGGTGGCGTTGATCGGGTGCGCCTGGGCGGGGGTGGGGCCGCCGAGCGCGGCCGGGCCGGCGCCGAGTGCGACCGTGCCGGCCGCGGCCACCAGCAGCAGGGCCGATCCGGCGGAGAACCATCGTCGGGATCGGTGGGTGGGAGCATCCTTCATGGACATCGTTGTGCTGTCCCTTCCTGACGAATGACTGCCAGGCCGGGCGCGCGCCGTCGCGCCGGATGCCGTAGCGGTGGTGGGGTGGGGTCGATGGGTTACCGCGCCGCCGGTTCACCTCGACGAAACATTGTCGTGTTGGCCACGACACTAAGTTGCGAGTGTCGATGTGTCTATACCTTCCGGCGAACCGGCGTGAACTTTCGTCGATTCGGCTGAAAGTCACCAGGCAGCGCCGTTCCCCAAAGACGGCGGACGATGTCCGGGGGGCCGAGGCCGACGAACGCCGACGAATCAGGCGCGGCGGTCGATCGCTTGTGCGGCCAGCGCGACCAGCGCGGCGCGGGCCTCGTCGGCCACCGTCGCGGTCTCCAGCGCGACCAGCGCGGCCTCGGTACGGACCCGGATCATCTGCTCGATCCGTTCCCGGGCGCCGGTCGCCTCGATGATCCCGCGAAGCTCCGCCGCGCCGTCAGCGTCCAGCGCGGGATTGCCGAACAGCTCGCGCAGCCTGGCGGTCTGCGGCCGGTCGGCGGCGCTACGGGCCAGCGCCATCATCACCGTCGGCTTGCCCTCGCGCAGGTCGTCCAGGACGGACTTGCCGGTGACCGCCGGGTCACCGAAGACGCCCAGCACGTCGTCGCGGAGTTGAAACGCGTCACCCAGCGGGTCACCGAACTCGCCCAGCGCGGCGATCAGCTCCGGCCCCGCACCGGCCAGGGCCGCACCGATCTGCAACGGCCGGGTCACCGTGTACCGGGCCGCCTTCATCCGGATCACGGTCAGCGCGCTGGCCACCGAGCCGTCGCCCACCCCGGAGACCAGGTCCAGGTACTCCCCCGCGATCACCTCGGTACGCATCAGCGCGAACATCCCGTACCCCCGGTGAACCTGCTCGGTACTCAGGCCGCACTCGTGGAACATCTGGTCCGACCAGGCGGCGCAGAGATCCCCGCAGAGCAGCGCGGTGTTGCGTCCGTACGCCTCGGGGTCGCCACGCCACGATGAGCGGGCGTGCAGGTCGGCGAAGAGCCGGTGCACGGACGGCTCACCCCGGCGGCGGTCGCTGCCGTCCAGGATGTCGTCGTGGATCAGCGCGAACGCGTGGAACAGCTCCAGTGCCGCCGCGGCCACGACGATCGGGGTGCCGTCGGCCGCCCCGGCACCGCGCCAGCCCCAGTAGCAGAAGAGCGGTCGCAGCCGCTTGCCGCCGGCCAGCACGAACCGGTACAGCGCGGTGAACACACCGCGCGGCGCACCGTCCGGCCAGTCCGGGCCCTGCCGGTCGAGGAAACCGGCCAACTCCGCGTCGAAGCGAGCCCGCAGCCCGCTGGCGTCGGTGGGCGCGACGGTGACCGTCATGACCCCTCCCCCGGCCGGCCCGCCTCCGCGCCGCCCCCGGAGGTCAGCCCGGCCAGCTCCAGCAGCAGTGCCTTGACCTCGGTGGCGGCGATCCGCTCCCGGGCGGCGGCCGGGTCGGAGCAGAGCAGCACCGGAGCGTCCGCCGGGTCGGTCGGCAGTCGCCCGTGCGAGCCGCGTACCGCCCGCGCCCCGGCGTCCAGGCCGACCGCGCTCATCAGGTAGCGCATGCCCAGCTTCTTGCGGGCCAGCGCCACCCCGGCGCGACGCTTGGCCGCACCTGGCGCGGCCGGATCGAAGAACAGCTCGGCCGGGTCGTAACCCGGCTTCCGATGGATTTCCACCAGCCGGGCGAAGTCCGGTGCGCGGGCGTCGTCCAGCCAGTAGTAGTAGGTGAACCACGCGTCCGGCTCGGCCACCAGCACCAGCTCCCCGGCGCGTGGATGATCCAGCCCGTGCGCGGCCTTGCCCTCGGCGTCGAGCACCTCGGCCACACCGGGCAGCCCGGCGCAGAGCTTCGCCACCGCCGGCACGTCGGCCGGGTCCCGGACGTAGACGTGCGCGACCTGGTGATCGGCGACGGCGAACGCCCGGGACGTCCACGGGTCGAGGTACTCCATGCCGGCCTGGGTGTGCACCCGCAGCAGCCCTTCGGCGCGCAGCAGCCGGTTGACGTCCACCGGCCGGGACACGTCGGTGATGCCGTACTCCGAGAGCACCACCACCGTGGCACTGCGGGCCCGGGCGGCGTCCAGCAGCGGCCCGAGCACCGTGTCCAACTCGGCCGCCGCGGCCGCGGCCTGGGCCGAGGACGGGCCGTACCGTTGCAGGTCGTAGTCCAGGTGCGGGACGTAGACCAGGGTCAGGTCGGGCGACACGTCGGCCAGGATCTGCTCAGCCGCCTGGCAGATCCACCGTGACGAGGGCAGCCCGGCCGTCGGCCCCCAGTAGGTGAACAGCGGGAAGGTGCCCAGCCGCCCGGTGAGCGCGTCGTGCAGCTCCGGCGGGTCGGTGTAGCAGTCCGGCTCCTTGCGGCCGTCGGCGTAGTAGACCGGGCGCGGGGTGACCGTCCAGTCGACGTCCGCGCCCATGGCGTACCACCAGCAGACGTTGGCGACGGTGTAGCCGGGCTCGGCCCGACGGGCCGCCTGCCAGAGCTTCTCCCCGCCGACCAGCGCGTTGTGCTGCCGCCACAGCAGCACCTCACCCAGCTCCCGGAAATACCACCCGTTGCCGACGATCCCGTGCCCGCTCGGCGGCTCGCCGGTGAGGAAGGTGGACTGCACCGAGCAGGTCACCGCGGGCAGCACGGTGCCCAGCTCGGCCCGGAAGCCGCCGTCGGCGACCCCCCGCAGCCGGGGCATGTGCGCCAGCAGTCGCGGGGTCAGCCCGACCACGTCGAGCACCACCAGTCGCCGGCTCATCGCGGCACCCCCGCGCAGGCCGTCGTGGTCAGTTCCGGCGTCAGGCCCAGGCCGACCAGCTCGGCGCGGGCGAAGGCCAGCTCGGCGGCGATGCCGGCGGCCAGCTCCGCGTCGGTGCCCGTCCGCCGTGCGGCCGGCAGCACGCCCCAGGTGTACGTCTCCACGTCGAGGTGGTCACAGCCGGCAGCCGGGCCGGCGTAGAGCGCGGCCAGCGCGGCGCGCAGCACCGGCAGGGTGGAGCCGAGCGGCTCTTCGGGTGGGGCGTGCAGGGGCACGTGGTAGTGCACCCGCCACGGGCCGGGCAGCGCCGCGTCGAGCGCCGCGTCCAGGTCGTCAGCCGCGTACGCCGGGTCGGCCGGGTCGACCCCGCCCGCGCAGCCGGCGCTCCGAGTCTGGTGCAGGAAGCGCGGCTCCACCCAGCGGCGCAGCGCGTCGGCGCCGCCGGCCGGGTCGGCCGCCTCGACGGCGGCGGAGACCTGGACCTTGACCACCGGCAGGCCGGCCGTCCGCAGCCGGTCCAGCGCCGCGCCGGGCTCCTCCCACGCACAGGCCAGGTGGGCGAGGTCGAGGCAGATGCCCAACCGCTCAGTGTCCATACCGGACAGTAGCGTGGCGGCCTGGCCGGTGCTCTCCACCACACAGCCAGGCTCCGGCTCGAAGCCGACCCGCACCTGCCGGCCGGTGTCCCGCTGCACCGCGGCCAGGCCGGCGGCGAGCTGGTCCAGCCGACGTCGGGCGGCATCGGCCTGGTCGGCGCCCCAGGGCTGCCGCCAGGCCAGCGGCAGGGTGGAGATCGAGCCCCGGGCGGCGTCGTCGGGTAGCAGGTCGGCGAGCACCCGGGCCAGATCCAGGGTGTACGTCAACCGCTGCTCGGTGGTCCAGTCGGGGCGGTAGACGTCGTGCTTGACCACCGGCGCCTGGAAGGCCGCGTACGGGAAGCCGTTGATGGTCACCACCTCCAGGCCGCGCGCGTCCAGCTCGGCGCGCAGCCGGCGGCGCAGCGCCGGATCGGCGGCCAGCTCGGCGGCGACCGGTGCGGCCAGCCACAGGCCGAGGCCGAGCAGGTCGGAGCCGAGCGCCGTGCGTACCGGCACGGCGTAGGTGTCCAGTTGAGCGAGGATGCCGGCGAACTCCTCGGCGGGGTGCACGTTGGTGCAGTAGCCGAGGTGGACGGTCTCGCCGCCGGCATGCCGCAGCCGCATCAGCTACCACCGCGCAGGATCGAGTTGCCGGTCTGCGGGTCCACGGCGGCGGCGGAGTCCAGGTCGCTCAGGTCGAGCCGGCCGGACTGCCCGTAGAACTCCACCGGGTTGCGCCACAGCACCCGGTCGACGTCGTCGTCGGTGAACCCGGCCAGCAGCATCGCCTCGCCGGTGGCCCGGGTCAGCAGCGGGTCGGAGCGCCCCCAGTCGGCGGCCGAGTTGACCAGCATCCGCTCGGTCCCGTACTCCCGCAGCAGCTCCACCATGCGGGGCGGGGACATCTTGGTGTCCGGGTAGATGGAGAAGCCCAGCCAGCAGCCGGTGTCCCGGACCAGCTTGACGGTCACCTCGTTGAGGTGGTCGACCACCACCCGGCCCGGCTCGATGCCGGACTCGTTGACCACGGCGAGGGTGCGCTCGACGCCCCGCGCCTTGTCCCGGTGCGGGGTGTGCACCAGCGCCGGCAGGTCGTGCGCCACGGCCAGCGCGAGCTGCGCGGCGAACGCCTCGTCCTCCTCCGGGGTCATCGAGTCGTACCCGATCTCGCCGACCGCGACCACCGCGTCCTTGTCCAGGTAGCGGGGCAGCAGGTCGAGCACCGGCCGGCAGCGCGGGTCGTTGGCCTCCTTGGGGTTCAGCGCCACCGTGGCGTGGTGCCGTACCCCGAACTGCCCGGCCCGGAACGGTTCCCAACCGATCAGCGAGTCGAAGTAGTCGGCGAACGAGGCGGCGCTGGTGCGCGGCTGGCCCAGCCAGAACGACGGCTCCACCACGGCCCGGACCCCGGCGGCGGCCATCCGTTCGTAGTCGTCCGTGGTGCGTGAGGTCATGTGGATGTGCGGGTCGAAGATGCGCATCACGCCTCCGTGGGGGTGGGCCGGTCGACGGTGCCGGTCCCGCCGCTGTGCGCGGTGAGCCGGTCGAGCAGGGCGGTGGCGTCGGCGGGCAGCTCCCGGCCGGCGGCGTGCCGCTCGGCGGCCAGCGCGGCCAGCATCGCGGCCAGTTCCCCGTCAGCGCGGGTGTCGAGATCGGCCACCACGGCCAGCGGCACGCCGGAGAACACGCACTTGAGCACCGCCTGCCGCCAGGCCGCCGGATCGAGGTGCCGCGCGTACGGGCCGAGCGCGGCGGCGACCAGCCGGGTGTCGTTGGTCCGGATCGCGTCGTGCAGCAGCGGCACCCCGGCGGCGCCGATCGGCAGCAGCGGCAGGGCGCGCAGCACGGCCCGCCGTTCGGCGGCGTCGCCGTTCCGGTAGAGGGTGTCGGCGTACTCGCCGTGCTCGGCGGGCAGGGCGGTGAGCAGCAACACCCGGGCCGCGTCGTCGGCGGTCCAGCCGGGGACGTCGGGCAGCGCGGCCCGGCCGCAGCGCCGGCCGGCGGCCGGGAACAACCGGGTGATCGCGGCGGGCTCGGCCCCGACCCGGCGCAGCGCCGTGTCCAGCCAGTCAGGGTCGGGTACGCCCCGCAGCGCGGCCCGTAGTGAATCCGGTGTCATCCCGTCTCCTCCCTCGTGCTGCTCCGCAGGTGCCCCAGGGCACACCCTCCGCGCTGCTTCAACCCATACGACGGCCACTGCCCGGATAGGCGACCATGGCTGCCGCGTCCGCTGACGCAGAGCGGAGGGTGCCGGCGGGCACCTCGTCCTCGGTGCGGCCGCCCATCGCGGCGGCGCGCAGGAACTCGATCGACCGGGCGGCCACGGCGGGCGCGGCGTGCGAGTCCCGGGGCAGCTCGACGGCGACCAGCCCGCGGTAACCGGCCTGGGCCAGGGCCGCCAGCACCGGGGGGAAGTCGATCTCGCCGGTGCCGAACTCCAGGTGCTCGTGCACCCCCCGGCGCATGTCGTCGATCTGCACGTTGACCAGATGCCCGGCCACCTCGGCGACGCACTGCGGCACAGGCCACGGTTCGAGGCAGCGGCAGTGCCCGATGTCGAGGGTGATGCCGAAGCGTGCCGGATCGCCGAGCGCGGCACGCAGCCGACGCCAGCCGGCGATGTCCTCGACGAGCATCCCCGGCTCCGGTTCGAAACCGAGGGTGACGTCGGCGGCGTCGGCGGCGTCGACAACGGCGGCGCAGCCGGACACCAGCCGGTCCCAGGCGGTCTGTGCCGGCACCGGATCGGGGCGGACGCCGGCCCAGAAGGAGACCGCCTCCGCGCCGAGGTCGGCGCCGATCCGGACGGCCCGGCGCAGGAACTCGATTCGCCGGGTCGGGTCGTCATGCAACAGCGTCGGGGCGTGCTTGTGCCACGGGTCGAGCAGGTAGCGGGCTCCGGTCTCGATCACCACCGCGAGGCCCAGCGCGCTCAGCCGCCGGCTGACGGCGGCCGTCCGGCGGGTGAGGCCGGGCGCGAACGGGTCGAGGTGGTCGTGGTCCAGGGTCAGCGCCACCCCGACGTACCCGAGGTCGGCGATGACGGCCAGCGCGTCGTCGAGCCGGTGGTTGGCGAAGCCGTTGGTCCCGTAGCCGAGGCGCAGCGTCGAGGCGTCGGCCGGTGGCCCGGGGCGGGGCTGCGGGGCGGTCATGTCGGGGAGACCTTCCGGGCCAGCCGCCGGCCCAGCGGCGCCGCCGCCGCGACCGCCAGCCCGAGCAGGCCAGCGCCTCCGCGCGCAGTGAGCGCCCCCTGCAGGGCGGGCAGTCCGGTGATCCCGGCGCCGACCGCAGCGCGTACCCGGCCGGCCGACGGGTCGCGGACCACCTGGGCCTGGGCCGCGCCGTAGCGAGCGGCGTACCAGCCGGCGAGCACCGCGGGCAGCGCGGCGGCGAGCCGGACCGGCCAGGCAGGGCGGTCACCAGCAGCGGACGGGCCGTCGGTCGGGGTCGGCTCGGCGCGCCGGGCGGCGGCCCCAGGTGCCGCGACCGCGGCGCTGGCGGCGACCAGGGCGGTGCCGGCCAGCGTGCGCAGCGGCAGGGCGGCGTCGGCGCCGGTGACCTCCCGGCGGGACAGTGCGGTGACCGTCCAGGTGTGCGCGGCGACGGTCACCGCCGCTGGCAGCGCCCGGGTCAGCCGACCGCCGGACGCGCCGAGCAGCACGTCCAACCCGCGACAGGCGGCCATCACGGCCGGCCCGGCGGCGGTGTTCTTGGCCAGCAGGTCGTACCCCCAGATGGTGGCCGCCAGCGGCACGGCGAGCGCGGCGGCGCGGCGACCGCCCACGGCGGCGGCCAGGCCCACCCCGGCGGCCGTGAGGCCGGCGGCGAGCCCGACCGCGGCGACCGGGGCGACCCGACCGCTGGGGATGGGCCGCTCGGGCCGCTCGACGGCGTCCAGCCGCCGGTCGGCCCAGTCGTTGGCGGCCATGCCGGCCCAGTAGAGCAACACCGAGGCACCGGCCAGGGCGGGGGTACGCCGGCTCAGCGCGCCGGCCGCCGCCGCGCCGGCGACCACGTCCCCGGGCACCGAGAGCGCGGCCGGCGCCCGGACCAGCTCGGCGAGGTCAGCCAACGTGGTCATGGGCACCGTCCCCGCCGGCGTGCAGCCGCTCGGTGAAGCCGACCAGCCGGGCCCACTGCTCGGCCAGCGAGTGGGTGGGCGTGCCGAGCGGGTCCTTGAAGAAGAAGCCCAGCTCGGCCAGCGGCCCGACGTGACCGGCGGCGTGCGCGGCGGCGGTGAGCCGGGCCAGGTCGAGCACCAGGGGCGCGGCCAGCGCGGAGTCGCAGCCGTGCCAGGTGAACTCCATCCGCATCCCGGTGCCGAGGAAACCGGCGAAGGTGATCAGATCCCAGGCGGTCTTGAAGTCGCCCAGCTCCTCGACGTACTCGATCCGGGTGCCGCCCTGCGGCACGTAGCCCAGCGTCTCGCCGAGCACCCGCTGCTTGCTCTGCACCTTGGCGGCGTTGGCGGCCGGGTCGGCGAGGGTGGCGCCGTCACCGCCGCCGAGCAGGTTGACCCCGGACCAGGACCGCACGGCCAGGTTGCGCATCGCGAACATCGGCGCGAGCACCGACTTGACCAGGGTCTCGCCGGTCTTGCCATCGTGCCCGGCGTACGGCAGTCGGGCCTGTTCGGCCAGCGCGGTCAGCGCCGGCAGCCGCAGCCCGGTGGACGGGGTGAAGTCGACGTACGGGCAGCCGGCCAGCAGCGCCGCGTACCCGTACAGGGAGCTGGGTGGCAGCACCTCGTCCGGGCCGGTGAGAGCGGCGCGCAGCGCGTCCGGGTCGGCGTGCCCGGGGTGCGGTCGGGGGGCCGGTTCGGTGGCGGAGACGTTGACCACCACCACCCGGTCCAGCCCGTGCCGCTCGCGGAAGGCGGTGAGATCGCGGACCACGGCGGCGGCTCGGTCGGCCTGGGTGGCGCCGGCCGGTGCCGGACGCAGCTCCTGCTCGACGGCGGCCAACTCGTCGGGGAGCGCGGCGACCAGCCGCCCGGGGATGACACCGGTGTCGGCCAACGCCTCGGCCCGCTTGCACAGCGGAGTGGTGGCCAGGTCGTGACCGCCGAAGACCAGATCGGCGAAGGACGGCAGGGCGGGGCCGCGCAGCTCCGGCAGCTCGGTGACGCAGCCGGTCGGCCCGGCCAGGCCGGCCCGCAACGCGAGCCCTCCGACGATGCTGGTGGTCGCGACGGAACCGCGCGCTCCTACCAGCCAGACACCCGTTCGCATGGTGCTCCTTCCCGTTCAGGAGGAACCGTCGGTGCAGTTAAATATAGGAATATCAGAATATTCTTCGGAAAGATACGGCCTGGGTGGATGGGCCCCGTCCGCCCGCGCCCCGCACCGGGACGGCACCGGGTTCCGACGTCGGCGTCGGCGGCGACGACACCGGACCGGTTCCCGGTACGGAGGCGGGCGGACGGGGTTGGTAGGCAGGGTCGGTCGGCGTCTCGACCCTGCCTCCCCCGCATCCGGCCGACCGGGGCGTTGGCCCGCCCCGGCCGGACGTCTCAGGTCGCCGTGCCCAACGGACCACCGACCGGAGTGCGGCACGCCGAACGTCGGCGGACGGAAGCGGTACGGGTGGAGGCAGCGGCGGGCGGTTCCATGGGGTCCTCCGGATCGCCGGGGGTGGTGGCGGTCCTCCGGTGCGGCCGGGGAATCCCGGTCCGGTCGCACCGGACGACCGTCCTGCTCGTGCGCCACCGGGCCGTACGGCCCGGCTGCACGCCCTCCGGTGCCGACCTCGTCCCGACCGCGGGGCGCAAACCGCGGCCGGTCCCTCGCCGGTCGGCTCCGGAAAGCCGGTCGGGCGATGGCGGCGCGAGCACCGCCATCGCGGATGAACATGGGTCAGACGGCCGCCACGGCCAGCGCCGGTTCCACCTCGGTCCAGGAGGAGCCGATCTCCGCCGAACGGGTCACCGCGTCCAGCACGAGCTGGACCTGCAACCCGTCGGCGAACGACGGAGCCGGGTCGACCCCGGTGGCGATCGCCTCGATGAAGTCGCGCATCTGGTGGGTGAAGGAGTGCTCGTAGCCGATGATGTGGCCGGGTGGCCACCACGCCGACATGTACGGGTGCTCGCCCTCGGTCACCAGGATGCGGCTGAAACCCTGTTCCACGCTGGGCCGGGTGGCGTCGTAGAACTCCAGCTCGTTGAGGCGTTCCAGGTCGAAGACCACGCTGCCGAGCGAGCCGTTGATCTCGACTCGCAGGCCGTTCTTGCGGCCGGTGGCGAACCGGGTCGCCTCGTACGTGGCCAGGGCGCCACCGTCCAGCCGGGCCACGAAGACCGCGGCGTCGTCGACGGTGACCGGCCCGGTGGCCGCGCCGGTGCCGTCGACCGGACCGCCGCCGTCCACCGTGGCCGCCAAGCCGCTCGACCCGGCCGGCAACGGTCGTTCCTTGACGAAGGTCTCGGTGACCGCGCTGACGCCGGTGATCCGCTGGCCGGTGACGAACTGGGTCAGGTCGATGATGTGCGCACCGATGTCACCCAGCGCGCCGGAGCCCGCCCTGTCCTTCTGCAACCGCCAGACCAGCGGGAACTGCGGGTCCACGATCCAGTCCTGCAGGTACGTCGCCCGGACGTGCCGGATCACCCCGAGTCGTCCGTCGGCGACCAACTGGCGCATCATCGTGACCGCGGGAACCCGGCGGTAGTTGAACCCGCACATCGACCGCACCCCGGCGGCCCGGGCGGTCTCCGCCGCAGCGGTCATCGCCCGCGCCTCGGCCACCGTGTTGGCCAACGGCTTCTCGCACAGCACGTGCTTGCCGGCGGCCAACGCGGCGAGGGCGATCTCGGCGTGGCTGTCGCCCGGTGTGCAGATGTCCACCACGTCGATGTCGTCCCGGTTGATCAGGTCACGCCAGTCCGTCGTGTACGCGTCCCAGCCGAGCCGGTCGGCGGCGTCGGCCACCTTCGCGGTGTCCCGGCCGCAGATCAGCGCCATTCGGGCCCGCGCCGGCAGGTCGTACACGCGGTTCACGGTGCGCCACGCCTGTGAGTGCGCGGCGCCCATGAACGCGTAGCCGACCATGCCGACCCGCAGTTCTTTGTCTGTCGTGGACAAGGTGGGTCTCCCCCCGTGTGTCAGAACCCGAGCTTCTCGTAGCTGCCCGCGTTCTCCTTGGTGATCGTCTCGGAGGCGAGGGTCACTTCCTTGGGCACCTGCAGCTCCGTGAGGTCCCCGAGGCCCCGGCCCTGGGCGACGAGCCGGGCGAGCGAGATCGCCGAGGAGGCCATCGACGGGTTGTAGGTGACCGTGGCCTTGAGCACGCTGTTGTCGGCCTTGATCGCGTCGATCGCGAGCTTCGAGCCGGCGCCGCCGACCATGAAGAACTCCTTGCGGCCAGCCTGGTTGATGGCGGCGAGCACGCCGATGCCCTGGTCGTCGTCGTGGTTCCAGATGGCATCGATCTTGGGCAGCGCCTGGAGCAGCTGGGCCGCCTCGCGCTGGCCGCTGTCGGAGGTGAACTCGGCCGAGCGGCGGTTGGAGACCTTGAAACCGTACGTCGCCAGGGCCGCCGTGAAGCCGGCGCTGCGCTCGACGGTCAGCGGGATCTCCAGACCGGCGATCTCGCCGATGACCGGGTTGGTGACGCCCTTGTCCTTGAGCTGCTTGCCGATGAAGTGGCCGGCCGAGACGCCCATGCCGTAGTTGTCACCCTTGATGACCAGCCGCGAGGCCAGCGCGTCGGGGAAGACCCGGTCGAGGTTGACGATCGGGATGCCCGCCTGCATCGCCTGGAGGGCAACGGCGTTGACCTCCTTGCCGTCGTGCGGCAGCACGACGATGATGTCCGGCTTCTGGGCGATCAGCGTGCCGAGCGTGGAGCGCTGGGCCTCGGAGGTCGTCCCACCGTCGACCTCCTTCAGCTCCACATCGGAGTACGCGGCAGCCTGGGCCTTGGCGTTGGCGTGGATCGCGCCCATCCAGCCGTGGTCGGCCGCGGGGGCGGAGAACCCGATGACGACCTTCTTGCCCGGGGCGTTGTTGCCGGCGCCGTCTCCGGCGGCCTTGGTCTGGGTGCTGGCGGCCGGGGTGTCGTTGCTTGTGCATGCTGTGAGCAGGGTGGCGGCGCCGACGGCGGCCCCGCCGAACAGCAACCGACGGCGCGACAGGTCGCGACTGTGCTGGGTCATGACGACCTCCTGGGAGCGGGTTTGAGTGGTGAGGGTGTGCGAGGTCCGGCCACTGTCGAATATCTCGACGTCGCCAGGGACAACGGTGCGGTGCGTCAGGTTGCGGTGGTGACCCTGTTCCGCGCGAGGAGCCGAGTGAAGGACTTGAACTGGAACTGCTGGACCAGGACGGCGGCGACGATAATGCCGCCCTTGACCATGTTCTGCGCCTCGATGGAGAGGCCGTTGATGGCGAAGAGGTTGGTGATCGTGGCGAAGATGATGACGCCGAGCAGCGAGCCGACAATCGTGCCCCGGCCACCGCTGAGCAGTGTTCCGCCGATGATCGCGGCGGCGATCGCGTCCAGCTCGTAGAGGTTGGCCATCGCCGCCTGGGCCGAGGTGGCCTGGGAGGTGAGCATGATGGCGGCGATGCCGCAGCAGAGGCCGGAGAGCGCGTAGAGCAGCATGGTGTGCCGGCGGACGTTGATGCCGGCCAGCCGCGCGGCCTCCGGGTTGCCACCGACGGCGATCGTCCGCCGACCGAAGGTCGTCCGGTTGAGCAGGATCCACCCGGCCAGGACGACCGCGCCGAGGATGTAGACGAGGATCGGGATCCCGAGCACCTTGCGGGCCGCGATGTCGTTGATGAAGGTGCTGCTCGACACCTGGGTCTGCTTGTTGGAGATCGACGCGGCGAGCCCGCGGGCGGCCACCAGCATCGCCAGCGTCGCGATGAACGGCACCAGCCGCCCGTACGAGATGAGCACGCCGTTGACCAGACCCACGCAGATGCCGACCACGATCGCGGCGAAGATCATGCCGCCGGCGCCGTAGCTCTGGGTGGCCACCGTGGTGCACCAGACCCCGGCCAACGCGACGATCGCACCGACCGAGAGGTCGATCCCCCCACCGATGATCACGAAGGTCATGCCCACAGTGACCACGCCGACGACGGAGGCCAGTTGCAGGATGGCCAGGATGTTGTTCCAGACCCAGGTGGGGTCGTCGTAGAGATCAGGCTTGGTGATCGCCCCCACCACGATGAGCGCGGCCAGCACCCCGATCAGGCCGAGGTTGCGCTTGGCGCCGTCGCCGCCGTCGCCCCGCCACCAGGAGAGCCGGTTTCCGGTCGAGGCCGCCCGGTCGCCGGTCGCCGCCGTCTCGGCCGGGGACTGCGCCGGCACGTGTGGGCGCTCCGGTGTCGCGGTGGGAGTGGGAGTCGCGTCGCTCATGCCGGTGCGCCTTCCATCAGGGACCCCGCCATCACGAGGTCGAGCACGGTGTTCTCGTCGAGTTCGCCGGCGGGGGCCTCGCGGATGACCCGCCCCTCCCGCATCACCAGCACCCGGTCGGCCAGGCCGAGCACCTCGGGCACCTCACTGGAGACCAGCAGCACCCCGACACCGCGAGCGGCCAGCCCGCGGATGACCTGGTACAGCTCGGCCCGGGCGCCGATGTCCACGCCCCGGGTCGGCTCGTCCAGCAGCAGCAGTTTGGTGTCGCCGAGCAGCCAGCGCCCGACCACCACCTTCTGCTGGTTGCCGCCGGAGAGGGTGCGTACCGGCCGGCGGACGTCGCGCGGTCGCAGCTCCAGGCTCTCGGCGATCCGGTCCGCCTCGGCCTGCTCCGCGCCGGCGTTGGTGAAGCCGAGCCGGGCGTACCGGCCGAAGGTGGCCAGCGTGACGTTGCGGTAGATCGGCTCGCCGAGCAGCAGCGCCTGGCTCTTCCGCTCCTCCGGCGCCATGCCCATCCCGGCCCGGACCGCCGCGCCCACGCTGCCGGCCCGCAACGCCTTGCCGGCCATCCGGACCGTGCCGGCCTCGGCCCGCCGCGCGCCGTAGATGGTCTCCAGCAGCTCGGAGCGGCCGGAGCCGACCAGCCCGGCGATGCCCACGATCTCGCCGGCCCGGACGCTGAGTGACACGTCGGCGAACTCGCCCGGCCGGGTCAGCCCGTCGACCTGGAGCAACTCCACCCCGGCCGGGTCGTCCGCCGGGCGCTCCGGGAAGACGTACTCGATGCTCCGGCCGGTCATCCGGCTGACCAGGTCGCGGGTGGGGGTGTCCCGAGCCGGCAGGTTCGCCGCGGTGGTCCGGCCGTCCTTGAGGACGGTGACCCGGTCGCCGATCTCGCGGATCTCCTCCAGCCGGTGGGAGATGTAGATGACGGCGATGCCCTGGGCGGTCAGCTCCCGGATGATCCGGAACAGGTTGCCCACCTCGTCGTGGGCCAGCACGGCGCTCGGCTCGTCCATGATGATCAGTCGTGCCTCGTGCGACAGCGCGCGGGCCATGCTGACGATCTGCTTGCCGGCCGCCGGCAGCGCCCGGACCATCCGGCCCGGTGGGATCTCGGCGTGGCCGAGCCGGCCGAGGATCTGCCGGGTCCGCCGGGCCATGTGCCCACGGCGGACGAAGCCCAGCCGGCGCGGCTCGTGGCCGAGGAAGGCGTTCTCCCCCACCGACAGGTCGTCGACCAGGTCCAGTTCCTGGTAGATGGTGGCGATGCCGGCGCGCATGGCGGCCTGCGGGTTGGCGAAATTGACCGGCTCGCCCCGCCACTCGACCTGGCCGGAATCCGGCTGGTGCACCCCGGCCAGCACCTTGATCAGGGTGGACTTGCCGGCGCCGTTCTGCCCGAGCAGGCAGTGCACCTCGCCGGCGCGCACCTCCAGCTGCACGCCGTCGAGGGCGCGTACCCCGGGGAAGGTCTTGACCAGGTCGGTGAGGCGCAGGACCACCTCGCCTGCGACGGTGTCGGCGGGGGCTTCGACCAGCGGCGCCTCGGCGGCGGCGTCCGCCGGACCGGTGGCGACGTTCTCTTCGGGCTGGGCCACGGTCTCCTCCTCGCTCACGACGGTTGTTCGGTTGGCGACTGCGGGCTCGCGGGCGTCGTCCCGGTCTGCGACTGGGGGTTCATGACGCCTCGCCGAAGGCGACGTCGCTGGCGAGCACGGCCGCGCCGGCGACGCCGGCACGGCCGCCGAGCTCGGACAGCACGACGGGGAGGTTGCCGGTGGCCAGCGGCAGCGACCGGCGGTAGACGACGCTGCGGATCTCGGCGAGCAGGATGTGCCCGAGCTGGGCGAGCCCGCCGCCGATCACGATCATCGACGGGTTGGTGAAGCTGACCAGGCCGGCGAGCACCCCGCCGACCCGCCGTCCGCCGTCGCGGATCAGCTGGATGCAGGTCACGTCCCCCTCGACGGCGCCCTCGGCGACGTCCAGCGCGGTGACCACACCGCGCAGGGCCATCCGCTCGGCCAGCGCCGGCGACACCCCGCTGCGGGCGGCGGCGATGGCGTCCTTGGCCAGTGCGGCACCGCTGAACAGTGCCTCCAGGCAGCCGACGTTGCCGCAGGAACACATCGGACCGTGCGAGTCGACCTGGATGTGGCCAATGTCCCCGGCGCAGCCGTCGGTGCCCCGGTAGACCTCGCCGGTGAGGTAGATGCCGCACCCTATTCCGGTGCCGATCTTCACGAAGAGGAAGTCGTCCACCGAGTGGGCGACCCCGCCGTGGCGCTCGCCGATCGCCATGATGTTGACGTCGTTGTCGACCACCGCGGGGCAGCCGTGCTCCCGGCTGAGCAGCTCGCGCACCGGGAACCGGTCCCAGCCGGGCATGATCGGCGGCGAGACCGGGACGCCGTCGCGGAAGCTGACCGGGCCGGGCACCCCGATGCCCACCGCGTCCAGCCGCTCGTACGCGCCGTCGACCCGGGCCTTGTGCAGCAGCTCGTTGACCCGTTGCAGGGTCACCTTCGGTCCGTTGCGGATGTCGGCCGGTTCGGCGTAGTGGGCCACCGGTTCGAGTCGGCCGTTGACCACCTCGACGTCCATCGAGCTGGCGCCCAGGTCGACGGCCGCGAACCGCAGCTTCGGGTTCAGCTCGACCAGAGTGGAGCGGCGCCCGCCCCGCGACGCGGCGAGCCCGGCCTCGGCGACGTAACCCAGAGCGACCAGTCGGTCCAGCTCGGCCAACAGGCGCGGGCGTGGCATCTGGAGCCGGTCACCCAACTCTGCCCGGGACACGGCCCCCTCGTCGCGGAGTAACCGCAACAGCCGGACGTGCAGGGGGTCGACGGTCCGCACCGGGACTCACCTCTTCATCGGACTCGTTCACATCGGCGCAATGCCGATGTGTTGTGTCCGACACAGTAGGAGCGTTCCGTACCGCGTGTCCAGAGCTTCAACCGTTCTGATCCCAACTTTTGTCCGAAAGAACAAAAGCTACTAGTCGATCAAGAAAAGGATCACCTGCCGCCCGCATCCGCTCGCCGGCTGTACCGCCGCAGGACACGGGACCGCCCCGCCAGCCGTTCTCCGGCGGCGGGGCGGTCGGACCGTCGATCAGCGGCGGCCGGCGGCGTTCCGCTTCTTCCTGAGCTTGCGGTCGTCGCGCAACTCGACGTACGGCTCGTCGTCGACCGGGTGGCCGGCCGAGATGGCCCGGCCGCGCTCCAGCTCTGCGTCAAACTCGGCGCCCAACAGGATTGCGATGTTGCTCAGCCAGAGCCAGACCAAGAAGATGATCACCCCGGCCAGCGCCCCGTACGTCTTGTTGTACGAGCCGAAGTTGCTCACGTAGAAGGCGAACAGGCCGGAGATCACCAGCCAGATCAGAACGGCCAGCACGCCACCCGGGCTGACCCAGCGGAACCCGCCGTGCCGCGCGTTCGGCGAAGCCCAGTAGAGGATCGCGAACATCAGGCTGACCAGGATCAGCAGCACCGGCCACTTGGCGATGTTCCAGACCGTGACCGCCGTCTCGCCCAACCCGACCGCGTTCCCGACCAGTTCCGCGAGGCGGCCGGTGAAGACCACGATCACCGCGCAGGCCAGCAGCAGCACGCCGATCACCGCCGTGACGCCGACCCGGATCGGCAGCGTCTTCCAGATCGGTCGCCCCTCCGGCACGTCGTAGATGGTGTTGGAGGCGCGCATGAACGCGCCGATGTACCCGGAGGCGGACCAGAACGCGGCCAGCAGACCGATGATCGCCGCGATGCTGGCCAGCCCGCCGTTCTGCTGGGCCTGGTTGATCGCGTCCGTGATGATCTGCTGGATGTTCCCCTCCGGCACCGCCTGGTTGACGGTGTCCTTGACGCCCTCGGTGGCGCCGTCGCCGAGCAGGCCGAGCAGGGAGATCAGCACCAGCACCCCGGGGAAGATGGACAGCACCCCGTAGTAGGTCAGCGCCGCGGCCCAGTCGGTCAGGCTGTCGTCCTGGAACTCTGTGACCGTCCGGCGCAGAGCCGCCTTCCAGCCGCTGCCGGGCAGGTCGGTGGGGCTGTCCGGCCCGGCGTCGGGACCGACCGGCGCGCTGGCGGAGTCACGCTCACGCCCGCTGTCGGCGGAAGACTCGTCGGAGGCCATTGCCCCTCCCCACTGTCGGCGATGTTGCCTCCGACATGCCCCGCAGGAGGCGCCGGGTAACCCCTACTTGTAGAGCAACCTGCCCATCCGGCGCGAGGCGACCAGCAGGCCGAGCGCCATCATCGCCAGCAGGTAGAGCACGTCGAGCAGCCAGGACCAACCACTGCCACCCAACGCGAGACCACGGATCAGGTGCACCGACCGGTAGAGCGGGGTGACCTCGATCAGCCAGTGCAGCAGGGTCGGGTAGGCCTGCGCCGGCACGAACGTGCCGGAGAAGAGGAAGAGGGTGAACTGGGCGGACCCCATCAGGTCGAAATCCTGCCAGCTACGCATGAAGGTGGAGAGCGCCATGCCGAGCGCGCCGAACGCGAACCCGACCAGCACGGCGGCCGGGAGAGCGGTCAGCGCCCGGGGGACGGTGGTCAGGCCCAGCGCGATCATCACCCCGAGGAACGCCGCCGAGTAGGCGCTGCCGCGCAGCATCGCCCAGCCCAACTCTCCGACGGCGATCTCGAACGGCCGTACCGGGGTGGCGATCATCCCGTCGTACAGCTTCATGTACTTCATCTTGCCGAAGAAATTGAAAGTCGTCTCCGCGAGCGCCCCGGTCATCGCCGAGGAGGCGAGCATCGCCGGGGCCACGAACTCGGCGTACGAGACCAGCCGCCCGTCGGGCAGCGGCAGGTCGCCGACCAGCGTCCCGACGCCCACCCCGATCGAGAACAGGTAGAGCAGTGGCTCCACGAAGCCGGAGAGCAGCAGCAACCAGTAGACGGACTTCAGGGCCGCGACGTTGCGCTCGACCACCGACGCCGAACGCCGGGACGCGGCGGAGACGTCGACCAGCCGAGGCAGGATCAGCGTGACCACGACATTCTCCCTAGACGACGAGCTTGCGACGGAACGCGCGCAGCGCCAGCAACCAGCCGCCGAGGGCCCAGGCCGCCAGGTAGAGCAGGTGCCCGGCGATCGACCACTGTGGTGCGACGCCGAGCGTGGCCGCGCGGCAGAGGTCGACGGCGTGCCAGAGCGGTGTCAGGTACGCCAGCCAGCGCAGCGCCTCGGGCAGCGACTCGACCGGGAAGAACACCCCGGCAAAGAGCGTCATCGGGATGACCGCGAACCGGAACAGCATCGCCAGCCAACTGTCGCTGGACACCGACGCGGTGTACGCGAACGTCGGCGCGGCCATGGCCAGCCCGAGCAGTGCCACCACCGGCAGGGTGGCCACCGCCCAGGGCGACCGCAGTGCCCCGAACAGCCCGGTGACCAGCAGGAACGCCGCGATCGTGGTGAGCACCCGGAACAGCACGAAGGCCAGGTGCCCGGCCACGATGTCGCCCACCCGCAGCGGCGACGCGCTCTGCGCGAAGTATGTCTTGACCCACTGGAAGTTGCTGAACACCGGCCACGTCGAGTCGCCGACGGTCACCTGGAGGGCGGTCGAGGCGATCAGCCCGGGGACCAGCCAGTCGAGGTAACGCACGCCGCCGACGCCCTGGTCGATGTAGGCGCCGACGCCCACCCCGAAGCCGAGCACCGTCAACACCGGCAGCAGGAACGAGGAGAACACCCCGGCCCGCCAGGTGCGTCGTAACCCCACCAGGTAGTGCTCGAACACGGCGTACGCCGGGACCCAGGGGAACCCCGGCCGAGCCCGCTCGCGCGCCGATCCCGCCACGCTCACCACGACCACCCCCGCCCCACCGTGCCTGCCACCACGACCTTCCTACCCCCGGGGTACGACAGGCCGCCGGTCACCCTACGGCGACCTCCCCCGACCTGTCCCCCCGTTTCCGCCGGCCCCGCCAAGCACGATGGGGCGCGTCTCGCACCCACCGTCGGACAGGTGCGAGCCGGCGGCGGGGCGGGTGCACGCCGAGGCGGGTGCGGCGGCGGGATCAGCCGCGCCGGGGGGCGCGGACCAGCGCCTGTACGGCGTAGCCGAGCAGCAGCACCCCCGCGCCGGTGCCGACCACCACACCGGCCGACACCGCCGAGGCGAGCGCGACGACGAGCCCCGCCGCCGCCAGCACGCACATCGCGATGCCGAGTGGCCGGAGCAGCGGGTCTCGCAACAGCGGGGCGAGCGGGAAGAAGTGCAGCCCGACCACCGCACAGACCAGCACCGGGATGTACTCGGACCAGTCGGCGGCGGCCAGCAGGACGGCGCCCACCCCGGCGGCGGCGAACTCTACGACGACGATGAGCACGTACCGCCGGTTGGTCGCCCGGTCCCCCGCTCCGCCGCCGGCGCCCCGGGGGCGGCCCGACACCACGCCACCCACCACAGCCGTGATCATGGAGGCCACGCTGCCCACCACCAGCAGTGCGCGCCACGGCTGCTCCGCCGCCGGCACGCTGAACCAGACCGTGGCGAAGATGCCCAGGTACAGGGCGGTCAACCCGGCCTGGTGCCGGCTGTTGGTCGGCAGGTTGGACATGAAACCCCCCATGGTTCTGCTGCCGGTCGGGCGGACGCGCTCACCGGGCTGCCGATGCTACGCAAGATCACAACGTGCCACTCACCCGACCGGCGGGCTCGGGCGCGGGTCAGTCGACCAGGGTGCGGCCGGTCAGGTGCAGGAAGACGTCCTCCAGGCCGCTGCGCCGCACCAGCACGTTGGCCGGACTGAGCCCCAGCGCGGAGACCTCGGCGACCGCCGCGTCGCCGTCGGCCACGTACAGCAGGATGCGGTCGGGTAGCACCTCGACCCGCTCCCCCAGCCCGTCGAGCTTGCCGGCGAACGGCTCCTGCGACTCGGCGGCGAAGCGCAGCTCGACCACCTCGCGCGTGGAGTGCTGCTCGATCAGCGCCCGGGGCGAACCCTCGGCGACGATCCGCCCGCCGTCCATCACCACCAGCCGGTCGCAGAGCTGCTCGGCCTCGTCCATGTAGTGCGTGGTGAGCACCAGCGTGACGCCCTGCTGCTTGAGCCGGAACAGCCGCTCCCAGACCAGGTGCCGAGCCTGTGGGTCGAGCCCGGTGGTCGGCTCGTCGAGCAGCACGATCTCCGGATCGTTGACCAGCGCGCGGGCGATGGTCAACCGGCGCTTCATCCCGCCGGAGAGTGGCTCGACCTTGCTGTCGGCCCGCTCGGTGAGCTGGACGAAGTCGAGCAGCTCGGCGGCCCGCTCCCGGGCCGCCCGGCGCGAGATGCCAAAGTAGCGGGCGTAGACGGTCAGGTTTTCCCGGACCGTCAGCTCCGGGTCGAGATTGTCCAGCTGCGGGCAGACGCCGAGCCGGGCCCGGATGGCCGGCCCGTCGCGGACCGGGTCCAGGTCGAGGATGCGCAGCTCACCCCCGCTCGGCGGGGAGGTGCAGCCGACCATCCGCATGGTGGAGGACTTGCCGGCGCCGTTGGGCCCGAGGAAGCCGAACGCCTCGCCCGAGCGCACCTCGACGTCGATGCCGTCGACGGCGGTGAAGTCGCCGAACCGCTTCACCAGCCCGCGAGCCTGAATCAGTGGTCGCCCCGAAGTCACCGCCCGACCCTAGCGGCCAGGTCCGACAGCTCTCCAGGCAAATTCGACGCCGGTCGAGGCGGCGGCGCCGACACCCGACCTGCCCGCGGCGAAACGCCCGTCGATGCCCCACCTGATAGTCGATCGACGTGTATCGTCCCCTCGTGTCGCCCACCCGTTCGCCCGACGGTTCGCCACCACCCGCACAACCAGCCGACTTCCACACCAGCGAGCCCGCTCCGGGC
Source organism: Micromonospora sp. NPDC000668 (assembly GCF_042897975.1). Lineage (NCBI taxonomy): Bacteria > Bacillati > Actinomycetota > Actinomycetes > Micromonosporales > Micromonosporaceae > Micromonospora > Micromonospora sp. NPDC000668. The sequence goes on from NZ_JBIAYP010000001.1 coordinate 1,890,024, forward strand.
ACCGGCGGTGCACCACCCCGGCAGGCTGCGCCAGCCGAGACCGAGACCGTCGCTGCGCCAGCCGAGACCGAGACCGTCGCTGCGCCAGCCGGGGCCGAGACCGCCGTGGCCGACCCGCCCGGCAGCGCCGGCCGGGCCGGGCGCATCGACGGCGACGATGCGCGCACCGATCCCGAGCGGACGGCGCGCGACCTGGCCGCCCAGTTCGAGGACGAGAAGCCGGGCCGGGTGTTGTCCGGGCCGGCCGGCCTGCTCCTCACCGCGGCGGCGCTGGCGGCCAGCGGGCTGGCCCTCTGGCAGGTGTTCCGCCCGCTGGCGCAGGGCAGCAAGTACTACTTGATCATCTTCCTGGCGCTCGTACTGCCGCTGGTCTTTCTGGCCTACCCGGCCGACCTGCGGCTGCGGGCCCGGCTGCTGGCCTGGCGGCGCCGCACCAGCCGGCCGGTCGACCCGGGCCTGCCGCGTCCGGCCCCGACACGACCCACCGCGGTGGACTGGGCCCTGGTCGCGCTGGCAGTGGCCGGTTGCCTCTACCCCGTGCTGCCGATCTGGATCGGTACGGGTGGCGGCGGCTACAACGCCTTCCTCGACCGGCAGGGCCTGCTCGTGCCGCTGGACCTGGTGATGGGCACCCTCCTGCTGCTCCTGCTGCTGGAGGCGTGCCGGCGGACCACCGGGTGGATCCTGCCCGCGGTCTGCCTGCTGTTCCTCGGCTACGGCTACTACGGCGGGCTGCTGCCGCAGTCCTGGCCGGTCGCCCACTCCGGGCTCGACTTCAGCCAACTGGTCGACGCGTTCTACAACTCCGACAGCGGCTTCTACGGCACCCCGCTGGACGTGGCCGCCTCGTACATCGTGCTGTTCACCATCTACGGCGCGGTGCTGGAGCTGTCCGGTGCCGGGCGGTTCTTCGTCGAGCTGTCAGCGGCAGCGTTCCGCCGCTCGCGCACCGCCGCCGGGCGGACCGCGGTGGCCTCCGGCTTCCTGCTCGGCACCGTCTCCGGCTCCGGTGCCGCGACGACGGTGAGCATCGGCGCGGTCACCTGGCCACTGCTGCGCCGCGCCGGCTATCCCCCAGAGCGGGCCGGCGGCATGCTGGCCGCGGCCGGGGTGGGCGCGATCCTCTCCCCACCAACCCTGGGCGCGGCGGCGTTCATCATCGCCGAGTACCTGGGCGTCTCGTACCTGCAGGTGCTCGGCTGGGCCACCGTGCCGACGGTGCTCTACTACCTCGGCATCCTGCTCGCCGTGGAGATCGACGCCCGGCGCTCCGGCGTACGCCCGGTGGTGATCGACGTCGCCTCACCGTGGCGCCTACTGGGCCGGTTCGGCTACCACTTCGCCTCGCTGATCGCCATCATCGTGCTCCTCGCCGTCGGCGTGTCCGCGACGAGAGCGGTCGTCTTCGCCACCCTCCTGGCGGCTGCGCTCTCCTTCCTGGACCGTACGCACCGGCTCACCCCGGGCCGGCTGACGGCCGCGCTCGTCACCGGCGTACGCGGCGTGCTCGCGGTGACCGCCGTCTGCGCCGCCGCCGGCATCATCACGGCGACCACGACGAAGACCGGCCTCGGGCCGCAGGCCGCGGCGCTGCTGGTCGGCGGGGCGAAGGCGGTCACCTCGGACCCGACCCTCGTGCTGGCGCTCACCGCGCTGCTCGCGGCCGTCGCCCTCACCCTGCTGGGCCTGGCCGTGCCGGTCACCGCCTCGTTCGTGATCGGTTGGGTGATCGTCGGCCCGGCACTGCTCGACCTGGGCGTGACGGCACCGGCCGCCGCGATGTTCGTCTTCTACTTCGCGGTCCTGTCCGAGGTGTCCCCACCGACCGCGCTCGCGGCGGTGGCCGCCGCCGCGGTCACCGGCGGTCGGCTGGTGCCGACCATGTGGCAGACCCTGCGCTACGCGCTGCCGGCCTACCTGACCCCGATCGCCTTCGTCAGCACACCGGCCGGGCTCGGCCTGCTCGGCATCGGCGGCGTGCAGCGGATCGTCTTCGCCGGCCTGGTCACCGCGCTCAGCGTGGCCGTGCTCGCCGTCGCCGCCGGTGGCTGGCTGCCCGGCGTTGGTCCCGCCGGCGCCCCGGAGCGTGTGCTCGGTGCACTCGCCGGCGTGACGCTGCTCTGGCTCGAACCCGTACCGGTCACGGTCGGCGCCGCGCTGGCCGCCGTCGCGGTGGCGGGAGTGTTCGTACGACGCGGATCCGCCGGCCGGGCCGGCGGGCGGCCAGCCGGTTCACCAGCGAACCTCCGGGAGGAGAAACTGTGAGACGAATCGATGTACGGCTCGTGGCGGGTCTGAGCGTGGTCGCCCTCGTCGCGGTCGGAGCCACGGGTTGCGGGGGCCAGCAGGGCGGTGCCGCCAAGGACGACGCGGCCAGCGAGGTCACCTGTGAGGTGACCCGGGAGACCCGCGTCGGCATCGCCACCGGCAACGCGACCGGCGTCTACTACGTGGTCGGCAACGCCCTCGCCGGGCAACTGTCCGGAGCGACCGGTGGCAAGCTCACCGGCACGGCCGCGGAGACCGGCGCCTCGGTGCAGAACGTCGAGCAGTTGGTCAGCGGCCAGTACGACGTGGCGTTCTCCCTCTTCGACACGGCGGTCAACGCGGTTCAGGGCAAGGGCAGCTTCACCGCGCCGCAGCCGGTCGAGGCGCTCGCACGCATCTACGACAACTACACCCAGGTCGTGGTCCGCAATGACGCCGGGATCAACTCGGTGGCCGACATGCGGGGCAAACGGATCTCCACCGGTTCGCCGAAGTCGGGCACCGAGGTGATCGCCAACCGGCTGCTGGAGGCCGCCGGCCTCGACCCGGCCAAGGACATTCGGGCGCAGCGGCTCGACCTGACCAAGACAGTCGAGGGGATCAAGGACGGCAGCATCGACGGCTTCTTCTGGTCCGGCGGCCTGCCCACCGGAGGCCTGACCGACCTGTTCACCACCGCCGGCGACCGGGTGAAGTTCATCGACATCGCGCCCCTGCTGCCGAAGATGACCGAGTTGAGCCCCGCCTACCAGGCCGGGACGATCGGCCGGGACGCGTACCGGACGGCGGCGGACACCCCGACGATCGTCGTGCCGAACGTGCTGCTGGTCCGCAAGGACCTGGACGCCAACGTCGCCTGTGCGATCACCCGAACGGTCTTCGACAAGCGGGACACCCTGGCCCAGGCGAACCCTGCGGCCAAGGGCATCTCCCTGGAGACCGCCCGGAAGACCGAGCCGGTTCCGCTGCACCGTGGTGCCGCGAAGGCGCTGGAGGATCTCGGCGCCAACTGACCCGGCCAGCGGGCCGGGCCGCGGCGGGCCGGGCGGCCGGCTACCCGTCGACCGGTGCGGTGGCGGCCCGGGCCGCGGTGACCAGGCGGTCGGTCTCGGCGAGCAGTGCCTCCTCGTCCGGCGGGGTGCCGGGGTCGAGGCGGACCGTCCAGGTCAGACCGTCCACCCCGGCCGCGCGCCGGGCCGCGACCCGGGCCCCGCCACCGGGCACCGGGTGGTGTTCGGTGTACGCGACCGAGCGGGTCACCCGGGCCCGCACCTGGTGCGGCAGCTCGCCCGGGTCGAGCAGCAGGTACGACTCGGCCGGGCAGTCGGTGACCACCGTGTACCCGTCGCGTTCGACGAGGGTCTCGGCGGGCGTGACGGTCAGCTCGCGGCCGGACCAGACGGCCTTGAGGATGTCGTGCCAGCCGAGCCGGTGCCCCCGACCGGGCAGCCACAGACCGAGGTTGGTGGCCACCACCACCCCGTCGCCCTCGCCGTTGCCCGCCGCCGCCCAGGCCAGCACCCGTTCGTCGGCGGCGAGCGGCGGCCGGTCGGCCGGGGGGAGCTTCGGCTTGCGGCTGAACAGTCCCATCTAAAGGCCTCCTGCGGCCTGCTCGCGCAGCGCCCGGGCGTGCTGCTCCAGTGACAGCAGCTCGCCGAAGGCGGCGAAGTACTCGTCCTTGTTGTTGACCGGGTTGATCCGCTGGATCCGCGACTTGAGGTCCCGGATCCGGGCCGTCACCGACCCGAACTGCACCCGGGCCATCGTGATCGACACGTAGCGCGGGTCCGGTTCACCGTCGATCCGTAGCGGCTCCACCGCCAGCTCGCCCACCAGCGCCGCCGACGCCAGGTCGTCGCAGGCGTCGCGGACCAACTCGATCCAGACGGCGCCGCCGGTCGCCGACACGGCCCCGCCGGCCGCCGCGATGGCCGCGCGCACCGCGACGTGCACCGGGTGCCGGTACTCCGTGGCCTCGACGGCGTCGAACATCGGCCCGGCCAGCACGGGCTGCTGCAGGGCGAGCTTCAACGCTTCCCGCTCGACCATCGACTGCGGGCTGTCCAGTGCCGGCTCGGGGCGGGTCGGCGCGGGCCGGCCGGCGGGGGCGGCGTCCCGGGCGCCGGGCGGCGGGGCGTTGGCGGCGGCGAGCACCGCCCGCTGCACCGGCTCGATCTCCATCCCGAGGTCCATGGCGAGCTTGCGGACGTACTCCGGGCGCTTCTCCCGGTCCTTGAGTTGCGCGACCAGCGGCGCGGCTCGGCGCATCGCCTCGACCCGGCCGTCGACGGTGTCCAGGTCGTACCGGCTGATCACGTGCCGCAGCGCGAAGTCGACCAGCGGCTCGCGCCGGGCCACCAGGTCGCGCACCGCCAGGTCACCCTTGGCCAGCCGCAGCTCGCACGGGTCCATGTTGTCGGGGCTGACGGCGATGAACGTCCGGCCCACGAAGCGCTGGTCGTCGGAGAAGGCGCGCAGCGCCGCCTTCTGGCCGGCGGCGTCCCCGTCGAAGGTGAAGATGATCTCCCCAGCCACCGAGTCGGTGTCCAACAGCAACCGGCGCAGCACCCCGATGTGGTCGGCGCCGAACGCCGTGCCGCAGGTCGCCACCGCCGTGGTCACCCCGGCCAGGTGGCAGGCCATCACGTCGGTGTAGCCCTCGACGATCACCGCCCGGCCCTGCTTGGCGATCTCCCGCTTGGCCTGGTCGATGCCGTAGAGCACGTGCGACTTCTTGTAGATCGGCGTCTCGGGGGTGTTCAGGTACTTCGGGCCGTCATCGTCGTCGAAGAGCTTGCGGGCGCCGAAACCGATCACGTCGCCGGCGAGGTCGCGGATCGGCCAGAGCAGCCGCCGGCGGAACCGGTCGATCAGCGTGCCGGAGCGGGACTCCCGAGACAGCCCGGCGGTGACCAACTCCTGGTGGGTGAAGCCCTGCTGGCGCAGGTGCTTGGTGAGCAGGTCCCAGCCCTCCGGTGCGAAGCCGCAGCCGTAGCGCTCGGCGGCGGCCCGGTCGAAGCCACGTTGGGCCAGGAACTCCCGTGCCTGGCGGGCACCGGCGGTGCTGAGCTGAGCCTGGTAGAACTCGACGGCGGCGGCGTGCGCGGCAACCAGGCGCTGGCGCTGGCCCTGCTGGGGTCGGGGGCGCGGGGTGCCCTTGTCGTCCTCCAGGTAGCGCAGCTGGATGCCGGCGCGGCCGGCCAGCCGCTCGACGGACTCGATGAAGCTGAGGTGCTCGGCGTCCATCAGGAACTTGATCGCGTCGCCACCGGCCCCGCAGCCGAAGCAGTACCAGACGTTGCGGGCCGGGGAGACGTTGAAGGACGGGCTCTTCTCGTCGTGGAACGGGCACAGGCCCTTGAGGTTGCCGCCGCCGGCGGACTTCAGGGTGACCGTCTCGGAGATCACGTCCCCGATCGAGGTGCGTTCCCGGACCAGTGCGATGTCCTCGTCCCGGATTCGCCCAGCCATGCGCCACCCCCTCGGCGTACATCCTGCCCTGCCGGACCGGCGGCACGCCGGCCGGGGCACGCCGGATGTGGCGGCCACCGCTGCCGGCTCGACGGTTCCCGCCCGGGAGCCGGACCCGCGCGGGGACCATGACCAGATGCGGAGGGTACGGACCGTCGGCGCCCGCTTGCCGGGATGGTTGTCCGGTCGGCTGGGCGTACGCGGGCCGGCACCGCTGGAGGACGAGGCCGGGCACCGCCACGCCACCTGGCTGGAGCTCTTCCTCGACATCATCTTCGTGTACGCGCTGGCGGCGGTGGTGGCCCGGCTGGGCACCGACTCGACCCCGTCGGTGGGCGGCATACTTGCCGTGAGCGGGCTCTTCGTGGTGGTCCAGTGGGCCTGGATGGGTCAGGTCTACTACGACACCCGGTTCGACCCGGACGATCTGCCGCACCGGCTGCTGGTGCTGGTCGCGCTGGTCGGCGCGGGCGCGATGACGCTCGGCGTGGACGAGGTGCCGGAGAGCGCGCTGCTGCCGGTCGGGTACCTGATCGTCCGGGGCGTGCTGCTCCTGCTCTACCTGCGGGCCCGGCCGGCCAGCCCGATCGCCCGCACGGTGATCTCGGTCTACCTGGTCGGCTTCGGGCTGGGCTGGCTGATCTGGCTGGTCTCGCTGGCCGTGCCGATCGCGCTGCGCCCGGCGCTGTGGGTCGTCGCGATGGCCATCGAACTGGCCACGCCCTGGGTCGGCCGACGCCGGCTCGAGCAGTGGCCGGTGGACAACCGGCACCTGCCGGAACGGATCGGCCAGTTCACCATCATCGTGCTGGGCAGCGCGCTGGCCAACCTGCTCTTCGCGGTGCCGGACCACCCCCGGCCGCACATGATCCTCACCGCCGGGTTGGCCTTCGTGGTGCCGGCCGCCGTCTGGTGGGTCTACACCACCTTCGTCACCACCAACCTGTCGACGACCCGCCTGCGTGCAGGGCAGGCGTACACCTATCTGCACATCCCGCTCAGCGGTGCGCTGCTGCTGCTCGGCTGGTCGCTCGGGCAGGCGGTACGGCTGGTCGACAGCGGCGCGAGCCGGCTGCCGCTGGAGCTGCGGCTGCTGTTGGCTGCCTCGGTGGTGGTCTGGGTGCTGTGTGGGCTGGGCCTGTTCACGCTCGCTACCCGGCCGAGCGCCTCCCGGCTGGCGATCACCGCCTACGCGGTGATTTCGGTCAGCCTGATCGGCGCGACGGTACGCGAGGCCCGGCTGCTGTTGCTGCTGCTGCTCGCCCCGGCGATCGTCGGGTACGCCGTGCTGCTCAACCGGCGACTCACCGCGGTCCGTGAGGAATGGGACCGGCAGACCGAGGGCTGAACCGCGCTCAGGCAGCGGTGGGCTCCTCGGCCGCCACCTCCCGGTTCCAGTCGGCCTTGGCGGAGCGCCAGCCCTCGTCGTCCATGCCGCGCCGCCAGTAGCCGGAGATGGAGAGCCGATCGGCGGGTACGCCCCGCTCGGCGCGCAGCAGCCGGCGCAGTTCCCGGACGAAGGTCGCCTCGCCGTGGACGAAGGCGTGCACCCGGCCCGGCGGGAACTCCAGATCCCGCACCGCCGCCACCAGCGCGGCACCCACCGGGCGCTCGCCGCGGTGCAGCCAGGTGAGCTGGACCGCGCCCGGGCTGAGCAGCTTCTGCTCCTCCGCCGGGTCGGCGATCTCCACGAAGACATGGGCCGGGGCGCCCAGCGGCAGCCGTTCCAGGGCGGCGCCGATCGCCGGCAGGGCGCTCTCGTCGCCGACCAGCAGGTGCCAGTCCGCATCCGGGCTCGGGGCGTACGCCCCGCCGGGTCCGACGAAGTGCACCGGGTCGCCCGGGCGCAGCGCGGCGGCCCACGGGCCAGCCAGCCCCTCGTCGCCGTGGTGCACCACGTCGACGGTCAGCTCCTCGGCCAGCGGGTCCCACTGCCGCACGGTGTACGCGCGCAGCCGGGGCCACTGCTCGCGGGGCAGGTCACGGCGGATCTCGGCGAGGTCCAGCGGCTGCGGGTACGCGACGCCGGGCTGCGGGAAGACCAGCTTGATGTAGTGGTCGGTGAACTCGCCCACCGGCAGGCCGGCCAGCTCGTCCCCGCCGAGGACGAGCCGGATCAGATGCGGGGTGGGTCGCTCGGTGCGCAGCACTCGGACCGAGGTGACGTTCCTGGGGCGTTCCGTCATACCACTTAGGCTAGCCTAAGCTGCGCCGCCCCCGGACGGCGGTGCTCCACCTCCCACCAGGCGGGTGTGCCAGGTCACCGCCGCCGGGTCGGTGAGTGAGGCGACCTGATCGATCACCACCCGCAGCCGGGCGGCGTCGTCCGGCGCGGCCCGCCACAGCGGGGCGAAGATCGGGTCGAGCCCGTCCGGCGCCCGCCGGACCAGCGCGCCCACCAGCTCGGCCAGCATCGCCCGCTGCCGTTCGTAGCGGCCCCGGAAGCCGGAGCGACGCATCACGTAGCGCAGCGCGATGCCCTTGAGCAGGGCGCACTGGGCCCGGACCAGCCGCGGCACCACCAGGTCGGCGGCGTAGCGGCGATGCGGGCCGGCGCCGAACCGCTCCTCCGTGGCGGCCACCGCCGCGGAGACGAACCGGCCGGTCAACCCGCTGGTGGTGGCCTTCAGCGCGGCCTGGGCGCGGTGGCTGCCGTCGTACCCGACGAGGGGGGCCAGCAGTGGGTCGGCCAGCAACTCGACCAGCACCTCGGCCAGGTCACCCGGGGACTCCCCGGAATAGGTGGCGGCCACGTCGGTGCAGAGCGCCGCCCGTTCGTCGGCATCGTCGAGCAGCGGACGCAGCGTGACGTACCCGCCGTGGATGCCGTCCTCCACGTCGTGCACGGAGTACGCGACGTCGTCAGCCCAGTCCATCACCTGCGCCTCCAGGCAGCGCCGGTCGCCGGGCGCGCCGGCCCGGATCCAGCCGAAGACGGCCGCGTCGTCGGCGTACACCCCGAACTTGCGCTGCCCGGGGCGGCGCAGCCAGGGGTACTTGCCGATCGCGTCGAGCGAGGCGCGGGTCAGGTTCAGCCCGGCGGACGAGCCGTCCGGGAGGAGCACCTTCGCCTCCAGCCGGGTCAGCACCCGCAGCGTCTGGGCGTTGCCCTCGAAGCCGCCGCAGGGCGTGGCGAGCAGGTCCAGCGCCTCCTCGCCGTTGTGCCCGAACGGCGGGTGCCCGAGGTCGTGCGCGAGCCCGGCGACGTCCACCACGTCCGGGTCGCAGCCCAGCCGGGCGCCCATCTCGCGGGCGATCTGGGCGACCTCCAGCGAGTGGGTCAGCCGGGTGCGCAGGAAATCGTCGGTGCCGGCGGTGTGCACCTGGGTCTTGGTCGCCAGCCGGCGGAACGCCGCTGAGTGCAGCACCCGGGCGCGGTCCCGCTCGTACGGCGACCGGCGGTGGCCGGTGTCCTTGGGCGGCTCCTCGACCAGCCGGGCGTCCGCCGCGACGGACGGCGGTGCGGTCAACCGGTCACCGGCTCACTCCTCGCGCTCGCGAAGCCACATCTTGCTCGCGACTGCGGGGCTCGCAAACCCGGCTCACTCCTCGCGCTCGCGAAGCACGCAGAACTCGTTGCCCTCCGGGTCGGCCAACACCGTCCAGTCCACCTGGCCCTGGCCGATGTCGACGTGCCGGGCGCCCATGTCGACGAGCCGTTCGACCTCGGCCTCCTGGTCGGCCGGGCGAAGGTCGAGGTGCAGCCGGTTCTTGCGTTCCTTGCCGTCGGCCACCGGCAGGAAGACCAGGCCGGGGAGCTTGTCGACGGACTGGCGGATCTCCACCTCGTCCGGCTTCTCAGTGATGATCTGGTAGCCGAGGGCTTCGGCCCACCAGCGGGCCAGTCGGGCCGGATCGCGGGCGTCGACGGTCAGGCTCTCCCAGACGCTGGTCATGCAGTCACCCTTCCCCCTCGACGGCGTGCGCAATCGGCGGTGTGCGAAGGAGCCAAGATTACGCCGCTCGGGGCCGCCCGGCCCGCCCGCGACGCCTCGTCCGCAGGCCCACAACCGCCGATTGGCCGGGAGTTGTCAACCGATTGCCGAGGGTTACGGGCTCGCGAGCGGAGGTCGCTACCGGTAGCGTTCCCAGCGCGGAACGTGACCAGCCGATCGACACGCAGAGCCTGACCGGTAAGGGGACGCTCGTGGACGCCGACACCGTGGTGGGAACGGAGCTACGCGGGTTGCGTCGGCGCCGTCCCGAGGTCGCCGGGGCCGTCCTGGCCGGCACCGACGGGCTACTCATCTCCAGTGACCTGCCCAGCACCGACGCCACCCACCTCGCCGCGCTCGCCGCGGCCAGCTTCGGGCTCGGCCACCGGATGGCCGACACGGCCCAGCAGGGCGAGTTCCGGGAGTCGGTGGTGCGCACCACCGCCGGCTGCGTGGTGACCTACCCGGCCGGGCGCAACGCCCTGCTGACCCTGGTCACCGTCGCGGCCGCGGAGGACCTGGAGGCGCTGCACGAGGAGGCCCGGGCGGTGGCCCATCGGGCCGGCTCGGTGCTGGACATCCGCGGCGGCGGGATCGGCAACACCGCCATGCCCGACGCGCACGCCCCGCTGGCCGTGCGTACCCCGATGGCCACCCTGCCGGCGCAGCTGCACCGCTCGGCCCGACCCACCTGGCGGCGCCCGCCGATCTGATCGCTGGTGCCGGCGGTGGCCCGGGAGCCCGGTCCACCGCCGGCCCTGCGTCAGCGGCTGTCCGACCCGCCGGTCTCCACCGCCGCCCGACCGGCCTCCAGCCGGGCCACCGGCACCCGGAACGGCGAGCAGGAGACGTAGTCCAGACCGACCTCGTGGAAGAAGTGCACCGAGTCGGGGTCGCCGCCGTGCTCGCCGCAGACACCGAGCTTCAGCCCGGGCCGGGCGGCCCGGCCCTCCTCGGCGGCGATCCGCACCAGCCGGCCCACGCCGTCGCGGTCGATCGACTCGAACGGCGAGATGCCGAAGATGCCCAACTCCAGGTAGCGCCAGAAGAACGCGCCCTCGACGTCGTCGCGGGAGAAGCCCCAGCCCATCTGGGTCAGGTCGTTGGTGCCGAAGGAGAAGAACTCCGCCGCCTCGGCGATCTGACCGGCGGTCAGCGCCGCCCGGGGCACCTCGATCATGGTGCCGATCAGCACCTCGACCCCACTGTCCCCGACCACCTCGGCGATGATCTTCTCGGCCTCGGCGCGGACCGTCTCCAGCTCCTGCACGGCGCCGACCAGCGGCACCATGATCTCCGGCTTGGCTGTCCCGCCGCCACGGGCGCAGGTGACAGCCGCCTCGGCGATGGCCCGGACCTGCATCGCGAACAGGCCGGGGATGACCAGGCCGAGGCGGACGCCCCGCAGCCCGAGCATCGGGTTCTCCTCGTGCATCCGCCGGACGGCGGCGAGCAGCGCCTCCTCCTTGGCCACGTCCTCGCCGCGCTCCTGGGCGACCGCGACGTTGACCGCGAGCTGCTCCAGCGGCGGCAGGAACTCGTGCAGTGGCGGGTCGATCAGCCGGACGGTGACCGGCAGCCCGTCCATCTCGCGGAAGATCTCCTCGAAGTCGGCCCGCTGCAACGGCAGCAGCGCCGCCAGCGCTGCCTCGCGCTCACCCTCGGCTCGGGCCAGGATCAGTCGCTCGACCAGCTCGCGCCGGTCGCCGAGGAACATGTGTTCGGTGCGGCAGAGCCCGATGCCCTCGGCGCCGAAGCGCCGGGCCCGGGCGGCGTCCGCGCCGGTGTCGGCGTTCGTGCGGACCGCGAGCCGCCGCTTGTCGTCGGCGTGCGTCATGATCCGGTGTACGGCCCGAACCAGCGCGTTGTCGATGTGCGCGGGGTCGAGACTGCCCTCGAAGTACTGCACCACCTCCGACGGCATGACCGGCACCTCGCCCAGGTAGACCTTGCCGGTGGTGCCGTCGATGGAGACGACGTCGCCCTCGCCGACGGTCTGCCCGGCCACGGTGAACCGCTTCGCGGGCACGTTCACGTCGATCTCGTCGGCGCCGGAGACGCAGGTCTTGCCCATCCCCCGGGCCACCACGGCGGCGTGGCTGGTCTTACCGCCGCGCGAGGTGAGAATGCCCTTGGCGGCGATCATGCCGTTCAGGTCGTCCGGGTTGGTCTCCCGGCGGACCAGGATCACCGACTCGCCCTCGGCGGCCAGCTCGACGGCCCGGGCGGAGGTGAAGACCACCTTGCCCGATGCCGCGCCGGGCGAGGCGCCGATGCCCTTGGCGACCGGCTGGAAGTCGTGGTCGAGCTGGAAGCGCGGGAACATCAGCTGGGCCAACTGCGCGCCGTTGACCCGGTGCAGCGCCTCGTCCAGGTCGATCAGGCCCTCGTCGATCAACTGCCCGGCGATGACGAACGCGGCGGCGGCGGTGCGCTTGCCGACCCGCGTCTGCAGCATCCAGAGCTTGCCGCGTTCGATGGTGAACTCGATGTCACAGAGGTCCTTGTAGTGCTCCTCCAGCCGGGCCATGATGCCGAGCAGCTCGTCGTAGGAGGACTTGTCGAGCTGCTCCAACTCCTGCAACGGCACCGTGTTGCGGATGCCGGCGACGACGTCCTCGCCCTGGGCGTTGGCCAGGTAGTCGCCGTAGATGCCCTGCGCGCCGCTGGCCGGGTCCCGGGTGAACGCGACGCCGGTGCCGGAGTCCGGGCCGAGGTTGCCGAAGACCATGGAAACCACGTTGACCGCGGTGCCGAGGTCGGCCGGGATCCGCTCCTGGCGGCGGTAGAGCACCGCGCGCTCGGCGTTCCACGACTCGAAGACCGCCCGGATGGCCAGGTCGAGCTGTTCGCGTGGCTGCTGCGGGAACTCCCGACCGGTGTGCTTGACGAAGATCTTCTTGTACGAGTCGACCAGCCCACGCAGGTCGTCGGCGTCCAGGTCCAGGTCGTTGTGGGTGCCCTTGGCGCGCTTGACCTCGTCGAGGGCGTGCTCGAACTCCTCGCCCGGCACGTCGCAGACGGTCTTGCCGAACATCTGGATGAGTCGCCGGTAGGAGTCCCAGGCGAATCTGTTCGCGCCGCCGGAGGCGGCCTGGTCAGTGGAGCCGCCCGCCTGGGCGGAGAGCCCCAGCACGCTCTGGTCGTTGAGGCCGACGTTGAGGACGGTCTCCATCATGCCGGGCATGGAGAACTTGGCGCCGGAACGGACGGAGACCAGCAGGGGGTCCTGCGGGTCGCCGAGGCGCTTGCCCATCGCGCGCTCCAGCGATTCCAGGTGCGCCTCGATCTGGCCGGCGAGCCCGTCCGGCTCCCGGCCGGTCGCGAGGTATGCCTGACAGGCCTCGGTGGTGATGATGAAGCCGGGGGGCACCGGCAGCCCGAGGTTGGTCATCTCGGCCAGGTTTGCGCCCTTGCCGCCGAGCAGGTCCTTGAGGTCCTTGTTGCCCTCGGAGAAGTCGTAAACGTACTTGTGATCGACGGTCTCTTGCGCTGCCACCAGAGCCTCCCACGCGCGCCGGATTGACACTTAACGAAGGTTCAGTTTCCTCATACCCCGGGACGGACCACCGGTAATCCCGGGGTTGACATCGATCGGTGGGCGAAGGTTAAGCGAACATCGAGCGGCCGGGGACCGTTCGGTGACAATAGGCACAGCCATCACGACTATCCGCGTTCGTACCGGTTTTTGGGAACGCTTCCACGCGCACGATCACGCATCCCGCCCTCTCGCCGTACTCTTGATGGCAACGCAGCCAGCGAAACTCACTTTTGCCATATTCGGCGCGAATACACCCCCGGAGCCGCCGCCGTGTCGACCTTCTCCTCCCCCGGATCCGCCGCCACCCCCGGCGCGGCCGAATCCACCGACCCGATCTCACTGTCGGGGCACGAACCGGACGCGGCCACGCTGGCCCGGGCCGCCGAACGGGCCGCCGGTGAGCTGCTCGCCCCGCCGGCCCCGGTTCGCCTGGCCGACGTCGTGCCCGCCCCGCAGGAGGTCGAGCCGAACCCGGCCGAGGACTGGCTGCTGCCGGCCGAGGCGGTCATCGTGGCCAGCGCCGATCCCGCCGCGCTGGCGGTCGCCGAACAGCTCGCCGAGCTGCTGCGTCCGGCCACCCGATACCCGCTGCCGGTGACCGACGCCGCCGGGCCGGCACCGGTCGACGGCATCGCGCTGGTCCTGACCGACGACGACGGCCTGGGCGCCGAGGGGTACCGGCTGGCCGTGACCCGGACCGGGGTCACCATCACCGCCGTCACCGCCGCCGGCCTCTTCTACGGCGCGCAGACCCTGCGTCAACTGCTGCCACCGGCGATCGAGAGCCCGGTCCCGGTCGCCGAGCACTGGATGCTGCCCGGCGGGTCGATCGTCGACCGGCCCCGGTTCCCGTACCGGGGCGCGATGCTCGACGTGGCGCGGCACTTCTTCGCCGTCGCCGACGTACTCCGGGTGATCGACCACCTGGCCCGGTACAAGCTCAACCACCTGCACCTGCACCTGACCGACGACCAGGGTTGGCGGATCGCCGTCGACTCCCGGCCACGATTGACCGCCGTCGGCGGGACGACCGAGGTCGGCGACGGCCCCGGCGGGTTCTACACGAAGGCCGACTACCGCAGGATCGTCGAGTACGCCGCCGCTCGGCACATCACCGTGGTGCCGGAGATCGACCTGCCCGGCCACACCAACGCCGCGCTGGTCGCGTACCCGGAACTGGCACCGGACAAGGTCGCACCGCCGCCGTACACCGGCACCGAGGTCGGCTTCAGCTACGTCGACCCGGCCGACGAGCGGACGTACGACTTCATCGCCGACGTGCTGGGTGAGCTGGCCGCGCTCACCCCGGGGCCGTGGCTGCACATCGGCGGCGACGAGGCGTTCAAGGTCAAGGGCGAGGTGTACACCGGTTTCGTCGAGCGGGTGCAGCGGATCGTCGCCGACACCGGTAAGACCGTCGTCGGCTGGCACCAGCTCGCCCCGGCCGCGCACGCCGACGGACGGGTGCTCCAGTGGTGGGGCACGAACGGCGAGGACTCGGCCATCACTGCCGAGGCGGTACGCCAGGGCGCCCAGCTGATCGTCTCCCCCGGCAACCACGCCTACCTGGACATGAAGTACGCCCCGGACACCCCGGTCGGGCAGGACTGGGCCGGCCTGATCGACGTGCGACGCGCGTACGACTGGGATCCCGGGTCACACGTGACGGGCGTGCCAGAGGCGGCGGTACTCGGCGTGGAGGCCCCGCTCTGGACCGAGTCGATCACCTCGCTGGCCGAGATCGAGTTCATGCTGTTCCCTCGGCTACCCGCCATCGCCGAGCTGGGCTGGTCGCCCCGGGCTACGCACGACTGGGCCGGTTTCCGCGACCGGCTGGCCGGACACGGCCCGCGCTGGAGTACCGCCGGGATCACTTTCCACCTCTCCCCCGAAGTCCCCTGGCCCGCTGAGGGGATCGGCTCCGCCCAGCCGACCCGCCCACACCTCCCGACCCAGCCCGGCCCCGGCACCGCCCCCGCCCCAGTCGCCGACCAGCTCTGACCGCCCCGCACCCGCGACCTCGCCCCACCCGTCACCCAGGCCCCTCGCGGGCCGCGAGTCGGCCGGGAGACCGACGCTCGGGCGGGTCGACGGCGGCGGGACACCCGCACTGTTGAGCGTGATACCTGAGAGTCATATTGATACCTCAGAGTCATCACGCTCAAAGGCACGCACCCGGCCGACGCACGGCGGCGGCCTCCTAGGTCTGCGCACTTTCCGGGAAGGTGTGGCCTCGGCGCGTCTGGAGGCAGCACTTTCCCGGAAAGGGCGTGGCTAGACGCCGGTCGACGTGGGCGGCCACGTGGGTGTGGTGTCCGGTTCGGGATGTAAGCCGGATGGGTCGGTGTCTGGTTGTGGGGTGGGTCGTCCCGTGGTCGGGGCCACCTTCAGCGTGGAATCGGGGGCCGGCCCGGGTCGTTATACCTGGCATGCGACCGTGGCCCCCTGGCCCGGTGCGCGGCAGCCGCCGGGAACACCGGCCAGGCCGCCCCGGTTACATCCCCCTGTAGCCAGCCGCCAGCCGTTGGGAACACCCGACCGGCCGCCGCGGTTACATCCCCGGAACCCCGAGCAGGTCCCCCCCGGATCGCCGGACCGTTCCCCCCTTCTTGAACTTCCTTGACGCGGCATCCCCCTGCCGCGTGCACCCCCGATGCAGAGGAGCACGCCATTATGCGTACCGATCTGATTCGTAAGACCGCTCTGACCGCTGCTGGGCTCGCCTTCACCGGCGGCGCGATCGCCGGTCCGGTGACCGCCGCTTACGCCGCGTCGGATGCCAAGCCCGCTACGCAAAACCAGTCGGATCGGAAGTCGTCGGGTGAGCGTCAGCTGGGTGTGCGCTACGAGGCGCAGCCGAACTTCTACTACTGCGGTCCCGCCGCCGCCCGTAACGCCCTGTCCGTGCAGGGCAAGGACATCAGCGTGGACGCGATGGCCAAGGAGATGGGCACCACCGAGGCCGGCACCAACTCCATCAACGACATCACCCCGGTCCTGAACAAGGAAACCGGTAAGAACGACGCCTACCGCAGCGTCGAGATCAGCACCCCCGCCGCTGACAGCAAGCAGACCGACAAGCTGCGCGCCGACGTCGTGAAGACCGTGGATGACGGTCGGGCTGTGGTGGCGAACATCGCCGGCACCAGCGTCGACGTCGACGGCACCAGCCACTCGTTCGAGGGTGGGCACTACATCAGCGTCGTCGGCTACCGCGACAACGGCAACATCGTGAAGATCGCCGACTCCGCCGATCCGAACCAGGCCTCCTACGAGGTCACCGTCGAGCACCTCGCCGACTGGATCGCCACCCGCGGCTACGCCACCAGCTGACACCCAGCAACCAACGACGAAGGGCCGGACCCCTAGCGGGGTCCGGCCCTTCGTCGTCATTCGGTCAGCCGCCGGAGTCGTCCATCTCCGCGCCCTCGGGTACGACGTCATCGTCCCGGCTGGCCAGCCAGCCGTCCGGCAGGAAGACCTTGCCCGGGGAGTTCGTCCGCCCGCGCGGCTGGCCCAGGGCTGCCACCGGGAACGGCTCCGCCGGGTCAAGCTTGCCAAGCAGATCGTCGAGCTGAGCCAGGCTCTCGATCATCGCCAGCGAGCGGCGCAGCTCGCCGCCGACCGGAAAACCCTTGAGGTACCAGGCGACGTGCTTGCGGAAGTCGGTGCAGCCGTCCCGCTCGCCCCGGGCTGGGTTGCGCGCGCCCGCGACGAACTGGTCGACCAACAGCTCGGCGTGCCGGCGCATGGTCACCGCCACCTCGCCGAGGGTGGGCAGCCGCCGCTCCGGCCGGCCGTTGAAGGCGGCCTCCAGGTCAGCGAAGAGCCACGGGCGGCCCAGGCATCCGCGCCCGACCACCACGCCGTCGACCCCGGTGTGGGCGACCATCCGCAGAGCGTCGTCGGCCTCCCAGATGTCGCCGTTGCCGAGCACCGGCACGTCCAGGGCCTGCTTGAGGGTGGCTATCGCATCCCAGTCGGCGGTGCCCGAGTAGCGCTGCCCGGCCGTCCGCCCGTGCAGGGCGACCGCGGCCACCCGAGCGTCCTGCGCGGCGAGCCCGGCCTCGACGTACGTCAGATGGTCGTCGTCGATTCCCTTGCGCATCTTCACGGTGACCGGCACGCCGGCCGGTGTCGCGGCGTCCACCGCGGCCTTCACCAGCCGGGCGAAGAGCCGGCGCCGCCACGGGAGCGCCGCGCCGCCACCCCGGCGGGTCACCTTGGGCACCGGACAGCCGAAGTTGAGGTCGATGTGATCGGCCAGGTTGCGCTCGACCACGATCCGCACCGCGGCGGCGGTGATCTCCGGGTCGGTGCCGTAGAGCTGGAGGCTTCGCGGCTGCTCGTCCGCGCCGAACGCGATCATGTGCAGCGTCTTCGGGTTCCGCTCGACCAGCGCCCGGGTGGTGATCATCTCGCAGACGTAGATGCCGCCGCCCTGCTCCCGGCAGAGCCGGCGGAATCCGACGTTGGTGATCCCGGCCATCGGCGCGAGCACCACCGGCGGCCACACCTGGTACCGCCCGAGAGTCAACGGGCGCAGCGCAGGGACGGTCGAGGCGGTCACCGGACAAGTGTACGGGGCCTCGGCCGGCGCTTTCCGCGTCGGCCGAGGCCCCGTAACCACCGTCTCAGCAGCCGGGGAGGCGCTCGATCAGGTAACGCTCGACCTGGTCCAGGGAGATCCGCTCCTGGGCCATGGTGTCCCGGTTGCGGACCGTCACGGCGTTGTCGTCCAGGGTGTCGAAGTCGACCGTCACACAGAACGGCGTGCCGATCTCGTCCTGCCGGCGGTACCGGCGGCCGATCGCCTGCGAGTCGTCGAACTCCACCACCCAGCGCTTGCGCAGCAGCGCGGCGAGATCCTTCGCCTTCGGCGACAGCGCCTCGTTGCGGGACAGCGGCAGCACCGCCACCTTGACCGGGGCCAGCCGCGGGTCGAACCGCATCACGGTGCGCTTGTCCACGCCGCCCTTGGTGTTCGGCGCCTCGTCCTCGTCGTACGCCTCCAGCAGGAAGGCGAGCACCGCGCGGGTCAGACCAGCGGCCGGCTCGATGACGTACGGCATCCAGCGCTCGCTCTTGGTCTGATCGAAGTAGGACAGGTCGACGCCGGAGTGCTTGCTGTGCGTGGAGAGGTCGAAGTCGGTGCGGTTGGCCACTCCCTCCAGCTCGGCGAACTCGGTGCCGCCGAACTGGAAGCGGTACTCAATATCCACCGTCCGCTTCGAGTAGTGGGAGAGCTTCTCCTTGGGGTGCTCGTACAGGCGCAGGTTGTCGGCCGACAGGCCCAGGTCGAGGTACCAGTTCCAGCGCTCCTGGAGCCAGTACTCGTGCCACTGCTCGTCGGTGCCCGGCTCGACGAAGAACTCCATCTCCATCTGCTCGAACTCGCGGGTCCGGAAGATGAAGTTGCCCGGGGTGATCTCGTTGCGGAACGACTTGCCGGTCTGCGCGATGCCGAACGGCGGCTTCTTGCGGGCGACCGTCTCGACGTTCTTGTAGTTGACGAAGATGCCCTGGGCGGTCTCCGGGCGCAGGTAGTGCAGCCCTTCGTCGCTCTCCACCGGGCCCAGGTAGGTCTTCATCAGGCCGTTGAACATCTTCGGCTCGGTGAAGGTGCCCTTGTTGCCGCAGTTGGGGCAGTTCAGCTCGGCGAGCGAGGTCAGCGGCTTGCCGTGCTTCTCGGCGTACGCCTCCTCCAGGTGGTCAGCCCGGAACCGCTTGTGGCAGAACTGGCACTCGGTGAGCGGGTCGACGAACTCGGCGATGTGGCCGGACGCCTCCCACACCTTGCGGGCCAGGATCACCGCGGAGTCGAGGCCGACCACGTCGTCGCGCTGCTGGACCATGGTCTTCCACCACTGCCGGCGGACGTTCTCCTTCAGCTCCACGCCGAGCGGACCGTAGTCCCACGCCGATCGGGTGCCTCCGTAGATCTCGCTGGAGGGGAAGACGAAGCCTCGGCGCTTGGCGAGGCTGACGACGGCGTCGATACGGTCGGCTGGCATGTTTCCTCCTACGCCGGCTGGCGGTCGGCGGGGGCGAGATGTGGATGGAACGGTCGGTTCGGGACAACGGTACGACCACCGTCGCCCCGAGCCCAGGAGAATACCGGGGGCGGGTCAGCTCACCCCGCAGACCTCCATGCCGCCGGTCTGACCGTCCTGGCCCAGGCTCACCTGCTGCTGTTCCCGGTCGCCGCCGTCGAGCGTCACGTCCACCGGAACGGTCAGGTTGGTGGTGTCCACCTCACCCACCCGGAAGGCGGCGACCTGCGGCTCGGCGGCCGCCCGCCGCTCGAACTCGGGGCGGGACTCGCGCCGCTGCGCGTCGTCGCAGAGCTGGTCGTAGGCCCGCCCGTAGTTCCGCTCGACCAGCGCCTGGTAGTAGTCGCCGGTCACGGTGCGGCCCTGTTCGCGGATCGCCTGCACACCGCTGACGGCCAGGCCGACCACGGCCGCGCCACCCCCGCCGCAGCAGAGCAGCACGGCGAGCGCGCCGACGCCGAGGCCGATCCAGAGCCGGGTCCGGCGGCCCTCGGTGGGCGGCGCGGCGAACGGCGGAGCCACCCCGGGACCGGGTGGCGGGGCGGGTGCGGTCATAGGAGCAGGGTAGTGCCAGACGGCTCAGCGGTAAGGACCAGCAGCCCGATCACTCTCGGCGATGACCACGGCCCCACCGGGCGCCGCACTGGCCAGCCCCTCGTACGCGGACGGCTCGTCAACGGACTCGGCGAGTAACGGCACGGCGCTCACCTTGACCTCGAAGGCACCCAGCGCCCGCCGGTAGGTGCCGACCGACTCCCACTCGGTGACCAGGGACCAGTACCGGGGGTCGTCCAGCGCCCGGACCAGTTGACCGCGCAGGTAGCCGGGCCGGGCGGCCAGCGCGGTGAGGGCGGCGTGCGCCCGTTCGGTGAAGTCGTCGGCGACATCGACGTCGACCACGAACCGGTTGGTCACCAGCACCGGGGGTTCCTCCTCGTAGAGTCTGTGGGATGCAGCGTACGCAGCGCCCTCTGCTCGCCCGGTTGGCCGGGGCGAACCCGACGTCGGTGTTCCTGCTCACCCTGGTGGTGGTGCTGGTCGCGTTCTTCACCCCCGGCGTGATCGGCGGGCTGCTGACGCTCGCGCTCGCCGCGGGCCTGATCGCCCTGATGGTCACCACCTGGCCGGTTCAGGCCCCGCAGACGCGGTTGATCCGGCTGCTGATGCTGACCCTGCTGGTCACGGTGGGTCTGGCGAAGCTGCTCTGACATGCACTCATGCGTTTTTGACAATCATTATCGTTACGACGGACAGTTGGCGGCATGACCAACCGCACCACGTCCCGTGTCCTGGCCGCCGCCACCGCTGTGCTCGCCCTGAGCGCCGGGGCCGGCTGTTCCACCGGCGGTGCCGCCGGCGCCGATCCCCAACGGGTCGACGTGGTGGCCGCGTTCTACCCACTCCAGTTCCTGGCCGAGCGGATCGGCGGCGACGCGGTCCGGGTCACCAACCTCGCCAAGCCCGGCGCCGAGCCGCACGACCTGGAGCTCAGCCCGAGCCAGGTCGGCCAGGTCAGTGAGGCGGAGCTGATCGTCTACCTGAAGGGTTTCCAGCCGGCGGTGGACGACGCCATCGCGCAGAGCGGTGGCGACCGGGCGTTCGACGTGACCAGCGTGCAGCCGCTGCTGGACGCGACCGCCGGGGGGCACAACCACGAGGGCGAGGAGGAGCACGGCGAGGAGGAGCACGGCGGCGGCAAGGACCCGCACGTCTGGCTCGACCCGACCCGGCTGGCCGGCATCGGCGACCAGCTCGCCCAGCGGCTCGGCAAGGCCGACCCGGACCACGCCGCCGACTACACCGCCCGCTCCGCGGCACTGCGCGCCGACCTGACGGCCCTGGACGGCGAGTTCAACCAGGGATTGCAGACCTGCCAGCGGCGGGAGATCGTGACCAGCCACACCGCGTTCGGCTACCTGGCCGACCGGTACAAGCTCGACCAGGTCGGCATCACCGGGCTGACCCCGGACGTCGAGCCCTCGCCGCAGCGGCTCGCGCAGGTGATCGAGGAGGCGAAGGAGCACCAGGCCACCACGATCTTCTTCGAGACGCTGGTCAGCCCGAAGGTCGCCGAGACCATCGCTGGTCAGGTCGGCGCGAAGACCGCCGTGCTGGACCCGATCGAAGGGCTCGCCGCCGGCAGCGGCGCGGACTACCTTTCGGTGATGCGTACCAACCTGCAGACCCTGCGGACGGCGTTGAGCTGCTCGTGAGCGCACCCGTCATCACCGTCGAGCACGGGGTGGTCGGCTACGACGGCCGCCCCGTGCTCCGGGACGTCTCGCTCACCGTGACCGCCGGGGAGGTGGTCGCGGTGCTCGGGGCCAACGGCTCCGGCAAGTCCACGCTGATCCGCGCCGTGCTCGGGCTGGTGCCGCTCAGCGCCGGCTCGATCACCCTCTTCGACCGGCCGTTGCGCCGCTTCCGGCAGTGGGAACGCATCGGGTACGTCCCGCAGCGGCTGGGCGCGGGCGGCGGCGTGCCGGCCACCGTCCGCGAGGTGGTGGCCTCGGGCCGGCTGGCCCGCCGGGGGATCCTCCGTCCGCCGGGTGCGACCGACCGGGCCGCCGTCGACGCCGCGCTGCACGCGGTCGGGCTCGCCGACCGGGCCGCCGACCCGGTGTCCACCCTCTCCGGCGGCCAGCAGCAGCGCACCCTGATCGCCCGCGCGCTGGCCGGCCAGCCGGAGCTGCTGGTCCTCGACGAGCCCACCGCCGGGGTGGACGCGGCCAGCCAGGAGGCGTTCGCCGCCGCGCTGCGCGGCTTCGTGGCCGATGGCGGCACGGTGCTGCTGGTGGCCCACGAGTTGGGCCCGCTGCGACCGGTGATCAGCCGGGCGGTCGTCGTCCACCAGGGCGGGATCTGTCACGACGGCGCCGTGCCGGATCCGGCCGGCCATCACGCGGAGCCCGACCACGACCACGTGCACCCGCACGGTCCCGACGAGCCCGCCGGGCTGTGGAGCAACTGACCATGGAACTCTTCCAGTACCCGTACATGCAGCGCGCCCTGATCGCCGCCCTGGTGATCGGCCTGGCCGCGCCAGCGCTCGGCATCTACCTGGTGCAGCGCCGGCTCACGCTGATCGGCGACGGCATCGGGCACGTGGCGTTGACCGGCGTCGGCGCGGGCCTGCTGCTCAACCGCTCGCCGGTGCTGGTGGCGGTGATCGTCGCGACCGCCGGCGCGATCGCCATCGAGCTGGTCCGCGCTCGCGGGCGTACCTCCGGCGATCTGGCCCTGGCCCTGCTCTTCTACGGCGGCATCGCCGGCGGTGTGCTGCTGGTCGGCCTCTCCGATGCCACCAGCGCCAACCTCAACGCCTACCTGTTCGGGTCGCTGACCACCATCTCGTCCGCCGACCTGACCACTATCGGGGTGCTCGGCGCGGCGATCCTCGTCACCATGATCGCGTTGCGGCCGGCGCTCTTCGCGGTCAGTCACGACGAGGAGTACGCCCGGGTCTCCGGCCTGCCGGTGCGCACGCTCAACCTGCTGATCGCGGTCACCACCGCGATCACCGTGACCATCGCGATGCGGGCCGTCGGGGTGCTGCTGATCAGCGCGCTGATGGTGGTTCCGGTGGCCACCGCCCAGCAGGCCACCCGGGGCTTCCGCAGCACGATGACCGCCGCCATGGCGCTCGGGTTCTTCGCCGCCGGCTCCGGCGTCTGGGTGGCGGCGACGGCGGACACCGCGCCGGGCGCCTCGGTCGTGCTGGTGGCGATCGCCTCCTTCCTGGTGGTGGCCGTGGCCGGCGGGGTCTGGCGGGCGGTGCGCCGCCGGGCGACCCCGACCGCCGCGCTGGCCCCGGAACCGCACGAGGTCGTGCTCCGCTGAGCCGGATCAGCGGAATGTCCGCGATATTGGTTACCGTTGCAGGATGACCAGCGCAACAGGCTACGAGGGGTTCGATGGGGCCAGCGAGTTGCTCCGCGCCCTGTCGGCGCCCATCCGGCTGGCCATCGTCAGCGAGCTCGCCGACGGCGAGCGGTGCGTGCACGAGCTGGTGGAGAAGCTCGGCGCCGCCCAACCGCTGGTCTCCCAGCACCTGCGCGTGCTTCGCGGCGCGGGCGTGGTGCGGGGTTCCCGCCGAGGTCGGGAGATTGCGTACAGCCTGGTCGACGAGCACGTGGCGCACATCGTGGCGGACGCGGTCAGCCACGCCGGGGAGGGATCATGAGCGAGAGCAGCACAGCGGTGCGCAACACCCGGCAGCGTTCGGCGGTGAGCGCCCTGCTGGGCGAGATGGAGGGCTTCCACAGTGCCCAGGATCTGCACGCGATGCTCCGGCAGCGCGGCGAGCGGGTCGGCCTGACGACGGTCTACCGCACCCTGCAGGGGCTGGCCGACGCGGGTGAGATCGACGTGATGCGTCCACCGGGCGGCGAGCATCTCTACCGCCGTTGCAGCGAGGGGCACCACCACCACCTGGTCTGCCGGGCCTGTGGGAGCACCGTCGAGGTGGCCGGCCCGGCCGTGGAGAGCTGGGCCGACCGGGTCGCGGCTCAGCACGGGTACGCCGACGTCAGCCACACCCTGGAGATCTTCGGCACCTGCCCGACCTGCGTGCACTGACAGCGTCGCCCCGGCCGCGTCGGGGCCGCTCAGGTCGTGGCCGTCCCGGCGGTTGATCCGACGGGTGCCGGGCCGGGCCGTTCGTGGCACGCTGTCCGGCGTGAAGATCTACGCCGATCGCTTTCCGACCGCCGCCCGCCAGTTGTTCACCGACCTGCTCGTCGTCGCGTGGGTGTACGTCGCGATCCGCGGCGCGCTCTGGCTGCACGACCTGGTGCAGAAGCTCGCCGTACCCGGACAGAAGTTGGAGGGCGCCGGCAGCGGGCTCGCCGACAATTTGGGCGAGGCCGGCGGCAAGGTCGGCCGGGTGCCGCTGGTCGGCGACGAGCTGACCGCGCCCTTCCAGCGGGCCGCCGACGCCGCCCGGTCCCTCGCCGATGCTGGCCGCGACCAGCAGCACCTGGTCGACCAGCTCGCCCTCGCGCTCGCCATCGCGGTGCTGATCTTCCCGCTCGGCCTGGTGCTGTTCGGTTGGCTGCCGCTGCGGGTCCGCTGGATGCGCAGGGCCTCCTCGGCCGCACAACTGGCCTCCGGCCCGGCCGGGCGGGACCTGCTCGCCCTGCGCGCGTTGGCCACCCAGCCGCTGGGCCGGCTGACCCGGATAGCGCCGGACGTGGCTGAGGCGTGGCGGCGCGGCGACGACGACACGGTCGACGCGCTGGCCGCGCTGGAGCTGCGCCAACTCGGCCTGCGCGCCAGGAGTCGCTGACTGGCCCGCTAAGGTCGTCGGCGTGTTCTACTTCCTGATCGTCATCGCCGTCCTGCTGCTCGGCTACGCCGCGGTCCTGGTCTCCTTCGTCCGGCGGGGCAAAAAGATCCCGCCCGCGGCGTACCTGGCCCTGGCGGGGCTCAACGGCCTGATCCTGGCGGCGGTGCTGGCCTGGGCGGTCTCCCGCTGACCGCCCGGTGCGACGGCACGCCGGGCGGCACCGGTCACGGCTTGGGCGGGATGCGGCGGCGAACGTCCTGCGCGGTGGACGGGCCGGGCGACCAGCCGGCCACCCAGGGCAGCTCGTCGGACGGCGTGATGACCCCCTCCTCCAGGCCCGCGTAACGGCCGGCGAGGATCCGCTTCGCGGCGGCGGTGTCGACCGAGTCGGTGTTGTCCCAGAGGGCGCTGAACAGCGCGTCCACCCGGACCCGGGCCTGCCGGCAGAACAGGTCGGCCAACTCGACGTTCTCCGGTCGGCTGTCCCGCTCGGCGACGGCCCGGACGCAGACCGCCGACATCGCGAACAGCTCCGCGCCGATGTCCACCACCCGGCCGAGGAACGCCTGCTTGCGCTCCATCTTTCCCTGCCAGCGGGACATCGCGTAGAACGTCGACCGGGCCAGCTTGCGCGACGACCGCTCCACCTGCCGCAGGTGCGCGGCCAGCGGCCCGAACTCGGCGTACGCCGACGGGTTCTGCCCCCGGCCGACGGCCAGGGTGGGCAGCCACTTCGCGTAGAAGGCCCCGGCGCGGGCGCCGGCCCGGGCCTTGCGGCCGAGCCCCGCCTCCGGATCGATGATGTCGCCGGCCACCGACAGGTGGGCGTCGACCGCCTCCCGGGCGATCAGCAGATGCATGATCTCGGTGGAGCCCTCGAAGATCCGGTTGATCCGCAGGTCGCGCAGCATCTGCTCGACGGCGGCCGGGCGTTCGCCGCGGGCGGCCAGCGAGTCGGCCGTCTCGTAGCCGCGCCCGCCCCGGATCTGGATCAGGTCGTCGGCGATCTTCCAGGCCATCTCGCTGGCGTACAGCTTGACCAGCGCCGCCTCGATCCGGATGTCGTTACGGTCGTCGTCGGCGAGCAGGCAGCACAGGTCGAGCATCGTCTCCATGCCGTACGTGGTGGCGGCGATGAAGGAGAGCTTCTGCGCGACCGCCTCGTGCTCGCCCACCGGCCGACCCCACTGGACCCGGTCGGCAGCCCAGTCCCGGGCCACGTTCAGCGCCCACTTGCCGGCGCCCACGCACATCGCCGGCAGTGAGAGCCGGCCGGTGTTCAGCGTGGTCAGGGCGATCTTCAGCCCCTTGCCCTCACCGCCGATGACGTTCTCGGCCGGCACGAACACGTCGTGGAACCGGGTGAGACTGTTTTCCAGGCCGCGCAGGCCGATGAACTCGTTGCGCCGCTCCACCGTGATGCCCGTGCTGTCGCCGTCCACCACGAACGCCGTGATGCCACCGCGCCGACCCTCGGCGGCCGGCACCCGGGCCATCACCACCAGCAGGGTGGCCACGATGCCGTTGGTGGCCCACAGCTTCACCCCGTTGAGCCGGTAGCCGGTGCCGTCCTCGGTCGGCTCGGCGATGGTGGCCAGCCGGGCCGGGTCGGAGCCGACGTCCGGCTCGGTGAGCAGGAACGCGGAGACCTCGCCAGCGGCGAGCCGGGGCAGGAAGCGCTGCTTCTGCTCGGCGGTGCCGAACATCTTCAGCGGCTGCGGCACCCCGATCGACTGGTGCGCCGAGAGCAGCGCGCCGATCGCCGGGCTGACCGAGCCGGCCAGCATCAGCGCCCGGCAGTAGTGCAGGTTGCTCAGCCCGAGACCGCCGTACGAGCGGTCGATCTTCATGCCGAACGCACCGAGGTCGGCCAGACCGTGGAACACCGCGTCCGGAATGGACCCGTCCCGCTCGATGGCGGCACCGTCCACCTCGGACGTCAGGAAGGCGCGGAACCGGCCGAGGAAATCCTCCGCGCGGGCCACATCGGCCGGGTCGGAACGGGGCCACGGATCGATCAGGTCGAGCCGGAACCGGCCGAGGAACAACTCCTTGCCGAAGCTGGGCCGGTCCCAGACGGACTCCCGGGCGGCCTCGGCGACCTGCCGAGCCTCCTTCTCAGAGACCTGCCCGGCCTCTGCCGGCAGCGGCGCCGCGCCGCCCTGGGTGCTGGGGGTGGCGCCGGAGTCGGGGCCGTCCGGTGCAGGTCGGCTGTTCTGCGTCGTGGTCACGGCTGCCCCCTCGAAGCTCGGTGCGGCTGCGTCGACATGCGCGACTACCGTCACGCTACCCCCGGTTGTTACCCAGGGGTAGCGCTCCGTGAAGATCGAGTTCGGCCTCGCCCGACGACGTCAGTCGGCCAGGGCCCGCGGGTCGTCGTCGTCATCGTCGATGTCGTCCTCGCCCCAGTTACGGCGGGCGAACGGCAGGAGCATCCAGAAGGTGAGGAACCAGAGCCCGGTCAGCGCGCTGAGCACGAAGGCGATCGGCCGGTCCAGCACGAAGTCGGTGATCAGCAGCACCGCGCTGACCATCGCGATCAGCATGAAGGCGAGGCCGCCGGTGGCCATCCGGTGGGCGAAACGGACCAGCTCCGGCTTGCGGCCCTGCCGGAACAGCGCCCGGTGGAACGCCACCGGGGAGATGATCATCGCGGTGGCGGCGGCAGCCGCGAGCAGCGCGACGATGTAGACGTCCCGCTGAAACTCGCTGGTCTGGGTGAAGCCGTTGCTGAACGGCAGGGTGAGCAGGAAGGCGAAGAGGATCTGCACGCCGGTCTGGGCGACCCGCAACTCCTGCAACAGGTCGGCGAAGTTGCGCTGCCAACGCTGCTTGTCGGTCTCCTTTGACACGTGCTACCTCCGGTGCGACGGTACTGCCGGCGATCCTGGCCGCCGGCAGCAACGCCAATGCCCCACCCGGCCGAGCACGAAACAGGTTCACGACACCAGTCGGTCACCTGCCCTGCCCGAGCGGGCTCAGGAGCCGCGCCGGATCCGGCCCGCGTACCGGGCCTCCAACTCCGCGTTGTGCGCGTCGCCGTCCGGGATGTTCGCCGACAGGTAGACCGGGGGCCGCTCCCCCGCCGCCAGCAACCGGGCCACCACCTCCACGGTGATCTGCTGGGCCAGCAGAGCCGCGGTGATCGAGGAGACCGCGCCGACCGCGCCACCGCCGGGCAGCGGCAGCGTCGCGTCGCCGTACGGTGCGCCGTTGTCGAGCACCACGTCGGCGAGGTCGGCCAGCTTGCGCCCGGACGGGTGCCGGGAGGCCATCCCACCGGAATGTTGTGCGGAGGTGATCGCCACCAGCCCGTGGCCGCGCTGCTTGACCAACGTGGCGAACTCCACCATCGCGCCGTTGACCCCGGAGTTCGAGGCGAGCACGAAGACGTCAGCGGGCCGCACCGGGGCAAGCTCGTAGAGCCGGTGCGCCACCGCCGGGTCCCGTTCCAGCAGCGGGCCGAGCCGCTCGGCCGGCTCCCCGCCGAGCAGCACCAGATCACGCAACGCGATCCGGTTGGTCGGCACCAGGCCACCGGCCCGGCCGGCGATCTCCATGGCCAGCGCCTCCGAGTGCCCGGTGCCGAACGCGTGCACCACCCCGTCGGCGCGCACCGCGTCGGCGATCAGGTCGGCGGCCTGCTCCACCGCCGCCCGCTGGCTGGCGGCCACCCGGCCGATCGTCTCGGTCACCACGGCCAGGTAGTCCTCGGCACTCACGCTCATGCATCCTCCATCGTCCGGTTGCGGGCCAGCCAGTGCACCGCGAAGTCGACCGCCGCCCGCTGGCTCATCAACCTGCCGGTCCCGATGCCGACCGGTCCGATGCGGACCGCCCCGGTGGCCTCCAGGTCCCGGCCCAACGCGCCGAAGTCGGTCTCGTCGAGCCGTACGTCCTGCCACCACACCCATTCGCGGCCACCATCGGCGGTACGCACCGCCCCGCCCAGCCGCTCTCTGCGCGGGGACGGTCGGCGGTACTCGGCCAGGTGCAGTGAGGTGTTCACGTCATGGTCCACGCCGAGCAGCAGCACGTCGGCGTCCAGATCGTGGAGCCGGGCCAGCGGGGAGCCCTCGCCGAGCATGTCGGCCCGGTCGTGCCCGGCCACCACCTGATCGGCGGCCGGCCCGAGCGCGGCGAACGACACCTGCGGATGCGAGCTGCGCAGTGCGCCCGGCCAGCCACGGACCGTCTCGGCGAGCACACCCATGTACCGGCTCGGGGTGACCGCCGGGTCGAAGCCCGGCATCTCGGCACGGATCAGCGGCCACCAGTCCGCCGGCACCGGCGGGTTGCGCCACTGCGCGGGGTCGCTGTTGTCGGGAGTGTGGGTGGGCACCACGAGGGTGCCGTCCGGGCCGAGGGCGTCGCGCAGGGCGAGCACCACCGCCTGCGGCCCGCCGCAGACGAAGCCCAGCGGGCGCAGCGCGGCGTGCACCAGCAGCGTTGCGCCGGGGCGTACGCCCAGCAGGCGCAGTTGCGCGGCGAGCGACCGCCGGGTGCCCGGCGTGCCGGCGTCCGTCGTCACAGTGGTCCTCCTCGCTGCCCGGCGCGGTTCAGGCCGCGCCGCCGACCCGGGCCAGGATCGCCTCGGCCAGCGGGCCCGGCGCGGCGTCCGGAATCCAGTGACTCACCCCGGGCAGTTGTACGAAGCGGTAATCCCCGGTCACGTTCGCGGCGCACGCGTCCGCGGCGGTCCGGCCGATGGCGATGTCCCGGTCGCTCCACAGGTACGTGGTGGGCACCGCGACCGGGCCGACGTCGGCCAGGTCGGCGCGCGACATCGCCCGGTACCAGTTCAGGGCGGCGGTGAGCGCTCCCGGCTCGCGCATCGGGTCCGCGTAGCGGGCCACCCGGGTCGCGTCGCCCACCCCGCCGAGCAGCTTGCGCAGCGCGGTCGCGTTCCACGCCAGCAGCACCTTCTCCGCCTTTTCCGGCTTGCGGAACAGCGCGATGTACGACGAGCGGGCCTTCTGCTGGCCGTCGTTGGCGAGCGCGTGCGCCATGGCCGCCGGATGGGGCACGGACACCGCGGTCAGCGTGCGGACCCGCGCGGGGTGCTCAGCGGCCATCGCCCACGCCACGACGGCGCCCCAGTCGTGGCCGACCAGGTGAACGGCGTCCAGACCGAGAGCGTCGAGCACCGCCACCACGTCGGCGACCAGCTCGGGGATCCGGTACTCGGCGACCGCCGCCGGCCGGGCGCCCGGCGAGTAGCCCCGCTGGTCCAGCGCGTACGTGCGCAGCCCGGCGGCGTGCAGCGCCGGGACGACCTCGTCCCACTCACCGGAGTGCTGGGGGAAGCCGTGCAGGAGCACGACGGGTGCACCGCCCGATGGGCCACCGGTGCGTACCTCGAACGTGAGACCTCGCGCGTCGACCCGCATGATCGTCAGCCTACCCAGCCGGCGTGGTGCGGGCCGGCCGCCGAGGTGGCGGACGTCCTGCTGGGCCGGCACCCCCGGTCGGTGCTAGCGTCACCGAGACAACTTCACATCCGACAGGGGAGCGCACAGCGCTGAGAGTGCGGGCACGCCCGCAGACCCTCGAACCTGATCTGGGTAATGCCAGCGCAGGGAGTTCGGTCGACCTCCAGCCGCGCCGCCGTCCGGTGCCAACCGGGCTGCGGCGTGCGTCTTCTCCTGGTTCCCATTCAGGACTGGGAGCATCCACATGAACCACACCGACACCAACCGCTGGCGCACCATCGACATCGTGGTCGCCTCGGTGATCGCGGTCGCCTTCGGCGTCATCTTCTGGGCCTGGGGCCTGGTCTGGAGTGCCACCGAGGGCGCCTTCGCCTTCTTCCCGCCGGCGCAGACCCTGCTCTACGGGGTCTGGCTGATGCCGGCCGTGCTCGGCGGCCTGGTCATCCGCAAGCCCGGCGCCGCGCTCTACTGCGAGACGGTGGCCGCGGTCCTCTCCGCGCTGCTGGGCAGCCAGTGGGCCGGCACGGTCATCCCGCAGGGCATCGTGCAGGGAATCGGCGCCGAGTTGGCCTTCGCCGCCTTCCGGTACCGGTCGTTCCGGCTGCCGACCGCGGTACTGGCCGGCGCGCTGACCGGGCTCAGCGCCGCCCTGTTCGACTTCTTCGTCTGGAACGTCGACTACGCGCTCACCGACTACCGCATCCCGTACGCACTGCTCACCATCGTCAGCGCCACGGTGCTCGCCGGCGCCGGCGGTTGGCTGCTCACCCGCGCCCTGGCCAACACCGGCGTCCTCGACCGCTTCCCGGTAGCCCGCGACCGCCCCGCCATCTGACCATCCGTGTCGATCATGAGGTTGACCGGCGGATTGATCTTCGAAACACCCGCCAACCTCATGATCGACCGGGCAGGGTGGATCGGACGCGGAGTGGGGGTGTGGGTGCGGTGAGCGGGGTGCAGTTGCGGGGGTTCGGCTGGCGGCACGCTGGGCGCCTCGCCTGGGCGGTGCGTGGGGTGGACCTGCGGGTCGAGGTTGGGGAGCGGGTGCTGCTGCTCGGGCCCTCGGGGGCCGGCAAGAGCACCCTGCTCAGCGCACTGGCCGGGCTGCTACCCGAGGACTCCGGCGAGCAGGAGGGCACGGTCGAGATCGACGGGCTCGACCCGCGCAAGGGGCGGGAACGGGTCGGCATCGTCTTCCAGGACCCGGAGACCCAGTTGGTGATGGCCCGCTGCGGCGACGACGTCGCGTTCGGGTTGGAGAACCGGGGCGTGCCGGCTGGCGAGATCTGGCCCCGGGTGGACGAGGCGCTGCATCGGGTCGGCTTCCCGTACTCCCGGGATCGGAACACCGCCGCGCTCTCCGGCGGCGAGCAGCAACGCCTCGCCCTGGCCGGCGCGCTGGCGCTGCGACCCGGCCTGCTCCTGCTCGACGAGCCGACCGCCAACCTCGACCCGGCCGGCGCCGACCTGGTCCGGCGTGCGGTGGCCGGCGCGCTGGACGCGGACACCACGCTGATCCTGGTGGAGCACCGGGTCACCGAGGCGCTGCCGCTGGTCGACCGGGTCGTCGTCCTGGAGCCCGGCGGCGGGGTCCGCGCGGACGGGCCGCCCGCGGCGGTCTTCGCCGCGCACGGCGACGCCCTCGCCGCCGAGGGTGTCTGGGTGCCGGGTCACCCCATCGCGCCCCGGCCGGCGACCGCCGCCCCCGGCGAGCTGTTGCTCACCGCCGACCGGCTCGGCCTGCCGCCCCGGCTGGGCCCCACCGACCTGGCGGTACGCGCCGGCGAGGCGCTCGCCGTACGCGGGCCCAACGGCGCCGGCAAGTCGACCCTGGCACTGCTGCTCGGCGGGCTGCTCCGGCCGGGCGTCGGCCGGGTCACCGCGTCCGCCGAGCTGGCCGGGCCGGATCAGCGCACTCCCCCGCACCGGTGGCGGGCACCCGCGCTGGCCCGGCGGATCGGGTCGGTCTTTCAGGATCCGGAGCACCAGTTCGTCACCAGCACGGTCTTCGACGAGTTGGCGCTCGGTCCGCGCCGGACCGGCCAACCCGAGGCGGCCGTCAAGGAGACCGTGGCCGGGCTGCTGGACCGGCTGCGGCTGACCCGGCTCGCCGCTGCCAACCCGTACACCCTCTCCGGTGGCGAGGCGCGGCGGCTGAGCGTGGCGACCGCCCTGGCCACCGCGCCCCGTCTGCTGATCTGCGACGAACCCACCTTCGGCCAGGACCGACGCACCTGGCGGGAGTTGGTCGACCTCTTCGCCGACCTGCGCGACGCCGGGCACGGCGTCGTCACGGTCACCCACGACGCGGACTTCGTCGCCGCGCTCGCCGACCGCACCGTCACCCTGGAGCGATCGTGACAAGCGGGGACGACAACCGATGATCAGCATCGAGCCGGTCGCCGCGCCCGGTGCGCCGCTGGCCCGCCGCAACCCGGTGGCGAAGGTGGCCGCCGCACTGCTCTTCTCGTTCATCCTGCTGGCCACCCTGGACCCGGTGGCCCCGGCGATCGCCATCGCGGTCGAACTCGCCGTGCTGCCGCTGTTCGGCATCCGCTACCGGGTGCTGGCCCGGCGAGCGTGGCCGCTGCTGGTCAGTGCCGCCGGCATCCTGATCACCCTGGTGCTGTTCGCCGCCGACCGGTCCGGCCGGGTCCTGCTGGACGCGGGACCGGTGCTGGTGACCACCGGAGTGCTGCTCACCGCGCTCGGCCTGGTGCTGCGGGTGCTCGCCGTGGCCCTGCCCGGCGTGATCGTCTTCGCCACCACCGACCCCACCGACCTGGCCGACGCGCTGATCCAGAACGCGAAGGCGCCGGCCAGGTTCGCCATCGGTGCGCTGGCCGCGTTCCGGCTGGTGCCGCTGCTCGGACAGGAGTGGCAGATGATCAGCATGGCCCGGCGGGCACGTGGCGTCGACGCCGGGCGCAACCCGGTGGCGAAGCTGCGGCTGTTCACCTCCACGGCGTTCGCGCTGTTGGTCGGTGCGATCCGCCGGGGCACCCGGCTGGCCGTGGCGATGGACGCCCGCGGCTTCGACGCCGGCACGCCGCGTACCGTGGCCCGCCGTCAACCCTTCACCCGCGCCGACACCCTGCTGATCGTCGCCGCAGCGGTGCTGGCCGGCACTGCCCTGACCACCAGCATCCTCCTGGGAACCTTCCGCCCCCTGATCGGCTGACCCCACCCCACCCACAGCAAAGCTGAGGGCGGGGCGGGGCCGACAAGGGTTGGTTCAGCTGCGGCGGAAGGCGTAGCGGCGGGGTTGGCCGGCGCGTTGGCTACGGCCGCCAGCGGAGCGGGGGCCGCCGCCGTGCGGCGGTCCGGCCGTCGGTGCCGCTGGCCGTTCGGCCGCCGGCAGGTCGACCACCGCCGGCACGTTGACCACCGGCGGCACCTCGATCCCTGCCGGCACCTCGGTTGCCGTCGGCAGGTCGGCCAGCGGCAACAGGTCGACCGGCCCCGCCGGCTCGGTCGGCAGCCCCGACCCGACCAGCATGGCCGGTAGGGCCGGCTCGACCGGTGGGAGGTCGGGACGGGTCAGCGGTAGCGGCAGCGAGCCACGGCCGGCTGCCGGGTCGGTGCCGGGCGGCGTCGGTGCGGGGGTACGGGACTTCTTCGGGTTGCGCCTGGCTGGCATCCGGGCCTCCTTCGGGCCGATCGACACGGCCGGTCCCGCGCTCCGGCGGTCGGTCGGTTCGGCTGGTGACCGTCGCAGCGTGACGGTCGAACGGGGAAGGGACTGCTCACCGGGGTCGAGCAGGGCCAGCACCGCCGCACGACGGGTGGGGATGCGGGACGCCCGGGAGCGCACGGACCACGGCGCGGGGCGGCGGGCCGGCTCGGAGAGTGGGGCGTCAGATGCGCATGCCCAGACGCTATCCCGTTGGCGGGCACCGGCGCATCCGGTTTTCCTGGCACGATCGGCACCATGCTGATCGCGTTCTCGATTACCCCGCTCGGTGTCGGTGAGTCCGTCGGTGACCTGGTGGCCGAGGCGGTGCGGGTGGTCCGCGAGTCCGGCCTGCCCAACCGGACGGATGCCATGTTCACCACCGTCGAGGGCGAGTGGGACGAGGTGATGGCGGTGGTGAAGCGGGCGGTCGACGTGGTGGCCGCGCAGGCGCCCCGGGTGAGTGTGGTGCTCAAGGCCGACATCCGGCCGGGAGTGACCGACGCGCTCACCGCGAAGGTGGCCCACGTGGAGAATCGGTTGGCCCAGGGCTGAGCGCTACCGGCCGGTGACCGGCTGTCGACGACGACGCCCGCACTCCCACGCACCGCGATACGGTCGCAGCACGGCAGTGCGACGGTGAGAGGTGGCGGCACGGATGGCTGAGCAGGCGACGGCGCAGATCGGTGTGACCGGGCTGGCGGTGATGGGCCGTAATCTGGCCCGCAACCTGGCCCGCAACGGCTTCACCGTGGCGGTGCACAACCGTTCGCCCGAGCGCACCCGCAGCCTGATCGCCGAGCACGGCGACGAGGGCACGTTCGTGCCCGGCGAGTCGATGACCGACTTCGTGGCGTCGCTGGAACGACCCCGCGCGGTGATCGTGATGGTCAAGGCGGGTGCGCCCACCGACGCGGTGATCGACGAGCTGGTGCCGCTGCTGGATGAGGGCGACATCATCGTCGACTGCGGTAACGCCCACTTCGCCGACACGCGTCGCCGGGAGGAGTCGCTTCGGGCGCGAGGGCTGCACTTCAGCGGCACCGGTGTCTCCGGCGGCGAGGAGGGCGCGCTGCTCGGGCCGAGCATCATGCCGGGCGGCTCCGCCGAGTCGTACGCCAAGCTCGGGCCGATGTTCGAGAAGATCGCCGCGCACGTGGACGGCGTCCCGTGCTGCACGCACATCGGGCCGGACGGCGCCGGGCACTTCGTCAAGATGGTGCACAACGGCATCGAGTACGCCGACATGCAGCTCATCGCCGAGGCGTACGACCTGCTCCGGGCTGGCCTGGACGCGGAGCCGGCGGAGATCGCGGAGATCTTCCGCGACTGGAACAGCGGCGAGCTGGAGTCCTTCCTCATCGAGATCACC
This sequence comes from Micromonospora sp. NPDC000668, assembly GCF_042897975.1. Classification (NCBI taxonomy): domain Bacteria; kingdom Bacillati; phylum Actinomycetota; class Actinomycetes; order Micromonosporales; family Micromonosporaceae; genus Micromonospora; species Micromonospora sp. NPDC000668. Next base: position 1,925,056 of record NZ_JBIAYP010000001.1, read on the forward strand.
GCCGACGTGCTGGCTCACCGCGATTCCGCCACAGGCCGGCCCTTCGTGGACGTGGTGCAGGACCGGGCCGAGCAGAAGGGCACCGGGCGGTGGACCGTGCAGAGCGCGCTGGACCTGGGCATCCCGATCACCGGGATCGCGGAGGCGACCTTCGCCCGCTCGCTCTCCGGGCACGTCGACCAGCGCGAGGCGGCCCGCCGGGCGTTCCCGGACGCCGGTGAGAAGTGGCAGGTGGCCGACCGGGAGGCGTTCATCGAGGATGTCCGCCGCGCGCTGCTCGCCTCGAAGATCGTCGCGTACGCGCAGGGCTTCGACCACATCCGCGCCGGCAGCCAGGAGTACGACTGGAACATCGACCTCGGCGGCACGGCGACCATCTGGCGGGGCGGCTGCATCATCCGGGCCCGCTTCCTGAACCGGATCCGCGAGGCGTACGACGAGCAGCCCGACCTGCCGACGTTGCTGGTGGCGCCGTACTTCGCCGACGCGGTCGGTGCCGGCGTGCCGAGCTGGCGGCGGGTGGTGGCCGACGCGGTCCGGGCCGGAGTGCCGACGCCGGCGTTCTCGTCGTCGCTGGCGTACTTCGACGCGCTGCGCGCCGAGCGGCTGCCCGCAGCGTTGATCCAGGGCCTGCGGGACAACTTCGGTGCGCACACCTACCAGCGCGTCGACCGCGAGGGCTCGTTCCACACCACCTGGGCGGGAGAGCGCACCGAATCCCCCGCCTGACGGCGTGCGCCTGGCCTCTCCCCGTCTCGGGGCGGGGTCAGGCGATGGTCGCGTGCATCTCCCAGACGAGGATCTCGGCCGGCTCGTCCGCGGTGACCCGACGGCCGCCGGTCGCGGTGAGTCGGGCCGCGTCGCCGGTGCCGAGGGGGCCGCTGCCTTCCAGGGTTACCGTGCCGTTGGGCACGTACAGGTGCACGAAGGGCGCATCCGGGATAGTGACCTCGTCGCCGGGGCCGAGCCGGGCGGCGTGCAGGGTGGCGTACCGGTTGCGGATCCGGATCGCGGACGCCCCGTCGTAGCGGTCCATTCCGGAGGCGATCGGGACCAGGCCGCCGCGCAGCAGTTCGTCCTCGATCTCCAACTGCTCGTAGCCGGGGTCGACGCCCTGCTCGTCGGGGAGCACCCACATCTGCACGAAGTGCACCGGGTCGCTGTGTGGCGCCTGGTTGTTGAGTCGCCAGGCGTCGTTCTTCTCCGAGTGCAGGATGCCGGTGCCGGCGCTCATCCGCTGGGCCAGCCCCGGGTAGATCACCCCGGAGTGGCCGGTGGAGTCCTGGTGCACCAGGGAGCCGCGCAGCACCCAGGTGACGATCTCCATGTCCTCGTGCGGGTGGGTCTCGAAGCCGGCACCGGGGCGGACCACGTCGTCGTTGTTGACCAGCAGCAGACCGTGGTGGGTGTTGGCCGGGTCGTAGTGCCGGGAGAACGAGAAGGAGTGCTTCGAGTCCAGCCAGGAGATCCTGGTGGCGAAGCGGTCCTCGGCCCGGCGTACGTCGACCGATGGGGCGGGCGCGGTCACCAGGCACGCTGCCCGGTGTCGGAAGACGACGGCGCCCAGGTCAGGGCCGGCTCCCCGGTGGCCAGCTCGGCGATCTCGCCGCTGCGCAGCTGCGGCGTGTGGCCGAACTCGGCGCAGTGCTGCTCGGCGATCTCCGAGCAGATCTCGGCCACCTGCTCGCAGATCGGGTCGCCCAGGTCGGCCGCGTTCAACGCCATGATCATCTTGTACCGGAGATCCCGCATGTCCACCTCCGACCGCCTCGGTCCCGCCACCTTCGGACCCTACCCGCCACCATCCCGCAGCACCCCGAAACGACTCCCTCCCGGGGCGACCGCCCCGGTCGGGTCGCCGCCACCGCCGACCCGACGGGTGCGGACACGGAGCGGCGCCGCCCCCGAAGATGTGGGGGCGGCGCCGAGGATCACAGGGTTACCAGAATCGGCGACGCTTGGCCTTCTGGGGGCGGATCAGGTCGGCACCCTTGGTCAGCAGCCGACTCGCCCCGGAGGGACCACGTCGGGCCTCCAGGGTGTGGCTGAGGCGGCGGGCGCCGGCCGCGGCCAGTGGCACCGCGATCGCCATCACCGCCCACTGTGCAATGCGCTTCTGGATCATGTGGGTTCACCTCCGTCAGTGGCTCCTGACATCACTGATACCCAGCGTGACGTGCCGGTAAGCCTCTCAGACCACCGGGGCGACCGGGTTGGGCAGCGCACCGCCGAACCGCCGGTCCCGCTGGGCGTACAGCTCGCAGGCGTACCAGAGGTGGCGGCGGTCGAAGTCCGGCCAGAGCGTGTCCAGGAAGACCAGCTCGGCGTACGCGGTCTGCCAGAGCAGGAAGTTGGAGATCCGTTCCTCCCCGGAGGGGCGCAGGAACAGGTCCACCTCCGGGATCTCCGGGTGGTAGAGGTACTTCGCCACGGTCTTCTCGGTGACCTTCGCCGGATCCAGCCGGCCGGCCGCCACGTCGCGGGCGATCGCGGCGGCGGCGTCACCGATCTCCGCCTGCCCCCCGTAGTTGACGCAGAACTGCAGGGTCAGCGTCGAGTTGCCGCGGGACATCTCCTCGGCGGTCTGCAGCTCGGAGATGACGCTCTTCCACAGGCGCCCGGGCCGACCCGACCAGACCACCCGGACACCGAGGTCGACCAACTGGTCGCGGCGGCGGCGGATGACGTCCCGGTTGAACCCCATCAGGAACCGGACCTCGTCCGGCGAGCGCCGCCAGTTTTCCGTGGAGAACGCGTACGCCGACAGGTAGGGGATGCCCATCTCGATCGCACCCTCGATGGTGTCGAAGAGGCTGTGCTCCCCCGCCTCGTGACCCTTGGTGCGCGGCAGCCCGCGCTCCTTGGCCCACCGGCCGTTGCCGTCCATCACCACGGCGACGTGCTTTGGCACCGCCTCGGTGGGCAGCGCCGGCGGACGGGCGCCCGACGGGTGCGGTGTCGGCGGCATCGGCTCACGCCGGCCGGCCCTCATCGATCGGATCACTCTCTCTCCCCCTGCTCGCACCGTCCGCCCCGGCCTCGACGTCGCCGCGCGGCCGGAGCATCGCGGCCCCAGCGCCCCCCGACGGCGGGACCGTGCCGGTCACCGAGGGACCCCGGTCGACCAGCGGGAGCGAGCGTAGCGCGCGTTCCAGATGCCACTGCAGGTGCGCCGCGACCAGCCCACTGCACTCCCGGCGGACGCCGGTCTCGGTGGCGTCGGCGACCACCCAGTCGCCGGTGGCCAGCGCGGACATCAGGTCGATGGTGGCCGGCGCGGGATGGGCCGCGCCGGGCGGTCGGCAGTCCGGGCAGACCGCGCCACCGGCCGGTACGGAGAACGCCCGGTGCCGCCCGGGTGTGCCGCAGACCGCGCACGCGATCAGCGCCGGCGCCCAGCCCGCGAGGGCCATCCCGCGCAGCAGGTACGCGTCGAGCACCAGCGTGGTGGCGTGCTCGCCCCGGGACAGCGCCTTCAACGCGCCCACGGTGAGCTGGAAAAGCCGCAGCGACGGCTCCCGCTCCACCGGGGTCAGCCTCTCGGCGGTCTCGGCGATCGCGCTGGCCGCCGTGTAACGGGGGTAGTCCCCGAGGAACCGCTTGCCGTACAGCTCGATGCCCTCGACCTGGCTGACGGTGTGCAGCGAGCTGCCGTGGTTGCCCTTCGGGTCACCGGCGAGCTGGAGGTCGACGTGGCCGAACGGCTCCAGCCGAGCGCCGAACTTGCTGGTCGTGCGGCGGATCCCCCGGGCCACCGCGCGCAGCCGGCCGTGCCGGCGGGTGAGCAGGGTGATGATCCGGTCGGACTCGCCGAGCTTCTGCACGCGCAGCACCACCGCGTCGTCGCGGTAGAGCTGTCGGCGATACCCGGCCATCGGACCATTCTCCCTCGGGGTGTGAAATCAGGGTCGGATCGGGGTGGACGCGCGGACGAACCCCGATGCGCCCGGCGCGCGACCGGCCGTAGCGTGCTGGACATGGCACTGCACCGGACCACCGGCCACCCCCGTCACCGCGCCGTCGCTCCCGTCGCACTGGGGGCGGCCACCGCCCTCATCCTGCTCACCGGGTGCGACAACCTGGCGTTCCGCCGCCTCGACTACGACAACACCGAGGCGGTGAAGATCACCACGATCCGGGTGCTGCCCGGTTCCGGCGACCTGGTGGTGCACGGCACCGGCTCGGCGTCCGAGGTGCGGATCAAGCGGGTGGTGCGCTACCAGGGCGGCGAGCCCAACAGCCGGTACGAGATCAAGGACGGCGAACTGCTACTGGACGCCGACTGCGGCGACCGGTGCAGCATCTCCTACGAGGTGACCGTGCCGGAGGGGGTCGCCGTGCAGGGCGAGACCGGCTCCGGCGATGTCGAGCTGACCCGGGTCGGCACGGTCGACCTGCGACTCGGCTCGGGCGACGTGCGGGTCGCCGGCGCCACTGGCGCGGTCGGTGTGGAGACCGGCTCCGGCGACATCGTCGTGAGCGAGGCCAGCGCGGCGGTACGGCTACGCGCCTCGTCCGGGGACATTGCCGCGCGCCGGCTGAGCGGCGCGGTCGACGCCGAGGCGCAGTCCGGCAACGTCACCGTCGAGCTGGACGCGCCGGCCTCGGCCCGTGCGCACGCCTCCAGCGGGGACGTCACGCTGGTGGTGCCGGCGGGCAGCTACCGGGTCCGCTCCAGCACCGGCTCCGGCGACGCGCGGGTCACCGTTGCCGACAACCCGGCCGCGTCGCTGGTGCTCGACGGCTCGGCGGGCAGCGGCAACGTGACGATCAGCCAGCGCTGACCTCGACGGTGGCCACCTCCCCGGCCACCCGCTGCGCCGGTACGACGGGCCGTCCGACGGTCGCCCCCACGCCGGTCTGGTTCGCCGGTCGATTGTCGGAGCGGATCGGCGGGCCGGACTGGCGGGGCGGGCCACCGGGGAGCAGTTCCGGGCGCCGGCGGGCGGCGACGTCCTCGACCCAGCCGACGGCCAGGGTCACCACCCCGACCAGTGCGAAGACCAGCAGCACCCGGATGGCCAGCCCCAGCGGATCCTGGTGGGACCAGCCGACCACGTCCACCAGCGGGGTGAGCGCCACCACGAAGGGCATGTGCCAGAGGTAGACGGTGAGCGCCCGCCGATTGACCACGGTCACCGCCCGGTCGGCCAACCGGCTACGCCTCAGCCAGTCGATCCCGGCCGGCGCCCGACCAAGAACGATCAGGATGAACGCGGTGGACCAGAGGGCGTTGCCGAGATGGTTGTCGTTGAGGTCGTACCCGCGCGGGCCTGGATGCGCGACGATCCAGGCCCCGCCGGCCGCCGCGAGCACCAGCGCCGCCGGGTACAGCACCCGGCCGGCGAGCCGGCGCAGCATCCCGGCCTGGTGGGCGAAGCCGAGCAGCCACGCGCCGAAATAGAGCCCGAACTCGCGCAGCACCGCCGGGGGCGCCGGGTAGATCCCCACCTCGATCGCCACCAGCAGGAGGTACGGGGCGAGCAGGGTGGGCAGCGGGGCACGCCGGAACAGCCAGAGCGCGATCGGTGAGGCGAGCACGAACCACAGGTAGTCGCGCAGATACCAGATGACGCTCAGCGCCAGGGCACCCCAGTTGTTGGCCGGCGGGTCAGCGATCGGGAACAACCACAGCAGCAGCCGCGGCGTCACCGGCAGCCCGGTGAACAGCATGGCCGGCACGAAGACCGCGGCCATCACCCACAGCGACGGCAGCAACCGGCGCAGCCGGCGGCCGACCGCCACCGGCCCCGAGCGGTTCAGCGAGGCGGCCATCAACGAGCCGGCCAGCGCGAACATCACCGACATGGCAGGAAAGACGAGCGTGAGGGTCGCCCACCCGGTGACGTGGTAGACGACCACTCGGACGATGGCCAGGAAACGGAGCAGATCTAGGTACCTGTTGCGCATCAGCCTGCATCTGGGTCGGGGACGCGGGATGTACCTCCCCTACCCTGCGCGGTGGCACCGCCAAACGGCCGTGACCCCGATCAAACGTGAATCTTGCCATCGGGCCGACCGAAGATGATCGTGTTGCCGGGTGGCACCCACCCCTCGGCCGGCCCGACCGGAGTGCCCGGCCGGACCGGTGAGATGGGTCAGAAGCCCAGCTTGCGCAGCTGCTTCGGGTCGCGCTGCCAGTCCTTCGCCACCCGCACGTGCAGGTCCAGGTAGACCCGGGTGCCGAGCAACTCCTCGATCTGCTTGCGGGCGTTGGTGCCGACCTCCTTGAGCCGGCTCGCCCGGTGACCGAGCACGATCGCCTTCTGGCTGGGCCGCTCCACATACAGGTCGGCGTAGATCTTCATGAGCTGACCCTCGGGGATCATCTCCTCCACCACCACCGCGATGGAGTGCGGCAGCTCGTCGCGGACCCCTTCCAGGGCCGCCTCCCGGATCAGCTCCGCGACCAGCACCTGCTCCGGGTCGTCGGTCAGCATGTCGTCCGGGTAGAGCTGCGGCGACGGGGGCAGGTAGCTGGTCATCACGTCGACAAGGGTGTCCACCTGGTGCCCGGAGACCGCGCTCACCGGCACGATCTCGGCGAACTCGCCCATCTTGCTGACCGCGAGCAACTGCTCGGCCAGGCGGCGCTTGTCCACCAGGTCGGTCTTGGTGACCACCGCCAGCACGGTCGCCTTCAACTCGGCCAGCTCGCCGGTGATGAACCGGTCGCCGCGCCCGACCGGCTCGTCGGCCGGGATGCACAGGCCGATCACGTCCACCTCGGTCCAGGTCGATCGGACCAGGTCGTTGAGGCGCTCGCCGAGCAGCGTACGGGGGCGGTGCAGGCCCGGCGTGTCGACCAGGACCAGCTGCGACTCCGGCCGGTGCAGCACGGCCCGGATGACGTGCCGGGTGGTCTGCGGCTTGTTCGAGGTGATCGCGATCTTGGTGCCGACGATGGCGTTGGTCAGCGTGGACTTGCCGGCGTTGGGTCGACCGACGAAACAGCCGAACCCGGCCCGGTAGGGGCGTGCCTCCGGATCCTTCACGCCGCCGGTCACTGGGTCACCGTGCCGAGCACGGTGCCGTCCGGTGCGGCCACGTGGATCGGCGCGTCCACGGCGAGGTCACGCACCACCGCGTGTCCGGCGCCGTCCAGCGTCGACGCCTCGGTCACCACCGCCGCCGCCTCCAGCCGGGTCGCCCCGGCCGCCACGGCCGAGGCCACCGCCAGTTGCAACGCGGTGAGGGTCAGCGAGGGCAGCGCGACGCTGGCGGCCGCGTACGTCCGGCCGTCCTGGTCCCGGACCGCGGCGCCCTCCACGGCGCCGACCCGCCCGCGGGCGCCCCGGGCCAGGACGACGAGCTTGCCGTCCTCGGCGCTCAGCGGGGCCGGCGCGGTGGGGGTGGGCCGGGCGGCGTGCGCGGCGGGTGTGTCAGGCATCGGCGGGTTGCCTCTCCTCGTCTCGATTGTGGTCCTGGTCGTCTCCGGGGCCGGCCTGCTCGCCGCGCCCCCCGTTGTCCTGCTCGTCGCCCGGCTCCACCCGGCTGACCAGGACGGTGTCGATCCGGTTGCGTCGGCCGGTGGTGCCCTCGGCGACCAGCCGGAGGCCGGCCACCTCGACCTCCGCTCCGGGGATCGGCACCCGCCCGAGCGACTGGGCCAACAGACCACCGACCGTCTCCACCTCGTCGGCGGGCAGGTCGGTGTGGAACAACTCGCCGAGATTCTCCACCGGCAGGCGGGCGGTGACCCGCACCGAGGAGTCGGCCAGACGTTCGACCGGCGGGCGTTCGACATCGTACTCGTCGGTAATCTCGCCGACGATCTCCTCCAGGATGTCCTCGATGGTGACCAGGCCGCCGGTGCCGCCGTATTCGTCGACGACGATGACCAGGTGGTTGCGGGCCGCCTGCATCTCCGACAGCAGGTCGTCGACCGGCTTGGACTCCGGTACGAAGGTCGCCGGGCGCATCAGCTCGGCCACCGGCAGTTGCTCGGCGGCCGGGTCACCGCCCCGGGAGCGCCGGATCAGGTCCTTGAGATAGAGCACGCCCAGCACGTCGTCGACGCTCTCGCCGATCACCGGGATGCGGGAGAAGCCGGAACGCAGGAAGAGCGCCAGCGCCTGCGAGAGCGTCTTGCCCTCCTCGATCCACACCATCTCGGTACGCGGCACCATCACCTCACGGGCAATGGTGTCGCCGAGTGCGAAGACCGAGTGGATCATCTGTCGTTCGCCGTGCTCGACCACACCCCGCTGCTCGGCCAGGTCGACCAGCTCGCGCAGCTCCACCTGGGTGGCGAACGGCCCCTCCCGAAAGCCGCGCCCCGGGGTGACCGCGTTGCCGATCAGGATGAGCAGCGACGCGAGTGGGTTGAGCGCCCGGCCCAGCCAGCGGACCAGCGGCGCCACCGCCCGCCCCACGGCGTACGCGTGCTGCCGGCCGATGGTGCGCGGGGCGACCCCGACCACCACGAAGCTGACCACGGTCATCGCGCCGGCGGTGACCAGCGCGGCCCGCCAGCCGGCGCCGAAGCTGTCCACCGCGACCAGGGCCACCAGCGTGGTGGCGGTCAGCTCGGCGAGCAGCCGCAACAGCAGAAGCAGGTTGAGGTGCCGAACCACGTCGCCGGCCACGGCCTGGAGGGTCCGGGCGCCGCGTACGCCGTCCCGGGCCAACTCGGCGGCTCGGGCCGGGGAGACGGCGGCGAGCGCCGCCTCGGTCATCGCGATCACGCCGGCCAGCACGACCAGGCCGGCCGCGAAGACGATCAGTTGTAGATCGGGTAAGCCGGCCGTGGGGCCGGCCGCCAGTAGTGGAGTGGACATCACTGGTTGCGGGTCGACCGCCAGCTCGCCAGCAGTCGGGCCTGGAGCGCGAACATCTCCCGCTCCTCCTCCGGCTCGGCGTGGTCGTACCCGAGCAGGTGCAGCACCCCGTGCACCGTGAGCAGGTGCAGTTCGTCGGCCGGGGCGTGCCCGGCGGTCGCCGCCTGCTTGGCCGCCACCTCGGGGCAGAGCACGATGTCACCGAGCAGGGCGGGCTCACCGCCGGCCGGGGCGCTCTCGCCCGGGCCGTGGTCGACGCTGCCCTCGTCCATGGGGAAGGCGAGCACGTCGGTCGGACCCTCGCCACCCATCCAGCGGTGGTTCAGCTCGGTCATGTAGTCGATGTCGACCAGCAGCACGGACAGCTCGGCGAGGGGGTTGACCCCCATCTCGTCGAGGGCGTGCCGGGCGACGGCGAGCACGGCGTCGGTATCAACGTCGACGCCGGACTCGTTGGCGATCTCGATGGACAACTGCTTTCCTCTGCTTTAGCGGCGTCGGCCGGCCCGGCCGCCCTGGGCGGGTCGCCCGGGCACGGCGTGGACACCCTGCGCCTGCTGGTTCTCCCGCTCGGCGTCCCAGCGGGCGTACGCGTCGACGATCTGCCCGACCAGCTGGTGGCGGACCACGTCGGAGCTGGACAACTGGGCGAAGTGCACGTCCTCGACGTTCTCCAGGATGTCCCGGACCACCCGCAGGCCGCTGGTCGTCCCGCCGGGAAGGTCCACCTGGGTGACGTCACCGGTGACGACGATCTTGGAATTGAAGCCGAGCCGGGTGAGGAACATCTTCATCTGCTCGGGCGTCGTGTTCTGCGCCTCGTCCAGGATGATGAACGCGTCATTGAGCGTCCTGCCCCGCATGTACGCCAGCGGGGCGACCTCGATCGTGCCCGCGGCCATCAGCTTCGGGATCGACTCCGGGTCGAGCATGTCGTGCAGCGCGTCGTAGAGCGGGCGCAGGTACGGGTCGATCTTCTCGTTCAGCGTGCCGGGCAGGAAGCCCAGCCGCTCGCCCGCCTCAACCGCCGGTCGGGTCAGGATGATCCGGTTGACCTGCTTGGCCTGCAACGCCTGGACGGCCTTCGCCATCGCCAGGTAGGTCTTGCCGGTGCCGGCCGGGCCGATGCCGAAGACAATGGTGTGCGAGTCGATAGCGTCGACGTACCGCTTCTGCCCGAGCGTCTTGGGACGGATGGTGCGCCCGCGCCGGGAGAGGATGTTGAGCGTCAGGACCTCGGCGGGCCGCTCGGCGCTACCCTGCTCGAGCATGCCGACGGTACGTCTTACCGCGTCAGTGGTCAGGGTCTCGCCTTTCTCGATGAGTTCGAGTAGCTCGCTGAAGACCCGCTCGGCGAGGGCGTTGTCCGCAGGGGCGCCGGTGATGGTGATCTCGTTGCCACGGACGTGCACGTCACTGGTGACCGAGCGTTCGACGAGTCGAAGGATCTCGTCACCCGCGCCAAGCAGATTGACCATGATCTTCGAGTCGGGCACGGTGATCCTGGTCTGCACCCGGGGCGGGCCGGGAGGTGGGGTGCCGGTCATAGGTCGGGCCGAAGGCCCCTGCGCACCTGCTCTCGATCTCAGCGCCGGCTCTACTGGCACGGCGTGCGGACGTTACACCCATCGTATCGGGTCAACGCGGCCCGCATCGTGTCCATTTCCGCTGGCCGCGATCAACTCCCGGACCGGAAGTCGTACCGGTCGAAGGTCTCCTGGTGGCGCGAGAAGCGGTACGTCGCCCAGTGCATCCGGACCACCGTGCCGGCCTCGTCCCGGGTCATCCTCAGCAGCTCGCCGGCCTCCCGGCCGGAGACCGTGCGGAACACGTCCGGGCGGTCCGGCAGCGGGGTGAACACCGCTGGCGGGCGCCCCGCCGGGTCGCCGGCCCCGCGCGCCCGCAGGGTGCCGTCGTGCCAGGAGAAGACGTACTCGAAACCCTCACCCCACCAGCGGCCGAGCATGCCCCGCAGGGCCGCCGGAGCAGGTGGGCCGGGCCGCCACGGCTCGATCTCGGCCGGGTCGTGCTCGACCGCCGCGGCGAGCAGCTGGTGCGGCAGGTCGAACAGCTCGGCCGCCGTGCCGGAGGAGCCGAGCACCGCGGCACCCATCGCGCCCGCCGTGCCGTCGCCACCCCGCCGGCCGTAGACCGCGGCCAGGAAACCGGGCATCGCCCCGTCGTGCCCCACGTGCACCACCCGCTCGCCCTGCGGGATGAGGATCAGCCCGAGCCCGAAGCCGGCGCCCCAGAGCGTCTCGTCGGTGGTGGTCAGCGGCCAGCGCATCTCGTCCAGGGTGCCGGGGGTGAGCACCGCGCCGGCCGGGTCGAGCGCCGCCGGGTCGGCGAGGAACGCCGCCCAGCGGGCCATGTCGGTCGCGGTGCTCCAGAGCTGGGCGGCCGGGCCGACCGCGCCGAAGTCGGTCGGCGGCTCCGGATGCGCCTCGTCGGAGTACGCGTCGACCAGGAACCCGGTGGCCGCAGCCGGGCCGGGGGTCACCGTGGTGTCGGTCAGCCCCAACGGCGTCAGCACCCGCTCGGTGAGCACCTGCGCCCAACTGCCACCGCGCAGGCGGGCGACCAACTGGCCGAGCACGGCGAGCCCGAGGTTGGAGTAGTGGAAGCGACGGGCCGGCGGCAGCACCCGCTCGGCCCGGTCCAGCTCGGCCACCAGCCGATCGGCGTCCGGCGCGCTCAGGGTGTCCCAGACGTCACCGAACGGCTCGCGCTGCAGGCCGCCGGTGTGCGAGAGCAGCCGGCGGACGGTCAGCTCTCCGTGCGCCGGCAGGTCCAGGTGCCGGCCCACCGGGTCGTCCAGGTCCAGCAGCCCGTCGTCGCGGCACTGAAGGGTGAGCACCGCGGTGAACGTCTTGGTCACCGAGCCGATCCGGAACTGGGTGCGCGGTCCCAGCGCGTTGTCGCTGCCGGTGTCGCCCACGGTGCACTGCCACAGCGGCCGATCGGCCCGGTGCAGCGCCGCCGACACCGCCGGCACCCGGGCGTCGGCCTGCACCCGGCGGACCAGGCGGCCCAGCCGCTCGTCCACGCGGGCGTCGAGGCCCGGTCCAGTGCTCACGCCAGGTCCCGGGCGAGCATCGGGCCGAGCGGCGCGCCACCGAGCAGGTGCGCGTGCGCGTGGAAGACCTCCTGGCCGCCGTACGCGCCGGTGTTGAACATCAGCCGGAATCCGTCGCCGAGCAGCCCTTCGTCGTCCGCCACCGCGGCGGCCGTGGCCAACACCTCACCGGCGAGCGCCGGGTCACCCTCGGCGAGGGTGGCGACGTCGGCGTAGTGCTCCTTCGGAATGACCAGGACGTGCACCGGCGCCTTCGGGCCGATGTCCCGGAAGGCGAGCGTGGTGGCGGTCTCCCGGACCACGGTGGCCGGGATCTCCCCGGCGACGATGCGGCAGAACAGGCAGTCGGATCCCATCCGGGCAGTGTAAGGAAAGGGCCCCCTGTCAACCCCTCCGGTGGCGCAAGGGTCCCTTCCCGGCGTTCGCGACGGCTACGGCAGGATGCCCTGCATGACGGATCGGGCGGTACTGGTGACCGGGGCCTCGCGCGGAATCGGGCGGGCGGTGGCGACAGTGTTCGCGGCCGGCGGCGACCGGGTGGCGATCCACCACCGCGACTCGGCGGACGCGGCCGAGGAGCTGCGCGCGCAGCTGCCCGGCGAGGGGCACGTGGTGGTCCGCGCCGACCTCACCGACCCGGACGCGGTGCGGGCCATGGTGGACCGGGCCGCCGAGCTGCTCGGCGGGCTGGACGTGCTGGTCAACAACGCCGGGGTGTACGGCGACCGGGACGACCCGCACCCGATCTTCGGCGCCTCCTACGAGCAGTGGCAGCGGCGCTGGCGGCAGGTGCTGGAGACCAACCTGACCGGTGCCGGCAACGTCATCTGGTGCGCCGCCCAGCACATGCGGGAGCGCGGCGGCCGGATCGTCAACGTCTCGTCCCGGGGCGCGTTCCGCGGCGAGCCGCAGCAGCCGGCGTACGGCGCCAGCAAGGCGGGGCTGAACGCGCTGGGCCAGTCCCTCGCCGTGGCGCTCGCGCCGTACGGCATCGCGGTGGCCACCGTCGCGCCGGGTTTCGTGGCAACCGACATGACCACCGAGCACCTGCGCGGCGAGAGCGGCGCGGCGATCCGCGCACAGAGCCCGTTCGACCGGGTGGCCCGGCCGGAGGAGATCGCCGCCGCGGTGCACTGGCTGGCGTCGCCGCAGGCCGAGTGGGCCTCCGGCACCATCGTCGACCTCAACGGCGCCTCCTACCTGCGCAGCTGACCGCCGGGGTACAGCTGTCGGACGGTCACCAGCGGCCGAGCCGGGTGGCGAGCACGCTGAGCGCCGCGACCCCGGCCGTGGAGGTGCGCAGCACCGCCGGCCCGAGCCGCACCGGCCGGCCTCCGGCCGCGCGGAACGCGGTCAGTTCGGCCGCGTCGATGCCGCCCTCGGGGCCGACCACCAGGACGATCTCCCCGGCGGTCGGCAGCTCGGCCGTGGTCAGCCGCTCCTCGGCCTCCTCGTGCAGCACGAACCCGGCGGCGGCACCGGCGATCCGGCGGGCCACCGTGGCGGTGGACTCGTCCGGTGCACCGGCCACCACCGGCAGCCACGGCCGGCGGGCCTGCTTGGCCGCCTCCCGGGCGGTGGCCACCCACTTCTCCCGGGCCCGTACGCCCCGGTCACCGCGCCACTGGGTCACCGAACGGGCCGCCGCCCAGGGCACGATCTCGTCGACCCCGACCTCGGTCATCGCCTGCACGGCCAGCTCACCCCGGTCGCCCTTGGCGATGCCCTGCACGGTCACCAGCCGCGGTACGGGCGCGTCCGCGTACCCCCGGGAGGTGACGGTGAGCTCCAGGCTGCCCCGGCCGACGGCGGTGACCACGGCGGCGGCCGTGCCGCCCCGGCCGTCGGCGAGCAGCAACTCCTCGCCGACCCGCAACCGCTGCACGGTGGCGGCGTGGTGCCCCTCGGGACCGTCGAGGGTCAACGCGTCGGCGGTGGGCAGGGACTCGACCAGGAACAGCGGCGCGGACACGATGATCAGGCTAGCCGCAGTGGTCAGGCGTGACCGTTGAACGCGTCGCGCATCCGGGAGAAGAAGCCGCCCTGCTTGGACAGCTCGGCGACCTCCTCGCCGCGGGTCTTGGCGAAGTCGCGCAGCATCCGCTCCTGGTCCGGGTCGAGCTTCGTCGGCGTTCGGACGTCCAGGTGCACGTAGAGGTCGCCCCGGCCGGTGCCGCGCAGGTGCGGCACGCCCCGGGCGCGCAGCCGCAGGGTGCTGGCCGGCTGGGTGCCGGCCTTGACGTCGACCGTCTCCTCGCTGTCCAGCGTCTTGATGGTCAGTCGGGTGCCCAGTGCCGCCGCGGTCATCGGCACGGTGACCCGGCAGTGCAGGTCGTCGCCCTTGCGGGAGTACACGTCGTGCGGCCGCTCGTGGATCTCCACGTAGAGGTCACCGGCGGTGCCGCCACCCGGGCCCACCTCGCCCTGCTGGGCCAGCCTGATCCGCATGCCGTCCTCGACACCGGCCGGGATCTTGACGGTCAGCGAGCGGCGGGTACGCACCCGGCCGTCGCCGGCGCAGGTGGGGCAGGGGTGCGGGATGGTGGTGCCGTAGCCCTGGCAGACGGTGCACGGCCGGGCGGAGACCACCTGGCCGAGGAAGGTGCGCTGCACCGACTGCACCTCGCCCCGACCGCCGCACGCCTCGCAGGTGGCCAGGTGGGTGCCGGCGGCCGTGCCGGCGCCGGAGCAGGTGGTGCAGAGCACCGCGGTGTCGACGGTGATCGGCGCCTCGACGCCGAACGCCGTCTCGTGCAGGTCCAGCTCCAGGCGCAGGATCGCGTCGGCGCCCGGCCGGGTCCGCGGACGCGGGCCACGGGCGCCACCCGCCGCGCCGCCGAAGAACGCGTCCATGATGTCCTGGAAACCGACGAACGGGCCGGCCCCGCCCGGACCGCCCGGACCGCCAGCGCCGCCGCCACCACCGGGGGCGAGCGGGTCGCCGCCCAGGTCGACGATCTGCCGCTTCCGGTCGTCCGAGAGGACCTCGTACGCGGCGTTGATGTCCTTGAACTTCTCCTGTGCCTCCGGGTCCGGATTGACGTCCGGGTGGAACTGGCGCGCCAGCTTGCGGTAGGCGCGCTTGATCTCGTCGTCGGAGGCTTCCCGGCTCACACCGAGAATGCCGTAGTAGTCCCTGGCCACTGCGTTCCGTGTCCTCATGTTCGTCTCGCGTTGCGCCGGTCGTCGGCCGGAGCCGGCCGTCGGCCCTGACTGGTCAGTTCTGGGCCAGCAGCTCGCCCACGTAGCGTGCCACGGCGCGCACCGTGGCGATGTTGCCGGGGTAGTCCATGCGGGTGGGCCCCAGCACCCCCAGGCCGCCCACGATGGTGGCGCCGGGGCCGTACCCGGTGCTGACCACCGAGGCGGCGCGCAGGTTGTCGAACTCGTTCTCGTCGCCGATCAGCACCCGGGTCGTGCTCGGCTCGGTCTCGCCGATGAGCTTGAGGAGCACGACCTCCTCCTCCAGCGCTTCGAGGATCGGGCGCAGAGAGCCCTGGAAGTCGAGCAGGCCGCCCCGGGTGAGGTTGGCGGTGCCGGCCAGCGCGATCCGCTCCTCGTGCCGCTCGACCAGCGTCTCCAGCAACACCGTGGCGAGGGTGGTCATCGTCGGACGCAGCTCGGTCGGCGCCTCTTCGACCAGCGTCTGCACCAGCGGCGGCGTATCGGACAGCCGGGCGCCGGCGAGCTTCTCGTTGACCAGCCGACGCAGGTCGGTGACGTCGTCGGCGGGCACCGGCCCGGGCAGCTCGACCAGCCGCTGCTCCACCCGACCGGTGTCGGCGATCATGACGAGCATCAGCCGGGTGGTGGAGATCGGCACCAGCTCCAGGTGCCGCACCGAGGATCGGGCCAGGCTCGGGTACTGCACGACGGCGACCTGCCGGGTCAGCTGGGCGAGCAGCCGCACGGTGCGGTGCACCACGTCGTCGAGGTCGACCGCACCGACCAGGAAACGCTCGATGGCCCGGCGCTCGGCCGGGCTGAGTGGCTTGACCCGGGACAGCCGGTCGACGAAGAGGCGGTAGCCGCGGTCGGTGGGCACCCGGCCGGCACTGGTGTGCGGCTGCCGGATGTAGCCCTCCTCCTCCAGCACGGCCATGTCGTTGCGGACCGTGGCCGGGGAGACGCCGAGCTGGTGCCGCTCGACCAGCGCCTTGCTGCCGACGGGCTCCTGGGTGGAGACGTAGTCCTCGACGATGGCGCGGAGCACGGCTAGCTTGCGGTCGTCGAGACCCATCCTCCGCACCTCCTGTCGCACGTCGGCCGCCGGCCACGGTGGGGCCGGCGGACCGTCCTGGCACTCGACTGTAACGAGTGCCAGTCTACGTCGGCGTACCCGCCGGCGCGATGATCAAGGTCGTCGCTGTCCGTTCAGCCGGGCCGACCCGGCGGTGTCGCTCTGGTGCGGCGTTGCCACGGGCCCTTACCGTGACATCCATGACTGAACCACCTCGCCCTCCCGGCGCGGGAGACCCCGGCGGATACCCGACGGACCCGACATCCCCGCCGCCCTCTCCGGGCGCCTCGGCCGAGCCACCCACCGCACCACTGTCCGGGGCACCCGGCCCGGGCGGCTATCCCCCGGCCGGTGGCTATCCGCCGCCCACTGGTGACCAACCGCCGTCGGGTGGCTACCCTCCGTCGGGCGGCTATCCGCCAGCCGGGGGCTACCCTCCTGGCGGCTATCCGCCCGGTGGCGCCTACGGCGGCCCCGGCGGCGGCTACGCCAACAACGAGGACAAGACCTGGGCGCTGGTCGCGCACTTCGGCGGCGCCGCCGGGATGATCATCAGCGGCGGCGTGCTCGGCTGGATCGGCCCGCTGGTGGCGATGCTGGCCCGGGGCAACCAGTCCCCGACGGTTCGGGCGCACGCGGTGGCGGCGCTCAACTTCCAGCTCATCTGGTCGATCGTCGGCCTGGTCGGCTGGGTGCTCTCCTGCATCGTGATCGGCTTCATTCCGGTCGCGGCGGCGATCATCCTCGGCGCCGTGTTCGGCATCATCGCCGGGATCAAGGCCAACGAGGGCCAGCTCTACCGCTACCCGCTCTCCGGCAGCTTCATCAAGTGATCCAGGCCGGCCGCTCCCCCGGCCGGTCCGGCACACCGTCGCGCCGACCGGGGGGCGGCGCGACGGTCAGGGCAGCAGGTCGCGGACCACGGCGTCGGCGAGCAGCCGGCCGCGCAGGGTGAGCACCGCCCGGCCGGCCGCGTACTCCGGGGCGGCCAGCAGGCCGCCGGCCAGCGCCCGCTCGGCGCCGGCCCGGCCGGTGGCGTCGAGCACCGCCAGCGGCAACCCGGTGGCGAGCCGCAGCCGGAGCATGACGTCCTCCATGTGCGCCTCGTCGACGGTGAGCACCTCCCGGGCCAGGCCGGGCGACGCGCCGGCGGCCAACCGCTGGGCGTACGCCGACGGGTGCTTGACGTTCCACCAGCGCACCCCGCCGACGTGGCTGTGCGCCCCGGGGCCGAGCCCCCACCAGTCCGCGCCGGTCCAGTAGAGCAGGTTGTGCCGGCACCGGGCCTCGTCGGTGCGGGCCCAGTTGGAGACCTCGTACCAGGACAGGCCGGCCGCGTCGAGGGCGGCCTCCGCAGCCAGGTAGCGGTCCGCGGCGACGTCGTCGCTGGGGTACGGCAGCTCACCGCGACGCATTCGGGCGGCCAGCCGGGTGCCGTCCTCCACGATCAGGGCGTACGCGCTGACGTGGTCCACCCCGGCGGCCACCACCTGGTCCAGCGAGGCGGCGAAGTCCTCGGCCCGCTCCCCCGGAGTGCCGTAGATCAGGTCCAGGTTGACGTGCTCGAACCCGGCGTCGCGCGCCTCCAGGGCGGCGGCGGTGGCCCGGCCGGCACTGTGCCTGCGGTCGAGGATCGCCAGCACCCCCGGGGAGGCGGACTGCATGCCGAGCGAGATCCGGGTGTAGCCGGCTGCCCGCAGCAGCTTCAGCGATTCCGGGGTGACCGACTCCGGGTTGGCCTCGGTGGTCACCTCGACGTCGGCGGCGAGCCCCCAGGTGCGGTCGATGCCGTCGAGGATGCGGGCCAGGTCGTCGGCGGGGAGCAGGGTGGGCGTGCCACCGCCCACGAAGACCGTGTCGACCCGCGGCGGTGGGCTGTCACCGAGCACCCGGGCGGCGAGCGCCAGCTCGGCCAGCACCGTGTCGGCGTACCCCTCACGGCTGGCACCGCCGCCCAGCTCGCTCGCCGTGTAGGTGTTGAAGTCGCAGTAGCCGCAGCGGCTGGCGCAGAAGGGCACGTGCACGTACACGCCGAAGCCGCGCTGGCCGACCGCGGCGGTGGCGGTGGCGGGCAGCGATCCGTCGACGGGGACGGTCTCACCATCTGGAAGGACGCCGGGCATGGCCACTAGTGTGCCCGGCATGACCTCTCCCGACGTCCTCGTGCGGGTCGCCACGGCCCGCGGGGTGACCACCCTCACCCTGGACAGCCCGCACAACCGCAACGCACTCTCCACAGCCCTGATGACCCAGCTGCTGGGTGGGCTGGCCGACGCGGTCGCCGACGAGGCGGTCCGGGTGATCGTGCTGGACCACACCGGCCCGGTCTTCTGCTCAGGTGCGGACCTGAAGGAGACCGCCTTGGCGTACGCCAGCGGGACGGTGCCGGCCGGGATGCTGGGCGAGGTGCTCGCCGCGCTCTGGGAGTGCCCCAAGCCGGTGCTGGCCCGGGTGGCGGGGCCGGCGCGGGCCGGCGGGTTGGGCCTGATCGCGGCCGCCGACCTCGCGGTCTGCGCCGACGAGGCGACGTTCGCCTTCACCGAGGTGCGGATCGGGGTGATCCCCGCGGTCATCTCGGCGACCGTGCTGCCCCGGCTGCACCCGCGCGCCGCCGCCGAGTTGTACCTGACCGGGGACACCTTCGACGGCCGGCGGGCCGCCGAGATCGGCCTGGTCACCGCCGCCGTCCCGGCGGACGGGCTGGACGCGGCGATACGTCGGTACTGCGACTCGCTGGTGCGCGGCGCGCCCGGCGCGCTGGCCGGCGCGAAGGACCTGCTGCGCCGGCCGGGCACCGCCGAGCTGCGCGGCGAACTGGCCCGACTGTCGGCGCTGTCGACCGGCTACTTCCTCGGCGACGAGGGACGCGAAGGGGTCACCGCGTTCCGGGAGAAGCGGGACGCCAGCTGGGTACCCGCCGCGGATTAGCCGGTTTGTCCTGCCGACGGCGGGGAACGTCACTCTGGCCTTCCCCGCTCCCCTCGGGCGTGAACCGGTCGGACGACCCGGACGACGCCATCGGGGACGTACGCTTGGCGGACTGTCGATCTGGGGGTGTGGGTGCGAACTCGTGCAGCCGTGGCGGGCGGGGTGGTTCTCATCCTCGTCGCCGTGATCGCAGTCTGGCTCGTCGTGCGGCAGGTCGGGGACCGTCTGCAGCTACCACTGGCGACCCGGAAATGCACGGTCCAAGCCGACGGCCGGGTCGCCCTGGACGCCGACCAGATGGCCAACGCGGCGACCATCGCGGCGATCGGCGCACAGCGCGGGATGCCGGAGCGGGCCGTGGTGGTCGCGCTGGCCACCGCGTACCAGGAGTCCGGGCTGCGCAACCTCGCCGATGGCGACCGTGACTCGGTCGGCCTGTTCCAGCAACGTCCGAGCCAGGGCTGGGGCACGCCGACACAGATCCGCGACCCGCGCTACGCGGCGAACCGGTTCTACGCGGCACTGAAGAAGGTGCGCGGCTGGGAGAAGATGCGGGTCACCGACGCCGCCCAGCGGGTGCAGCGCTCGGCGTTCCCCGAGGCGTACCAGAAGTGGGCCGACGACTCCGAGGTGCTCAGCCGGGCGCTACTGGGCGACGTCACCGGGGCGGTCGCCTGCACGGTGGGGCGTACCCCGGTGATGCACGGCGCGGCAGCGGCCGCCCAACTGACCCGCAACCTGGTGCTGGACTGGGGGTTGTCGGGCACGGACACGGCAGGCCAGACCGGGCTGGCGGTGACCGCGGGCGACCAGCGCGACGGCTGGCGGTACGCGCACTGGCTGGTCTCGCACGCCCAGGACCACGGGGTGAAGCGGGTCCGCTTCGGCGACCTGGAGTGGACCGCCCGGGACGGCACCTGGGGCCGGGTGACCGGTGAGCAGAGCGCGGCCGGTCAGGTGGTGGCCGAGGTGTTCGCCGAGGGGTGAGCGGCCCGGATCTCTTAACCGGCAGTCACCGCACAATCGGACAACAGCCAACAAACGCCGCTATTTATCGCGGAAACCTGACTCTACGGAGTGGCTCCGCTGCGCATGGTCCGGCTGAGGTCCATTCCTGTCATGCGCACTCCCCGCTGCCAAGGTGATCGCGTTACGATCGGCGGCCTGTGCCAGAAATGGTTTCACCTCATGGGGAGGGGTACGACGCGGTGTTCGATTACGGCGACCGGACCGGCTACGAACCGATCAGCGACACTGACCGCAAGGAGTTTCACGAGCAGGGCTTCCTCCTGCTGCGCAACGTCCTGACGGAGGACCACCGGGCGGCGCTGGAGGCGGCGGTCGACCGCGTCTACGCGGAGGAGCAGGCAAAGGGCACCACCAAGAAGGACGGCACCCTGCACCTGCTGGGCTTCCTGGAGCGCGACGAGCTCTTCGGTGAGCTGCTCACCCACCCGATCGCCTTCCCGTACATGTGGGGGCTGGCCGGCTGGAACATCTACACCCACCACAACCACCTGGACGTCACTCCGCCGGCCGCCGAGCCGGAGAAGCCGTACTGGGGTTGGCACCAGGACGGGTACCGGCAGAACTCCGACCCGGAGACGATGGACCCGAACCTGCCCCGGCCGATGTTCTCGCTGAAGGTCGCGTACGTGCTCTCCGACCTCTCCGAGACCGGTCGCGGCGCCACCAAGGTCATCCCGGGCAGCCACCTGTGGAACTCGCTGGACCGGCCCAAGGACCTCAGCGTGCACAACCCCGACCCGGAGGGCACGGTGGAGATCACCGCCAAGCCGGGCGACGCGTTCATCTTCGACCGCCGGCAGTGGCACTCCCGGTCGACGAACCTGTCGACCATCACCCGCAAGATGCTCTTCGTGGGCTACACCTACCGGTGGATCCGCCCGCTGGACGAGCTGCACCCGGACCTGAACGGCGAGTGGTACCGCAACCGCACGCCGGTGCAGCGCCAGCTGATCGGTGAGGGCACCCACACCGCCAACTACTGGGGCATCAACTGGGACGGGTACGTCGACGACGAGATCCCGCTGCGCAAGGAGCTCAAGGAGCGCGGCCTGCTGGACCGCAACATCCCCTGGCTTCGCTGAGTCGTTAGCCGAGAGCCCCTGACATCGCCGATGTCGGGGGCTCTTGCGCATCCGCCGCCCGGCCGGCCCTTCGGCGCGGCCGGCCCGCGGTTAGGACGCTTCGCGGAGGCGCAGGTCGGCCAGCCACACCTCGGCCAGGTCGCTGAGCGCGACGCCGAGGACCTCGCTGAGGCAGACCACCGTGCCGAACGCGGGTGCCGGGAGCCGGCCCACCTCGATCTTGCGCAGCGTCTCCGGTGAGATGCCGGCCGCCAAGGCCACCTCGACGGGGCTGCGACCACCTCGGGCGACCCGAAGCGCCGCCCCGAGACGTTGCCCCGCTGCGATCTGTTCAGGTGTGAGCGGTGGGCGAACCATGTCAGCAGGATAGATCCGCCTTCTCGGACCGGCAACGCCCACCGGCCTGCGCGCCGACCAGCGTGGTATAAATATACCGCTACGAAGAGGGAAGGGTTGATCGTGATCGAGCTTAAGTCCCCTGAGGAGATCGAACGGATGGCCGTGACCGGCCAGTTCGTCGGCGAGCTGCTGGCGGAGCTGCGGGAGGTCGCCGCCGTCGGGGTCAACCTGATGGACCTCGAGCACCACGCCCGTCGCCGGATCAAGGAGCGTGGCGCCGAGTCCTGCTACTGGGACTACACACCGTCGTTCGGTCGCGGCCCGTTCCGCAACGTCCTGTGCCTCTCGGTCAACGACGCCGTGCTGCACGGCCTGCCGCACAACTACGCCCTGCGCGACGGTGACCTGCTGAGCATCGACATGGCGGTCGGGATCGACGGCTGGGTCGCCGACTCCGCACTGTCCGCCGTCATCGGCACCCCCTCCCCGGATGACCTGAAGCTGATCGAGGCCACCGAGGCCGCGCTGGAGGCCGGGATCGACGCCGCACGGCTGGGCAATCAGCTCGGCGACATCTCCGCCGCCATCGGCGAGGTCGCCCGCCGCTACGGCTACCAGGTCAACGCCGAATTCGGCGGGCACGGCATCGGCCGCACCATGCACGAGGCCCCACACGTGGCCAACGACGGCCGCCCCGGCCGGGGCATGAAGCTCAAGCCCGGTCTGACGATCGCAATCGAGCCGTGGTTCTGCCACAGCACCGACAAGATCAAATATGACAAGGACGGGTGGACGATCCGGTCCGCGGACGGCTCGCGCACGGCCCACTCCGAGCACACCGTCGCGATCACCAAGGCCGGCCCTCAGGTGCTGACCCCCCGCCCCGGGCACGACACGAGGCAGGGCACCCGCAGCGGGCAGTCGGCCGCGACGTCCTGACGAGCGCCGCTTCGGGGCGTGCGCGGTCGGACGGAGCAAGGGTGAACCGCCCCGAGGGCAGCCAAGTGTCAGGCACGGCCGGCCCTCAGGCGCGGTCGGTGGTCGGTCAGGCGCGGCTGGCGAGGCGGCGGCGGGCCTTCTCCCTGATCGCCACCGGCAGGTCCTCCGCGTCGAGCAGCCGGGGCAGCAACTCCGGCTCCAGGCTGGTCGCCCGGAACACCTCGCCGATGGTCACCCCGTGCGCCGGCCGCTCCACGACCTCGATTGGGTCGCCGGCGCCCACCTCCCCCTCGCGCAGCACCCGCAGGTATGCCCCCGGGGTGGCACGCACGGTGAAGCGCCGGATCAGGTCGGGCATCCCCCAGAAGCCGGCGAACGTGGTGCAGGGGGTACGCGGCATGGTCACCTGGAGCACCGCCGTGCCGATCGCCCACTGCTCGCCGATCACCGCCCCGGTCACGTCGACCGCGTAGGTGGTGAGGTTCTCACCGAAGCCGCCGGGCCGGACGGCGCGGCCGATCTCCGCGGACCACCACGCGGCGTCCTCCTCGGCGTACGCGTAGACGGCCTTGTCCGGCCCGCCGTGGTGGGCGCGCTCGGCGATGAAGTCGCCGACCAGGCCACCGGCGAGCAGCGGCACCGGCCCGTCGACCGGTCGCTTGTCGATGCCGCTGCGACCGCTCGCGTCGCCGGCCCACTCCGCCTCGGTCACCACGCCGAGGTTCACCGCTGCCACCCTGCCCGTCATGACGGTCAGCCTAGTGGCGGCGCTGCGCCCGACGCGCCCGCCGATACCCGCACTCGACGCGGCGTGGCGGCCCAAACGGCCTGGGCCGCACGCGGTCCGGTCAGCCCCGACGTTGCCTGCCCTGGTCAGCCCTTGACGGCGCCGGCGACCAGGCCGGAGACCATCCGTCGTTGCACCAGCAGGAAGAAGATGATGACCGGCAGGGTGAACAGGGTGGAGGCGGCCATCACCGGCCCCCAGTTGGTGTCGTCCCGGCCGAAGAAGAAGGTCATCGCCACCGGCAGGGTGTAGCGACCCTGGTCGTTGATGAACGTCAGCGCGAAGATCAGCTCGTTCCACGCGGTGATGAAGGAGAAGATGCTGGTGGCCACCAGGCCGGGCGCCACCAGCGGGAAGAGGATCCGGCGGAAGGTCTGGGCCCGGGTGGCCCCGTCGATGGCCGCCGCCTCCTCCAGTTCCTTGGGCACGGCCGCGACGAAGCCCCGCAGCATCCAGACCGCGAACGGCAGCGAGAAGCCGAGGTACGTGAGGATCAGGCTGGGCAGGGTGTTGTAGAGCCCGAGCCGCTGGATCATCAGGAACAGCGGGATGACCAACGCCTCCAGCGGGATCATCTGCACCACCAGCAGCATGATCAGGAAGCTGGTCCGCAGCTTGAACCGGAACCGGGCGACCGCCGTCGCGGCGAGCAGCGCGACCAGGCCACTGAGCACCACCGTCGAGACCGCCACCAGCGCGCTGTTGAGGAAGAAGTCGAAGAAGCTCACGCCGGGGATGAGGTTGCCGGTCAGGATCTCCCGGTAGTGCGTCAGCGTCGGGTGGGTCGGCACCGGCTGCGGGGTGGCCGAGAAGATCTCGCTGCTCGGCTTCAGCGAGGTGGAGATCATCCAGTAGACGGGGAAGGCCGCGAAGAGCGCGACCAGCAGCCCGGCGGCGTTGAGGGCGACCTTCTTCACTACTCGTCCTCCTGCTTGAGCACCATCCGCACGTAGAAGCCGGTGACCACGAGCAGGATCAGCGTGAGGATCACCGCGATGGCCGCACCGAGGCCGTACTTCGGCGGCGGCGAGAACGCCTCCGCGTAGGAGTAGATGGAGAGCATGAACGTCGGCCGGTCCTGGGTGCCGCCAGCCAGCACGAACTGTTGGGTGAAGACCTTGAAGTCCCAGATGGTGGAGAGCACGATCAGGATCCCGAAGACCGGGCGCAGCAGCGGGAAGGTGATCTTCCAGAACCCCCGCCAAGGGCTGGCGCCATCCACCCGGGCCGCCTCGTGCAGCTCGCTCGGCACGCTCTTCAGGCCGGCGAGCACGCTCACCGCGATGAACGGGAACGAGTGCCAGACCACCACCAGGGTGAGGATGGCGAAGAAGAGCAGTGGCGAGTTGAACCAGCCGTAGCCGGTCCAGTCACTGCGGCCGAACAGTCCGTTGGAGAGGCCGTCCGGCAGCGCGTTGAACAGCCAGGTGACCAGGCCGCTCGTGTCGTCGAAGATCCACTTCCAGACGATCGTGCCGGTCAGCGCCGGGGTGGCCCAGGCGAGCATCACGCAGCTGGCCACGAAGGTGGCCATCTTGCGGCCGAGCCGGTTGAGCAGCAGCCCGACCAGGGTGCCGAGAACCATCGTGAGCAGCACGTTGGCCGCGGCGAACAGGACCGTGTTGCGCAGCACGGTCAGGAAGAACGGATCCGAGAGGATCTCGGTGTAGTTGCCCAGCCCCACCCATGGCCACTCCCGGTCGCCGCGCAGTTGCCGGACGTTGTTCAGCCGGTAGAAGGACATCGTCACCACCTGGCCGAGCGGCCAGAGCAGCAGCACACCGATGATCACCAGTGCGGGCAGGAGCAGCAGGTAGGGCAGGCGGTCCACCGGGCGGCGCCGCCGCGCGGGGGTCTCCCGCGCGGCAGCGGCCTCCGGCGCCTCGGTCAGCGTGGTCACTTGGCGTTGAGGATGCTTTCCATCTCACCGGCCGCATCGGCGGTAGCCTTCTCGACCGTCTTCTGACCCTTCATGACCGAGCTGTTCATCGCCTGGGTCACCGTCTTCGTCCGGCTGACCTCCACCCACTTCGGGGTGAGCGGCGTGAGCTTGGTGTTCTGCATGGTGGTGGCGAACGCCGCCATGATCTTGTCGTTGGCGTACGTGTCACCGGCGACCAGGTCCTGGTAGACCGGGAAGAAGCCGAGGCTGCTCGCGAAGCTCTGCGAGTTCTTCTTGTTCAGCAGCACGGTCAGGTAGTCCCAGGCCAGGTCCTGGCGCTCGCTGTCCTTCCAGATCGCCAGGTCCGAGCCACCGGCGAAAGCGGGTGCCGCCTTGCCGTCGGGGCCGGGGATCGGGAACGTACCCCAGACCTTCTCGATCTCGGGGTTGTCCTTCTTGATGGCACCCTGCTGCCAGCTGCCGGCGAAGGCCATCGCGGCCTTGCCGGTGGCGAACTGGGTGCGGGCGTCGATCTCGTTCCAGCCCGCCGCCGCCGGCGGAGCCACCTTGTGCACGGTCACCAGGTCGGTCCAGAACTTGACCGCCCGCTGCGCCTCGGGGGTGGTGTAGCCGGACTTCCAGGTGCCGCCCTGGTTGCTGGCGATCTCACCGCCGGCCCCCCAGAGGAAGGAGTAGAACGGCAGCTCGGAGTTGCCCGGCAACGCGATGCCGTAGGTGCCCGGCTTCTTGGCCTGCACGGCCTTGGCCGCGCTGACCAGCTCGTCCCAGGTCTTCGGCGGCTGCACGCCCGCCTCGGCGAACCAGTCGGTGCGGTAGTAGATGGCCCGGACGCCGGCGTACCAGGGCACGCCGTACTGCTTGCCGTCGAGCTGCGCGTTGCGGACGAGGTCGGGCAGCAGGTCCTTGCCGTCGGTCCAGCCACCCATCCGCCCGCTCACGTCGGCGAGCGCCTCCTGGGCAGCCCAGCCCTGGGTCTCGGTGTTGCCCAGCTCGGTGATGTCCGGTCCCTCACCGCCGGCGAGCGCGGCCTGGAACTTCTTGGGCGCCTCGAGCCACGGGAGGTACTGCACCACCACGTCGGTGTCGGGGTGCTTCTGCCGGAACTCGGTCTCGACTCCGTCGAGGAAGGCGTTCTGCGCGTCGCCGCCCTCGCCCATCATCCAGACCGTGAGCTTGCTGTTGTCGGCCGCGTCGTCATCGGAGCCCCCGCCGCAGCCGGTCAGCACCATCGCGGCCGAGGCCACTACGGCAGTGACCGGGGCCAGCCGCTTCCACCTGTTCACGCCACTTCTCCCCTCGCGCCGCCTGGAACTAACCTTCCACGCCGCACCCTAGTACGAAGAATTCCTTTACGACAGTGGGCGCATCGACGGAGCGAGGCGACCGTACCGCAGCGGATCGGCGAAAGGGACCGTGGCATCAGGCCGAAGTCGGGCACTTCAGCACGAAGAAGCGCCCGGCCGATGGCCGGGCGCTTCTTTCAGTAGTGCGGTGGTCGTAGGTGATGCCAGGTCGTTATCGGGTGACGCTGCGGCGGCGACCCACGCCAGCCACCAGCGCGACCGCAATCGCGGCCACCACGACCTGCACCAGCAGCTCGGCCCAGTCGATCCCGCTGGTCTCGGTCGCGATGCCGATGGCCCGCGCCAGCACCGTTCCCAGCAGGGCCGCGCCGACGCCGATCAGCAGGTGCAGCCAGATCGGCATGTTCTGCCGGCCTGGGACGACCAGGCGGCCCAGCGCGCCGACGATGAGACCAACAACGATGGCAGTGATGATGCCCCACACGGTGAGCTCCACGGTCGCCCTCCTTCAAAGAATGTCTGACGCACAACGTGCGCTTCCTGTCGTGACCGCTAAGTGCCCGATCCACCGAAATTCCAAACCGACTTTGCCCACCAGAGGATCACGATCAGGCATACACGGACGTGTTCCACCGGCGACCGCTCTCCCGCGGCAACCGGCCTCTCGGGAGATGCAGCAAGATCCGCGCAACATCGCCGAAAGTGCTGCCTCCCAACGGGTTGAGACAGCACTTTCGGCGAAAATGCGAGGATCTTGAGGCCATCGCGCGACGCGGTCACCCGGGCGGCCGGGTGAACGCCGATGGGCGCCCGACCTGTTGGCCGGGCGCCCATCGGAAGTGTTGCGGTGGTACGAGGTGATGTTGGGGGGTGTTATCGGGTGACGCTGCGGCGGCTACCCACACCTGCCACCAGCGCGACCGCGATGGCCGCCACGACGACCTGCACCAGCAGCTCACCCCAGTCGATCCCGCTGGTCTCCGTCGCGATGCCGATGGCTCGCGCCAGTACCGTGCCCAGCAGGGCCGCGCCGACGCCGATCAGCATGTGCAGCCACATGGGCATGTTCTGCCGGCCCGGGACGACCAGGCGGCCCAGGGCCCCGATGATGAGACCAACAACAAGCGCAGTGATGATGCCCCACACGGTGAGCTCCACGATCGCCCTCCTTCAAAGAATGTCTGACACACAATGTGTGCTTCCTGTCGTGACCGCTAAGTTCCCGACCCACCAGAAATCCAAACCGACTCACTCTCAACGGAGAGCGGCACACGTCAATGCCGGTCGGGTGCGTCGATTGGCACGGGAGCGCGTCCAACCAGGTAGAAGGCCATCTCGTCGGGTCGCCCACCGCACGGCGAGGCGGGAGAAAATTTTCTTCACCAGCCGCCAGCCGTCAGCCGTCTGTCGCCAGCGCGCCCTGTCGCGAGCAAGCCCCGCCGCCAGCCGCCAGGCCGTGCTGGCGCTCTGCCCACGGCGGGCGGCAGGCGACGGGCCACCGGGATCCGGACACGGCGACGGCCGGTGCCCCCGGCCGTGCGCCTGATCGTGGCGACCGGCCCGGCCGGGGCACCGGCCGTTCTCGTCAGTCAGCGCCGGCGTACCGGCGGTTCTCGTGAGTCAGCGCCGGCGGACCGGCGTCGGGGTCACTTCTTGCCGGCGGCCTTGCCGTCACCGGAGTCGGAGGAGAGGGCGGCGATGAAGGCCTCCTGCGGCACCTCGACCCGGCCCACCATCTTCATCCGCTTCTTGCCTTCCTTCTGCTTCTCCAGCAGCTTGCGCTTACGGCTGATGTCACCGCCGTAGCACTTGGCGAGCACGTCCTTGCGGATCGCCCGGATGGTCTCCCGGGCGATGACCCGGCTGCCGATGGCCGCCTGGATCGGCACCTCGAACTGCTGGCGCGGGATCAGGGTGCGCAGCTTGGCGGCGATGGTGACGCCGTAGTTGTACGCCTTGTCCTTGTGCACGATGGCGCTGAACGCGTCCACCGGCTCGCCGTGCAGCAGGATGTCCACCTTCACCAGGTCCGATGCCTGCTCGGTGGAGGGCTCGTAGTCCAGCGAGGCGTAGCCCTTGGTCCGGCTCTTCAACTGGTCGAAGAAGTCGTAGATGATTTCCGCGAGGGGCAGCGTGTAGCGCAGCTCGACCCGGTCGGCGGAGAGGTAGTCCATGCCGAGCAGGCTGCCGCGGCGGCCCTGGCACAGCTCCATCACCGCGCCCACGTAGTCGTTGGGCGTCAGCACGGTGGCCCGGACCACCGGCTCGTACACCTCGGCGATCTTGCCGGTCGGGTACTCGCTGGGGTTGGTGACGACGATTTCCTCGCCGTCGTCCGTGATCGCCCGGTAGACCACGTTCGGCGCGGTGGAGATCAGGTCGAGGTTGTACTCGCGCTCCAGCCGCTCCCGGATGATCTCCAGGTGGAGCAGGCCGAGGAAGCCGCAGCGGAAGCCGAAGCCGAGCGCCCCGGAGGTCTCCGGCTCGTAGTCCAGCGCGGCGTCGTTGAGCTTGAGCTTGTCCAGCGCCTCACGCAGGTTGGGGTAGTCGGACCCGTCGATCGGATAGAGGCCGGAGTAGACCATCGGCTTCGGGTCCTTGTAGCCACCCAGCGCCTCGGACGCCGGCCGGCTGTTGATGGTGACCGTGTCACCGACCCGGGACTGCCGGACGTCCTTCACGCCGGTGATCAGGTAACCGACCTCGCCGACACCGAGCGCCTCGGCCTTCACCATCTCCGGCGAGATGACGCCGATCTCCAGCAGTTCGTGTACCGCCCCGGTGGACATCATCTTGATCCGGTCCCGGGCGCTGATCCGGCCGTCGATGACCCGCACGTAGGTGACCACGCCGCGGTAGACGTCGTACACCGAGTCGAAGATCATCGCCCGGGCGGGCGCTTCGGCGTCACCGACCGGCGGGATGAACTGCCGGACAATCTCGTCGAGCAGGTACGGAACCCCCTCGCCGGTCTTGCCGGAGACCCGGATGCAGTCGGCAGGGTCGCCGCCGATCAGGTGCGCCAACTCCTCGGCGTACTTCTCCGGCTGGGCGGCCGGCAGGTCGATCTTGTTGAGCACCGGGATGATGCGCAGGTCGTTCTCAAGGGCCAGGTAGAGGTTGGCCAGGGTCTGCGCCTCGATGCCCTGCGCGGCGTCGACCAGCAGCACGGCACCCTCGCAGGCGGCCAACGACCGGGACACCTCGTAGGTGAAGTCGACGTGCCCCGGGGTGTCGATCATGTTGAGCACCGCGTGCTCGCCGGTCCGGTCGCCCTCGCGGATGGTCCACGGCATCCGGACGGCCTGACTCTTGATGGTGATGCCGCGCTCGCGCTCGATGTCCATCCGGTCCAGGTACTGGGCGCGCATCTGCCGGGGGTCGACCACGCCGGTGAGCTGCAACATCCGGTCGGCCAGGGTCGACTTCCCGTGATCGATGTGGGCGATGATGCCGAAGTTCCGGATGCGACCGGGGTCGGTGGCACCAGGAGCGTTCGCGCCGGGATCGAGCTTCGGTGGCACAGCGGTCCGTTCTGGTCGGCTGACGTGAGCAGGCCGGCGCGCCGCCGACCCCCTCTATGCTCCCACGCCGCCGGGGTGCGTCCGCTGCGCGGGCGATCCTCCCTACCCCGCGACCCCGGCACTGGGCGCCGAACCGCCCAACAGCTCACTCCATCGGCGGCTCAACGAAGAGCGCGGCCAGCCGGGGCAGCCGGCGGCGGGCCTCCTCCTCGTCGTCGAAGTCCCAGAAGTCGTTGAGGTCCGGCGCGCGCACCGGCTCCCGGTCCGCCGGCAGTTCCGCCGCGGTGGCCTTGCGGTACGCGTCCCAGGGCACCGCCAACATGTGCTCGGCGGAGAACTCCTCGCCGCTGAGCGAGGCGGCCCGCACCTGGGGCAGCTCGGCCAGCGAGTCCGGGTCGGTGACCGCGCGCGCGAAGACCGCCCGGCCCTGGGTCATCAGCCAGCCCCGGAAGTGCTCGAAGCCGTCCGCCGAGGCACCCCCGTTGATCAGGTACGCCGCTCCCCAGAGATCCGCCTTGTGCGAGGCGGCCAGCACCCGCGTCTGGTGCCGGGCGTATCCGACGATGTCCTCCGGGTCACGCTCGGCGAGCAGCGCGACAGCCCGCGCGGCGACCGGACCCGGTTCTCCCCCACCGCCGGCACGGGCCTGGTCGATCAGCTGCCAGAAGTCCTCGGTCCTCATGGCTTGGCAGTCTCGCAGTGTCGCCGCACGCCGCGCACGTACCCCGGGGCAGCATGGTGGGGTGTCGTCCCCCACCCCGTTGCCTCCGGTCCCGTACCACGCGAGTGCGCTGCGCCCGTCGTGGCCGTCGTTGCCGGCGGCGCTGCGGGACGCGATCGCCGACCGGCTCGGCGCGCCGGTGGTCACCGCCCGGGTCGCCGGCGCGGGCTTCACCCGGGGCTTCGCCGCCGTGCTCGGCACCGCCGACGGGGGCCGGGTCTTCGTCAAGGCCGCACCCGCCGCCGAGCAACCGCACCTGGTCGACTGGTACGCCCGGGAGGCCGCGATCCTCGACCGGCTGCCGGCCGGTCTGCCGGCGCCCCGCCCCCGGTGGACGCTGTCCGAGGCCGGCTGGTTCGTGCTGTGCACCGACGCCGTCGACGGCCACACGCCGCAGCTGCCCTGGGTGCCGGCCGAGCTGGACGCCACGCTCGCCGGGTACGCCGAGGTCGCCGCCGCGCTGGCCGACCCGCCGGTCGAGCTGACCGCACTCGGCCTGCCGCACCTGGCCGACCTGGCCCGGTCGGACATCCTCTGGTGGGAGGAGGTCGCGGCCGGTCGGGAGCCGTCGCCGGTGCTGCCGCCGCCCCTGCGGGACCGGCTGCCCGAGCTGGTGGCGCTGGAGTCCCGCCTCCCCCGGTACGCCGCCGGTGTGACCGGCCTGATCCACGGCGACCTGCGGGTGGACAACGTGCTCATCGGTGCGGACGGCCGGGCCTGGTTCTGCGACTGGACCTGGGTCTGCCACGGGCCGGCCTGGTTCGATCTGGCCGGCCTGCTGATCACCGCGTACGCCGGCGGCCTGGACGCGGACCGGCTCTTCGCCGCGCACCCGGTGACCGCGGGCGCACCCCCGGACGCGCTGGACGCCACCCTGGCCGCATTGGCCGGCTACTACCTCACCGGCGCCGCGGCAGCGCCGGTGACGGCCTCGCCGCATCTGCCCGCGCACCAGCGGTGGAGTGGCGAGCAGGCACTCGACTGGCTCGCCCACCGCCAGGGCTGGCGGTGACCGGCCGGGGCGTAAACTTGTCCTCGATGGGCCGGGTGATCGACGCGTTCGGCCGCGCGGTGGCCGGCCGTTTTGGCTCGTCCCGGGCGACCTGGTAACCTGGCTCTTCGCGCAGCGATGACGCATGTTCGTCATCCCGCGCATAAGCTGACCAACCCGAGCTATCAAGACGAGGCTGTCGCGTGGCGAACATCAAGTCCCAGATCAAGCGCAACCGGCAGAACGAGAAGGCCCGGCTGCGCAACAAGTCGGTCAAGTCGTCGCTGAAGACCGCCGTCCGGAAGTTCAACGAGGCTGCTGAGGCCGGTGACGTCGAGAAGGCCACCGCGCTGATGCAGGACGCCTCGCGCAAGCTGGACAAGGCCGTCAGCAAGGGCGTGATCCACTCCAACCAGGCCGCGAACCGCAAGTCCGCGATCGCCAAGCGCGTGGTGGCTCTCTCCGCCTGACGACTCACCGTCAGACCTATTCGGAAAGCCCCGGACTCCGGTCCGGGGCTTCCGTGTGTCCAGCCTCGGTCGCTGGCGTCGGTCGGTCCGCCCGGTCCGGGCGAACAGGCCGCGCCGGATCGGCGTCGATCACCACGCCGGTGACGCTGTGCGAGATCCACTCCACCCGGGCCCGGCCGACAACCGGCTCCATCTGGCGGCGGAAGCGATCCCGTTCCTGCTCGGGCACGAGCGCGGCGGAGCGGACCACGATCGCGGCCACCATGTCGTTGAGTTTGACCATCACCGCCACCACGGCCGGCAGCACCAGCACGGACCACCAGGTGACCAGCTCGGCGAGGGCGAGCAGTGCGGCCAGCGCGATGGTGCCCTCGAAGAAGAGAAAGCAGAGCACCCCGCCGGGGTTGACGAACCGCAGGTTGAGGAGCCGGGCGTAGAGCGGCCGGTAACGCTCCTCATCGGCGGGGATGGTGGCCCACGCCGTACGGTTCGGCCCGGTCACCGGCCGCTGCCCTGCCGGGCTGCCGCGACCGAAAAGACGGCACGCTCCAGGGCGTACGCCCGATCGTCCGAGCCGCCCTTGACGGCCGCGTTGCACTCGGCGGCGACCTGCATGGCCCGGACCAGGCCCTCAGGCGTCCAGCCGCGCCCCTGTCGCTGCGCCCGCTCGATCTTCCAGGCCGGCATGCCGAGACTGCTGGCGAGCTGGTACGGGTTGCCCCGCCCGGCCGACGCCACCCGGGCCACCGTGCGCACCCCGTCGGCCAGGGCGTCGGCGATGGGCACCGGGTCGACCCCGACGTGCAGGGCCCAGCGCAGCGCCTCCAGAGCCGCCGGCACGTCGCCGACCATGGTGGCGTCCGCCACCGTGAAGCCGGTCACCTCGACCCGACCCCGGTAGTAGCGGGAGACCGTGTCGGCGCTGATCCGCCCGTCGGTGTCGGCGATCAGTTGGGAGCAGGCGGCGGCCAGCTCGCGCAGGTCGTTGCCGACCGCCGCGATCAGCGCCTCGGCGGCGTCGTCGGTGCATTTGCCACCGGCCCGGCGAATCTCGTCGCGGACGAAGGCCACCCGCTCGCGGTGCCCCTTGAGCTTCGCCGCCGGGACCACCGTCGCGCCCGCCGCCCGCAGCCCGTCGGCGAATGCCTTGCCCTTGGCAGCGCCCAGATGCAGCACCAGCAGCTGAACCTCCGGGTCGGGGTTCTTCGCGTACGCGAGCAGCGCGGTGACCAGGTCCTTGCGGGCATCCTGGCCGGAGCGCAGGATGAGCAGCCGCCGCCCGCCGAACAGCGACGGGCTGAGCATCTCGGCGATCTCGCCGACGGTGAGCGCGCTCGCCTGATACTCGCGGACGTCCACCTCGGGGTCGACGCTGCGGACCCTCGCGATCGCTTCGGTCACGGCGCGCGTGGCGAGCAGTTCCTCATCGCCGAGGACGAGCAGAATGGGGGCGAGGCTGGCGGGGGTCACGCCGCCCATATTCGCACGGCCCACGGTGGGATCGTGCCTGGTCATTCGCCGCTCACACGGCGCAGCCCGCACTCAGTGCAAATCCCGACATTTATCCCATTTCATTATCTAATGCATAAGACGGCAGACGTGAACGGCAACAGCACCAGCGAGCGCTGATGTCGAGGCCATGTCGTGCGTAGCGTCCGATGCACTGAAGTGCTTCGATTACCCGGGTGAGAAACGCATCCCGGCTCTCGATCGCGGCGGCCATCGCAGTCGGCATGGCGGGCTACTTCGTTCCGACGCCGTGGTCTGTCGTCGCGGTCGCGCTCGACCTCCTCCTGCTGTCGACGGCTGTACTCCTCACCAGGGTCGGACGCCGTGCGAACGTCGTCGAACCCGGACGCAGCGCGAACATCGTCGAAGCGAGAAGGTTGGAGGACGTCCCTCCGATCGGCCAGCGCCCCGGCCATGTTGGCGAGCACGACCAGGGGACGAGCGAGACCCGGCCGGGCGACGGAGATATCCGGGTGGGGAGCGCTCCGTGGCGCGGCACCACCGCACCGCCGCCCCCACCTCCGCTGGACGACCTGCCTGAGCCATGGTTCCCACCAACCACCGACGCGCCGCCGTCGTATCCGCACCAGACCGGGCCGGCACCATGGGGGAGACCGTCAGAACGGCCGGCCGCACGGCCGGGCGAGGCAGGCCCCCGATTCCGTGCGTCGCAGCACGCGACTCCCACTCGGCGACCAGCCGGGTCCGGCGACCGGAGGCGCCCGCGTCGAACCTTTCCACGCGGGCCACGATGGCGGCTCACTCGCCGACACCTGACGAGATGCTGAGGGGCATCACGACGATCGTGGAGACCACCCGCAGGGGCCAGCAGTCCCAGATCTGGTGGTTCCTGGCCGGGGTCGCCGCGTCGATCCCCGCAGGCATCCTGGTCAACCTCCTCACCGGCTGACCGGCGCCCGGCCGTCAGGGGCGCTGACCCGCCGGTACGCCCCGGCGGACCACGGCCAGGCCATCGCCCGCCCGGATCGCCGCCAGGTCCCCGTCGGTGTCGGTCCGCAACACCCGGGCACCGTCCCTGCTCAGCCGGGCGAGCAGCCCCGGATTCGGGTGCCCGTAGGTGTTGCCGGTGCCCACCGGCACCAG
This sequence comes from Micromonospora sp. NPDC000668, assembly GCF_042897975.1. NCBI lineage: Bacteria > Bacillati > Actinomycetota > Actinomycetes > Micromonosporales > Micromonosporaceae > Micromonospora > Micromonospora sp. NPDC000668. The sequence continues at coordinate 1,959,782 of NZ_JBIAYP010000001.1, forward strand.
GGCGACGGCCGGCCGGACGGCGTCGAGAAACCCCGGATCCTGGTACGCCGAGCCGTGGTGGGCCACCTTCAACACCTCAGCCCGCAACTGCCCCGGCCCTGCCCGCGCCAGGATCGCGTGCTGCTCCTCGGTCTCGGCGTCGCCGGGCAGCAGGATCCGTACTCCGGCCACCGAGGCGCGCAGCATCAGCGAATTGTTGTTCGGGTCGGACCTCGTTCCGGCCAGCGGGTAGGGCGGGCCGAGCACGAGCAGGTCGACTCCGCCGACCGGATGGCGAGCACCGGCGACGGTGGTCAGCACCGCGGCCCGCCCGGCGGTCGCCGCCGCACGTACCAACTCCCGGCCGCTCTCCGGATCCGTCGACTGTGGCGTCAGCACGGCGGCCACCCGGCGCCCCCGGAAGACCCCGGCCACCCCGCCCACGTGGTCGGCGTGGAAGTGGCTGACCACCAGCAGCGGCACCTCCCGGACGCCGAGCCGGCGCAGGCAGCCGTCCACCGCCGACGGCTCCGGACCGGCGTCCACCACCACCGCCCGGCCCGGGGCGACCGGCAGCACCAGGGCGTCGCCCTGACCGACCGCGCAGGCCACCACCACCCAGCCGGACGGCGGCCACCCGGAGGCCACCAGTCGGACCGGGAGGGCGCCCAGCAGCGCGGCCACGCCGACCACCGCCACCAGCCGGCGCACCAGCGGCCGGCGCACCGCGATCAGCAGCGCCACGGTCAGCCCGGCCAGCAGCAGGGCACCCCACACCCCGCCCGGCCACGGCAGGGTGCCGGCCGGCAGCCGGGCACCCTGCTTGGCGATGACCACCAGCCACCAGGCCGGCCAGCTCGCCAGCCAGGCGGCAAACTCGGCGCCGGCCGGCCAGAGCGGCGACACGGTGGCCGCCAGCACGCCCAGCACGGTCGCCGGCGCGATGGCAGGCACCGCCAGCAGGTTGGCCGGCACCGCCACCAGGCTGACCGTGCCGGAGATGCCGGCGACGACCGGCCCGCAGGCCAGTTGCGCGGCCGCCGGCACGGCCAGCGCCTCGGCCAGCCCGGCCGGGACGCCCCGTCGACGCAGCCCGTCCCGCCAGCGGGGTGCGAGCAGCAGCAGGCCACCGGTCGCCAGCACGGAGAGCGCGAACCCGGCGTCGCCGGCCAACTCCGGGTCGGCCAGCACCAGCACGGTGACGGCGGCGGCCAACGCGGGCAGCGCGGCCCGGGGCCGGCCGGCGGCCAGCGCGGCGAGCCCGATCGCGCCCATCGTGGCGGCCCGCACGACACTCGGCGACGGGCGCACCAGGATGACGAAACCCACCAGCGCCACCCCGCAGAGCACGGCGGCGAGCCACGGGCCGGCCCGCGCCCACCGGGCCAGCAGCAGCACCGCGCCCACGACGATCGCCACGTTGGAACCGGAGACGGCGTTCAAATGCGTCATGCCGGTGGCCTGGAAGTCCTCCTCGACGCTGGGTGGCAGCCGACTGGTGTCGCCCACCACCAGCCCGGGCAGCAGACCACCCGGCTCGTCGGGGAGCGGTGCGCAGGCCCGTTGCAGGCCGGCGCGCAGCGTCCCGGCGGCGCGCTGGGCCCAGGACGGCGCACCGTGCCGCACGGGCGGGCCGGTGGTGCTGAGCACCGCCGCGGTGAGGTCACCTCCGCGCGGGACGCCGAGCCGACCCTCGGCGGTGAGGCGCTGCCCGGGCAGCAACCCCCGCCAGGCCGGGTCGGTGGCCAGAATCAACAACCGCACCGATGCTTCGACCCGTCGGCCGTCCGGGCCGGTGAGTCGCACCAGCTCCGTCGGCACGAGCAGCATGCCCGGCCGCGCGGCGGACCGGATCGGACGCGGATCGTCCCGGACGACCAGGTCAGCGGTGACCGGGGCGTGCTGCTCGGCCAGGACGCGGATCGGCTGCGCGTCCCGGACGACGAGCCGGGCGGCGGTGGCCGTCGCACCGCAGACCACGCCGAGGCCGACCGCCACAGCGATCCAGCCGTACCGGCGGGCGGTGGCACGGGGGTGGCCGAGGCGGCCGAGCAGGTGCAGGGCACTCAACGCCGTCAGGCCGGCGGCTGTGCCGCCCAGCACCAGGACCGGCCGGGCGCCGAGGTGCAGGCCGGCGAGTGCGCTGAGCCAGGTGGCCACGGCGAGCCCGGCCAGCCGCAGGTCCGGCGGCGAGGGCTGAGCTTGGTCGGCGCTCAAGCCGCCCGGCGGCGGGTCATCGGCGACGGGCTGGCCCCTCACACCGTCACCAGATCCTTGAGCTGCTCGTAGCGGGCGTCGCCGATCCCGTCAACCTGGCGCAGGTCGCCGACGGACTTGAACCCGCCGTGCTGATCCCGGTGCGTGAGGATCCGCTGGGCGAGCACTGGCCCGACCCCGGGCAACGCGTCGAGCTGCGCCAGCGTGGCGGTGTTGAGGTTCAGCGGCCCGGCGGCGGGTGCCGCCCCACCCACCGCCGGGCCGGCCGCATCGCCCGGCACCGGCGGTGGCGTCACCCCCACCACGATCAGCTCCCCGTCGGTGACCTTGCGGGCGGGATTGAGCGACGCCACGTCGACACCGGGCAGCGCGCCGCCGGCCGCCTGCACCGCGTCGGCGAGTCGGGATCCGGCCGGCAACCGCACCAGCCCGGGTCGACGGACCTTGCCGGCGACCGCCACCACCAGCTCGCCCGAGCCGGACGCGCTGGGATCACCCGCCGAGGTGGCCGGAGCGGCCTCGCTGGCCAGCGGGGCGACCGGCTCCTGCTGCGGCCGGGACCGCCAGGCCCAACCGGCGGCACCGAGCACGACCACCGCGGCCACGACCGCCAGCGCCCGCACGCCGCGCCGCCCCGGGTCGAACGCCCCGGGACCGGGCAGCCGCGAACCCGGCCCGGCCGCAAGGCCGTCCGGCCCCGGCGGCCCGCCCGCGTCCGACTCCACCAGCGGCACCCCGGCCCGGGGCGGCAACACGCCGACCAGAGGTACGCCCGCGAGCGGCGTCTCAGCCCGGGGCGGCAACGCGCCAACCGGCGGGGCTGTCAGCCGGCGCAGACGCTGCCGTACCTCTGTCTCCTCGTCGTGCGACACGGCGCGACGCTATGGCGACGGACGGCGCGGCGGTGCGGCCTGGCCTCGCCCTGTGGACAAGTAAGGCCAGTGTGGACAACGCCCTGATCATGCATCAACGTGCTACAGGTACGGCCGCGTGATGATCTCGATAGCGTGCCCCGCCGGGTCCATGAAGTAGAAGCCGCGCCCGCCGTGCTCGGTGTTGGTCTCCCCCGGCCGTTTCATCTGCGGGTCGGCCCAGTACGTGATGCCTCGCTCCTCGACAAACGCCAGGCACCGCGGGAACAGGTCGTCGTCGACAAGGAACGCGTAATGCTGCATCTGGATGTCCACCGGCGGCTCGGCGAACTGGAGCAGCACGCCCTCGTCCAGCAGGACGTTGACGAACGGCCCCCAAGAGGGTGCCTCGGGCAGCTCGAACAACTCCCGGTAGAACGCGGCCGACGCGTGCTTGTCCTTGCTGGCGATGATGGTGTGGTTGAACGTGACTGTCATGCGTACCGTCTTCCCGGTCGATCCGAAGACCCGACCGGAAGCCCACAGCGTTCACCCAGCCACACCGATGACAAAGCCCCGAGGGCACCGACGCCCCGGATCCCGCACGAGATAGACGCGTACGTCGCGTCTATCTCGGCGTGGTGGCTGAAGTAGCCAGAACCTCCGGGGGGTAGGCCCATCTGGGGCGCGCAGGGAGGCTAACACAGCAACGCGGCATGATCAGTCACTGCTTCTGCAGCATGATTGAGGCCACCTCCGCCATCAGCGCCAACGCCCAATCAAGCTGCGGGCAGTGGTTGCGGCCCCGGCACTCCATGCACCCACCTACCCGCCAGGGCCGGTCGAGTGCCCGAGTCCAATGAGCATCGAGCACCCGTTTCGCCACGAACAACTCGGTCGCTGCGGAGACCGGTTCGTCGATCGGCATGGCCGGCACCTTCCGCGAGATCCGAAGTAGCCCACCCTGAGGGGCAGAGTCCGTGCGTCGTGCTCCCCCAGGGCGGGCGGCAGGACCGGACACCTCAGGAGTGCTGAAGTCCAGGAGCGTTCGGTCACTGTCTCACTGTATCCACTGTCTCAGTGTAGTCAAGTTCTCACTGTTCTCACCGTGATGGGTTGTCGTCTTGTCTTGATCAGGTTCGGGCTGGAAACATGATCTCCGCTGAAGTCCAGGAGAGCCGATCATGCCAACCAGACCACCGCATTACCGCCGCGTCGCTGATGACATCGAGCAGAAGATCCGCTCAGGCGAATACCTGCCTGGCCAACAACTGCCGTCGGTCTCCGAAATCGGCGAGATCTACAACGTTGCGCGCTCAACGGCCTATCGAGCCGTCAAAGAGCTGCACGAGCGGAACCTGGTTTACGGCCAGCAGGGGCAGGGCGTCTTCGTAGCCGACGACTAGTGCACGTGGCTGACTGACTCGGACGGTGAGACGGTATCTTCGAGCTGACTCGGCATTACAAGTTGCGCGGTTACAGCGGTGTAGCCAACGAAGCGTTCCAGCTCCGCGGCTACGGGTCAGCGGGCCTCCGGGTCGAGGCCGAGCACGGCCCGTCCCCCGTCCACCGGCAAAGTCACCCCGTTGATGAAGCTCGCCGCTGGCGACAGCAGGTACGCGACCGCCTCCGCCACTTCGTCGACCCGCCCGATCCGGCCCACCGGGTGCAGCCGGGTCAGTTCGGCGTCGATCCACTCGGCCTGGGTGGGCTCCTGGGTGGCCAGAAAGTCGGCATGGCGCTCGGTGGCGATCGAGCCGAGCGCGACCGCGTTGGCGCGGATGCCGTGCCGCCCGTACTCGACGGCCAGCGCTCGGGTGAGCCCCTCCACGGCGGCCTTCGCCGTCGAGTACGGCAGGGCACCCGACACCGGCCGATGGGCCTGGTGCGACGAGATGTTCACGATGGACCCGCCCGCGCCGGCGGCCAGGAACCGGCGGACCGCCACCGCGGCGCCCACCACGGCCGGGCGCAGGTTCTGCCCGATCAGGTCCAGCACCGCGTCGGCCGACGCCGAGTGCAGCGAGGCGTCCCGGAACACCGCCGCGTTGTTCACCCAGCCGGTCAGCGGTGCGGCCCGCTCAGCCTGGTCGGCGGCCTGCTCGGCCACCCGCTCGTCGCTGGCGTCGCCGACAACGGCGACCAGCCGGTCGGCGGCCGGGTGCCCGGCCAGCCAGTCCAGCGCGTCGGCGTCGCGCTCCATGACGACGACGGTGCCACCGGTCGTCACCAGCCGTTCCACCACGGCCCGGCCGACACCACGGCCACCACCGGTCACCACGCACGATGTGGGCACCGGCTCAGCCTGCCGGCCGTCGGTGGACGACCACGCAGGCCAGCCCCGGGCCGGCGTGCGCGGCGACCACCGCGCCCGCCTCGGAGACGTACGTGTCGTGCAGCCGGTCGCCCAGCCGCTCGGTCAGCGCGGCGAGCAGCGCCTCGGCGCGCTGCGGCGCGGCCAAATGGTGCACCCCGAGGTCCACCTCGTCGTCCCCGGCCGCCTCGACGGCCAGGTCGACCAGCCGGGCCACTCCCCGGCTGGCGGTCCGCACCTTTTCCCGCAGCACGATCGCGCCGTCCGGCATGTGCATGATCGGCTTGACCGACAGGGCGGTGCCGAACAGCGCCTCGGCCGCGTTGATCCGGCCGCCCCGGCGGAGGAATTCCAGCGTGTCGACGTAGAACCAGACGGTGGTCCGGGCGACGGCGGCGAGCGCAGCGTCGCGTACCCCGGCCAGGTCGGCGCCGGCCTCGGCGGCCTTGGCGGCCGCGATGGCCGGGAACCCGAGGCCCATGCCGGTCGAGCGGCTGTCCACCACGGCGACGCGGCCGTCCAGGTCGGCGGCGGCCAGCCGGGCCGCCTCGACCGTGCCGGAGAGAGTGGCGGAGAGGTGCACCGAGACGACTCCGTCGGCGCCGGCGTCGAGCAGCCGGCGGTACGTCTGCGCGAACTGTTCGGGTGCCGGTCGGGATGTGGTGGCCGTGACCCGCCGTCCGCTCAGCGCCAGGGTGGCGTCGGCGGGCTGGGTCTCCACCCCCTCCAGCCCTTCCGCGCCGTTGAGCACGACGGTCAACGGGACGACGGTCAGCCGGTGCGCCTGCACCAGGTCGGGCGGGAGGTAGGCGGTGGAGTCGATGACGACCGCGACGGGCATGCCCGGCACGCTAGCCGATCGAGGCCCTGAACGCCGAAGCGCGAGCGCACCGCGGGCGGTGGGGACGGCGGTCGGATCACGCCGGCGGGGGGACGGGACGGCGGCTCAGACCGCGTCGACGACGGCCGGTGCGGTGACCAGGCCGACGTTGTGCGCCCGCAGCTGCCAGCCGCGGACGTCGTCGTGCCGCAGCTCGGTCCAGTGGCAGTTGGCCAGTGAACCGATGGTGCGCAGCACGCTGGGATCCCAGCCGAGCAGGTGACCGATGCCCTGCCGGGAGCCGCCACCGTGGGTGGCGATCACCACGGTGCCGCCCGGTGCCGCGTCGGCCGCCTCCCGCAGCGCGGCGGCGACCCGTTCGCCGAGGTCGCGCAGGGGTTCCAGGTCAGCGCCCGGGGCCGGGTCACCGGCCCGCCAGCGGGCGTACTCGGCCGGGAAGCGCTCGGCGACCTCGGTGAGGTGCAGGCCCTGCCACTGGCCGAAGTGCCGCTCGCGCAGCCGGGCGTCGGTGCGGACCGGCAGCCCGGTCAGCGCGGCCAGCGCGGCGGCGGTCTCCGCGGCGCGGCTCAGGTCGCTGGACACGATGGCATCGGGTCGCAGCGACGCGAGCAGCGGGGCGGCGGCGCGGGCCTGGTCGCGGCCCAGCTCGTTCAGGGGTACGTCGGTCTGCCCCTGAACTCGGTTGGCAGCGTTCCAGTCGGTGTTGCCGTGCCGCCAGACGATCAGTCGGGTCATTCGGCTGCGGCGGACCCGCCGGCGTCGGCCTCGACCAGGTCGCGGTCGACGAACGGGATGGTGGGGCAGTCCTTCCAGAGCCGGTCGAGCCCGTAGAACTCGCGCTCCTCGGTGTGCTGGACGTGCACCACGATGTCGACGTAGTCGAGCAGCACCCAGCGGCCACCACGCTCGCCCTCGCGCCGGATCGGCTTGGCCTTCTCCGGCAGCTCCAGCAGGCGCTCCTCGATGGCGTCGACGATGGCCAGCACCTGACGCTCGTTGGGGGCGGCGGCGAGCAGGAACGCGTCGGTGATGGCGAGCTGGTCGCCGACGTCGATGATCGCGATGTCCTGCGCCTTCTTGTCGGCGGCGGCCTGGGCGGCAGCGATTGCCAGCTCGTGAGCGCGTTCGGAAACTGTCACCGTTCTCCTTCGATCAACCGTGCGATCCACCAAGCGTCTCATACCCGGCGACGCCCCGACTTGTCAGTTCTGGTCGATTAGGCGCATGAAACGGCCCATATCGGGCGTGATTAGCGCTGATAGAGGCTGCGCTTGCCGATGTACTGCACCACACCGTCGGGCACCAGGTACCAGACCGGCTCGCCCCGGGCCACTCGCGCGCGGCAGTCGGTCGACGAGATGGCCATCGCCGGCACCTGGACCAGGCTGACAGTGTCCGCCGGCAGGTGCTTGTCGGTGAGCCGGAAGCCGGGCCGGGTCACCCCGATGAAGTGGGCCAGCTCGAAGATCTCGTCCAGATCCTTCCAGGACAGGATGCGTTGCAGCGCGTCCGCGCCGGTGATGAAGAACAGCTGCACCTTGGGGCCGTACTCGGCCTGAAGGTCGCGCAGCGTGTCGACGGTGTAGGTCGGCCCATTCCGGTCGATGTCGACCCGGCTGACCTGGAAGCGGGGGTTGGAGGCGGTGGCGATGACCGTCATCAGGTACCGGTCCTCGGCGGGGCTGACCGGCTCGTCGGACTTCTGCCACGGCTGCCCGGTGGGGACGAAGACCACCTCGTCCAGGCCGAACCGGTCCGCCACCTCGCTGGCCGCGACGAGGTGCCCGTGGTGGATCGGGTCGAAGGTGCCACCCATGATCCCAATCCGCCGGATATCTTCCTCCACCCCGTGATCGTAGGCCGGGCGTCGGGGCGGGCCGTTGCGGCCCGGTTCAGGGGTCGCGCGCCGGGCACTCGTGCGCATATACTCGTCGACAAGTAATCGGGTACGAGGAATGGGAGAAACGTCGTGCCGAAGCGGCGCAAGGTCGGCAACCTGCTGGCGCTGGCCGTGCTGTCCGCCCTGGTCCAGCGGCCGATGCACCCGTACGAGATCGCCACCGCACTGCGCGCCTGGGGCAAGGACCAGGACATGGAGTTCAAGTGGGGATCCTTCTACACGGTGATCCGCAACATGGACAAACACGACATGATCGAGGAGGTGGAGAGCCTCCGCGAAGGCCGGCGCCCGGAACGCACCGTCTACCGGATCACCGACGCGGGGCGGGCGGAGCTGGTCGACTGGGCCCGCGAGCTGGTCTCCACCCCGATGCCCGAGCATCCCCGCTTCCGCGCCGGCCTGTCCGTGCTCGCCGCACTGCATCCCGACGAGGCCACCGACCTGCTGCGGCAGCGGCTCGACCTGCTGGACGACGCGATCCGCCAGGACCGCGAAGCGCTCGACGCGCACCTGCGGGAGATCCCGCGACTGTTCCTGGTCGAGACGGAGTACGACCTGGCCATGCGCGCCGCCGAGGCGGCCTGGCTACGGGCACTGCTCGCCGAGCTGACCTCGGGCAGCTACCCGGGGCTGGACATCTGGCGGGCCTACCACGAGACCGGCGAGGTGCCAGCCGAGCTGACCGAGCTGGCGGAGAGGACCAGCACCCCCGACCCCAGCACCCGACGCCCCGAGACCTCCAACTGAAAGACGGCCCCGGCGGGGTGCGCCAACACCCCGCCGGAGCCCTTACCTCGAACCGACACCTGGAAAGGCACCCGGCCCGAAGCGGCAAACACGAGGATAACCGGGTTCCCTCCCAGGTCGGTTCGCCCGCGCACGGACCGACGACACCCAGGGAGAGAACATGACCACGGTACGAACCGCGATCGTCATCGGCGGCGGCATCGCCGGCCCGGTGACGGCACTCGCACTGCGCCGCGCCGGCATCACCGCCACCGTCCACGAGGCGTACCCCGCCACCGCCAGCGGAGTTGGCGGCATCGGCGGCACGCTCGCGCTCGCGCCCAACGGCGTGGCGGCCCTGCAAACGGTCGGCGCGGACCAGGCGGTGACGGCGATCGCCACCCCGATCGAGCGCAGCATCATGGCGGTCGGCCGCCGCCGCATCGACCTGCCCATCCTGGCCGGAGTGCCGCCGCTGCGCGTGGTGCACCGGGCCGAACTGCACCGGGTGCTGCACGACCGGGCGGTCGCCGAGGGCGTCGCTTTCGCGTACGGCAAGCGGCTGGTCGGCGCCGAGCAGACGGACAGTGGCGTGACCGCCCGCTTCGAGGACGGCAGCACCGCCACCGCCGACATTCTGGTCGGCGCCGACGGCATCCGGTCGACGATCCGTGGTCTCATCGACCCGGCCGCGCCCGGCCCCCGGTTCACCGGGCTGCTCGGCTTCGAGGCGGTGGCCCGGCACGAGGTGGACGTCGAGCCGGGCACGATGACCTTCGCGTTCGGGCGACGCGGCTACTACCTCTACTGGCCGGAGCCCGGCGGCGGCACCCGGTGGGGGGCCAACCTGCCGCAGCAGCGGCCGATGAGCCTGGTCGAGGCCCGCGCGGTGCCGTCGGCGGAATGGCTGGCCACGCTGCGCACCACCTACGGCGACGACGATCCGGGCCGGGAGCTGGTGGCGACCAGCAACGCCGACGAGCTCCAGGTGGTCGGTTCGCTGCAGATCATGCCGCCCGTGCCGCACTGGCACCGGGGGCGGATGGTGCTGGTCGGCGACGCGGCGCACGCGCCGTCGAACAGCTCCGGGCAGGGCGCGTCGCTGGCCATCGAGAGCGCGGTGCAGCTCGCCCGCTGCCTGCGCGACCTGCCGGACGTGGCGTCGGCGTTCGCCGCGTTCGAGCGGCTCCGCCGCTCGCGGGTCGAGAAGGTCGCCGCCCGCGCGGCGCGGATCAACCACGCCAAGGCGCCGGGGCCGGTCGCCCGGACGCTGATGCCGCTGCTGATGCCCCTGCTGACGCGCACCGCCATGGACCCGGAGAAGACGGTCGCCCACGAGCAGCGCTACGTCATCGACTGGGACGCGCCGGTCACGGCAGAGCCCGCGCTGCGCTGAGCCGGGGGCGGGGTGGCCGGTGGGCCACCCCGCCCCGACCGCTCTGTCAGGCCGCCGCGGCGGCCATCGCGGTCCGGGCGACCAGCGCACGGCGCAGGTCGTCGTCGGCGTCGGTGACCACCCGGCGCAGGCCCGGGGTCAGGTCGTCGCGGGCCAGCAGCGCGGCGGCCGCCTCCCGGGTCGGCTGCGCCACGGCGTAGCGGGGGAACGCCAGGGAAGCCACCCGGTCGGCCGTCCACGCGGTACGCCGTCGCGCGGCCGACGGCATGTCCGCGAAGTACCGCTCGACGTACGCGGCGGTCAGCTCGGCCTGTTCGGGTTGCCAGAACCCCTCGGCCGTCGCCTCCAACAGCCGGTTGGACAGCTCGGTGTCCCGCACGATGATCTCCCATGCCGCCTGCTTGGCGGCCGGGTCGGGCAGGGCGGCCCGGCAGCGGGCGGCTCGCTCCGCGCCGGTGGCGCTGGGGTCGGCGGCCGCCTCAGCGACGATCTCCGCCTCGCCGGCGGCGCCCAGCACCACCAGCCGGCGCAGCACCGCCCAGCGCAGCTCGGCGTCGACCTTCAGCCCCGCCGGCACGTCCCGGCCGGCGAGCCAGCCGGTGAGCAGGTCCGCGTCGGTGGTCGCGGCGATCCAGGCCCGCGCCGCGGCGAGCTGCAGCGACTCCCCCGCCGACGCGCCGTCGAGCAACTGCCGACACGCCCCGGCGACCCGGGCCAGCGCCGCGGACCGGGTCAGCGGGTCGAGGTAGCGATCGACCAGCGACCGGCTGAGGGTGAGCACGTCCTCCGCGATGATCACCTCGGTCTCGGCGGGCAGCGCGGCGACCATCAGGTCGACCAGGCCGCTGACCGGCCGCTCCCCGTCGGTCGCCGCGTCCAGCGCCTCGCCCCAGAGCACCGCCCGCGCCAACGGGTCGGCGAGCCCCGGCAGCACCAGCGGCACGGCGTCCGCCGACGCCGGATCGAGGCGGACCTTGGCGAAGGTGAGGTCGCCGTCGTTGGGCAGCAGGAGCCGGGCCGCCGGCTGGCCGGTCAGCTCGCCGAGCACCGTCCGGCCGCCGTCGGCGGCCGGGTCGAGGTCCACCTCGTCGCGCCGCACGGCGCCGTCCGCCGAGTAGCGGCCCACGCCGATCCGGTGCGGGCGAAGCACCGGGTACGACTCGGGCGCGGTCTGCACCACGGCCACCTCGGTGTAGCGGCCCTCGGCGTCAACGGCGACCTCGGCGCGCAGCGTGTTGACCTGCGGCCGGCGCAACCACACATCGGCCCAGCCGGAGAGGTCCCGGCCACTCGCCGTGGTGAGACTGGCCAGCAGGTCGGCGAGGGTCGCGTTGCCGAAGCGGTGCGCGGAGAAGTGGGCGTTCAGCCCGGCGAGGAACGCCTCGTCACCGAGCCACGCGACCAGCTGCCGCAGCACGCTGGCCCCCTTGGCGTACGAGATGCCGTCGAAGTTGAGCAGGCCCTCGTCGGCGTCGGCCACCTCCTCCGGAGCGACCGGGTGGGTGGAGGGGCGCTGGTCGGCGGCGTACCCCCAGGCCTTGCGGCGCATGGCGAAGGTGGTCCACGCCTGATCGAAACGGGTCGCCTCGGCGGTGACCCGGGTGCCCAGGTACTCCGCGAAGGACTCGTTCAGCCACAGGTCGTCCCACCAACGCATGGTGACCAGGTCGCCGAACCACATGTGCGCCATCTCGTGCGCGATGGTGGTGGCCCGCAGCTCGCGCTGGGTGTCGGTGACCGCCGAGCGGAACACGTAGTCGTCGCGGAAGGTGACGATGCCGGGGTTTTCCATGGCGCCGGCGTTGAACTCGGGCACGAACGCCTGGTCGTACTTGCCGAACGGGTAGCGCTCGGTGAAGAGCTGGTGAAACCGGTCCAGGCACTGCCGGGTGATGGTGAAGATCTCGTCGGCGTCGGCGTCCAGGTGCTCGGCGAGCGACCGGCGGCAGTAGATGCCCAGTGGCACGCCGTCGTGCTCGGCCCGCCGCACGTGGTACGGCCCGGCGATCAGCGAGAAGAAGTAGGTGGCCAGCGGCGCGGTCGGGGCGAACTCCCAACGACCGGGCACGGGATTGGCGGCCACCTCGGCGTTGCTGGCCACCGTCCACTCTGGCGGGGCGGTGACCGCGAGGGTGAACGACGCCTTGAGGTCGGGCTGGTCGAAGGCGGCGAAGATGCGCTGCACGTTGTCGAGGAAGGTCACCGCGTAGAGGTAGGTCTCACCGTCGGCCGGGTCGACGAAGCGGTGCATCCCCTCCCCCGTGTTGGAGTACGCCATCTCCGCCTCGACGACCAGGGTGTTCTCCGCGGCAAGGTCGCTCAGCGGCAGCCGGTTGTCGGTCAACGCTGCGGGGTCGACGGCGCGGTCGTTGAGGCGTACCGCCAGCAGTGTGGCGGGTTTGATCTCGGCGAAGGTCGCGGTGCCGGGGGTCGCCCGGAACCGGATCTCGACGCGGGAGCGGAACAGCTCCCCACCACCGGTCAGGTCGAGGTCCACCTGATAAGACTCGACAGTAATCGCCGCGCCACGCGCGGTCGCCTCTACACGGGTCAGGCTCGGCATCCGCTTATCCTGCCCGATGGGGATCCGCACGCGGTCACCACACGACCCTCGGCACTGGAGGAAAGAACCATGGCGCAGCACCCCAAGGGCGACTTCGACCTCTCTCGGGCGGTCTGGCAGCGGGCCGACGGGGACACCTCCGACAGCGCCGTCGAGGTCGCCTTCGTCGATGACCTGATCGGGATGCGCAACTCCGCCGAGCCGGAGGGGGCGGTGCTGGTCTTCACCCAGGCCGAGTGGGACGCGTTCGTCGCCGGCGCGCAGGACGGCGAGTTCGACCTGGACTGACACTCGTCGCCGGCGCGGTGCCCCACCCAGGGCACAACGCCGTCAGCCATCGCCGGGACCGTCGCCGTCGCCCCAGCCGAGTCCGCCGGGACCCGGGGCGTGATGGAAGCCGGGGTGGTCGGCCACGTCGACGCACCGCTCCCCGTCCGGGCCGACCGCCCCGCAGAACAGCCGTTCGGCGCGTTGCCAGGCGTCGGCCGGTGACAGGGCCGCCGCGCCGAGCGCCAGCTCCGGGCGGAGCAGGCTCAGCGCCTCGGCGTACGCCACGGCCAGCTCGCGGGCGTCGGCCGCGCCCGGCGCGGTGAAGCCCAGGTGCACCGTGAAGAACCGGTGCGGCCGGGTGGGTCTTCCGGGCGGACGGATCAGCCCTCCGCCGTCTCGACCCCTGCCGATGCCGAGCGCCCCGACCACCCGCCGCTGCCGCCAGTACGGTGATCTGTTGTCCCGCATCCACCCTCCCCGTGATCCGTGGTCGCCGCCCGGCCACGCCACCGGGCAGCCCGCCCGGCCCGGCTCTGTGGCCGGCCACCTACCGCAAAGCCAACCAGGTTTCCGCGCCGGTGGGAGGGGCCAGCAGACGCCGATCCGGTGGCCCCGGTGAGCGGACGGCCGGCCCAGCGGCGATCCGGGCGGCGGGATTCAGGAGCGCTGACCCGGGTAGACGCAGCCGACCGAGGAGACCGGCCAGCGGCGACGGCCGCCACCCGCAGGTGAGGAGACCCGATGGCGACCATGCCGGCCGACCGCAGCCCGGACAGCACGCTCGCGTTCCTCCGCGCCGGCTACCGGTTCATCGGCGATCGTTGCGACCGGTACGGCAGCGACGTCTTCCAGACCCGGATCCTGCTGACCCCGACCATCTGCCTGCGCGGCAGGCCGGCGGCGGAGCTGTTCTACGACACCGAGCGCTTCCAGCGGCGCACCGCGATGCCGCTGCGGGTGCAGCGGACCCTCACCGGTCGGGGCGGGGTGCAGGGGCTGGACGGCTCGGAGCACCGGGACCGCAAGGCGATGCTCATGTCGATCATGACGCCGACCGCCATCCGGCAGTTGGGCCAGCTCTTCGACGACGAGTGGCAGGCCCGGATCCCCGCCTGGGAGGGTGCCGCGCCGGTGGCGCTCTACGACGAGCTGGGCAGGCTGCTCACCCGGGTGGTCTGCGCCTGGGCCGGGGTGCCGCTGGCCGCGTCGCAGGTCGACCGCCGTACCGTCGAGCTGCACGCCATGATCGAAGCCCCGGCGGTGGTCGGCCCCCGGCACTGGCGGGGGCGGCTCGCCCGTCGCCGCGCCGAACGCTGGCTCGCCGACGTCATCGAGCGGACCCGGGTCGGTAGCGTCCCCGCGCCGGCCGGCAGCGCGCTGCAGGTGATCGCCGAGCACCGGGACGCCCGGGGCAGGCTCCTCCCCCGGCGGATCGCCGCCGTCGAACTGCTGAACGTGCTGCGGCCGACGGTCGCCGTGGACCGGTTCATCGTCTTCGCCGCGCTCGCCCTGCACGACCATCCGGCCTGGCGGCAGCGGGTCCGCGAGGACGACGAGGCCACCGAGCAGTTCGTCCAGGAGGTACGCCGCTACTACCCGTTCTTCCCGGCCGCCGCGGCCCGGGTCCGGCGCTCCTTCGACTGGGAGGGTCACCACTTTCCGCAGGGCCGACGCGTACTGCTCGACCTGTACGGCACCAACCACCACCCGGCGCTCTGGCCACAGCCCGAGCTGTTCCGCCCGGAGCGGTTCGCCGGCCGCCGCGTGGACCCGTTCGCGTTGATCCCACAGGGCGGCGGCGACCACAGGACTGGGCACCGCTGCGCCGGTGAGTGGATCACCATCGACCTGATGAAGCGGGCGGTCACCAACCTGACCAGCACCATGCGCTACGACGTCCCCCCGCAGAACCTGGCCCTGGATCTGCACAGGATGCCCGTCCTGCCCCCCACCGGCCTCACCCTCACCAACATCCGCCGCACCGCCTGACCCGGACGTCTGGGAATGGACCGCCCGCACCCGCAGCGCTACCCGGCGTCGGCCCGCAACGCCGAGGCCGGCCGCGCGCGGGCCGGAGAGCGGTCGAGCGACGGCCGCGCCGGCACGCCTCCACCCGCACTGCCGATGGCGTACGTCCTGCCGCTGCGCCGGACCACCGACGTTGGCCTGGCCGAGCTGACCGGCTACCTGCGCTGGCTGGGCGACCGGGTCGAGGTGACCGTCGTCGACGGTTCGCCGCCGGATCTCTTCGCCGGGCACGCCGCCGCGTGGCGCGGACTGAACCTCCGGCACCTGCCGCCCGACCCCACCCTGCACGGGCTGAACGGCAAGGTGATCGGGGTGCTCACCGGCGTCCGCGTGGCGGGCCACGAGCACGTGGTGATCGCCGATGACGACGTCCGGTACGACGACGCCGGGCTGGGCGCGGTGCACCGGTTGCTGGGCCGGGTGGATCTGGTGCGACCGCAGAACTACTTCGACCCGCTGCCCTGGCACGCCTGGTGGGACACCGGCCGGACGCTGCTCAACCGGGCGTTCGGGGCGGACTACCCGGGCACGCTGGCGGTTCGCCGCAGCACCTTCCTCGGCATGGGCGGATACGACCCGAACGTGCTCTTCGAGAACCTGGAGCTGATCCGCACCGTGCGGGCGTACGGCGGCACCGAGGCCGCACCGGCCTGGCTGTACGTACGCCGGCTGCCGCCGGACGCCGCGCACTTCCGCGGCCAACGAGGCCGCCAGGCGTACGACGATCTGGCCCAGCCGGCCCGCCTGCTGACCGTGCTCGCGGTCCTGCCGGCGCTGGCGGCGGCCGTCGCGGCCCGTCGACCCGGACTACTGCTCGGTGCGGCGGCCGGCACCGTCGCCCTGGCCGAGTTGGGCCGCCGTCGCGCTGGCGGCAGCACGGTCTTCCCGCCGACAACCGCGCTGTCGGCCCCGCTGTGGCTCCTGGAACGCGGCGCGTGCGGTTGGCTGGCGGTGGGCCGGCGTTTCCTGCTGGGCGGAGCCCGCTATGGCCACACCCGGATCCGCCAAGCCGCCCACCCCACCTCCCGCCTCCGCCCCCTTGCAGGGAACAGCCCGCGGGCACCGGGGTGGCCGCGGGCTGTCGGGGTGGGGACGGATCAGTAGGTGACCTGCTGGCGGGACTGCTGGGCCTGGTCCTTGACGTCCTGCGCAGCCGACTTCGTGTCGTCCTTGACCACGTGCACGGCGCCCTGGGCGGTGGACTTCACCGACTCGGCGGCGTGCTGGGCCGGCTCGCGCAGCTCGTCCTTGAGCTCGCTGGCCACCTCGCCCAGCTTCTCCTTCACCGCCCCGCTGTGCTCGCCGACCTTCTCCTTGATCTGGGTCGCGGCCTCCTGCTCGCGACGGGAGGCCGGGATCAGCGAGGAGGCCAGCCAGCCCACCCCGAACGCGATCAGGCCGGCGGCCAGCGGGTTGCCCGCCGACTTCTGCCGGATCACGTGCGGCGCGCTGTGCGCGGCGTCGCTGACGGTGGAGGCCGCCGAGTGCGCGGCGTCGTTGACGCTGGAGGCCGCCGACGAGGCGCGGTCGCCCACCGAGTGGGCGGCGTGGCCGGTGCCGTGGCCGAGGTCAGACGCGGTTCCCATGACCTTGTCCCTCACATTCTGCAGCGCGGAGCGGGCCCGCTGCTTGCGGTCGTCGACGATGCGGCTGGGGCTGACCTTGTACGCCAGCGCGTCCACATCGGAGCTGAGGCTGTTGCGGGTGGCTTCGATCTCCCGGCGGATCTGGTCGGGATCGGTGCTCATCGGGTGACTCCCTCCGGGTGGGGCTTGAGCGCGTCGGGGATCCGCTGCACGCTGTCGTTGGTCTGCTTGAGGCCACGCACGTGTTGGGCGTTCTTCTTGGCCATGGAGTAGAGAACCGCAGCGATCGCCGCCCAGATGACGGCCACGATGAGCCCGGCCCAGCCGGCGTCCATGACGTTGGACAGCCCGGCCCAGAGGGCCAGCGAAAGGAAGAGCGCCACCATGTAGCCGCCGAAGCCGGCCCCGCCGAAGAGCCCGGCAGCCTTGCCGGCCTTCTTGCCCTCCTGGCGGATCTCGGCCTTGGCCAGCTCGACCTCCTGGCGCATCAGCGTCGAGAGATCACCGGTGACCTGACGCATCAGCTCACCGATCGAGCTGCCCTTCACCTCCGCCGCGGTGTGCGGGGCACCCGCGTCGGGGTGGTAACCGGAGTCCAGTCCGGACCCCTGCGTCGGCATGCTCATGCCGTCGCCTCCCTTCGGATGACTCGGTGGCTCACGGGCGGGTGGTGCCGCTGGACGGCACGCCGGGCAGCGGATCGGTCTGGGTCACCGGCGGCAGCGGCTGGCCGGTGCCGGTCTGCTCCGGGTAGTCGCCCCGGCGCGGGTCGGCGTACCCACCGGGCGTCGGCTCGGCGTAGCCGCCGGGCGTCGGCTCGGCGTAGGTGCCGGGCGTCGGGTCGGCGTACGTGCCGGGGGTCGGGTCGGAGTAGCCGCCCGACGGGACGGCGTCCGGCACCGCGCGGGGCGCCGGCGTCGGGATCACGGCGGTCTGCTCCGGGTCGTACGCCCCTGCGCCGCGGTAGGTCGAGGAGCCGTTGCCGGAGTCGTCGCCAGCGGCGGAGATGCCGCGGGTCAGCCGGCCGGCCAGCACGCCGAGAACCGCCGCGCCGACCAGGAAGGTGCCCGGGTTACGCCGCGCGTAGTCGCGTACCTCGGTGAGCAGGTCGCCGGGCTCGCGCTCCTCGAGCCAGCCGGCCGCGCCGTGCACCCGGTCGGCAGCCTGACGGGCCAGCTCACTCACCGGACCGGCCTGGCCACCCTGCTCGGCCATCGAGCGCATCTCGTCGGCCAGCGAACGCAGCCCACCGGCGGCCCGGCGTTGCTGCTCACCGGTCTGGCTGGCGAGCTGGGTGCGGGCCTCGCCGTACAGGTTGCGGGCCTGCCGGGCAGCCTCACGGCCGACCTCGGTGCCCTGCTCCTTGGCGGTCTGGGCGACCGCACCGCCGGCCTGCGCGGCCTCGGAACCGACCTGGCGCGCCTGGTCGCGGACGCCACCGCCGTTGGTCGACTCCTGCCCGTACGTGGAAGACGTAGGTGAAAGATCGTAAGTCATGATTTCCCTTCCGCTCGGATAGTCGTCGCGGTTGTGCTGGGGGGATGCGGCTGCGTTACCGCGGCCGCCGACCATTCACCTACCCTGCGTTTTGGCTTCCATACCTCTTCGTGCATTTCTCTGCGCGGCCTGCCGGATCGACTTCAAAATGGAGGATCGTCGGGCTGCGTCACGTCGCCGCTGCGGACAGTGAGGTTCGCGAGGGCTGGCAGATCCACGAAGGGGGCAGCGATGGCACGAGACGCGCGAGGTGGCCGGCCGGCCGGCGCACGACCCCGGGTCCAGCTGGCCGCGTTGATCGTGGCCGGGGTCTTCCTGCTGATCGGCGTCCTCGGCTTCATTCCCGGCATCACCACCGACTACGGCGAGCTGAGGTTCGCCGGGCACCACTCGGACGCCCGGCTGGTCGGGCTGTTCCAGGTGTCGATCCTGCACAACGCGGTGCATCTGCTGTTCGGGCTGGCCGGCCTCGTGATGGCCCGGAGCCTCGCCGGCGCCCGGCTCTTCCTGGCCGGCGGCGGTGCGATCTACCTCGCCCTCTGGCTGTACGGGCTGGCGATCGAGGCCATCGACGAGGAAGGCGGGGCGAACATCCTGCCGCTCAACAACGCCGACAACTGGCTGCACCTCGCCCTCGGCTTCGGCATGCTCGCGCTCGGGCTGCTGCTCTCCAACCGGGCGGGCACCGGCGGGCGGCTGGACACTCCCGCCAACCGGCACTGACCTGCCGGTTCGTCGGTTTCGCGGTCGTACCGAGGTGGGTATCGGGAGCTGATCCGCGAAGGAGGACGAGATGCCTCGTTGGCTGCGCGACAACGCGCTGGCCGTCGCCATGCTCGGCGCGTTCCTGGTCTTCCTGGTGTTGCAGAGCGTCTTCGGCTGGCAGACCCACAACGAGGAACTGACCGAGTTCGGGGCCGCGCCGCTGAGCTGGCCGGCGTACCTGACCACCGGGCACTTCGCCGAGGCGGTTTCTTCGAGAACTGGGAGTCGGAGTTCCTCCAGATGGGCGGGTACGTGCTGCTCACCGCGTACCTGGTGCAGCGGGGTTCCGCCGAGTCGAAGCCGGTGGACCAGACCGACCGGCCGGAGGACGACGAGCGCCGGGCCACCCCGCAGTCGCCCTGGCCGGTGCGCGCCGGTGGCCTGCCGCTGGTCGCCTACCGCAACAGCCTCTCCATCGCGCTGCTGCTGATCTTCGCCGGCTCGTTCGTCGGCCACCTGCTCGGCGGCACCGCCGCGTACAACCAGGAGCAGGCGTTGCAGAGCGGGGCACCGCCGATCGGGGTGTGGGACTTCCTCGGCACCAGCGACTTCTGGTTCCAGTCCATGCAGAACTGGCAGAGCGAGTTCCTGGCGGTCGGCCCGCTGATCCTGCTGAGCATCGTCCTGCGCCAGCACGCCTCGCCGGAGTCGAAGCCGGTCACCGTGTCGCACGCCAGCACCGGCGCCTGAGCGCCGACAGCGCCGGGTGCGGCGGCGGGGTCGTCAGGCCGCGACCGGCAACCGCTTGGCGAAACAGACGCTGTACGGGTTGTCCACGTACTCGCCGTAGACCGGGATCCGGTCGTAGCCGCACGAGGTGTACAGCCCGATCGCGGCCGGTAGGTAGGTGCCCGTCTCCAGGCATACCACCGAGTGCCCCTGGCGGAACGCCAACTCCTCCAGCGCGGCGAGCAACTGGCGGGCGATGCCCCGACCCCGGTACGCCGGCCGGACGTACATCCGCTTGACCTCGCCGGTGGCGGTGTCGAGCGACTGGAGCCCACCGCAGGCGACCGCCCGACCGTTCACCACCACCGCGAGGTAGCGGATGTCGTCATGGGTGACGGTGACCTGCCCGTCCAACCCGCCGTCGGCCACGCGCAGCTCACGCTGCTGTGCGATGACCAGGGCGGCGATCTCCGGATCGGTGGTGGGCCGGACTTCGATCAGCATCACCCAACGCTAGGCGGGGCGGATTTCGCGGAGGTTTCCGGCAATCAACCCGATCACGGAGCGCACCGGGCTATTCGGCGTCGTCCTCGTCGTCGAGGTCCTCGATGTCGTCGGACGCGTCGGCACCCACCTCGTCGGCCGACCGCACCCGGCGGGCCTTGCGCGCGGCAAGCCGGTCCGCCGCCGACGCCCGGTTCGACTTCTCCTCCAGCCGGACGTCGGTGCCCCGGTTGCCGGGCACGTACTCCACGCCGGCGTAGAGCGTCGGCTGCCAGTCGAACTCGCGGGCGCCGATCCGGACCAGGTCACCAGGCTGCGCGCCGGCCTTGGCCAGCTTCTCCTCGACCCCGAGCCGGGCCAGCCGGTCGGCCAGGTAGCCGACCGCCTCGTCGTTGTCGAAGTTGGTCTGCTTGACCCACCGCTCCGGCCGGATGCCACGGACGGTGAACGACCCGTCCGCCTCGGTCGTGATGGTGAAGCCGGTGTCGTCCACGGCCATCGGCCGGATCACGATCCGGGTGGGCTCGGCCGGTGGCGCGGCCTTGCGCTGCGCCTCGACCATCTCGGCCATCGCGTAGGTGAGCTCCTTGAGCCCTTCCCGGGTGGCCGCGGAGACCTCGAACACCCGGTAGCCGCGCTCCTCCAGGTCGGGGCGCACGATCTCGGCGAGGTCGCGGCCGTCCGGCACGTCGACCTTGTTCACGGCCACCAGCCGCGGTCGGTCGGCCAGCCCGCCGTACTCCTTCAGCTCGGCCTCGATGGTCTCGATGTCCGCGACCGGGTCACGGCCGGGCTCCAGCGTCGCCGAGTCGATGACGTGCACCAGCACCGCGCAGCGCTCGATGTGCCGGAGGAACTCCAGGCCCAGCCCCTTGCCGGTGGCCGCGCCGGGGATCAGGCCCGGTACGTCGGCGACGGTGAAGGTGTGGTTGTCCATCCGGACCACGCCGAGGTTCGGCACGAGGGTGGTGAACGGGTAGTCGGCGATCTTCGGCTTGGCGGCGGAGATCACCGAGATCAGCGACGACTTGCCGGCCGACGGGAAGCCCACCAGGCCCACGTCGGCGACGCTCTTGAGCTCCAGCACCACGTCCAACTGGTCGCCGGGCTCGCCCAGCTCAGCGAAGCCGGGAGCCTTGCGCTTCGCGTTGGCCAGCGAGGCGTTGCCCCGCCCGCCGCGCCCGCCGCGGGCCACCTCGAAGGTGGTGCCGGCGCCGACCATGTCGGCCAGCACGGTGCCGTCGGAGGTCTGCACCACGGTGCCGTTGGGCACCTTGAGCACCAGGTCGTGGCCGTTGGCCCCGTCCCGGTTCGACCCCGCGCCGCCCTTGCCGTTGTCGGCCTTGACGTGTGGGCGGAAGTGGAAGTCGAGCAGCGTGGTCACCTGTGGGTCGACGACCAGGGACACGCTGCCGCCGTGCCCGCCGTTGCCACCGTCCGGACCACCGAAGGGCTTGAACTTCTCGCGGTGGATCGAGGCACAACCGTGCCCGCCATCGCCGGCCTGCAGATGCAGAACGACCCGGTCAACGAACGTCGCCACGGCGTCAATCCTTCCAGCGAGGTCGGACCCCGCACTGCGAAAAAGCTAAGCGGGCCGGGGACCCGGAGGTCCGCGGCCCGCTTAACCGGAAAACTACTGCTGCGGAACGATGCTGACGGTCTTGCGACCGCGCTTGGTGCCGAACAGGACCGAGCCGGCGGACAGCGCGAACAGCGTGTCGTCGCCGCCACGGCCGACCAGGTCACCGGGGTGGAACTTGGTGCCACGCTGCCGGATGAGGATCTCACCGGCGCTGACAACCTGACCACCGAAGCGCTTCACGCCGAGTCGCTGGGCCGCAGAATCACGACCGTTACGCGAGCTGGACGCACCCTTTTTGTGAGCCATTGGAGGACGACCTACTTCCCGCTGGAGATGCCGGTCACCTTGACCTGGGTCAGCGGCTGACGGTGACCCTGGCGCTTGTGGTAGCCAGTCTTGTTCTTGAACTTGTGGATCTTGATCTTCGGGCCCTTGGTGTGCGCGGCAATCTCGCCGGACACCGCGACCTCGGCAAGCTTCGTCGCGTCGGTCACCAGGTCGTCACCGTCGACGAGGAGCACCGCGGTGAGCTTCACCGCGTCACCGGGGGCACCGGTGAGCTTCTCGACCTCGATCACGTCGCCCTCGGCGACCTTGTACTGCTTGCCGCCGGTCTTGACGATCGCGTACATCGGAGGCGGACTCCCTGTCGTTGAGGCTGCTGGCGGGTCGTCCCCGCGGCGGCTCGCCGGGTAGCAGTGCACGGCGGCGCGGGCACACGGGAACTCGGCACACCAAAAGTGCGCCGCAGGCAAGAGTACGCCATTGCCGGCCTCGACCCCAAACCGGCCCGCCCCCGGTCAGCGGGCGCAGAGCTGATCAAGGCGCTGCTGGAGCCGGTCGAGCTCGGTCTCGTCGATCGACTCGACGTCGGTGCCGAGCGCGGCGACCTCGGTGCCGATGTCGGTCAGGAGCGTCTTGAGCTGCGGATCGGCGGCCTGGGCCGACTGCTCCCGCAGCACGGTCCGCCAACCGGTCAGCGCCGCCTCAGCCCGCCTGCGGGCCGCCTCGGCCGTGGCGCTGTCCCCGGCACCCACCGCAGCGATCATCTGGCCCAGCTCCGCCACGTACGTCTGGACGGCCGTGCTGCCCGCCTGCTGCGCGGCGGCGCAGACCTGCGTGGCGTTGCCGCCTGCCGCACCACCCGTACCGGTCGACCCCGCTGGCGTGCCGGTCGACCCGGCGGAGGCGCCCCCGGACCCGGCGGCCGGGTCGGATCCCCCGGTCGTCTCGCCAGCGGGCCGGTCGGTGGAGCAGCCGGCTCCGGCGGAGAGCGCGGTGACCAGCACGGTGACGGCGAGCAGACGACGCATCTTCTTCTCCTGACCGGGGGTGGCCGATCCTGGACCGGGTTGGCCGGACCGGCGAGGTCCCTCCCCCGTCACATTGCCGGGAAAGGGACCTCGTCAAACACCGGGCCGGTCAGGCGGTCAGGGGCGGGTCCGCCGGCGGGCGCCACCCCGGCGGGAGCGGCGACGGCCGGTGCCGCCCTCGGTGCCCTCCTCGTCGGCGTCGCCGTCGGCGAGCGCGTCCGGGTCGTCCGCGGCGGCCAGCCGGGCCGACTCGCCCTGCTGGGCGTCGGAGACAGCCGGCGCTGCGGCGGTGTCCGCCTCGTAGCGGGACAGGTCGTAGCCCATGGTGTCGACGTAGTCGGCGTCCGGTTCGGCGCTGGTGTCGGTCTCGACGACCTCGACCGCCGCCCGCTCGGCCGGGGCGTTCTTGCGCGCCCGGCGGCGGGAGGACGCGGTGCCCTGCTCGGCGGCCGGGGCGGCGGCGACCGCCGAGGCGACCGCCTTGACCTTCTCCCCCGCCGCGGCGGGGCGCGGCTTCTCCGGCACCGGCTCGGTGTGGATGATGACGCCGCGACCCTTGCAGCACTCGCAGGTCTCGCTGAACGCCTCCAGCAGGCCCGCGCCGATCCGCTTACGGGTCATCTGCACCAGGCCGAGCGAGGTGATCTCGGTGACCTGGTGCTTGGTGCGGTCCCGGCCCAGGCACTCGGTGAGCCGGCGCAGCACCAGCTCGCGGTTCGACTCCAGCACCATGTCGATGAAGTCGATCACCACGATGCCGCCGATGTCGCGCAGCCGGAGCTGGCGGACGATCTCCTCCGCCGCTTCCAGGTTGTTACGGGTGACCGTCTCCTCCAGGTTGCCCCCGGAGCCGGTGTACTTGCCGGTGTTGACGTCGACGACCGTCATGGCCTCGGTACGGTCGATCACCAGCGAGCCGCCGGAGGGCAGGAAGACCTTCCGGTCCAGACCCTTGATGATCTGCTCGTCGATCCGGTACTCGGCGAAGATGTCGCTCGTGCCGACGTGCCGGCGCACCCGGTCCACCAGGTCCGGGGAGACGTGCGACAGGTACGACTCGACCATGCCGTACGACTGCTCGCCCTCGATCACCAGCTCGCGGAAGTCCTCGTTGAACAGGTCCCGGACCACCCGGATGACCAGGTCGGGCTCCTCGTAGAGCAGCACCGGAGCGCCGCCCTCGGTGGCCTTGGCCTGGATGTCCTCCCACTGCGCCTGAAGCCGCTTGACGTCGCGGGCCAGCTCGTCCTCGCTGGCGCCCTCGGCGGCCGTCCGGACGATCACGCCCGCGCCGTCCGGAACCAGCTTCTTGAGCACGTCGCGCAGCCGCTTGCGCTCGTTGTCCGGCAGCTTCCGGCTGATCCCGGAGGCGTTGCCGTTGGGCACGTAGACCAGGTGCCGGCCGGAGAGCGCGATGTGGCTGGTCAGCCGGGCGCCCTTGTGCCCGATCGGGTCCTTGGTGACCTGGACGAGCACCGAGTCGCCGGACCGCAGCGCCTGTTCGATGGAGCGGGCCCGCCCCTCCAGGCCGGAGGTGTCCCAGTTGACCTCACCGGCGTACAGCACCGCGTTGCGGCCCCGGCCGACGTCGACGAACGCCGCCTCCATGCTCGGCAGCACGTTCTGCACCTTGCCCAGGTACACGTTGCCGGCCATCGTGCCGGACGAGTTGCGGGTGACGTAGTGCTCGACCAGCACGCCGTCCTCCAGGACGGCGATCTGGGTGCGGTCACCGCGCTGGCGGACCGCCATCACCCGGTCGACCGCCTCCCGGCGGGCCAGGAACTCCGACTCGCTGAGGATCGGCGGCCGGGTACGCCGCTGCTCCCGGCCGTCCCGGCGGCGCTGGCGCTTGGCCTCCAGCCGGGTCGAGCCGGACACGCCCTGCACCTCGTCGACGGTCCGGCGCGGCTCGCGGATCTTGACCACGGTCGGTACGCCGTCGTCGGCGGCCCCCTCCGTGTCACCGGCGCCCCGACGACGACGCCGCCGGCGACGACGGGTCATCCCGTCCCCGCCCTCGGCCTCCTCGTCCTCCTCGCCCTCGGCCTCGGCCTCGGCGGTCTCTTCCTCCTCGGCCTGCGCCGCCTCCTCGGACTCCTCGTCCTCGGCGTCGTCGGCACCGCCCTTGCCCCGGCCCCGGCCGCGGCGACCACGCCGGCGGCGGCGGCGCGCGGCGGCGCTGTCCTCGTCGTCCTCATCCGCCTCGGCGGCCTCGTCGGCCTCCTCGGTCGGCTCCTCCTCGGCCTCGATCGCCTCGACCGGCTCGGCCTCGCGGCGACCCCGCCGCCGCCGGCGGGACGGCTCGGCGGCCTCCTCCACGGCGGGCTCCTCGGCGACCGGAGCGGGCTCCGCCGGCCGGGTCACCGGCACGGCGTCCGGCTGCGGCGCCATGAACAGCACGGTGGGCGCGGAGAGCGCCGCACGCCGACGGCGGGTCCGCGGCTGCTCCGGCTCGTTGACCTCGACCGGCTCGATCGGCTCATTCGCCACACCGGCCACGGCCACACCCGGCGGCACCTCGCCGGAACGCTCCTGCGCCCCACTGGTCCGGGCGGGCTCGGCGGTGGTCTCGCTCGGGGCGGTCTCCGCCTCGCGCAGGTCGGACTCCGCCGGCGTATCGGCCTCCGGCTGCTCCAGCGCAGCGGGCTCCTCGACGGCGGCCGGCTCCTGGACAGCGGCCGGCTCCTGGACAGCGGCCGGCGTGGTCTTCTTCCGCCGCGTGCGGGTCACCTTGACCGGCGGGACCACCTCGGCGGTGGCCTCCTCGGCGGTGGCCGCGACCAGCGGCTCGTCGGCGGTCGTCTCGACGGGGGCGGCCTTGCGGCGGCGCCGGGGGGTCTTCGGGGCGGCGTCCAGATCGCCGGAGACCGGCGCGAACACCTCCGCCTGCGGCGACTCGTCGCTGCCGGCCCCGGCGGTGGAAGCCTCGACCGGAATCTCGGTCTGCTCCGGCTGGTTGAGCGGGGCGGCCCGGCGGCGGGTCGCCCGGGTACGCCGCACCGGGGCGGCGGGAGGCTCGGCGCTCTCCGCGCCGGCCGGCTCCGTGGTGGCGGCGCCGGTGGGGTTCGCGACGGCGGCGCCGTCGGCGGTGGTGCTCTGGTCAGCGGTGTCGCCGGCCGGCTGTGAACCGGTCCGTTCGCCGCCCTCGGGCTCGTTCTCGAGCATGGACGTTCTCCAGTTCTGGCTGCCCCGGGCGCGGGTAAGCGCTGCCACGCAGGGTTGCCGCAAAAGTGTTTCCGCCGGGCGCGCGTGGTGCGCGACCGCCGAAGTCTGCCTGCCAGAGCACTGACCGTCGGTCAGTGCCCAACGATGGCTGCCCCGCCGCGGTCCGCATCCAACGGATCCACGATCGCACCCTGCGCGGTCAACGTGCCCTGAGCCAGCCGGGTCACCCTCGGCGAGACCGGCGGCTCCAGGTCGGCCACCACGCGGAGGCCGGAAAGGACGTCATCGGGCCGTACGGACGGGGTGACCTGCCGCACGACCAGTTCGAGTATCGCACACGGTACGGCCGGCGCCCCGGAAGGCGTCGGCGTCGCATCAAGGACATCGATCGATATCACGGCCGCTCGGGCGTCGAAGGTGCGGCGGCCCTGCTTGGTCATCCGCTCGACCAGCACCTCGTCGGCGGCGTTGAAGGCGTCCACGGCGGCGCGCAGCACGGCCGTGTCGACCTCGGGCAGCTCGATGTGCCAGTACGACGCCTCGATCCGGTCCGGCAGACTGCCGCTCACGGCGATCACGGCGTCCAGCACGTCCAGCCCGGGCGAGAGCGCGGCGTCCAGCGCGGCCCGCAGCGCCTCCGGGTCGACCGGCGCCTGGAGGCCGATTTCCAGGTACTCCGCCTCGCTGGCGACTCCGGTGGGCGCGGCGCTGGCGTAGGAGATCTTCGGGTGTGGGGTGAAGCCCTGGGAGAAGGCGATGGGCACGGCGGCCCGACGCAGCGCGCGCTCGAAGGCCCGCGCGAAGTCCCGGTGGGAGGTGAACCGCAGCGGGCCCCGCTTGGCGTACCGGATACGGACGCGCTGGACGACCGGCGCCTGGCCGCCCTCGGGTTGAGGCTTTCTGGCGATCGTGGGCTCCTCGGGTGGACCTGCGTGTCCGTCCCATCCTGGCGCAGGGCTCGTGACGGTACGCAGCCGGGGCGGCCGAAAGGCCCGACGAAAAACATTGAAACCGGTCGGCGAGATCGTCCGGACCCACCGGGGACGGCAATGGCCGGCCAGTGACCCGCAGGTCACTGGCCGGCCACCAGGATCAGGACCGGTTGCCGCCCCCGGGCGGGGCGGGCGGCGCCCCCGGAGGAGGGCCGTAGCCAGGCGGCGGGGGGTAGCCAGGCGGCGGGGCGTAGCCGGAGTGCGGGGCATAACCCCCACCTGGGGTCGGCGACTGGTAGGCACCCGGCGGGCCGTACCCGCCGGGAGGCGGCTGGTCGAGCAGGTGATCGGGTACGTCGGCGGCCGCCCTCGCCTCACGGCGGTACCGACGCCGGTTCCAGATCAGGAAGGCCGCCAGCCCCACCAGCAACACCAGCACCACGGCGACGCCAATGGCGATCACCATGACCTGCTGGTCCGTGGGGCCGCCCCGGTCACCGTGCTGGGTGACGTCGAACTCCTCGTCCGCGCCCCCTGTCCGGGCAGGCTCCGGACCGGTCGCGGCGGCCGGATCGAGCAGCGGGTTGGCGTTGACCCGCGGCACGTCCGCGCTCAGCGCGGTTACCGGGTCGATCCGACCGAAGCCGTACTGCGGGTCCCGGCCTGACGGCCCGGCGTCCCGGGAGGTCTGGATGATCCGGTTGATGACGTTGGCGGCGTCGAGGTCCGGGTACTTCGCCCGGATCAGCGCCACGAGACCGGAGACGATCGCGGTGCTGTCGGAGGTGCCGTCGCCCCAGCCGTAGCCGTGGTCGGGGCCCACGTTGTAGATGCCGTCGCCGGGTGCGGCGATCACCGCCGCCGGCCCCTGGACCGAGCCGGACCAGAAGTTGCCGCCCCGGGTCGTCCCGGTCACCGCGACCACGCCGGGGACGTTGGCAGGACTATCCACGTCGGTGCTGCCCTTGGCGGTGTTCCCGGCGGCGGCGACCACGACGACGTCGCGGTCCAGCGCGTACCTGATCGCGCTCTCCTCGTCGGCGCTGGCCGCCCCCGGTGCACCCTGGGACAGGTTGATCACCTTGGCGCCGCCGTCGACGGCCATCCGGATGCCGAGGGCGACCGCATCGGCGGCGTTGCCGCCGGTGCCCGCGCGCAGCTTGATGGGCAGGATCTTCGCGGCGGGGGCGATGCCGTCCACGCCGTCACGGCTCGCGTTCGTCGCCGCGATGATGCCGGCCATGTGCGTGCCATGCCCGTCCTCGTCGACCCGTCCGTCGCCCGACGCACCGTAGCTGCGACCGCCGGGAAGCACCTGACCCCGCAGGTCCGGGTGGGTGGCGTCGACGCCACTGTCGAGCACGGCCACGACCACGCCCCGCCCGGTCGAGATCTTGTGCACCTGGGCGATCTTGAGCTCGTCCAGATACCACTGCTCGGCCCGCCGGGGCGCGGCGGACGCCGGTTGGGCGGCCCCCAGCACCAGGAGCCCCGCCAGCAGGCAGGCCGTGACCGGCCGACGCGCTCCGACGTTCACCCTCATCCGTCCGTCCTCATCGCAGGATGCCCGGGGACGCACCGTCACCGGAGCCCCACGGATCGTCGTCCTCAGTCAACCACGACGAGTGCTCGGAGCCGGTGCCGCCATGCCCGGCACCGCCCTGGCCTCCGCCCATCATGCCGCCGCCCATCATGCCGGCGCCCGCCATCCCGCCACGGGCGCCGCCAGCGCCAGCGCCACCGGCGGCCGCGGCGTTGCGCAACGCGCTCGCCGCGCTCGTCATCGGCGGCACCTTGCCGTTGCCGCCGCCCACCATGCCGGGGATACCGCCCATGCCGATCCCGCCGGCCGATCCGACGCCGCCGCCGATCCCACCGCCAGCACCGCCGCCGCCGATCCCACCGCCGAAACCGCCGCCGGCACCGCCGAGACCGGCGCTACCGACTCCGGGGCCGCCGCCGAGGCCACTCAGGCCGCCGACGCCGCTCGGTGCCGCGCCAGCCAGACCGCTGCTGAAGCCGTCGTCGCCGCCCCCGGGGTAACCGGACCCGGTGGACGGGGGTGTGAACGGGCCGACGCCGGTGGGGCCGTCAGGAGTGTCGCCGATGGTCGGCGGCTTGCTGTCGAGGGACGGCGGCTTGCTGTCGATGGTCGGCGGCTTGTTGTCGATGGTCGGCATCTTGCTGTCGATCTTGGGGTCATTTCCCCGATCGAAGTCACCCAGGTCCGGCTTCCCCGTCGGCGGAACCCGGGTGTCGGGGCGGTAGCCGTCCGAGTCGTCGCGGTCTGGCCCGACGAGTGTCAGCTTCGGACGCTCGGTCACCACCGCCGTGGGCAGCGGAGACATCGCGGTGTTCGCCGCCTGCTGGTTGTCCCGGTACCAGTTGTCCAGGTGGGACTTGGTGTCCCACCAGCCACCCCGCTTGCTGTCACCGGCCTGGCCGTCGACCTTCATGGTCGCCTCCAGGTCGTCGGCCTTGTCGCGGAACGCGCCGTCGGCGTACGAGGCGGGGTTGTTCTGGTAGTCCTTGCGCAGCGCGGCGAGGAAGCCCGACGTGCTCTCACCGTCGCGGGAGTCGTCGAGCTCGGTGCCGTTGGGCAGGCTCCACTCGTTCCACCCGAAGTCGTCCATCAGTGGGATCGGGATCGTGGAAACCGCCTTGCGGATGTCACCCTCGATCCGCGACAACGCCCCGCTGACGTTGCTCGCGTCGGTGATCAGTTTCTCGATGTCCTTGCCGATCTCACCCAGGTGCTCGCGGTACGCGTCACCACCGCTGCCCTTCCAGCCGGCGAGCATGCCGGGCAGACCGCCGACGTGCGGGCGCTCCACACCGGTCGCGATCGGGCCGACGAACGATCGGCCGACGAGCGCGTCCCGAAGCTGTGTGAGGCCGGAGGAGAGGTTGCTCCACCCCACCCCGACCGATCCGACCGTCTCCGGGTCTGCGGAGAGCGTCACCTCGCGGACGCACCGCTCCCAGGTTCCTCCAGCCATGACGTCCCCCTCAGGCCGTGTACGGGTAGGTGGGCTGGCCGCCGGCAGCGGGCGGCGGGGCCGCGGACTCGAGCAGCCGCTCGATCTGCGAGCCGTTGGCAGCGTTGCGCTCCTCGGTGTCGCGGAACGCCTGGGCGATGTCCTCGGTGCCCTTCTTGAGCGCGGCGAGCTTCTGGGAGAGCGACTTGAGGTGCGCCTCCATGTTGGTCGTCGACCGAGTCAGCGCCTGCCACTGCATGCGGGCGTCCTCGTAGGCCCCGAAGGGGGTGCCGTTCGGGACGGTCTGGGCGGTGGTGCTGTCGCCCTTCATCCGCTCCTTGACGCGCTCCATCTCGTAGCCGATGGTGTCGTCGACGTACTGCTTGAGCCGCTCGACGTACGCTGCCGCGGCGTCCAGGTCCTCGACGCTGACGTGCAGATCGCCGATGTTCGGCGGCGTGATGCCAGCCATCCGCTTCCTCCCCGTTTTCCGACCCGCGGGGGTCGGTCCATGTCAGACGCAGCGTATCGAGTGTTGCCAAGTCAGGGCAGCCCCGGCCACCGCTATTCGGTAATTATGACCGTCGATGTCAGCGACGCAGCTGCGGGAGCAGCAACGCGATGCCGATCCCGACCAGGGCCAACGGGGCCAGAAGCACGACCACGCCGCTCCAGTCCGCCTCCCCGCGCAGCGCCTGAACGGCCATCAGGACCACCAGGAACACGAGCAGCAGGGCGAGGACCGAGAGCATCACCACCAGCAGACGGGCCTTGTCGGGGCTCATCGGCCGACCGTCCCGCGCGGCAGCAACGACATCGGATCGGCCAGGAATGCGTCAGCGCCGACGCCACCCAACCGCAGGCCGGACATGACCTCCGCGCGTCGCTCCTCGGCCAGCGCCTCCGCCGCCCGCACGGCCTCCACCACCGCCTCGCCGAGCGTGATGTTGTCGACCGTACGGTGGGCCCGCGCGGCGATGGAGATGTCCAGCAACTCCTTCGCGCCGGACACCGTGGCGGTGACCATGCCGTCCGCTGCGGTGCCGACGAACTCCTCCCGGGCGAGCCGTCCGGTCTCCGTGGTGGCGCTCTCCAGCAGCGCCGTCATCTCCGTAACCAATCGCGCGAGCTCCTGTCTCCTCATTGGAACCGCCGCGTCGCGTCCCGCCACACCGCGAGCGGATCCTCCGTGCGGCCGTCCCACTCGACCGGCGCCTCCACGACGTCGTCGAGGCTGGCCCGCATGCTCTCCGCCATGGCGAGGCGGGCGGCGGTCACGGCCTGTCGGCAGTGCGGGCCCAGGAGCTCGGCGGGCAGGTCGCGCACCGCCCGCGCACTGATCCGTACGTCCGTGAGCTGCCCCGCGCCGTCGACGACGGCGGTGATCGTGCCGGTCTCGTCGAACCCCTCGTGCGTCCGGTCCCCGGTTTCGGTCACCAGCGCGACGAGGTCGCGGGTAGCGGCCTCGGCGCGGCGCATGGCGGGCTCGTACGCCTCGGTGCGGCTCACCTCCCGGACGGACTCGACGGCCCTGCGGTAGACATCGCTCATCACTGCTCCGTTCGCCCGACTCAGGTAACCGGTTCCTTGTTCCAGTTCTCCGGATTGCTGACGATGTCGCGGTACCGGTCCCCGATTTTGGCGCTCTCGGCGTCGACCTTCTCCCCGGTCAGCTCGAACCCTCGCTTGAGCTGGGCCACGGCCGTGCCGATCGCGCTGTTCGCACCGCGCATCCCCTGCATCAGCCCGACGATCGCGGTGATGATGCCGAGCACGAAGGCGGCCCAACTGCCGATGATCGCCCACTTGAAGGCGGGCCCGGCCGGTCCGCCGGCGTTCGCGGCGATGCAGCCGACGATCGCGAGGCCGGTGCCCACCGACCAGGCCCAGAAGAGCGTCTCGAGCCCGTCCGCGACGGTGTTGCACCCGGACGAGGTCGTGATGGCGAGTTTCTGGAGCGCGTCCAGCGGCTCGACCACCTTGGTGGTCAGGAAGTTCTTGAAGACCTCGGAGCCGGCGCCCTTCCAGATGCCGTCGACCTCACCGTTCAGCCGGGACAGCTTGCCGGCAAGTTCGGAGAACTCCTCCGCGAGGCCGGTCCACTTGTCGTCGGCCTCCTGGAACGGTGCCCAACTGCGCACGTTCATGACGGCGACCGGGGTGACGAAGGCCATCGCCAACGCCCCCGCGCCGGAGGGCTCGGCGGCCACCGCGAGCGTGCCGCCCAACCCGATGATGACCGCTTCCAGCGCGATCGTGGCGGCCTGGTCGGCACCGGATACCACGTTCTCACCCACAGAAGCTCGCCTCCCTGTTCCGTCGTGAAGGAGAGACCGGGCAGGTCGCGGGGACCGCGCTCAGTCCAGTGCCGTGTCGAAGGACTGACCGTGCCGTTCCTCCATCGTGCGGTAGTGCTCGACCACCCGGCCGAGCCCTTTCGCGACCTCGGCGACGGCAGCGGCGAGCGCCGCCACGGCCTGCGTCGTCGTCTCGTGCATCTCGTCGTACGCGGCGGAGAAGCCGGCATCGAAGGCCGGCGCGGCCCCGGCGGGCAGCCGCAGATACTCGATCTTGGGAAGCACTCCGGTATCCAGCGACTTTGCCGTCGCCGACAGCTCGGAGACGAGGTCGCCCAGCTTCTCGGTATTCATGGAGAAATCGGCCACCCGAGCCCCCTCCGCCAGCGCCGCTCACCCACCGGCAAAGACCCGGTGGGTGACGTGTTGGTAATGGAGGGTAGCGGGTGACCGCCGCCCGGCGCTGCCCCGCGATCAGGCGGACTGGTCGCCCGCCGGCACCTTCATGCCGTTGCCGCCCAGCGGCGTGAGGGGGAGGAGCTTCTTGCCGGTGGGGCCGATCTGGATCTCGGTGTCCATGGAGGGGCAGACGCCGCAGTCGAAGCACGGGGTCCACCGGCAGTCGTCCTGCTCGTACTCCGAGACCGAGTCCTGCCAGTCCTGCCAGAGCCAGTCCTTGTCCAGGCCCGAGTCCAGGTGGTCCCAGGGCAGGACCTCCAGCTCGTCGCGCTGACGGGTGGTGTACCAGTCGAGGTCCACCCCGAACGCGGGCAGCGTCTCGGCCGCCGCGTCCACCCAGCGCTGGTACGAGAAGTGCTCGCTCCAACCGTCGAACCGGCCGCCGTTCTCCCACACCTTGCGGATCACCGAACCGACCCGACGGTCGCCCCGGGAGAGCAGGCCCTCGATCAGCGACGGCTCGCCGTCGTGGTAGCGGTAGCCGATCGCCCGGCCCAGCGAGCGGTCCGAGTTGATCGCCTGCTTGAGGATCTTGAGCCGGTGGTCGATGACCTCCGGGCGCTCCATCGGGGCCCACTGGAACGGGGTGTGCGGCTTCGGCACGAACCCACCGATGGAGACGGTGCAGCGGATGTCCTTGGAACCGGTCGCGGCCCGGCCAGCCTTGATCACCTCGTGCGCCATGTCCGCGATCTCCAGGACGTCGGCGTCGGTCTCGGTGGGCAGGCCGCACATGAAGTAGAGCTTCACCTGCCGCCAGCCGTTGCTGTAGGCGGTGACCACGGTGCGAATGAGGTCTTCCTTCGACACCATCTTGTTGATGACCTTGCGGATCCGCTCCGACCCGCCCTCCGGGGCGAAGGTCAGGCCGGTGCGCCGCCCGTTGCGGGACAGCTCCTGCGCGAGGTCGATGTTGAAGGCGTCCACCCGGGTCGACGGCAGCGACAGCGAGACGTTGGTGCCCTCGTACTGCTGGGCCAGGCCCGAGCACATGTCGCCGATCTCGGAGTGGTCGGCTGAGGAGAGCGACAGCAGGCCCACCTCGGAGAAGCCGGAGAACTCCAGCCCGTCGCGCACCATCTGCCCGACCGTGGTGATCGACCGCTCGCGCACCGGGCGGGTGATCATGCCGGCCTGGCAGAACCGGCAACCCCGGGTGCAGCCCCGGAAGATCTCCACCGCGTACCGCTCGTGCACCGTCTCGGCCAGCGGGACGAGGGGCTTCTTCGGGTACGGCCAGGCGTCCAGGTCCATCGTCGTGCGCTTGTGCACCCGGAACGGCACGTCCGCCCGGTTCGGCACGACTCGCTGGATCCGGCCGTCGGCGAGGTAGTCCACGTCGTAGAAGCGCGGCACGTAGACGCTCTCGGTGCGGGCGAGCCGCAGCAGCAACTCGTCGCGGCCACCCGGGGAGCCCTCGGCCTTCCACTCCCGGACGATCGCGGTGATCTCCAGGACCGCCTCCTCGCCGTCGCCGAGCACAGCGGCGTCGATGAAGTCGGCGATCGGCTCCGGGTTGAACGCGGCGTGCCCGCCGGCCACGATCACCGGGTCGGCGTCGGTGCGGTCGGCGGCCAGCATCGGGATGCCGGCCAGGTCGATCGCGGTGAGCAGGTTGGTGTAACCCAGCTCGGTGGAGAAGGAGATGCCGAACACGTCGAAGTCGCGGACCGACCGGTGCGCGTCGACGGTGAACTGCGGCACGCCGTGCGTGCGCATCAGGGACTCCAGGTCCGGCCAGACCGCGTACGTCCGCTCGGCGAGGGTGTCGGGCAGCTCGTTGAGCACCTCGTAGAGGATCTGAACACCCTGGTTGGGCAGGCCCACCTCGTACGCGTCGGGATACATCAGCGCCCAGCGCACGGTTGCCGCGTCCCAGTCCTTGACCACCGCACCCAGTTCACCACCGACGTACTGGATGGGCTTCGTGACCTGGGGTAGCAGCGGCTCCAGCTGGGACCAGATGGAATTGGTCGCGGCCGGGCGCGGCGTCGTGGACGGGGCACTCATGATGCCCAAGGGTACGCGTCCACCCGGCCGTGACCGCGCGCACGCCGCCATGACGTCCGATCGACGCCGACTGTCGTGCGCGGCAGCCCGCAGCCCGGTCGGCGGAGCTGGCGGCGCGGTACTAACCTCGGACCGGCGCGAGAGGAGATTGCCGCGATGCCGGAGCCCCAGCCGGGAGCAGGCCGTCCGGCCGACGGGAGCACCCCGGGCACGGAGCCGGACCGGGATCCGGCGGTCGCCGACGAGCCGACGCCCCCACCCGTACCCTCGGACCAGCCGGAACCCTCGGACCAGCCGGAAGTACCGCAGCGGCCGGATCCCTCAGACCAGCCGGAGCCGCCGACCGACCAGGCCGCCGGCCCGGACGACGCCGCACCGACACACACACCGGGACCGGCGGACGAGCCGGGACCGGCCGACGACCCGCGACCAGCCGACGAGCCCGCAGCCGCCGGTGCGGCCGACTCCCCGGCCGCCACCGCGCCGGTCAGCGCGCCCCGGTGGAGCGGATCCGCGCCGGTGCCGCCCCCGCTGCCGCGCAAGCGGGCCTGGGGTGCGTCGGCCGAGCCGACCCCTGTCCCGCCCACTCCAGACGAGCCGCCGGAGCACCGGACCCCGGTCGACCCGTGGGCCGGCGTGGACACCGGCGGCTGGGACCTGCCGCACGCCGAGCTGCCCCCGCTGCCCCCGACGCTGCACTACCCAGTGCCACCCGCGACCCGGCAGTGGCCCGGTCCGCCCACTCCCCCGGTCGGACCGCACCCGGCGTCGCCGCCGGCCGCCCCACTGCCGCCGGCCGCCCCGCTGTCCCCAGCCGCCCGGCCCACCATGCCGGCCCGGCCGATGTCTCCACCCGCACCACCGCCCGCCCCGCCGAAGCAGCGCCGGGGCCGACGGTCCGCGGCACCGCCACCGGTGTCACCGCCACCGGGCTGGCAGGCCCCCAAGGGGTACGTCCCGGTCAAGGTCCGTCGGCGACGCCGCTGGCCGTGGCTGCTGCTGCTCACCCTGGCCTGCTGCTGCGGCTGCCCGGCCTACTACGGGTTTCCGATCTCGGCCCAGTACCCGGCCCGAGCGGCGCTGCCCGAGCAGGTGGCCGACCTGAGCCTGCGCCAGGACAGCCGCAACGCGGACGCCGCCCGTGACCTGGAGAACGAGGTACGTCGGGAGCACTGGCTGGCCGAGGACACGTTCGCCGGCGTCTACGGCACCGCAGACGGCAAGCGGGTGACGGTCTTCGGCGGCACCGGCTTCCGGCTCACCCCGGAGGCGGACGCGGACGCGGAGATCACCCGACTCAGTGAGCGCTACGCGCTGGAAGCCCCCGAGACGGTGAAAACCGGCGTGCGGGGCCGGCACGAACGCTGCGCGGTCGGCCGTTCCGCCGGCAGCGACGTGGTGGTCTGCACCTCGGTCGACCACGGCAGCATCGCCACCGGCGTGTTCACCCGGCTCTCCGTCGCCGACAGCGCGGCGCTGCTGGACACTCTGCGCGGTCAGATCGTCCAGCCCGAGCAGAGCTGACGGCCGGGGGTCGGTCAGGAGTCGCGGGTCGGGTCCGGGTGGGCGCGCGGCGGAGCGTAACGGGGCACGTACTCCTGGCCCGTGAGCTTCTGGATCTCGCTCATGATCTCGTCGGTCATCTGCCGGAGCGAGGTGCGGTCGTCCTGCCGGCCGGTGAAGTCCAGCGGCTTGCCGAACCGAACGGTGATCTTGGCGGCGCCGGGGCGGGGCACCCGGGCGCCAATCGGCTGCGCCTTGTCCGTGCCGATCATGCCGACTGGGATGACCGGCACTCCGGCGGAGAGCGCCAGCCGGGCCGCTCCGGTCCGTCCCCGGTAGAGCTTGCCGTCCGGTGAGCGGGTGCCCTCCGGATAGACCACCACCAGGTCGCCGCCCTTGAGTGCCGGGATGGCCGCGTCGAACGCGGACAGCGCAGCCCGCCCGCCGGCCCGCTCGACCGGGATCGCGCCCAGGCCGGTGAGGACGAACTTGGAGATCGCGCCCTTGACCCCGGTGCCCTTGAAGTACTCCGACTTCGCCCAGAACGCCAGGTGCCGGGGCACCACCGTGCCGAGGAACAGCTCGTCGGCCACCGACAGATGGTTCCCGGCGAAGACCGCGCCGCCGGTCTCCGGCAGGTGCTCCAGCCCCTCCACGGTCGGGCGGAACGCCAACCGCAGCGTGGGCGCCACGGTGAGCTTGCCGATGGTGTAGAGCAGGGGCACTGGTCCTCCGGCGGTCGTGGGTTGCACAGGCGGTGTCACGTTAGCTGACGCCCGCACTCCGCCCGGAGCGGGTGGCGGGCGTCCCGGACCCACGGGGGCGGCCCGGGCGTGAGCGTCCGGGGACGGACGGGACGACCTCGACCCGTCCGTCCCCGGACCACCTCATACCCGACGGACCACGACCGTCACCCGGTCACCCTCGCCGACATCGCCGACGAAGCCATCGACGCCCTCGGCGAAGTCGACGGAGTCGGCCAGCACCTCTCCGGAGACGAAGTCGATGTACGCGGCCACCGCCGCGCGCACCTCCTCGGACGCCGACACCGACACCACGATCCGGTCCGAGACGTCCAGGTCGGCGTCCCGGCGGGCCTGCTGCACCACCCGGACCACGTCCCGGGCCAACCCCTCGGCGGCCAGCTCGGGGGTGACCTCGGTGTCCAGCACCACCACACCCTCACCGCCGGGCAGCGGCGCGGAGTGCTCGGCGTCGGCGGCGACCAGGCGCAGCTCGTACTCACCCTCGGCCAGGGTGACCCCGGCAGCCACCGGAGCGCCGTCGACCAGCTCCCACTCGCCCGCCTTGACCGCCTTGATCACCTGCTGGACCTGCTTGCCGACCCGCGGGCCGAGCGCCCGGGGCACCACGGTCAGGACCTGCTGGCAGTACTCGGCCAGGTCCGCGCTGAACTCCACCGCCTTCACGTTGACCTCGTCGGTGACCAGGTCGGCGAACGGGCGCAGCTGCTCCGCCGCCGGCGAGGCCACGACCAGCTTGGGCAGCGGCAGCCGCACCCGCAGCCCCTTGGCCTTGCGCAGCGACAGTGCCGCCGAGGCGACCGCCCGGGTGGCGTCCATCGCGGCGACCAACTCGTGGTCGGCCGGAAACTCGGTCGCCTCCGGCCAGTCGGTCAGGTGCACCGAGCGCTCCCCGGTCAGCCCGCGCCAGATCTCCTCCGCGGTCAGCGGCGCGAGCGGCGCCACCACCCGGCAGAGCGTCTCCAGCACCGTCCACAGCGTGTCGAAGGCGTTCGCGTCCCCGGACCAGAACCGGTCCCGGGACCGGCGCACGTACCAGTTGGTCAGCGCGTCCAGGTAGGACCGGACGGTGGCGCAGGCGCCGGAGATGTCGTACGCCTCCATCTGCGCACCGACCGTCGACACCAGCTCGTTCGTCTTCGCCAGCACGTACCGGTCGAGCAGGTCCGGCGAGTCGGTGCGGCGCCGCGCCTGGTACCCGTCCGCGTTGGCGTAGAGCGAGAAGAAGTACCAGACGTTCCACAGCGGCAGCATCACCTGGCGGACGGCGTCCCGGATGCCCGCCTCGGTGACCGCCATGTCGCCGCCGCGCAGCACCGGCGAGGACATCAGCATCCAGCGCATCGCGTCCGAGCCGTACGCGTCGAAGACGTGGTAGACGTCCGGGTAGTTGCGCAGGCTCTTGGACATCTTGCGCCCGTCCGAGCCGAGCAGGATGCCGTGGCTGAGGCAGTTGCGGAACGCCGGCCGGTCGAACAGCGCGGTGGCCAGCACGTGCATCGTGTAGAACCAGCCGCGGGTCTGCCCGATGTACTCGACGATGAAGTCGCCCGGGTAGTGGTGCTCGAACCAGTCCGCGTTCTCGAACGGGTAGTGCACCTGGGCGAACGGCATCGAGCCGGACTCGAACCAGCAGTCCAGCACCTCCGGCACCCGACGCATCATCGACTGCCCGGTCGGGTCGTCCGGGTTGGGGCGGACCAGGTCGTCCACCGCCGGCCGGTGCAGGTCGGTCAGGCGTACGCCGAAGTCCCGCTCGATGTCGGCGAGCGAGCCGTAGACGTCGAGCCGGGGATAGTTCGGGTCGTCGGACTTCCAGACCGGGATCGGCGAGCCCCAGAACCGGTTCCGGCTGATCGACCAGTCGCGGGCGTTGGCCAGCCACTTGCCGAACGAGCCGTCCTTGATGTGCCCGGGCGTCCAGTTGATCTGCTGGTTCAGCTCGACCATCCGGTCCTTGAACCGGGTCACCGCGACGAACCACGACGACACCGCCTTGTAGACCAGTGGGGTGTCGCAGCGCCAGCAGTGCGGGTACGAGTGGGTGTAGGTGTCCTGCTTGAGCACCACCCCCCGCTCCTTGAGCTCCCGGATCACCGGCTTGTTGACGTCGAAGACCTGCTCACCCTGGTACGGCGGAACCAACGCCGTGAACCGGGTGTGGTCGTCGACCGTGACGATGGTGGGGATGCCGGCGGCGTTGCAGACGTTCTGGTCGTCCTCACCGAAGGCCGGAGCCAGGTGCACGATCCCGGTGCCGTCCTCGGTGGTGACGAAGTCCGCGCCGAGCACCTGGTAGGCGTTCTCGCCGGCCTGCTCGACCAGGAAGTCGTAGAGCGGGGTGTAGCGGCGCCCGACCAGGTCCCGGCCGTACACCGTGCCGACCTGCTCGTACCCGTCCAGCTCCTTGGCGTACGCCCCGAGCCGGGCGGCGCCCACCACGTAACGGTCACCGTCGCGCTCCAGCACGGCGTACTCGATGTCCGGGCCGACGGCGAGCGCCAGGTTCGACGGCAGGGTCCACGGCGTGGTGGTCCAGACGCCCAGCTTGACCGACCCGCGGAGCAGCTCCGGGGCGGACTCGTCCGGGGTCAGCCCGAACCACACGGTCAACGTCGGGTCGTGCCGGTCCCGGTAGACGTCGTCCATCCGGGTCTCGGTGTTCGACAGCGGCGTCTCGCAGCGCCAGCAGTACGCCAGCACCCGGAAACCCTCGTAGATCAGACCCTTGTCGTGCAGGGTCCGGAAGGCCCACATGACGCTTTCCATGTAGTCCAGGTCGAGGGTCTTGTAGTCGTTGGTGAAGTCGACCCAGCGGGCCTGCCGGTTGATGTACCGCTCCCAGTCCTGGGTGAACTCCAGCACCGAGGTGCGGCAGGCCTCGTTGAACCGGGCCACGCCGAGGTCGATGATCTCTGCCTTGCTGGTGATGCCGAGCTGCTTCTCGGCCACCACCTCGGCGGGCAGGCCGTGGCAGTCCCAGCCGAAGCGCCGCTCGACGTGCCGGCCGCGCATGGTCTGGTAGCGGGGCACCACGTCCTTGACGTAGCCGGTGAAGAGGTGGCCGTAGTGCGGCAGGCCGTTGGCGAACGGCGGGCCGTCGTAGAAGACGTACTCGTTCTTGCCGTCGTCGCCGGCCGGGCGGGCCTCCACCGACGCCTCGAAGGTCTTGTCGGCCGTCCAGTGCTCCAGCACCCGGCGCTCGACCGCGGGCAGGTCCGGGCTCGCCGGGACTCCGGCGGCGGTCGGGTCGTGCAGTGGATAGGCCATCGGGGGTCGCTCTCCTCGCGCAGCTCACTCATCAGTGGGTCTGCGAGGACGAGCGTCTCCGGGAACGCCTCGACGGCGCTCCCGGGTGGCCCGCGGTACCACCCCGCTTGGCGGTCAGGATCGACCGCCCGCTCATTGGCCGGCTGTGACGGGCCGGACCCGTCCGGTTCTACTGGGCCGGTTGCCCGGCTGTTCTTCCGGAGGCTCACCGGTGATGGCCGGGTCATCGCCTTACGGTGCACAACGATACTCGACCCGCCCACCGGCGCGCCGCCGAGTAATCCCGCCCGCCGGCGCGCCGCCGCCGGATCCCGCCCGCCGACCGCCGCCTAGGCTGGCCGGGTGATCCGGATCGAGTTGGACGAGCCCACGCTGGCTCGCACCCGGATCGCCACCAGCCCGCTGTGGGAGGTGATGACCAGCCTGTACGTGCTGCACCGCAACCCGGGCGAGGCGCCCTGGCCGTACACCGGTTGGGCGCGGCACGCCCGGCGGGTGCTGGCCGAGGTGCCGGCGACCGCCCCGGTCCGGCTGCTGGCCATCGGCTCGCGCGCACCGGACTTCCTCAGCCCGATTCCCACGTCGGCCACGCCGACCCTGGCCGAGCAGCTCGCCGAGCTGCGCGCGACGCCGCCGGAGGTGATCGCCGACCAGATCCCCCGCTACCACCGGGCCGACGACCTGCCCGGGTGGCTCAGCCCGTTCGTCACGGACCGGCAGGCCGCCCTGGACCGGTTGGCGGACGGTATCGAGGCGTACTGGGACGCGGCTATCGCGCACTGGTGGCCGGCGATGCGGGCGACGCTGGACGAGGAGGTGCTGCACCGGGCACGGGCACTCGCCGCGCACGGCCCGGACGCGCTACTGGCCGACCTGCACGAGCGGGTGCGCTGGGACAGGCCGGTGCTGACCCTGGTGAAGCCGCTGGAACAGCATTTCGAGGCGGTCGACAAGCGACTGCTGCTGATCCCGCTGATTTTCTCCCGGGGAGCGCTCGCCTGCTCCACCGACCACCCGGAGATCGTCGCCGTCTCCTACCAGGCGCGTGGCGCGGCGCTGCTCGCCGATGGCGCGCCCGCCCCGGCTGCCCCGACCGGGCCGGCGGTCGACCGGCTGGCGGTGCTGGTCGGGCGGGGGCGTGCCCAGGTGTTGCGGGCGCTGACCCGGCCGGCGACCACAGCCGGCCTCGCGGCCACCCTGGGGCTGGCCCCGAGCACCGTCTCGGAGCAGCTCTCCGCGTTGCTCACCGCCGGCGTGGTGCACCGCCGGCGGGTCGGCCGGCGGGTGCTGTACGGCCTGGAACCAGCCGGCGTGGCCCTGGTGCAGTTGATCGGCGACGAGCCGGTGACCGCCTCGGCCTGAGCATTCGGCCGGATCCGAATTCGTTTCCCGCCGTCCCGACCGCTCCTAGCCTGCGGGCCATGAGCGAACACGCGATCGAGGCGGTCGGGCTGCGCCGCACGTACCGCAGCCGCACCGGATGGTTACGACCACAGCGCCGGGAGGTCGAGGCGGTCCGCGGCGTCGACCTGACGGTCGGCAACGGGGAGCTGTTCGGCCTGCTCGGACCGAACGGCGCTGGCAAGACGACGACCATCAAGCTGCTGAACACGCTGCTCATCCCGACCGCCGGCGAGGCCCGGATCTGCGGCTTCGACGTGGTCCGGCAGACCCGCGAGGTGCGCCGGCGGATCGGGTACGTCTTCGGCGGTGACCGGGGGCTCTACGACCGGCTCTCCGCACGGGACAACCTGCGCTACTTCGCCGAGCTGTACGGCGTGCCGGGGCGGGAGCAGCAGCGGCGGATCGCCGAGCTTCTCGACCTGGTCCGGCTGACCGGCCGGGAGAACGACCGGGTGGAGGGTTACTCCCGGGGCATGCGGCAGCGGCTGCACATCGCCCGGGGCCTGCTGCACCGGCCGAGCGTGCTCTTCCTCGACGAGCCGTCGATCGGGGTGGACCCGGTGGCCGCCCGGGAGCTGCGGCAGACCGTCGCCGAGCTGGCCGCCACCGGCACCACCGTGCTGCTCACCACGCACTACATGGCCGAGGCGGACGAGCTGTGCGGCCGGATCGCGGTGATCGCGAACGGCACCATCCAGGCCCTCGGCACCCCGGCGGAGCTGCGGCACCACGCCGACGGCCGGCAGGTGCTGGAGGTGGAGGCGTACGGGGTGGGCGACACCCAGCTCGCCGTGATCCACGCCCTGCCCGGGGTACGCGAGGCGAGCGTGGCCGTCACCGGTGCGGCGCAGGTGCTGACCGTGCAGTCCGACGCGGGGGTGGACGTGCAGGCGGACGTGTTGCGCGCGCTGGACGGGGTCAGGCTGGGCCGGGTCACCGCGCGGCAGCCCACCCTGGAGGACGCGTACGTGGCGATCGTGAACCGGGTCGACGCGCAGGC
Organism: Micromonospora sp. NPDC000668; assembly: GCF_042897975.1. Taxonomy (NCBI): domain Bacteria; kingdom Bacillati; phylum Actinomycetota; class Actinomycetes; order Micromonosporales; family Micromonosporaceae; genus Micromonospora; species Micromonospora sp. NPDC000668. The sequence continues at coordinate 2,002,571 of NZ_JBIAYP010000001.1, forward strand.
CCGTGCGTTCGAGGCGGTGGCCGGGTGAGGACGCTGCGGATGATCGCGGTCGGTGCGCTGTTGCACGCCAAGCAGCTCAGCCGGTCGCCGTTCGAGATCGCCACCGCGCTGATCGTGCCGGTGGTGCAGGCGACCCTGGCCGTCTACCTGTTCCGGGCCGGCGGGGAGCCGGGCCGACTGTTGGAGGCCGCTGTCGGAGCGGGGCTGATGGGCATCTGGTCGTCGGTGCTGTTCGGTTCCGGTGGCGCCATCCAGAACCAGCGGTGGCAGGGAACCCTGGAGATGATCATGTTGGCGCCCCGGCCGCCCGCCCTGGTGGTGCTGCCGATCACGCTGGCCACCGCGCTCACCGGCACGTACGCCATGCTCGCCACGCTGGCCTGGGGTCGGCTGCTGTACGGCATTCCGCTGTCCTTCGCCCGCCCGTTGGCGTTCGCGGTCGCGGTGCCCGGCTGCATCATCGGGCTCGGCATGTTCGGCCTGCTGCTCGCCTCCACGTTCGTGCTGCTACGCAACGCCAACGCGCTGGCCAACACGCTGGAGTACCCGATCTGGCTGGTCTCCGGGATGCTCGTGCCGATCACCGCGCTGCCCGGTTGGACCGGCCCGATCGCAGCCGTGCTGCCCACCACCTGGGGAGCGCGTGCGGTCCGCGAGGCGGCCACCGGCAGCGGGCCGGTCTGGCCGTCGCTCGGCGTCTGCCTGGCGATCAGCCTGGCCTGCCTGGCGCTCGGCGCGATCATGATGACCCACGTCGAGCGGCGGGCCCGCGCGGCGGCCACGCTCGCTCTGGCCTGAGGAGGCGACGATGACCGCACTGCTCCGCCTGGTCGGCATCGGTGGCGTGATCGCCTACCGGGCCCTGTTCAACTGGACCACCCCTGCGATGTTCGTCGGCACGCTGCTCGTCGGCCCGCTGTTCCAACTGCTCTTCTTCGCCTATCTGGGACGGCAGCTCGGGGTCGCCGACGACAGCTTCTACATCACCGGCAACGCGGTGCTGGCGGCCTCCCTGGCGTGCGTGTTCGGCGGCACGATGGCGGTCTCCAACGAGCGGCGCTTCGGCACCCTCGGGCACGTGCTGCTCTCGCCGCGCAGCCGTACCGCGGTCTTCCTCGGCCGGGTCCTGCCGTACGCGGCGAACGGCCTGCTGATCGCGGTGACCACGCTGACCGCCGCGTCGCTGCTGCTCGGCCTGCGGGTGCCGGTCGACGCGCTGCCGGGGCTGCTGCTGACCCTGGCGGTCGCGGCGCTGGCCTGCGGCTTCTTCGGCCTGACGTTGGGCGCGATCGGGCTGCGGTTCCGGGACGTCTGGCTGGTCTCCAACGTCTCGATCGCGCTACTACTCCTGCTGACCGGGGTGAACGTGCCCGCCGCCGGGCTACCGGCCTGGATGCGGGTCACCGGCGAGCTGCTGCCGATCACCCACGCCGCGGAGGCGGCCCGCCGGCTGGTCGCCGGCGAGGGTTTCCGGGCCGCCGCACCCCAGCTCGCGGTCGAGCTGGCCATCGCGGTCGCCTACGCCCTGCTCGCCGCCACCCTGCTCAAGCTCTTCGAGGCCGAGTCCCGCCGCCGAGCATCCCTCGACACCCTCTAACCCCAGGGCCGACCAGGAGGTTGGCGGGCGCGCGAACTGCGCACGCCCGCCAACCTCATGATCACCGTGCTCGGGTCAGGGTGCCGGGAGGGTGGTGCTCCACAGGGCGGCGCCGTCGCGGTCGCGGAGGTGCACCGTGAGGGCGGCCGACTCCCCGTCGATGAAGACCTCACCGAAGTGCTGGAAGCCCTCCGCCGGCGAGGTGTTGGCGCGCGGCGGTGCGTGCACGAAGGCCGCCTGCGGCCCGAACGTGCCGTCCAGCGCGTTCGGACCGAACGCGCCGGCGTGCGCCGGCCCGGAGACGAACTCCCAGAACGGGGTGAAGTCGCCGACCGCCGCGCGCGACGGGTCGTAGTGGTGCGCGGCGGTGTAGTGCACGTCGGCGGTGAGGAAGACCATGCCGGTCACCCCGGCCCGGTGGGTGGCCCGCAGCACCTCGGCGAACTCCAGCTCACGCCCGGCCGGCGCGCCCGGGTCGCCCTGCGCGACACCCTCCTGCGCGCCCGGACCGTCCGGCACGACCACCCCGATCGGCAGGTCGTTGGCGATCACCTTCCAGGTCGCCCGGGACCGCTTCAGTTCCCGGATCAGCCACTCCCGCTGCTCGCGGCCGAGCAGGCCGCGCTTCGGGTCGGCGTACGTGTTGCCGTCGTTCGCGTCCTTGTAGGTCCGCATGTCCAGCACGAACACGTCCAGCAGCGGCCCGTACGACAGCCGCCGGTACATCGGCCCGTCGACCGGCACCGGCAGCCACTCGTTGAACGCCTGACGGGCCCGGGCGGCCAGCACGTCCACCCGCTGCTCGGTGTAGCGGGGGTCGTCCAGGATCTCCCCCGGGTACCAGTTGTTGAGGACCTCGTGGTCGTCCCACTGGTTGATCTGCGGCACCGTCGCGGCGAACGCCCGCAGGTGCTCGTCGAGCAGGTTGTACGCGAACTGTCCCCGGTACTCGGCCAGCGTCTCGGCGACCTTGCTCTTCTCCGGGGTCACCAGGTTGCGCCAGATCTGCCCGTCGGGCAGCGTCACCGACTCGACCAGCGGGCCGTCGGCGTACACGGTGTCACCGCTGCACAGGAAGAAGTCCGGCCGGGTCTCCCGCATCGCCTTGAAGATCGACATCCCGCCGAAGTCCGGGGCGATCCCCCAGCCCTGCCCGACGACGTCCCCGGTCCAGACGAACCGCACGTCGCGCCGCCGGTGCCGACCCGGCGCGGTGGTCAGCGACCCGGTCAGCGGCTCGCTGACCAGCCCGTGCCGCTCCAGGCTCTCCACCCGGACCCGGTAGTGCAGCCGCTCGGCGTCCGGCAGACCCCGCAGCCGGACCTTGCCGGTAAAGTCACCGGTCGGGGCCAGCACCGGCCCACGCAGCTGCCGCGCGCCCCGGAAGTCCGGCCGGCGACTCACCTCGACCAGCATCCGACCCGGCCGGTCGGCCCGGGTCCAGACCAGCGCCGAGTCCGCGGTCACGTCGCCGCTCTGCACACCATGGGTGAGCACCGGGCGCCCCGCCGGGCGCCAGGCCGGCGCCGCGTTCGCCCCGGCACCGCCCAGCAGGCCGCCGCCGGCGACTCCGGCCCCGGCCACCAGGCCGGCCCGCAGCAGGGTACGTCGATCAAGCTCGGTCATGCTTCCTCCCGATGATGGGTTGACCCCGTCGGTCTACCGGTCGGAGATGGCCGCGACCGGCGGTCCGGGTGACGAGAGCGGGAACCCCGGTTGTCCGGCCGGCTTGACCCGGCTGGCGCGCTCACGCAAACTTCGCCGGTGCGTTCGCTTCGGTACGACGAGTTCCAGGCCATGCGTCGATTCCCCGCCCTGGACGGGCTGCGGGCAGTGGCCGCCATCATGGTCTTCGCCTTCCACTACGGAGGTCCGTCCTGGAAGTGGCTGACCGGCTGGATCGGCGTACACCTGTTCTTCGTGCTCTCCGGCTTCCTCATCACGACGCTGCTGCTGCGTGAGGAGCACCGGTACGGCAAGGTCTCGCTGCGCGCGTTCTACCTGCGGCGGTTCTTCCGGATCATGCCGGTCTACCTGCTGGTGCTCTTCCTGAGCTGGGGGCTGGCCCGGCTCAGCGGCAGCGCCGACTCGATCGAACGCCTGATGAAGTACTACCTGCTGTTCCTCAACGAACTCCTGCCGGCCAGCGCGCCGTACCTGCACTCCTGGACCATCGGGATCGAGCAGAAGTTCTACCTGTTCTGGCCGGCCATCGCGTTCGTCCTGGTGACCGCCGCGTTCCGCCGCCGGCTGGCCGTCACGGCCGGCCTGATCGTGCTCTTCATCGCGCTGATCCCGCCGGACATCGCCTGGCTGAGCTGGCCGATCCACTATGTGGCGATCCTGCTCGGCTGCCTGACCGCGGTGGTCATGCACCACCCCCGAGGCTTCGCGGTGGTCCGGCCGCTGACCCACCCGGCGACGGCCACCGTGGTGATCGTGGTCTTCATCGCGTTCCAGGTGGCCGTGCAGTACTGGCCGACCCGGTTCGGCCAGGAGGCGCTGATCGGCACCTACGCCGCCGCGGCGGCGCTGCTGCTGCCTGCCCTGCTCTCGCGCAGTGTGCTCGCCCGCGGGTTGGGGCTTCGTCCGCTGGTCTTCATCGGCGAGCGGTCGTACTCGATGTACCTGGTCCAGTCCATCGCGGCGCGGGCGGCGATCGGACTGCTGCCCACCATGGGGCATCGCAGCACCGGCCTCTTCCTGGGTGCCGTGGTGGTGGCGCTGCTCATCGCCGACGTGCTCTACCGGTGGGTCGAGCTACCCATGATCGAGGTGGGCCGCCGGCTGGCCGCCCGGGTGACCCGGCGCGGCCCGCGCGACAGCGGCGACAAAGCCGGTGCGGGCGGTACGACAGGTGACACCGCCGGGGTCCCCGCGGCCGAGCTGATCCCCCGCCCACGCGAGGTGCTGGCGGACACCGCCCCGGCGACCCGCGGCTGACCTCTTCCCCGACCCGTTCCGGACGGCATGACCGGGGTCACAGCGGCCCACTGTCACGGCACACCCCGGCCCACCCGTCGTGACGGTGTCGAACCGATCAGGGAGGTAGTCGTGCCACGGATGAACCCGGCCGAGCTGGTACCCCAGGCGTACAAGGCCGTCATGGGGATGGAGAAGTACGTCCAGACGAACGTCGACCACACCGTGCTGGAGCTGGTCAAGCTGCGGGCGTCGATCCTCAACGGGTGTGCGTTCTGCGTCGACATGCACAGCCGGGACGCGCTCGCCGCAGGCGAGTCGAGCCGGCGGCTGTTCGCGGTGGCCGCCTGGCGGGAGGCGACGTTCTTCGACGAGCGGGAGCGTGCGGCACTGGCGCTCACCGACGCGGTCACCCGGCTCGGCGAGCACGGGGTGCCGGATGAGGTGTGGGACACCGCCGCGAAGGTCTGGTCGGAGAAGGAACTGGCCGACCTGGTCATCGCGATTGCCACAATCAACGTGTGGAATCGGATCGCGGTGACGATGCAGCTGGAGCCTCCGGCACAGGTGTGACGACCGAGGCGGCAGAGGCGGCCGGTGCGCTCGAGGCGCACCGGCCCATGCTGCTCGGGCTCGCCTATCGCCTCCTCGGCAGCCGGGACGACGCGGAGGACGTGCTCCAGGAGGCGTACCTGCGCTGGCTGGGCGTGGACCGGTCAGCGGTGGACGAGCCGCGCCGGTACCTGTCCCGGGTGGTCACCCGGCTGGCCCTGGACCGGCTGCGGACGCGGCAGGCCAGGCGTGAGACGTACGTCGGGACGTGGCTGCCCGAGCCGGTGCCCACCGCGCCCTCGCCGTTCGGGCCGTTGGACCGCGCGGAGCTACGCGACTCGCTGTCCACCGCGCTACTGCACGTGCTGGAACGGCTCACCCCGCCGGAGCGCGCGGTGTACGTCCTGCACACCGCCTTCGAGATGCCGTACGCCGAGATCGCGGAAATCCTGGATCGGACCCCTGCGGACTGCCGGCAACTGCACCACCGCGCGACCGCCCGGGTGCACCAGGAGCAACGACGGTTCACCGCCAGCCGGTCCGAGCGGGAACGGTTGCTGGACGCGTTCCTGGCCGCCGCCCGGGACGGTGACCTGGCGACGCTCACCGGCCTGGTCGCCGCGGACGCCACGGCCTGGACCGACGGTGGCGGCCGGGTGTCGGCCGCCCGCAGGCCGATCAGCGGAGCGGATCGGATCGCCCGGTTCTTCGCCGGGATCTACGGCCCGCGCCACAGCTGGGCGGCGCGCCACCTGGAGCTGAACGGGGAACCCGCCGCCCTGATGACCCGCGCGGACGGCAGCCGGTACACGCTGACGGTCACCGCGGCCGACGGGCGGATCACCGGGATCTACGTGGTCGGCAATCCGGCGAAGCTACCGCCGCTCGACTGAGCCCCCGGCACCGTCAGCCGATGCCGTCAGCCGGACCCGGCGAGGACGCGTCAGCCCAGCTCGGGGAACCAGAGCGCGATCTCGCGCTTGGCGCTGTCCGGAGAGTCGGAGGCGTGCACCAGGTTCTCCCGGTTGGACAGCGACAGGTCGCCGCGGATGGTGCCGGCGACGGCCTTACGCCCGTCGGTCGCGCCGACCAGCCCGCGGACCACCTCGATGACCTGGTCGCCGGAGAGCACCAGGGCCACCAGCGGGCCGCCGGTCATGAAGTCCTTCAACGGCGGGTAGAACGCCTTGTCGACGTGCTCGGAGTAGTGCTCGTCGGCGAGTGCCGCGTCCATCGTCCGGTGCACCATCGCGTCGATCCGCAGCCCCTTGCGCTCAAAGCGGGAGAGGACCTCGCCGACCAGGCCTCGGCGGACCGCGTCGGGCTTGATCAGAACGAGGCTGCGCTCATCCGCGCTGTTGCTGGACACGCTGGGTTCCTCCTGTACGCGCTGAACGCTCGGGGTCGGTACGGTCAGCCTAGCGACCCGGTCCCGGCGCCGGCGCGGCGGCCGGTCTTCCCCCCGGTGGCCGATCCGGCCTAGCCTGGCCCTGACCCCCGGGAGGTCCACTGTGGCGAATGGCGGGAACCGACCCATCGCGCCGGTACGCAAGCTGATCGGCACGGTGCTGGGCACCGTGGCCACGTTCGTCGTCCTCTTCGGGCTGGGCATGACCAGTTGGGCCATCGTGGCGCTCGGCGTCGCCTTGTTGGTGCTGGCGATCGCGTTGGCCACCGTGCGCGGCGGCGGGCGCACCTGGGTGGTCGGTGTCGGGCATGTGCACAGCGCTTCCGAACCACCCACCCAGTACGCGTTCGGCCGCTGCGAGCTGCAACTGGTGATCGACGCGCCCGGGCTGCCGCCCCGATCCAAGAAGATCATCGAGCCGCGGGTGCCGGTCTCCAAGTGGCCGTCGCTGGGCCAGACCCTCCCGATCCGGGTTGCGCTGGACGACCAGCGGCACGTCAAGGTCCTCTGGGACGAGGTGCTGACCCACGCCGAGACCGCGGCGGCCGTCGCGGACCTGCCGCCGGAGTTCGCCGACGCCGAGGCCTTGGACGAGGTGCTGATCCAGCAGGACGCGCCCCCGTGGGCCGACCGCGCGCCCGACGACGACTTCCGGGACGACTTCCGCGATCCGCGCGGCGGCGACCCGTTCCGCAGCCCGCTCGACTCCGACCCGCTGCGCGACGATCTCGGCGTCGCACCCGAAGAGCGCGAGCCGGTGGTGGTGCACCAGAGCCCGGGTGGCCCGGTGGTGCTGGAGGGGGTCCTGGTCGAGCAGCAGACCGGCGGCGGGCTGCCCCGGCGGGCCACCCCCGCGCCGCGTCCGCCCGCCGAGGAGCAGTTCGACCAGCCCGACACCGACCGCTTCGACCAGCCGGCGGACGATCCGCCCCCGCCGGCCGAGGAGCGTTCCGACCCGCCTGCCGCGCAACGCTTCGACCCGCCTCCCGCGCAGCGGTCCGGCCCGTTCGTGACGGACCCACTGGACCCGCTCGACCTGCCGCTGGACGATCCCACCCCGCCCGGAGCGGCACGCGAGACCGTCACCGCCGAGGAGTTGGACGAGGCGATCTTCGGGTACGACGCGACGACCGCCGCCGATTCGGCCGCCCCGATCAGCGGGGTGGGCCTCACCCTGCTGGTCACCGACCTGTCCCGGTCGCTCGGCTTCTACCGCGACGTGCTCGGCTTCACCGAGGTCGACCAGGGCGCCGGCAACGCGGTGCTCGCCTCCGGCACGACCCGGCTGGTGCTGCGCGAGGTGACCGGGGCGGCGCCCATCAGCCGCCGGCTGGTGCACGTCAACCTTGAGGTCGACGACATCGAGGCGGCGTACGGGCGGCTGCGCGGCTCGGGCGTCCGCTTCACGTACGCGCCCCGGGTGGTCAACCGAGGCACCAAGCTGGAGGTGTGGGCGGCGGCGTTCCGCGATCCGGACGGCCACGGCATCGCCCTCACCCAGTGGCGCGAACGCGCCGACGCCTGAGCCGACACGGCACGGGCGCGGCTGTCCGGGTCGGGCTTCAGCCGAGGATGACCCGGCGGACGTGCAGCGCGTACGCCCAGACCAGGGCGAAGATGACGCCCAGCGCGAACAGCGACCAGTGCAGCAGGCCGGACAACAGCAGCAGGCCCTGGAGCACGGTGCCGGCGTGCCAGGCCCACGGACGGCGCATCATGCCGGCAAGCAGGACGGCGACCACCGCCAGGGCAACCACGGCGCCGATCGCGGTGCCGCTCAGGTCACCGCCGACCACCCGGATCGGCTGGATGGCCAGCACCAGCACCAGCGCTTCCAGGCTGAGCGTCCCGGCACCCAGGCCGCGTACCGCCCCCTCCGGGTTGCGCAGCCCGGACCGCCGCGGCTGCCCGGCCACCGGCTGGTCCGCCGGCGCCTCGGCCTCGGGCTGGTCCACCGGCGCGCCGGACGCAGGCTGGTCCGCTGTCGAGTGCTCTGCGGTCCGGGGGTCCCGCTCCGGGCCGATCATCGCTTCAGCAACCGACGTGCGTCGGCCACCGTCACCACCGACCCGGTGACCAGCACCCCGACCCCGCTGAGCTCACCGGGGACGTCCTCCTCGGCCAGCGCCACCGCCAGCTCAATCGCGTCCGGCATCTCCTCGGCCACCTCGACCCGCTCCTCGCCGAAGATCTCGCCGGCCAGCGCGGCGAGTTCCGCCGTCGGCATCGCCCGCGGCGAAGTGTTGCGGGTGACCACCACCAGATCGACCACCGGCTCCAGCAGCTCCAACAGGCTGGACGCGTCCTTGTCGGCGAGCACGCCGACGACCGCCACCAGCTTGCTGAAGGCAAACTCCTCCTGCAACGCCTTGACGGTGGCGGCCATGCCGTGCGGGTTGTGCGCGCCGTCCAGCAAGACGGTGGGGGCGTTCCGGACCCGCTCCAGCCGACCCGGGGAGCTGGCCTCGGCGAAGCCCTCCCGGACCACCTCGACGTCCAGTTGCCGCGTGGTCCCGGCGCCCAGGAACGCCTCCACCGCGGCGAGCGCCACCGCGGCGTTCTGCGCCTGGTGCGCGCCGTGCAGCGGGATGAACACGTCCTCGTAGATGCCGCCGAGCCCCTGCAGGGTGAGCACCTGGCCGCCGACCGCGAGGGACCGGCCCAGCACGCCGAACTCGGCACCCTCCCGGGCGAGGGTGGCGCCCACCTCGGCGCACCGTTCGAGGAGGGGACGCGCCGCCTCCTCCTCCTGCGCCGCCGCGATCACGGTGGCGCCCTGGTGGATGATGCCGGCCTTGGCCAGCGCGATGTCCTGAAGCGTGTCGCCGAGCCATTCGGTGTGGTCCAGGCCGATCGGCGTGATCACGCAGACCCCGGCCTGGATGACGTTCGTGGCGTCCTCGGCGCCGCCGAGGCCCACCTCGACCACCGCGATGTCGACCGGCGCGTCGGCGAACGTGGCGAACGCCAGCGCGGTGGTCATGTCGAAGTACGTCAGCGGCTCGTCCGACCCGGCGTCGACCAGCTCTGCCAGCGGCCGGATCTCCCGGTAGACGGCGGCGAAGCGCTCCTCGCTGACCGGCTCGCCGTCCAGGCTGATCCGTTCCCGGACCGTCTCCAGGTGCGGGCTCGTGTACCGGCCGGTGTGCAGCCCGAACGCCCGAAGCAGCGAGTCGATCATTCGCGCGGTGGAGGTCTTGCCGTTGGTGCCGGTCAGGTGGATGGCCGGGTACGCCCGCTGCGGGCTGCCGAGCAGGTCGAGCAGAGACTCGATCCGGTCCAGCTCGAAGACCATGCGGGTGAAGCCGCGAGCGGCCAGCTCGGCCTCGACGGTGGCGAAATCGGTACGGTCGGTCACGAGGAAAGCGTCTCCAGAGCAGCGTCGATCCGGACCAGGTCGGCCTCGGCGGTGGCGAGCCGGTCGCGGATCTTCGCGACCACCGGCTCGGGGGCCTTGCCGATGAAGGCCGGGTTGTCGAGCTTCGCCCGGGCCTGCGCGACCTCCTTCTCGGCCGCCGCGCGGTCCTTGGTCAGCCGGGCCCGCTCGGCGGCCACGTCGATCGACCCCCGAGTGTCCAACGCGACACCAACCGCCCCGGGCATGGCCAGCGTGGCGCTGGCCTGGAAGTCCTCGGCGACCGGGTCCAGCCGGGCCAGCGAGCGGATCAGCGGCTCGTGGGCGGCGATACCGGCCCCCGCCAACCCGTCCAGCCGGGCGGCCACCCGCTGGGTCGGGCGCAGCCCCTGGTCGGAACGGAACCGGCGAATCTCGGTGATCACCCGCTGCACGCCGGCCAGCTCCGCCTCGGCGGCGTCGTCGATCAGCGAACGGTCGGCCACCGGCCAGGCGGCCCGCTGCACCGTCTCGCCGCCGGTCAGCGCGAGCCACAGCTCCTCGGTGACGAACGGGATGACCGGGTGCAGCAGCCGCAGCAGCTGGTCCAGCACGTGCCCGAGCACCCGCCGGGTGTTCTCGGCCCGCTTACCGCCCTCGGCGAGCACCGACTTGCTCAGCTCGACGTACCAGTCGCAGACGTCGTCCCACGCGAAGTGGTAGAGCAGGTCGCACACCTTGGCGAACTCGTACGCCTCGAACTGCTCGTCAACCTCGGCGGTGACGTGCGCCAGCCGGGACAGGATCCACCGGTCGACGGTGGAGAGCCGCTCGGCGGCGGGCAGGTCGCCCGAGGTGTGCGCGCCGTTCATCAGGGCGAACCGGGTGGCGTTCCAGAGCTTGTTGCAGAAGTTGCGCGAGCCCTGACACCACTCCTCACTGACCGGGACGTCCTGGCCGGGGTTCGCACCGCGGGCCAGGGTGAACCGGGTCGCGTCGGCACCGAACCGGTCGATCCAGTCCAGCGGGTCGACCACGTTGCCGAACGACTTGGACATCTTCTTGCCGTGCTCGTCGCGGACCATGCCGTGCAGGGCCACCACGTCGAACGGCTGCCGGCCGTCCATCGCGTACAGGCCGAACATCATCATCCGGGCGACCCAGAAGAAGAGGATGTCGTAGCCGGTGACCAGGACGCTGGTCGGGTAGAACTTGGCCAGGTCCGGGGTCTGCTCCGGCCAGCCGAGGGTGGAGAACGGCCAGAGCGCGCTGGAGAACCACGTGTCCAGCACGTCCTCGTCCTGCCGCCAGCCGTCCCCGGTCGGCGGCTGCTCGCCGGGGCCGACGCAGACGATCTCGCCCTGCGGGCCGTACCAGACCGGGATCCGGTGCCCCCACCACAGCTGTCGGGAGATGCACCAGTCGTGCATGTTGTCGACCCAGGCGAAGTAGCGCTTGGCCAGCTCGGCCGGCTCAATGCGGACCCGACCGTCGCGCACCGCGTCGCCGGCGGCCTGGGCCAGTGGCGCGGTGTTGACGAACCACTGCAACGACAGCCGCGGCTCGACGGTCGTCTTGCACCGCGAGCAGTGCCCGACCGCGTGCACGTACGGCCGCTTCTCGGCCACGATCCGGCCCTGCTCGCGCAGCGCCGCCACGATCGCGGGCCGCGCCTCGAACCGGTCCAGCCCTTCGAACGGGCCGGGCACGGTGATCACGCCGCGCTCGTCCATCACGGTCAGCGCGGGCAGGTCGTGCCGCTGGCCGATCTCGAAGTCGTTCGGGTCGTGCGCGGGGGTCACCTTGACCATGCCAGTGCCGAAGGACGGGTCGACGTGCGCGTCGGCGACGATCGGGATGCGACGACCGGTCAACGGCAGCTCGACCTCCGTGCCGATCAGGTGCTGGTACCGCTCGTCGTCCGGGTGCACCGCCACGGCGGTGTCGCCCAGCATCGTCTCGGCCCGGGTGGTGGCCACCACGACCTCGTCGCTGTACCGGATGGAGATCAGCTCACCGTCGTCGTCGGTGTGCTCGACCTCGATGTCGGAGAGCGCGGTCAGACAGCGCGGGCACCAGTTGATGATCCGGTTGGCCCGGTAGATCAAGCCCTCGTCGAAGAGCTTCTTGAAGATCGTCTGGACGGCGCGGGTCAGGCCCTCGTCCATGGTGAAGCGCTCCCGGTCCCAGTCGACCGAGTCACCGAGGCGCCGCATCTGACCGAGGATCGCCCCACCGGACTCGGCCTTCCACTGCCAGACCCGCTCGACGAACTTCTCCCGGCCGAGGTCGTGCCGGGACAGGCCTTCGCCGGCGAGCTGACGCTCGACCAGGTTCTGGGTGGCGATGCCCGCATGGTCCATGCCGGGCAGCCAGAGCGCCTCGAAGCCCTGCATGCGCTTACGCCGGGTCAGCGCGTCCATCAGCGTGTGCTCGAACGCGTGGCCCATGTGCAGCGAACCGGTGACGTTCGGCGGCGGGATGACGATCGTGAAGGGCGGCTTGTCGCTGTCCGCGGAGGCCCGGAAGTGCCCGGCGGCTACCCACTGCTCGTACCGTCGCTGCTCTACCTCGCCGGGCTGGTACTGGCCGGCCAGGGTGGGGGCGTCGGGGCGTCGGGCATCGAGTCTGTCGGTCACCCTGGAAAGTCTACGGAGGGCTTCGGCGGACCCGGCGTGCACCACCTGCCATTCGCGTACGGTGTCGGCTATGTCCGACGCACATCTCACTGAGCGCCCGCTCGACGACGGTCGCGAGCCGGTCGAGCTGACCGACGAGCCGATCCAGCTGAGCACCCGGGATACCGGCGGCGACCCCGACGAGCCGCAGGGTGGGTGGTCCCGGCGCCGCCGGATCGGCTGGACCGTCGCACTGGTCGTCGGCCTGGCGGGTGCGGGCGTGCTGGGTGTCAGCGGATGGCGGGTGGCACAGCAGAAGGACACCCAGCTGACCTCGCCCGATCAGGTGGCGGGCCTGACCCGTGACGACAGCGAGCGGGCGAAGAGCACTGCGGACTACCTGCGCAGCGGCCTCGCCGCCGACATCGAGCTCGACCGCAGCTTCGGCACCGTCTACCGCGACCCGGCCGACGACAAGCGGTCGGTGCTCGTCTTCGGGGGCACCACCCTGCTCTGGCAGCCGGAGCGCGACCTGGACAGCCTCTTCGGCCTGATGTCCGACGAGACCGGCGCGGTGACCGGCCTGCGCGAGGTGCCCGCGGGCGAGCTGGGCGGCGTGATGAAGTGCGGCAGCACCAGCGGCGAGGGCGGCGACTTCGCGGTGTGCGGCTGGGCCGACCACGGCAGCGTCGTGATGGCCATGTTCCCTGGACGGTCGGTCACCGACGCCGGGGGCCTGCTGCGCAACCTCCGCGCGGACATGCAGACCCGGAACTGACCGACTCCGTTTTCCTTGGGTGGATATGCGTCAGGGCCACCCCCAGTGGGGGTGGCCCTGACGCATAGAAAACGCAGGAAGGGCCACCCTGTACGGGTGACCCTTCCTGGAATGATTGTCCGGCGGTGTCCTACTCTCCCACACCCTCACGAGTGCAGTACCATCGGCGCTGGAGGGCTTAGCTTCCGGGTTCGGAATGTGACCGGGC
>NZ_JBIAYP010000002.1:0-91771 GCF_042897975.1 Micromonospora sp. NPDC000668
GGGGGGGGGGGGGGGGGCGCGGCGCCGCCCCGCGCCCCCCCCCCGGGGGGGGGGGGCCGCGCCGGCGGGGGGGGGGGGTGTTGGGGGGGGGGGGGGGGGGGGGGGCCGCCCCCCCCCCCCACTGCTCACCCACACTCCCTTGCCCTACCCGCCCGGGACTTCACCAGCTTCGGAGAACTCCCCGATCAGAGCCAGCATGCGATCAATCAGCCGTAGCTGCGTCTCGGGGCCGAGGTCGTTCAGGTTCACCGCGCCCGGCGGCAGCCCCGGAACCTCGCTGGAGTCGATGACGTAACTCCAGTGGGCACCGGTGCCGTAGCCGAGGACCCGCCGACACAACCACTCCTGAAAGCCGTTCAACGGCCGCCGATCCAACGCCTGGTTGAACCCCTCGACGAATGCGACTGCGGTCAGGTACCTGTCGTCGAGCAGATACATGCGCCGACGACGTGTGAGGTGAAAAAGCAGCTCAGGAACATCCATGTTCAGTGCATCGTCGCACCGCGGCGGGGTCAGACCCGGGTGAGCCGGACGGCGTCGGCGATGACCAGGCCGGTGGCGCTGCTCCACCGGCTCACCGCCACCCGGTTGGCGTCCCCGGCCGGAAGCGTGAACGTGCCGAGGGACCGCCACTGCCCGCCGGTGGCCCGTTGGTCGACGATGATCGTCCGGTTGCCGGTGCTGGTGGCGACGATGTACGGGGTGGCGCTGTTGTAGCCGGAGGTCGCCGGCCACCAGGCGTCGACCCGGTAGTTGGCCGTGGCCGGGACGTTGAACTTGTACCACGCGGCGTCGCTGGACGCGACGGGTTCCGCGTACCGGTAGTCGGCGCCGTACCGCTGCCCGGAGTACGTCGACACGCCCCAGTTGGCGCTGGCGGTGAACCGGCCAGCGGTGGTGTTGTCCACGATGGAGGACCACGCCGGGGGGTTGCCGCCGGACATCTTCGCCGCCACGTCGGCGCGCATCACGTTCAGGTCGATGAAGGACGGGTCGATCTTGCCGCTGGTGCTGGTCTCCCGGTGCCCCCGGGCGTAGCTGCTGTCCCTGCCCAGCCGGGTGAGCACGGCAGCGGTGGCGGCGATCGACGCGTTGTACTGCGCGGCGGTCATCTCCTGGTTGACGCCGTTGTAGTCGATCTCCCACCCGATCATCAGGGTGTTGCCGTCCCCGGCCGGAATCGGCCCACTGCCGCCGCTGGCCCCGGCGTGGTTGCACCGGCCGGCCGAGATGACGTGGAAGACCCCGTTGTAGTCGACGAGCGCCTGGCAGAGCGGGCCGGCCAGATCCGAGCGGCCGTTGATGCAGATGCCGAGCGCCGGGTGCGGATTGCTGGCGCTGGAGGTAGCGGCGGTGTGGTGCCAGAGCACCCCGATCGGATCGAAGGATCCCGGCCGCATCCGGTTGAGCCAGTCACCCTCGACGACGACCTGGACCCCGGCGGCGCGCAGCACGTCCACGAGCCAGGGAATCGTGGCCATCAGGACGCCCCGAGAAGGTCGGCCAGGCACTCGACCTTCGGCGCGGCGCTCGCCGGGGTGGGCCGAGCGACGGTGGTCAGCGCGACGGCCACCAGGGCGGGGATGCCGAGCATTCCGCGGCGGCGCAGACGAATGGATGGTGACCGGGCCATGAAAATCCTCCAGCGACGACGGGTTCGAACACATCGACGAACGCGATGACGGGCACGCTATACCGTCATGAGCGTCGATGTCGATACCCTTCATCAACGGGCCGGTCACTGAAGGAATTTGGCAGCGGGAGCGCCGTCAGGCGCCGCCGAGCGCATCGATGTCGCGCATCTCCTCCGCGGTCAACGAGAAGTGGAAGACGTCGAAGTTGGCGGTGATCCGTTCCGGGGTCACCGACTTCGGGATCACCACGATCTCGTGGTCGATGTGCCAGCGCAGCACCACCTGCGCGGGCGAGACGCCGTGCGCAGCGGCGATCCTGGTCAGCACCGGGTGGCTGAGGTCGCTGGTCTTGAACGGGCTGTACCCCTCCAGCACCACGCCCCGGTCCCGGTGCTCGGCGTGCCGCTGCCGGTCGTACAGCGCCGGGCTCCACCGGATCTGGTTGACCGCCGGGTTCTCCTCGGTCGCCTGGATCAGCTCGTCGATCTCCGGGGTGCTGTAGTTGCTGACCCCGACCGACCGGGTCAGGTTCTCGTCCCGGGCGGCCAACAGCTCCCGCCACATCGGGATGCTGTCGGTGGGCGACGGCGGCCAGTGGATCAACCAGAGGTCCACCTGGTCG
Organism: Micromonospora sp. NPDC000668; assembly: GCF_042897975.1. NCBI lineage: Bacteria > Bacillati > Actinomycetota > Actinomycetes > Micromonosporales > Micromonosporaceae > Micromonospora > Micromonospora sp. NPDC000668. Next base: position 2,257 of record NZ_JBIAYP010000002.1, read on the forward strand.
ACGCCGAGCGCCTCCAGGCTGGCCTCCAGCGTCTCCCGCTCCCGGCCCACCCGGTTCGGCGGAACCTTGGTGGTGATGAAGACGTCCTCCCGGCGCAGCCCGCTCTCCTTCACCGCCCGGCCGACCTCCCGCTCGTTGCCGTACATGGTGGCGGTGTCGAGGTGCCGGTAGCCGGTGTCGAGCGCGGCCAGCACCGCGTCGTAGCCGGCCTGGCCGGTGGCCTTCCAGGTGCCGAACCCGAGCAGGGGCATCCGCACTTCACCGGGGAGCAGGACGGTGGGCTGGTCGGTGAGGTCCATGAGGACCGTTCTACCCCGCCGCGGACCCGGCCGGCGAGCGAACCGGACACTCCGGTGTCCAGCGTAACCGTCCGGTTTGCCGGAGAATGCGGGTGTGACGGACCGGCTGGAGGAGTACCGGCGCCGACGGGACGCGGCCCGCACGCCCGAGCCGGTGCCGGAGCGGAGCCCGACCGCGGCCGGCCCCGGCGACGGCAACGCCCGCTTCGTCATCCAGCAGCACCACGCCCGCAGCCTGCACTGGGACCTGCGGCTGGAGCACGAGGGCGTGCTGGCCTCCTGGGCGGTGCCGCGTGGCCTGCCCCGCGACCCGGGCCGCAACCACCTCGCCGTGCACACCGAGGACCACCCGATGGAGTACCTCGACTTCGCCGGTGAGATCCCCGCCGGCGAGTACGGCGGTGGCCGGATGGTCATCCACGACCGGGGCACCTACCACTGCGAGAAGTGGCGTGACGACGAGGTGATCGTGACGCTCTCCGGTGAGCGGACCGCCGGCCGCTACGCGCTCTTCGCGACCGGTGGGCGGGACTGGATGGTCCGGCGCACCGACCCGGCTCCGCCCGGCTGGACGCCGATGCCCGAACTGGTCCGCCCGATGCACCCCACGCCCGCCGCCGGGCTCCCCCGGGACGGCGCCGCGTGGGGGTACGAGCTGCGCTGGGACGGGGTCCGGGCGATGGCGTACGTCTCCGGCGGACGGCTCCGGCTGCTCTCCGAGACCGACGAGGAGATCACCGCTGGGTACCCGTGGTTGCGCGCGCTGGCCGAGGCGCTGGCGCCGACGGAGGCGGTGTTGGACGGGGTGCTGGTCCGCATCGACGGCGCCGGCCGGGTCCGCCCGGCCCGTCCGGCCAGCGGCGGTCGGGTTCCGGCGGGCGCCCAGTACCTGCTCGTCGACCTGCTGTGGTTGGAGGGCGTGAGCAGCGTCGACGTGCCGTACGCGCAACGCCGGGAGCTGCTCGATGGGCTGGCATTGACCGGTACGCACTGGCAGACTCCGCCGTGGTTTCCGGGCGCCGGCGACGAGGCGCTGCGCACCGGGCGGGAGCAAGGTCTGCCCGGCGTGATCGCCAAGCGGCTGGACTCGGTCTACGAGCCGGGCCAGGGCAGCCGACGCTGGCTGAGCATCGACGCGGTCTGACGGCGAGGAGCGACGTGTACCTGACCCACCTGGACTGCCCGCGCTGCGGCCGGGAGTACGCCGCCGACCGGTTGCAGAACCTCTGCGAGTGCGGCTCCCCGTTGCTGGCCCGCTACGACCTGCCGGCGGTGGCGAAGGCGGTCACGCCGGAGCGCTTCCCGCTGCGCCCGGCCGACCTGTGGCGTTACCGGGAGCTGCTGCCGGTCGCCGACCCGCGGCACATCACCACGCTCGGCGAGGGCTGGACGCCGCTGCTGCGCGCGCCCGCGTACGGCGCCGAGATCGGCATCACGGACCTGATGGTCAAGGACGAGGGGTTGATCCCGACCGGCTCGTTCAAGGCGCGGGGCGCGGCGGTCGGCGTGAGCCGGGCCCGCGAGCTGGGCGCCGAGCGCATCGCGATGCCCACCAACGGCAACGCCGGATCGGCCTGGGCGACGTACGCGGCGCGGGCCGGGATGGGTGCCACCATCGTCATGCCGCTGGCGGCGCCGACCATCTGCCGGAACGAGTGCGTTGCCGCCGGGGCCGACCTGCGCCTCGTCGACGGGCTGATCAGCGACGCCGGCCGGCGGGTGGCCGAGCTGATCGCGGAGTCCGCTGGCGCGATCTTCGACGCCGGCACGCTGCGCGAGCCCTACCGGCTGGAGGGCAAGAAGACGATGGGGTACGAGATCGTCGAGCAGCTCGGCTGGCAGGTGCCCGACGTGATCATCTACCCGACGGGTGGCGGGGTCGGTCTGATCGGCATCCACAAGGCGCTGCACGAGATGCGCGAGCTGGGTTGGATCGGCGACAAGCTGCCCCGGCTGGTGGCCGTGCAGTCGAGCGGTTGCGCGCCGATCGTGCGGGCCTTCGCCGCCGGCGACGAGCGGGCCGAGCCGTGGGCCGACGCGCACACCGTGGCGTTCGGCATCACCGTGCCGGCGCCCCTGGGCGACGAGCTGATCCTGGGCGCGCTGCGGGCGTCCGCCGGCACCGCGGTCGCCGTCGACGACGCGGACATCCTGGCCGACCTGCGGGACTTCGCCACCCGGGAGGGGCTGCTGCTCTGCCCGGAGGGCGCGGCCTGCCTGACCGCGGCGCGGCAACTGCGCGCCGGCGGGTGGATCCGCGCCGGTGAGCGGGTCGTGGTGCTCAACACCGGCGCCGGGCTGAAGTATCCGGAGACCGTCGACGTCTCCGGCGTACCCGTGCTGGCCTGAGACCGGCGGGTCCCCCGCGGACCGTGCGGTCCGCGGGGTGCCCTCCGGCCGGCCTACTGGTAGGTGATGTCGGACGGCGCGTAGAGGCAGTTGACGCCGTCGGCGCCCTCGCCGATCTCGGTCGGCTCGTCGCCCTTCGGCACGCCGCGGTACTTGACGCAGATCGAGGTGTCCCGGTCCGGGTCGTCGACGATCGTGATCCGGCTGAACCGGGCGGTGTCGCCCCAGTTGGTGTTGATGCCGGCGATCGCGTCGGTGTCCCGGACGACCACGTTGTCGATCACCACGTGCCGCTGGTACGAGGTGGAGCAGTTGCCGCAGGCCCGGTAGAGCTTCCCGGCGTTCTCCACCCGGAAGTTCTTGATGTAGACGGTGCCCGAGCCGTTGTGCTGGAAGACCTTGTCGCTGGCGGACCGGGCGCCGCCTCCGTCGACGGTGTACGTGGTGCCGCCGCGGAAGGTGGCGGCGTCCTCGCCCACGTCCTCCCACCAGACGTTGATCAGGGTGCAGTTGCCCTCGCAGTGCACGCCGTCACCGGCTGGCGCACCGATGATCACGTTGCGCAGGGTGGCCCCGGCGGCCAGCTCGAACATCGGGTCCTGGCTCTCGCTCTGCCCGCCGTCGCCGATGCCGTAGTAGCGCTTGAGCCCGCCGTCGAAGGTGCCGGAGACCGGGATCGTCGCGTCGACCTTCTGGCTGCCGGTGGGCGTCGGCCAGCCTGCCGGCGGTGGGGTGGTCGGGCCCGGCGTGGTGGGTGGCGGCGTGCTCGGCGGCGGCGTGCTCGGCGGCGGGGTTGTCGTCGGCGGGGTGGTCGGAGTGCCGCCACCGGCCGAGTCGACAGCCACGTCGTCGAAGCTGCCACTGGCGTACGCGGTGACCAGGCCGATCCGGCCGGCGCCGGCCAGGCTGTTGCTGCCGGCGGCGATCTGGGTGCCGTTGACGAAGCCCCGGATGGTGCTGCCGCTGGTCTCGATGCGCAGGGTGTACCAGGTGCCGGTGCCGATGCCGAGCGACGCGGAGCCGATCGCGGTGATGGCACTGCCGTTGACGTCCTGGAGTTCGGCCCGACCGGAGCCGAGCAGGGCCAGCCGGTACATCTTGGTGCTGCTGGTGGACCGTGCGGCCAGCCCGACCAGGGCGCTGGACGAGCCGAAGCTCACCGGCCTGACCCGGGCCTGCACGGCGTAGTCGGTCCAGCTGGTCTGGCCGGCGAACTGCCGGGCCAGTTCGCTGCCGGCGTTGGACTGGTTGAACACGCCCGAGCCGTCGACGGCCCAGGTGCCGCCGGACTTGGACCAGCCGGAGGCGTTGCCGTCGTTGAAGTCCTCGGTGAAGACGGTGGCCGCGAAGGCCGAGGTCATGCCGGCCGCGAGGGCTGCCGCGGTCGCGCCGGCGCCCACCGCGAGCAGCAGTGGTCGTCGGCCGGGGAGTCGTCTCTTCTGCACAGTTGTCCTCCTTGACGCATGTGGTGGCGATCCCCCGGCCGTCCGGGCGAGGACGTGTGGGCACCACGTGATGCCACGACCTGGGATCGGTGCGCCCCGTCGGATGCCCGGTTTCCGGAGCGGGGTGAAGCGGGATCAAAACCCTGGGGAAAGGGCTTTCCCGTCTCTTCGAGGCTAGGACCGCGTACGCATCAGCGTCAATGCCTGGCGCTTGCAGGTCTGTTGCAGGATTCACCGCACGGCAACGCGGCACGTCGCGGTCGATCCCGCCGGCGTACCCCGGTCAGTAGCTGTCCGGCTCGGTCAGCCGCCAGGCCGCGTTGATCAGGCCGATGTGCGACAGCGCCTGCGGGGTGTTGCCGAGCTGCGCACCGGTGACCAGGTCGATCTGCTCGCTGAACAGACCCACATCGTTCGCGTGCTCCACCACCTGCTCGAACAACTCCTCGGCCCGTCGCCGCTCGCCGGCCATCACCAGGCACTCCACCAGCCAGAACGAGCAGAGCAGGAAGCCCGCGGGGTCGTCCGTCCAGCGCCGGACCAGCCCGTTCTCGGTGCCGAGTTCCCGCTCCACCGCAGCGATGGTGGAGCGCATCTGGGGGTCGGTGGCCGGCAGGAAGTGCGCCACCGGCATGAAGAGTGCCGAGGCGTCCATCTCGGCCGAGCCGAACGCGCCGGTGAACGCACCCAACCGGTCGTTCCAGCCCTGACGGAGCACCTCACCGCGGATCTCGTCGCGGATCGCGGCCCAGCGACGTGGATCGGCCCGCTCGCCGAGCCGGTCGGCGAGCCGCACCGCCCGGTCCATCGTCAGCCAGCAGAGCACCTTCGAGGAGAGGTAGTGCCGTTCCCGGTCCCGGGTCTCCCACATGCCCCGGTCGGGCAGGTGCCAGGTGCTCGCCACCTGCTCGGTCAGGCCGAGCACCATCTCCCGCAACTCCCCGTCGAACGTCGTGCCGAGGTAGTCGCGCAGCCGCCAGACCGCCGACATCACCTCCCCCGGCACGTCGAGCTGCCGCTGCCGCCAGGCGTCGTTGCCGATCCGGACCGGCGCGCTGCCGACGTGGCCGCGCAGGTGCGTGCACTCGTGCTCGCTGAGGTCCCGCTCCCCCCGCAGCCCGAACAGCACCGGCACCGGATCGTCGCCGATCCGGCCGATCGAGCGCGACACCCAGGCGAACAGCCGGGCCGCCTCGGTAGGGCAGGCCGCCACCCAGAGGGCGCGCAAGGTCATCGAGAAGTCGCGCAGCCAGGAGTACCGGTAGTCGTAGTTACGGTCGCCGCCGAGCCGCTCCGGCAGCGACGTGGTCAACGCCGCGGCGACCGCGCCACTGCGGGCGTACGTGAGGCCGGTCAGCACGGTCGCGCTGTGCCGGACCAGATCCCGGTACCGGCCGTCGTACCCGTGCGCATCCCGGTACGCCTCCCACGCCTGCGTCGTCTCGGCGAGCGCGGCCACCGGATCCAGCCGAGCTGGCTGGGCGCCGTACGTCTCGCCGAACGCCACGTCCAACCCGACCACCTGGCCGGCGGAGACCTCGAACTCGTGGGTCACCCGGTCCCGGCTGGCGCGCAGCGGCAGGTCGCCCGCGTGCAGCACCAGCACCACCGGACCGGCGCCGGCCAGCACCCCGCCGTCCGGCCGGTTGTGCAGGTACGGGGTGAGCAGCCCGTACTCGGGCCGGGGCGCGAAGTCCAACGCCATCCGGACCCGACCGGACAGCCCCTCGACCACCCGGATCAGCACGGCCGGCGAGTTCTTGCCCAGTTCGTGCGCGCGGGCACCCATCTCGGCGGCGAGCGCGTCGGTGACGGCCACGCTGCCGTGCGGTGTGTGGTGCACCGTGCGCAGCACCAGCGTGTCCGGCCGGTACGCGCGCTCCACCCGGTACCCGGGCCGGCCGGCGCCAACCGGCGCCAACCGGAAGTGCCCGGCGCGCGGGTCGAGCAGCCGCCCGAACACGGACGGGCCGTCGAACCGGTCCGGACACCACCAGTCGATCGAACCGTCCCTGCCGACCAGCGCGCCGGAGCGGGAGTCCGAGAGGAACCCGTAGTCGGAGATCGCCGGCTGCTGCTCCACCCGCCGCGGGTACCCGGATCGGCCCGGATCAGACCGCGCCAGCGGCTCCGTCAGCCGGTCGGCGGCTCGTCCTCGCCGGCCTCCTCGGCCGCGTCGGCCTCCTCCTTGGTCCGGTGCACGGCCTGGTCGGCGTGCTCCGGGGGGCCGTAGACGGTGTACAGCACCAGCGGGTTGGGGCCGGCATTGACGAAGTTGTGCTTAGTGCCCGACGGCACCACGACGAGGTCGCCCGCGACGACCTCCCGCTTCTCGCCGGCCACCCGCGCCTCGCCGACGCCGCTGACGAAGGTCAGGATCTGGTCGATGCCCTCGTGCACCTCCTCGCCGATCTCTCCACCCGGCGGAATGGTCATGACGACCAACTGGGTGTGCTCCCCGGTCCACAGCACTCGGCGGAAGTCCGGACTCTTCTCGGCGACGGTTGCGATCGTGAAATGCTCCATGTCGCGCTCATACCCGGTTCGGGGGCGCGCCACGCCGGGACGCGCAGATGGTGGAATTCCCCACGCTGGGCAGGTTTGGATCTGCCCCGACCGGGGATCGACAGGCTGACCGGTGCACGCGGCCGGTCGAGCCAGGTCCCCGCCGGCGTACCGCCGAACGGCTGCGGTGGTGGGAGACGGCCAGAGCGCGGCGACGTTCCGACCACGGTCGAAGCGGCGCCGTGCGCTCGTCTGTGCACCCCGGCCGGCTGGTCAGCCGTCGCGGTGCAGCCAGGCGAGCAGGTCCGGCGGCGCGAGGGCGGCCGTTCGCGCCCGGTAGCGCGCCTGCCCGGCCGGGTCCAGCAGGTCCCGCCCCTGCCCCGAGCCACCTTGGCGGAAGAAGGCCCGGCGGTCGCGCAGCACGCCGAGCGTGTCCGGGGCGAGCTGGTCGGCGCGCTCCCGCATCCGGCCGAAGGTGGCCGCCTCGACCAGCTCGGGCCAGCGCTCGGCAGGCACCGTGAGGCCCCACCGGTCCGCGAGGCGACGCATCTGGCCGCCCAGATCGGCCCGCAGGTCGTCGTAGTGCACCAGCTCGACGTTCGGCTCGTGCCGACGGGCCCAGGCGTCGCTCAGGTGCCACAGCACCCCGGCCAGTGAGTCCAGCTCGGTGCGCGGGTCGGCCTCCCGGTCGACCCAGCTCGGCAGCCACTGGCGTACCGGCAGACGCGTCCGGGGCGGTCCGGCCGGCGCCGGTTGACCGGTCAGCTCGGCGAGCCGCACCCGGTCCAGGTTGCCGGCCTGGTGGTAGAGGGACACCGCCATGTCCAGCGGGTGCCGGGCCACCACCACGTAGTGCACCCGGGGGTCGAGCGGCACACCGTCCAGCGGGGTGTGCGTCTTGATGAACCGTCGGTGCGGCTGGGCGGCCAACCGGCGGTACACCTCGTCCTTCGGCTCGACCAGCCAGTCCAGCCACGGTGACAGCTGGGTCAACGGCGCCGGCAGCTCCGGGGTGCCCAGCACCAGCAGGGCACAGATCATCTGCATCCAGGTGGTGCCGCTCTTGGACCGGGTGCTGATCACGATGTCGCCGTCCCGGAACGGGAAACCCGTCCAGCGCCCGCTGTCCTCGTCGTCGGATCGGTAGCGGTGGGCCGGCGTGAGCATCCGGCGAGCGTAGTCGCCGAGCCGACAGCCGAGCAGCCGATTTTAGATTGGACGGCCTGTGACATATGCGCATGCCTGGCTAGATTTGACGTATGGTGCCCGCCCACGGAGGCCGGGCGGCGGAACCTGTCTACCGCCCCATCCTCGCCAGCCGGCGCGGCGAGCTGGAAGCGTTGAGCCACCTCGACCCCGCGGCCGCCCCACTGCTCGCCCCGATCCTGGAGGTCGGCGCTGTCGATCGGTCCACGATGGACGTTCTCCGCCGGATGCCGGCCGGACTGCTGACGGCCGTCGACGTCACCGGCCTCCCGGACAGCCCCGACACGGAACTGGCCCGCTGGGGCGTACCGCTGGTGCCGGTGGTCGGGCTCGCCGAGAGCGACCGGCGTCTGGTCGCGCACGGCGCGGCGGCGCGGACGTACGCCCGGCGGGCGCTGGTCCGGCTGCGTGCCGGTCAGGACCGGGCTGGGCCGGCCGCGAGCACCACCGCCGTCGAGCGGATCTGGCGGCTCACCGGGCTGGTGCCAGAGGAGTGCGACCTGCTGGTGGACGCCGGGGACGTGTGCTGCCCGGCGGACGTGCGGCTGGCCGAGCCGCGGGTACGCCGGCTGCTGGACTGGGCCCGCCGGCACTCCTGGCGGTCGGTGACGGTGGCGGCGGGCGGGATGCCGCCGACGCTGTCCCGGCTGCCCACGGACGAGCCGGTCCGGCTCGACCGCTGGGACTGGCAGCTCTGGCAGCGGCTGACCGACGCCGGGGTCGGCTACGGCGACTACGGCGTCGGCCCGGCCCTGCCGGGATCGGGTGACCCCGGAGACCGGCTGCCCACCGTGCGCTACACCGCCGACGGGAGCTGGTGGGTCTACCGCTGGTCCCGGCGGGGCGGGCGGGGCGACGACCGGTTCGCCGACCTGTGTCGCACGCTCGTGTCGGCGCCGCACTGGCCGAGCACCGGCGCGGCCTTCTCCTGGGGCGACCACGAGCTGCTGCGCCGGGCTCGACGGGGTGCCGGTGCCGGCTCGGCCGCCAACTGGGCGGCATGGAGCACGTCGCACCACCTGGCGCACGTGCTGACCGCGCTGTTGCGCCCGGCCGGCGGCAGCGCCCCGGGTTCGCAGCCCAGGCCGGACCCGCCGCAGCGCGGGCGATCGCTGCGACAGCCGCGCGGCGGCGAGACCCGCCGCGCCGGTTGAGCCGGGCTGCTACTTCTCGGTGAAGCCGAACTGGATGATGCCCTCGTCGTCGACGGTGGCGTCCACCGAGGCGTCGCCGAGCAGTTCGGCGGCGTCCTCGTCGAGGAAGATCCGGGCGCCCTGGTTGTCGACCACGCGGTCGCCCTGCGCCGGCTCGGGCACCAGTTCCACGGTGAGCGATCCGGCCTCGGTGTCGGCGGCGATCCGCACCCCACCGTCCTCGGCCACGTCCTGTTGGTTGGCGAGGTCACGGATGACGAGCACGGCGTTGTCGGTCATGGTGAGCATTGGCGGAACTCCTCGTGGATTCTCGGCTCGCGGTCGGTTACCGCGCAGACCGGACAGTCGGTCCGCGTACGAGCACACGTGGGAGGCGACAGAAGGGGCGAACGGTCGTCGCCGTCGCATCGCGTCGGGGCAGCTGACGGGCCCCGTCATCACCTACGTTGCCCGCTGCCGGGCGATCCGTCAAATAGAGCCGGATCAGTCGAGAGCGGCGACCAGGGCGAGCCACGCACGAATCTCGTTGACCGCCGCGCGGCCGGCGCGGTTGGCCCCGATCGTGCTCGCCGACGGGCCGTACCCGACCAGGTGGATCCGCTCGTCGGCGGCCACCCGGGTGCCGTCCATGGTGATACCGCCGCCCGGCCCGCGCAGCCCCAGTGGGGCGAGGTGGTCGAGTGCGGCCCGGAAGCCGGTGCACCAGAGGATCACGTCGGCGGGCACGAACCGCCCGTCGGCCCAGGCCACCCCGTCGGGCGTGATCCGGTCGAAGACGGGTAGCCGGTCGAGCACACCGCGCTCGCGCAGCCGGCGTATCTCCGGGGTGACCGGCAGCCCGGTCACGCCCACCACGCTGCCCGGCGGGCGCCCGGCGCGCACCGCCACGTCCACCCGGGCCACCGCGGCCCGGCCCAGCTCGGTGCCGAACTCCTCGTCCCGGAACTCCGGCGGCCGACGGGTCACCCAGGTGGTGGCGGCCGCGACGGTGGAGACCTCGGCGAGCAGTTGCACCGCCGAGGTGCCGCCGCCGACCACCACCACCCGGCGGCCGGCGAACTCGGCCGGCCCCTGGTAGTCGGCGGTGTGCAGCTGCCGGCCCCAGAAAGACGACCGGCCCGGGTAGTGCGGCCAGAACGGCCGGGTCCAGGTACCGGTCGCGTTGATGAGGGCCCGCGTCGTCCACTGGTCGCCGTCGGTGTGTACGTCCAGCCGGCCGTCCGGGCGGGAGTGCACCGCGCGGACCCGCACCGGCCGCTGGACCGGCAGGTCGAAGGCCTTCTCGTACTCGGCGAAGTAGGCGCTGACCTGCTCGGCCGCCGGCCCTTGCGGGTCGGCGGGCGGGAAGGGCAGCCCGGGCAGGTCGTGGATGCCGTGCACCCGGTCCATCCGCAGGGTCGGCCAGCGATGCTGCCAGGCTCCGCCAGGGCCGTCGTCGCCGTCGAGGATGACAAAGCCGCTGCCCGGGGCGAAGCCCGTGCGGCGCAGGTGGTAGCCAGCGCTCAGGCCGGCCTGGCCGGCACCGATCACCACGACGTCGACGGAGTGGGTGTCCACGTGGGGTGCAACACCGCGGGTACCGCCGCTGTGCCCGCCGCCGGCCGTCGCGCCGATCACAGACCGCCGATCCGACACGAAACCGCCTAAATTATCCCTAGGCTGGACGAATGGAAGACGCCCGCCGCGCCGCCGCCGAGTTCCTCGGCACCCTGCTGCTGGTCTTCTTCGGGGTGGGCAGCGCCGTCGCGGCGCGGGTCCAGGGCGGCGTGGTGGTGGTCGCGCTGGCCTTCGGGTTCGTCATGCTCGCCCTGGTTTACACCATCGGCCCGCTCTCCGGCAGTCACGTCAACCCAGCGGTGACGCTCGGCGTGCTGCTCTCCGGAAAGATCTCGGCGATCGGCGCGGTGGCCTACTGGATCGCGCAGTTCGCCGGCGCGACCGTGGCCGCCTTCGTGCTGTGGGCACTGACCCGCTGGGGTGACGTGGCGGACCAGTCCGGGGCGCTGGGCTCGAACGGGTACGGCGCGCACATCAACCGGGGCGGCGCGGCCGTGCTGGAGGTCGTACTGACCTTCCTCTTCGTGCTGGTCGTCCTGGTGGTGACCAGTCGTAGCGAGAATCCCGGCACCGCCGGGGCCGCCATCGGACTGGCCCTGGCCGCGACCCAGCTGGTCGGCCTGACACTGACCGGCGCCGCGGTCAACCCGGCCCGCGCCTTCGGCCCGGCGGTCTTCGAGGGCGGCGTGGCCCTGCGGCAGCTCTGGGTGTTCATCGTCTTCCCCCTGCTCGGCGGGGCGCTCGCAGCACTGGTGGCACCGCTGATCATGGGGGCGCAGCGGCACTACTGGGGCGGGCACGACAAGTCGGTCGGCCGGCCGACCTAGCACGACTGGCAATAACCTTCGTCTGAGACTCTTCTCCGGCGGATACCTTCGTGGCAGCATCAGCGCATGCATCGTCGTCACTTTCCCAGGGCCCTCGCGCTGCTCGCGCTGGTCGCCACCGCGGCCACCGCCGGCGCGCCCGGCGCCACCGCCGAGTCGCCCACCCCCGCGACGACCCGACTGAACGCCACCATCGACATGATCCTCGCCGACACCCGGCTCGCCGGCGCGCAGGCCTCGGTGGTCGTGGTCGACACCAGCACGGGACAGACCCTCTACGACCGCAACGGGGACCGTCGGCTGATCCCGGCCTCCAACACCAAGCTGCTGACCTCGACCGCCGCCCTGGAACTGCTCGGCCCGGGGCACCGCTTCACCACCGACGTACAGACCACCGGCAAGCGTCGCGGCGGGCTGCTCTCCGGCAACCTGTACCTGCGCGGCGGGGGCGACCCGACCATGCTCGCGGCCGACTACGACGCGCTCGCCGCGCAGGTCGCCGCCGACGGCGTCCGGGTGGTGACCGGCACCCTGATCGCCGACGACTCCCGCTACGACCGCACCCGACTCGGCCCCGACTGGACCTGGGACGACGAGCCCTACTACTACGCCGCCCAGGTCTCCGCGCTGACGGTCGCGCCCGACACCGACTACGACGCGGGCACCGTGATCGTGCACGCCGCCCCGGCCGACCGGGCCGGCGCCCCGCCCGTGGTCAGCACCACCCCGCCCACCGATTACGTCCGAATCGACAACCGGGCCGAGACGGTCGCCGACGGCGAGACCTCGATCTCGATCGAGCGCGAGCACGGCGGCAACACCATCGTGGTGAGCGGACAGATCGCGGTCGGCGATGCGCCGGCCAGCGACTGGGTGACCGTCTGGGAGCCCAGCGGCTACGCGGCCGACGTGTTCCGGGCAGCGCTGCACCGGCACGGCGTCCGAGTGCTCGGCCGGACCGTTCTCGGCCAGCCCACCCCCGAGGCGGCCCACCCGGTGGCCCGGCACGACTCGATGACCCTGGGCGAGCTGATGACGCCGTTCCTCAAGCTCTCCAACAACGGGCACGCCGAGGTGTTGACCAAGGAGATCGGCAGGGTGCTCTCCGGTTCGGGCACCTGGTCGGCAGGGCTCACCGCGATCAGCGAGTACGTCGCCGACACCGGGATGGACACCGGCAAGCTGCGCCAGCGCGACGGATCCGGCCTGTCCCGGCGCAACCTGGTGCCGGCGACGGAGTTCGTCGACCTGTTGGCCGCCGTCCGGGCCGAACCCTGGTTCGCCACCTGGTACGCGGCGCTGCCGATCGCCGGGCAACCCGAGCGGTTCGTCGGCGGCACGCTGCGCAGCCGAATGGCCGGCACCCCGGCCGCGGGCAACGTGCACGCCAAGACCGGCAGCCTGACCGGAGTCTCCGGCCTGTCCGGCTACGTCACCAGCGCGGACGGCCGGCTGTTGGCGTTCTCGATCCTGCTGAACAACTACCTGACGGCGTCGGTCAAGGCGCTGGAGGATCAGATCGCCGTGGCGCTGGCCGGATACCGCGAGGACGGCTCGACCGCGGCGCGGACGGCAGTGCCGTCGGTGCCGGAGACGCCCCGCACCCCGGAGGGTGTGGAGTGCTCCTGGGTCAAGCCGATCACCTGCTGAACGGCGCGGCGCGTACCCCAGCCGCCGGTCAGGCCGGACGGTCCGGCACGGGGATCACCGCCGTCGGATCGCCGCGCTCGATGAGCGCGGCGATCTCGGCGGCCCGCAGGCCGCGCAGCGCCAGCACCCGGGTGCCCCAGCGGTGCAGCCGGCATGGGTGCGGACTGGCGTCGTTGCGGCAGACCATCCCGCCGGACCACCGCTGGGGCGCGTGCACCACCACCGCCCGCACCGCGAACTGGGCGTCCTCGCCCGTCACGTACGGCGGCAGGGGGATGTCGCGGAGCACCTCTCCGGACGCTTCACCGGCGCCGGACGAGGCGGCGAGACGGACGCGGTGGGCGGTACGGGCGCTCATCTTGCCTCCACACTGGATGGTCGGACGAGGACAGCAGAAAGTTACGTCCTCCTCGACCCCGCCCGACGGACAAACTGTCCCGCAGTCTGAGCGCGACAACAGACGCCAGGTCAGACCCGTTCCAACACCACCACCGGGATCTCCCGGTCGGTCTTGGCCTGGTAGTCGTCGTACGCCGGCCAGATGGCCGCCATCGTGGACCACATCCGCGGCTTCTCCTCCGGCGTCGCGGTGCGGGCCCGCGCGGTGAACGTCTCCCCACCGACCTGCACCTCGACCTGCGGCTCCGCCAGCAGGTTGAGGAACCAGGCCGGGTGCTTCGGGGCACCGCCCTGCGACCCGACCACCAGGTAGCCGTCACCGTCCCGGCCGTAGATCAACGCGGTGCGCCGCAGCTTGCCGCTGTGCCGACCCCGGGTGGTCAGCAGCAGCGTGTAGACGCCTGGCCGCCACTCGTGCCCCTCGGCGCCGCCGGTCTCGACGTACCGCTGGATGTGCTCGGCGACCCAGCCCTGAGGGCTGTCCACCACCTGCTCGCTGGCCGTCATCGGCGCTCCCTACGGATCGGTGGCACTCGCGCCCAGGCTACTGCCGCCAGCCGCTGCCGGCAGGGCGAATGCCGTGCTGACGGCGGCCGGTCAGCGCACCGCCACGGCCTGGAGGCCGACGTTGCCGCAGTGCTCCGTGAAGACCTTCTCGACGGTCCAGGTCAGCACCAGACGGGCGCCCTTCGGCAGCCGGAACCGGATCGTGAACTGGGCGCTTCGGCTGGTGTACGGGTCCTCCAGCCGCACGGTGCTGGTCGGCCCACCGGTGGACAACCGCGCGTCCAACCGGCCGCGGGCCATCCAGGTCCCGGCATAGAGCTGGACCGTGCGTGGCTCGCCGCTGCCGGCGACGGCAAGGCTGAACCCGTTGCCGGCCCCGCAGGTGTAGACGCCGTTCGGGCTGCCGCTCACCGACCGCTCCGGCGTGCCGTCGGACCAGCGGACGGTTTCCTGGTTGCCGTCCCAGCCGACCCGGGTGCCGGCGCCGCCCCCGTCGATGATCTCCCCGGAACCGGCGCGCTTGCGGACCGTCGATTCGCCGCCGCTCAGCCCCCAGTGCATCCAGTCCCTGGTGCCCACGGCGGTGAGGTTGACCTCGGCGGGTATCTCACCCTGGCTCACCGACAACGTCGATCCCGCTGCCGGTGGTGGCGCCGGCGGGACCGACGCACTGACCGACGGCGTCGGGTCGGGCGAGGGTGGACGCTGCCGGGGACGCAGGCCGGGCGTCGCCGGCCCGGTCTCGGTGGTGCGCCCCTCGGCACCCGGGAGGCGGGTGGAACGGGCGACGGCTCCGGCGTGTACGCCGTCCGGGCGACCTGCCTGCTCGTCGCCGGCCTCCGGCTCGGATCGCGTGCCGAGGTACGTGACCAGGACCACCAGGCAGACGAGCACGGCGAGCCCTTCCACCGCCCAGAACCGACGTCGCCGGGCACGGGCGAGGCGGCGCAGCGCGCTGCGGGTCTGCCTGATGGTGACGACGCGCGGTCGATGCGCCGGTAGGTCGGAGGACTCGTCCCCGGCCCGCGAATTCGCCCGCGTGCGGTCTTCGTCCGCCACCGACCCCTCCAACTCCGCCGCCCGGCCGTCATCGACCCGTGCCTATCGCACCGTCCACTGTGGGCCTTCTCACGTCTGCGCCGACGTGATCGACACGCTAGATCCGGACGGGCGGGCGTGTCCAGCCGTTACCGGAAGTATCGGACGCACGGGCACGCTCGGACGGGGACGTCGGTCGCCGCGAGCACCCCTCGCGTCAGCCGATTTGGAAGCCGAGCGCCTGCGCGATGATCACGGCCTGCTCGCCGTCGATGATGGCACCGGCCCGCTCGACCACCGTCGGGTCGAGCGCGGTCAGGTCGCTGCCGCGCAGGTCGGCGCCGCCCAGCCGGGAGCTGTGCAGCTGCGCGCCGGAGAGGTCCACGCTGCTCAGCGTGGCGCCGGTCAGGTTGGCGCCGGTCAGGTCGGCCTCGCGCATCCGCACATCGGTGAGCCGGACGCCGCGCAGGTCCGCGCCGGGCAGCGCGACGAAGGACCAGTCGCCGCCGGAGACCGTCAGCGGACGCAGGTCGCACTGGGTGAAGGTGCTGCCGACCATCTTGCAACCGGTGAACTCGGCCTCGAAGAAGTTGCACCGCTTGAAGGTGCAGCGAGTGAAGGCGGAGTCGACGTGCCGGGAGGCGTTGAACAACACGTTGCCGAACGTGCAGCCGGTGAAGACCGCGCCGCGGCTCACCGCCTCGGTGAGGTCCACGTGGAAGAACTCGCAGCCCACGAAGTGCCGGTCGGTCAACTCCTCGCCGTACCAGTCCTCGTGGCGGAAGGTCACGTCCTCGGTCAGCTCCGGCATCCGACCAGGCTAGTGCCGGCCACCGAACGACGGGTCCGGGCAGCCCCTTCCGGTATGGGCGAACCGACTAGTAGTTTCGGCGACGTGAGTGTGGCCCGGAGCAAGGACCCCGATCAGATCGGCTTCGACCCGGCGCGACTGGCGCGGATCGACGAACACTTCGGCGGGTACGTCGACGACGGCCGGCTGGCCGGCTGGCAGGTGGTGGTCACCCGCCGCGGCGAGGTGGCGCACTCCTCGACGTACGGGCTGCGGGACCGGGAGTCGGGTGCTCCGGTCGAGGCCGACACTCTCTGGCGGATCTATTCGATGACCAAGCCGGTCACCTCGGTCGCGGCGATGATGCTGTGGGAAGAGGGCCGGTTCGAGCTGACCGACGAGATCAGCCGCTGGCTGCCGGAGTTCGCCGACCTGCGGGTCTACTCGAAGGGGTCGACGCTCAAGCCGTACACAGTTCCGGCGATCGAGCCGATCCGGGTCTGGCACCTGCTCACCCACACCGCCGGCCTGACGTACGGCTTCATGCAGACCTCGGTGGTCGACGGGCTCTACCGGGCCGCCGGCTACGACCTGTACCCGCCAGCGGACGTCGACCTGGCCGGTGCCTGCGCGGCGTTCGGCGAGCTGCCGCTGCTGTTCCAGCCCGGCACCGCCTGGGGCTACTCGGTCGCCACCGACGTGCTCGGCCGGCTGGTCGAGGTGGTCTCGGGGCAGAGCCTCGACGCGTTCTTCGCCGACCGGATCTTCGGCCCGCTGGGCATGACCGACACCCGGTGGTGGGTCGAGGGCGACGAGGCCGAGCGGCTGGCGGCGCTCTACGCTCCGGACCCGCGCAGCGGCCAGGCGGTCCGCTACGACAGGCTCGGCTCGCTCGCGTACCGCAAGCCGGTGTTGCACTCCGGCGGCGGCGGCCTGATCTCCAGCGCCGCCGACTACCACCGCTTCACGCAGATGCTGCTGCGCGGCGGCGAGCTGGACGGGGTCCGTCTGCTCGGGCCGCGCACGGTGCGCTTCATGACCCGCAACCACCTGCCCGAGGGTCAGGACCTGGGCACGCTGTCCACCGGCGGCTTCGCCGAGACGACCCTGGACGGGGTCGGCTTCGGCCTCGGCTTCGCGGTGATCGACGACCCGATCCCCAGCCGGGTGCCGAGCAGTGTCGGCGAGTACTACTGGGGCGGGGTGGCCAGCACCGCGTTCTGGGTGGACCCATCCGAGGAGATCACCGCGCTCCTCTTCACCCAGCTGATGCCGTCGAGCACGTACCCGTTGCGCTCCCAACTGCGCCAGCTCGTCTACTCCGCCCTGGTCGCCTGACGGGGATCGCCGTTCCACCGACGGGCGGTGCGCCCGGTCCCTAGCCTGGGCTGGTGAGCACCATCGTCGTGTTTGGCGCGGGCGGCACCGCTGGTTCGCGGGTCACCGCCGAGGCGATCGGCCGGGGGCACCGGGTGATCGCGGCGGTCCGTCGCCCGGAGGCCACCTCGTACCTGCCCGCCGGGGTACGGGTCGTGACCGGGGACGCCACCAGTGAGCGGAGCGTCCGGGAGGTGGCGCCGGACGCGGACGCGCTGGTGGTGGCGATCGGCGGTGGCGGACCCGAGCTGTGGCGGAACGCGGCGGAGAACCTGGTGACCACGCTGCGGGGGATGCCGGCCGCGCCGCGGATCATCCACCTGGGCGGCGGGTCGACCCTGCTCACCCCGCGCGGCACCCGCATCGTGGACGAGCCGGACTTTCCGGCGCAGTACCGGGACTCGGCGCTGGGCCAGGCCGATGCCCTGGACTACTACCGCACCGCCGCCGACGGGGTGACGTGGACCTACGTCTCCCCGCCGCCGCTGGAGTTCCACCCCGGCGAGCGCACCGGGCACTACCGCACCGGCACCGACCAGCCGGTGACCGACGATCAGGGCCGCTCGGTGCTGACCTACGAGGACCTGGCGGTGGCGATCGTCGACGAGATCGAGCAGCCTCGGCACCAGAACGCGCGCTTCACCGCCGCGTACTGACTCGGCGGCCGGCCGGTCATGGTCAGCCGGCGAGCCGCGCCGGGAAGCCGCCGGTGGCGATCGGACCCCACGCGTCGATGGTGACCCGGATCAGCGACTTGCCCTGGCGCACCATCGCCGCCCGGTAGTCGTCCCAGTCCGGGTGCTCGCCGGAGATGCACCGGAAGTACTCGACCAGCGGCTCCAGCGCTTCGGGCAGGTCCAGCACCTCGGCAGTGCCGTCGAGCTGCACCCAGGGCCCGTTCCAGTCGTCGGAGAGCACGCAGGCCGAGACCCGGGGGTCGCGGCGGATGTTGGTCGCCTTGGCCCGCTCGGGGTAGGTGGAGACGACCAGCCGGCCCTGGCCGTCGATGCCGGCGGAGACCGGGGAGGACTGCGGGCGGCCGTCGGCCCGGGTGGTCATCAGTACGACGCGGTGTCGCGGCCGAAGGAAGTCGAGCAGGGTGTCCCGGTCGACCCGGGTGTTCTTCGCGATGCTGGGCGCCATCACTCGTTCCTACCAGGGCGGCGGCCGATCGGTGGCGGCGGGTCAGGAGGGCCGGGTGGCGGCGCGGTGCACCACCTGGGCGGGCACCCGGGGCCGGCCGGACGGGCGCCAGGCCCGGCCGTTGGCGTAGATAACCCGGAAACCGAGGTACGAGGCGAGCGGCGCCCAGTGCGCCGAGCCCATTCGCAGCTCGGCGGCATTGTGTCGCTGGCCGTTGGCCAGCACGTCGAGCAGTACGGTTTCGAAGGCCGCTGATTCGACCCAGTCGACTTCCCGGGTAAAACCGCAGATCAGCGCGGCGCCGGTGACCTCCAGAAACTCGCGCAGCACCGCGTCCGAGGCGCGCAGCACCGAACAACTGCCGAAATAGAGTCGGCGCCCTTCGGCGCGGCCGGCCATCAGCTCGGCCACCTCGTTCAACTCCACCGACTGCCAGTCGGTGAGGCAGAGCCGGCTCGGCTCGCCGTGCATGGCGAAGAAGCCGACCCGGTGGTCGGCGTACTGCTTGAGCAGCCAGCGGTCCAGGAAATAGAACAGCTCGTCGCGGGTCGCCGCGTCCTTGTGGATGAAGCGGATCTTGCCCAGCCGTTCCAGCAGCTCGAGGGTGGGCAGCACGGAACCTCGCTCGTTGAGGTCGCGGTGCCACTGCCCCTCGACACAGAAGACGCCACCGCGTGCCACGTGCACCTCCGCCAGTCCGCCGCCCGGGGCTGACGTTACCGCTCGAGTACGACAGGGGAACATCACCCTCGGTGTGGCTAATCGCGACGTTCGGTGTGGTTAGCCCCGTACGCGGGGCTAACCGGGTGAATGGCTGTTTCACAAATCAGCTCAATTCCCAGCCAAGACCCAGGTAACGCGAATCGTGAGAACATTTCTCGTTAATTACCGCCAACGGCACTGATCAGTGCGAGGGTGGAAATCACGGGACGTCCCGGTCGATGTCCCGAAGCCCACCCCATTCGCTCTCCTATCGGGAGGACTTCTGTGCGCGTAAACACCTTGAAGCGGGCTGCCGTCGCATTCGCCCTGGCACTGCCCGGGGCAGCGATCGCCGCGGTGATCGCCGCGCCAGCGGCGCACGCGGACGGCTGCTACACGTGGAACCGCACCCTGAACCAGGGACGCTCCGGCGACGATGTCCGCCAGTTGCAGATCCGGGTCGCCGGCTGGGCCGGGAACCGGGACATCGTGGAGCTCGACGGCCGCTACGGACCGAAGACCGCCGCCGCGGTCAAGCGGTTCCAGCAGGCGTACGGGCTGCGCGCCGACGGGATCGCCGGCCCGCAGACCTACGCCAAGCTGTACCAGCTCCAGGACAGCGACTGCACGCCCGCGCACTTCACCTACAGCGAACTGGACGACGGGTGCGGCCGGGGCGGGTACAGCGGCGGCCCGCTGTCGGAGGCCCAGACCCGGCAGAACGCGCTGGAGACCATGTGGAAGCTGGAGGCGCTGCGCAGGAGCCTTGGCGACAAGCCGCTCAACGTGACGAGCGGGTTCCGCAGCCGGGCCTGCAACAACCAGGTCGGCGGCGCGTCGGACAGCCAGCACCTGTACGGCAACGCGGCCGACGTCACCTCGCGGACGTCGTCGCTGTGCGAGGTGGCCCGTGGTGCCCGCAACAACGGCTTCAGCGGGATCTACGGGCCGGGCTACCCCGACCACGACGACCACGTGCACGTCGACTCGCGGCGGGAGAACAACAGCGACCGCAGCTCGAACACGACGAGCTGGTCCGCACCGGACTGCGGAATCGGGGCGGGCAACGACTGACCCGTACGGACAGCACGACGTCGGCCCGGCGTGGGTGGGGAAACACCCGCGTCGGGCCGACGTCCTGTCGCCCCGGGCCGGGCGGCGGAGGGGTAGTGCCGCTCAGCTCGCCCGGGGCCAGCGCGGCGCGGTGACGGGGGGAGTCACCGGCCGGCCGGGAGCGGTGGGCCGTACCCCGGGTGGGACGACCCGCGCGGCCTGGTGCCGCGCCGGCAGGCCGCCGGTACGCGGCGCCTGGGCCGGGTAGCCAGCGGGACGCGCGGGCGCCGACCCGTTCGCGGTGAACGGGAAGGGCACGTGCACGAACGGGTTGCCGTGCCGGATCAACGCTTCGATCTGGCGTTCGTTGAGCCCGTGCGTCTCCAGCACCCGTCGCCCCCAACGGTGCAGGCGACACGGGTAGGAGGCACCGTCGTTGCGGCACAGCGGCCCGGTCGGCCACTCCTCGGCGGTGTGCACCACCACCGCCCGGACCGCGAGCCGGACATCCTCGGGGGTCAGCGGCGCCGGCATGGGCACCTCACCCAGTACCTGATCGATGGGATCCGTCGACTGCTCACCAACTCGCACGGCAGGCCTCCCGCAGTTCGGCAGCGGTACGGCGGACCCACCGCACCGACATCCTCGGGCAGTGGTACGGCCGGCATCGGACAAAGGTTCAATTCCGGTACCCGGTAAGGAGATCGTCCGGGGACAACACGCGCACCCCGTCGACGGCCGCGCCGCTGCGCGACACGGCCAGGGCCGGCACAGGCGGCAGCTGCCTCCACGAATACATCCACCGATGGAACACTCAAAAATGAGTGTGACCTCAGACCAGGCCGGCGTCGTGCACCAGCAGTGCCACCTGGACCCTGTTGTTGAGGTCGAGGCGGGTCAGCAGCCGGGAGACGTACGCCTTCACCGTCGCCACGCTCATGAACAGCTCCCCCGCGATCTCCGCGTTGGTGCGGCCCCGGCCCACCGCGACGGCCACCTGCCGCTCCCGCTCACTGAGCCCGGTGAGCAACCGCAGTGCCCGCTCCCGGCGCGGGTCGGGGCCGGCCGGACCCGGGGCGGCGGCGGTCACGTGGGCGATCAGCGTCCGGGTCACCGTCGGGGAGAGCGTCGCCTCGCCGGCCGCCACCCGGCGCACCGCGTGCACGATCTCCGCCGGCGGGGTGTCCTTGAGCAGGAAGCCGGCCGCCCCGGCGCGCAACGCCCGCAGCACCTGCTCGTCGGCGTCGAAGGTGGTCAGCACCAGCACCTCCGGCGGTTGCGGCTGGGCACGCAGCGCCTCGGTGGCGGTCAGCCCGTCCACCCGGGGCATCCGGATGTCCATCAGCACCACGTCCGGGGCGTACGCGGCCACCGCCGCCGGCACCTCGCCGCCGTCGGCCGCCTCGCCCACCACGATCAGGTCCGGCAGGCCGCCGAGGATCATCGAGAGCCCGGCCCGGACCAGCGCGTCGTCGTCCACGATCAACACCCGTACCGGCGAGGTGCCGGTAGCTGCCCCGGCCTGGCCGGGCGGCCCGGTCACGCCGGCCACGGCAGCCAGGCCGCCAGCCGGAAGTCGCCCGCGTCGTCCCGCCCGTACGCCAGCCGGCCGCCGGCCAGCGTGACCCGCTCGGTGATGCCGACCAGGCCGGTGCCAGCGCCCGGCACCTCTCCCCCGGCCGGGGCGCCCACCGGCCACCGGTTGCCGATCGCCACGGTCAGGCCGGTGCCCGGCCCGCCGGCCAGGTCCACGGTGACCGCCGCGCCGGCCGCGTGCTTGCGGGCATTGGTCAGCCCCTCCTGCACGATCCGGTACGCGGCCCGACCCAGCGCCGCCGGCACGTCCCCCGGCGCGACGACGCTGTCACTGACGTTGACCCGCACACCGGCCGTGCGGGACTCGTCGATCAGCGCCGGCAGGTCGGCGAGGGTGGGCTGCGGAGGTTCCGGGGCGTCGCCGTCGCCCTCCGCCCGCAGCACCCCGATGACCTCCCGCAGGTCCTGCAGGGCGGCGTGCGCGCTGCCCCGGATCACCCCGGCTGCCCGGGCCACCTCGTCCGGCGGCGCGTCCGGGCGGAACTCCAGAGCGCCGGCGTGCAGGCTGAGCAGCGAGATCCGGTGAGCCAGCACGTCGTGCATCTCCCGGGCGATCCGGGTGCGTTCGAGATGGCGGGCCTGGGCCACCCGGAGCTGCTGCTCGGCTTCGGCCCGCTCGGCCCGGTCCCGCAGCGACACGATCAACTGCCGCCGGGCCCGCACGAACATCCCCCAGGACAGCACGACGAAACTGAGCACCACGCCCCACGACGCGGTGGCCCAGTACGGCATGTTCGGGTCCGGGCGCAGCAAACTGAAGACCATGTTGGTGACCAGTCCGGCGCCGGTCACCGCCACCGCGACGGCAGTCCGCCGGTGCACCACCACGGTGAAGTAGAGGATCAACAGCGGGATGGCCGCGGCCATCGAGAACAGCGTCAGCGGTGTGGTGGCCACCACCAGCCCGAGCGGCCACCGCCGACGCAGCCAGAGCAGCCCGCAGCAGGTCAGCCCGAGCAGCGCGTCCACGCCGGCCATCCAGTCGTGCGGAAGCGCGGTCGTCATCGCCGGGTCGGGCGACAGGGCGTCCGCGGTGGCGAAGAGCACCCAGACCAGGGAGAGCAGGAACGCCAGGGTGTCCACCGCCCAGTCCCGGGTGGTGCGGCGCGGTCGCCGGGTGGCCGCGTCCGGGCTGGCCGCGCCGGCCAGCGCCCCGGGCAGCAGCCAGGGGTGTTCCGGCACGGCGAGGCTGGTCACGAGGCCATGCTAGGCAGCCGACCGGCACCACGACCAGCTACCAAAGTCGAGACCGGTCGGTCGACCAAGGTCGGTGCGGCGCCGACCGGTGGCCGCAGCGGATGGCCGGGCGGCGCGGGCAGGCTCGACGACATGATCACCGTGGAGAACCTCACCAAGCGATACGGGCCGCACCCGGCCGTGGACGACGTGTCGTTCCAGTGCGAGCCGGGCACGGTCACCGGCTTTCTTGGCCCGAACGGCGCCGGCAAGTCCACCACCATGCGGATGATCTGCGGGCTCACCGCACCGACGGCCGGCCGAGCCACCGTCTCCGGTCGGCCGTACCGGGAGCTGCCCAACCCGGGGCGGGAGGTCGGGGTGCTGCTGGACGCCTCCGCGCAGCACGCCGGACGCACCGGCCGCGAGGCGTTGACGCTGTCCGCGTACACCATGGGGTTGGACCGGCGCGAGGTCGCCGCGAAGCTCGACCTGGTCGGGTTGAACGCGGTGGCCGCCAAGCGGCGGGTACGGGCGTACTCGCTGGGCATGCGCCAGCGGCTCGGGCTGGCGCACGCGCTGCTCGGTGACCCCCGGGTGCTCATCCTCGACGAGCCGGCGAACGGCCTGGACCCGGAGGGGATCTTCTGGATGCGCGGCCTGCTGCGCGACTTCGCCGACCGGGGCGGCACCGTGCTGCTCTCCTCCCACCTGCTGCGCGAGGTGGAGGCGATCGCGGACCGGCTGGTGGTTATCGGGGGCGGCCGGATCGTGGCCCAGGGCAACAAGAACGAGCTGCTCGCCGGTGGCGGCACGCTGGTCCGGGCCCGCGACGGCGCGGCGCTGCGCCGGGCGCTGGACGCGGCCGGCCTCACCGCCGCGGACGGCTCCGACGGGCTGCTCGTGCAGGCCGACGCCGAGGTGGTCGGCCAGGCCGCCGCGGACGCCGGTGTCGCGCTGGCCGAGCTGCGCCCCGCCAGCGGCGGTGGCCTGGAACAGCTCTTCCTCACCCTGACCGCCGGCGAATCCACCAAGGAGGCCGTCCGATGACCACCACCACCGCGCCCACCGCCGGCGCCGTCGCGCCCCGGCAGCACAATCCGGTACGCCGCCCGTCGCTGCTCCGGCTCACCGCCGTGGAGCTGCGCAAGCTCGCCGACACCCGGGCCGGCCGCTGGCTGCTGATCACCATCGGCCTGGTCGCCGCCGCGATCGTCACCCTCCAGCTGATCTACGCCAGGGAAGCCGAACAGACCTTCGTCAACTTCTTCACGCCCTCGCTGCTGCCGATCGGGGTGCTGCTGCCGGTGCTCGGCATCCTGTCGATCACCAGCGAGTGGTCCCAGCGCACCGCCCTCACCACGTACGCGCTGGTACCCCGCCGGGAGCGGGTGGTGGCCGCGAAGCTGATCGCGGTGGTGGTGGCCGCACTCGCCTCGGTGCTGGCCAGCCTGGCCATCGCCGCCGCCGGGACGCTGGTGGCGTCGGCCACCGGCGGCGCGGGCAGCTGGCGCATCGACGGGGCGCTGATCCTGAACGCGGTGATCCTCCAGGTCACCGGCGTACTGATGGGTGCCGCCTTCGGTCTGCTGCTGCTCAACCCGCCGCTGGCCATCGTCGGCTACCTGCTGCTGCCCACCCTCTGGGGAGTGCTCGGCGAGGTGGTCCGGCCCCTGCGCGGCCCGGCCAGTTGGCTGGACACCAGCCGGACCATGGAACCGTTGTTCAGCAGCGACACCATCACCGGCGAACAGTGGGGGCGGATGGCGGTGTCCCTGCTGGTCTGGATGGTCCTTCCGCTGGCCGCCGGCCTGGTCCGGACGCTCCGCCGGGAGGTGTCCTGACCATGGATGTCGCCGGCAACCGTCCGCGCACCGTGGTCAGCGGCGGCCCACTGGAGCTGGTGGTCATGTGGGGCGGCTTCCCGCTGCTCGGTGCCGCCGCCGGCGGCCCTGCTCGCACTGGCGGCGGGCTGGGTCGCCGGGCTGCCCT
This sequence comes from Micromonospora sp. NPDC000668, assembly GCF_042897975.1. Lineage (NCBI taxonomy): Bacteria > Bacillati > Actinomycetota > Actinomycetes > Micromonosporales > Micromonosporaceae > Micromonospora > Micromonospora sp. NPDC000668. The sequence continues at coordinate 27,022 of NZ_JBIAYP010000002.1, forward strand.
GGGCACCCGTGCAGTGGCTCTTCGGGCTGCTGGACCGGCTGCCCGACGCGCAGGCCATCGCCGGCACGGCCGCGGTGGGTGCGCTGGCCGGTCTGGTCGTCGCCGGGAACGGCACCGCCGAACGGCTCATCGTCACCGTCGACGCGGCGCAGGTCCGGCTGCGCCGCGCCGGCAAGGACCGGACCGTCGGGCGGGCCGAGACCCGGGTGGTCTTCGTCGACGACGGGCGCCTGATGCTGCTCGACTCCGACGGCGCCGAGCTGGCCCGGGAGTCGACGGACCTGCCGGCCGACCGGCTGGCGGCGGCGTTCCGGACGCACGGATGGGGGTGGGCGGACGGCGATCCGCACCGGTCGGCGTACCGGCTGTGGGTGCCCGAGCTGCCCGGTCTGCCCACCGGAGCGGACGCCCTGCTGCAGGCACGCGACCGAGCGGTCCGGAAGGATCGCCGAGACGACGCCCGGGAACTGCGCCGGGAGTTGGGCCGGCTCGGGGTGGTGCTGCGCGACGAGGAGAAGCGACAGTACTGGCGGCTGAACGGGCGCGCCGTCACGCCCGGGCAGCAGGAGACGACTTCTGCCGAGCGCGGGCCGGAAGGGCGGTAGCGTCTCTCCCAGGAGATCACTGGGAGCGCGCGATGACCGATCGGCAGCCGTACCGGGTGGTGGCCCGACACCCGGGCTTCGAGCTGCGCCGGTACCCGGCCCACCTGGTGGCCGAGATGCAGGTCGAGGCGTCGTTCACCAGGGCACCGCTGGAGGCGTTCCGGCCGCTGGCCGCGTACCTCGGCGGCGCCAACCGGGCGCGGCACCCGGCCGGGCTGACGACACCGGTGATGCCAGAGGCCACCGGCACGGAGAAGATCCCGATGACCGTGCCGGTGGTCCAGGAGGAGGGCGAGCGGCCGGGCGCGTACCTGGTTCAGTTCGTCATGCCGGCCAACTCCACCGCCGCCACCCTGCCCGAGCCGGTGGACCCCCGAGTGCGGATCCGCGAGATCCCGGCACAGCTCGCGGCGGCGATGCGTTTCTCCGGGCGGTGGACGGAGCAGGCGTTCGGGCAGCGGGCCACCGCGCTCGGCCGGGCGGTCACCGCGGCCCGGCTACAACCCACCGGCGCCATCCGGTACGCCCGCTTCGACTCGCCGTGGAAGCCGTGGTTCCTGCGCCGCAACGAGGTCGTGCTGCCGGTGGTGGAGTGAGTCAGCGACGGTCGACCAGGGTCGGTAGGGCCAGCAGCAGCGCCATCCCCAGCCCGGAGAGCAGCCCGGCCAGCGAGAGCAGCACGTCGGAGTCGGCGGCGTTGATCGGGCTGTTGCCCGCCAGCGCCGTGAACGTCGCGCCGATCGGCAGCAGCACCATCATGGCGATGGCCGCGACCACCAGCATCGGCACCGGGCCCACCAGCGCGGCGAGGCCAGCCAGCGCGTGACGTCGCCAGGCCGGTCGACCGCCCGGCCAGTCCCAGGCCAGCAGCGTGACGCCGGTGAGCAGCACCGCCCCGAGTGCGAGCTCCACCAGGAGCCGCGGGCCGGGCGGGACGGCACGGATCAGCCCGACACCGAACGCCGCCGCGACGCCGAGAGCCGCCGCCAGCCAGAACCGGGCACGGGCCAGAGCCGGAGCCGCAGCCAGGGCGGCGCCGATGGTCAGGGCGACCAGCAGCGCCGCCGTGGCCACCGCCGCCTGGTTCAGCTCCGGCTCGCGGTCAGTCGGCGACTCCATGCCGGCGGCCACGAGCGTCAGCACCCCGGCCACGCAGGACGCGGCGATCAACGCCGGCCGGTCCGGACCTGCCGGCGGCGCGCCTCGCTCCCGCCACAGCAGGACCGCCGCCAGCGCGCCGACGACCGCGCAACCACCGGCGGCGATCAGTACGGTCGCCCCGTCGCCGCTCGGATCGGCCCGGTCGATCGCCACGTCGGCGGCGACCCAGAGACCACCGAGCAGCACCGCCGGGCCGCTCCAGCGCAGGCGCCCCCGGCCAGCCAGCACCAGCCCGAGTGCCACCGCGACGATCGCCGCGAACCGCAGGTCCCGCGCCCAGTAGGCGTTGTTACCCGGCAACCGCTCCGACCACGGGCCGAACGGTTCGGTCAGCGGTTGCAGCACCGTCATGCCGATCGCCCAGAGCACGACGGCGGCGGCGGACAGGAGCAGCCCGACTGGGCGCGCGGATCGCATCCGTGGACCGTAGCGGCCCGACCGCCCCCTCGGGACCCTCGGAAGGCGGCCGGGCCGGAACGCGGGTCATCCGGCGATGACGCCAACCGGCGATCGGGCGGGACGGTGGCGCAGCAGCCGCCACGTCGGCAGCACGCTCGCCACCACCGCGAGCAGCAGGCAGAACCCCACCACCCCGCCGATCACCGGCCACGGCACGACCAGGCCGACCGGGGCGCCGACCTGTTCGGCGAGGCCGGCGCGGATGCTCAGCAGGCCGGCGAACGCGACAGCCCCGCCGAGCACCGCGCCGATCAGCACCACCAGGGCGGATTCGGCTGTGACCAGCCAGAGGACCTGCCGCCGGGTCGCCCCGGCCAACCGGATCAGCCGCAGATCCGCGGCCCGGCCGGCGGCGGCCAGCAGCACCGTGTTGGCCACCGCGATTGCCCCATAGCCGGCCGACACCCCGATCAGCAGGAGCGTGAACAGCCAGACGAGGCGGTCCTCGGCGCGGTCCGCCTCCGCCGCCCAGGCGGCGACGTCGACGATCCGCGCCCCGACCGGAGGATCGATCCGGTCCCGGACGTACACCGCGGAGGTCAGCGCCGACGGGTCGTGCGCCCGCACCACGGCTCGGGGCAGGAGCAGGTCGCCGGGGATCGAGTCGTCGGTGACCACGGCGACGACACGCAGCGACACCCGTTCCCCGTCGGCGAAGACCACCGGGTAGGGCTCCGGCGGCAGCCCGACCGCCGGCACCGCCGAGGCGGTGAGCACCACCGTGTCGTCGCCGCGCAGGTCATCGAGCGAGCCGGCGACGACGGTGAGCACCCGGTTCGCCGCGGCGAAGCCCGCCGGGTCCACGCCGAGCGCGTTCAGTGGCAGGTCCCCGACCCCTGCGCCGGGGTCGGTGCTGAAGACCGTGGTGGGCAGGAGGGCGGTGCCGCCCGTCGAGGTGACGGCCCGGTCCGACAGGCCGGGTGCGCGGTCGGGCACGACGACCCAGCCGGCGTTCACGTTGTCCGCCCGGCCCGCCGTGTACGCGGCGGTCGTGGTGAGCACCATCCCGGACACCAGCACCGCGAAGGCGACCGTGAGCAGCACCGGCGCGGCGGTCGACGCGGTCCGTCTGGTCGCGGTCAGCGCCCCGGCCCGGACGAGCAGCCCGATCGCGCCGCCGCGCCGACGCACCGGAGAACGCAGCAGCCGCACCGTCGGCCCGACGACCGCTGGGGCGAGCACGGTGGCGCCGGTGACCAGGGCCATCACCGCGTACAGGGCGTAGGTGGCACCGTCGCGGGCGTCGTCGGAGGTGGCGGTCGCGAGGCTGAGGGCAGCCCCGGCCGCGAGGAGAAGCGCCCCGGCGGCGACGCGCAGCCGACCGATCGGTCGCTGCTCCACCGCCGCCTCGCGCAACGCCTCCAACGGGCGAACCCGCGCCGCTCGCCGGGACGCCGACCAGACGGCCAGCAGTGCGATCACTGGGCCGGCGGTGAGCGAGACCGCGACCGGCCAGTGTTCGTACCGGACCCGGAAGGTCGCGGGCTCGAAGCCGACATCGACCAGCAGTCGTCCCAACGCCGGGGCGAGCGCCGCGCCGACCAGCAGGCCGACGAGCCCGGCCGAGGCACCGACTGCCAGCGCCTCGGCGTACACCATGCGGCGGACCTGGCGCGGGGTGGCGCCGACGGCGCGCAGCAGGCCCAGTTCGCGGCGGCGCTGCGCGACGGTGAACGCGAAGGTGGAGGCGGCCACGAAGACCGTGACGAAGCCGGCGAGGGCCGCCGTGGCGGTGAGCACCTGCATCCCGATCCAGCGGGTCCGGGCGTCGCCGCGTGGCTCCAGCGCGCCGCGCCGGTCGCCGGTGAGCACCCGTCCGTCGCCGCCGACGACACCGCGAGCCGCCACGGCGAGTTGCTCGGGATCGACGTCCGGCGCGAGCACCAGCCCAATGGCCCGGACCCCGGGTGCGAGCGCGGCGGCCACCTCGTCCGCGACATGGACGCCGGGCGCGTCGACCAGACCGGTGACGGTGTACGCCTCCGGACCCGCCGCGGTCAGCAGGGTGACCGCCGCGCCGGAGCGAAGCCCGAGCGCGCGGTCGACGACCACCTCGCCGGGCCTCCGAGGCGGCTCGCCGGCCGTGAGGCGCAGTCCACCCAGCCGGGCGCTGGACCAGCCGTGCCCCTGGTGGGCGTCCTCCCGCTGGCCGTCGGTCGCCGGGGGGCGGCCGTCGACGAGCGGCTGGGCGTAGAAGGTCCGGTCCGGCACCGCCGCCGCGACGCCAGGCAGGCCGGCCAGTCTGCCGACGAGTTCCGCCGCCCTGGTGGCGGACCAGGGCCGGGTCGGCGCGAACGAGTCGGCCGCCGTACCCGCCTCGGGGCTCTGCACGACGACCGCCGCCTGCGCCAGCCGGTCCGGCACCTGTGGTCGCCCGGAGGCGAGCAGCAGGGTGGCCGCCGTGACCAGCGCGACCCCGATCGCGACGGCCACGAACGCGCCGGCCGACCGCCGGACGCTCAGCACGACAGCTCCACGGCCGGGTCCGCCGCCCGTCGGGACGTGCCCACCGGATCCGTCTCCCGCTCGGCGATCCGTGCGGCGACGACCGCGGCGGTGATCCCACCGGTCAGTTCGTCGGCGAGGCGGCCGTCGGCGAGCAGGAGAACCCGGTCGGCGTACGCGGCGGCGCTGGGGTCGTGGGTCACCATCACGACCGTCTGCCCATGCTCGTTGACGAGCGCCCGCAGCAGCCGGAGTACCTGCCGGGACGCGGCACTGTCCAGCGCGCCGGTCGGTTCGTCGGCGAAGACCACCGCCGGACGGGTGATCAACGCCCGAGCCACGGCGACGCGTTGCTGCTCGCCGCCGGAGAGCTCGCTCGGCCGGTGCCCGGCCCGATCGGCCAGTCCCACCGCGTCCAGCGCGGCGGCGACCTCCCGGGCCGGCGGGCGGCGACCGGCCAGGCGCAACGGCAACTCGACGTTCTGCGCCGCGGTCAGCGTGGACAGTAGATTGAACGCCTGGAACACGAAGCCGATGCGGTCGCGCCGCAGTCGGGTCAGCTCGTCCTCGCTCAGGTCGTTCAGGCGGGTGCCGTCGATCGTGACGGTCCCCTCGGACGGGTGGTCCAGCCCCGCCGCGCAGTGCAGGAGGGTGGACTTCCCCGAGCCGGAGGGGCCCATCACCGCCGTGAACGTGCCGCTGGCGAAGCTGGTCGTCACACCGTCGAGCGCCGTCACCTGCCGATTCCCGGTGCCGTACACCGCGCGCAGCCCCGTCAGGGTCACCGTGTCTGTGGTCATGACCGTCACGGTGCCCGTCCCACCTGGTGCCGCGCGTCGGACCGGGGCCGGCATTTTCCGGCCCTCCCAGAGGTGGAGCCGGGGCCTGTGACGAGGCCGGGCGTCGTCCCCGAGGATGACGTCCTGCGGGTGGACGCGCGGGCCACGTCCGGCCGATACCGTCTGACGGGTGACCGCTCTCCTGCTGACCCGGCGGCTGCGGCCGGTGGATCTGTACACCGTGGACGCCGTGCTGGCCGTGGTGGTCGGCGGGATGCTCTGCGCGTACGCGGCGCTGGAGTCACCCCTGCACGGGGGCGTACGCGAACCGGCCTGGGTGTCCGTGCTGGTCGGGCTGACCATCGGGCTGCCGCTGGCCGTGCGCCGACGGTGGCCGGTCGCGGTGGCCGTCACGATCAGCTCCGCCGCCGCCGTCGCGCTGATCACCGGGCTCATCCCCAACTTCGCCGCCGCCGCGCCGGCGGTCGCCATCGGGCTGTCCTTCTACACGGTGGCCGTGTCGATGCCCCCACGCCGATCGGTGGTCTGCGCCGCCGGCTGTCTCACCGTGATCAGCCTCGGGTTGGCGACGACCGCGGGCGACCTCTGGTCCGGGGGCGGCGCGGTCGGTTACGGCATCGTCATGATCGCGCCCGCCTGGCTGATCGGGTGGTTGATCCGGGAACGCCGCGCCCTCGCCGCCCGGCAGGGTGAGCACCTGATCCGTCAGGCCGCTACCGAGGAGCGGCTGCGGGTGGCCCGGGAGCTGCACGACGTGGTGGCGCACACGATGAGCCTCATCGTGGTGAAGGCGGCCGTCGCCAACCACGTCGCCGAGGCCGACCCGCGCGAGGCGGGGGCCGCGTTGCGGGTGATCGAAGAAACCGGCCGCAACGCGCTGACCGACATCCGCCGGGTGCTCGGCGTACTGCGCGAGGGCACGCCGTACGCGCCGACGCCCGGGCTGGACGAGCTGCCGGGGCTGGCCGAGCAGGCGGCGATCGGCGGCGTCGACGTCCGGCTCGACGTCCGGCGCGAGGAACCGGACGGCGCGGTGCCGGAGTCGGTGGGCCTCGCGGTGTACCGGATCGTGCAGGAGGCGGTGACCAACGTCGTGAAGCACGCCGCGCCGGCGGCCTGTCGGGCGACGGTGACCGTGACGCCCGGCGAGGTGCGGGTGGAGGTGACCGACGACGGCCGGCGCCCGGTCCTGCCCGTCGGGGACGGGCACGGGCTGACCGGCATGCGGGAGCGGGTGGCGTTGCACGGCGGGGACTTCCGCGCCGGGCCGCGCACTGACGGGGGTTTCGCGGTGACGGCGCGCCTGCCCTACCGGGTGGCCGCGTGATCCGGGTGCTGATCGCCGACGACCAGGCGCTGCTGCGCGGCAGTTTCCGGTTGCTGGTCGACCTGACCCCGGACTGCACCACCGTCGGCGAGGCGGGCACCGGCGTGGAGGCCGTCGCGCTGGCCGGCCGGCACCGGCCGGACGTGGTGCTGATGGACGTGCGGATGCCGGAGATGGACGGCATCGACGCGACCCGGCGGATCTGCGCCGATCCGGCGACAGCGGGCACCCGGGTGCTCATCCTGACCACGTTCGACCTGGACGAGTACGTCTACGGTGCGCTGCGCGCCGGGGCCAGCGGCTTCCTGCTCAAGGACACCCCGCCGGCGGAGCTGCTGGCCGGCATCCGGGTCGTCGCCGCCGGCGAGGGGTTGCTCGCACCGACCGTGACCCGCCGGCTGATCGACGAGTTCGCCCGGCGGCCGGAGCCGGCCCGGCCACTGCCGCGACGGCTGAACGGGGTGACCGAGCGGGAACGGGAGGTGCTCGCGTTGGTCGCCCGGGGCCTGTCCAACGCGGAGCTGGCCGCGCACCTCAGCCTCAGCCTGGCCACCGTGAAGACGCACGTAGGGCGGCTCCTGACCAAGCTGGCGGTACGCGACCGGGCGCAGCTCGTCATCGTCGCGTACGAGACGGGCCTGGTCGGTCCGAGCGGGCCGGGGCCGGTCGACCTACGCTGAGCGGGTCCGCCCAGTTTCCGAGGAGGAGCCCCATGACCCGCTACGTCGCCCTGCTGCGCGGGGTCAACGTCGGCACCACCCGGCTCGCGATGGCGGATTTGCGCCGGCTGGTCACCGACCTCGGGCACGACGATGTCAAGACGTACCTGCAGAGCGGCAACGTGGTGTTCGGCAGCAGCGTGCGCGACGCCGAAAAACTGGCCGGTGGGATCGAGCGGGCGCTCGCCGACGAGCTGGGCCTGACCGTGCCGGTGCTGGTGCGCAGCGCCCGGGAGCTGGCGGCGGTGGCCGGCGGCAACCCGTACGCCGAGCGGGAAGACGACCCGACGAGGCTGCTGGTGGCCTTCCTGCGCAGCGGGCCGACGAAGTCGGCGGTGGGCGCGCTCACCGTCCCCGGCAGCGAGAACGTGGCGTTCACGGTCAGCGGTCGGGAGGTTTTCCTGCACTACCCCGACGGTGGCTACGGGCGGTCGAAGTTCACCAACGCGTACCTGGAGAAGAAGCTCGGCGTGGTGGGCACCACGCGGAACTGGAAGTCGGTGCGCGCCCTCGCGGACCTGGCCGCTGGCTGACCCGGCGGGGGTCGCGACGGCCACGCCGCGACCGCCCCCGGGGTCGGTCAGAAGTGGTACGCGGTCTCGTACTCGGGTACCAGCACCCGGCTGCGCGGCGAGATCCGACGCACCGCGGCGATCATGTCGTCCAACCGCTGGCGGTCGGCCGGGGCGACGACCGGCGGGTTCTGCAACCCGGTCTCGAAGTTGTCCCAGTGCACCGGCACCACGACCTTCGGGTAGTCCAGACCGGCCAGCAGCCGGGGCAGGTAGTCGCCCGTGGTGGTGGCGTTCTGCAGTGCCACCATGGCCACGTCCGGCGCCAGGCCGGTGAGGTTGCGCTCCGCGACGTCGCTGGCCCCGGTGAAGTAGACCGACGGGCCGCCGTCGACCCGCAGCAGGTAGCCCAGCGTGTCCCCCTCCGGCAGGTCGGCGATGGTCGCCGGCCGCGCCGGCTGGCTCACCCGCACCCCCGGAAAGGCCAGCGAGTACGAGGGGTTACGGCTGTGCAGCGAGCCGACCACCTCAACGGTGTGATCGCCGAAGTCCAGCACCTCTCCGCCCTTCACCGGGCTGAGCTGCGTCGACGGCACCCCGTAGGCCAACCCCAGGTGGTACGCGGTCAGCGTGCCGAACACCCGCGCGCCGGTACGGCCGGCGATGTACGGCACGTCCATGAAGTGGTCCCAGTGGGTGTGCGTGACCAGCACCGTCGTGGCCCGGTCGACCCGCGGGTCGATCACGTCGGGGCGCACGGTCAACGCGGTGGCCGGCTTGAACGCGCCGGTGAAAAGCCCGGTGTCGATCCGGCTGAGGAACGGGTCGACCAGCACCGTCCGGTCCCTGATGTCGATGCGCCAGCCGGCCGTACCCCACCAGCGGAAGCTGACCGCGCCGCTGCGGCGGCTGGTCGGCGCGGGAGCGGCGGCCGGCGGCGCGGCCTGGGCCGGGGCGGCCGAGCTGGTGGCGGCGAGGCCGCCGGCGGAGACGAGGGCGGTGGTGGCGGCGGCGTCGCGGAGGAAGCGACGGCGGTCGAGACTGGGCATGAAGGATCTACTCCCCGTGGTCGGGCGGTTGGTCGCCACGAGCCAATCAGCGCCACTCGGCCCAGGTCCAAGATCCAACACCACCCGCACCGATACGCACCCGCATATCGGGCCGGCTCAGGGACGGTGTGGCGAGGCTCGGACGAGCGAGAAATCAATCGCCGCGCAGCGCCTCGACGGCTGTCCGAGCGGCGTGCCCCATCGCCAGGTCCACGTCGATCCGGCGCGGGGTCAGCCGGTCGGCACGGGCGAAGACGGCGATGGCGTACCGGCCGCCGTCCGGATACTCGGCGACGCCGGCCTCCAGGTGCAGGCCGGGCAGGGTGCCGGTCTTGCCGGACACCCGCACGCCGGGCGGGAACCCGGCGGCCAGCCGGGTCCAGAAGATCTGCCGGGCCATCCAGGTGCGGACCATCGCGCAGGCCTCCGCCGGGCCGGCCTCGTCGCGCCAGATCAGGGTGAGCAGCCGGGTGATCTCCCGGGCGGTGCTGGACGTGGTGCGCGCCGGGTCGAAGACCCGCATGGCCCAGACCCGGTCGTCCGGCAGGGTGGGGAAGATCCGGGCGAACTCCGCCTCGGTCCGCGCGCCCACGTCGGCGAGCATCCCCTCGACCAGGTCCCGGGGGCCGCCTCGGACGCGGGTGCGGGTCAGCCCCAGCTCGGCGGCGAGCATCGGCAGCAGGTCCGGGCCGACCCGGCGCAGCAGCAGGTCGGCGGCGGTGTTGTCGGTGACCGACATGGCGAAGTACGCCAGGTCACGCAGTGACACCTCGGCGTCGTCGGCGCAGCCGGCCAGCCCCCACCCGCCGAGCCGGTCGGCGGCGGTGACCAGGACCCGTTCGGTCGGGTCCAGTTGACCGGCGACGACCTGCCGGGCGAACTCCAGCACCAGCAGGATCTTGAAGATCGAGGCGATCACCACCTGCTCGTCGGCGCGCACCCCGACCTCTCCACGGCTGCCGGCCGCACCGCTGGTGGACCCGGCGGTCAGGTCCACGGCGTCCAGGTCGACGGCGTGCAGGTTGGCGGTCACGCCCGCACTGGCGAAGATGACCTCGATGCGCTCCCCCACGTTCACCCCGGAACGGTATCCAGCAGCACGATGCCGGCGCTGGCGTAGGGTCCGGCCGTGGACCTGCTCCGGCATTTGCGGCACTTCGTGGTGGTAGCCCACGAGCTGCACTTCGGGCGGGCCGCGGAGCAACTCGGGATGGCCCAGCCGCCACTGAGCCAGTCGATCCAGCGGCTGGAGCGGGAGCTGACCGTCGAGCTGTTCGACCGGTCCCGCCGTCAGGTGCGGCTCACCACCGCCGGTGAGCTGCTGCTCGGCGAGGCCGAGGAGCTGCTCGCCGGTGAGGGTCGGCTGCGCAACCTGATGGGGCAGGTCCGCGCGGGTGAGCTGGGTGTCCTGCGGGCCGGGGTGCCACCGGAGACGCCCGCCGTGACGCTGCGCGCGCTGCTGGACGAACTCGCCGCCCGGGCACCGGGGCTGGACGTAGAGCTGCACGAGCTGACCACCGGCGAGCAGGTGCGGATGCTCGCCGAACGGAACCTGGACGTGGGGCTGGTGCATCACCCGGTGGCGGCGGACGGGCTGCGCTTCGGCACCCCGGTCGACGTACCGCTGGGGGTGCTGTTGCCGCGTACCTCGCCGCTGGCCCGCGACCGGGAGGTGACGCTCGCCGCGCTGGCCGGCCTCGACCTGGTGGCCGCGCCCCGGGCCACCGCACCCGGCTGGCACGACCACCTGCTGGCGGTGTGCCGACGGCACGGCTACCGGCCGGCCCGGGTCCGGCCGGCACGCAACCCGGAGTTCCTCTTCGGGCTGGTGCTGGCCGGTGGCGCAGTGGCCGTGGAGCCAGCGACGGTGGCCCGTCGGGAGCCCCGGATCGCCTGGCGGCCGATCGCCGGCACACCGCTGCCGAAACGCACCTCGGCGGCCTGGCCGGACCGCTCGGCGCACCCAGCGGCGCCGATGTTCGGGCAGCTCGCCGCCGAGGTGCTGGCTGGCGAGCCCACGCCGCCCGGCCCACCGTCGGTGCCGGCGGCGCGACCCTGGCCGGTGCTGTTCGACACGACCGGGTGAGCGGCCGGCACACGGCGTTGCGCTCGTCACCACGGGAGGGACGGTGAATCGACCTCCCGCTCGGGTATGGATGACAAGATCGACCTCCCGCTCGGGTATGGATGACAAGGTGGCGGACGTGGACGCGACTCCGCGCCCCGGATGCCTCCGACGAAGACGCGAAGGAGCCGCAGTGGCCAGCACGATTCCCGACATCAGCCTGAACGACGGCACCACCATTCCGCAGCTCGGCTTCGGGGTGTTCCAGATCGAGCCGAAGGACACCGTCGCCGCGGTGGCCACGGCGCTGGAGGTGGGCTACCGGCACATCGACACCGCTGAGATGTACGGCAACGAGGCCGAGGTGGGCGAGGCCGTGCGCAGGTCCGGCCTCGACCGGGGCGCGGTCTACATCACCAGCAAGCTGAACAACGGCTTCCACCGCCCGGACGACGCCCGCAGGGCGTTCGACTCGACGTTGGCGGCGCTGAAGATGGACTACATCGACCTGTTCCTGATCCACTGGCCGCTGCCGACGCTGTACGACGGCGACTTCGTCTCCACCTGGAAGGTGCTGGAGGAGTTCCAGCGCGACGGCCGGGCCCGCTCGATCGGCGTGTCGAACTTCCAGGTGCCGCACCTGCAGCGGCTGGCCGCCGAGGCGGACGTGGTGCCGGCGGTGAACCAGATCGAGGCGCACCCGTACTTCGGCAACGAGGAGGTTCGCGCCTACGGCCGCAAGCACAACATCCTCACCGAGGCGTGGTCGCCGATCGCGCAGGGCATGGTGCTGGGCGACCCGACGGTGGTCGACATCGCCGAGCAGCTCGGCCGGACCCCGGCGCAGGTGGTGCTCCGCTGGCACGTGCAGCGCGGCGACATCATCTTCCCGAAGTCGGTCACCCCGAAGCGGATCGAGGAGAACATCCGGATCTTCGACTTCGAGCTGGACGACGCGGCGATGGAGCGGATCGCCACGCTGGACAAGGGCGAAACCGGCCGGCAGGGCGCGCACCCGGACACGTTCGCCTACCTGCCGGCGTAACACGTCGGCCGGCGACGGCGCACACAGAAAGGGGGCCCGGCCGGGCCCCCTTTCCGCGTGAAAGGACCGCGCCCGACGATGTCGCTCCGCCGTACCATCCTGGCCCTGCTGTCGTTGCTCCTGCTCGTGCCGGCTGCCTGCTCCCCGAGCCAGGCCGCCGAGGCCCCCCGCTGGTCCGCGCCGGCGGTGTCGGCGTCACCGACCCCGCCGAAGCCGCGCCCGGCGCCGACCTCCACCGCCGAGGTAAGCAGCCGGGTGACGGGGGCGATGCTGGACCTGGACGCGGAGTTCCACCCGGAGACGGCGCAGTACACCGACGAGAACACCGACGCGTGGAAGCTGATCTCGTTGTGTAAGGCCAGCCTGCCGTCGGACCGTCAGCGCACCGCCTACCGCGAGCGGAGCTGGGACGGCGAGACCGTGTGGGTCCGGCAGTACGTGGTTGGCTACCTGAAGGTCCCCGGCCGCAAGCTCGCCGACGAGCTGCGGTCCGTCCTCGCGACGTGCAAGCAGTACGAGGTGCCCAACGACGGGCGTACCTCGACGATCGTGCGGCCCTCGCCCCCGCCGGTCCCGAACGGCCCGGACGTGATCACCTTCTGCGAGCGGCTGAAGGGCAAGGCGACCAGGCACCAGTGCACGCTCATCCTGGTACGCGGCAACTTCGTCATGGAGGTGGACGCCTCGGCGAGCGACGGCGACCTGGCGGCCGGCACCGCCCTGATCGCGAAGATCGCCCCGCTCGCGACGGCCGCCCTGGAGAAGATCGCCTGAACGCCGCCGTGGGCGGGCGCTGCTGCTGCCGCGCCCGCCCCTCCCCCCGGATGGCGACCCCCCTGGTCAGATCCGGCCGACGGAATCCTGGTTCTGCAGCACCAGCCATCGGCCGTGCTGGTAGGTGTAGCTCACCCCGATCAGCAGCGGCACCCGGGTGCCGCTGGCCGGCACCGCGTAGACGGAGTCGAACAGCACGAAGCCGGTGCGGCAGCCCGCCACGGTCTGCTTGGCGACGCTGAACGACTGGGTCCAGGAGTCGTCGGCGAAGAACCCGCGCAGCCAGTCGACGGTGGCCCGCTTGCCGTCGAGCACCTCCCCGTCGGTGGCGAAGACGGAGGTGACGTCGGGGTGCAGCAGCGCGGCGAAGCCGTCCAGGTCGCGCCGGGCGGTGGTGTCCACGTACGCCCGGACGGCCTGGTCGAAGGAGCGCTCGCAGCCCCGGGCGGCCGCGTCGCCGGTAGTGGTGTCGCCCGGGCCGGGGGTGGCGGCCGACACCGCGGCGGGAGCCGCGGCCAGCAGGCCGGCGGTGATTCCGACCAGGGCGATCGTGCGGCCGAGCCGGCCGGCGGGACGGGCGGAGGCAGGTGGGAGCATCGGGTTCTCCTCAGGACGAGTGGCTCTGCCGTCGCAGCCAACCCGGCCCGCCGCGTCGCCGGGTAGTGATTCGAACCAGCTCGAATGCGGACCGCGCATCGACGCCACCGCTTGTACGATCCGCGCTGTGATGGTCGCGCATCTGGACGGCCCGAGCCTCGCCCGGCTCCGGTTGGCGATCTCGCCGGCCTCGGAGGTGACGTCCTGGATGCGGGCCGCGCTCTCCCGGTTCGGGCATCCGGTGCACGGCGATCCCGGGCCGGCCGCCCGCGCCGCACTGCGGCACCCCGACGTGGCCCTGGTCGCGGCGCTGGTGACGCCACCCGGCCGGCTCGGCTACACGCCCGACCTGCTCACGCCGAAGCCGCCGCTGGGCCCGCTCGACGCGGTCTTCGACCGACAGTTGGCGGCCATGGCGGCGACCCCGGACGACGAGGTGACAATCCAGGTGAACGCCCGGTACCCGGCGGAGGGGATGCCGGCGCGGGTCCGCGCGGCGGTCGAGGACGGCACCCTGGCCCGGCGGGTCACCGACGGGCTGCGGCACTTCTGGCTTGCCGCGCTCGCCGAGCAGTGGCCGGCGGTGCGGGCCATGCTGGAGGCCGAACTGGCCGTCCGAGCCACCGCGATGGCGACCGCCGGGGTGGGCAGCATGTTGAACAATCTGCACCCGAAGGTCGGCTGGACCGGCAGGTCGCTGACCATCGACAGCTCGTACCGGATCACCACCGCGCTGACCGGCGCGGAGCTGGTGCTCGCGCCGTCGGCGCTGGCCTGGCCGCAGGTGTCCACCCAGCTTTGCGACGAGGGCAACGCGGTGCTGGTCTACCCGCTCGGCGTGGGGCGGGCGGAGCAGCGCCGGGCGGGCCGGCTCGATGACCTGGTCGGCGCGAGCCGAGCGGCGATCCTGGCGGACCTGGACGTGCCCCGCTCCACCGGGCAGCTCAGCGAGCGGCACCGGCTGGCCCCGGCCACCGTCTCCTACCACCTGGGGGTGCTGCTGCGCTCCGGCCTGGTGGTGCGCAGCCGCGAGCGGCACAGCGTGTTCTACCGGCGATCCGCCCACGGGGATGGGCTGGTCGGCTGTCGGTCGGGTCAGGAAGCGACGCTCTCGGCGAGCCGGCGGAACACCGCCTGGGTGGGCGAGCCGGGCTCGGGGACGTAGACGATCATCCGCTGGTCGGTCTCCTGCACGTGCAGTACCCGGCACTCGAACTCCAACGGCCCCAGCTCGGGGTGCGGCACCCGTTTGACGACGGGCCGGCGTTCGGCCACGTCGTGCTCGGCCCAGAGCTGGGCGAACCGGGGCGAGGTGCCGAGCAGTTCGGTGACCAACTGCTGGACCGCGCGGTCGCCGGGGTAGCGGCCGTAGGCGGCGCGCAGGTCGGCGACCGAGGTGCGGACGAACCGAATCAGGTCGGGGTCGGTCCAGTACCTGTCGTCGGCGGGCCGGCGGAACATCCAGCGGATCATGTTGCGGTCCGTGGTGGGCATGGCCGCAAGATCCCCCACGAAGTACGTGGCCAGCCGGTTCCAGGCCAGCACGTGGTACGCCGCGTCGACGAGGTACGCCGGGGTCTCGGTCATCGCGTCGATCAGGTGCCGCAGCCCGGGGGTCACCTCCCGGCTCGGCCCGGCCGTCAGTGGTGGGCTCTCCCCCGCCACCCGGAACAGGTACTCGCGCTCGTCCCGGCTGAGCAGCAGCGCCCGGGCCAGCGCGGACAGCACCTGCCGGGACGGGTGCGGGCCGCGGCCCTGCTCGATGCGGATGTAGTAGTCGACCGACATGCCGGCGAGCTGGGCAACCTCCTGCCGGCGCAGGCCGGGCGTGCGACGCCGGACCCCGTCGGGGAGGCCGACCTCGGCAGGGCGCAGTCGGGCACGGCGGCTGCGCAGGAACGCCGCCAGTTCGTCGCGTCGCAGGCAGTTGCGGTCCATGTCCCCAAGCTTGCCTCAGCCACCGGCAGTGAGGGTGGTACCCCTGGTCCCAGCCTCAGCCGGTCTCTCCCGCCGGCCGGGCCCGGCGGGCAGTGTCGAGGGCATGACAACGAACATGATCGCCCTGATCACCGGGGCCAACAAGGGCATCGGCCTGGCCACCGCCCGACAGCTCGGCAGCCTCGGGATGACCGTGCTGGTCGGCGCGCGGGACGCCGAGCGGGGTCGGGCAGCGGAGCGGGAGCTACGCGACGGCGGTGCGGACGCCCGGTTCGTGCCCGTGGACGTCACCGACGCCGAATCGGTGTCGGCCGCAGCGAAGCTGGTCGAGGCCGAGTACGGCCGGCTGGACGTGCTGGTCAACAACGCCGGGATCGTGCTCGGCGACGGGCAGCGGGCGCTGCCCAGCGACACCACCGTGGCGACACTGCGTCGGGTGTACGAGACGAACGTCTTCGGGGTGGTGGCGATGACCAACGCGCTGCTGCCGCTGCTGCGCCGGGCACCGGCGGCCCGGATCGTCAACGTCTCCAGCGAGGTCGGCTCCATCGCGGTGATGACCGACCCGGCGGGCGCGCTGTTCGCCTTGACCTCGGTGCCGTACCCGTCGTCGAAGGCGGCGCTGAACATGATCACCGCGATGTACGCCAAGGAGTTGCGGGACACCCCGATCAAGGTGAACGCGGCGAACCCCGGTTACTGCGCCACCGACCTCAACGGCAACAGCGGCTTCCGGACGCCGGAGCAGGGCGCCGAGGTCAGCGTGCACCTGGCGACGCTGCCGGCGGACGGGCCGAGCGGGCTGCTGTGGGGCTTCCAGATGGACGCCGGCGGCGGGTACGGGGAGCTGCCCTGGTGAGGGGTTGACCTCGAGTGCGCTCCAACCGGCAGGGTGGCGGGCGGGCGCCCACCGGTAGGGCGCACGAGAGGAGATCCCATGCGGTACCGCACGATCGGCACCGACCCGGCGACCCGGCGCGAGGTCAGCGTGCTCAGCCTCGGCGCGATGCTCTTCGGCAGCGCCACCGACGAGGCCACCTCGTACGCGATCCTCGACCGGTACGTCGAGGCCGGCGGCACCTTCATCGACACGTCGGGCAACTACGCGTTCTGGGTGGACGGCGGCCAGGGCGGGCAGAGTGAGGAGCTGCTCGGCCGGTGGCGGCGCAGCCGGGGCGTCGGCGCCGAGATCGTCATCGCCACCAAGGTCGGCGGCCGTCCGCTGGCTCCGGGGACCAGCTACCTGGACAACGCCGAGGGCCTGTCCGCCAAGGTGATCCGCGAGTCGGCGGAGCGCAGTCGGGACCGGCTCGGCGTGGAGCGGCTGGACCTGCTCTACGCGCACATCGAGGACCGCGCGGTGCCGCTGACGGAGACCGTGGAGGGCTTCGCCGAGCTGGTCGCCGAAGGGACGGTGGGCCTGCTGGGGGCGAGCAACCACCGGGCCTGGCGGGTCGAGCGGGCCCGTGCGCTGGCCGCCGCCGCCGGCCTGCCGGGGTACGAGGTGCTCCAGTACCACCGCAGCTACCTGCCGAACCGGACCGACCTGGCCAGCGACCTGGACCCGGACGGCGAGCCCGGCGGCGTCAGCGGCGACCTGCTGAGCTACCTGCGCGCCGAGCCCGAGCTGACCCTGGTGGCGTACTCGCCGCTGCTCAAGGGGGCGTTCACCCGGGCGGACAAGCCGCTCAGCGCGGCGTACGACCTGCCGAGCGCGCCGCGGCGGCTGGCCGCGCTGCGGGAGGTGGCCGGGCAGACCGGCGCGACGGTCAACCAGGTGGTGCTCGCCTGGTTGCTGGGCGGCGACCTGCCGTCGATCCCGCTGGTGGGCGCCTCCTCGGTGGCTCAGCTCGACGAGAGCCTGGCGGCGGTGGACCTGGAGCTGACCGCCGAGCAGCGGCACCACCTCGACACCACCTGGTGACCGCGCCCTCGCGGTGACCGCCCCGCCGGCGTCAGCCCTCGGCCGGTGGGGCGGTCAGGTCGAGCTGCCAGTCGTTGGCGCGCATCATGTGCCCCGGCGGGTACTCGAAACCGGTCTCGCCCAGCAGGGTGAAGCCGGCCTTGCGGCAGACCGCGTTCGACGCGGGGTTGTCGACCGAGGGATACGCGTGCGCGTAGCGGCGGGCCCGCCGAGCGCGGGCCACGTCGACGACCGCGCGCACCGCGGCGGTGGCCAGCCCCTGCCCCCGGTACGCGGGCAGCACCGCCCAGCCCATCTCGTACACCGGCTGCTCACGCCACTCCCGCGCCCAGTAGCCGACGCTGCCCGCCCGCGCGCCGTCGGGCAGCACCAGGGTGAACATGCAGCCCTGCCCGGCGTCGGCGAAGTGCACGTATCGGTCGTGCCGGGCGAGCACCTGCTCGTCGGTCTCCGGACCGCCGGTGTGCTTCCGCGTCTCCGGTGAGTTGAGCTGTCGCAGCAGGCCGAGGTCATCCTCGTGCCACGGCTCGATGCGTACCTTTGCCATTCCTCAACTGTGTCGCAGCCGAGCGACCCGCAGGGTCGCCTGGGCAAGTCGGTCGACCCGGTCCGAAAAACCCGTGCGCGGCCCGTCCTTGGGCTCAGCGACGGGGACCGGCGCTTCGACGGAGCTCCCGGCATCGCGGTCGCCTGAGGGTGTGACCGACAGGTTCGCCTCGTCGATCAACGCACGGGCGCGATCCTCGACCTGACGACGCTGCTGAGGCGACTCCCGGGCCTCAGCCCGGAGCGTCGACATGGTGAGTGACCAGGCCCGGTTGAGGCGCTGAGGATCGTCGAAGAGGCTCGTCTCCAACGGCGGCCCCGGGTCCACGTAACTGCTGGACGGCAACACCCAGACGGCGTCGTCGACGAGATACCGATCCTCGGGCTGACCCTCAGATTGTGGTGTGTCGGGTGTCGCCACAGGTCCTCCAGTCTCTCTCATCATCGCCATGCGAAGTCACCAGCACCAAGGTCTTCGCGCCTTATCAGGTCATTGAAGTGCACGAGCTTGAGCGCGAACCGGTAGCTGATATAGGTCAGGTTCAACGCCGAGACGATACAGAGCGCGATCCAACGCCAGTCAGTGATTCCAACGAAGGTCAGCGGGTCGGCGATGCTCCCCCCAGCGATCGGTGCCGGTGCGCTCGGTGGCGGGGAGCTGAGATACAGCACAACCGCGATCACCGAGACCACCCCGCTGACGACGAGTGACAGACGCGCAAGCAGTGAACCACCGACCAGCGCGTCCTTGTCCGACGAGAGGCCGAACCACGAGGCGGCCACTGCCGGCAACGCGAGCATCAGGGCCGGCAGACCTCCCACCTGGGTGCCCTGCGGGCTGTTCAGGAGGTTGCCGGCAACCGCCAGCAGGAGGGTGGTGGCCAGGGCGGTGATCGCCGCGCGCCCACGGGCACCGGGTGGCGTTTCTTTGAAGGTGGTGATCAGTTGCAGGTCTCGCAGTTTCGGCGCGGCCCTGGAATATCCCCGCATATAGACATGCACAAAGTTTTGCCCGCGCTTGCGACGAACTCGAAAATGGTGGTCGGTGACCCGGTCGTCGTCGGTCGCACTTCTCGTCTGGTCGAGCTCGTGCGCGCAGAGGTGCCTTTTGTTGTCGGGCTTCTTACCGGCCCGGTCCTCGTCGGCGGGGATCCCGACCGGCGCCCTGCCGCGCCACTGGCGAGTCAGCAGGACCCGGCAGTGCCGGCACTGCAGGTACTGCTTGATGACGTACTTGTTCGCCGGAGCGTTGACCCGCAGGTGGTAGCTTTCGGCGGTGAGCGCCAGTTCCACCGGTATCGCCACCTTGTCCGGCTTGAGACCGAGCCCGAGCCGGAGCAGCCCCCGCCAGCTCGTGGTCAGCGACGCCGGCACGAAGGTCCGCTCGTACTTGATCAGGAATCGCCCGCTGGATGCGTCAACCGTGGAGACAACGGCGACGATCGGGTACGACCAGCTGAGGGCCGCGACGTATTTGCGGACGCGCTCGCGGCTGTCGTCGTCGGGAAATTTGATCTCCTCGAGAATGACGTCCAACCGTCCGTGCACCTGACCGGTGTGCAGTGGCCCGCGGGTCGCCACGATCTGAAGCATGGCCAGCTCGGCCGCGCGCACGGGCTCGTCCAGGGTCTTCGGCGGGGAAGGCGCATCCTTGGCAGCGAAGATCTCCATCAGGATGAGCCGAAGCCCCGCCGCAGCCAGCTTGGTGGTCTCCTCGTAGGAGAGCGTCGGCAACGAACTGCCGCCGGCCGACTGGAGCTGGAAGTTGTCCACCAGCTCGCCCTTTATCGGCTGCAGGATCGGGATGTAGAGAGCCCTTCCGCCGTCCTCGGCGTCGGGCAGCGCGAACGAGATCGACACCTGCTGCCTTACCGCCCGCTCGTCGAGGTCGACGGTTTCCGCCAGCCGAGAGCGGGAGCGGGCCGGGTCGACGATGAGCTCCACGAACATCGTGATCGCCTTGCGGTCCTGCTCGCTGAGGCGCTCGGCCGCCGACGCCTGTAGGCGCTGCAACCACGGGACGTCGGGTTGTCCCGGGCGCTGCGCCACGGTCTTCTCCTCGCCCAGACGCTGCCGCAACCTCGAGAAGATCACCCCGCCGAGGATGAGCGCCGCCGCCAGGCAGAGGGTTCGTGCGAGGCCCTCCAGAAGGTTGCCGTTGCGGACGAACCATTCGCCGTACGCATCGAGGCGGTGTCGGAGCCAACCTGTGCCGCCTGCGGCGGTGACAAGAACGGCGGCCGCCCCGGCGAAGGCAATGTTCATCATCATCTTTCGTACGGAGTGCGGCTCGTCCATGACCATCACGCTCCCCGCCCTGCGACAGCGATGAGTACCCGAGGGGGTACACGCTGCTACAGCACCACGAACCATGTCGAAGTCCCGACCAAATAGGACAGCTCGCAATGTTTAGGAAGAGACTCGTGTGACGGAGAACACTGTGACCTGCCGTTGTGGGTACGGGCGCTAAATGCCGACAGATCTACACCGCTAATACTTGTTACCACACCGTGATGCGGCCTCACCGGAACGGTCATCCCTGCCTGCCCGTGCCGCCAGGAAACGTACAAATATCGGGCCTCATTACTCAATGGAATGGCCGCAACACTGTCGTCTGGCTGACTGGATGCACTGGTCAGAGGGCTGATACAGCCGGACGGCCAGCATCGGTCGTCGACTTCGGTTGGGGCATCAGGGCACCGTTGGCGACAAGGAGTCCGCGCCCGCTAGATCGGATCTAGCGGGCCGCCGGCCGTCCCCTCGCGCCTGACTGGTGAGAGTCCGGAGGCCGGGAGGGGAAACGATGACACCGCTCAGGATCGCCGTGATCGTCGGCAGCACCCGCGAGGGGCGGGCGGGGGACAGGGTCGCCCGCTGGTTCGTCGATCAGGCCGAGCGGCACGACGACCTCACGGTGACAGTCGTTGACCTCAGCGAGTACGACTTCCCGGCCAGCTATCCGGCCGAGCCGACCGCATCCATCCGGGCGTTCGTCCGCGAGGTCGGCCGGGCGGACGCGTTCGTCGTGGTCACCCCCGAGTACAACCACAGCTTCCCGGCACCCTTGAAACAGGCGATCGACTATGCGTACGACGAGTGGCAGGCCAAACCGGTCGGCTTCGTGTCGTACGGTTGCCGGTCCACCGGCCTGCACGCGGTCGACCAACTGCGCACCGTCTTCACGGCGCTGCACGCGATGACGGTGCGCGACGTCGTCGGGATCGACCTGCTCGCCGGTGAACCGACGCCGCAGTGCACCGACGAGCTACGCCGGGACACCCGCGTCCTGCTCGACCAGCTCCGCTGGTGGGGTCTGGCGTTGCGCGACGGCCGCGCCGCCCGGCCGTACGCCTCCTGAAAACGTCTGACGAAAGGTAAGGATCATGAGTAGACGCACCACCGGCCTGGCCATCGAGGCCGAGGGGCTCACCCGCTCGTTCGGGGACACCCGGGCGTTGGCCGGCATCGACCTCCAGGTGCCCGCCGGCACCGTCTACGGCCTGCTCGGCCCCAACGGGGCGGGCAAGACCACCGCGGTCCGGGTGCTCGCGACGCTGCTGCGACCCGATGGCGGCAAGGCGCGGGTCTTCGGGCACGACGTGGTCACCGAGGCCGACGCCGTCCGCAGCCGGGTCAGCCTCACCGGCCAGTACGCCTCCGTCGACGAGGACCTGACCGGTACGGAGAACCTGGTGCTCCTCGCCCGCCTGCTCGGCCTGCGCAAGCCGGCAGCCCGCGACCGCGCGGCGGCCCTGCTCGCCGCGTTCGGCCTGACCGAGGCGAGCGACCGCCAGGTGAAGAAGTACTCGGGTGGGATGCGGCGGCGCATCGACATCGCCGCCAGCATCCTCAACACCCCCGACCTGCTCTTCCTCGACGAGCCGACGACCGGTCTCGACCCGCGCAGCCGCAACCAGGTATGGGAGATCGTGCGGGCGGTGGTGGCACACGGCACCACGGTGCTGTTGACCACCCAGTACCTGGACGAGGCCGACCAGCTCGCCGGGCGGATCGCGGTCGTCGACCACGGCCGGGTGATCGCGGAGGGCACCCCGGGCGAGCTGAAGTCGTCGGTCGGCTCCGGCACCGTCCACCTGCGACTGCGGGACCCGGGGCAGCGGCCTGAGGCGGAGAAGGTGCTCCAGGCGGCACTCGGCGTACCGGTGCAGCTCGAAGCCGATCCGGTCGCGTTGGTTGCTCGGGTCGGCGAGGCCGGCAGCGACCTCGACGCCAGCGCGCAGGCCGCCCGCGCGCTCGGCGACCTGGCCCGCGCCGGCATCGTCGTCGACGACTTCTCCCTCGGCCAGCCCAGCCTGGACGAGGTCTTCCTGGCCCTGACCGACCACCCCGCCGTGCCCGCCGACGAGCGGGACGACCAGCTGGAGGCAGCCCGATGAGCGAGGCCACCACCACCACGACCGAACGGGCGCCGTCCGTCTACGTCCCGTCCGCCGAGGCGCTGGCGACCGTGCTCGCGCCCGGTGCACGACCGCCCCGGCCGAGCGCGCTGGGCGCGTCGCTGATCTTCGGCTGGCGGGCCATGCTGAAGATCAAGCACGTGCCGGAGCAGCTCTTCGACGTGACCGCGTTCCCGATCATCATGGTGCTGATGTTCACGTACCTGTTCGGCGGCGCCCTCGCCGACAGCCCGCGCGACTACCTGCAGTTCTTCCTGCCCGGCATCATGGTCACCAGCGTCGTGATGATCACCATGTACACCGGCGTCGGCCTCAACACCGACATCGAGAAGGGCATCTTCGACCGGTTCCGGACGCTGCCGGTCTGGCGGCCGGCCGCCCTGGTCGGCATGATCTTCGGCGACGTGCTGCGGTACATCCTCGCCTCCCTGGTGATCCTCGGCGTCGGGCTGGCGCTCGGGTTCCGGCCCGACGGTGGGGTGGGCGGCGTCGCCGCCGGGATCGGGCTGTTGGTGGTCTTCTCGTTCGCGTTCTCCTGGGTGTGGACGTTCTTCGGGCTGGTCCTGCGCAGCGAGAAGTCGGTGATGGGGGTCAGCATGATGGTGCTGTTCCCGTTGACGTTCCTGAGCAACGTCTTCGTCGAGCCGAGCACCATGCCCGGCTGGCTCCAGGCGTTCGTGAACGTCAACCCGGTGACGCAGCTGGTGGCCGCGGTCCGCGCGGCCATGTCCGGCTCGTCGGATGCGTCCGCCACGATGTGGTTGCTGGTGTGGAGCGTCGGGTTCGTGGTCGTCTTCGGCACGCTCACCATGTACCGCTACAACCGCCGCTGACCCTGCTCTGATCGACGGGCGCCGCCACCGACGTGGCGGCGCCCGTCGTCGGTCGTCTGACCGCCGGGGTGTGTCCGCCGGCGGTCAGACGACCGCCGGCACATCGGCGCGGGTGATGCCGTGCAGGCGGGCGGCATCCTGGCTGGGAGGCGCGCCGAACTGGCGACGATATTCGCGGCTGAACTGCGACGGGCTCTCGTAGCCGACGCGGATGCCCACCCCGGTGACGTCGTTGGGGTGTGTGGCGAGAAGGAGCCGCGCCTCCTGCAACCGAATCTGCTTCTGGAACTGGATCGGGCTCATGGCGGTCACGGCCTGGAAGTTGCGGTAGAACGCCGACACGCTCATCCCCGACAGCCGCGCCAGATCCTCCACCCGGAACGGCTGCGCATAGTGATCGCGGATCCACCGGACCGCCCGGGCGACGTGACTGAGGCTGCTGTCGGCCAGACCGAGTTGCCGGACGGCGGCACCCTGCTCGCCGGCGAGCAGCAGCCACAGGATCTCCCGTTTGATCAGGGGCGCGAGCACCCTGACGTCCCGCGGCCGGTCCAGCAGCCGAAGCAGTCGGATCACCGCGTCGCCGAGTTCGTCGGGAGCGTCGCTGACCACCATCCCCGACGGCGTCCCGCCGGTCAGGGGCGGGAGATCGCCCGGTGCCGCCTGCAACAGCAACTCCGCGACCGTGGCCGGGTGCAGCAGCAGCCCGAACCCGAGAGCCGGCGAGTCGGCACTGGCCTGGGTGAAGTGGCCGGTGACCGGCAGGTCGACCGACGCGACAAGGTACTGACCGGCGCGGTACTCGTACACGCGGTCGCCCAGCGCCATCTGTTTGGCGCCCTGGGCGATGAGTGCCAGCACGGTGCCCGACATCGACGTGGTGGGCGCGGTCTGGTGCTCGACCTTCGAAATCAGCACCCCGTCGATGGCGGTGCTCATGTCCGGGCGGGCGTGGCGGGCCAGCAACGCCCGCAGCTCTTCGAGGTCCACGGCCCGATTGAAGCACAAGGCCAATACTCGCCACAACAGTAGGATCAGGCAAGAGGCCGGGAGCATCTGTCTAACGTTTTCCCTGGTGGCGATGCTTCCATAGGAGTGTCAATTTCCCACGAGCTGATCGCAGCTCGATGATTGAGGAGACACTTCGATGACTGCCCAGCACGGGTTCCAGGCCACCATGACCGCCCAGCCGGGAAAGGCTGACGAGCTGATCAAGCTGTTGCTCGACGCGCCGTCCCTGCCCCACGACGACTGCCTCGTCTTCCTGGTGTCCCGCTCGGCTTCCAACCCCGACGTCGTCCACGTCATCGAAGGCTGGACCAGCGCCGAGGCGCACAGCGCGTTCTTCGGCGGCGAGCAGGCGCAGGCCCTGGTCGCGAAGCTTCAGCCGCTGCTGGCCGGCGAGTCGACGTACACCGACGCGGTGCCCGTTGGCGGCAAGGCGACCTTCTGAACCGGCGACCACACCCATCACCCCGACCCTGATCAGCGAGAGGACCCTGATGAACACCCCCCGACCGGGCATCGACCCCGAGTTGCTCGTGCCCCTGGCCGAACTGCCGCCCATGCCGCCCCTCGGCCCCGAGACGATCGAGCAGCTGCGCCACTTCCCCCAACCGCCGATCGAGACCCACCTGGAAGGCCGCGCGGTGAAGCGGCGCGAGGTCACCGTCCCGGCCGGTGACGGGGTTCCGATCCCGCTGTCCATCTTCAGCCCCACCGATCGTGCCGCTGGAGCGCCCTGCGTCTACTGGATCCACGGCGGCGGGATGATGTGGGGCGACCGCTTCTCGAACATCGACATCCCACTGGAATGGCTCGACCTGTTCGGCGCCGTCGTGGTCTCCGTGGATTACCGGCTGGCGCCGGAGGCAACTGGCGAGACCCTGGTCAACGACTGCTACCAGGGCCTGCTCTGGGTGGCCGAGAACGCCGCAGACCTCGGCATCGACCCCGCCCGCATCGTCGTAGCCGGTGCCAGCGCCGGAGGTGGCCTCGCGGCAGGGGTGACGCTCATGGCTCGCGACCTCGGCACCCCGGTCATCGCCGCCCAGTTGCTGTCGTGCCCCATGCTCGACCACCGCAACACCACCACCTCCAGCCGTCAGTACAGCGGGCTGGACGGCGTGTGGACCCGGGAAATGAACGAATTCGGCTGGCGCAGCGTCCTTGGTGAGCACACCGGCGAGAACGTCTCCGCGTACGTCTCACCCGCGCTGGCGGACGACCTGTCCGGCCTGCCGACCACCTACATCGACGCCGGGACCGCCGAGGTCTTCCGCGACGAGGACGTCACCTACGCGACCCGGATCTGGGCCGCCGGCGGCCAGGCGGAGTTGCACCTGTGGGCCGGTGGCTTCCACGGTTTCTCGGCGCTGTTCCCGCATGTCCGCGTCTCGGCCGCGGCCCGGCGCACCCAGACCGACTGGCTCGCCCGGGTCCTGGACCCCAGCCCTGACAAGGACTGAGCCGGACCCACGGCCGGCGCCGATCGGGCATCGCGCCGGCCGTGGATACCCGCGTCAGTCCCGGCATCCCGGCCCTCGGATGGCCGGGTCCATGCCTCACGGTCTTCAGAGCCGCCAGCGCAGCGGCTGGGTCGGCAGGTAGCGGCAGGTGCTGCCGGTCGAAACGGCTTCGCGCAGGTGGCTGGCGAGCGCCGGGTGCCGCTCGTCGAGCTTGCGCAGCGTGTCCCGGATCCGCGCGGTCACCGTCTTGCGCGCCCGCTCAGCCTCATCGCCCAGCCGCCGACTCCGACCGGCCAGCCCGGCAGCCGCACGCAGCTCGTCGAGCAGCGCGCCGCGCTCGGCGTCCAACTCGGCCACCTTCCGGTCGTCGTCGCGCACGGCAGCCCGGTCGATCTCCTCGTCGAGGCGCGCCAGGTGCCGTCGGTAGCGGGCCTTCGCCTCGTCGTCGAGGACCGGGTCGCCACCCATCCGGCGGGCGGCGACCAACTCCGGCCCGGCCGCCGGGTCGAGCAGCTCGACCGCCGGTACGTCACTGCCGGGCCGGCTCAGCAGCAGGTGCAGGTCGTGCAGCCCCTTGGCGTCGGGCAGGTGTACGACGGCACCGCCGTAGGCGAGTTGCCAGACCGGCCCGTCGCGGCGGAACTCGTACTCCTCGAACGGCGCTCCGGCCGGCGGAACCTGGCGCAGCCCGATGGCCTGGCCCGACCCGGCGGCCTGGTCCGGCTTGACGACCTGGCGCGGCGCGACGGCCTGGCCCGACCCGATGACCTGGCCCGGCTTGGCAGCGTCGGTGGGTGCCGGGCCACCGAGCCGGTCGAGCACCTGCGCCATGCCGAGCGCGGTGGCCTCCCGGGCGGTGGCGGCGCGCAGTGCGGCCACCGTCGCGGCGTCGCCCGGCTCGTCACGGCGGGCCAGGGCGGTCGCCAGCCCGGCGTTGGCGATGAGCGACCAGGTCCGGGCACCCATCCGGTCGGCCGCGTCGCGGGCCGCCGCGAAACCGGCGATGGCGTCGCCCCAGCGCTCCTGCGCGGCGTCGACCACCGCCAGCCAGTGGTCGACGGGACCGCTGATGTCACAGCCGAAGAGCCCCACCATCCACTCTCCACGGTGTGGGGCCAGCGCGGCTCGTGCGTCGTCGCAGCGCTGCGGGTCGCGGGACGCCGCGGCAGCCTGCGCGCGCAGCCGCAGCCACAGCGGCGACACCGGACGCGGGTACCGGATGTCGGCGGCCTCGATACCGGCGGTCAGCCGGACCGCCGTTTCGTCGTCACCGCGCTCCGCCGCGGTGATCGCCAGCAGGAGATCCCGGTAGGGGTAGTCGGTGGGACCCAACCCGTTCAGCAGAGTGCCGGCCTCCTCGAACCGGCCCTGCAGCAGTAGCCGGGACCAACGCAGGTGATGGCCCATGAACGCGAACTCGGCATGGCCCGGGTCGGCGATGTCGGTGAGGACGGTGAAACGCTCGTCGGCCTCGACGAAGTCACCCCGGAACGCCGCGATGATCCCACCGTCCACGGCTGCCGCCATCCGAGGTCGGGCCAGGCCGTCCTGCTCGCTCGCGGCGACGAAGGTGGTGAGCTCCTCGACAAAGCGGGGGTCGCCGAGCTCCACCAGCGCCACCCAGCGCAGCGAGGTGGCCCACAGCTCGGTCTCCCGGTCGCCGGTGCGGCGCGCCACGTCCCGGATCTCGGCGGTCAGCGCCGCCCGTGCACCAGCGGTGCCCAAGCCCCAGGTGGTGTCGTGGCGGGCCCACAGGCTGAAGGTGAGCGTCTCGTCGTCCCGGCCCCGGCGGGCGATCGTCTCGGTGGCGGTGATCAGGTCGGCGATCAACGTGCCGACCGACGCGGCGCCATCCGGCTCGCCGATCAGCCTCCGGTACGCCTCCCGCAGCAGCTCCACCCCGTCGACCGAGCGCCCAATCTCCACCTGGCGGGTGCGGTTGACGGTGAGAGCGACGCGGGCCAGCAGGACCGGGTCGTCGACCTTACGGGCCAGCGTTGCGGCCTCGGCGAGCAACTGCCCGGCCTCTTCCCGGCCGGCGTGGTGGTAGCGCAGCTGACCGAACTCGACCAGGATCCGGACCCGCTGTGCCCGGTCCTCGACGACCTCCAGCGCCCGGCCGAAGTGCACCCTCGCCTCGTCGGTCGCGAGCCGGGAGGACGCATCCCGTGCCGCGGTCACCAGCAGCTCGGTGGCCCGGGCCCGGTCAAGCGCGGGGCCGGCCAGGTAGGCGTGGCGGGCCAGGTCGGCCGGGATCAGCCGCTCGGTGAGCTCTGCCAGAGCGTCGACCGCCCGGACGACGTCGGCATGCCGGGCCCGGCGGTCCTCCTCGGTGAGCCCGTCGTAGAGCGTCTCCCGGACCAGGTCGTGGGCGAATGCGAAGCGGCCGCCACCCCGGGCGACCACCAGTCGGGCGGTCACCGCCCGGTCGAGCAGCCGGTCGACCTGCGCCGCCGGCGCCGCCACGCTGGCCGCCAGGACCTGACGGTGAAACTCCCGGCCCAACACGGCGGCGACGGTGAGCGCCTCGACGACGGCCGGGGGCAACTGAGCCAGCCGACGCCGGACCGCCTCCCGTACGCCGGGTGCGATCGTGCCGCCCGCACCGTCGGCGCGCCACAGCCGGGCGGTCTGCTCGATGAAGAACGGATTGCCCCCGGTACGGCGGTGCACCTCGTCGACCAGACCGGCGTCGGGCTCCCGCCCGGCGGTGCGCGCCATCAGCGCGGCCACCTCGTCCCGTGACAGGCCGGTGAGGGTGATGGTGGTCGCCTTCGTGACCAGCGGCATCAGCAGCGGGCGCAGCGGGTGCTCGCCCGACTCGACCTCCGCGTCGCGGTAGGTGCCGATCAGCAGCAGCCGCTCGAACCAGGTGTGCTGGGCGGCGAACCCCAGCAGCCGCAGCGAGGCCGGGTCGGCCCAGTGCAGGTCGTCGAGGACGACCACGACCGGCCGCTC
This sequence comes from Micromonospora sp. NPDC000668, assembly GCF_042897975.1. Classification (NCBI taxonomy): domain Bacteria; kingdom Bacillati; phylum Actinomycetota; class Actinomycetes; order Micromonosporales; family Micromonosporaceae; genus Micromonospora; species Micromonospora sp. NPDC000668. The sequence continues at coordinate 55,665 of NZ_JBIAYP010000002.1, forward strand.
CTGGGAGACCGCGACCAGTGCGGCGGTCACCGCGTCGTACAGGGCGAAAGCCTCGCGGTCGCCGAGGTCCGCGCCCGTGTCGACGCCGGCCCAACTGGCGGTGCGGCCGACCTGCTCGCCGTTGGTGTCGGCCTCGCCGAGCAGGGCCGCGAGAGCCGGCTCCGCGGCCGGGCGCGCCACCGCCCAGTCGTCGGAGCGTTGCAGGCCGCGCAGCACCTGCACCCACGGCCAGTAGCCGGGGGCGCTGTCGGAATCCCAGCAGGCGGCGCCGAGCACCAGCGCGCCGCGTTGCCGGGCCTCCCGGGCCGCCGCCGTGACCAGGGTCGTCTTGCCGATGCCCGGCTCGCCGGTGACCAGGACGAGACCGCCGTGGCTGGTAGCGGCCCGATCCAGCTCAGCGCGCAGCAGACCGACCGGATGATCCCGCCCGATGATGGCGTCGCCGAGCCGCGCGTCCATGGTTTCCAGACGGTACTGGAACCGTCCGACAACGGTCGGCTGCTTTTCGGGTCGTTGCTGAGGGCCGCCGTCGACGGCGGCCTGGTGTTCCCCAGGCCCTCTGGAGCTGATGCCGTCGGGCGCACTCCCATCACTCCCTAACCTTCCCTATCGGGGTAGGGTAGGGAGCGATGAAGGAAGACATGTACTCGGTAGAGCAGGTCGCCGACCGGCTCGACCTGCACGTGCGCACGGTGCGGGGCTACATCCGGTCCGGCCGGCTGAGGGCGGTGCGGATCGGCAAGCAGTACCGCATCGCCGCCAGCGACCTCGACGCGTTCACCGGGCAGACCCGCACCGCCACCACGACGGCCGGACCGGCGGAGGTGTCGAGCATCGTGCAGATCGACGGCGTCGACCGGGCCACCGCCGACCGACTCGGCACGCTCATGCTCGCCAGCGCCAACACCGGCCACGACCCGGCCAACCCGCTACGGGTGCAGACCGTGCACGACGAGGAGCGGCACCGCTTGAAGATCATCATCCTGGGCGATCCCGCCGCCACCGCCGAGCTGCTGCACCTGCTCGACGCCGTACTCAACGCCGACAACGGCCTGTTCGACCGGGAGGTCAACGATGCCTGACGAGGTCCAGGAACGCGTCGGCGTGCAGGTGCTGGTCTGCGACCCGGCCGGCCCGCCGATAGCCACCGAGCAGGACGCGCTGGACCTGATCGGCGCGGCGTTCCTCGGCGCCCAGGTGGTCGCCGTGCCGGCCAGCCGGCTCGACGAACGCTTCTTCTCGCTGGGCACCCGCTTCGCCGGCGAGGTGATGCAGAAGTTCGTGAACTACCGGCTGCGGCTGGCCGTGGTCGGCGACATCTCGGCTCACCTGGCGGAGAGCTCGGCGCTGCGTGCCCTGGTGCACGAGTCGAACCGTGCCGGGCACATCTGGTTCGTCCCCGACCTCGACGCCCTCGACGCCCGCCTCCGCGCTGTGTCGTAGCCGCCTCAGCGGTTGTCGCCGACGGCCATCTCGACCGCGTCCGGTTCAATGCCTCTGGCCTGCGCCTCCTCGGCCGCCCAACGCAGATACGCCAGCCATTCCTCGGACGACCAGCCGTTTCGGCGACCGACGCCGGCCTCGGCGGGGAGACGGCTGGCGACCACGCGGTCGAGGATCAGCGGCTGCACACCGCCCACCCCTCGCCGGTAGCCGACGAAGTAGAGGACCTTCGTGAACAAGCCCGGCCCCAACCACGGCAGGCGAGCGTGGTTGGGGTCGCGGAAGCGGCGGTACGCCGTACGCAGCGCGTCCTCGTCCGGCGCCGACACTGCTTCAAGGGCGTGGGCCAGGCGCTGGCCCTCCGGATCGGCGTCGAGCGACTTGGCGGCTCGCCAGGGCCCGTACCCGATGGGTCCGTAGCCCCACATCAGCACGGCGGTCAGCAGTTGCCGAGGGCTTGCCGAACCCGCCCGGTAGGCATCGGCCACGGCGAAGACGTCGCGCCGCCAGACGCCGCCGCTCAACGGAAAGTTGTCAGGCCACGCGTCCGGTGGCAACGCCGCCCGCCAACGGTCCGGATGGACGGTGATCGGAGCCTGTTCCCCCGGCAAGGTCAATTCGCCGGCCATCGTCATGACTACCTCCCTCGATCGCGCGCTTGGGACCTGCGCTGTTCGGACGCTACGGTCAGGCACTCCTACATGCCGTCCGCTGGCGCCATATCGCGGCATCGAGGGGCGCGAACCGCCTGGTGTCGTGTCGAGCTGGGCTGCCGCCACCACGGCCCCGACCGGGCTCAGGACTAGCCGCCGAGCGACCGGGTACGCACGATGCATGGGTAGCCACAAGCAGAACAAACACGACAGCGGCGGCGAGTCGGCACGAGGCCGGCGGCATCCGGGCAGCGGCGCTCCGGGCCGCCAGGGCTCGCCCATGGAGCACTCGCCCGATCAACGGCACCGCCGTACCGCGACCGGCTCCGCCGGCACTGAGCGCGACCAGGGCCGCTCCACGGTCGCCCGGGAGGGGCGGGTGCACCGCCAGGGCGGCTCCTGACCTGACACGTCACCGGTGCAGCCGCCCCGCGAATGCGCGCGGCGGCTGCACCGGATGCGTGGTTGCTACGCGGTCGCGCAGATGGCGTACGACGTGTCGGACCAGTTCCCGGCGAACGCGTCCTCCTCGTACGCGCCCGAGGCGGCCGACGTCGGGGCGGTGGCCGGACCACCGTTGGGGCGGAAGTCGTCCACGATGCCCTCGCCGGTGACCCCGTTCAGCTCGTAGCCGGCGCCGGTCATCACCTTCCCGACCGGGCAGGTCGCGACGACGCTGCGGAAGTCGAGGGAGTTGCTGGTGCCCACCGTGGATGCGCGCACCAGGCCGGGCAGCGGGTTGGCGCAAATGGCGTACGCGGTCGCGGACCAGTTCAGGGCGGTGGCGTCCGACTCGTAGGCGCCGACGGTGACCGACGTCGGCGCCGCGGCGACACCACCGTTGGGACGGAAGTCGTCAACGACACCCTCGCCGGTCACACCGTTCAACTCGTAGCCCGTACCGGTCAGCACCTTGCCGACCGGGCAGGTCGCCGTGGTGCTGTGGAAGTCGGCGGAGTCGCTGACGCTGGTCGTGGAGACCCGCACCAGACCGGGCACCGGGTTGGCGCAGATCGCGTACGCCGTCACCGACCAGTTGCCCGCGAACGCCTCCGTCTCGTAGGCGCCCACGGTGACGGCCGTCGGCGCGGTGGCCGGACCACCGTTGGGGCGCAGGTCGTCGACGACACCCTCACCGGTCACCCCGTTCAGTTCGTAGCCCGTACCGGTCAACACCTTTCCCGACCGGACAGGTCGCCGTGGCGCTGTGGAAGTCGGCCGAGTTGCTGACGCTGGTCACGGAGACCCGCACCAGACCGGGGACCGCGGCGGACGCCGGGCTCGCCGGGGCGATCACCACTCCGGCCACGACAAAACCGAGCACGAGTACGGACGCTCGGGCACCGAACCGCCGGGCTTGTTTCTTGGTACGCATGTGTTTCTCCCGTCTGAGACCTGGGCGGCGGGTGTTACGACGCCGACGCCCAGGCCGTTCGTGATGACGGGTTGACGGTAGGTAGTCGTCTGACCAGGCATTATCTCCAAACCGACTACGTCATGTAACGGACCGCATGAACCCCAGCCAAGGAATCCGCTACAGGTTGCGGCAATGTGTATCGAGTTTCCTTGTGGGGTCGGAGGAAAGATCAGAAACCGGGCGCACCCCCCTTAGCGCCCTCCCGGTCACCTTTAGCTACTCCGAGGCCCTCGACGCTGGCCTCTCTGAGTGGCAGCTGTACCGGTTGAGGGATCAAGGGCTCATCGCATCCATCGGTCGCGGTCTCTACCGGCGGCACGGCGCCGCAATGGCCGACATTGACCTCATAGAACTCGCCCGCCGCGCCCCCTCAGGCACGCTGTGCCTGACCACCGCGCTAGCTCGTCACGGCCTCACCGACGAAATCCCCTCCCGCATCGATGTCGCACTACCCCGTGGGGCATCGGCCGGCTACAACCGCACCCGTCGCCTGGCATTGGTTTGACCCGACAACCTTCGAGATCGGACGTACGGAGCTGCCGCTTGATCTGGCTACCTCGATCGGGATCTACGGCCCGGAGCGCAGCATCGTTGACGCGATCCGGCTACGGCACCGTGAGGGACCAGACCTGGCGTACGCGGCGCTGCGGCGTTGGTTGAGACGGCCCGGCGCATCACCATCAAAGCTGTTGACGATCGCTCGCGAGTTTCCCAAGGCAGAGCGACGCTCCGAGAGGCACTGGAGATCCTGCTGTGACCGCACGTCCGACCCGCGCCACAGTTGGCGGCCGCGCCTACCTCGACCTTCAGAACCTGGCCCGCCGCACCGCCGACCAGCTGCTGACCAGCGTCATGCGCGGTACGCGTGGCGCCTGGCCGCGCGCCTGCGCCTGGCTGCTCCGGCTGGCGTTGGAGACCGCGATGGACGACTACTGGCTGCGGTCGCGCCCGGAGATCGTTTCGATGCGCGCCCGGTCGCCCCAATTTCTCGTCCTTGACCGCCCCGCTGGCCGGCACATCGCCGCCCGGGCCGGTTACGCATGGTCGGCGCTGTCCAGGGCGGGCCATCACCACAGCTACGAGCTCGGCCTCACCGCGGGCGAGCTCCGCCGACTGCGGGAGATGGTGGCAGCAGTGGTGCACGACCTGGCGCGCGCGCAGGTCGAGCAGGAACGGGGAGCCGATGACGGTGCTTGACGTGGAACGCCTCCGGCGCGTCGCAGCAGCTGCCGCCGCTGGGCCAAGTCCCTCATCGACACCTCGGGCAACAACCGCCTGCTCTACTACCGCAACCTGAAAGCCGGCACGCTCGCTCTGACCGGGGCTGACCCGATGGCCGTCACCCGTTTGCTGTCCGGCAAGCCGCAGACGCTCGGGCAGCTCCTTGGCTCGCTGCCGCCTCCGTTACTCGCCACCGCCTGCCGCGCGGCGGGGCCTGGGGATGTGCCGGTTGAAGCGCGGCTTCAGGGCCAGGACCAGGGCTTCCTTCGTACCCTCCGGGTTGTCGGTCTCCTGCCAGCGGACCTTGCACCGACCCAGCCAGCCCGCGATGTCGGCGGCTGACGCCGCATTGTCCGGGGTGTCGAGGAGTTGTCCGACCTGGTCATGCAGCACCGACGAGTCACGGTTGCCGTTCAGGTGCTGCCGGAGGCGATCCCGCAGACCCCGCCTGGTCCGGCCGACGTAGATGACCACGCCACCGTCGAGGACCACGTGCACGCCGGGGGCGCGGGGAGCGTCGGCGACGGCCTCCATGGTGTACGGCTGGGGAGCCATGAAGCCGGCCAGCAGGTCGTCGTGCGCGGTGTCGGGCATCCCCGGACGCTACCGGCGTGGACCCTCATTCGTGGCCCCGCACGGGCCGTCGTGGTCCTCGCGGCGTCGGCAGCGGCCGGCCCCGTCGAGCTTGGCGTCACACCAGATTCGGGTACGCAGGAACTGGCGATCCTCCTCGCTGAGGGTGGTCTCACCGAAGTCGATGGCGGTGACGTGACCGAGCGAGTCGTGTAGGGCTACAGCCAGGGTGATGGCCCCGTCGAGGCTGGTCAGGGTGGTGGGAAGGTGGATGATCCAGCGGGGTGCGGTCATCGCTGCCACCGGCTGTTCGGTGAACCTGGATCTGTGTGGCGGCAGCCGGTGTGCCGGGACTGCCACTGCCGCAGCGCCTGGCGGATGCGTTCGGCCTCGGTGTTTGCCGTGGTCAGCTCGCGGTGCAGGCGTTCGAGTTCGTCGGCTACCCGGCTGAGGTAATCGTGCACCTGGGCGGGGTCGAGGCCGCGCCAGCGGGTGTCGAAGGAGGCAATGCGGGCGTGGTACGGGTGCAGCCGCTCGCCGGTCGCGTAGATCATGGCTGCTGCGCCTTCTGCTCGTCGATCAGCGCGCAGATGTGCCGGTTGGTGAGACCGCGTTGGTCGAGGACTCGGCGGCCCCGGTGGTGGAGATGGCAGGGGTGGGGTGCGCGGTCGTTGCGGCAGCGTCGGCCCTCGGGCCACTGCTCGGCGGCGTGCACGGTGACGGCCTTGACGGCGAAGCTGACATCTTCGGCGGTGACGTAGGGCGGTAGGGGTAGTTCACTGAGGATCTCGTCGATCGAGTCCATGGCCCTCCTTGAACGGTTGGTTGCGGCGCCGAGGCGGGCGGGGTCGGTCGGTACGACCGCGCGTCCGTACCGACCGGAGCCCAGCACCCACCCCAGGCCCGCTTCCTGCTCGGTCGCCGACAGGCGGCCGAGTGACGTGTTCGGCGTCGGAGCAGCGCGCCGGCCGCGGAGTCGGGTATCCGCGCTGTCGGGTAGCTGCTGCTCCGACAAAGGCAGGGACCTCAGTGCCTAGCTGGGGCCTTTCCTCGCCTTCGCACTCTACCGGCATTGCTGGTAAAGTCAACGTTGCCCTTGAAGTTCTCCTAGCTGCCGTGATCAGATGTGTGGGCCTAGCTGGGAGTACTTCGCATGCCCGCACCACGAAAGTTCGAGCCCCACTACCGGCGGATCATCGCCGACATCAGGGAGCGCATCGCCTCCGGCGAGTGGCCTCCCGGCCACAAACTGCCGTCTACCAAGGCGCTAGCCGAGATGTACGAGGTGGGGAGCCAATCGACTGTTCGGCAGGCCGTGACCATCCTCATTGAGACCGGAGAGTTGTACGGCCACCAGGGGTTAGGGGTTTTTGTCGCCGACCGGGCCGGCAGACAATCAGAAGGCTGAGCGACCGCTCACGCCGTGGAGGCGGCAGCGACGATTGCCGGCCAGGCACCCCGGCAACTGCTGCAGGCGTTCTCCCGGATGGTCCTCAACATTCGAGACACGGCGTAAGGGCAACCACCACCCGTCGTAGCAGCCCACCTGGACCCAATCGAACCTGCCTTCAGATAGCCGCACCCGCCCAACTGCCCTGGCTCGACGACCCGACATCGGCTTGACCTCTTGTTTGGGCGGTGGTGCAGCCACGGATCCCTGGTCGGCACGGACGTACACACCTCCTCGTGGCGACCGAGCAATCGCCTCGGGCGATGTCATCGCTACCACCCCACAGGTCGGTGTGGCTAGGAAGTTCGTTCCGTGCAGCATGACGATCGGGACGCCTGAGCGGTGGCGAGCGACATCTCCTCGGCTCGGGTGCACCGCGTGCTCGGTGTTTCACCTCGTCGCCAGCCTTCGTGCCGGCAATGGCGACATACGGGCGGCCGTCATGTGCATGTCCGCGGTAGCGCCCAGATGGGGCAGGACGGCGGGGACGTGCCGCCATGTAGATGCCGCGACGGACGCAGGACGGGTTCAACTGCTGCCTGGCGTCGTCCAAAATCCACACGTTGAGGATGAGGTACGACGAATGTGGCAGGTAGGCGATAGCTTGTGGAGCAGTACGCTGTCGCCCATGGACTGATCGCCCTGACAGGCGGGACGGTCTCCTGTTCGTCAGCCGTTCCGCTGCAGCAGCGACAGAGCCAATGGTGGTGATCCCGATGACCGGTTCCTATGTGCCGGCGGAGCCTCGCAGAGAGATGGGTGACGTGCGCGTGGCTGCATGGGATTGGGTGGTTGTCACGTGACCGCACGGGAGACGGCGCCGGATGCCTCCTCCATGTCCGGTGTCGCGGTCGACGCCAGATACCAGGGAGATGAGGCGGTAGCCGCGTCCGCCAGTCAGTTCGTTGAGCGGCTGTACCGCAGCAGCAACAGCTACGCGGACCGGCTGACCTCGGAAGAGCTCGAATGGGTTGATGTCGACCTCGGTCTCAACGATAAGATGCTGGGCTTGGCCGAAGACGGGCACCAGATCATTGTCACGGGTAACCCAGGCGATGGAAAGACGCACCTCATCGAACGCCTCCGGCCCGCACTGGAGAAAGCGGGCGCGCTCGTCCTGACCGACGCCAACGAACTATCTGATGACGAGATCCTGAGTCAGTGGCGTGATTGTGACGATGGCGGCCGGGCGATGGTCCTGGCGATCAATGAGTGGCCTCTCTTCGTGTTGCGCCGCCACCCCCTCGCGGCCGACTTCGACCCACTGCAGGAGGCTCTTCGGCAGGTCCAGCAGGCGATCTCTTACGGCCACGAGCCGGTGCAAGAACCTGTGGAACCGGTCCGGGTCATCGACCTGGGACTGCGAAACATCCTCGCCCAACCAATTGTGTTCAAGGTCATCGACCGGCTGACCGACGACCGGTTTTACGCTGACCTCTCACCGACCGATCCAGCCGTTACCAACCGCGAGGCGATGAGTCATCCGCAGGTCAGGGAGCGGATCGCTCTACTGCTGCAAGAAGTTGCCCGACGCGGACATCACGCAACCATGCGGCAGCTCGTGGGCTTCGTCGCCTTCTTGTTGACGGGCGGTGCCACGGCCGCAGTGCGGCTGGCATCGCCGAGCTCAAGCCGGTACCACTACGCGCAACTCGCCTTCGAAGGTGGCGACGGCCCGCTGTTCGATGCCATCAGGGCATCCTTCGATCCGGCGACAGTGACGCACCCTCGCCGGGACATGGATCTCTGGCTGGGGACCACGGCGCCGAAGGAATGGGTCGATGGTCGCTGCCCGGCAGCCATACAGACCCTGCCATCTGGCGATCGGATCGACGAGTACCGTGCGCTCAAGCGGCGGTTCTTTTTCGAGCATCGGGACGGCCGTTCCTTGATCGGGCTTCTGCCGAGCGACGAGCGTGGCTTCGACAAGCTGGTGACCGACGGACGTGCGGGAAGCGCCACAGTGGTTCGAGACCTGCTGCTCGCGATCAATCGCTTCTATGAGCCGGACTGTCCAGACACGGACCGAGAGCGTCTTGTGCTGTGGCAGAGCCACCGGTTCGACGTCAAGGCGCCGAATACGTTCTTGATGCTGCACGAGGTCCGCCATGGCCGGTTCCGAATCAGGGCACCCGAGTTGGCGCCATGGGTTAACGCGTGGCTGCCGCAGGAGCAGCGGCTCGTCCGGATGTTCGCCCTAATCGCCACGAACGAACACGATGCCACGATCGCCAGCCTTCTCGTCGACCGCGCCCTGTACCTCACCCTGGCTGAAGCGCGCTGGGGTCTCGGCCGTACGAGTTGGTCGCGTAGCGCGACCCGGCGGGTTACACGCTTTGTTGACAAGGTGCACAGCAGCGTGAACGTGAGCGTGAGCGACGTGGTAGACGTCCGTATCCGCAACGTCGAGAAGGACATCGAAGCCAAAATTGAGATCCAGCGGTATCCGGTGGCGAGGTACATACTGTGATCAGCGACCTGAAGACCTTCCTCAACGACATCTACGATGAGGAGTTCGGCCTCCTGCCGACCAATACGTCCATTAAGCCCGTGCACGTGGCGAATGGGCTCGGGCGTGCACTCGTCGGACGCGTTTATGACTCCGACGCGCTCGCTCAGTTTTTGCGCCGATCGATCCTGAACCAGACGAAACGCGTTCAGGAGGAGCGCAACCCCAACAGCATGATCCTCGAAACCTACGGGGACGCTTTCATGGGCCGCGAGAGTCAGATCGTTGACCGGGATGCGCTTAGCACTTTACGAAACCTCGCGGAAGGCGTTCTCGCTACGGACAAAGCTGTGTTCGGAGAAGCTGCGCGGTCGTCGTATACGCTTTCGACCGAGACTCTCCTGACGCCTGACCTGTCGGACCAGCACTGCGGCACCTTCCTTGCCGGGTTGCTGACCGCAGGACGGTCGGGAGACGCTGCTACACACATCCGAGCGCTGTTGTCGACCAGCGACGATCCGTGGTCGACGTTAGCGATGCCGATGATGCAGTTCGCCCAGCCGCGGGCGGTTGGATCAGCAGTGACCTACGGCGCGGCGCGACCCTACGCGGCCCTTGATACCGACAGCGGCGGTGACCTTACTTCACCGACCCTGGCAAGGCTCCGAGTGTCCTTCGACCGGCTTGCACGCTTCGAACGGAGTGGCGGATCAAAGCTGAATTCGCTTCGGCGGATGGTGATGTTCTCCTGTTTCGCTATCCATGTGCACCTTACCGCGCGGTTCTCTGAAGCGTTCGACGGTGCCCCGCGCCCACCAGTTTTGATCGACATGTTCGATGGGTCCCGCGCGTCTTTGCGCAACGCCTCGCGCGCATCGCTCCGGGCCGCGGGTGACGTATTGGAAGCGCTCGTCTCGCGTCGGATTCGAGAGCGGATTTCGGGGCAGGTCGATGAGATCGGTGTAGAGCAGATGATCCTGAATCTGCCCGAGAAGGTTCAGGTGCGGGTCCGCCAGGGGTTTGAGGCATACCGCGACGACGATCAGGTCTCAGACATGGAAGCGCTCAGCGAGGCGCTCTGGCAGGTCGCCACGGAAGAACGGAGCCACCCCGTTGGATTCCTTACTGAACTGGGCCGTCGTGCTGGATATCTCACTCCTTGGGCGGTTACCGGACGCGGCGGCAGACTGCAAAAGAGATATGGCATCACCACAGAGTTCTTGGAGACTCTCGTTGCCGCTACGGTGGAGCCGGGCCAACCACTTGATTTTCCGGAATTCCTTGACGAATTGCGCACCAACTATGGCATTGTTGCCGGACAGCGTTCCGATGACCAGATCGTGCGGTGCAACAACTTGGCAGCGAAGCCCTTCGGGACTCCAACGTCAGTGACCGAGGAAGACCTGCGGCTCAATGTGGAGGCCTTACGGAGGGCGGTCCTCGAAGCCGGGTACGCCAAGGCGTACGCCGACGGCCAGACTGTAATCACCACCGACCCGGAAAGCCTGGCAGTTCTATGACGACAACCGGACTCCGCGAGAACTTGGTCAGCGACCTTCTGTGCGAGCAGGTCGTCCAGCTGTCTGGGTCCCTGGGGATTCTCGTTCAAGACGTACCCCACCTGGACCCGCGCGGGGTGCTGGCGGGACTGGCAAAGGCTCTCGAGGTCGCCGACCTACGCATCGCGCTTCTGGCAACTGGCGGCGATGCGCTCGCCGCTGCGTCCGGCATACCCGCCGATAAGGTAACCGCCAGCGTTCAGCAAGCCGAACAGTGGCGCAACGATCGAGACCTACAGGCGACGATCGTCGTCATCGCCACCGGCGACCACGCTCGGCTTTCGTCGCTGCAGGACTTCGCCGCGATCGGACCGGCGCAGCTCAAGCGCCTGCTCGTCCGGCGGGCGCAAAAGGGTCCGGCCGCCACCAACGAGGTACTTACCAACTGGTGGAAGAAGCTCGGTGCCGACGGCAACATCTCGTTCGGTCAGCTCGTCGACTACTACACCTCGTTGCCAAGCGGCCCTGAGCAGGAAGTTGAATTCAAAAACCAATCAAGTCGCGAGCTTCCCCGCTTGGGCCTACTGGCCGACCCCAGACTGTTCGACGACGCGCGAGACCGCGCGGTGCGCGATCGCGTTCGGCGGAACCGCGATCTTGTCGTTCGACTGCAAGCGCTAAATGAGAAGGATCGTAGGGCGATCGCGGAGAATATCGCCAAGGAGGGCGATCCAGGCCGGCAGGCGACGCTACGCCGCAGTCTTCGGCTCCTGCGCCAGCTTCGTCGCGGAGAACCGGCCGGCCAGCTCACTGTCGCGGATGCCGAAGATCTTTTCTCAGTACGGCGGAGGCAGCAGGAACCGTCGAAGCCCACCGACGACGTTCCGGAACCGTCTGGCGTTCCAAGTCCGCCAGGCATCGGCGCCCCCCTGGCCCCCATGCCATCCGATGACGGCAACGGTGGCGATGACATGGCCGACACGCCGCCGAACACGCCCACTCCGGCCTCGACCGTGGCTGCCCAGGCGTTGTTGTCCGACGACGAGTCCCGCCAGGAGGACCTCGATGTTGCGGTGGACACCGTGGCGGAGGTTGGTGAGGTCGACGGAGGCGGATCGGCCGTCGGTACCGAGCGCTGGGAGACGGATCTTCCCTCCGGCGTCATCGTTCAGGGACAGGCCTCCCGAGAGGTCCTGGACATCGTCACCCGGCTCGTTGGCGAAGGTCGTTACGGTGGCTGGATCACCTGCAATGAAGGCGACATCTGGGAAAGGATCCGGGGCTACCGTGGCGAGGAGGATCTCCGGGCGGAGTGGACCAGTGAGCAGATCCTGGAGTTTCTCGGCAGCCTCGACGACGACGGTGGACGGGAGCTCAGCGCAAGGTTCACCGACTTCGACCAGGCTCGCAACCAAATCGTGGAGTACACCAGCTCACTGGCCGCGGAGCCTCTTCTCGTCGCCGCAGCTCGCGCGTCACAGGACCTCGTGAGGGCGTACGTCGGGCGCTATAACGACCTGCTTAGCTGCATCAGCCGCACCTACGGCGACCTGTTCGCCGAGTACACCCAGGACGCCAACCAAGTTGTGTCGCAGATCTTGATGCTGGACACGATCACGTTCGGCTCCGGAATGACAACGATCGCAATGCTCACGCCGCTGCACCCATTGTATCTTTGGCGGTACTCGGAATTTGCTCGCGTCGTCGCGGCACAGCGCCACCGGCTCGGTCCCCGCGACGTGAAACTCGTGATCGCCTCCGCCCAAGATCTACCAAACTTCCTCACAAGCCTGTGCCTGCCCGAGTTGACGCAGGACACGCCGCAGGTCCTGCCCCAGGTGAGCTCAGTCGATAACCTCCCCTACTTCGCCGTCCGGCAGGAGCGCAGCGTCGGACACGACGGCTTCACCGCAGTCGCCCGGATCGTGGAGTCGTTCCTCGACGCGCACCCTGCCGCCCGACCCGGACTCCGTCTTGCATTGCTGGATCCGCCAGGTCCCGGCCCCTATCTGAGGCTGCTAACGGACTTGGCAGACGACGACAAGATCCAGGGCGCCCACCTCACCGTCCTGTACCGGGGCCGCGGCGCCGGCATTCAGTCGCTCGGGCTGGACGACGACGACGAAGCACGCGTAGCGCAGCTGTTTCGAGCGACCGCAGACGATCGCCGCTTTAGCTTCGAGGTGCGGTCCCTGCCCGCTGACACCCCTAAGCTCCCGGACGACGTCCTCGCCCACATCACTGTCGCGTTCGACCAGTCCGGCGGCAGGCAGGACGCACTAAGCGTTGTCGAGCAACCGATCCAGCCCCTGGCGATGCCGCAGCGACTCAAGTACCGAGTCTTCACGAAGACTGTCGATCTCGAGCCTGCCCCGGGCGGTCCCTTCGCCGCATACTTCAATGTCGCTCAGTTGGTCGCCAAGCAGGCTCCGGCGTCTCGACTCGCCGTGCGACAAGACGGAGACGTCCGAGAGCGACTCAAAGCTGCGGCGGCAACGGCGCCCTGGTTCATCCTCGCCGACCGGCACATCGACCGTGACCTGCGACTCGGTAGCCTTCAGGTCTTCACTGGCCGCGACGGCGCCCGCGAGGTGGTCGCGTTCGCCGACGCCACCGACCCCTTCCGGCGCGCCCTTCGCGACGTCGTCCGTCAGTACAACACTGCCGTCAGCGACGGCGATCTGGACGGCCTTCTGCGAGAGCTGACGGACCTGCTCGACGTGGGGGCACTCACCCTCACGGCGGACCTGGAGCGCCAGGTCGACCAGAACAGGACAAAGGGCCTACTCGGGACCCTGGTCGCTGCGCGTTGGTATAAGACGGGCTGCCCCCCTAATCGCAAGCGCTTGCTGGTCAGCCTCGACGACGAGATGGCTCGCCGCTGGCTGCACCTGCGCGAGGACGCCCGGCGTGCAGATCTGTTGGGCATCGAATCTGGCGACGATGCGTGTGCCATCACCGTCTTCGAGGTCAAGACCATGCAGGACACGTCGGCGGAGTACCGCATCGACGGCGGCCTTGCATCGGGACCGGCCGTTGACCAGTTGCTGTCCACAGGGATGCTGCTTCGCGACGTGTTCAACCCTGACCGGGCAGACGAACTCATCACCACGCCGGCGCGGCGCGAAGTGCTGCGAGCGCACGTCTACCGTGAGCTCGGAAAACACGGCCACGACGCCGACGACCGCAAGACGTGGGCCACCGCCGCCCAGCGACTCTTCGAAGGCAAGCTTTCCTTCACCATCGATCTCCAACTGGTTGAGGTGTCGATCGGCGTGGACTCCGAGTCACTGAGGCCGGCCAGACGGGTGAGTGCCCAGGCTGACGGCAGCCCAGTCTTCCCTCTTACAGTGATGCATCTGAATGAATCCGGCGTTGACGCGCTCCAGCAGTCCACCGCGATGGTCGACGAGCCACTGCCAAGCCGACCAACGCAAAAGAACGATGCAGTGCCGCCCGAGTCCGACGGGCGTTCCCTCCCGCCTGCCGAGGCGAGCGGGCCCGACCCACTTCGCCCGCCCGCCGCCAGGAGGGCCACGACGACGGCGGCAGCCAGCGGCACATCACCAGCACTGGCCGACCGGCCGACCGCTTACCTAGGCGAGGCACTGGGACAGTACGGCAGGCCTGTCGAGATCTGGTATGACCCGCAGCGCCCGGATCGTCCCTTGGCAAACGGCCACATCGCGATCACCGGCGAAACGGGCAGCGGGAAGACTCAGGCAACCAAGGCGATCCTGCGCGACCTGATGGCACCGCCGACCGGTCTGCCAGCGCTGATCCTGGACTTCAAGGACGACTACGCCGGAGCCGAATACACCCGCACAGAGCAGTTGTCCATGTTCGATGCGAGCATCGGCGGTCTGCCCTTCAACCCGCTGGTGCCGCCAACTGATCCGACATCTGGCCGGGCGAACCCTATGTCCCACGTCCACCAACTCGTCGGCATCTTCAAACGCATCTACCGTCTCGGCGACCAGCAAGCCTACACCCTACGGGAGGCGATGAAGGAAACGTACGCAATCGCGGGCGTCGATGGTAAGCCGTTCATCCCGGAGCCGGAGCAGACCTACCTGCCCTTCGACGCAGTCCGTGAGGTGCTCGAACGCGACGGGCACGGTCCATTGATCGGCCGGCTGTCGCCGATCTTCGACCTCGGCCTGTTCGCCGGCGATAGCGGCAACACAACCCTCGAGAGCTTGCTCGACGGACGATCAGTTGTCCGCCTCAGCCAGTTGCCTGGCGAGGAGGTCAAGAACGCCGTGGCTGAGTTCCTGCTGATGGCGCTCTACAACCACCTCATCCGGCGCCCGCAGCCGCGGATCCTGAAACGGCTCGTCGTGCTCGACGAGGCGTGGCGTCTTGTCCAGTCGCCCTTCCTCGAACCCCTCATGCGAGAGGGCCGAGCCTTCGGCGCCGGTGTCGTGGTCGCCACCCAGTACCCAAAGGACCTGCCCGATGCGGTGTCCGGCGCGACGGCGACAAGGTTGTACTTCAGCCAGACGCAGGTCGACCAACTCCGCACCGTCCAGAAGGCGCTGATTGGCAAGACCAGCGGGTCCGACGCCGAGCAACTGGCGGCGCTGGTGCGGTCAATGCCTCCGCTTACTTGTCTGGTGCAAAACGCTCACCAGATGCCGCACATACGCACCGCCATCCGGCCCTACTACGAGCGGCTCGCCAAGGCCACTCCTGACCCTGATCGGCTGTTCTAGACCGTCAGTACAACTCCAACTGCTCGTGCTCATTCGGTGCGAGTGGGTGGGCAGGTAGTGTCACGCGTGCACCGTGGCTGACTGGCCTGGTTAGCCGGTTCCGGGTGACCGCCTCCAGCACCTCCAAGGACTTGCTGCGCGGGTGCAGCCAGCGGCGCATCCACCACTCCGAGATGGCGTCCACGTCCCCTCCGCCGCGGCGGCGACGGAACGTGTAATCAGGCTCCGCATCGGACCCGAGTAGGTACGGCAGGAGGTTGTCGACCAGGCTGATGCCGTAAATAATACGTTGACGCCCATGTTGCAGCAGCGTGTCCGACGGCCACCCCAACAGATCGAAGCCGTGGCGCACCTTCCGGAACTTTGGGTTCACCCCCTCACCGAAGATGCTGTTAACCCGGGCACCGCTGGCCGTCTGCTCGGCAAGGCGTACCAGCGCGCGCACCGATTCGGCGGACAAATGCGAGGTGCCGAAAGATTTCGACCGGCCCAGTTGACGGAATTGGATGGGTCCGGACCCACCGAGTACTTCGGGTGGGATCCGGATTCGGTTGTACTGGCTGGCGCCAGAGCCATAAAGGGAGGTGGTGCCGACGAAGACGAGATTGGATCGGCGGCGGATTGGCCGGCCGGCCATCGAGGAGGCGATCTCGCTGGCGTAGGTTGAGTAGCGCTGTCGGTACGCCTTCACCACGGACGGGCTGACGGCCAGCATGCTGACAAGCTTGCCGCCCAGCAGGGAGTTATAGGGAGCGACAGCGCCGCAGACCGTGAGATCGGCGATCTCGGTGCCCACCGCGTCGGCTTTGGCCCGTCGGAGGACCGACATGATTGCCCGACGGGCCGTAGTGTCGTCGAGCGCCCGGGACAGTCCTGCGCGCGTCGCCTTGGGATACAAATACGGCGAAAGGGCCTGCCGAGCGTTGAGTAGGTCGGCCAGCGCCAGGCATCGCTTGCTGCGAAAGAGGTCGGACTCCGCGCGCCGGCGCCACCCGGCAACGTCGTCGGCATCGTGGAGTTTCTTAAAGTCCGTCGCCTTGACGAACCGATGATGGTCTCTTCGGCGTGTGACCGCTTCCTTCAACAGACGCTCGATCGCGTCAGTGGCCGGTACCTCCCATAGCGAAGGCCAATACAGTCCGTCCTTAATGAGGTCGTCAACGTACAGTTCGTCCAGCGCAGTCTTCAACCGGCTCGTGATCCATCGAGCCATCCGCAGCGTCGGGGCGGCACGCAGGCCACTGAGGAACACGGCTGGCTGCCAACCGATCCAGTCATCCCGTTCGGCCAACTGCACGACGGCGCTACCCAGCGCGGCGATCCCGATGACTGGGTGGAATGGGGCCGCGCGATCCCGGACCAAGATCATTAAGGTGCGGCCCGGGGTGCTGGTGTACTGGTTTGACCAGGTGTGACGGAAGTACCGCCAGATGTCCATGAGTCTGAACCCAGTGTGCTTGCAGCGCTCACCGGAGACGACCTGTACGTACGGGTCGATCACCTCGCGCAGGCGTGATGCGTCCGCGCCGCCATCGCCGGCGGTTCGAAGCGCCTCAGCCAGTTCCTTGCCGTCACGCATGAGGCTGAAGATTGAGACAAACCTCCCGTCGAACTCCCGAGGTCGCTCCATGGTTGTGATGAAGCGACGCACCGACGGGGCGTCCAGCTGCTCGTCTCGCTTGATGAGTTCCTGCCGCCTGATTCGGTGCTTCTCCTCGACGGGATCAGCCACGCCCAGCGGAGGGGCTACGGCCACCTCGTCGCCGTCGACCCGTACGTTCCAGCCTTGACCCGCAAGATCGAGTAGTACATACGTGGCGGCTGCGAGCGCTGCGTTCTCGCGGGCAAGACAACGGTCGCGGGCGACGTCACGTGCCGCGCCATTGGCGTCCGCCACCGCACGACCAAGCGTTGCGAAAGCGCGTTGCTCTGCGGCTCCACACCCTGGCGGGCACGGCAGCGGATACCACACCGTGCCCATGTCAGGCATTCATGAAGGTGGCGAGTACGTCGGCGGTCGCCTGGCGGAGTCGCTGCGCATGTCCGCGCTCGGTGTCGCGGCGCAGGGCAGCCTCAGCGCGGGCGGATGCGAGGATGGTCAGCGCAACCTGGCGCGCGAGGTCATGGTCTCTGCCCGATTCGCTCATAGCGAGCGGACCGTAGAGGTCACGATACCAGGGGTGCTTGGTATTGAGCAGCAGAACAATCTTCTTATCCCGCACGACTACCTCGTATGCGCTTGTCGTCGGCAACTCCGCAGCCACGATTTGATAGGGGGAATCGTGCTGGGCCAGGCCACCGACCACCGATTTAAGTTCGTCAGGGATGGGTCGACGTCCGCGCGGCAGTGATGGCAGCGACACATCGGCGCGCGCGGCCTGTCGTTCGGCAGCGCCTAGCGGCTCGGTGGCCTTGACCAGCAGGAATCGGTTGCGGACCCGGCCGTTCAATGCGCGGGCGATCGTCTCCAAGTCAGGCGAGACGAGTTCTAGTAGCTCGGGCCGGGGCGAGATGGCTTGCTTGGCGTGAGTGATTCCGAAAAGTTCGTCAAGAATGGGATCGAAACTTATTTCACATCGCCACCAGTCGTCGTAGTTCTCGCGGCGCTTGCCGCCCATGAAGAACCATCCACGATCGATCTCGCGCCCCGCACGCACAACGGAGACCGGCGACCCGGCCGTGACGCCCATGGTCCGCTTCTCTTCCGTCGACAGCGCGTGCCAGTGATCGATGGGTAGCTCACTGAACGCAACCGAGACAGTGCCCACTGCGGAGCCTACCGGAATCTCGTAAAGGAGGTCGTCGCCGAACCGCCTAGCACCAGTGATCTTGGAACCAGGCGCGAGGCAGAGGGGATCATTTGCAACCACGAGTTGACCGTTTACCTGCAAACTGACACCGTTGGTGAGGAAGTGCCGGTAGATGCGGCCCAGATCATCTTTGAGCCTTCGGACGAGCGCTGAGCAGCGCTTGTACTCGACTCTGTCGCAGCGCGCTAGCCGCACCACAGTACCTGAGTCGGTGGCGGGCACAAACCCGGGCCGATCGATGAGCTCGACCGGGGGTAGCACCGCATCGCGCGCAATGACCAGTTCGTCAATATCCAGCCTCGACCAAAGGACGCCGGTGCCGCGCCGCCAGGTGTAGACCTCGACGCGGCGGCTACGGCTGAGCGCGCCGTTCGGCAGCCCCATGCCGTAGCGCCCAAGGGACGACCGGTCGTTGAACCGGCTGCTCCCACCGAAGGTCAGGGCCTGCGCGAGTGATGTGGCGTCCATGCCATCGCCGTCATCGATGACCATGATCTCGATCTGCCGATCCGGGCCTCGTCCAGTGGCGACCTCCACATCGACGTGCCGCGCTCCCGCCTGCAGCGAGTTGTCGATGAGCTCGGCGATCGCAAGTCCGGTCGTCTTGTAGCCGGTGTCTCGGGTGGCGACGAGGAAGTTGGCGGGGTTCACCAAACGAGGCCGAATGTCCGGGCCGTTGTCGACCTGCGTCGCCATCAGTTAACGCCACCTCCCGCCGGCCGAGTTCGCCGGCCGAGTGATCCTACACAAGCCCATTGAGGTGCGGTAGATATACCTCAGACGCGCGTCTTGACGATAGACTACCTCGGTGTCCGGAGTTGGTACATGACCACGCGGCGACGAATTAGCGCCGACACGCTTCTGCCCGAATGCCCCGAGAAGCGCATTGGCCTCGCGCTACCGGCGCCGATCAGCGAGCGCCTCGACGAACTCGTGCGCTTGGCTGAGGCGAACGGCGACCGAACCAACCGCAAGGAACTTGTGGCCTCGCTGATCTTGGCGGCGCCGGAGTCGGGTGCGGACGTATCTGACCTGCTACATGCCTACCGGCGGTCTTCTGCGCGGGCGGCAAGGCTCGACGGGAACGCCGACGAGCCGACCATCGCCATCCGGTCACACCCGCCTGGACCGCGCCCGCGCCCTCGGTTGTGACCTACGCTCATGGACCCTGTTCGCCACACAGTTACTCCGGTGGCACCCCTTCTGACCGGCGGCGAGCCAGGCCAAGTGTCCACACTGTCTCATGGGCCAGCACGGTAAGGCGGAGTGCCTTCTAATGCGGGAACACCGGACTGGTCGGTCACGACGAACACCTCTGACGAAGCTGACATAGCACCGATGAACGCGTCTACCTCGGGATCGTCGTCCAACCGGAGGCCGAGCACTCGTAAGTGGCTACCAGAGGTGAGCGCAGTCGATGGTGACGGCGTACGTAGCAGGAGTTGGCGTCCGCCCGTCCGGCGACTCATCATCCACCAACTGCGGACACCGTTTTGCGGACCAACAATGCCCTGGTAGTCGAACCAGGAGCCGGGGGACACATTGTCGGGGGCCGGCACGACCTGCTTCCAGTACTCCGCACAAAGTTGGCGGACCTGGCAGGAGCCACAGGTGTCTTCGCGGGTGACCGCCGTCGGCATCGGTGCCGCAAGCTCCGCATCGGCGGCGGCGATACGCGTCTCGAATGACTGCTGGAGCACCCGAAGCTCCTTCTCCGCCGGCCCCGGGAGCGACACCTCGCGGCTCGGATACGCAGCCGCGAGGTCGGTGACCTTCCGTCCGCTCGGGTTCACCGTTCGGTCCAAGTCCCACAGCAAGGCATAGGTGCGCAGCTGATCGAGGTGGCTCGGATCCTCCACCCCTGTCTTGTAGTCCGTAATCCGCACGGCATTGTCAGCGACCGTGAGCAGATCGAGGCGACCGGTTAACCGTAGTTCATCGACTGTCAGCGTGATCTCCGGATGTGCGCCGGTTCCGACTGGTCGGCGCTGCGGCCCTGAGCTCGACGCGGTGTTTCCACCATCCGGAATGGCAGCGCGCTTGGGCAGGCTGCCCCTTGGCAGGACAGATCGACTCAGGTATGCCTGGAGCTGGGCACGCGCTTCGGGCACGCGGTCACTGAGTTCGCGGCCGAGACGACGTCGGCGATCGCCGTCCAGACGCGGATTGCCATCCAGCCGGGCCAATCGGTCCTTCGCGGCCCGTCCGACTACCGCCGTGATCCCGCCGAGTTCACGAAGAACCTGGGCGGCCCCCGCAGCGCGTGTCGATTCGCATCCCGCAGCAACGAGCGCCTTCACGATCGTCTCCAAGGCGCCGTGCACGACGTCGCCGAAGACTGCAGCGATCGCCGGCATCGTCGGATAACCCGAGCGTGACCAGATATGGGGGTACTGTGCCCGGGTCAGCATCCAACGCCGCGGGCAAGCCTCGAACTCCTTGAGCGAGAAGTAACTCCAAAGATCCGGACGCTGCGGCCAGATACCCGCGGACGCCTCGATGCCGGGGTCGAAGTGAAGTCCGCTCCCGGTCACGTCAGCGAATCCCGGACCGTCTGGCTGGCGAACGGCAGGTTGCGCGCGATCACGATGTCATCGATCAGGCGAACCGGCACGCTTCCGAACTCCTTGGCGTCCCGCAATTCGTCAGTCGGCGCGACGTCAGGCGTGAGCGGTCCATGAACACCGAAGATCCATTGCTGGCCGCCCCTCGTGGCTAGGATCGGCGCGGTGACCGACCCGATCCCCTCTATCTCAATCTCTGCCTTGCGCTCGAAGGTCACGCCGTCGATTCCGTGGCTCGTCAAGTCCTCAAACAGCTTGTCAGCCGATTGATGGAGGCGGGCAGGATCAAGCTGCGGCGGAGTGCCGTGGATCAGGTAGCGAAGCAGGCTGGCGCCGACGTGCCTGTCCAACAGACCGTGCTCGAAGCGGTTGCGGAAGCTCCGAAGGCAGCGGTAGCAGGACTCGTCACAGCCAGCTGGGCACTCCTCCAGGAGGTCCAGCGTCTGCTCGAAGATCTCCATCCTGTAGTCGTTGACCCGCCGGGTGAAGCCAGCGCCACCGGCGAGCGTGTCGTAGAGGTAGATCTCGGATTCAAGCCCCTCACTGCCGAGCGGCGTGAGCGCCGGTCGATACTCCGCCTGCAGTTCGGTCGCCTCAATGTCGAGCTTTCTGGTCGCCGCGATCGTCAAACCCTCCGCGATCGTGCGAAGCGCGACGTGAGTCGAGAGGAACGCTGGACGCAAGGTGATCGGCGCAGCCACCTTCAAACGCACTAGTAACACGTCCGAGATGAAGTCGGTGCCAAGTACCAGTCCGCGGGTTGACCTCGAACCGGGACACGAAGGTTCCTTCTCATCGGGATACGGCTTCGGATGCGGGCCAACGACAGCACTCGATGCCATCGCGGTTGGCTCGATCAATCCGCAGAGCGTGCAGTAGGTATAACCCTCCGTGCGCGGACCGGTATTGGTCACGAGCAGGGTCTCGCGTCGGTACGTCTGTTCGAGTCGATCGGTGACGTGCTGCCACGCGGACTCCTCGGTCGGACCGGGCGCCACGAGCTTTGCCCTCGTGGCGTAGCTCCGGGCCGGTGCATCATCGGGGCTGGTGCCGGGCGCCTCCTTGGCGCGGTGAGCGAACCCCGGCGGGCGTATCCAGTTCTTGGCCGCCCCGAACTTGTCCGCGGAGCCACAGGCCGGGCAGTCACGTGTCTCGCCGCGTTCCGCGTCCTTGTACGAGAAGTGCTTGGCGTAGTGGCACACCTCGCACTCGAAGTAGAGGAGCTTGTCCTCCCACGCCTTCGAAAGTTCCTTCCTTACGGGCGCATAGAGCGCCCCCGACGTCCACTCCTTGTTGTCGACCCACACCACCTTGCCGGGCGCATACTGACTGAGCGCCACCGGCAGGCCCTGACTCGGCGTGTACAGGAACTCGGCCCGATACGGTGTCGACCGATCGATGTCGAAGACGTGGAACGCGACCACATCCGTGGGAAAGGCATAACGCGGCAGCACACCTTTGTAGAGCAGACGATCCAGGAGGTTGGTCTGGCTCCGCCGCGCACTCGGCACCTCCGCACCGTCCTCGGCTGGCCCCTCGGCTTCGACCTCGTCGGTCTCGGGTTCGGAGTCACCCTTCGAGGGCTCTGGGAGACTGCCATTGGGGTCGAGATCGAGCGCCACGTCGATGTCGCCGAGCGTTCTTGTGACGATGCCGTCGAGCAGCGTGTCCCGATCGCTGGCGCTCAATTCGCTCGGGAGCCACGAGGCGATCTCACGGTGAAGAACGGGCTCGTTGACCTTCAACCAATCCTCAAGATCAGTCCGGTTCAGCGGCGACGTCGTTCCCGCGAACCCCTCGACCGTGCCCAGCACCTCGAACAGCTGCGGCTGCATCTCAGGTTCGATCTTCGGCAGCCGGTCCTGGTGGTAGCGCTGCAAGAGGTAGGCGGTGACGTGACGCCGCGCGATCTCGCCGTTGTCCATGGTGAGGATGGGGTCGTCGACCTTGCCTCGGATCATCAGTTCCGGCTGGCGGAAGTAGTGATCGTCGTGGGTGTCGGCGCTTCCAAAGGCAAGCACGGTCGCGACGGCGTTGCCCCTACGACCGGCACGACCCGCTCGCTGTTGGTAGTTGGCACGCGAGGGCGGCATGTTGCGGAGCGCGACACCGGACAGGCTGCCGATATCGATACCGACTTCCATCGTCGTCGTGCACGACAATACGTCGATAGCGGCGCGCTGCTGTTCACCAGGACGCGGCAGTCCCAGATCGACGTCTTGGAAGAGCAGTTCGTGTTCCTCGGCCTTGGAAAACACCTCGTCCGACTGTGCGGCGTTTAGCTGCGCCGTGTGCTCCGCCGCGATGATGCTCATCGGCGATTCGGGCGGATCAGCCAATGCCCGGACGGCGCTTGCGCGATAGTATCCCTTGCGTGCCTGGAAGACGGCGTCCTCGTCAGGGTCCAATGTCCGTACGTGGTCCCTCCCACAACTAGCGCAGCGCATCGTGCCCGGGAAGGGTCGCTGCGTGAACCGGCAGCGCTCGCAGTAGCCCCACAGACCACCCAGTTCGAGCCCGACCTTCGAGGCCAACAGCTTGAACTTGTTGCCCCCGACCCCTTCGCAGAAGGTTTGCACCAGCGTCGGCAGCCAGTTCTCGGCAAACTGCTTCCGAGCCGGAGCCGTGCCCAACCACGACTGGATCGGCTTGAACTTGCCGCCGTGTGGCTTCACTCCGCCCTTGGTCTTCCACCAGTCACCGTCGGGCATGCTCGGGAACCACACACCACGGTTGCTGGTCATCCACTGGGCGAGCCAGAGCCGAACCAGCGCCTGCTTGGTCTCCTCCGTTGTTGCCACGCCCGCGATGTCCGAGAGCTTGGCGAGTAGCGGCTTCCAAAGATTGGCCCGCTCCCGGATCGACGCCAGGCCGAGCGACGAGAATCCGTAGTACCGGTCGGTCAGCGTGGCGTACATGGCACGAAGCAAGGCTTGCGGGGGCTGATCGGTAATGAAGGAGAGCTGCATCAGTTCCGCTGCGTTGCCCTCAAGCGCGCCGTTCTCCAGCGACTTCGCGACCTCCCTGAGAGCTTCGAGCGACTCGGCAGGCCGCAGTTCGGGACGCAGACGTACCGAAAGCAGCCGGGCACCGACCATGGCCGCAAGGTACATCCGTTCGAGGCTGAGGGCCGGGGCGAGCAGTGGTTGCCTCGACAACTCCTGCCACCCCCGCAGCACCACCGGCCTGATCACGTCGCGCATGGAGTAGTTCTGCAGGTTGGGCGCGAGGCGCGCCGCGACCTGCCGTGAGTCCGAGAACGCGAGCACCTTCCGACCGCGAAGGGGCGCGAAGTCCGAGTACTTCTCTGCACCGGCGGGCTGGACTTCGAGTTGACGAGTCACCAGCGCCTGGAACGGCTGGTCGCCCTTGGTCTGGTGGTCCTGCACAGAGGAGCGACCGAAGCCGGCCCGCTGGCCGCACACGCCGCACGGCGTGAACTGGCCGCTGGCCTCCGCCTCGTCTTCGTCCTGGTCCTCGTCACCGGGGATTGCCTCGCCCGCCCGCGGCGTCGGCAGGAAGACGACCCGCCTCCGCTCCCCCAGTCTGGCGGGATTCAGCCGCCCGGTAACCAGGTCGATATCCGCAGGCTCAACATTGTGCTCGGCTGGGGCTTCGAGGAGCAGGTCAAGCGGCTGCAATTCCGGGACGGCTCCCGAGGAGGCCTGGAACTCGCCACCCTGTTCGTGCCACAGGAAGCTGGGGTCGATGACGTCATCGGTGTAGGTGCGGGCGTAGGCGGAGCCGCAGTGCCTGCAGGTGTAAAGCTCAAAGACTCGGGCTCCACAACCACAGCTTGCCTGCGGCTGGGCATAGAGGGCACCCACCGGCCCGATAGCGGGATACGTCCTGCGGTCGACCTCACTGCAGTCCGGATCGATACATGCCCACAGACCGGGCAACCCGCGGAAGAACGCGTGAACACGGCATGGCAAGAGACCAGCGGCATCCGCTGAGCGCCGAGTTGCACTCCCAAGGGCCACCAACGCCGAGACCGCCCGGTCCGCCAGTTTCTTATCTACTGCCGGGAAGATCATTGAGCCCAACTCGTCGACGGGCTGCGCCTGTTTCATCGTCTCGTTGACCAGCAGATTCATCGGCCCCCAGGTGCTGAGGGCCTCATGGAGCACCGACCCCACCGAGGCGCCTTCTTCACCTGTCACCCCGCGGTAGTCAAGCAGGCCACGCACCGCCTCCGTCCTAGCCTTGTCGCTCGACGCCTCGTAGTAGTTGGCCATCGGCACAGCGACCAAGATTGCCGCATCCTCGGCGGTGCCGACGGCGGCATGGCCGCGGAGCGCGAGCCGACCCTCGACGGTCCTGAAGTCGTCCTCGGACTTGCCGGTCAGTTGCGCCGCGAACTCCCGTGCGTACGTGGCGCTTGCGAAGCTCGCGCTGGTGCAGATCACTTGCAGGCGGTCACTGGAAATACCGAGTCGGGCGCCCAGCCGCCGCAGAAGCAACGCCACCTCCGCGCCTGCTGCTCCCCGATACAGGTGGGCCTCGTCGATGACGAGCAAGAACTTCTCATCTGGGTTGTTCGCCAGCCACGCGCGCGTGGCATCGAAGACCGGCCGCTCAAGCGGCCGCATCAGCATGTACTCCAGCATCGAATAGTTCGTGATAAGGACATCCGGCGGAGAACTCAACACCTCATGCCGCGTGAGGAGTTCCGGATCCTCGGGTCGCATGACGGCACGTACGAATTCCCCGTTCTTGTCCTTCCAACGGCTTCCGCTCGCGCCATACCAGGCCTTCAGGTTGGGCTTCGACGGCCACTTGCCACGTGTCTGCAGCTTCTTGATCAGGGCCACCGCCTCGGCGTGCCATGGGGACGTGGGATCGTCTGCCTGGTCAAGGAGGAGAACATAGAACCGCTCGATCGAACGGAGTCGTTCCTGGTCCTTCGCTACTTTCCGAACCCCGGGGTAAAGCGTTCTGCTGGTGTACCGCGCGAACCGGGCGGGGCGGCCTGCCCAGGCGGTGAACTGGGTGGTCACCCGTGGATCACCGAGGAGCAGGCGCAGACGACCGAGTTGGTCGTTTACCAGCGCGTTCATCGGATACAAAATGAGGGCCCGGACGGCCGGCGCTTCGAAGGAGGCAGGTCGGTGGGCTGCTTCGGCGGCGAGTTTGGCGAGCATCGGAAGCAGGAAGGACTCCGTCTTACCGGACCCAGTACCAGTGGTCACGGCGAGGCTTCGACCGTCCCGCGAGGTCCACTCAAGCGCCTGCGCCTGGTGCGTGTACGGCGGGTCGTAGAGCAGCGGAGTTGTGTCGCCGTGCCGGGAGGTCAGGCTGGCGAAGAGCTTCTGTACCGCCGGATCGAGTTCGAGATCGGTGAACCGTCGGTCCGTCGTGTAGCGCGGCGTGCTCTCGATAAAGGGCGCACGAAATAGCACCCCTTCCTGATCGAGCAGCGCCCGGCGTTGGTCGATGAGGGTCGGGTGTCCGACGTGGTACGTGGCCTCGATGTAGTCGCGTAGCGCGGCCTGGATCTTGGTGATCGTCTCCGCGATGGTAGGCGCTTCCGCCGTCACTCTGTTCCTCCCCCGTGCGTCCACAGCATGTCAGCAAGAAAAGCCGTGAGGTCAGGCATGGCTGCAGTCGGCACTCGATATGAGAACAGCGAGCCCTTCGAACGGGGCACCGAAAGCCCGACCAACCCGAGGTAACGCGCTGCCCAGGTCGGCACCGGTGAGAAGAGGTCCATGATGATGTACGGCCTCCCAGTCGCGGTTCGGGTACGAAAGACCTGAGGTTCGCCACGGTGGGCATCGAGCGCCGCCTGCAGACGCCAGGCTTCGTCCCGCCCCGGTGTCGTCGCGTCGCCGACTGGAAGGTCGACTAACCGCTGTGGGACTCCCTCAGCGACGCGCACAAAGCACCAGAGATCCGCTCCGTAGGCCTGTGGGCGCCGGGCTACGAAATCTCCGCTGTCGCTGGGTTTCGGAGCCCTCCACCGGCCTCGGTAGTAGCGCACTGCACTACTCGGATCGATCAGGGTCAGCCCGTCGACCTGACCAGACGGACCTGTGCTGTCCAGCCGCTGGCGGTACTCGCCAATGAACGCCGCAGCCGAAACGGCAACCGGATGCACCGCCCACTGTTCACGTTTGATCTCTTGCAGTCCGAGAGCTGCGAACCGCAGGCCGGCACTGTCGAACTCCAACTCGATCGTGCGAGTGTGGCCCTCGTACAGCACCTCGCGCGCCAGCATCTCACCGACGAGCGCCGCACCGAAGGGACGGACCCCGAGCAGCAGGTACCGGCCAGGCTCCTTGACGACATAGGACGGCGGGCCAAGGAAGAGCAGCTTGGTCGCGTACGTAGTTCGCTGACGAAGTTCGAGCAAATCACCAACCGAGATCAGAAGATCGAGTAGCTCCATGAGGTCGTCACGGGACGGCGCGCCACTTGAAGCAACGGGGCCAACTGCTCCGAGCACGGCATCAACAATCTGACGCGGCGTGGCAGGGCATAGGAACGACGCTGCTCTCCGCAGGGAGGCACAGAGTCCTTCCGGTGAAAGGAGGTCAACTACCTCCTCGTCGAGGCCAAGCGTCTTCACAGTGAGCTGGGCCGCATCCGCAGCGGACAATTGGGAAATCCTCATCCGGCGGCCCCCAAAGCAGATCTGATCACGCCCGCTCGATATGCATCGGTGCCCAGGACAGCGAAACGCGCCGCCCGCAACAGGACAGGAGAGTTGACGACGCGGTTAAGGAGTTGGTCTTGCTTCGATGGATTCCACTCCGCGATCCGTCCCGGGCTGCTTGCCAAGGATAGAAGAAACCTCGCTGCCAGATGCGGATCCTCAATGCCGCTGCTCGCTGCCGCCGAGGCGATCGCGCCAGCGAAACCCGCGAGTAGCGAGTCCGTCGAGTCCGACCACCGCCAAAGGCGACCGGCGATTTCCTTGGCGAGCGCCTCTTGACTGGAGGAATTTCCAACCATCGCCCGCATTTCGTCCAGGTAATCCAAGACATCCGCGCTTTCGAGCCTGCGCTCCAGCCGCGCCCAGTGATTCCCCGCGATCACCGAGACAAGCGCGCGGGTGATCGCCTCGAGGGCGATGTTCTGCAGGTACCGCGCGAACGGATCGGCCGGCAGGTCGGCATACAACCAGTCGTGGTGACCTTTTATCAGGCGCATGTGTTCGTGTCGAGCATTGGATGCGACCTGGACAGACGAGCGAGCACCCGTTTTCAGAAGCTGGTTCGGATCGGGAGGAAGGATGACGGAGGCTTCCACGCCCCCTGCGGTTGCCCGAAGCAAACCACCCCGCGGTGGTGCTTCGATCTCTGACTTCGGCTCGAAGGACACTCCGAGGAGCGGCGACTCCACCGAAAAGAACTCGACACGTGTGTTGTCGCCATCGGTTCGATCGACGAGCCGAGCACCCCGTCGGCCGTGGCGCTTCGCGACGACCCAGCGCAGTGCCCGGAATCCTCGGTCACAGACGAGCGAGGCGAAGCCGATCCCTGCCTTGGATACGGCAATTTCGCAGGACTCGGCTTCGTCATACCTTCGCTGCAGCTCGGGCCGGCCGAACTCGCGCTGTGCAAACTTGCTCCACGCTGCAGGGTTCATCGGCAGGTCAATGCGGCTGCCGATCTTGGCCAGCCGTTCTCCGTCCGCACCACGGAGTGTCACGGTGAGCTCGGCCGTTGCATTCCGCGGACCATCGATGTACATGACGGCACGTTCGGCCCACAACTCGGTCAGGCTCGGCCGAGCTGGCGACGCGACCAGTCGGATGCCCTCGCCCGACGTCGCACCCTCCGGCCGAACCTGCGGATCGCGGATCGTGACGATCAGCGATCCCTCAGCAAGCGGCTGGTCGTTAGTAACCAGCAGCGTGGCAGTGAGCTCGTAGGTGCCGACCGAGAGCCCGTCGAGCGAGATGAACAGGTCGGACTGCTGAGCTGGCCACGGCACGACATATGGAACGCCATCGACTGTCACGACGCATTTCTCCGGCGCCCGCTCGGCACGGATCCCGATCATGGCGGGTTCGCCGGCGAGCCACTCAACTGAGCCCTCACCGTCCCAGTCGCTCGCCACTATGCCGATCGGTCGCACAGCAACATTCGCAAGGACCGATAGGCCCGATGCGACGAGTGCGGCCGCGTCAGTCTCGCTAATGGCCTGGGGAATGGACAGGTCAAACGCCCGCATGCCATCAACCTGGATGGTCGTCTCCGTCAGCCACGCAACGTCCGGCGGCTCGATCGCGCCGCCACCAACCAGCACGTACGAACGACCAGGCCGGACAAACTTACCCTTAATCTCCACAGCAGGACCTGCGTCGCGTCGCCCGAACAGCCACCACGGACCGGCACTCGTCATGCATTGATCGGCGATCAGGCCGTTCACCGGCGCGGACCCGCGCTCAAGCTGGATGAAGGGCGTCTCTCGGCGAGGCCAGGAGGTAAGCCGCACTTCCTGACCGGAGTAGACGAGGCGCCCAGTCGCGAGCATCTTGCCATAGCCGGCGATGCGCGCCCGCGACGATCGAAGTTCGTCATAGACGTGTGGCAGTCGACCATGAAGCGTGCTGAGATCCGGGAGTTGTGCATACACCCGCCATCCGCCGTCCTGGTGCCGCAGAAGCAGCTTCGGATCGGTAGCGGTTGGAAGTCGCTCCTTTCGCTGGGATGACGCCGTCCCTGTGCTGTGCGGGCCGAAGAAGCCGCTCGCACGTACACGGCTAGCGGACTGCTTCGCCTGCGTGAGCCAGTCTCGAGACTGGCGCTCCCGAGACAGTCCACCGACGAGGCGAAGAAGCGTTGAACGAACGAGGTACGGCGACTCTTCGTCATCGCCAGACAACAGGGCCGCGGCGACTTGACCAAGCAGTGTCGTGTTCTCACAGAAGATGCGGAAGCGTTCGGTGTAATCACCCGTCCGAGACGCAAGCATGGCGCCGAGCGCATCGGGATTGCTTAGCAGCTTTGTCGTCAACCCCGTCCTGAACTCGTAGAGGAGCTGGGCAAGGTGCCGCTGCAAGTAGGTAGGCAGTACGGCGTGGGTGATTGGCCAAGCGATGATGCTGAAGCTCTGCGCAAAGGCGCCAGTCGGCACCGCTCCGCCGTATTCGGCAGCGAACCTCATGAACCACGTCTTGATGAACTGCCGGTCCTGGGCGCGCCACGATGGCGTCGAGGCCTCAAAGCTGGGCCAGTATTCACCTCCGACGTAGTCGTAGCCCGACTCCGCCGCATAGACAACGAATGGCAGCCACCACCGACGAACCCGCGCCCCGAATCCCTGCGCTACCGCCGCTCGCACGTTCGTCTTCAGCAGGCCTAGGTCCGTGTCGCCTAGGTCGTGCTCCAGCGCGAAAACCGGTGTCACGGGGTCCAACTGCTGACGAGTCTCGTGTACGCGGCGGAAGTGGTCATCCAGCTTCCTATGCAGGTACTCCAAGATCTCGACAGCCGCGCCCCGCCTGACTTCCTCCACGCTCGATGCCACCTCCCCTCACACATCCGTGCGCCCGGGTCCTCCCTGGGCTAGGTCGCCGTCTGAGGCAAACCGCCAGCAGTTCATCCGGGTCGCCAAGTGTCCCGCCCGCATGACGGCCAGATCCGCGCGCGGCACCCCCAGCATCGACTCGACGCTCGACGAACCCGGTCTCGGTCGAGGACCTCTCGTCGCCGTGCGCGATGATGAACAAGAGCTCGGCCGCTGCGGCAAGCTCAGTGGCGGCGCGTACCACCAGGGCCGACGTACCTGCCTCGGTCGGGGAGTCGACTATGGCGCCTCGGTTGTGACCGGAGCGCAGGTGCGCCAGCACGGCGATGATCACCGCTCCGCTCTGACCGCGGGCGGTACCTCCAGCCCGGCAAGCATCGACCTCACCTCCCCACAAGGTGTGCCGCGGACACTACCGGCAGGTGTCCTATCAGCGGGACCCCGATTATTCACCCGTTCAGCCGGTCTCCCGTGACCTATTTGCGCTGTCAATAACCTGCCAAGTTAATATTGCTGCGAGGCAACGACTCGTCGAGACTGCGCCGTATTCGCAGCCCAGGCCCTCGGCCGCAGAGAACCAAGCGCTACGCGGGCTCGTCGACTCCGAATGACGGACTAGGCAACTCCTGCAACAAGGTAGAGCAAAATGTCACGGAGCCGACAGCAGGACTTTCGCCTCGACGGGCGGGAGGGCGCCCCAGCCCTTGGCCGGCTACGTTGCCCCGGTGACCGATCTTGAGCGGGGCATCTACGAGCATCTCATCACCCGTGAGCTCGCCGATCGCCTCCACCACCTCGACCCCGCCCTCATCCAGCACGGCAACCTCGATCCCGCTGACGCCCCCGATGTCCTGGCCCGTCACATCGCCGCCCTTGCCCACCGCGCCCTGCACGCCCTCCCCGGCGACGACAAGCTCCGACGCCAGGTCGAGCTGACAAACTGCATCGCGGACGCCATTGCCACCCTCAGCCCACAGGCGGCCAACTCACAGGACCAGGTGACCGACACCAAGCACATCCTGCACGCCATCGCCGCCCCACCAACCGGGCCCGCGCAGCCCACGTTCCCGCAACGCCCCACCACCCCCCTCTCCACCGGCACGCTGCTGGTCAACGGGCGCCACCAACCGCGCATCGGCCACGAGGTCACCCACGAGATGGCCTCCGCCGCCGAGGTGGACCTGCTCTGCGCGTTCATCAAGTGGCACGGCCTGCGCATCGTCGAGCCGGCGATCCGCGACCTGATAGCCCGCGGCGGCCGGCTGCGCGTCATCACCACGACATACATGGGGGCGACCGAACAGCGGGCCCTGGACCGGCTCGCCGAGCTCGGCGCCGACATCAAGGTCTCCTACGAGACCAGGACCACCCGGCTGCACGCCAAGGCGTGGCTGTTCCGCCGCACCAACCGCACGACCACCGCGTACGTCGGCTCGTCCAACCTCTCCAAGGCTGCGCTGGTCGACGGCGTCGAGTGGAACGTGCGGATCTCGAACCTGGAGCAGCCACACGTCATCGACACCTTCGAGGCGACGTTCACCGACTACTGGAACGACTCAGCCTTCGAGGCGTACGACCCGGCAAAGGACGCCGACCGGCTGCGCATCGCGCTGCGCGGCGAGCGCCCCGACGAGGCGCCCACCGAGATCGCAAACCTCGACGTGCGGCCGTTCCCCTACCAGCAGGAGATCCTCGACGACCTCGACGCCGAGCGGCTGGTACACGGCCGCTGGCGGAACCTGGTGGTGATGGCGACCGGCACCGGCAAGACCGTGGTGGCAGCCCTGGACTACCGCCGGCTCCGCAAGGCCGGCCACGTCGACTCGCTACTCTTCGTCGCCCACCAGGAGCAGATCCTGCGCCAGAGCCGCTCGGTGTTCCGGCAGGTGATGGGGGACGGCAGCTTCGGCGAAACCCTCGTCGGCGGCGACAAGCCGAAGGACTGGACGTACGTCTTCGCCTCGATCCAGTCGCTGCACCGGCAGGAGATCGACCCCGAGGCGTACGACATGGTAATCGTCGACGAGTTTCACCACGCCGAGGCGCCGACGTATGCGCGGCTGCTGAAGCGGCTGCGGCCGCGCGTACTCCTGGGGCTGACCGCGACCCCCGACCGAAGCGACGGCGGCGACGTGCGCCGGTGGTTCGACGGCCGCGCTGCCGTGGAGCTGCACCTGTGGGAGGCCCTCGAACGGCAACTACTGGCGCCGTTCCAGTACTTCGGCCTGCACGACGACGTCGACCTGTCGCAGCTGCGCTGGAAGCGCGGACAGGGGTACGACCCGGCCGAGCTAGACGGCGTCTACACCGGCAACCACGCCCGGGCCCGGATGATCCTGCGGGCGGTACGCGACACCGCCGACGTCGGGCGAATGCGGGCGCTCGGCTTCTGCGTGAGCATAGGGCACGCCGAGTTCATGGCGGACTGGTTCACCAAGGCGGGCGTACCGTCGGCGGCGGTGACCTCGAAGGTCGAGCCCGCCGCTCGGCAGGCGCTGCTGACAGCGTTCCGCAACCGTGAACTGCGGGCGCTCTTCACCGTCGACCTGTTTAACGAGGGCGTCGACCTGCCGATGGTCGACACGATCCTCATGCTGCGCCCCACCGAGAGCGCCACGATCTTCCTGCAGCAGCTCGGCCGCGGTCTGCGTCTGGACGACGACAAGCCTTGCCTGACCGTGCTCGACTTCATCGGCGGGCAGCACGCCAACTTCCGGTTCGACCTGCGCTGGCGGGCGCTGACCGGGGTCAGCCGGCGGGCCGTCGAGGCGGCCGTCCGGGATGACTTCCCGTCGCTGCCGAGCGGCTGCCACGTCGAGCTTGACCGGGTGGCTAAGGATGTGGTGCTCGCCAACCTGAGGTCGGCGCTGCCGACGTCGAAGAACGGCCTGGTGGCGGAGCTGCGGCAGCTCGGGGACGTCCGCCTGGCCGAGTTCCTGCGGAAGACCGGCCTCGAGATCGAGGACGTCTACCGGTCGGCGAGCATCGGCGGGTGGGCCGGGCTGCGGCGCCTGGCGGGCATCGAGACCTCGACCGCCGGGCCGGACGACCGCGAGCTCGGACGGGCCATCGGGCGGATGCTGCACATCGACGACGTCGACCGGCTGGACCTGCTGGCCCGGGTCGCAGGCAGCGAACACCGCGGCGGCGGCCGACTGCTGGACATGCTGCACTTCAGCCTCTGGGGGCCTTCGGTGTCGCTGACCGAGCGCGACGCCCGGCTGAAGCGGCTCTGGGCGGAGCCGGCGCGCTGCGCCGAGCTGCGCCAGGTCACCGAGGTCCTACGGGATCGGATCCACCGGGTGACGGTGGCGCCGGCGTCGGACCGGGTGCCACTGCGGGTGCACGCCCGCTACAGCCGAAACGAGGCGTGCGCGGCCTTCGGGATGGCGAACCCGGGGTCGCTGCGCGAGGGCGTGAAGTGGCTGCCGGACGAGCGGGCCGACCTCTTCTTCGTCACCCTGGTCAAGTCCGAGGAGCACTACTCTCCCACCACGATGTATGCCGACCGGGCCATCACCGACAGCCTGTTCCAGTGGGAGTCGCAGAGCACCACGTCGTCGGCGTCGGGGACCGGGCAGCGCTACATCCAGCACGCCGAGCGCGGGTCGACGGTGCACCTGTTCGTCCGGGAGACCAAGCTCGCCGACCGCGACCTGGGCGCGCCGCCGTACCTGTACGCCGGGCCGATGACGTACCAGGAGCACAGCGGCGATCGACCCATGCGCATCATCTGGCGGCTGCAGAATCGGCTTCCCGCCGACATGTACGCCGCCGCTCGGGCCATCGCCGCCTGAGATCGACCGGCTGGCCTCTCCGCCACGAGCCGCTTACGCCCGGCTGCAACGCTTTCGTCAGCAACCTTCGCCAAAGCAGGGCATGACCGTGGAGCTTCGCAGGAGCTGATCCTTCCTGGTCGGTCGCCGGTTCTGTCACCGGAGGCCGACCCTGACAGGTCCGTGACAGCTGTTGAGGTACGCCGGGCGCTGCACTGGCGACCTACGGCCGCGCCCCTGTCCCGCCCTCTGGGCCATACGACGCGCGGCGTTCGCTGCCCACGAGGTGGCGGGTGTGGGCGCGCGGGGCGGCGTATCGGCTACCTACACCGCGCGACGCGTCGGTCTGCCCCGCCGCCCCATCAGGCCGCCCGCCCGCTCGGGCCGGGCTCGGCGAGGTTGGGTAACTCGGCGTCGTGGGCGGTGTCGGTGTAGGGCAGGTCAATGAGGCGGTGCCGGCCGGCGCCGAAGCTGGACAGCTGCCACACCTGCTCGGCGGGGCTGGCGCCGGTGGCGGCGCGCAGTTCGGCGGTGGTGGTGGCGATGAGCGCCTGCGGACCGACGTCGGCGAGGCGGTGGTGCAGGTTCGCCTCCCGCCGGGCGGAGGGTAGGTGGAACAGGACTGGCCACGTCCAGTTGCTGAGGCAGACCAGCCGTTCGTACTTGGCGATTTTCTCGGTGAGGATGTTGAGGCGTTCGCGGCCGGTGTCGTATTCGAGTAAGAACGGCACGGACCGTCCGTGCTCGGTCCACACCCCGGCGCCGTCGGGGCGGGGCAGTCCGCTCGGTCCGTGGACCATCATCTGCGGGTTGCCGCCTCGGCGGTAGAACACCGGGCTCGTGGAAGGCGGACGCGGGCTGCCACCGGTCCAGGGCCGTGTCGGGGTGGGTGCGGGCGTGGGCGGCGAGGTCGATGAAGAACTGGTTGCCGCCGAGCAGGTGCGGCAGGTCCGGCCGGCCGGTGAGGGACTGCTTGCGGCGGCGGGCCTGGTCCCGGCGTGGTCGTCCGAGTCCGCGTTGGGCGTGGACGTGGTCGTAGCCGAGCTGGTCCAGGACGTAGTGGTACGGGTAGGAGCCGCCGTATGCCCGGTTGGGTCGGAACCGGTCTGTCGCACGCAGCACGGTGAGGCGGCGTAGCCGGCGTTGGGCGAAGTCCAGGGACGGGAACAGTGCGGCGCCGATCTGATCGGTGGTGAGCACGCCGTGGTCGTAGAGCCAGCCGAGGAGGCGGTCGTCGCGGGCGGTGATGCTGGCCTGTAGGCGCAGCAGCGGGTCCGCAGCCGGTAGCGGTTTACGCATGGGCGGCCCCTGGGGGGACACCCCACACATGAGGGTGTGTCTGGACCCGGCCCGCACTCCTGAAAGGGGGCCTGACCTGGGCTGTAGGCGGTCCCGGCGGGTCGGTATGGGGGTCAGGATCAAGGCGGACGGTGCAACGGAGACCGACACCGACGTCGACACGGCCGGCCACACCGGTTCCGCCTTGACAGTGGTTTGACAGCGAGTGCGCCGCAGGTCGGTGACGACTCTGGTGGCGCGGGTGAGGGTCGCTGAGCTGGGTCAGCATGCTTGTTGCTCCTTCGAGGATCCGAACAGGGGGACGGAGAGCAAAGTGCGCACTGCTCGCCTTGCCGTTACGGGCGGGCCGGTGATCGCTCTGCCAGGTCGGGTCAGGTTTTGTCAGGAGCCGGGCCTCCTGACAGACCCGTGTGCTGGTCTCACGGCGATGGCTATGGCTGACAGAGGTCGCAGATTGTGGTTCTGTCACGCGGCCACCCGGTGTGACAGGTCCGGCGCGGGTGGGGTGCTCTCACCGCGCAGGACGCGCACGAGTGCTGAGGCCGTGGCGTTGGACAGTTGGTACCCGTCCGCGCGCAGCTGTCCGGCGAGGGCCTTGCGGGACAGGGGTGTTCCGTGGGCGTCGAGGGTGCGGGCGGCGGTCCGGGCGGCCGGGACCAGCGCGGTGATCCCCGGACCCGGCGGGGGGGGGGCGGCGGGGGGGACCCCCCCGGGGGCGGGCCCCCCCGGGGGGGGGCGCCCCGGGGGCGGGGCCCCCC
>NZ_JBIAYP010000002.1:91781-585953 GCF_042897975.1 Micromonospora sp. NPDC000668
GTCCCGGACCGGCGTGTCCTCGGCCCGTCGGTCCGGGACCGCCGGGTCCGGGACCGCCGGGTCCGGGACCGCCGGGTCCGGGACCGCCGGGTCCGGGACCGCCGGGTCCGGGACCGCGGCGATGCAGTCCCGGACCGCTTCAGTGCTCGCGGGGACCGGCAGTAGCGGTGCGGGGACCGGCTCGCGGGTGTCCGGGACCGCGGCGTCCGCGACCAGCGGCGGTCCTGGGGCGACCCGCGTGGGGCGGGCGGTGCGGTCGGGTGGGGCGGGGTCGGCGCGGCCGAGGGCGATCTTCACCATCGTCAGGAAGCCGAGCGCCGGCAGCGCGGCGGCGATCCAGCCGATCGCCGACGCTTCCGCCTCCACCACCTGGGCGGCGAGGGACAGGAACACCGCCACTGTCAGGACGGTCGCCGGGAAGGCGACGCTGGTACCAAGGCGCCGGTGGCGGCGCAGCTCCAGACCGGCAGCGATCGAGGCCAACTCCAGCACGACCGCGTCGGCCCAGGCGAGCCAGCCCGGCTGGCCGTGTGCCGCCGCGACGTCATGCACGTGCCGGAAGAGGCAGCGCCGGCAGCGCCGCCGATCAACAACATGATCAGCACCTGGACGCGGTTCTCCAGCCGCTCCCGCCCCGACCGCTGATCGGCGGCGACGTCGCGGGATCGCTGTTCAGTTGTCGCCAACGGCCCACCTCCCATGGTGAGGCAGCACGTGCGCAATCTTGACTACCGTCGTCGTACCGAGGCGGACCGACCTGGCAGTCGACTTCGTGTAATTGATGTTGGTTGATGCCATGTTCGTGCTCCAGTTGAATGATGTTCAAGGTGCTGGCGACATGGGGTGCAGTCCAGCCCGCTCGGATCAGGGATTGGGCAGACGCGACACTGCCGGCTGACGCCCGTCCGGACGGAACCCCTCCCGCCATGCGCAGGGGCAGGGACAGGGGCAGGGGCAGGGGCAGGGGCAGGGGCAGGGGCAGGCACCAGGGCAGCAGGCGTCGCCACAACCGGCACAGCAGGCTGCGGTCAACAGGCGGACACGGGGGCGGACGGCCAAGCCGAGCCACAAGGGGTCAGGACTCTCGCCACCGGCAGCGCTCGACAAGCGCCATGGTGGTGCGGCGGCTCAACTCGCCGACGAACGATCCTTCATGTGGGGCCTCCCTCTCTCGACGGTCCCAGCACCGTCGGCGCGAACAAGAGCAGGCAACCCGACTCTGGGAGTGCCTGCCCGCCTCTTTCTGGCCGACCGCGCCAGCCGGCAGTGCGGGAACGTGTATCCAGTACGCCCCGGGAACACCGTCGAGTCAACCCCAATTTCGCCCGGATCGGCCAAGGAGCCTTGACGTCAGTCCGGTGGAGTGTTATTCAGTCCGTTCCTGTTGCTCGCAGTCCGCCTGTGTCCGCCCAGTCATGGGCGAAAAACCTCCAGATCTGGCCACCTGGCAGGACGGGGATCTCATCGAATGGACGAGCGCCGCCGAGCGACCCGACCATCGACGGCGAACTCCTCGCCCGCCTGCTGTTCTACTCAGCCGCCGTCACCCGAACCGCCGAAGACAACCTCTGGTTCCGCGCCGCCCCCTCGGCCGGCAATCTCCACCCCCTCGAGATGTACGCGGTGGCCAGCGAGGTGGCCGGGCTCGACGCCGGGCTGTACCACTTCGCGCCGCAGGTGTTCGGCCTGGAGGCACTCGCGGCCGGGGACCACCGCCCGGCGCTGGCCGACGCCACCGCCGACCCGGACGTCGCGGCCAGCCCGCTCGCCCTCGTCGTCACCGGCCTACCGTGGCGAACCGCGTGGAAGTACGCCGAACGGGGCTGGCGGCACGTCTACTGGGACGCCGACAGGGTGAGGGCATGGACGGGTCAGGCGTACACGGGGCGTCGAGTGCCGCCGTGGTCGGCGCACGGCCCGCCTGGCACGCCGGTCATGCTGACCAGGCCGTCGTCGCACTGCACCACGTAGCCCTTGCCGTTCCAGAAGGTGGGCACGCAGTCGAACCAGTCGCAGACGTCCGCGGCCGGGTCGTTGATGTAGGAGCCGCCGCAGTAGTTGTAGCCGTACGGATTCTCCGGTGCGCCACAGAGGTCCACCGGGGTCGGGCTCGGCGAGCCGGTGGACGGGCTCGGGCTGCCGCCACCGGTGCTGCTGGCCGACGGCCACCCGGAGGGTCTGGTCGGTGAGGCACCATCGGTCGGGCCCGGTCCAGGCGAGGTGACCGGCCCGGAACCGGGCCCCGGCGCCGTAGCGGGGCCGGACGTGCCGGGCGCGGTGGTGGCGTCGCGCTGCGGACCAGCGGTGGGAGCGGTGGAGCTGAGCGGCGCGCCGACGGCGGTGGACGGCGAGGGGTCATCCGGGTCGGCCGAGGTCGCGCCGGGGCGGCCGTCGAAGTCCATTCCGACCACCGGGCGGTCCGTCGCGGACCAGCGGACCGCGCCCGCGACACCCGCCAGGGCGACCAGGACCGCGACGGCGGCGACCAGCGCCGGACGGGCGAGGCGGGCGGCGGCCGGGGCCTCGGCGGGCGTGGCCGGTGTCGGGGCCGCCGGCCGGGTACGCCAGTGCGCCACCACCGCCTCGTCGAGCCGGTCCAGGAGCGCGTCCCGCTCCCCGACGGCCTCGGCGTAGGCGACGGTGAGTCGCAGCCGGAAGGCGGACGCCGCCGTCGGCGGTACCCGTACTCCCCGGATCCTGCCCGGCCCGTGCTCGTGCAGCAGGGTGAACGGCTCCGCCGGGTGGTGTGCCACCCCGGTCAGCTGCCGGTACGGCCACTCCCGGACCCCGAGGCGCCCGATGAGGATCAGCCGCCGGTCGGTGACCACCGCCATGCCAGCGTCGACCACCGCGACGCCCTTCGTCAACCCGCGTACCCGGACCGAGTCCTCGAGGGGAACGGCGGCCAGCTCCGGTGCGGGCAGGCCGGCGGTGTGCCGAGCCGTCACCTCGAGGAGTTCCGCGCCGGACTGCACGGTGGCCACGACCTCGTCGTGGTCGAGGGCCACCGGCAACCCCACCGGCGTCTCCGCCCGCGGCTCCGGCTCCTCCGCCCGCGCGCAGAACTCCCGTAGCTCCATGTCGCGTCGTCGCCACGCCTCGACGGCGGTCTCGTACGCCGTGCGCCGCCGCTCGTTCTCTCGGTTAACCCACCGGGCCCGCCAGCCCACCGCCGTCCCGTCCGTCGCCACCGGGTCGCCTCTCATCGCGAAGGGGTTCCGCGTCCACCCGGTACAACCGCGCGCGGCGGCGCGGGACACGTCGTAGCCGTCGACCGGTTCGGCTGGTTCCGTGGATACCGTCGAGTACCCGTACCGGTTGGCCGGTGGGGCCGAACCGCCGATATCCACGGCTGTCCCCGACCGCCTCGCGGCGATACGGTGCACGCACCGCCTCGGGCCGCGCCCCGCCGACAGGTCGCGACGCCGCCTCACGCGTCCCCATCCGCACCACCGGATCGATCTCACGTCCGACGCCGGCGTAGTCGCCGGGAGAGAGGATCGAAGAGGATGCTCCCCACACCCACCACCTCCTGGCGAACGGCGAGAGTCACCCTCGCAGCCGCCATCGCCCTGGTCAGCCTCGGCATTTTCGGCGCACCCGTCCACGCCGAAGGAAAATCCAAGGTCACCGTGATGACCCGGAACCTCTATCTGGGCGGCGATCTGACGCCATCCATCGGCGCGCCGACACCAGGGGCGTTCCTGGCCGCGAACTCCGCGCTGTTAGGCCACGTCGACCTGGTCGACTTTCCCGCCCGGGCGAAGCTGCTCGCCCGGGAGATCACCGAGAACAAGCCGGACCTGGTCGGACTGCAGGAGGTCGCCCTGTGGCGCACCGGCACGTTCGGTGACCCCGCACCAGCCACCGAAATCCGGTACGACTACCTGGCACTGCTCATGGGCGAGCTGAGCCGCTCAGGTCACGCGTACGACGTCGCGGTCGTACAGGCCGAGGCCGATCTGGAGGCGCCGGCGGGCGCGCCGCACTTCCTCGACGTCCGGCTCACGATGCGCGACGTGATCCTGGTGCGCCACGGCGGCCGGATGAAGGTGACCGACTCCTCGTCCGGCACCTTCACCAACAACCTCACCTTCACGCTCGCGGCAACGAACGGGACCGTGACCAGCACCCGCGGTTGGACCGCGGTGGACGTGGTGCACGGGCAACGCCCGTTCCGGTTCGTGAACACCCACCTGGAGGCCTTCCACGCCGGTGTCCGGGTGCTGCAGGCTCGCGAACTGCTGGGCGGCCCCCTCGCCACGGCACCGGGTGACGTCATCCTCGCCGGGGACCTCAACACGGGCCCCGACCTGCCCGTCGCCGAGAACCGGCTCGCCTACGCGGCGCTGGTGGCCGGCGGGATGCGGGACACGTGGCAGATCCTGCATCCGGGTGAACCCGGCTACACCGCGGGTCTGGGCGACGACCTGAACCAACCCGCCGACGCCGTCGAACACCGCATCGACATGGTCCTGTTCCGGGGGGCGGTCGTTCCCGTCTCGAGCCTCATCTTCGGCACCAAGCGGCAAACCCCCGACGGCCGGTGGGCATCGGACCACCTCGGCTACCTGGCCGTGCTGGCCTTGAAGTAGCGCGAACGCTGCTCCGGGCTGGCGCCGACGCGCCAGCCCGGAGTTGCCACAGGCACAGAGGGCCATAGCGTGAGCGGCCCGCCGCGATGACCGCCGCCCCGACGCGTCCGGCCGGCCCGGCTGTCAGTAGGTCCCGCCCCGCGCCACCTGCGCGGCCACCCGCTCGTGCAGCGCGGCGAGGGCCGGGCTGACGGCGGCGGTGAGCGGCGCCGGGTCCACCAGCCGACGCGCCGGCTCCGGTAGCCAGGCGAGGTCCGCGTCGACCCGGCCGCGCGCGGCGCGTACCTCACCGGCCGGGTCGGCGACGGCCAGGCGACGGCCGCCGCGCATGACCGGCACGAGCAGCGGCTCGCGGTCGCCCGCTGGCGGTTCGTCGCGCAGCCCCACCACGTCGCCGTTGGCGCCAGTGGGATCGCGGAAGACCTGCTTGGGACCGGGCAGGGTGGCCTTGCCCGGCGACAGCTTGAGCACCGTCCGGTCGCCGACGGCCACCACCTTGTAGGCGCTGTCCAGGGACGGCGCGTCGAACGAGACGCCCATGCGGG
Source organism: Micromonospora sp. NPDC000668 (assembly GCF_042897975.1). Lineage (NCBI taxonomy): Bacteria > Bacillati > Actinomycetota > Actinomycetes > Micromonosporales > Micromonosporaceae > Micromonospora > Micromonospora sp. NPDC000668. The sequence continues at coordinate 96,922 of NZ_JBIAYP010000002.1, forward strand.
TGCCGACGCCGTACGCGTCGATCGGTGCGCCCGCGGCGACGAGCGCCGCGATGACATCCTCGTCGAGGCTGCCGCTAGCCACGATCTGGGCCTGAGTCAGCCCGGCGTCGTCGAGGATCGCGCGGGCCTGCACGGCCAGCGCGGCGAGATCTCCGGAGTCGAGCCGCACGCCCATCGGACCGGTCAGTCCCAGCTCCGCGATGACCTCGACCGCGGCTCGCACTCCGGCGGGCGTGTCGTAGGTGTCGACGAGGAACACCGGGCTCGTCGGGAAGTCGGTCGCGAACGCGCGGAACGCGGCGCGCTCGTCCGGGAACGCCTCGACGTACGAGTGGGCCATGGTCCCGGACGGCGGCAGTCCGTACCGTCGAGCGGCCTCGACGTCGCTGGTCGCGGCGAAGCCGGCAATCGCGGACGCCCGCGCGACGCCCGCGCCGGCCTCGATGCCGTGCGTGCGGCGGAACGCGAAGTCGACCAGCTGCGCGTCGCCGGCCGCGAGGCGGCATCGGGCGGCCTTGCTGGTGACCGTGGTGTGGAAGGTGATCAGGTTCAGCACGCCGGTCTCCACCAGCTGCGCCTCGGCGATCGGCGCGGTGACCTCCAGCAGCGGTTCGTCGGCGAACACCACGCGGCCCTCCGGCACGGCCCAGACATCACCGGTGAACCGCAGCCCCGCGAGCGCCGCCAGCGTCGCTTCGTCGAGCCCGACGGTGTCGCGCAGGTAGCCGAGTTCGCCCTCGTCGAACGCGAAGCCTTCCAGGTACGCCAGCGCCTCGGCCAGCCCGGCGGCCACCAGGAAGCCACGCTGCGGCGGCAGGCGGCGGACGAACAGGCTGAACGTCGCGCGCTCCACCATGTCCCGGCGCAGGTAGCTGGCCGCCATCCGCAGCTCGTACAGGTCGGTGCGCAGCCCGGTCACGGTTCCTCCATCGGCACTGGGCACGGTCGGCGGGCCGGTGGCATCGTAGTGCGGCCACCCCGTCGGGTCCGGGGTGAAGGCCGGCTAGGGCGTCCGGCCCCCGGCTTCCGAGCCAGCACGCCACGAGCAGCAGTTGGGCGGGGATACCCCTTCCGGTCGCCGGTACACCTGACGGCGGTGAACACGCCGGCCGGCCGCCTCGCCGGAGTCGGGATGCCGCCGCCCGCCGCTTTGACGACCCGCGTTACCCCTTCGCCACGGTCGCCGGCTCGGGCGGGGCGTGCGGCCCGCCGGCCGGCCGCTCGTCGCCGTGGCCCGGCCACCACGCCTTGTGCCCGATCAGCGCGGTCAGCGCCGGAACGAAGAACATCGACATGACGAACGCCGACAGCACGATGCCGATCGCCACCGCGAAGCCCATCTGCTGCAGGAACGAGATCGGCGCAAGCAGCAGCACCGCAAACGTCCCGGCCAGGATCAGCCCTGCCGCCGCGACGGTCGGGCCCGCGTGTTCCACGCCGATGGCGGCAGCCTCGTGTGGCTCGTTGCCCTCCCGCGCCTCCTCGCGTAGTCGGGCGATCATCAGGATGTTGTAGTCCGTCCCGATCGCCACCACGAAGAGGTAGAGGATGATCGGCAGCTGGAAGGTGACACCGGGCTCGCCCTGCAGCCCTTGGAAGAGGTAGACCGTGGCACCCAGCGTGGCGGCGAAGTTGAGCAGCACCGCGATCACGAGGTAGATCGGCGCGACCAGACTGCGCAGCAGCAGCGCGAGGATGAGCGCGATCAGGCCGGCCGCGACCGGCAGGATCACCGACAGGTCGCGGTTGTTCGCCGAATTGATGTCCGCGAAGATCGCGGTGGTCCCGCCGACCAACGCCCGGGTGCCGGGCGGGGCCGCCGCGTGCACGGCACCGCGCAGGTCCTCGCGGACGAGGGTGATCGCCTCGTTGGAGACCGGGTTCTCGTTGAGCAGCAGGTTGACCCGGGCCACACTCGGGTCGGTGCTGCGCTCCGGGGGCTGCGCCTGGCCCACACCCGGGGCTTTCGCTACGGCCGCCGCGAAGTCGTTGACCTGCTGCTCGGTCAACGGCGACCCGTTACTGGTGGTCAGGTAGACCTCGGTAGGGGCGAGCGCACCGGCGGCGAACCCGCGCTGCAGGTCCTGCGCGGCCTTCGCCGACTCGGTGTCCTGCGGGAAGCCGGCGCTGAAGTCGTAGTCGGCCTTGTAGCCCAGTACGCCTGCGGCGAGCGCGACCAGGAGGACGCCAGAGGCCGCCGCGACGAGTGCCGGCCGGCGCCCGACGGCGGTGCCGAGCCGGTGCGAGATGGTGGCCTTGGGCGCACGCTGCCACGCCTTCGACGGCCAGAAGACGTACCGGCCGAGCAGCGAGACCACCGCCGGGACGAGAGTGAGCGAGGTGACCAGCATGACGCCGACCGCGATCGCGAGCGCCGGGCCGAGCGAGCCGAAGAAGCCCAGAGAGGCGAGGAGCAGCACGAGGAACGCGACGATGACCGCTCCGGCGGCCGACGTGATGACCTCACCGACCCGCTGGACGGAGACGATCATCGCGGTGCGCTTGTCGTCACCGGCGCGCAACCGCTCCCGGTAGCGGAAGAGCAGAAACAGGATGTAGTCGGTGCCGATGCCGAACAACACGATCAGCAGGATCGTCTGCAGATCCTGACTGACACTGAGATCGAATGCCTTGCCCGCGGCGGCGACGAGACCCGTCGTGATGCTCAGAACGACGCCGACGACCACCACGGGCAGCAGCGCGGCGATGGGGCTGCGGAAGATGATCAGGATCAGTCCGATGATCAGGATGATCGTCGCGACGCCGACCACGGCGAAGGCATTGTTGAAGGTGTCCTCGTTGTCGACGAAGCTCGCCACGTCGCCGGCCACGCCCGCGGTCAGCCCACTGTTCGCCAACTCCGGGCCGATGTCCGCGCGCAGATCGCGTACGGCGTCCAGCAGCGCCGGGTCGTCGGGGGTGGGGGCATCGAGCCCGACGTTGACGATCTGCACCGACTTGTCCGGCGCCACCGCAGGCGGTCCGGTCAGGTAGCCGGACGTGTGCGGGATGTTCTTGGCCTTGAGCGCCTGGGCGAGCTGGCCCACCTTCGCCTCGTCCGCCGGCGTGAGCTTCTGCCCGTCGGCGCGCTTGACCACGATGATCGCCGTCGCGGTGGCCTGCTGCGGAAACGCCTTCTGCCCGAGCTCGGTGGCCTGCACGGACTCGTACGAGCGGGGCAGGAAGCTTTCCTGATCGGCGGAGGTGATGTCGCTCAGCGATGGTGTGGTGAGGATGATGGCGGCTGCCGCGAGCACCCACCCGGCGATCACCCACCACGCCCTGCCCACCACGAATCTGCCCAGCCGCTCGAACATGGTTTCCCCCCATGTGTTCGGCACAACCGACGTCTGGTGGCCGCAGCGCCCGTGGCACCCGGCCGTCACCCTGCGCTACCGTTGTGCAGCGTACCGTCGCTTGGCAATCCTTTTCGGACGCTTGGGAGTGTCGACCGCGTGCTTTTCAGCCGTTGAGGTGCGCGAGCACCGCGAGCACCCGCCGGTTGTCGTCATCCGACGGCGGCATCCCCAGCTTGCTGAAGATGTTGTCGATGTGCTTGCTGACCGCCTTCTCGGTGACGGAGAGCCGCCCGGCGATCGCCGCGTTCGACCGCCCCTCGGCCATCAGCCCCAGCACCTCCCGCTCCCGGGCGGTGAGTTCCCCCAGCCGCTGCGCGCCGGTGTTGCGGGCCAGCAACTGCGAGACCACCTCGGGATCCATCACCATGCCACCGTCGGCCACCCGGCGCACCGCGTCGATGAACTGGCCGACGTTCGACACCCGGTCCTTGAGCAGGTAGCCCACTCCCCCAGCCCGGTCGGCGAGCAGTTCCCGGGCGTACAACTGCTCGACGTGCTGGGACAGCACGAGGATCGGCAGCCCGGGAAGCCGCGTCCGGGCCTCGAGCGCCGCCTGCAGGCCCTCATCGGTGAAGGTCGGCGGCAGGCGTACGTCGAGGACCGCGACGTCGGGACGGTGCCGGGTGAGCGCCGGCAGCACGGACGGCCCGTCGGCGACGGCCTCGACGACCTGATGTCCGTACGCGTCGAGGATGCGCGTCAGCCCGTCCCGGAGGAGGGCGAGGTCTTCCGCGATGACAACTCGCACGGCAGCTCCATGGTCACGACGGTGGGTCCGCCCGGCGGGCTCGTCACGGTCATCGTGCCATCGAAGGCTGCCAGACGGCGTCGCACACCCGCCAGACCGGTCCCTGCGTCGAAGGTCGCGCCGCCGCGACCGTCGTCGCCGACCACCATGCGCAGCAGGCCGTTGTCAAAGGACAGCCGAACCCACGCGCAGCGAGCGCCACTGTGTTTGCTGACGTTGGTCAACACCTCCGGCGAAGTAGGCGGCGGATTCGACCGCCGCCGGCGGGCTCCCGGGCAGCCGCACGTCGACGTCCACGGGCAACGGCACGGCCAGGGCGAGGGCTTGCACCGCCTCCGTCCAGGCCGCGTTCGGCGAGCACCGGCGGGTAGATGCCGCGGACGAGGTGGCGCAGCTCGGCGAGGGCGTGGCCGCTGGCCTCCTGCGCCTCGGTCAGCAGCCGCTGCGCCGCCGCCGGGTCGTCGGCCAGGAGCTGCTCGGCCAGGCCGATGCTCATCCGCAGCGCGACGAGCCGGGCCTGCGCCCCGTCGTGCAGGTCGCGTTCGATCCGGTGGCGAGCCGCTGCGAACACGGACCACGCGTCGTACCCCGCCGCTAGCGTGGCGTCAGCCTCGCCCGGAGACGCTTGGAGGAGCCCGCGATGATCGACCACCTGTCAGTCCAGGTCCGCGACGTGCCGAGCAGCGCCGCCTTCTACGACGCCGTGCTCGCCCCGCTCGGCGGCCGCCGGCTGCTGGAGTTCCCGAACGTCGTCGGTTACGGCCGGGACCGGCCCGACTTCTGGCTGGGCCCGACCGAAACCCGCGGCGAGGCCCGCGAGCTGCACCTGGCTTTCACCGCCGACGACCGCGCCACGGTCGAGGCGTTCCACGCTGCCGCCATCAAGGCCGGCGCAGAGGTCCTGCACGCACCCCGCGTATGGCCGGAGTACCACCCGACCTACTTCGCGGCGTTCGTCCGCGACCCGGACGGCAACAACATCGAAGCCGTCTGCCACGCCCCGGAGTGATTGGATCTACCGACATGGAACAGCGAATCAGCCTGATCACCCTCGGAGTCACAGACGTGGCGCGCGCAAAGGCGTTCTACGAACAACTCGGCTGGCACGGCCAGGAGGTCGAGGAGACGGTCTTCCTTCAGGCCGGTGGGTCGGCGTTGGTGCTGTGGGGGCGGGACAAGCTGGCCGAAGACGCGGGCGTCGCCGATCCGGGTGACGGCGGCTTCGGCGGGATGACCCTGGCGCAGAACGTCCGCTCTCGGGCTGAGGTCGACGAGGTGTTCGCGGCGGCGGTGGCCGCCGGTGCCGAGGTGACCAAACCGGCTCGGGAGACGTTCTACGGCGGCTACGCCGGCTACTTCACCGACCCCGACGGTCACGTGTGGGAGATCGCCTGGAACCCCGGCTTCCCCCTCGCCGAGGACGGCACCATCACCATCCCCGACTTCGGCGCGACGGGCTGAGTCAGGAAGGGTTCACGGCTCGGTTGGCGGGCAGAGCAGCCGGTCCACCAGTGGTAGCTGTAGGGGATCCAGGCAGAGCGTGATCAGGGCGGGGTCCGGCGACGGCGCGGCAGTAGTCGGGGCCGGCGCGGTGGGCGTGGCCGATGCGGTGGGCAGAGCCGGTCGGCCAGCCGGGGGCGGGTCCGTGGTCGGAACTGGGCCGGGCGTCGGCACCGAGCTGGCGGACGGGGCCGAAGCGGTGGACGGCGCCGAAGGCGACGCCGAAACCGCCAGCGGGACGGGCGTGCCGGTCGTCGACGGCCCGTGCGGCGTGGCGCCTGTGGTGGGGGCCCGCGTCGCACGGCCAACCGGCCCGGTCCTACTCCGCTCCGGTGCCACCGGTCCGATGGGGAGGACGGGGACGACAGCGTCGCCGTCCGCCGGAGCGTCCGTGGCGACAATGACGGCCGCTTCCGTCCGCTGCACAGGGTCGGCCCGCTCTGGCCCGAGAGCGCCCGGGCCCAATGTCGAGAACACCACGACCCCGACGGCGGCGACGGCGAGCGCCCGGCGATCGGGGCGCAGCGCTGTCAGCGGGGCCTCGTCCGGCTCGACAAGCGGCGGCGGCGTCGGTCGCGCGCCCTGGTGGGCGTCCAGCAGGGCGTCGAGTTGTGTGGCGACGGCGGCGCGTTCTCCGGCAAACGCAGCAATGGCGAGGGCCATGTAGAAGCGGGCGTTCACCGCTGCGCTGGCTGGCACCAGCAGCCCGGCGAGCGGGCCGCGGTCGGTGGTGTGCAGCAGGGTGAGGGGGACGTCGGGGTGGTGCGCGGGGGCCGACAGGTCCGCGTACCTCCACTCGCGCCGGTGGTCACGCCCGGCGAAGGCCACCCGGTGGTTGGTCACGACGGCCATGCCGGCGTCAAGGGCCCGCAGGCCCGCCGGCAGGTCGTCGCCGGGTGTGTCGGCGCAGGTGAGGGGCCCCGGCGTCGGCAGTCCGACGACGTGCCGTGCCTCGGCCTCGACCAGCTCCGCGTTGGGAAGTACCCGGAAGACGAGTTCGTCGTCGGCGAGGTCCACCGGCAGGCCGGTACGCGGCTGCGTAGACCCGAGGAACCCGACGGCCTCGATCCGCAGCCGGGTCAGGTGATCCTTGCGTCGGAGCCAGGCGTCGGCGGCGCTGCGGTACGCGTGTCGCCGCCGCCGGTTCTCGCGCTCGGCCCAGGCGATCCGCCAGTGCGGCTCCAAGGTGGTGGGGCGTGAGGTCACGGTCACACGCGGTACAACCGCTCACGTGCGTGACAGGGAACGCGGGTGGGATCGATGCTTCCCTTTGTTCCCGAAAGGAGAGAATTGGCTACCCGCGAGGGCTACCGACCTCGGACAGCTCGGCCCGGTCGCTCGCGGGGACGATCGCGAAGTGCACCGTCCGGCCGGTCCTGCGCCGCCCGAGGCGGTGCAGCAGCGGCACGAGCACGCCGTGCAGCAGCGGGTACTTGCGGCGCAGCGTGCGGGCAGCCATGTCGTACTCCGCGCCTTCCAGCCGCTGGGCGGTGGCCTGGACGGCCGAGCCGGTCGGCACGCCGCGCGCGGTAGACGCCGCCACCGTGACCATCGGGTTGTTGCCGATCCGCCGGGTCTTCCAGGCCCGTTCGAAGCTGCGCACGTACGCCCGGCCGCCGGCCACCGCGATGCTCACCGGCGTCCCGACCGGTCGGCCGTCCCGGCGGTACGTAGTCAGTACGACCGTCTTCTGCGGGCCGAACAGTGCCAACGCCGGCACACCGGTCGGTGAAACCACGCCGAGCACCCAACCCCGCTCGCGCCACCGGTACGCGAACGCCGCGCCGGCTACCACCACGGCACCGCCGATCGCGAGGGTCTGCCCGGTGGTGCCGCCGAGATTGCGGTCGGCGACGTGCACCACCGTGTGAGCGGTCCCGCCGACCATGTAGCCGGCGAAGGCCACAGTGAGCGCGTCGGCCCAGATGGTGGCGAGCAGCAGGGTCACGCCGATGCCGAGCTGGAAGGCACCGATGTCGTGCACGAAGTGCCGGTGCGGCGGGAAGTCGGCCCAGGTGCTGAACGAGGCCGGGGCGAGCATCGCCCACACCCCGACGACCACGCCGGCCAGCCCGAGCAGGGCGGCGGCGGTTCGCACGATTGTTCTCATACGCCCATGACGAGACCACGCACCTCGGCGTGACACCCGAACGACCCGGCTCCGCCAGTGGTCACTACGGGCGCAGCGAGGCGAAGAACTGCGGCGCCCGCTTCCACGGCAGCGCGGCAGGCGACCAGTCGCACGTTGCCGGCCTCGCGCCGCGGTTGAAAGACGCTCACCGGCGCCTGCCTGGACGCCGGGGCTATCGCGGTAATGCGGGCGTTCCCCTCGCGAGCGTGGACTAAAAATAGGGTGTTCTAAATATAGATCATGATGACAGACTGTGCCCCGTCATTGATCAATCACGGGGACGAGCGGCATGGCCGACAACAGACGTACTCGATATTTCAGTAGGTCCTTGCGCGCGACGGCACTCGCCGTCGCGCTCGTCCTACCGATCACCCTGATCAGCCCGCCGGCTGCCCAGGCGGCTACCGAGGCGGTGACCGAGGAGCAACTTCCGGCCTGCACCGACCCGTCCGTACCGGAGGACATCAACCACGCCTCCATCCGGCTCGAAGGAACCGATAGCCGGGTCGGAGGTCGCGGTCGACGCGAATGGCAAGATCGCCATCAACGGCTACCTGCACAAGCAGGCCACGATGGTGGACGTCTCAATCGAGGACACGACCTCGTCCAGCTTCACCTTCGGTCCGCCGCCGCCCGGCGTCACGAACTGGTCCGCCTCGTGGACCACCAGCATGCGCCCGCCGCACCTGGGCCCGGTCCAGGTCTGCTCCCGCGCCGAGCGTGAACCCGGCCGGTACGCGAAGATTCTGCGCGACATCACCGTGGTGGACCTGATCCCGCCGAGCAACGTCCCGAACCTAGCGGTCGGCACGATCACGGCGACCAGCGCCAAGGTGAGCTGGGGCGCGGCGACCGACAACGACGGCCTCGCGGGATACGAGGTAACCGTCGACGGCGGCACGACGCAGCGGACCACCATCGGTACCCGCTCGTACTCGATCACGGGGCTGCAACCGTTGAGCAACCACACCGTCTCCGTGGTCGCCATCGACCTGGCCGGCAATCGGTCGGCGACGCCCGCCACGACGTCCTTCACGACGGACGCGTTGCCGCCGCCGCCGGACGTTGACGCCGGTCTGATCCTGGACCCGGATGGGGGGCGCCACGGCCAGCTGGCACCCGCAGCCCGCCAACGAGGCGAGCTACCGCGCCTACCTGGACGGCGAGATCTACGACCAGTTCGCGCTGGAGCAGCTCTGCGTGGACGGCAACGGCCAAGTGGCCAACCCGTGCACGGCGGACAGCGTCATTAAGCTCCCGATCGAGCCGCTCGAGGAGTTCACGCCGTACGCGTTCCGGGTCGAGGCGCTGCGCGCCGACGGCACGGTGGCACGGCAGCTCGCCGGTGACTTCACCACGATGATCCATGTGGACGAGGTGTCGGCGGCGACCACGCAGACGACCGCCAGCGAAACGTCGCAGTGCGCCGGCGCCGGTGGTGACTTCTACATCGCGGCCAGCTCACGCGCCACGGTGCCGGTGCCCGCCGGCAGCACGCAGATCTTCCTCGGCTGCTACCGGGCGGCGAACAGCAGCTGTCTCGACGCCTTCCTGCCGCCGTCGGGCGAGAAACTGCTCGACTGCGCGGACAACATCACCGACATGCTCTTCGCGGTGGCCCCGTCCGGCCGCGGACCGGTGATCTCCTCGGTGGACGCCGCGCAGGCCCGCCTGCTGGTGCCGGGCCCGATGGCGCCGATCGCCTGGTGTGCGAGCGGAGCGTCTCTGGTTTCCTATGTGATCCTCAGCGAGGCGGACATCGTGCCGGTACCGCCGTCCCGGTTGGTGATGGGGGTGGCGTGTACGTGGCGGTGGAAGCCGCGGCCGAGGGTTGCCCTGCGGACCCGGTGTGGGTGTCGCGGGGCGGTGGTGGTGGAAGCCGTGTGCGGCACCTGGCGGACCGGCCCTGGCGGGTTGGTCTCCTGGGGTGTCCGTCCCGCCGGACGCTTGCCGCCAGTTCCCGGTGGGGGTTCTGTCGGGGCGGGAACCTGCCGTCGCGAGGGCAGCAGGCGTGAGGTTTTCGCAGTTGCAGGTCGGGTCTGCTTCGGGGTGGGTGCTGTTTTGCGTCGGTTCCGCACCGGCCTGGTTGTCACGGCTGGGGTTGGTCGACGCGCCCGGCGCCGCACGGGTGTGTCGGTGGCTGTGCGGATCGCGGCCTGGCCGCTACGGTCGCGGCGGGTTTTGGTCTGGTTGGCCAGGCCTCGGGCGGCGATGCGTTGCGCGGCGGCGTGGTCGCGGTCCAGTGACAGGCCACACGAGCAGGTGGCCCACCGGTACCCGGCCACGCACCGGTCCGGTGCCTTGACATGCGTGACCGCAGCGCCGCAGCGGGGACAGCCCGACGACGTACCACGCGCCGGCACAGTCACGACGGCGATACCGGCTTTCGCGGCGAGGTGGGCGACGGCGGTGAACACGGCTCCGCGTACCGCACCGGACAGTCGCCGGTTGAGGCTGCGTGACCGGCCACCGGCCTCGAGGGTGGCGAGGTTCTCGACGTAGACGACGGTGGCGCCGGCCGCGGTCGCGTGGTCGACGAGCCACCGCGCCGCCGACCAGGCAACCGCGTGGTTGAGGTGCCGGATCCGGGCGCACACCGCCGCATGTTCAGCCTCCAAGCAGGCAAGCTTGCCAGCCAGGGCCGAGTCGGCGGGGGCGTCGGCGGGCCGGCCGTCCCGCAGCCGAGTCAGGTGGTCGGCTTTGGTGCGCAGGCGTTCGCGGTGGCGGCGTAGTCGCACCAGTTTCGCCGACACGCCGGTCGCGTCGAACCGCAACGGACGCCCGTCCACGACGACGGAGCCGCCCTCGAGGTCGGCCACGGTGGCGGTCAGCAGGGTGTTCACCCCCCAGTCGACACCCAGCCCCCGCGTGTGCCCGTCTACCGGCGGCGGCGTGTGCGGGGCCCGCCACGGCAGGTCGACACGAACTCTGCCATCGCGGGGCCGCACCGTCGGAGTACACACCTTCACCCCGGCGGGCACGATCACCGGCAGCACCACGTCGAAGGCATGCCACACCCAGTCACGGTACGAGACCGGCCCCGCACATGTCGGAAGCTGCGAGCACACCCGCACCATGCGGTCGTCGACCCGGTCGACGACGACCTGTTGCCGGTCGGCCGCGGCCAGGCTCACCTGCCGCGCCACAACCGGCGGACCCTCCAACTCACACACGTCCGCGGGCAGCCGCCCATGCACGCCAAGGTATCCGGCGATCTGCCGGGTGCGGTTGCGGATCGTCGCGGTATCGCATCCTTCGGGTAGCGCCGCCCGCAACGCCGACCATTCGCCATCGGTCCGGGCGAATGGATCGGCCGGCCACGTCGCCAGCAGCGCGGCAACGACCGCGTGACGGTGACATCCCAGACGCAGAGCCCGGGCGGCTTCCTCCTCGGCGATGCGACGAACCCGGTCCGACACCACCACACCCGCCGCCGCCACCGCACCCCAGCCGAGCCGGCGCAACGCCATCCACCCACTGGCCGGCAGACGCCGCCCATCAACGCCGACCCCAGCCGCAAGCAACGCAAGATCCGCATCCGACCAATGCGCGGCGATCACCTGATCGGCCATGCCCCGCACCAGGTCCGCCAGCCACCCCACCCGCTCGGCAAACACCCGCCCCGCCACCGGCACCCGCACACCCGGCGCGTCGGGCGTACCGCCGCACACCGCCCGGTACGCCGTGCACGTCGCGGTCGACGTCAGCCAGGAGCCAGCCACTACCCCACGCCCTCACCCGCGGCTGCCAGCAGCCGGCGCTTGGCCTCACGCGACCGAATCCCGTACATCCGGCCAGCGAACGTTGCCACCAGGGACATAAAGTCGTCTAACAGTTCCTCGATCCCACCGGCCGAACCCTTCGAATACAGCACCTCGACGCTCACCCCGTCACGGGCAAGCAGAGCGCTCAACCAGGCGGTGCCGAACCGGGCCAGACGGTCGCTGTGGGTCACTCTCACCACCGTGAACTCGCCCGCCGCCGCTGCCTTCAACAGCCGCGTCAGACCCGGCCGGTTCTCCCGCAGCCCAGACGCCCTGTCCCTGAACATCGCCACCACCTCGCCGGCAGCCGTAGCCCTCAGCTCCGCCTCCTGGGCCACCAGCGACGACTCCTGACCCGTCGTACCCGACACCCGCACATACAACGCCTCACGCCGCGGCCGTTCCGCCTCACCACGACCCACGAACACGTCCAGCAACGCAGAGTCGAACCGACGTTCCCGACCCACCCACGTCACCGCCACACGACCCTCATCCGCCCACCGACGCAAAGTCACAGGATGCACACCGATGTACTCCGCAGCCGGACCCAGACGCAGCAACGACATGACCGAGAAAGTAACACATAGGATCGCTTAGCCAATCAACCATCAGCGGCACACCCTCTGCATGACCCCCGTGGCCCCCGTAGCCGAGGAGCTTCCTGATGCTCGACGACATGCGTGTGCTGGGCGACGCGGTGCGGGAGTACCGCGTCGCGGCGACGGCTGCCGGCCTCGACTGGCCCGACCAGGGCGAGTCGCCGGCCGGGCAGCCGCCGGACGTGGTCTACCGGATCTTCGGGGTGGATCACGTGGCGGAGCAGCTGACCTGGTTGCAGTCGCAGCGATGGCCCGACCGGCGGTTGCTGCCCAATGCCGGATGGCGGATGCCATGGCCGGAGGGCGGGGACGCGCTGGACTATCTGGGGCTGTCGATCGGCACGCCGTTCCCCTGGCGGCAGCAACTGCCCCTGTTCCACTTCGATTTCCTCCTCTACACGTTCGTCCTCGCGGGCGAGCACGAGGGTGAGATCTGGCGTTACGTGATCTCGGAAGACGCCTGGGAGTCCGTCCGTGCCGCCACCAGCCTGGCCGGGCTCTTCGACCAGTGGGCCAGGGGAATCGCCGCCGGGGTGGTCGGCTACGACGAGCACAACAAGTGGCTCCTGGTCGACGACGACGTGGCCGGGGCTCCCGGCCTCGACCCGCTGGCCTTCCCGGTGGCTCCGGTGGAGGAGACGCTGCTGCGGGCGCGGCAGCGCGAATGCGGAGTGAACATGGCCGTCGTCGAGGAGGGCTTCGAGTACCAGGAGGAGTTGCTCGACGCCATCGACGCCGCCAAGGCGTCGCTCGGCGCGTAGCCCGGGTGCCGGCGGCTGTTCCGGTGACAACCGAAACAGCCGCCGGCCACGCCGGGCGCTAGTCAGCCAGGGCGCCGGCCGGCCCGGCTCCCCTGCCGGTCAGTACGGGCGCAGCGAGGTGAAGAACTGCCTCATCTCACCGGCGAGCAGGTCCGGCTCCTCCAGCGGCATGAAGTGCCCGCCCCGGCCCGGTTCGCTCCAGTGCCGGATGTCGGTGCAGGCCCGCTCGGCGATCTCTCTGGGGAGGTTGGCCTGCGAGGGTTCGGTGCTCACCGTGAAGGCGGCGGGCACGGTGATGTCGGGCCGTGGGGTGTTGTGGTCGAAGTCGAAGTACTGCCGGAACGAGGAGCCGATCGTGTCGGTGGCCCAGTACAGCGTGATGATGGTGAGCAGGGTGTCCCGGTCGAAGCTGTTCGCCAGGTCACCGTGGTTGTCGCTCCAGTCCCGGTACTTGTCGACGAGCCAGGCGGCCAGCCCGGCCGGTGAGTCGGCGAGCGCCGCCGCGAGGGTGTCCGGCCGGGTGCCCATGATGGCGCTGTAGCCGCCGTCGGTCTCGTCGTACGCGGCTTCGGCGTCCAGGTACGCCTGCTCGGCCGGGGAGAGCGGACGGGCGTCGAAGCTGGCCGGGAACGGTGGGTGGATCATGTGGATGCCGGCGACCTGTTCCGGGTACAGGGCACCCAGCCAGCCGGTGACCACCCCGCCGACGTCGCCGCCGAAGGCGCCGTAACGCTCGTAGCCGAGCACGTCGGTCATCAACTCGTGCAGCGTCCGAGCGAGGACGGCCCGGGTCACCGGCTCGTCAGGCACCTCCGAGAAGCCGAAGCCGGGCAGCGAGGGCACCACTACGTCGAACGCGTCAGCGGGGTCGCCGCCGTACCGGGCGGGGTCGGTCAGCCGGTCGACCAGGGGCAGCATCTCGACGAAGCTGCTGGGCCAGCCGTGGCTGAGGATCAGGGGCAACGGCGCGGGCGTACCGGCCGGACGGGCCGCGCGGACGTGCAGGAAGTGCAGCTTCCGGCCGCCGACGAGGGCCAGGTGGTGTGGGTAGGCGTTGAGTTCAGCCTCGCGGGCCCGCCAGTCGAACCCGTCGCGCCAGTAGGACACCAGGTCCCGCAGGTAGTCGGGGTCGACGCCGCCCTGCCACGGCTGCTTGCCGCTGCGTTCGGTGAAGCGGGTACGGGCCAGTCGTGCCCGCAGGTCGTCGAGGACCGCATCGGATACGTCGATGCGGAACGGGGAGATAGACATTGGTCCTCCGATAAGGAGGGCGCTCCCCGACGCGAATGGTCAGCTGAGGGGGACGGCCGAGTGGAGCGCCCAGACGTGACAGTGGGTGTTCACCGGGCTCACCTCCTCTCGTGGCTGACGGACGTCACCCTACCCGTGGTCGTTGCCGGCCGCGCCATCCGGGTTGGCCGCCGATTCGAGCGGCTCGGTGAGGAAGTCGATGATGAGGCGGTTGCACAGGTCGGGCTTGTCGGCGAGCAGGCCGTGGCTGGTGCCCGGCACCACGGCGAGCTGCGACCGCGGCAGCCCGTCGCGCAGCGCCAGGGTGTGCTCGACGCGGACCTCGTCGTCGTCGGCGACCATCACCAGCGCCGGGCCGGGGTAGCCGGCCAGGTCGGCGACGGTCACCGTCGGCTCCTCGTGGTGCATCCGGTCCAGCTTGGCCTTGACGATCGGGAAGTGCTGCGGCCCGTCCGGTGACACCTCGCCGTGGTACCGCACGAAGAACGCGACGGTCTCCTCGTCGAGGTCGACGGCGCCGTCGATCCAGCCGTCGTGGTGGAACACCCCGGCGGCGAGCACCAGCCGGCGGACCAGGTCGGGGCGGCGCAGCGCCACCAGCAGCGCGACCGGGGTGCCGTCGCTGTGCCCGACCAGGTGCGCCGGCCCGCCGACCACCTTTTCCAGGAACGCGATGGTGTCCTCGGCCATCAGTTGGTAGCTGATCGGGCCGCCCACATCGGGGGTACGACCGTGCCCGCGCCGGTCCGGTCGGTAGACGGTGAACCGTTTCGCCAGCCCCGGCACGTTCTGCCCGAGGGCCCGGGAGTCGGCGAAGCCGGGGTGCAGCAGCACCAGCGGCTCCCCCGCGCCATCGCGCTCGTAGAACGTGTTGACCTCGCCGAGCTGCACGTAGCCGGGCATCCCGGGCTCCCTTCCGGGCGGAGGTGCCGCCCGAGCGTGATGACTCTGGAGTATCGATAAACCGCAGAGGTATCACGACCGTCCGACACTGTCGCGCGCCGAGCCGGGCAAAGCCGCCGCCGAGCCGCACGGGCGGCACGGCGGCGGCACGGCGTGGCCGGATCAGGTCGTATGGCCGGCCTCCGGCGCCTCGTAGACCCGGCGAATGTCCACCTCGACCTCGCCGATCGTCTCGGCGAAGACGTCGGCGAACCGCCGCCCCCACTGCACCGCCTCCTCCTGGGAGCGCACGTCCACCAGCGCGAATCCGGCGATCAGCTCCTTGGTCTCCGTGAACGGCCCGTCGGTGACGGTGGTCTTGCCGCCGGTCACGGTGATCCGGGTGGCGCCCTTGGAGGTCTCGCACAGCCCTTCGGCGGCGAGCAGTATCCCGGACTGTGCCACCTCCTTCATGAAGGCCTCCATCCGGGCGATGAACTCCGGGCTCGGGTCGAACGCCCCCGGCAGGTTCTCGTTGAGCTTGTGCATCAGCATGTAGCGCATCGGTTCGGTCCTCTCGTGATCGATGAAACGACGGTCAGCGGGCGAGCTGCCGGCCGCAGAGCGCGGTCAGCCAGGCGAAGATGACGGCGCAGGCGAGCGCCATCCGGACGCTGACGGTGTCCTGGTCGGGCCAGGCCAGCACCACGACGACGGGCAACGCGCAGCCGAGGGAGAACGCCGCCCAGCCGCGCTGCCCGGCCCGCCACCAGCCGCGGCCGAAGACCAGGCAGGCGATGGTCAGCGATCCGAAGGCCAGCGCAGCGCCGACGCCGTGGCCGACGGCGTGCCAGCTCAGCGTCTCCGGCGCACCCTCCGGCGCGCCGGTCGGCCAACCCATGCTCGGGTCGGAGACCAGCACCCCGCCGATGATCAGCCCGACACCGTGCACGGCAACCAGCGCCGGCCCCCACGTTCCGGCGGGCTCGCCGCGCAGCGTCCGCCGTAGCCCGACCGCGCCGGCCAGGGCGAGCAGTCCGGTCACCACGAAGTTGGTGATCTGGATCCAGCCCAGGTCGCCGAGGGCGAGCAGGCTCAGCGGTTGCCGGCTCAGGTCGAACCCGTCGCGGGTGAGCACCTGGGCCGCGGCCACCACCCCGAACAGCGGACCGGCGGCGGCCCCGCCGGCCAGCAGCGCCCTTGTCGTCGTACGCCGGGAGCCGACGCCCGCCACCGCGGACCCTGCGCCCATCGCGTTTGCCGTCGTCGTCATGCCGATCTCCTCATCTGTCCCGACCGGCCGGTGGCCGGTCTCGTGCGCCGGTGCGAGCCGGCTTCCACTGACGCGTCGAGCGGTTCGGTCGGGATACGACATGGCGGCTGACATTTCTTCCGGCGATTTTTCAGCGGGTCGGCGCGACGCCCCGGGCGCAGTCAGCGGCGCGGACGAGCAGCAACGCACGCTCGCGTTCGTTGCTGGTGAGCTGAGCGGCCCGGGCGAACTCAAACCGCGCCTCGTCGTAGCGGCCCAGCTTCGCCAACAGGTCCCCGAGCACGCTGGGCAGCAGGTGGTAGCCGGCCAGCGCCGGCTCGTCGGCCAGCGCCCGGGCCAGGTCCAGGCCGGCGGCCGGGCCGTCGGCGAAGGAGACCGCGACGGCCCGGTTCAGCTCCACGACCGGCGACGGCACGACCCGGGCCAGCTCCGCGTAGCCGGCCGCGATCCGCGCCCAGTCCGTCTCCTGCGGGGTACGCGCCCGCGCGTGGCAGGCCGCGATCTCCGCCTGGAGGGTGAACGGGCCGGGCGGTCCGTCGGCGGCGCGGGCCCGGTCCAGCGCGGCCAGGCCCCGGCGGATCAGCATCATGTCCCAGCGTCCCCGGTCCTGCTCCATGAGCAGGACCGGCTCGCCGGTGGGGTCGACCCGGGCCGCAGTGCGCGACGCCTGGATCTCCAGCAGCGCGGCGAGCCCGTGCACCTCCGGTTCGTCGGGCATCAGTCCCTGGAGGACCCGGGCCAGGCGCAGCGCGTCCGCGCAGAGGGCCGGGCGCATCCAGTTGTCGCCGGCGGTCGCCGAGTAGCCCTCGTTGAAGATCAGGTAGATCACCTCCAGCACGGAGGCAAGCCGTTCGCCGCGCTCCGCGACGCCGGGCACCTCGAACGGCACCTTCGCGTCGGCCAGGGCTTTTTTGGCCCGGGTGATCCGCTGCGCGACGGTCGTCTCGGGCACCAGGAACGCCCGGGCGATCTCCTCGGTCTTCAGGCCGCCGAGCATCCGCAGGGTCAGCGCCGCCCGCGCCTGCGGCGACAGCACCGGGTGGCAGGCGGTGAAGACCAGGCGCAGCAGGTCGTCGTCGATCCGTTCCTCGAAGGCGGCGTCGAAGTCCGGGGTGAACTGCTCGTCGCCGAGGTCGTGCCCGAGCTCGGCGACCCGGCGTTCCAGCAGGCTCCGGCGGCGTAGCGCGTCGATCGCCCGCCGCTTGCCGACTGTGGTCAGCCAGGCGCCCGGGTTGGCCGGTACGCCGTCGCGTGGCCACTGTTCCAGGGCTGCGACCAGGGCGTCCTGCGCCAACTCCTCGGCCCAGCCGACGTCGCGCACCAGTCCGGCCAGGGCGGCGATCACCCGCCCGGCCTCGATCCGCCACACCGTCTCGATGGTGCGGTGCACCTGCTCATCCCCCATGACCGCCCATCAGAGCAGCCCGGTACCGCCGAGACAAGGAACGACATCGGCGGCGGGCCGTGCCGCGACTGCGGGGAGGCGCGGCTGGCCGGTCAGCCGGCGCGTCGGCGGTGCGTCATAGGCCCGGGCAGCGGGCCTCGGGCCGGGAACCGCGACGGCGCGCGCGGCGGGTACGCCTCGCAGTGCCCGGCCCACTGCTCGGCGGCTACCGCCAGCGCGTCCGCGGAGACGGTGAGGATCAGCGGGTAGATCGCGGTGGTCGGGCGGCGCATCCACGGTGGCAGCGACTCGGCGGAGAACTCGACGGTCAACTCCAGCCGGCGGCGGCGGATCACCCGCGTTCGCAGGGTCAGGTTGGGTTCGGTGAAGCTGACCACCGCCGAGGGCGGGTTCGGGCCGACGGCGGCCTCCGCCTGCCCCCGCAGCCAACTGCCGAGCGCGCGGGCCTCCTCCACCAGGAGACTCGGGTAGTGATGCGACCAGGTCTGACCGTCAGCGGTACGGGCGTCGACCTCGATGAGCAGCCAGTCGCGCCAACCGGGTGCGGACCGGTCGGGGTCGTCGGGCGGGTCGATGCCGGGCTGGTAGCCCACCGGGCGGATCCTCAGCCGGGCACCGTCGTCGGACCGGATCTCCATCCGGCCAATTCTGACCGACCGAAGTCGACGAGCGGGCGGAAACCGGCATTAAACGGTCACTTCCAGATGGTTCGCCGCACACCCCGGTGCTCGGTGCAGGCGTTCGACCGGCCACCGTTCAGGCTGACCGAACCGTCGCGGCACTGCACCAGGTAACCCCGACCGGACCAGAACTGCGGCACGCAGTCGAACCAGTCGCAGACCTCAGTGGCCGGCCGACGGATCCGGGTTCCGCCGCAGAAGTCGTACCCCAGCGGGTTTTCCGGCGCGCCGCAGCGCTGGTCCCGGCTCGCCGTGGGCGACGGGCGCGGCGACTTCGTCGGCTTCGGTGTCGTGCGGGGCGAGGGCGGCGGGGCCGCCGGGTAGAGCAGCGCGGGGACTGCGCTGGCACTGGACGCCGGGGTGGCCGCGACGGCGACCTCCGCGCCGCCGTTCGGGTCGGACGGGTCCGACTCGAACAGCGCGGCCGGCACCAGCAGCGCCACGGCCGCGGCAACCGCGACGGTTCGCCGGCCGCCCGGCACCAGCGCGGAGAGCCGGGCCTGCCCGGGAGTGGCCGCGGCCGGCCGGAACGGCTTGAGCTGGGCGTGCTCGGCGATCAGCTCGTCGAGCTGGGCGAGCACCGCCGGACGCTGCTCGATCGCGTCGGCGAAGGCCAGGGTGAGCTTGAACCGGAAGTCCGCCGCCGCGTCGGTGGGCAGCATCAACCCGGAGGTCCGCCGCCGGTCCAGCACCTGGATCAGGGTCACCGGCGCCGCCGGGTCGTGGCCCAGGCCGGTCATCCGGCCGTACGCCCAGTCGCGCCGGCCGCGCCCGCCGAGCAGCACCAGTCGACGGCTGGTGATCACCGCCATGCCGGCGTCGGCGACCCGGACGCCGTCCGGGCGACGCTGGCGCAACGGCCCGGCCGGCGGGGCGACCGTGAGGTCCGGCGCGGGCAGCACCGTGGTGTGCCGCACCTCGACGAGCTGCGCGGCGGGCAGCGCCCAGAGCACCACCTCGTCGCCGGCCAGCTCCAACGGTAGGCCGGCGCCGGCCGCCGCGGAGCCCTGGAAGTCGGCGGCCAGGGCACGCAGCCGCCGCAACTCGTCGTCGCGTCGCCGCCACGCCGCCTCGGCGCCGCGGAACGTGCTGACCCGCCGAACGTTCTGCCGGCGCGCCCACCGGTACCGCCATGTGGAACCCGTCGAATCAGTCTTTGCCACGCCGACTCCTCCGCCGCGCTGGCCACCAACCGGGGTGTCACACCTTTTAACAGCGGCGGCGCGCCGCCCGGACACGCCAAAAAAGGGCGAAGTATCCGATCGGCGGAGCAAATTGCACGATAGGGCGATACTGCTGCCGACACTCATTCGGTCCGGAGCGCCGTCTCGCTCGGTAACGTCAGCCGCAGCCGGGTGGCGATGCCGCCGTACGGAGGGGGTGAGGGTCGTGCCGCAGGAAACCCGGCCCGGGGTGGTGATCGGGGTCGACATCGGCACCACCAGCACCAAGGTCGTCGCGTACGGCACCACTGGCCGAGAGCTCGCCAGCCACACGGCCGGCTACCCGCTGGACGACCCGCAGCCCGGGTACGCCGAGCAGGACCCGCAGGTCATCCTCGACGCGGTGCTGATATCGATCCGCGCGGTGGTGGCCGAACTGTCCGAGCCGGTGGCCGGGCTGTCGTTCGGCTCCGCCATGCACAGCCTGATCGGTCTGGACGCGGACGGCGTTCCGCTCACTCGGTCCGTGACCTGGGCCGACGCGCGATCCAGCCGGCAAGCCGAACGGCTACGGGCGGTGCCGTCCGGGCTGGCCCTGCACCGACGCACCGGGACGCCGATGCACCCGATGGCGCCGCTGCCCAAGCTGCTCTGGTTCGCCGAGCAGGAGCCGAAACTCTTCGAACGGGTCGCGCACTGGGTCGGCATCAAGGACTGGGTGCTGCTGCGGCTCTGCGAGGTGCTGGTCACCGACCACTCCGTCGCCTCGGGCACCGGCCTGATGGACATCCACAAGCTGGAGTGGGACAGCGAGGCACTGGCCATCGCCGGCATCACCGAGGAGCAGTTGCCCCAACTGGTCTCCACCACCGCCGTACTGCCCGGGCTCACCCCGCAGGCCGCGGCGGCGACCGGCCTGCCGCAGCGCACCCCGGTGGTGGTCGGCGCCGGCGACGGGCCATTGGCGAACCTGGGCCTGGGCGCGGTACGCCCCGGCATGGTGGCCTGCTCGATCGGCACCAGCGGCGCGATGCGGGTGATGGTCGAGCGGCCCGGCGTGGACCCGCTCGGCGGAGTGTTCTGCTACGCGCTGACCGAGGATCGCTGGACGGTCGGCGGCGCGATCAACAACGGCGGCATCGTGCTCCGCTGGGCCTCCGAAGCGCTCGCCCCGGACCTGGGCCCGCACTCCGAGGTGGAGTTGGTCGCACTGGCGGCCCGGGCACCGGTCGGCTCGGGCGGGCTCATCATGCTGCCGTACCTGCACAGCGAGCGGGCGCCGCACTGGAGCGCGCTGCCCCGCGGCGCGTACGTGGGGCTGACCCACGGGCACCGCCGCGAGCACCTGGTGCGCGCCGCGTTGGAGGGGGTCTGTCAGCAGCTCGCGCTGGTGCTCAGCTCGGTGCGCGCGGCCGGCAACGAGGTCCGTGAGGTCCGGGCTGGCGGCGGCTTCGCCCGCAGCGGCCTGTGGCGGCAGATGCTCGCCGACGTGCTCGGCCTGCCGGTGAGCTTCCCGACCGGGCCCGAGGGGTCGAGCTTCGGCGCGGCCATGCTCGGCATGCAGGCGTTGGGGCTGATCCCCAGCATCGACGTGGCCTGCGACCTCGTGCGGATCGAGGAGACGGTCCGCCCCGACCCGGCCGCCGCCGCCACGTACGCGGCGCTTCTGCCGCTCTTCGCCGAGCTGTACGAGGCGCTCGTGCCCACCTTCACCTCGATGCGCCGGCTGGCACCCGGCCTGCCCACGGGCCTCATCCAGGGTTGAGCGCTTGTCAGGACATGGCCGCCCGGACGGGTGACGCCAGTCCCGATGACCCCAACCGAGGGCACGCTCGCGGTGACCCGGCGGCACCACCCGCCGACCGAGCGGACCGGCGTGGTGGTCACCAGCCCGCAGCCGCCCACCGACCCGGTGGCGGGAGCCCGACTGTTCCCGCTCAGCGGGCAACTCGCCCGGGTGGTCGCCGACGCGAGCCTCAACCCGGCAGGGGTCACCGTCCGCGACCTGTCCGGCCGGTACGGCGATCAGCAGATCGCGGTCAACGGGGCACTCCGCCCCAAGGCCGCCAGCGTGATCAAGCTGTGGATCCTGGTCGAGCTGCTCCGCCGCGTCGACTGTGGACAGGTCTCCCTCGACGACGGCGTGCTGGTCACCCCGGCGGACGTGGTCGGCGGCACCGGCCAGCTGCAGTTCGAGACGTTCCCACAGGTGGTCACCCTGCACCGGCTCGCCCAGTACCTGATCAAGTACAGCGACAACATCGCCGCGAACGTGCTGATCACCTACCTGGGAGGGTTCGCCCCGGTCAACGCGCTGATCGACTCGATGAACCAGCGCTCGACCATCCTGGCCCGCCGGATGCTCGACAGCGCAGCCGCGCTGCGCGGCGAGGAGAACTACACCAGCCCGGACGACGTGGTCTCGCTGCTCGGCGCGGTCTGGGACGGCGAGATCCTCACTCCCGCCTCCCGCGACCTGATGATCGGTTTCATGCGGGAGCAGACCCTGAACACCAAGATCCCGGCGGCGCTGCCGCCCGGCGTGCCGGTGGCGCACAAGACCGGTGACCTGCCGGATGCCTCACACGACGTCGGCTACTACCTGATCCCCGGCTCGGAGACCGCCGTCGCGTTCCTCACCGCCGGGCCGATGGACACCGGCGACGAGACGGTCCGCCGGATGGCCCGCACCGTCTACGACTTCCTGGTCACCCCGGCGGGCGGGGCGTACGAGGAGTGAGCCGGGCGTCAGGCGCCGGGGATGTTCTCCGGCGGGTCCTCGCCGACCAGGTCGGCCGCCGGCGGGTCGGCCGCCACCGACAGCCCGAAGTCCGAGTACGTCAGGTCCAGCTGCGCGGTCTGCGACTGCTCGCTGGCCAGCTCGATCCGGTAGCGGACCAGCCGCCCCTGCTCGTCGACGGTGGCGGTGAACGGCACCGCCCCGGCCCGCTCGCCGAGCACCGTTCCGACCCCGCTGCCCAGCACCTCGCCACTCTCGCGCAGGTCCAGCGTGCCGGCGTACTCCCGGACGCCGGTCTGCCGGACCTGCGCCGGCGCGGTCAGCGTGCCGGCCAGCCGGGTGTTGTCCAGGCCCTGCTTGCCGGCCGGGGCACCCGGCGCGCCGACGTGCCACCAGGTGCTGCCGTCCCAGACCGGGATCCGGCGGTCCGGGGCGGTGACCCGCACGTAGACGTCCGGCCCGGTGGTCAGGCGTTCGATCTTCACCTCGCCGGTGGGCACCTTGAGCGAGGTGGTCTCCAGACCACGCCGCGCCTTCGGGTCCCACAGCAGCACCGTGCCGTCCCCGCCCGATGCCCCGCCGGTGCTCACGGTCAGCTTGTACGTCTGCTGGTCGACCTTCCCGGCGGCGGCGACCAGCACGCTGACCGGATCGGTCGCGGCCGGGGCGGGTGACGCGTCGGCCGCCGGACGGCCCGCGTCCGGCTCGTCGCCGGTGGCGACCAGGGCCCACGCCCCGGCGGCTACCGCCACGGCGAGAATGGCGCCAGCGGCGACCAGCTTCGGCTTCTTCACGGTCATCTCCCCCCGGGCGGCACGCCCGCCGGCCGGTGGCCGATCGACGCTGACCGCGGTGCGGTCCGGCCAGAGTAGCCGGACCGCACCGGCCGCTGTTCCGGGTCTGCGCCCCGCCCGATCAGGCGCGGCTGATCGCGTTGGCGTGGATCGCCTCGTTCAGGTACGCGGCCAGGCCCGGTGCGATGTTCTCGTAGTGCCTGGTGAACCGCTCGTCGGCCAGGTACATGTCGGCCAGTCCGGTGTGCACCTCGTACGAGCACTCGTAGAACCAGCGGCTGATGATCTGCCGGTGTTCCTCGGCCAGCTCCATCGCCTCCAGGCTGTCCGCTGGCGCGCCCGAGGCCAGCGCCGCGACGATCCGCCGGCCCCAGTCCTCGTTCTCCGCCTTGATCCGCAGCCAGTCGTCCTTGCTGTAGCGGGAGGCCCGCCGGTTCGACTCCCGGTACGCCTCGCTGTCGCCCCAGCGCTGTTCCGCCTCGGCCTCGTGCTCCTCCGGGTTGAAGTCGCCGAAGACCTCGAACCGCTCCTCCGGGGTGAGTTGGATGTTCAACTTGCTCGCCTCCATCGCGAACTCGATCGCCGTGACCATCTCCTGCAACCGCTTGATCCGCACCGTCAGCAGGTCGTGCTGGCGACGCAGGTGCGCGGCCGGGTCGGCCGCCGGGTCGTCGATGATCGCGGCGATCTCCTCAAGCGGGAAACCCAGCTCCCGGTAGTACAGGACGAGTTGCAAACGTTCCAGGTCCGCGTCGTCGTAGCGGCGGTAGCCGGCCGTGGTCCGTCCGCTCGGCGAGAGCAACCCGATCTCGTCGTAGTGGTGCAGCGTCCGTACCGTCACGCCGGCCACCTTCGCCACCTGACCCACCGTGTACGCCATGGTTCCCCTCCCTTCCGGAAACCAGGCTCTCGCCTGCCGCTACGTGAGGGTCAAGCCCGATTCTGACCCACCATGGCGGGGCCGTCCGGTCGCCCGTACAGATAGCCCTGGCCGCGCGGGCAGCCGATCGCGGCGACCGCCTCGTGCTGGCGCTCGGTCTCCACGCCCTCGGCCACCACCGCCAGGTCGAACGCGCCGGCCAGCCGGGTGACCATCTCCACCGTGGCGTACGCCCGGTCGTCCGCCCCCAACCGGGCCACGAACGAGCGGTCGATCTTCAGCTCGGTGGCCGGGATGCGGTGCAGATAGCTCAGCGAGGAGTAACCGGTGCCGAAGTCGTCGATGGCGATCTGGATGCCCAGTTCCCGGAGCTGGCGCAGCCGCTCCAGCACCGCGTCGGTCCCCTCGATCAGCGCCGACTCGGTCAGCTCCAGGGTCAACGCGCGCGGCGCCAGCCCCGCGCTGGCGGTGGCCGCGGTGACCGTGGCGATCAGGTCCGGCCGGCGCAGGTGCGCCGCGGCGATGTTCACCGCCACGGTCGCGTCCGGCGCCCGGTCCCGCCAGGTCGCCGCAGCCCGGCACGCCTCGTGGATCACCCAGCGGTCGATCGGCAGGATCAGCCCGGTCTCCTCGGCCAGCGGCAGGAACCGGGCCGGCGGCAGCATCCCGAGCCGGGGGTGCCGCCAGCGCACCAGCGCCTCGGCGCTGCGCACCGCGCCGGTGGCCAGGTCGACGATGGGCTGAAACTCCAGGTGCAGCTGCTGCTCGTCGACCGCCCGGCGCAGGTCGGCGATCAGCTCGGCCCGGGAGACGGCCGACTCGCGCAGCGCCGGGGTGCACGTCCGGTAGGCGGACTTGCCGGCCGCTTTGGCCGCGTACATGGCGATGTCGGCGTCGCGCAGGAGGTCGGAGTGGGAGGCGTGCTGCGGGCCGTACTCGGCGATGCCGATGCTCGCCGACGGGTGCACGCCGACGTCGTCGTCGCCGTCGGAGGGTTGCAGGGCATCCAGCAGCCGTTGGGCCAGCCGCTCGGGGGGCACGGGCCGGTCGCCGTCGACCAGCACCGCGAACTCGTCCCCGCCGAGCCGGGCGATGGTGCCGTCGCCATCCACCGCGGCTCGCATCCGGGCCGCCAGCCCGGTCAGCAGGGTGTCGCCGGTGGCGTGCCCGAACCGGTCGTTGACCTGCTTGAACCCGTCCAGGTCGAGCAGCAGTACGGCCACCGGCCGGCCGTCACGCAGGGCCAGGCGCAGCCTCCGGTTGAACAGCAGCCGGTTGGGCAGCCCGGTGAGCTGGTCGCCGTACGCGAGCCGGCGCAGCCGGGCCACCAGACGCAGGTTCTCGTTGGCGGCCAGCCCCTGGCGCAGGGCGAGGGCGGCCAGCAGCACCATCATGGTCACGAAGACCAGTTGTGGGGTCTGCCCGGTTGGGCGGCGGGCCAGCACCACCGCGATGATGGCCCCTCCGACCGGCAGGTACGGCAGCGCCACCCGCCACCACGGCGGCGGAGGTGACTCGGGGGTGTCGTCGGTGCCGTCGCAGTCCAGCGGCGGCGGGTTCCGGGTCGCCAGGCCGATCAGCAGGTAGCTCAGCGGCCAGCACAGGTCGATCGGGTGACCGGCGGCGTAGTCGCCGCGCGCGACCAGCGAGACGTAGACGACGTCGGCGACCACCCGGATGGTGAGGCTCGCCGCGAGCACGCTCATCGGCCGCCACACCTGTCGGGCCGGGCCGGAGACCGCGACCAGGATCGTGAGCTGCATCAGGTCGAACATCGGGTAGAGCAGCCCCAGGGTGCGCGCCGGATCGGCCAGCTCGGCGGCGGCGATGCCCCGGAACACCAGCACCCAGCCGATCGGCACCAGGGCCAGCGCGACGATCACCCCGTCCAGCAGCGTCCGGGCCCGCCCGACGGCGGTCCGTGGCGCGGAGGGCGAGCAGAGCAGCGCGGCGGTGCCGGTGAGGATGCCGGCCGTGAAGACCGCCCCGACCAGCGGGGTGTGCGGCAGGTCGCCGCCGCCGAGCCGCTGCACCGTCCAGATCGCCCGGCCGAATGCCGCGAGCGCCATGGTGACCGCCAGCAGCGTCCAGAACCGGCGCAGCGGGGCCGGATGACGGCGGACCACCCGGGCGCAGGCGACGGTGGCCCAGCCGGCGACCAGCAGCCCACCCAGGTCGCTGACCAGCGCGGCGCCGGGCAGTGCGGCAACCAGCCAGAACGCCTCCAGGAGAACGACCGCAGCCACAGCGGTCAGCCCAGCGCGTCCCGGCCGGGCCGGCGCGACGGCAGTGGCCGGCCCGGCGGCCGGCACCCGTGGGCCCGGCGTCAGCAGGGTCGGTTCGGTGAGGGTCGGCGGCACGCCGTTCGGCTCGGCAGGGGTGGACTCCCCCGCAGCCTGCTTCACGTCCTGTCGCGACACGGTCGCTCCGGCTCTTCGTCGTGCGTGCACCCTCGGCGGACCTGACCACGGCAAACCCCGAAAGCCTAGCCAGCGCCCGGGGTGCCCGCCAAGGTCCGGACGGCCGCGCAAATCGAGCTGGTCCGGCCACACAGGAGCGGCCGTGCGCTGATCTCGTCCCGGAGCGCGGTGAGAGTGTCGCTGGCCCGGACCCTCTGCCCTGGTACGCGCTCCTGTCGAGCTGCCCCATAAATGGGGCAGGCCGAGTGCCGCCAGGGCGGCGATAACCGGTGTGTGTGGCGGCGGAATCCGCCATGCAAGATCATCGGCATGGTCGAGTGGCGTCAATGACCGCCCTATCGGCGGCAGAAAGATAATGGCGAAGTCGGACGGGCATCGCGAACCTGGATCGGCGTCGCGGTGTGCGACGTGCGTACGGCAAGTACCTGGGCCTTTACTTGTTCCGGCCGTACTATCTCCCGGTGATCCTCACCCGCCGACGGCTGGTCGCCGCGTCCATCCTCCTGGTGTTGGAGGCGGTGGCGTTCGCGCTGCTCGTCACCGAGTCCGTGACGGGTGCGATCGCCGCCGTTGCCTTCACCTGCGTGTCGTTGTGGGTGCACGTCGTCCTGCACGAGTGCGGGCACCTCGTCGCGGCGAAGCTGCTGCGTCTGCCGGTCATCGCGGTCCGGATCGCACCCTTCACCGGGTGGCAGAGCGAAGTGGCGGTCCGCCCGCCGTCGACGGCGACCGCGTTACCGCTGCGGATGGTGCTGTTCTACCTCGGTGGCCCGATGGCGAACCTGTGCACTGCGGCGGTGCTCGGTGCCGCAACGGCGTTGACGAGCACGGCATTGACCCGCGTCGCACTGCTCGGCGCAGCACTTGTTGCGGTGCTGCTCGGGGTGGTCAATCTCATTCCCGGGATATCGCCCCACAGTGACGGCCGCAACCTGCTCCGCTGGCTCCTGGCGCCAACGGCCAGCGGCGCCGCGCTACGGGCGGGCTACTACCAGGAGGAGGTATACCGGACGTTGCGGGCGATTGCCCAAGGGGACGTTGACGACGATCTTCTCGGAGATCCGGTTCGCGACGGCAACGACCCTCGACTCGCGCTCGCTGCCTTCCAACGGCGCTGGAGCACGGGGCACGCGCAGTCGGCGGCGGACTTCATCGCCGACGCCGAGCGGCTCGCGGCGCTGGCTCGCGCCGACAGCACCGATCCCATGGCCGCCGCCGCAATCGGGCAGGCGCTTACCGTCCAGTTCGGGTTGTGGTACCTGCACGCCGCAGTGGTGAACAGATCGCCGGTCGAACACCGAGAGGTGTTGGAGATCTCGGAACTGGCCCAGATCGGCCTCCACGTGCAGCCGCACAGGTTGTCCGCTCGGGTCGCTATGAGCCTGGCCCACCTGCTCAACCAGCAGCCGGAGCACGCGCGGTCGCTGCTGCTCGACATTCGGCCGGGTGTTGACCCGCCGGACCTGTGCAGCGTCGCGTTTCTCCTGCGAGCCATCGCCGAGTGCTACCTCGGCAACCACGCCGATGCGGCCACCCTCATCAGGGCGGCCAGCGGCGACTACCAACAACTGACACAGGTCGTTGCCGCGATCCAGGCGGCCGATCCGGTGCCGCCCTTGTTCGCCCCGGCACCGATGGCTGACACCTGACCGGTGTGCCCGCGCCAGCTGGGCGGCGGAGGTGGGTGTGCGACGGATGTGGTCAGCGGCCGGCGGAGCGGTTCCACGGCGAGCGGGGCAACCTGGTGCCGGCCAGGGGACGGCGGGCGCGGCGGTGCTTCCGCCGGCCGGGGGTGCAGGGCGCGCGCGGAGCGGTGTGCACCGGAGGGCCGGGGGACGGCGGCGGCCGGCGGATCAGCCAGCAGAGGAAGCGGGCCATCTGCGGCTCAGCCGACCGGGAGACGCTCGGCGTCGGACTTGGAGATCTCATATTGCGCCCCGCAGAACGTGCACTGCTGCGCGTACCGGGTGCGCACCGGGATGAGGGGGACGAAGAAGAGGGTGAACTTGGTCGATCGGCGGGTGATCACCTGCGCGGCGTGGTTGCCGCAGTGGCGACAGACCTGCTGCACGACCCCGGAACGGTCGACCTTGGTACGCAGACCAAAGATGAAGAACATCGCCAGCCAGTACCCACTCCAGCCCGATAAATCACCAGCACCGCCGCCGGACGCGCGGCGAGCGCCGGCCCGTGGTGCGGTGGGCCGGCGCTCGCCAGGGGTGTCACGGCGTCAGCTGGCCGCTCCGGTCGGCGCGGGCTCCAGGCCGGGGATTTCGGCGGGGAGCCAGATCGGCTGCCAGTCCGGCACCTCGTGGAAGCGCCGCAGCTCGGCCAACCCGGACACCGACCCGGTCCAGGCCCCGTACGGGGGGTTGCCCTCGTCGAAGCCGCTCTGCACGAAGGTCAGCGTGGTCCGCCCACCGGACTCGGCCAACTCCCAGCTCGTGATGCCCGTCGGCCCCCAGTCGACGCTCATCCTCCGCCCCGGCTCCAGATCGATGACCTTGGCCGCGTAGCCGGCGTCGAAGCCGCCCATGGCGTATCGGCCGCCAACCCAGGGCTCGATGCCGATCGGGTAGCCGAACCAGGCGCTGGCCTGCTCGGAGTCGGTCAGCGACTGCCACACCTTGTCGGCGGGGGCGGCGATGACCAGCTCACCGCGCAGGTCTGCGGAGGTGAAGTCGGTCCGCGGCAGCAGTGACCGGCCCTCCAGGTGGGCGGCCAGGTTGGCGATGGCCAGCGACCAGTAGGTCTGCAGCACGCCGCGGATGCTGGAGCCGCTCATCGCCTCGGCGAAGTCGAAGTGGCTCTGCGTCAGCGTCAGCACGGTGCTGTCCGGGCCCTCGGCGGTCAACTGGAACTCGCTGGTGGTCTCCACGCCGTCGAGCAGCCAGCTGAAGCGCAGCGTGTCGTCGTCGGCGTGCAGCAGTCGCTGGTGCGGGGCGTCGCCCTCGGGCGTGTACCGGCCCCAGAACTCGTACCGCTCGGGCAGCTCGACCTCGGCGTGCTCGGCCAGCCAGAGTCGCAGCTCGGCCGGGTCGGTCAGTGCCTGGCGGACGCGCGCGACGGGCGCGGAGAGGCGGGCCTGCACCTTCATCGGTTCACTCATGGTCGTTCCCTTTCGGATAGCAGGCCACGGCGAGCTTGAAGGCATCCCCTTCGCTGCCGCCGTAGCGGGTGAACAGGTCCTGAAGTGCGGTTTGCAGGTCGTGCAGGAACTGCTGGCGCTGCTCGGCCGGCACCCGGATCTCGCCGGAGACCCCGATCGAGGGCAGCTCGGGCGCTGCCCGGTCCAGGCCGGCGATGTCGGCCTGGACCTCCTCCATCAGGTCGAGCAGGTAGCCCAGGCTCAGCTCGTCGCGGGCCCGGCGCAGCCCGATCCGGCCGACCAGCCGGGGGGAGAGCCAGTAGGACCGGGCGGCGGCCTGGTAGATGCCCTCGGTGATGCCGCGGACCTTGCGCTCGTTGACCAGGTCGACCAGGCCGGCCGCGACGAGCTGCTTGACGTGGTAGTAGACGCGCTGCGGCGTCTGGTCGAGTCGGGCCGCGATCTCGGTGCAGGTGCGCGGCTCGGCCAGTTGCCGCAGCACCGCGACGCGCTGCGGCTTGAGCAGGGCTTCGGCCTGCTCGATCTGCTCCAGGTACAGGACGTCTCTCATGGCAAAATCAGTTTGTACGTACAAAACTTGTTTGTCAATCGGTTCGCCAAAAGCCGCGCCGACTTTTCGGCGCGGCTTCAGGCGGTGACGGTCAGGGCAGCCAGTCGGGCCGCAGCGGGTAGCTGCTCTGGCCCTCCGGGCCGTTGTGGGTGGCCAGCACCTGGTGCAGCTGGATGCCGTTGCGCTCGAACGCCATCCGCGACCCGGCCATGTACAGCCCCCACACGCGGGCGGTGCCCGCGCCCACCTCGGAGACGCAGAAGTCCCAGTGCTCGACCAGGTTGCGACACCAGGCGGCCAGCGTCAGCGCGTAGTGCTGGCGCAGGTTCTCCTCGTGGTGCACCTCCAGCCCGGCGTCGTGCACCTCGCTGATCAGCCGACCCGGCCCGGCCAGCTCACCGTCCGGGAAGACGTACCGGTCGATGAACGCTCCGGAGCGGTGCGGCGCCCGATTGTCCGCCCGGGTGATGCAGTGGTTGAGCAGCCGCCCGCCCTGCCGCAGCCGATCGCGCAGCGCCCCGAAGTAGGCGGGGTAGTTGCGCACCCCGATGTGCTCGGTCAGCCCGATCGAGGAGATGGCGTCGAACTGCTCCGCAGGCGCGTCCCGGTAGTCCAGGTGCCGCACCTCGGCCAGCTCGGTCAGCCCCTCCCGCTCGATCGCGGCCTGCGCCCACTGGGCCTGCGCCTTCGACAGGGTCACCCCGAGCGCCTTGACGCCGTACTCGCGCGCGGCGTGCCGGACCATGCCACCCCAGCCGCAGCCCACATCGAGCAGCCGCATCCCCTGCTTGAGCGCCAGCTTGCCGGCGACCAGGTCGTACTTCGCCGCCTGGGCCTGCTCCAGGGAGTCGTCCGGGGACCGGTACACCGCGCAGGTGTACGTCATCGACGGGCCGAGCACCTTCTCGTAGAACGCGTTGGAGACGTCGTAGTGGTGCGAGATGGCGGTGCTGTCCCGGACGCGCGAGTGCCGCAGCCCGTTCATCACCCGCTTCCAGCGCGGCTGCGCCTCCTGCGGCGGGGCCGGCGGCGGCAGCAGCCGCTCCCAGCCCAGCCTGCGGGCCAACGCCAGCCCCTCCGTCAGCGACGGTGGGCGCAGCCGCAGCTCGTCCTTGAGCACCCGCAGCGCCTCGTACGGGTCGCCCTCGTGCACTCCCTGCAACGCCAGGTCGCCACTGACGTAGGCCCGGGCCATGCCCAGGTCACCGGGAGCGGTGAGCAGGTACGACAGGCCCCGCTCGGAGCGGATCGCCAGGGTGATCCCGGCGTCGGCCGGGCCGATGGCGCTGCCGTCGTACCCGGTGATCCGCACCGGCAGCGGCCCGGCGGTGACGGCACGGACCACATCCGCCACAGTCGGAACCGGTTGCCGGCCCCCCGCCGGCGGGGTGGCGGGGACGCTCGCCGCCCCCTGATCTCGGTCGGTCAGGCTCATGCTCGTGCTACCGCCTTTTCGTACAGTCCCGTCAGCCGGTGGTCCGGGTCGTAGCGGTCCTTCACCGCGCGCCAGGTCTCGCCGCCGTAGAGGCGATCGAAGGCGTCCCGGTCGTAGTACGCATCGGAGTAGAGCGACTTGTGCCCGCCCGACTCCGACACCCTGCGTTCGATCGTGCGGTTGACGTCGCCGTCGGCGGCGCCCGGCGCGATCGGCACGCTCCCCCAGAACCCAATGTTGACGTAGTCCTGCCCCGGCCGGAGTGGATACAGCGGCCAGGACCGCGCGGAACCTGGACCCTCCGGCTCGCGTAGGCGCAACGGACAGAGCCACACCGGGTTCATCCCCACCGCGCCGGCGAACCAGCGCAGGAAGTCAGCCGTACGTTCCAGCGGGATCTCCACGTCCTGCACCACCCGCTCCCGGACCGGCTGGCCGCGCAGCCGGTCGATCCGGGCCGCCACCTGGTGCCGGTGCTCGAGCCGGACGAGGCGGTGATAGACGTCACTGCGCCGGTAGCGGGCCGGCCAGAGCCGGCGCACCACCGGGTGCTGCGCGCCGAAGGCCGCCGAGCACCAGAACCAGTCGGTGTCCCAGCGCCAGAGATAGTCGTACGCGGTGAGCACGTCGCGGGTGCGCTGGCGCAGCGACCGGTAGTAAATCGCCTGGCCGGTGTAGTCGCTGGGCGGCTCGGCCTCGTCGGTGAACGTGGCCAGCACCAGGTACGCCTCGCCGGGGCTGAACATCACCCCGTCCATCGCGTCGACCGGCTCGCCGGCCCAGGACCGGGTCGCGGTCACCTCGGCGATCGCGTCGGTGAGCGCCTCCAACTGGGTGAACCGGATGTTGCGCAACGCCACGTACCGGCCGACCGGCTGCAGCTCGATGCGCAGCCGGGTGGCGTAGCCGAGGCTGCCCAGCGAGTTGGGGAACGCGGTGAACAGATCGGCGTGCTCGCCGTCCCGCCGGGCGGTGATGATCTCGCCGGAGCCGGTGAGCACGTCCAGCTCTCGTACCGACTCGTGCGGCAGGCCGTTGTGGAACGAGGTCGACTCGATCCCAAGGCCGGTCACCGCCCCGCCCAGGGTGATGGTGCGTAGCTGCGGCACCACCAGCGGCATCAGCCCGTGCGGCAGCGTCGCGTCGACCAGATCCTCGTAGGTGCACATGCCCTGCACGTCGGCGGTACGCCCGGTCGGGTCGACCGAGAGCACCCGGCCGAGGCCGCTCACGTCGAGCCCCGGAGTTCGGGGAGCGGACCGGGGGCGGAACAGGTTGGAGGTCCGTTTGGCAAGCCGGACAGGCTCGCCAGTGGGCACCGCGGCGTACGACCGCCGCAACGTGGCCACCGCTTGATCATGGTCAATCGAGGGATCCACACGCTCAGCGCGCATGTGATCACCTTACGCCCGTACTCAGGATTCGGTGGGATGTCGACGAGGGCCGTTTCCCGTCCAGTGGCTGGCCGGGCGGTTACCGTGGCGGGCATGCCGTCGCCCGCGATCACCGCCCTGGACGCCGCCGGCCTGCCCTACCGGCTGGTCAGCCACGGCCCGGTCGGCAGCCTGGCGGAGGCCGCCGCCGCCCGGGGCGTGGCCGTCCCGGACGTGGTCAAGACGATCGTGGTCCGCCGGGGCGCGGACGACCACCTGTTCGTGCTCACCCCCGGCGACCGGGTCGTCTCCTGGCCCAAGCTGCGCGCTCTGCTCGGGGTGCACCGTCTCTCCATGCCGGACGCGGCCGGCGCCCTCGCCGCCACCGGCTACGAGCGCGGCACCATCACCCCGTTCGGCGCGAGCACCGCCTGGCCGGTGATCGCCGACGAGCGGCTGCGCGGCCGGGAGATCACCCTGGGCGCCGGCGAGCGCGGACTCGCCATCGCGGTCGACGCCGACGCCACGATCGCCGCTCTCGCGGCCACAGTGGCGGATGTCACCGACCCACAGCCGACCCGGTGAGCCTCCCCGCACCGACCACTGTCATCGTCGGTGGCACGGCCTAGTGTTGGTCTCATGCCAAAAGCCATGTGGAACGACCTGGTCGTCGCCGAGAGCGACGACACCGTGCTGGTGGAGGGCAACCACTACTTCCCCCGCTCCGCCCTGCGCGACGACCTGATCCAAGAGTCCGCGACGCACACCGTCTGCCCGTGGAAGGGCACCGCCTCCTACTACACCCTCGAGCACGAGGGCAGCACCAGCGAGGACGCGGTCTGGTACTACCCGGAGCCGAAGCCCGACGCCGAGATGGTGCGCGACCGGGTGGCGTTCTGGAAGGACGTCCGGGTCGTCGACTGAACCGGCGGCCGGCCGCCGGTGTCCGACTGGCCCCGGCCCGCCGCGGTGGGTGAGGATGGCCCGTATGTCCGCGCCCGAGGAACGCCCCGACCCCGCTGGCACCGTCTACGGCGGTCGCCGGGCGCCCCGTCCCGGCCTGCTGAGCGACCCGCTGCTGCGGGTGGCGCTGGCGGTCGGGCTGGTCGGCGTACTCCTGGGAGTGGTCTTCGCCACCGGGCTGTTCAACGGTGACGACGAGCCGGTGGTGCCGGCGACGGTCGGCGCCCCGACCAGCGCGGCCGAGCCCACGACCCCGACGGCCGAGCCGAGCCCGACCGCTGCGGCCGAGCCGTCACCGACCCCGGCGGCCACCACCCCGGCCGCCCCGGCCACCGGCCCCAAAGTGCTGCGGGCCGCCTCCGGGCTCTGCCTCGGGCTGGACGGCGACGGAGAGAAGGCCGAGGCCGAGTTGGCCGCGTGCACCGGCGGCCCGGAGCAGCAGTGGGTGGTCAACCCGGCCGGAGCGGACGTGGTGACGCTGACGAACGCCGCCTACGGGCAGTGCCTCGACGTCGAGGGCGGCAGTACGGACGACGGCGCCCGGATGCAGCAGTTCCCCTGCCACGGCCAGGCCAACCAGCAGTGGCGGCTGACCGCCACCGGCACCGGCCCGGTGCTGCTGGTCGCGGTGCACAGCGGCAAGTGCGGGCAGGCCGACGACGACGGCACCGAGGCCGGGGACGAGGTCCGGCAGCGGTCCTGCGACGGTCGGCCCGCCCAGCAATGGACCCTCGGCTGACCGCCCGGCCTCAGCCCCGGAAGCTCCACGCCCGGGGCGCGGTGGCGGCGACCAGCACAGCCTCCGGCACCGGCCGGCCCGGCCGCCTGCGCAGCAGCAGCGACAGACCGGCCGCACCGATCGACAGGGCGCCGGCCACGTACCAGGCCATCGCGTAGTCGCCGAGCCGGTCCCGGACCAGCCCCGCGCCGGTCGCCGCGAACGCCGCGCCGAACTGGTGGGCGGCGAACACCCAGCCGAACACCACAGCACCGGCGCTGCCGAAGTACTCCCGGCACAGCGCCACGGTGGGCGGCACGGTGGCCACCCAGTCCAGGCCGTAGAAAATGATGAACACCAGCATGCTCGGCTTGGCGGTGCCGGCGAACAGGCTCGGCAGCACCAGCAGGGACGCCCCGCGCAGTGCGTAGTAGGCGCCGAGCAGCAGGCGGCTGTCCACCCGGTCGGTCAACCAACCGGAGGCAATCGTGCCGACGATGTCGAAGAGCCCGACCAGGGCGAGCAGCCCGGCGGCGGTGGTCTCGGTCATGCCGTGGTCGTGCGCGGCCGGCACGAAGTGCGTACCGACGAGGCCGTTGGTGGTCGCGCCGCAGATCGCGAACCCCCCGGCCAGCAGCCAGAACGGCCGGGTCCGGGCCGCGGCGGCCAGCGCACCCAGCGCCCGGCTCGCCGCACCGCCGGTCGCCGCCGGCGCCGCGACGACCTCGGTCGCGCCGTAGGCGGGCAGGTCGAGATCCGCCGGGTGCTCGCGCAGCAGCCACACCACCAGGGGTACGACCGCCAGCGCGGCTCCAGCCACGACGAGCGCCGCCGTGCGCCAGCCGTGGTCGCGCACCAGCACCGCGATCAGCGGCAGAAAGACCAGTTGCCCAGCCGCCCCACCAGCGGTCAGCACCCCGGTGACCAGGCCCCGCCGGCGGACGAACCAACGCCCGGTGACGGTGGCCACAAAGGCCAGCGCCATCGAGCCGGTGCCCAACCCGACCAGCACGCCCCAGCAGAGCAGCAGCTGCCAACTGGCGGTCATGAAGACCGTCAGCCCACTGCCGGCGGCGACCAGCAGCAACGCCACCGAGACCACCCGGCGGATGCCGAACCGGTCCATCAGCGCGGCGGCGAACGGCGCGGTGAGCCCGTAGAGCAGCAGGTTCACCGAGACGGCCGCGGAGATGGTGGCCAGTGGCCAGCCGAACTCCTCATGCAGGGGGTGCAGCAACACCGAGGGGGTGGCGCGGAACCCGGCCGCGCCGACCAGCGCCACGAAGGCGACGGCGGCGACCAGCCAGGCGGGATGCAGGCGGCGGTTCTTGGACACGCGACCAGTCTGGGCGGCGCCGTTAGCACCGACGAGTGGCCGGAAAGCCATCATGCGCAATAATCGGGCCATGACCGCACGCCCGCACCGGATCGCCGTACTCGCCCTGGACCAGGTGGTCGGCCTCGACCTCGGCACCCCGTCCCAGGTCTTCAGCACCGCCCGGAGCGCCGACGAGACGCGCTTCTACGACGTGCGGATCTGCACCCCGGATGGCGGGCCGGTCCGCAGCACCGCCGGCTTCCAGGTGCTCCCGGACCACGGGCTGGAACTGCTCGACACCGCCGACACGGTGATC
The DNA here is from genome assembly GCF_042897975.1 of Micromonospora sp. NPDC000668. Taxonomy (NCBI): domain Bacteria; kingdom Bacillati; phylum Actinomycetota; class Actinomycetes; order Micromonosporales; family Micromonosporaceae; genus Micromonospora; species Micromonospora sp. NPDC000668. The sequence continues at coordinate 133,054 of NZ_JBIAYP010000002.1, forward strand.
GTCCCGGGCATCCACGGCGGCAGCGCGCTGACCTTGGGCACCCTCGAACCGGAGGTGACCGAGGCGCTGCGGTCCGCGTACCGACGGGGCGCCCGGGTGATGTCGATCTGCACCGGGGCGTTCGTGCTGGCCGCCGCCGGGCTGCTCGACGGGCGTCGAGCCACCACCCACTGGGCGTACGCGGAGCAGTTCCGCCGACTGCACGACCGGGTCGACCTCGACCCGGGCGTGCTCTTCATCGGCGACGACCGGGTGCTCACCTCGGCCGGAGTGGCCGCCGGCATCGACCTCTGCCTGCACGTCATCCGCCTCGACCACGGCAGCGAGGTGGCCAACCGGGCGGCCCGCCGCTGTGTGATGCCGCCCTGGCGGGACGGCGGCCAGGCGCAGTACATCGAGCAGCCGGTGCCGAAGGCCACCGACACCAGCACCGCCGGCGCGCGGGAGTGGGCCCGGCAGCGGCTGCACGAGTCGATCGCCCTGCGCGACCTGGCCGAGCAGGCCCGGATGAGCGTGCGCACCTTCACCCGGCGCTTCCGCTCGGAGACCGGGCTGAGCCCGGCACAGTGGCTGCTCCAACAGCGCACCGACCACGCCCGGCTGCTGCTGGAGACCACCGACCTCACCGTCGACCAGATCGCCCACCACTGCGGGTTCGGCACCACCGCCGCCCTGCGCCAGCGACTACATCAACGCGTCGGCGTAGCCCCCTCCACCTACCGCCGCACCTTCCACCCCCGCCCGGCGTTGATCGACACCTGATCCGCCACGCGCGGCCAGCCCCGGGCCGAGCCCGTCGCGCAACCCACGCCACGCCCGAACGGCTGCGCAGGGACCACACGTCTCAGGGGCTGCGCAGCATGTGGAGCTGGGCCTGGTGTTTGGGGAGATGGACCCGGGTGTGCAGGTCGAGGGTGCGAGACCAGGGCAGCGGCTCCTCGACGATCAGGTCGAAGCCCTCGCGCAGGTGGGTCTCGACCGGCGTCTCCGCCGCCAGGCCCAGTTGGTCGACCAGCGCGCACAGCCGGTCGCTGGTGCCGTGCAACAGCGCGGTCAGGCCGCGCAGGCCACCATGCTCGGCGACCAGCGCGTCGAGCTGCGGGCGGTGCATGTCATCCAGGTCGTAGTAGGCGAACGTCGAACCGGCCAGCAACGCCTCGGTGGCCTGGATCATCAGCTCGTCGTTGGCGACCAGGTGCGCGACGATCTGCTCGGCGCTGAGCTGACCCTCCGGCGGCGGACCGAACCCCGCCGCGTCGATCTCCGCGAACACCGCGTCATACGCCCGCCGCAGCCCCCCGCTCTCCACACCCCCAGTCAACCCCGCCTCGCGGGTGTTAGCGGCGGGATTGGCGGGAGCGGAGGTAGTCGCTCACCACGTACTCGCCCAGATCGTCGGCGTCCGGGGTGAACATCCGACCACGGCTGCGCCGGGCCACCGCGTCGACGAACCGGCGCAGACCGGGATCGTCGCCGAGCATGAACAGGTTGAGCGTGGCGCCGTAGCGGCTGAGCCGGTCCACCTCTCGGACAGTCGCCTCGATCGTCTCCGGCAACGGCGGCCAGTGGAACAGCGCCTCCCCGTCGTCCGGGTCCAGGTGGGCGGTCGGCTCCCCGTCCGTAACCACCAGCACCACCGGCTCGGCGTCGGGGTGCCGCCGCAGGTGCCGACCGGCCAGCCGCAGCGCGTGCTGGAGATTCGTGCCCTGTTCCCCGTCCGGCTCCACGGCGGCCAACTCCTGCTGGCTGAGCATCATCGCCTCCCGACCGAAACCCACGATCTGCAGAGCGTCCTGCGGGAACCGGGTCTCCATCAGGTGCGCCAGCGCCAGCGCCGTCTGTTTCATCGGCCCCCAACGACCCTGGGAGATCATCGAGTACGAGAGGTCGACGCAGAGCACCACCGCCGCAGAAGCCCGCTTCTCGGTCTCCACCACCTCGAAGTCGTCCACCGCGAGCTGCACCGGCACACTCGGCCCGCCCCGGCTGACCGCCCGGGTCAGCGTGCGAACCACGTCCAACGGCTGCTCGTCCCCGTACTGCCACGGACGGGACGCACCGCTCACCTCGCCGGCGGCGCCCGCCGACCGCAGGTCGTGCTGGCCGCGTGGCCCGGCGGTCAGCTCGGCGAAGACCCGCCGCAGCGCGGTCCCACCGAGTCGGCGCAGCGCCTTCGGGCTGAGCGTGAGCCCGTCCGCATCCCGGCTCACCCAGCCCTGCCGGCGTAGCTCCCGCTCCAACTCGCGCAGCCGGCGGACCTCGTCGGCGGCGTCCCGGCCCAGCGTCCGGGCCACGGCGTCGACGTCCACGTCGTCGAGGGTGGCCCCGGGGTGTTCCTGGTCGAGCTGGTCCAGCAGGTCGTCCAGCTCGCCGATCTCACCCAACGCGCCGGCCGCGTCGGCGTAGCCCAGCGGCTGCTCGCCCCGGACCCGCTCGCCGCGCCCCCACCGCAGATCCGGCCGCAGCGCCCGCAGGTTCGCGTCCAGCGCGGACAACTCCCCGGCCAGCCGGTCGCCGAGCGACTGCTGCATCAGCCCGGACAGCTCGGCGCGCTGCCGATCGGAGAGCGAGTTCATCAGCCGCTCGCCGGCCGCCGAACGGCGGGCCAGCACGTCGATCAGCTCGTCAACGGTCTCCGGCCGTTCCGGGAAGAAGTCGCCGTGCCGGCGCATGAACTCGGCGAACGCGTCCGTGGTGTCCTCCGCGCGGCCGTGCCGGGCCAGCAGGTCGTTCAGGTCCCGCATCATCTCGGCGAGCCGCTGCTGGGTGGCCGGGTCGGCGGACGCGCGCACCGCGTCCCGCAGCCCGGCGAAACGCTGGCCGAGCACGTCGTCGCGAAGCTGGTCGAGGATCTGCTGGTACGACCGGCGGGCGTCCTCGCTGGCCCACTGGTAACCAGCCAGGTCCTCCACGGCACGCGCCGTGGAGCGGGGCAGGTTGTCCAGCACGGACTCGGCGAACCGCGCCGCGTCGTCGTCGCGCCCCCGCAGCTCGTCCCGCTCGGCGGCGAGGGCCTGGTCGAGGAGTGCCTGCGCCCGGGTCACCGCGCCGTCCAGATCGCCCCGCCGCAGCGCCTCCCGGCGCAGCCGCCGGGCTCGGGCGGCCAGGTCGTCCAGCCCGCCACGCCCCTGCGGGCCACGCCGCAGCAGGTTACGCAGCGCCTCGCGCAGGCTGCCGCCGGCCAGCACCTCGGCGCCGACCGCGTCCACCGCCTCTTGCACGTCGTACGGGGGCGCGAGCGGGTCAGGCCCGCCGCGCCACTGCCCGTACCGGAACCGGTTACCGGCCACGGTCAGCCCCGGCCGCCGTAGACGGTGCGACCGGAGTCGGTCACGTCCTTGCCGAGCCGGCGGGTCAGGTGCAGCCCCTCCAACACGAACTCGACACCGGCGGCGGCCTCCTCGGGGGTGGGAGCGTCGCCCAGGCCCAGCCGGTCCAGCACCTTGGCCAGCCCGGGCACGGTGCCCACCTGGCGCAGCAGCTCGGCGGCACCGACCAGCTCGCCGGTCTCGATCGCCGCGCCGTCCTCGACCAGCCCGGTGAAGCCGGACAGGTCCAGCCCGGCCAGGTGTGCCCGGAACGTCTCGGCGGTCGCGGTCCGCAGCAGGTGGGCGAGGATCTCGATCTCCCGACCCTCCTCGCCGCTCTCGAACTCCACCTTGCCGCGCAACGTGCTGGTCACCGACACCGCGTCGCCGACCCGGGCCACGGCGGCCTCCGGCCGTCCCCCCGGGGTGCCACCGGCGGCGAGCAGGCCGGCACGGCGCAGCGCGGCACCGGCGACCGTCTCGGCGGCGGCGATGGCGAACCGGGCGGAGACACCGGAGCGCGGGTCCACCGACGGCGACTCGCGCACCGCGCGGGCGAACCGGGCCAGGACCTCCAGCACGTGCTCCGGCACCTCGGCGACCAGGTCGGCCTCCTGCCGGATCAGGTCCAGCTCCAGCTCCAGGTCGAGCGGGTAGTGGGTACGGATCTCCGCGCCGAACCGGTCCTTGAGCGGGGTGATGATCCGACCCCGGTTGGTGTAGTCCTCCGGGTTGGCGCTGGCCACCAGGAGCAGGTCCAGCGGCAGCCGCAGCTGGTAGCCGCGGACCTGGATGTCCCGCTCCTCCAGCACGTTGAGCAGCGCCACCTGGATCCGCTCGGCCAGGTCGGGCAGCTCGTTGACGGCGAAGATGCCCCGGTTGGTGCGGGGCACCAGCCCGAAGTGAATGGTCTCCGGGTCGCCGAGGGTGCGCCCCTGGGCGATCCGGATCGGGTCGACGTCACCGATCAGGTCGCCGACGCTGGTGTCCGGGGTGGCCAACTTCTCGCCGTAGCGCATCGAGCGGTGCAGCCAGGCGACCGGCTGGTCGTCGCCGGCCTCGGCGACCTGGGCGCGGGAGGCCGGGGTGAGCGGGTGCAACGGGTGCTCGTTGAGCACCGAGCCGGGAATGACCGGCGTCCACTCGTCGAGCAGCCCGCCGAGCGCGCGGATCAGGCGGGTCTTGCCCTGGCCGCGCTCGCCGAGCAGCACCATGTCGTGCCCGGCGAGCAGCGCCCGCTCGACCTCGGGCAGCACGCTGTCGTCGTAGCCGACGATGCCGGGAAAGCGGGTCTCGCCGTTGCGCATCCGGGCGAGGAGGTTGTCGCGGAGTTCCTGCTTGACGGTGCGGTACTGGTGACCGGCCGCCCGTAGCGCGCCGAGCGTGCCGGGCAGGTCGGCCGGTGGAACCGGAATTACCGGGGAGGGCGCAGTCACCCGACCCACGCTAGCTCACACTCGCGGGGGTGCCCCGTGCATCGGGGGGGCACCCCCACTCCCACCTTCAGCTCCGGTCGCAGCGCCGGCAGGCACCGCGGCGGCGCAGGTGGTACGCGTAGGTGGCCGCGCCGAGCGCCAGCCCCCAGAACGGCCAGAGCAGCATCGGCGCCCCCGCCAGGCTGAACCCGTGGGTGAGCTGCCAGAACTCCGGGTTGCTCAGCAGTCCCAGGGTGGCCGCGGTCACCGCGACGGCGACCAGGGTGGCCGGCACCACGGCCAGCTTCACCGGCACCCGGCGGCCGGCCAGTCCGAGCATCCAGCGCGGGAACCGCTCGCCCCAGCGCTGCACCAGCCCGAGGGTGAGGATCGCGCCGACGGTGGCGAACGCGCCCAGCCCGAACCCGGCCCACACCAGCCCGGTCTCGCGCATCTCGGTCAGGAACTCCCGGGAGATGCCCAGCGGGATGCCGGCCGCCCAGGCGAACCGGGTCAGCGCGTACGCCAGCGGGATGGCCGCGGCGATGCCGGCGGCCCACCGACCCCAGCGCGCGGCGGCGGCCGGGGTGGTCCAGCCCCGGCCGGTGTCGCCGCGGCCGCAGCCGACGCAGGCTCCGGCGGTGCGACGCTGCCAGGCGAGCACCGCCCCGGCCAGCAGCAGACCGCCGACGAGCGCGGCGAACCGGGCGAACAGCGCCCAGGTGAAGATCTCGGCATAGTCGACCGGCGGCCAGCCGAACGGCGCCCCGACGATCAGCATCGGCAGATAGCCGAGGATGACCAGAACCCGGGCGTCCGGGACGACCACGGCGAGCACGAACGCCACCGTCCAGCCGTAGCCGGCCAGCAGCACCCGCAGCGGGCCGGACGGGCGGACCGCCGGACGACTCATGGCCAGCGCCGCCACCGCGGTGGTCAGCAGCAGGCCGGCGAAGAGCGGGGTGGCCAACTCCACCGGCACCAGGCGCAGCAGGTTGGCGTCGCCGCCGTGCGGGTCGTTCGCGCCGAACGGGTAGCCGGCGCCGGTGATCGTGCCGAGCAGGGCGAGGACGCCCCACAGGCCGAGCCAACCGGCGGCCAGCGGGGCCAGCCGGTCCGGCCAGCGGGAGTCGGAACGGGGTCTGGAAGCAGTGATCGTCGTCATGCTCCCAGCGTCGGCCGTCGGCCGGCAGAACCCCTCCCGGGCGGCGGTGAACCCACTCCCCCTCAGGTGGGACGCGTCAGCCGGACGGGGTGACGAAGCCCGACTCGTAGGCGGCGATCACCGCCTGGGTGCGGTCGCGTACGCCCAGTTTGGCCAGCACGTTGCCGACGTGCGTCTTGACCGTCTCCACCCCGACCACCAGGTGCGCGGCGATCTCCGGGTTGGACCGGCCGCTGGTCATCAGCCGCAGCACCTCGGCCTCCCGCTCGGTGAGCCGGGCGGCAACCAGCCGGTCGCCCCCGGCCGGCCCGTACGCCCCGACCAGTCGACGGATCGCGGCCGGGAAGAGCAGCGACTCCCCCGCCGCGACCACCCGGACGGCCTCCACCACCTCGGCCGGCCGGGCCCGTTTGAGCAGGAAGCCGGCCGCTCCGGCACGCAACGCCTCGTAGACGTACTCGTCGTTGGCGAAGGTGGTGACCACCAGCACCCGGGGCGGGTCGGCGGAGGTGGCCAGCAGGTGCCGGGTGGCCTGGATCCCGTCGATGCCGGGCATCCGCACGTCCATCAGCACCACGGCCGGCCGGTGTCGGGCGACCAGCGGCGGCACCTCGGCGCCGTCGGCGGCTTCGGCGAGCACCCGCAGGTCGGGCTGGGCGTCGATGATGGCCCGCAGCCCGATGCGGATCAGCTCGTCGTCGTCGACGATCAGCACCCCGGTGGTCATCGCGTCCCCTCGTACGGAAGGCGGGCCTGGATCCGCCACCGGTCGCCGTCCGGCCCGACGGTGAGCTGGCCGCCGAGCAGCAGCACCCGCTCGCGCATGCCGTCCAGGCCCCGGCCGCCGCGGCCCGGGTCGGCGCGATCGGGCCGGCCCACCGCGTTCACCAGCTCCAGGTCCAGCGCGTCCGGGTGCAGGTTCAGCCGCAGCGTCACCGGCCCCTGCCCGTATCGGGCGGCGTTCGTCAGCCCTTCCTGGACGATCCGGTAGCCCTCCCGGGAGACCACCGCGGGCACCCGCGCCGGGTCGCCGCTGCGCTGCGCGTGCACCGCCAGCCCGGTCGTGCGGGCGTCGGTGAACAGCCGCTCCAGGTCGGCGAGGGTACGCTGCGGCGCCACCGAGGGCCGGTCGCCACCGGTCTCCCGGAGCAGCCCGAGCACGTGGTCGAGTTCGTCCATCGCGGTGCGCCCGGCGTCCTCGATGGCGCTCAGCGCGCGCCGGACGAACTCCGGGTCGGTGTCGAGCATCTCGCGGGCAGCCCCGGCCTGAAGGGTGGCCACGGTCAACGCGTGGCCGACCGAGTCGTGCAACTCCCGAGCCAACCGGTTGCGTTCGGCGAGCCGGGTGGCCTGCGCTTCCAGGGCGGCGATCCGCTCCGCCGGGGCCGGGCCGAGCAGCACCGGCGCCATGGACCCGGCGAGCGCGCCGAGCCCGGCGACGGCGTAGCCGAGGCCGACCAGCACGGCCACTCCGGTCAGCGTCAGCCAGCCGGTGTCCCGCCCGTCCAGCGGCCCGAACCGTTCCCGGCTCATCAGCTCGGCGCCGATGCCGAACTGCTGGGCGATGAAGGCCAACGCCATCGGCACGGCGGTGATCAACGCGACCATCACCGCGGCGCCGATGGTGAGGTGGGTGCCGATCCAGAGTGCGCTGCGCAGCCGGGTTTCCCGGTCGCTGCGGTGCCCCGGCACGGGGTCGGGCAGGTCGACGCCCAGCAGCGCCCGCACGGCCGCGACCTCCAGTGCCCGGCTGCCATCCAGCAGCAGCGGCACCACGGCGATCACCACCGCGATCACCAGCAGGGCGAACACCAGCGGGCGGGGGACCTCCGAGCCGGCGAGCAACTGCGCGAAGGTCACCGCCAGCAGCCCGTACGGGAGCGCCAGCACCCCGCCCAGCAGCAGGAACACGCCACGCCGCCAGGTGCTGCCGGCGACCAGCGGGGCCAGCATCGCTCGGGGGGTCACCCCGTCATTCTGCTGCCGTGGCCGCCCTTTGCGACTCCCCCGTGCCGGGGAGATCGAGCCGCGCTCAGCGGTGGTCGGCCACGTACGACTGCGGGTCCTTGTCGCGGAACGGCAGGTTGCGCCCGTTCTTGTGCTCGCCATAGAAGGTCAGCCACCGCTGGCCCAGCTCGGCACGCAGCTCGGTGCCGGCGTGCCGGCGGAAGTCGGGCAGCGCCTCGTCCTCCTCCTCGGCCAGGTGCTCGCTGTTCTCCCGGCGGGCCGTGCCGACGGCCGCCCACCAGCGTTCCGAGCCGACCGGGTGCAGCTTGGACTCGGCGATGGCGTCCCGGATCTTGTTGTGGTCGCCGATCGCGTCGGCGGTCTCGTCCTCGCCATCGTCGCCGTGCTTGACCAGGTGCGGGTAGAGGATCGCCTCCTCCGCCTCGGCGTGGATGTCCAGGTGCAGGGCGAGGGCGTCCCAGATGGCCAGCAGCTCCTGCTCGTCGCGGGCGTCGTCCAGGCGGGCGAAGCCGCGCCGGAAGGCGGCGTGGTCGTCCAGGATCAGTGCGGTGATGTCGTCCACTGTGCTCACTTCTCCGTCGGGCTGGCGAACCGGGCGCGCAGCATTTGAGGCATCGCGGCGAGGCCGGTGACCGGGCGGAACCGTTTGGCGGCCTCGGCCAGCGCGGCGTACTCGTCGTCGGCGAGATCGATGTCGGCGGCGGCCGCGTTGCGTTCCATCTGCTCCACGCCGGACGCGCCGGGGATGGCCAGCACGTTCGGGTGGCGCAGCAGGTAGGCCAGCGCGATCTGGCTCGGGGTGGCGTCGTGCGCGTCGGCGACCTGGCGCAGCGTGTCGATCAGGGTGGCGCCCCGCTCCAGGTTCTCCGGCAGGAAGTACGGGTTGGCCCGCCGGACCGCGCCGCTCGGCGGATTCTTCGCGTCGTATCGGCCGGAGAGGAAGCCCTGGGCCAGCGGGCTGTACGCGATGACGACCCGGCCGGCCTGCCGCGCGTACGGCAGCAGGTCCTGCTCGGGTTCCCGGTCCAGCATGCTGTAGCGGACCTGGTTGCTGAGCACCCGCCGGCCAAGCGCCGCCTCGGCGACCTGCCAGCGGCGCAGCCCGTAGTTGCTCACGCCGACCTCGTTGACCAGCCCGACGTCCTGCAACGCCCGCATCCCGCGCATGGTGCTGTGGTCGGCGACCAGCGGGTGCGGCTGGTGCACCTGGTAGAGGTCGAGGGCGGTGACGCCGAGCCGGGCCGCCGAGGCGACGGCCCGCTGCTGTACGACGGCAGCCACCGGCAGCACCGGGAAGATCTTGGTGGCGACCACCACCTTGGGCCGGTCATCGCCGAGCGCCGCGCCGAGAATCCGCTCGCTGCGCCCGAAGCCGTAGATCTCCGCGCTGTCGAAGACGGTCACGCCCAACTCGACGGCCCGCCGGACGATCTGCGTCGCCTGCGCCTCGAAGGCCGGGCCGTAGCCCCACTCGCGGGACCCGAACTGCCAGGTGCCCAGCCCGATCTTGGACAGCGGTTTGGGAGTGTCGAGCGCGATGAAACGCATGGCGTCGAAGCTACCCCGATGTCCTGGTTCACACGCCTGATCCCGCTTAACCTGGGCCAGAGCTAGGCTCATGATCGTGACTTACCTCGCCGCGGACGACCGCTACGACACCATGACCTACCGGCGCAGCGGACGCAGTGGCCTGCGGCTGCCCGCCGTCTCCCTCGGCCTGTGGCACAACTTCGGCCCGGACCGCCCGTTCGAACGGCAGCGCGACATCGTCCGGCGCGCCTTCGACCTGGGTGTCACCCACTTCGACCTGGCCAACAACTACGGCCCGCCGCCCGGCGCGGCGGAGGAGAACTTCGGCCGGATGCTCGCCACCGACCTGAGGCCGTACCGGGACGAGCTGGTCATCTCCAGCAAGGCCGGCTACCTCATGTGGCCCGGCCCGTACGGCGAGTGGGGCTCGCGCAAGAACCTGATCTCCTCCCTGGACCAGTCGCTGAGCCGGATGGGGCTGGACTACGTCGACATCTTCTACTCGCACCGGTTCGACCCGGACACCCCGCTGGAGGAGACGATGGGCGCGCTGGACGCCATCGTCCGCTCCGGCAAGGCGCAGTACGTGGGCATCTCGAACTACAACTCCGAGCAGACCGCTCGCGCCGCCGCGATCCTGCGCGAGCTGGGCACGCCGCTGCTGATCAACCAGCCGTCGTACTCGATGCTCAACCGGTGGACCGAGGCCGACGGCCTGCTCGACACGCTGGAGGAGGTCGGCGCCGGCTGCATCGCGTACAGCCCGCTGGCCCAGGGCCTGCTGACCGACCGCTACCTGGGCGGCATCCCCGCCGACTCGCGGGTGCGCACCAGCGTCTTCCTCAACGAGAGCGACCTCAGCGAGGAGAAGATGACCACCATCCGAGGGCTCGGCGCGGTCGCCGAGGGCCGTGGCCAGTCGCTGGCCCAGCTCGCGCTGGCCTGGGCGCTGCGCGACCCGCGGATGACCAGCCTGATCATCGGGGCGAGCAGCGTCGAGCAATTGGAGACGAACATCGCCGCGCTGGACAACCTCGACTTCACCGCCGAGGAGCTGGCTGAGATCGACCGGCACCTGGGCTGAGCGCCGCCGCGCCGGCGGGCCGGGTCACCAGATCCGGCGCCGCCCGGCCCGGTGGTTGCGCACCTCGCACGGCCGGCCGACCGGCGGGCCGCCGCTCCGCCGCCGCCGGCTCGCGCCGATCAGCAGCGCCAGGACCAGCACGATGGCGGCGCCGGCCAGCACCGGCCACCGGTCGCCGAGGTCGGTCACCGACGCCACGGGCACGCCCGGATCGGCCGCCGCCACCACCGCCGGGTCGGTGGCGGCCGGCCGGCTCGCGGCGGTACGCGGTGCGCTCTTCGTCGCGGCGGCCGGCTTGGGCGTGCCCGTCGCCGTGCCGGCGCGCGCCGAGCGGAACACCACGTCGGAGCAGGAGTAGTAGGTGTCCGGAGTGTTGGAGTTCTGCCAGATCGTGTAGATCAGGTGCCGGCCGTCGCGACCCGCCGGTAGCCGGCCCGGCAGCTGGTACGCCCCGCCCCGCACCGGCGGGTCGGTCAGCGTCAGAAACGGGCGGGCTTCCAGATCCGCCCAGGTCAGTGGTTCCCGGGGGTTGTAGTCGGGCCGGGTGACGTAGAGCCGGAACGTGCCCCGGTGCTCGATGGTGGTCCGGTACCGGAAGGTGAACCGGGCACCGGCGGTCAGCTCGGTGGCCGGCCAGTCGGTCCGGGGCAGGTCCAGCCCCCGGTACGCGGAGAGCCCGCCGCTGCACAGCTCCCCGTCCGGGATCCGCTCCCGGTCCCGGCCGTTGATCGCGGCCACCCGGACGGTGTCCCACTCGCGGACCGCCGCACCCGCCTCGACGGCCGCCCGGCAGGCGCTGGTGGCCGCGTGCCGGCCCTCGGGTCCGCAGGCCGCCGCTCGGCTGATCGGGTCGGTCGGCGCGCCGTGCGCCCCGGCCGGCGCGGCGCTGACCGGCACGGTCGCCGCAGCGACCAGCACGGCGGCGAGCACTCGACGCACGGTCATGGCTTGACCTCCCGCGCAGTGGTACGGACGCGGGGCGGCAAAGGTTCGATGTCGGGGTGGCCGGGAATCGCGGCGACGGCCAGTGCGTGCCCACCATCGGCGGTGCCGACGGCCTCATCCTGGTCGTCTTCCGTGCGGAACGGGCAGCCAGGGCCGGAGCTTCTCGGGGTTCAGTACGGCCCAGAGGCGCGTGATCCGGTCACCGACGAAGTCGAACGCGTACACCGCCACGGTGACGCCGTCCTGCAGGGCCACCAGACCGGGCTGGCCGTTGACCGTGCGCTCCAGGATCGTCACGTTGGTTGCCCTGCCGGCGAGGCCCACGAGGTAGCGCGCGATCTGCTCGCCTCCTTCGATCGGGCAGGGCGCGGCGTTGGCGAGGCCGCCACCGTCGCCGGTCGCCGTGGCGTGGGGGTCGAGGAGGTCGATGAGGGCATGGATGTCCTTGGCCTCCCATGCCCGCTTGAAGTCCCTGACGATGCCGGTCTGGCGGGCTGTCGGGGTTGCGGGAGCCTGCGTCGCGCGAACACGACGGCGGGCTGAGGAGGCCAGCTGCCGGCAGGCCGCCGGCGTACGGCCGACGATCTCGCCCACCTCGGCGAACGAGTAGCGGAAGACGTCGTGCAGGATGAACGCGACGCGCTCGGCCGGGGTCATCGATTCGAGCACGACGAGGAAGGCCATGTTGACCGACTCGTCGAGGGTGACCCGGTCAGCCGGGTCGACGGCGCTGCCGTCCGACCGCCCGCTGTTCCACTCCGTACGTTCGGGCAGCGGCTCCGGGATCCACTCGCCCACGTAGGTCTCCCGCCGGGCCCGTGCCGAGCCCAGCAGGTTGAGGCAGATGCGACTGGCGACCGTCGTCAGCCAGGCGCCGGGGGTTTCGACCGCCTCCTGCTGCTGTTGCGGCATGGCGTACCAGCGCGCGTAGGTCTCCTGGACGACATCCTCGGCGTCGGCCAGGGAGCCGAGGAGTCGGTACGCGAGGTTGATCAGTTGGCGCCGCTCGCTCATGATCGCGCTCAGGCCCGGATCGGGTCGGGCGTGCCCTGGTTCGGATCGGGTGGCCATGTGTCGCCGACTCCCTCGGTCGCAGCTGCCCTTACCAGTTCGACAAGACAGCGCACCGAATTGTGAGGTTGGCGTCGCCTCACAATCCGAGGGGCTGCGTTGTCGTACTGCTGAGACGAACACACCATCCAGCGGGCGTCATACGCCGGGCTCGATGTGACAGGGAGGCAAGAGGAGCCGATGAGTGACTTTCAGGCCATCGCGGATCGCGTCGAGATCGAGGCGCTGCGCGGCGAGTTCACCGACGCGGCGATGATGCGCGACCGCACCCGCCTCGCGTCGCTGTTCACGCCGGACGGCGCGCTGCGGATGCCCAACATCCCCGCCGAACTGGTCGGCCGGGAGGAGATCCGCGCCGGGGGCGAGCGGCTGCAGGCCCAGTGGGACTTCTTTGTGCAGACCACGCACTCGGGCACGATCCAACTCGACGGCGACACCGCGACGGGCCGTGCCTACATCCAGGAGCTCGCGCGCACCCTCGACGGTCGCCAGGGACTGAACTACGCCATCTACCACGACCGATACCAGCGCACCCAGTACGGCTGGCGGTTCACCGAGCGGGTCTACGAGGTCAGGTACCTCGACAGCACTCCACTGGCGGGCTCGGCACCCGAAGCCACCGTCACCGCGTCCAGCCCAGGAGGCACCACGACCACCCCGATTCCGGCAACGGTGTTCGCCGACCCGGCACCCGCGCAGATCCTGGAACGGGCTGCCGCTGCGCTGACAGCCCATGGTTTCACCGTCGAGATCCTCGACGACGCCGCCGCCGCCCGTACGCGCATCGAGGATCTGATCCCCGAGGGCGCCAGCGTCTTCACCGCGGCCAGCGAGACCCTCCGCCTGTCGGGCATCGACGAGGCCATCAACACCAGCGGGCGGTATCAGGCCGTCAAGCCACACGTACTGGCCATGGACCGCGTCACCGGCGCCGACGACATCCGGCGGCTGCTCGCCAGCCCCGACGTCGTGGTGGGAAGCGTCGCCGCGCTCACCGAAACCGGCTCCCTCGTGGTCGCCTCGGCCAGCGGAAGCCAACTACCCGCCTACGCCGGCGGCGCCGCCCGCGCGATCTGGATCGTCGGGGCGCAGAAGGTGGTGCCCGACCTGGACACCGCGCTGCGCCGCCTCGAAGACCACGCCCTCCCGCTGGAGAGCGCCCGCGCCCAGGTGGCCTACGGGCAGCCCAGCGCCGTCAACCGCCTTCTCGTCCTCAACGCAGAACCCCATCCCGGGCGCGGCACCGTCCTGCTGCTCCGCGAAGCCATCGGATTCTGAAAACGGACCCGCATCGCAGCTCGGCACGGAGTGGTACGAACCACCTGTCGACGAAAAGCCAATCGGCACCAGTCAATTGACTGGTGCCGATTGGCTTGCACAACCAAGGGTGGAGCCGAGGGGACTCGAACCCCTGACCCCCACACTGCCAGTGTGGTGCGCTACCAGCTGCGCCACGGCCCCTTGTTGTTTCCCGGTCGCCCGGGCACTGGGAAACTATACACATCCCGCCCGGCATGGTCATCTCGCGGGGTCCCACCGACCCGGGTCAGTTGAGCGCCACATCCGGTGGGAAGTGGGCGACGGCGGACATCATCCCGCCCTGCCGGCGCAGCACCATCGGCCACAGGTCGTCCGGCCGGTCGACGAAGGCGTCACCGGGCAGCGCGTCCAGCAGGAACCAGGAACCGTCGGCGATCTCCTGCTCCAGCTGCCCGGTCCCCCAGCCGGAGTAGCCGGCGAAGACCCGGATGCCGCCGATGCTCTCCCGCAGCCGCTCCGGGTCGATCGAGAGGTCGATCGTTCCGACCGCCCCGGAGACCTGGTGGAAGCCCTTGAGCCGCCGCAGCGGTTGCCGCATCCGGGCCAGGCAGATGGCCGAGTCGGGCTGCACCGGGCCGCCCTCGAAGAGCACCGCCGGGTGGCGGGCCAGGTCGCTCCAGTCGCCGAGCACCTCGGCGACCGGCACCTCGGTGGCCCGGTTCAGCACCACGCCGAGCGCGCCGCCCGGCTCGTGGGCGACCAGCAGCACCACCGTGCGGTCGAAGTTCGGGTCCTTGAGCGCCGGAGTCGCGACCAGCAGCCGCCCGGTCATCGACTCCATCGCCCGTCCGCCGATCGCCTGGCCCTCTCCCTGCATCCCACACACCCGTCAACCGTGAACCCGCGCCGGGGATCCGTCACTCACCGGACCCGCACGGTGCACCGGGATCAGCCGCGCTGTCAACGCCATGCCTGGCACCATAGCCTGCACTCCGGGTGCTGGCTAAGGTCTGACCGGCGGGTGATCGGACAGTTAAGACGGAGGGTCGATGGCACCGAAGGCGGACCTCGCGGTGATCGGCGGGTCGGGCCTGTACGCCCTCCTCGACGGCACCACCCATGAGCTGGAAACTCCGTACGGCCCGCCGTCGGACGTGGTGACCATCGCCGAGGTGGCCGGGCGGCGGGTCGCGTTCCTGCCTCGACACGGCCGCGACCACCGGTACCCGCCGCACCTGATCCCCTACCGGGCCAACCTCTGGGCGCTGCGCTCCCTCGGCGTACGCCAGGTGCTCGCCCCGTGTGCGGTCGGTGGGCTCCGCCCGGAGCTGGGCCCCGGCACGTTCGTGGTGCCCGACCAGTTGATCGACCGGACCAGCGGGCGGGCGCAGACCTACTACGACCAGGGCGCGGTGCACGTGCCGTTCGCCGACCCGTACTGCCCGAGCGGCCGGCGGGCGCTGCTCACCGCCGCCGCCGGCCGGGACGTCACCGCCGTGGACGGCGGGACGGTGGTGGTCGTGGAGGGCCCACGGTTCTCCACCCGGGCCGAGTCCCGCTGGTTCACCTCGATCGGCGGCATGGTGGTCAACATGACCAGCCACCCGGAGGCGGTGCTCGCCCGGGAGCTGGCCCTCTGCTACTCGTCGATCGCGTTGATCACCGACCTGGACGCCGGGTTGCAGGCCGGCGAGTCGGTGACCCAGGACGAGGTGTTCCGGGTCTTCGCGGCGAACACCGACCGGCTGCGGGGCGTGCTGCTGGACGCGCTGGCCGCGCTACCCGCCGCGCGGGACTGCGCCTGCGGCCGAGCACTGGACGGCATCACCCTGCCCTTCCCGCTGCCCTGAACCAGTGCGGGCGCATCCCGCTGCGGTGGGTCGGGTCACCGACGCCTGGAAAACGCCCGAAACGTCCGCGACATCCCGATAGATTCGGCTGATCGGGAGGGCGACCGCGGTCGTCCCTGCGCGCGACACGGAAGCAGGTGGCGATGGCAACGGTCCGGGACGCGACGTACGACGTACTCCGCGCCCTCGGCATGACCACCGTCTTCGGCAACCCCGGCTCCACCGAGGAGCCCTTCCTGCGGGACTTCCCGGCCGACTTCCACTACGTTCACGCGCTGCACGAGGCGACGGCGGTCGCAATGGCCGACGGGTACGCCCAGGCCACCGGCGCGCCCGCGCACGTCAACCTGCACACCGCCCCGGGCACCGGCAACGGCATGGGCAACCTCGTCACCGCCTGGCACAACAAGACTCCGCTGATCGTCACCGCCGGCCAGCAGACCCGGGAGATGCTGCTGCTCGAACCCCGGCTGACCAGCCGCCGAGCCGCCGAGCTTCCCCAGCCGTACGTCAAGTGGGGCTACGAGCCGGTCCGCGCCCAGGACATCCCCGCGGCGCTGATGCGGGCGTACGCGACCGCGGTGCAGCCCCCGGCCGGGCCGGTCTTCCTCTCCCTGCCGATGGACGACTGGGCCCAGCCGGCCGACCCTCCACCCGCACCGCGCTCGGTGGCCACCCGGTTCGCGCCGGACCCGCAGCGGTTGGACGAGTTCGTCCGGGTGCTGGCCGGCAGCCACAACCCGGCGCTGGTGTTCGGGCCGGGAGTGGACCGGGCCGGGAGTTGGACGGCCGCCGTGGCGTTGGCCGAGCGGCTGGCGGCACCGGTCTGGTCCGCCCCCGCCCCGGAGCGGAGCGTGTTCCCGGAGGACCACCCGCACTTCCGTGGGGTGTTGCCGTTCGCGATCGGGCCGCTGGCCGAGGCGCTGAGCGGGCACGACACCGTGCTGGTGATCGGTGCCCCGGTATTCCGCTACTACCCGCACGTGCCGGGCGACCATCTACCCGCCGGCACCCGCCTGCTGCACGTCACCGACGATCCGGACGAGGCCGCCCGCGCTCCGGTCGGGGACAGCCTGCTCGGCGATCCCGGGCTCACCCTGGCGGCGCTGGTCGACATGGTGCCGCCGGCCGACCGGACACCACCGGCACCCCGGGACTCGATGGCGCCGCCGGAGGTCACCGCGCCGCTGAGCGCCGACGCCCTGTTCGCCGCGCTGGCCGCGCACTGGCCGGCGGACGGGGTGCTGATCCAGGAGTCACCGTCCAATCTGTCCGCACTGCGCCGCCGGGTGCGCATCAACCGCCCGGCGTCGTACTTCACGATGGCCAGCGGCGGCCTCGGCTACGGCCTGCCGGCCGCGATCGGCGTGGCCCTGGCCGAGCGGGACACCGGACGCGGCCGGCCGGTGGTGGCGGTGGTCGGTGACGGCTCGTTCCACTACTCGGTGCAGGCGCTGTGGACGGCCGCCCGGCTGTCGCTGCCGGTGGTGGTGATCGTCCCGATCAACCAGCAGTACGCGATCCTCAAGGCGTTCGCCGAGTTGAAGGAGACGCCCGGGGTGCCCGGCCTGGACCTGCCGGGGCTGGACATCACCGCGATCGCGGCCGGCTACGGCTGCGCCACCGAGGTGGTGGAAACCCCGGACCAGCTCGGCGTGGCGCTCGCCGCCGGGCTGCGCGCCAACCGTCCCACCGTGCTGCCGGTACCGATCGCCACCGAGGTGCCCAGCATCCTCTGACCGCGCACCGCCACCAGCACCAGCGGCCCGTCCGAGACGGTCGTGCGCGGTCAGCGGGGGGCGATCGACAGCGGCGCGCCGGTGGAGACGTCCAGCACCGGCCGGGCACCCAGCGGCGCGGCCAGGGTGACGGTGACCGGCTCCAGCTTGAGCAGGTCAATGCACTCACCGGTGGACCGGGTGACCCCGCCGCCGACCACCACCACGTCCGGCCGTTCCTGTACCAGCGGGGTGATCCCGGTGTCGCAGGCGCCGACACCCAGCCGGACAGTCAGCCGAGCACCGTCGACGGCCGTCAGGTCCTGGGCTGCCACCAACCCGTCCGGCAGCGGCCGTACCGGCGCGGTGGGCTCGGGGACCGGGGTGACCGCCGTCGGCGCGACGGCGAGCCGGGCCACCGGGATGGCCAGCTCCTTGATGGTGAACAGCCAGGCCGGGACCTGCGCCTCGCCCCGGCTGGTGCGTACCGGCACGGTGCCGAGCGTGACCCCGGTGACGGTCAGCGGAAGGCAGGCGGTCTCTGGGCCACTGCTGACCCAGCCGTCCGGCCCGGGTTCGACGGTGGGGCCGGGGGTCGGTAGTCCGGGCCGCTTCGGCCGTCCCGGACAGGGCAGCGGATCGCCCTGGTCGAGCTGCCGGTACGCCTCGGCCGCGCTGACCAACGGCAGGGTCAGCCGTCCGTCCGGGAAGCGGATCTCCCCACCGACCCGGGTGTGCGGGATCGGGACCTGCGCGCGGTACCAGCCGGCCCGGAAGGCGGCCTCGGTGTCCGGCGTGAAGCCCGGGTCGCCGTTGAGGATGGTCGGTCCCTGCAACGGGACGTACCCGGTGCGCCAGTCGGCGCCGGGCCGCCACGCCTCTGCGACCTCGGTGGCTCGCTGCTCGAACGCCTCCGAACGGTGTTCCGGGGCGGTGGGCGCGTCGGCGTCGGTCGGAGCGCAGCCCGCCGCGAGCACCAGCAGGGGCAGAGTGAGCAGCAGGATCGATCGACGCATGCTGGTACGACGCACCCGCCGACGCTCCGGTTCCCCGACCACCGGCAGCCGGCTCAGGTCTCGCCGCCCAGATCCATCTGGTACGCCTGCCAGAGCAGGTCGGCGCCGCGCCGTCGATGCCGGGCCAGCGTCCGCACGAGGTGCCCAGCCCGGCCGCGCACCTCGTCGGGGCAGGTCTGGGGCTGCTCGGCGGCCCGCTGCACGGACAGGATCGCGGCGACGATCTCGGCGTGCTCCCGGGTCAGCAGCCGGACCCCGTGGTCCAGCCGGGGTGAGTGGGCGAGCAGTTCCCAGTAGAGGCCGGTGGGACCCTCGGTGACCCGGACGTGCTCGGCGAAGCCCTGCCCGACCGGGCGCAACCGGACCAGCACGCGCTCGCGCCAACAGGGCTCGGTCGCCGCGACGGCGACGGCCCGGGCGAGCGCGTGCAGGTCACCAGCGAGCCCGGCCGGGCGCGGGTCACCGGGCAGCCCGGTGGGGTGCGGACCGGCGGGGAGACCGGCCGAATGCGGATACGCGGCGGCACGTGACGGCTGCTGGACCGGACCGGTGGCCATGGGCACCTCCCGCGCTGCGTTGCTACCGCATACCGCGATGGTGAACCCGCTCGTCCGCCCTGTCCAGAGCCCTCGGACGCCTCATCTGCCCCATCCGCAGCAGCAGTCCCACAGACACCACAGGCACACCTTTTCGCGAGGCGGTGCAGCCGGTCAGCGCGCCGCCGGGTGCTCCGCCAGGCGGCGCAGGTGGCTGGCGGCGGCGTGCGCGTCGCCGTCGCGCCCGTCCACGGGACGCCCGGTGCTGATCGCGTCCGCCAGCGCCCGCAGCTCGGACGGAGGCAGGGTGTCCAGCCCCATGCCGCGCAGTGGGATGGTGACCCGCCGCCCGCTCTCGCCATCGGTGGCGACGACGGCCGGCACCCGGTGCCCGCGCGCCCGCACGTCGTCCCCCGCCTCGCGGTACGGCAGGGTCGCGGCGTCGATTCGGGCGGTGGCGAGGTCGACGGTTCGGCTGGCGAACGCCCCGCGCACCCGGACCCGGCTGCCGTCCAGCCAGGCGGCCGTGCGGAGCACCCGCAGCACCAGGTAGACACCGAGCAGGGCGAACGGCAGGCCGCACAGCCCGACGAGCGGGCCGGGGCCGGTCTGGTCCCCGCCACTGCCGGAATCCTGCAGCCCGGGCGGCAGCAGCCCTGGGGGCAGGTCGCGAGCCTCCTCGTAGGTGGCGAGCCCGTCGCCCGGGCCGGTCAGCCGGCGCAGCAGCCCGTCGGCGACCAGGGGCAGCACCACGAACGCCGCGCCGACGGCGGCAACGAAGACGCCGACCACCACCGAGACGGTGCGCTGAGCGGGTGACGCGCCGACCGACAGGCGCAGCTCCTCGTTCGTCACAGCCGGCAGCGTAGGCGAGCCACGCCGCAGCCGGCGTCCTGGCTCCCGGGAGTGCCGGAGCCGAGTGGGCCCGGATACGACGATGCGCCCCGGCCGGGGGGCCGGGGCGCATCGCTTCGAGGTGGTGGAGGTGCCGGGAATCGAACCCGGGTCCTTCGCCGGTTTGTCAGGGCTTCTCCGAGCGCAGCTCGCTGTGCCTCTACTCGGCCCCACCGCTCACGCGAGCAAGTTGGTGTGACGGGCCCAGTCGCTGATTAATCTCGCCGCACGGACCCCGCGACCGGGTCCGATTGGCCAGCCTCCTAGCTGATGCCGGCTACTGGGACGAAGGCGTTCCCAGGCCGACAGACTTAGCTACTCGCCTCAGGCGGCGAGAGCGAAGTCAGCGCGATTGTTCTTGGCGCTTATAAGTTTCCGACGACCGATTCTCGAGACGACGTCGGCTTCCTCGGCTCGCTTCCCCTGTCGCTGCGTACGAAGTCGAAACCAGTCACCCCCTCGACAGGCCGCCGATGTGGCGGCACTGACAAGACTAACGCCTGCCGCAACGGGTTTCATCCCGAGCCCCGGGCCGGCGCGCCGACCCGGACAAACAGGATTATTCAGTCGTCCATGCCCTTGCCACGCCGGCCGGAGACCCGGGCGATCTCCCGGTCCGCGTCCCGCTTGGCGAGGTCCTGACGCTTGTCGTACGACTTCTTGCCCTTGGCCAGGGCGATCTCCACCTTGGCCCAGCCGTCGGAGAAGTAGACCTGCAACGGGACGATGGTCAGACCGCCCTCACGGGTCTTACCGAGCAGCCGGTCGATCTCGCCCCGGTTGAGCAGCAGCTTGCGCGTACGCCGGGGCTCGTGGTTGGTCCAGGTGCCCTGGGTGTACTCCGGGATGTGCATCGAGTGCAGGTACAGCTCGCCGTTGCGCTCCTGGGCGAACGCGTCCACCAGCGACGCGCGCCCGGCCCGCAGCGACTTGACCTCGGTGCCGGTGAGCGCCATGCCCGCCTCGTACGTGTCGAGGATCGAGTAGTCGTGGCGCGCCTTCTTGTTGGAGGCGACGACCTTGCGCCCCTTTTCCCGTGGCATCGGTGCCACCCCCTCTCCCGGAAGGTCCATGGCCGGGATCACCCCGGCCGGACAACCGATCATGCTACCTGAATGACAAGGACCCTCCCGCGCCGTTTATTTCCGGCAGCGGGAGGGCCCTCGGGCGATGACGGGACGACCCGTACGGCGCCTAGACCCGCAGGTAGAAGCGGAGGGTGATCCAGGCGGTGCCGGCGCTGACCAGGCCACCGACGCCGGCCATCAGCGGGAAGATGAACAGGATGTCACCCCAGCTGATCGGCGAGAGCAGGCCCTGCAACGCGCTGAGTGACCCGTCGAAGAGCAGATACTTCGCCGCGACAAGGGCAACCAGGCCGAGCAGCGAGCCAATCAGGCCAGCCACCACCGCCTCCAGCACGAACGGCGCCTGGATGAACCAGTTGGAAGCGCCGACCAGTTTCATGACCGCCACCTCACGCCGCTTGCTGTAGGCGGCCACCTGGATGGTGTTCGCGACCAGCAGCAGGGCGGCGACGGCCATCACGATGGCGGCGGCCAGCGCGATGTTCTGGATCGAGGTGAGGATGTTGAAGATCTTGTCCAGTAGTCGGCTCTGGTCGACGATCTCGTCGACGCCCTCGGTTTCCTTGTACTGGTCGTAGATGTTCTTGTACTGCTCCGGGTTGTTCAGCTTCAGCCGGAACGACTCGGGCAGCTGGTCCGGCTTGACCGCGTTCACCAGGTCCGGCGCGTCCTGGTACATCTCCTTGAAGCGCTTGTACGCCTCGTCCTTGTTGACATAGAGGACCTCCTTCACCAGGGGGTCGCCGTCCAGCTTGGCGTTCAGGTCGGTGCGCTGCTGCTCGGTCACCTCCTGGCTCAAGAAGATCGAAACCTCGATGTTCTTGTAGTAGAGGTCCTTCATGTCGTCGACCTGGCGGTACATGAGACCGCTGGCGCCGAGCATGGTCAGCGAGACCGCCATCGTGATGATCATCGCGATGGACATGGTCACGTTGCGCCACAGTCCGACCAATACCTCGGACAGGACGTATTTCACGCGCATCGGGGTTTCCTCCGGGTCTCCGGCATCAGGTGTTCGTCGTCAGGCTGCGCAGGGGTGGAGCGCCGGCTCACCCGTAGACGCCGCGGGCCTGGTCACGCACGATGCGACCGCTCTCGATCTCGACGACGCGGCGGCGCATCTGGTTCACGATGTTGGAGTCGTGGGTGACCATCACGACGGTCGTGCCGGTGCGGTTGATCCGGTCCAGCAGACGCATGATCTCGATCGAGGTGTCCGGGTCCAGGTTTCCGGTCGGCTCGTCCGCCAGCAGGATCAGCGGACGGTTCACGAACGCCCGGGCAACGGCGACGCGCTGCTGCTCACCACCCGAGAGCTCGTGCGGGTAGCGGTGCTCCTTGCCGCCGAGCCCGACCAGCTCCAGCACCTCGGGCACAACCCGGCGGGCAACCGCCTTGGTCTTGCCGATCACCTCAAGGGCGAACGCCACGTTCTCGTAGGCGGTGCGGTTCGGAAGCAGCCGGAAGTCCTGGAAAACGCAACCGATCGAGCGCCGGAAGTGGGGTCGCTTCCAGGAGCGCATCGAGGTGACGTCCTTGCTGTTGACGATGACCCGCCCCTTGTTGGGGGCGACCTCGTGCAGCAGCATCTTGATGATTGTGGACTTGCCGGAGCCGGATGGACCGATGAAGAAGACGAACTCGCCCTTCTCGATCGAGACGGACACGTTGTCGAGCGAAGGCCGGGACGCCTTCGGGTACGTCTTCGTCACTTGCTCAAGCTGAATCACGGGTGGTGAGTCTACGCGGTGTAACGACAGTGCCAAGCCCCACGCCCCGTAGATACGCCGCGCGTCCTCGATTTAGGGGTCTACCAGGAGATCGACGACGCGCTCCGCCTGCGTGTCGTCACGCACCGTCGCCGGCGAGTTGGCGCTGCTTGCGCCAGCGGATGCCGGCTTCGATGAAACTGTCCAACTCGCCGTCGAAGACCGAGCTCGGATTGCCGGTCTCCTGCTCGGTTCGGAGATCCTTCACCATCTGATAAGGGTGCAGGACGTAGGACCGCATCTGGTCCCCCCACGAGCCGGCGGCGTTCTCCTTGAGCCCCTCCAGCTTGGCCTGCTCCTCCTGGCGCTTGCGCTCCAACAGCCGGGCCTGGAGGACCCGCATCGCGGAGGCCTTGTTCTGCAGCTGGGACTTCTCGTTCTGGCAGGTCACCACGATGCCGGTCGGGATGTGGGTGAGCCGCACCGCCGAGTCGGTGGTGTTGACGCTCTGCCCGCCCGGCCCGGAGGAGCGGTAGACGTCGACCCGCATCTCGTTCTCGGGGATGTCGATGTGGTCGGTCTGCTCGGTGACCGGCAGGACCTCGACGCCGGCGAAGCTGGTCTGCCGGCGGCCCTGGTTGTCGAACGGGCTGATCCGGACCAGCCGGTGGGTGCCCGACTCGACACTGAGCGTGCCGTACGCGTAGGGCACCTTGACCGCGAAGGTGGCCGACTTCAGGCCCGCCTCCTCGGCGTACGAGGTCTCGTAGACCTCGGTCGGGTAGCCGTGCCGCTCCGCCCAGCGCAGGTACATCCGCAGGAGCATCTCGGCGAAGTCCGCCGCATCCACGCCACCGGCGCCGGCCCGGATGGCGACCAGCGCCTCCCGGGAGTCGTACTCGCCGGAGAGCAGGGTGCGGACCTCCATCTCCTGGATGGCCTTGGTCAGCCCGGTGATCTCCGCTTCGACCTCGGTGAGCACGCCCGGGTCGGATTCGGCCTCGGCCAGCTCCAGCAGCACCTGGGCATCGTCGAGCTGCGAACGCAGGCTGCCCAGCTTGCTGATCTCGCCGTTGACGTACGACAGCTGCGAGGTCACCTGCTGAGCCTTGGCCTGGTCGTCCCACAGGTCGGGGGCGGACGCCTCCTGCTCAAGCCGGGCCTTGTCCTCGTGCAGACGGTCAAGGTTGAGGACGGCCTCGATGTTTCGCAGGGTCGCGTCGAGTTCCTTGAGCTGTTCGGCGTAATCGGCAGCGGTCACGACAGATAAGCGTACTGTGCCGCGAGCGAAGCAGCTCGTTCCCTATGGGCGAACCCGCCGGAGGTCACCCGACGGGGGCGGACTTCAGCCACGACAGGGCCGCCCGGTGGTAGGCGACGGCGAACTCCAGCGCGCTGGCGTCGTACGTCTCCCCGTCCCGTTTGGCGTTTTTCACCTGTTCCCGGACCTGCGCCAGGGCCTCGGTGTGGTACTCGTTGGCGGAGGCGTACAGCCCCTTCAGCTGGCTGGCGGAGTGCAGCTCGCCGAACGCCATCCGGAGCGCTATCGGGTTGCGGATGGTGTCCCGCCCCGGGTTCTCCGTCAGCCAGCGGGAAAATGTCCGTTTCCCGGCAGCGGTGAGCGAGTACGGCTGGCTCATCCGCGGCCCCGGCTTGCCGAGCCGCACGAACCCCCGCTCGGCCAGCACCGGCAACTCGCGGTAGACCTGGCTGCGGGTCATCGACCAGTACGGCGCCAGCCGGCGCTCAGCGGCGGCCATCAACTGACCGCCTGTCATCGGGCCCTCATGGAGCAGGCCGAGAAGGGCCGCCGCCGTAGGGTTGACTCCGGAATCCGCCATGCCCACTACGCTGCCACTTTGCGCTCGCGGCGTCCAGGATTTGACGGTTTGCCACCCGACAGGACTTCCTATGTGCACTGTCGGCGACAGACTGTCCGTTGAGGACCATCGATGGGTACGGCGATGGGGTGAACCCCGGCCGGGCCACCGCCGGCAGCGCACGTGCGCCGCCGGCGGTCGGCGCCGGTCAGCCCATGTGCGGGTACGTGTGGTCGGTCGGCGGCACGAAGGTCTCCTTGATCGTCCGCGGCGACACCCAGCGGACCAGGTTGAGCCAGGAACCCGCCTTGTCGTTGGTGCCGCTGGCCCGGGCGCCGCCGAAGGGCTGCTGCCCGACCACCGCGCCGGTCGGCTTGTCGTTGATGTAGAAGTTGCCGGCCGCGTACCGCATCCGCTCGCCGACCGCGTCGATCACCCGGCGGTCGGTGGCGAACACCGACCCGGTCAGCGCGTAGGGCGCGATCGACTCGGCCTGCGCGACCACCTCGTCGAAGCGGGCGTCGTCGAACACGTGCACGCCCAGGATCGGCCCGAAGTACTCGGTGGTGAAGGTCTCGTGGGCGGCGTCGCTGCACTCGAAGAGCGTCGGCCGGACGAAGTACCCGACCGAGTCG
Source organism: Micromonospora sp. NPDC000668 (assembly GCF_042897975.1). Classification (NCBI taxonomy): domain Bacteria; kingdom Bacillati; phylum Actinomycetota; class Actinomycetes; order Micromonosporales; family Micromonosporaceae; genus Micromonospora; species Micromonospora sp. NPDC000668. Next base: position 158,066 of record NZ_JBIAYP010000002.1, read on the forward strand.
TCGGCGGTGCCGCCGGCCAGCACCCGGCAGGTGTCGTCGCCAGCGATCAGCTCCAGCGCGGCGGTGTGCCGGGCGAACGCCTTGTCGTCGATCACCGCGCCGCCGAAGTTACTGAAGTCGGCCACGTCGCCGTAGGTCAGCGAGTCGGTGGTAGCGGCCAGCCGGTCCCGCAGCCCACCCTCCCAGAGCGAGCGCGGCACGTACGCCCGGGAGGCCGCCGAGCACTTCTGGCCCTGGTACTCGTAGGCACCACGGATCAGCGCGGTGTGCAGGGCGTCCACGTCGGCGCTGGTGTGCGCGACCACGAAGTCCTTGCCACCGGTCTCGCCGACCAGCCGCGGGTAGCCCCGGTAGCGGGCGATGTTGTCGCCGACGGTCCGCCAGAGCTGCTGGAAGACCTTGGTCGAGCCGGTGAAGTGGATGCCGGCCAGGTCCGGGTCGGCGAGCACGACGTCGGAGACCTCCTCGCCCCGGCCGGTCACCATGTTGATCACGCCGGGCGGCAGGCCGGCGGCCTCGAACAGCCGCATGGTGAAGTGCGCGGCGAACTGCTGCGTCGGGCCCGGCTTCCAGATCACCGTGTTGCCCAGCAGGGCCGGCGCCGAGGGCAGGTTGCCGGCGATGGCGGTGAAGTTGAACGGGGTCACCGCGTAGACGAAGCCCTCCAGCGGGCGGTGGTCGAAGCGGTTCCAGACGCCGGGCGAGGAGGTCGGCTGCTCCTCCAGCAGGCGCCGGGCGAAGTGCACGTTGAACCGGAGGAAGTCGATGAACTCGCAGGCCGCGTCGATCTCCGCCTGGATCGCGGTCTTCGACTGGCCGAGCATGGTGGCGCCGTTGAGGGTGTCCCGCCATGGACCGGCGAGCAGCTCGGCGGCGCGCAGGAAGATCGCGGCGCGCTCCTCGAACGGCAGCGCCCGCCACATCGGAGCGGCATCCTTGGCCGCCTTGATCGCGGCACGGGCGTCGTCGTGGGTGGCGTGCGCGGTCACGCCCAGCACGTGCGCGTGCTGGTGCGGCTGCACCACGTTGATCGAATCACCGGCGGCCATCCGCTGCTCGCCGCCGATGGTCATCGGCAGGTCGATGCGCTCGGCGGCGAGCTCGCTCAGCCGCCGCTGGAGCCGCTCCCGGTCGGGGCTGCCCGGCTCGTAGTTGCGAACCGGCTCGTTGCGCGGCTCGGGTACGGAGAACACGGCGTCCATCAAGGCTCCTGGCGATCTCGACAGCAGTGGCGAAACCGGACCCGCGGGCACCGACCGGACGGCCGGACACCGGACGCCGCGCGAAAGGGCCGAGCAGCGGCGGGACCTCCCGCGATTGTTCCATGCGGGGGTGCCCGCCTCACCTGCACCACCACCCTCCCATCAAGGACCGCCCCACCCCTCCTCCCCTTACCGATGCGTCGCGGGCGGACGCCGGCACCCGTCCCGGGGGAGCCGGGCCGGGCCGTACCGGTCGCGGCCAGTCCCGGGCGGCGGGGGCGCCCAGCGGACCCGCGTACCCTGAGTGGTCGGTGACCTGCCGCCTCGAAGGGGAGACGATGACCAAGCAGCCCGGCCGCGTCCCGGCCGCGGAGTCGGACGAGCCGGCGGTCGACACGGCCACCCCCGGCGGCCGGCCGGTGCCCGCGCCCGGTGCCGCGGTGCTCGCGCTGCTGGCGCTGGGCTGGTTGGCCGCCATGCTCTGGTCGACCAGAGAGGCGATCATCTCGTCGGCGGCGGGGGTCACCGCGATCAGCCTCTCCGCGTTCGCCCTGCCCGGCGTGATCTCAGCCGCGCTGGTGGCCGGGGCGGCCGTCGCCCTGGCCTGCGGCAACGTGCTGTCCCGCCGGTACGGCGACTGGATCACCCTGCGCTTCGGCGGGGCGATCGGGGCGGGAATGCTGGTCGGGCTGGCCGCCGCGCTGGCGATCAACCTCACCTACTTCGACACGTCGACCACCAACGTGATCGCCGGCACCACCGCGGCCGCGGCGATCATCGGTGGCGCAATCGCCGGTGCGCGGACGGCCCCGGCGGTCGGTGCGGTGGTCACCGCCGCGCTGGGCACGCTGGTCTTCGTGGTCGCGTTCAGCCCCGCCCGGGACCCGCTGTTCGACCTCTTCGGCGCGGGCGACAGCCAGGAGTCGCTGGTCGACGCAGCGAAGTGGGTGTCGCGCACCGAGTCGCTCCTCGCCGGGCTGCTGGCCGGGCTCCTCGCCTTCGGCTACCTGACCTGGGCACGCCGACGGGCCGTCCGCCGCGACCCCGAGACGCCGACGCTGCGCTGGCCGGCCTACCTGCTCGCCGGTGCTGGGCCGGGGCTGCTCCTGCTGCTCGCCGAGGTGATCATCCGGATCGGTGGCCGGTCACTGCTCGACCTGGCCAGCGCGTTGAGCGAGGCGGACGCGGTGGCGCAGACCTCGCTGGGCACCTCGCGGGTGGACAACGGCATCTGGGTGCTCTTCGTGGGGGCGTTGACCGCGCTCATCGCGTTCGGCCGCACGCTCAGCCCAGCCCACTCCGACGACGACGAACCCGTCGCGGCGAGCGCCCCGGACCGGGCCGACCCGTTCGACTCGGATCCGGCCGACGCGGACAGTGTCGACGCGGACCAGGCCGAGGCCGACCCAGCCCGCTGACCGGGCGGCCGGCTCAGCCGGCAGCGCGCAGCAGCAGGTCCAACTCGGTCACGTCGTACCACTCCAACTCGTGGTCCTGGGCGCCGTCGACCGTGAACTGGGCGTCAGGGTCGCCAGCGGCGGCCTCGGCCACCACGTCGGCCGCGGCGGCGACCTCCTCGACAGCGTCGGCGCCGTCCACGTGGATCGCCGCGACGGCGCCCACCGGCACGGCGTCGGCCAACGTCACCATGCTGGAACCCAGCTCACCATCGCCCCGGCCGACCGCGGCCGGAGGCAGGTCGACCGAGACGACGACCCGACGGCGGGGCGCGGCCGGATCGGCCCGGAGCAGGTGCAGCGCGTCCTGGGCGGCGCGGGTGAACGCCACGTACTCCAACTCCTCCTCATCGCCCTCCGCGTACCACTCGCGCAGCGCCGGGGTCACCGCGTGCCCGCTGTCGGCGGTCAGCCCCTGTTCCCGCAGCCGGGCCAGCATCGGTACGGTCGCCGGCACATACACCCGGACAAGCTCGTCGGTCACCGGTCGTCTCCCCGCTCAGTCCTCCACCGGCGGCAGCCGGCACGGGCGCAGATCATGCCGCACGCCGTGACCGTCATACACCTCGCCTCCGGCCGGTGGAAGTTCCCCGCCGGTGTGTCTCGCCATGGTCGGTCCGCCGTCGGGCCCCGCGTGCTGGGCCGCCGGGGCTGTCAATGGCAAACTGAGGCAAACGACATCAACCCCGGGAGTTTCTGTGGAGCCGAGGTTCCTGCTGCTCTCCGACGTCGCCGCCGAGCTGAACGTGTCGGACTCGCAGGTCTACCACATGGTGCGCAGCGGGGAACTGCCGGCGATCAAGATCGGTGGACGAGGCCAGTGGCGGGTCGAGCGTGCCCGGCTGGAGGAGTACATCGAGCGCAAATACACCGAGACCGCTGACTGGGTCCAGGACAACCCACTCGTCGAGCGCGACCCGGAGTAGCCCCCTGCCTCCACTGCGCCATTGACCGCAGCCGTTCCATCACTCAGAATCGAGTCTGTCGGAGGCAAACGCAGGCAAACGCAAGATCAAAAGGGGGCAACGATGAGCGAGCCGCGACCCGGTCAGTCCCGACCACCCGTGCGGCTGCGCCCCGTCCCGCCCATCGACCCGCCGTACGCGGACGAGGCCGACGGGGCGTACTGGCCGGCGCCGACCCACGGCCAACTCGCCCTGGACCTGTTCGCCTCGACCCGTCCGGACCCGGTTCGGCCGCCGGACCGTCGCGCTGCCCTCCGACGGGTGCCCACCCGGCCCACCACCCACCCGGGCGCACCGCTGCCACCGGCGACCGCGCCCGAGGCGACCCGTGCCGCGCACCGTTTCGTCGGCACCTGCCTGGAGGTGGTCAACGGCTACCGGTCACCGGCGCAGGTGCGACCCCTGCTCGACCCGGGCCGGGCCGGTGAGCTGCTGACTGAGCTGGCCCGGGCGTCCGGGCGAGCCGGGTCGCCCCGCCGCCGCGCCGCGCGGCCGGTGGTCCGACTGCTCCGGTTGCGGCTCTGCGAGCCCCGCGAGTCCGCGGTGGAGGCAGCCGCCGTGGTCACCGGCGGCGGTGGTCGGAGCTGGGCGATGGCGCTCCGCCTAGAGCACCGACGAGGCCGCTGGCTCTGCACCGCCCTGCACATCCTCTGAGCGCGACCACCGCCCTTTGATCGACTCCATGTCGCCGACATTGGGGCATTCCGGCGCCAAGACACCGCGACATCGCCGACATGGAGTCGATCACTCCGACCCAAGCGACCCCACCCCGCGCCGGTCGGCGGCCCGGCCGGTCGGTCGGCGGCCCCCGGCGTCGGTGCTGGAGACACGGACGGGCCCCGGCCAAATCGGCCGGGGCCCGTCGCGCTGCTGTCGGTCAGTTGCCGCCGTTGGGGGCGCCGTGGCACCGCTTGTACTTGCGGCCCGAGCCACACGGGCACGGCGCGTTGCGGGACGGGCCGTTGCTGGCCTCGGCCTGGTTCGGTGCCGGCCGTCGGGAGGCGGCCGACGGCACCGCCGGGCCACGCAGCCCGGAGGCCGGCCGCTGCGGGGCGGACGGAGCGCTCGCCCCCGGCGACGCCGGGGCACCCGGGGCCGGTCGACCCACACCGAGCGCCGGAGCCTGCTGCTCGGCCTGCTCGACGGCCACCGCGCCGGGGCTGGCCTCACCGTCGATGGTGGGGGCGGAGTATTGCAGGCCCTGCCGCTGCGGCGCCCGGTTGAGACCCTTGGCCCGGATCTCTACCGGCTTGTCGAGCAGCGTGACCTCCTCGGCATCCGGCTCTGGCTCGGTCACCTGGACATCGACGTTGTAGAGGAAGCCGACCGTCTCCTCCTTGATGCCGTCCATCATGGTGGCGAACATGTCGAAGCCCTCGCGCTGGTACTCCACCACCGGGTCGCGCTGGGCGTACGCCCGAAGGTTGATGCCCTCCTGGAGGTAGTCCATCTCGTAGAGGTGCTCACGCCACTTGCGGTCGATCACCTGGAGCAGCACCATCCGCTCGAGCTGGCGCACCCCCTCGGTGCCGACCTGCTCCTCACGGCGGTCGTACGCGGCGTTCGCGTCCTCCTTGAGGCGGGCGACCAGGAAGTCGGCGTCCATGCCGGCCCGGGAGCCGCCGGCCTCCTCCTCCAACTCCTCGATCGTCACGCCGACCGGGTAGAGCTGCTTGAGGGAGGACCAGAGCTGCTCAAGGTCCCAGTCCTCGCCGTAACCCTCGGAGGTGGCACCCCGCACGTACGCCTCGACGGTGTCGTCGATCATGTTGCGGACCTGCTCAGAGAGGTCCTCGCCGTTGAGCACCCGGAGCCGCTCGGCGTAGACGACCTGGCGCTGCTTGTTGAGCACCTCGTCGTACTTGAGCACGTTCTTACGGATCTCGGCGTTCTGGCCCTCGATCTGGGCCTGGGCGCTCTTGATCTGCCGGGTGACCATCTTCGACTCGATGGGCACGTCCTCCGGGATGTTGAAGCGCTCCATCACCGCCTCGACCGCGCCGGCCCGGAAGCGCCGCATCAGCTCGTCCTGCAGCGACAGGTAGAAGCGGGACTCGCCCGGGTCACCCTGCCGGCCGGCGCGACCGCGCAGCTGGTTGTCGATCCGCCGCGACTCGTGCCGCTCGGTGCCCAGCACGTACAGGCCACCAGCGGCGGAAACCTCGTCCGCCTCGGCGTCGCAGGCCTGCTTCCACGTGGGCAGGACCTCCTCCATCGCCTTGGCGTACTCGTCCTCGTTCTCCAGCGGGTCGAGGCCGCGCTGGCGCAGGTCGTTCGCGGCGAGGAACTCGGCGTTGCCGCCGAGCAGGATGTCGGTGCCACGGCCGGCCATGTTGGTGGCCACGGTGACCGCGCCCTTACGCCCGGCCTGGGCGACGATCTCGGCCTCCCGCGCGTGGAACTTGGCGTTCAGCACGTTGTGCGGAATGCCCCGGCGGCGCAGCAACTGGGAAAGGATCTCGGAGTTTTCCACCGAAACGGTGCCGACCAGCACCGGCTGACCCATCTGGTGCCGCTCGGCGATGTCCTCGATGACCGCGTTGAACTTGGCCTTCTCCGTCTTGTAGATGACGTCCGGCCGGTCCTCGCGGACCATCGGGCGGTGCGTCGGGATCGTCACGACGCCGACCTTGTAGACCTTGTTGAACTCGCTCGCCTCGGTCTGCGCCGTACCGGTCATCCCGGACAGCTTGCTGTAGAGGCGGAAGTAGTTCTGGAGGGTGATGGTGGCCAGGGTCTGGTTCTCCTGCTTGATCTCCACCCCCTCCTTGGCCTCGATCGCCTGGTGCATGCCCTCGTTGTAGCGGCGGCCGTGCAGGATGCGACCGGTGAACTCGTCGACGATCAGGACCTCACCGTCGCTGACGATGTAGTCCTTGTCGCGCTTGTAGAGCTCCTTGGCCTTGATGGCGTTGTTGAGGTAGCCGACCAGCGGAGTGTTCACCGACTCGTACAGGTTGTCGATGCCGAGCCGGTCCTCGACCTTGGCGACACCGCGCTCGGTGACCGCGATGGTGCGCTTGGAGTGGTCGACCTCGTAGTCGCCCTCACCGTCGGTGCCGGGCTGGAGCCGGGCCACCACGCCGGCGAACTCGCCGTACCAGCGGGCCGAGTGCTCGGCCGGGCCGGAGATGATCAGCGGGGTACGTGCCTCGTCGATCAGGATCGAGTCGACCTCGTCGACCACCGCGAAGTTGTGCCCGCGCTGCACCAGTTCGTCCTTCGACCACGCCATGTTGTCGCGCAGGTAGTCGAAGCCGAACTCGTTGTTGGTGCCGTAGGTGATGTCGCACTCGTACGCGGCACGGTGCTCGGTGGCCGGCCGGTTGGGCAGCACCACGCCGACGGTCAGCCCGAGGAACTCGTGCACCCGGCCCATCCAGGCCGCGTCGCGCTGGGCGAGGTAGTCGTTGACCGTGATCACGTGCACGCCGTCGCCGGAGAGCGCGTTGAGGTAGACGGCCATGACCGAGGTCAGCGTCTTACCCTCACCGGTCTTCATCTCGGCGATGTTGCCGAAGTGCAGCGCCGCGCCGCCCATCACCTGGACGTCGTACGGCCGCTGGCCGAGCACCCGCGCGGCCGCCTCGCGGGACACCGCGAACGCCTCCGGCAGCAGGTCGTCGAGGGTCTCGCCGTCGGCGAGCCGCTCGCGGAACTGCTCGGTCATGCCCCGCAGTTCCTCGTCGGTGAGGTTGACGTAGTCGTCCTCGATCGAGCTGACGGCGGCGGCGATGGCCTTGAGCCGGCGCACCATGCGGCCCTCGCCCGCGTTAAGGACCTTTTCCAGAATCGACACGGATCAACGCTCCCCTAGACAGTCTCGAACCATCGTAGGCGCTCCATCGGCGCGATGGTCACTGGTGGCGGCGGTCCACCCCGCCGAACCCGACATAACTCGCGCACCGGGTGCGTACCGAAGGTTATCCGGTTACGCCGTCGGCGAACGTTCCGGCACGATGCACGGGTGGAGCCTGTGGAGATCATCGAGGACGGCCTGCTGTTGCGGCCCTGGCGGGACGCCGACGCCGACGCGGTGCACCGCGCGTGCCAGGACCCCGACATCCAGCGCTGGACCACCGTACCGCGCCCATACCTACCCGAACACGCGCACGGGTTCGTCACCGAAATGAGTGGGCGGGCCTGGGCGGAGGGCACCGGGGCACCGTTCGCGGTCTGCGACCCGACCACCGGCGAGCTGTTGGGTTCCTGCGGGCTGATCTCGATCAGCGATGCCGGCACCGGCGAGATCGGCTACTGGACGGCCCCGTGGGCGCGCGGCCGAGGGGTGACCGTCCGGGCCGCCCGCGCGGTGGCCCGCTGGTCCTTCGACACGCTCGGGCTGCGCCGGCTGATCTGGCAGGCCGAGGTGGGCAATCACGCCTCCCGGCTGGTCGCGCTCCGGGCCGGGTTCCGGATCGACGGCCGGCTGCGGCTGGCCGACCCGGCGCTCAAGGGCAGCGCGGACGGCTGGATCGGGTCTCTGCTGCCCGGCGAGGTGCCCGAGCCGGGGTCGACCGAGCCGGCCGGTCCGGGCACCCTGGCCGCCCTGCGGGCCGCCGTCTTCGGCCGCCCGCAACCCACCCTGTTCGCCACCGCCGGGGCCGGCGAGCTGCGGCTGCGTCCGATGGAGGAGCAGGACCTGGACGCCGTGGTGGAGACCTGCCGGGACCCGGAGACCATCCGCTGGACCACCGTGCCGGACCCGTACGAGCGCTCCGACGCGCAGTGGTACGAGAACTTCGGCCGAGAAGCCTGGGCGCGGGGGGAGGCAGCCTGCTTCGTCATCGCCGACCCGGATGACCGGTACGCCGGTTCGATCGACCTGCGGCTCTCCCCCGCCGATCCGCTGCTCGCCGACGTGGGCTTCATGACCGCCCCGGCGGCCCGTGGCCGCGGCTACATGCCGGCGGCGCTGGCCGCCCTGAGCGCCTGGGGCTTCACCACGCTGGGACTGGCCCGGATCGAGTGGAAGGCGCACGTGGGAAACACCGCCTCCCGCCGGGTGGCCGAGAAGGCGGGCTTCGCGTTCGAGGGGACGGCCCGGGGCGGCCTGCAGCACCGGGGTGAGCGGGTCGACGTCTGGGTGGCCGCGCTGCTCCCCAAGGACCTGACGTGACCCTGCAGCAGGTCGTCGAGGCGCACGGGGTGCGGCTGCGCCCGTTCCGGGCCGCCGACACCGCCGACGTCGTCGCCGCCTGCGCGGACCCGCTCACCCAGCGGTTCATTCCGGGCATGCCGGCCCCGTACACGGAGACCGACGCCCGCTGGTGGATCGACGCTGGCGCACCGGCGGTCTGGACCGGGGGTGGCGCGGTGTACGCCGTCGCCGACCCGGCCACCGACCGGCTGCTCGGCGGGGTCGGGCTGAGCAACCCGGTGCCCGCGCGAGGTCAGGCCGAGGTCGGCTACTGGGTGCGGCCGGCGGCGCGCGGGCGGGGGGTGGCCGCCGCGGCCACCCGCGCGCTGAGCGAGCACGCGTTCGACACCGGGACGGTCCGGCTGGAGCTGCTCACCGACCCGGAGAACGGGCCGAGCCAGCGTGTCGCGCTGGCTGCCGGCTTCCACCACGAGGGGGTACGCCGCTCGGCCGGCGCGCGCCGCGACGGCGTCCGGCACGACCTGCTGGCCTGGGTACGCCTCACCGACGACCCGCCCGGCCCGGCCGCCCGGCTGCTGCCCGACCTGCCGGGCGGGGTGCTCACCGATCAGGTGGTGGCCCTGCGCCGGCTCGCCCCGGACGACGCGGAGCTGATGTACCGACTGCACAGCCGGCCCGAGGTGGTGGCGAACCAGGCGCCGCCCGTGCCGCCGGAGCGGTCCGCGATCGAGCGGCGCTGCCGGCTCGCGGAGAGCGGGTGGCTGACCGGCGACATCGCCCGGCTGCTGATCACCGACGTGGCCAGCGGCGAGCCGGCGGGCAGTTGCGGGTTGTCGTACACCGACGTGTCCAGCGGCGAGGGGTCGATCGGCTACGCGTTGCTACCCGACTGGCGGGGCCGGGGGTACGCCACCCGGGCGGTCCGGCTGCTGGCCGGCTGGGCGTTCGGGCCGGCTGGCATCGCCCGGCTGACCGCCGGCACCGTGCCGGAGAACACCGCCTCGCACCGTGTGCTGGAGCGGGTCGGCTTCCACCGCGAGGCCCTGCAGCGCGCCCGGCTCCCCGGCCTGGCCGGCGTCCGCCTCGACGACCTGACCTTCGCCCTGCTACCCGCCGACCTCCGCTGACAAATCATGGAGTTGTGGTGGGCGGTCGGGGCCGCCCCACCACAACTCCATGATCGACGCGGGTCAGGCCCGGTCAGGTGGCGAGGGAGATGATGCCGTAGTCGTAGGCGTGGCGGCGGTAGACGACGCTCGGGCGGCCGGACTCCTTGTCCTGGAACAGGTAAAAGTCGTGGCCGACCAGTTCCATCTCGAACAGGGCGTCGTCGATGGTCATCGGTTCCGCCGGGTGCACCTTTTCCCGGGCGATGTGCCACGGCTGCTGGTCGTACTCCTCCTCCACCCGCTCGGCGACGGCCGTGCCGGAGCGGGCACCGTCACCGTTCGCGCTCAGCGGGGCAGCCACCAGGTCCGCGACCGGCAGGTCGGCGGTGGCGGCGGCGACGGAGATCGGCGCGTGCCGACCACGGTGTACGCGGCGACGATCGGCCGCGCGGCGCAGCCGCGTGTCGAGCTTCGCGATGGCCGCGTCGAGCGCGCTGTAGAAGTCATCCGTGCAGGCCTCGGCCCGGATCACCGGGCCCCGGGAAATGCAGGTGATCTCCACCCGCTGGCAGTGGTCGGCCTGGCGCGGATTGCGCTCATGGAACAGCTCGACATCGACACGAATAAGTTTGTGGTCGTAGCGTTCGACCTTTGCGAGTTTCTCGGCTACGTGCACCCGGTAATGGTCCGGCACTTCGACGTTACGGCCCTTGACCACGATGTCCACGTGACCTCCCTTGTTCGGACGGTCTTCGATCCGGTAACCCGGTCGCGCGCCCTGGGGAGCCCCGCTGGCGTCGACCGGTCAGTACGGCTACGCCTCCTCTCACCGCCGGAGGCGGGTGGAATGACCTCCTACCCCCGACAGCGAAACGCTAACTCTTGTTCGCCCGGTCGTCACCCCAAGTTGCCGAGACGGCCCAGTATTTTTCGCAGCTCATACACCAACGGGTGAAACGGAAACACGGTCGGTTACGAAAGGAGTCGTTTCTCGGTCGCCGCGAGCACCACGGCGACACTCGGTGCCCGACCGGTCCCGGCCAGCACCCGGGACGCGGCGGCCAGGGTGACCCCGGTGGTGACGATGTCGTCCAGCAGCACCACCACGGGTGCGCCGCCCCCGCTGGGCGCACCGGAACGGGGCCGGAACGCCGCCTCGGCCGCCGCCGCCCGGCCGGCGCTGTCCAGGGTCACCGAGTCGGGTCGGGGCAGCGCGCGCAGCGGCCGGTCCACCCGCACCGGCCAGCCGCCCCGGCTCAGCCGGGCCGCACAGTGCCGGGCCAGCCGATCGAGGTGGTCGCCGTAGCGTGCCCGGGCCGCTGCCGCGGTGTCCGGCACCGGCACCAGCGCCACCGGACAGGCCCGGCCGACCGCCGCCGCGACAACCTCGGCGAGCAGAGCGCCGAGTGGGCGGGCCAGCCCGTGCCGGCCGCGCTCCTTGTATGCCAGCAGGGCCTCGCGCAGCGGGCCGGCGTACGGGCCGAGGGCGACGCAGGGCGGCAGGCCGGGCGGGACGGGGGTGGGAAGGACGGCCCGGGGGCGGAGTGCGCCCAGCGCCGTCACACAGGTCGGGCAGACCCCGTGCCGCAGGCCGGGCCGGCGCTCCCGACAGCCCGCGCAGTCGGCGGGCACCACCAGATCGGCGAGATCCGCCCAGAGCCCGCGCACGACGTCAGTAGAGGAAGAACGGGGCCGACGGGTTGCTCGCGCGGACCCCGGCGGGCGGCGGGGCGATGTCCCGCACCCGTTGGGCCTCGATCCGTTCGAACGGGCTGCTGCGGTAGGCCACCCCGTTCGCCTCGTACATGTACGCCCCGCTGGGCAGCGGCACACTGCGATTGGTCGGGTACGCCGCCAAGTGGTTGACCTTGGCACCCACGTCGGTCCGCAGCGGCGTCTCCAGGGCACCGTCGACGCTGATCTCGTAGATCGCCGGCTGGCCGGCGGACCCGGCCACCACCAGCCGGTCCTCGCTGCCCCAGTCCACCGCGGTGAGGCCGGTCAGCGAGGTGACCAATGACCGGGGCGGGCCGATGGAGACTCCCCCGCCGTCCAGGTTGACCGCCGCGACGTAGAGCCGGCCGCCGGCGATCAACGCGACCCGCTGGCCGTCCAGCGCGGCCGCCACCGCGGTGACCTCGGTGGAGGGCAGGTTGAGCGGTACCGGGTACATCCGGGCGGCCTCGTCGAAGCGGTAGAGCCGGCCGTCGGCCACCACCAGGCCCCGAGCCGGGCGAGAGTCGATGGTGCGCAGCCAGACCGGGCGGCTGATCGAGGCGTACTCGGGCCCGCTCCGGTTGGGCACGCTGACCGGAACGCGGCCGGTGCCCACGGCGAGCCGGTGCCGGCCCTTGCCGCTGGTCACCACCATCGCGGCGAGGATCCTGCTGTCGTCCCGGGCCAGACTGGCAGAGACGATGTTGCGGTTGGCCTCGGCCGCCAACGGCACGGCGCCGCTGGGCTCACCGACGAAGTCGAGCGGGCGGATGGCGCCCTCGTACACGCCGAACCGCTGCGGGCTCTCCGTGATCGGGTAGAGCCCACGGGACAGTCGGCGCTCGTTCAGATCCTGTACGGGCTGCGAGTTGTTGCGGATCTTCAACTCCAGCTCGCCCGGCAGGTCGCCCAGCGACCAGGCGAGCTGCGTGATCAGCTGGTCGATGCGGGTCTTGTCGTCACCGGACATGTCCAGGTTGACCTCCCACCGGCCGTTCGCACCGGTGGCATTGTTGATCAGCTCGGTGCGGTCGGGTAGCCCGACGACACCGGGGCGCAGCCACTCGGAAGGGCCGCCGACCAGCCACTTCACCACCTCGTTGACCCGGCGCTCGTCCGGCACGGCCAGCGGCAGGTAACGCTGGTCGGGCACCAGCCGACTGCGGTCGGAGTTCCAGAAGTAGATCGACTCGTCCTGGTAGTACTGCTGGAGGGCCACGTCGCTCAGCAGCAGCACGTTCGGTGGGTTGAGGACGTACAGGCCGGCGCGCTCGTCGTTGCCGGCTCCGCCGAGTGCCCCGCTGCGCAGCCCGAACTCGTATTCCGTCTCGGTCGCCACCGGCGGAGCCAGGGTGCCGTTGGTCCCCAGCACGCCGATCTGCTGCACCGTGATCTTCACGGTGGTGGTCGAGTCGCTGTTGAGGGTGAAGACCGTCTCCCGCAGGCGGACCACGGTCAGCGCGACCTCACTGCCCTTCTTCTCCTGCAACCGGGACCGGTGCTCCGGGGCAACGAACTGCTTGACCCGCTCGTAGGCCCGGTCCGACTCGCCTGCGGCGGCGGACAGGAAGTTGCGCACGAACGCATCGTTGGCGCTGCCGCTGGCCGTCCGCGACGGCGGTTCACTGCCCCGGCCGTTGACCGAAGCGGCCTCCGCCGCGGTGCCACCCTTGCCGTCCACCCGCACGTCGGACGCCTCCGGGATGCCGCATCCGGCACCCAGCAGCAACACCACGCCCACTGCCCCGAGCAGACCCTGACGCCTCACGAGCTCACCTCCGCCCGCTGCCCGTCCCCGGCCGGTGCCGGGTTGATCGCCAGCGCCCCGCCGGTGCCCGGCCCGATGGCCAGCGGGCCACCGTCCCGGGGGCCACCGAACGGCAGCGCGGCGTCGGCGGGCACCAGCCGCAGCGGTGAGGTGGTCAGCCGGTCACCGGCGCGGGCCGGCAGGGTGAGCCGGAACTGGGCGCCCTGCCCGGGCGCACCCCACGCCTCCAGCCAGCCGCCGTGCAGCCGGGCGTCCTCCAGGCTGATCGACAGGCCCAGCCCGGTACCCCCGGTCTGCCGGGCCCGGGACGGGTCCGCCCGCCAGAACCGGTTGAAGACCAACTTCTCCTCGCCCACCTTGAGCCCCACCCCGTGGTCCCGAACGGTGATCGCCACGGCGGTCTCGTCGATGCCGAGGGTGATCAGCACCGGCCGGCCCTCACCGTGCTCGACGGCGTTGCCGACCAGGTTGCGCAACACGCGCTCGACCCGGCGCGGGTCGACCTCGGCGATCACCGGCGTGCCCGGGAGATCAAGCTCGATCGGTACGCCCACCCGCTCGGCCAGGCCGGCCAACCGGTCGACCACTCGGTAGACCACCGGCACCAGGTCGGTCGGCTCGGCGTCCAGCATGGCGAAGCCCGCGTCGAACCGGCTGATCTCCAACAGGTCGGTGAGCAGCTCCTCGAAACGGTCCAGCTCGGCCTGGAGCAGCTCGGCGCTGCGGGCCACCGCCGGATCGAACTCGTCGCGCTCGGCGAAGATCAGGTCGGCGGCCATCCGGACCGTGGTCAACGGGGTACGCAGCTCGTGCGAGACGTCGGAGGTGAACCGGCGCTGCAACCGGGACATCTCCTCCAGGCGCAGGATCTGCCGTTGCAGGTTGGTAGCCATCTGGTTGAACGAGGCGGCGAGCAGAGCGAGGTCGTCCTCCCCGTTGACCACCATCCGCTGGTCGAGCAGGCCGGCGGACAGCCGCTGGGCGGTCCGCGCGGCGACCCGGACCGGGTTTACCACCAGGCGGGTGACCAGGGCCGCGAGCAGCCCGAGCAGGATCACCAGGGCACCCCCGGTGGCCACCACGGTGGCTCGGGCATCGGCGGCGGTGGCGTCCTGCCGGGTCAACGGCACGAGGTAGTACAACTCGATCTGGCCGAACCGGGTGGGCACCGGCGAGCCGTACACCAGATATTTGGTCGGCTCCCCGGTGAGCCGTCCGGTGCGGATCTGGCTGGCCACCTTGCCGTCGGCGACCGCGGCCCGCAGCTCCGGGCTGATCAGTGGCTGGACGTTCACCGCGGGCGCCGTGCGGGTCTGGATGATGTTGGGGTAGCCGTCGGCGGTGATCGCCACCACCACACCACCGGTCTGCTGGGGGTCGCCGCCGGCCAGGTAATTGACCGTGTCCTCGATGGTCTCCTGGAGCTGCGCCTCCTGCGGCTGGCCGTAGAGGGAGACCTGCTTGACCGCGTAGCCGGCGCCGCTGTTCACCCGAATCCGGACATCGGTGCGGGCGTTGTCGAGCAGGATCGTGGTGATCTTGTCAGCGATCAGGTACGCGAAACCGCCGACCAGCAGGCTGGAGGCGACCAACGTGATGGTCACCACCCGGACCTGGAGCGAGCGACGCCAGGTCTGGTGCACCCGGGCGACCATCCGGGTGGCCCGCCCGCTCAGCGCACGCCACAGCTCCCAGCCGGCGCCGGGCCGGCGGGGAACCGTGGTTGGGGGGTGCGGGGGCGGGGAGGTCGACACAGTGCGACCAGGCTATCCGGTCCCCGCCTTATAGCCCACGCCCCGCACGGTGAGGATGATTTCCGGCCGCTCCGGGTCCGGCTCGATCTTGGCGCGCAGCCGCTGCACGTGCACGTTGACCAGCCGGGTGTCGGCAGCGTGCCGGTAGCCCCAGACCTGCTCCAGCAGCACCTCGCGGGTGAAGACCTGACGCGGCTTGCGGGCGAGCGCGACCAGCAGGTCGAACTCCAGCGGAGTCAGCTTCACCTCCTCGTCGTTGCGGCTGACCGTGTGCGCGGGCACGTCGATGGTGATCTGGTTGCTGGGCGGCCCGATGGTCAGCATCTCCGGCGCCACATCCTCGCCCCGGCGCAGCCGGGCCCGCATCCGGGCCACCAGCTCCTTGGGCTTGAACGGCTTGACCACGTAGTCGTCGGCCCCGGACTCCAAGCCGAGCACCACATCGACGGTGTCGCTTTTGGCGGTCAGCATGACGATCGGCACGCCGGACTCGGCCCGGATCGAGCGGGCCACGTCTATACCACTCATTCCGGGCAGCATCAGGTCGAGCAGCACGATATCCGGACGACTGTCGCGAAATGCCGCCAACGCCCGCTCGCCGTCGGCCACGAACGAGGGCAGGAAGCCCTCGCTACGCAGCACAATGCCGAGCATCTCGGCGAGTGCGGGGTCGTCGTCGACCACCAGTACCCGGGCTCTCATGGGATTAATATTGCATCCCCATTCAGTTCGGTGGGACCGGCGTCACCCGGCACGGATAGCGCCGCCGGCAAGTGTGGCATCCCGACCTGCGGCGGCGGCGCCACGTGGTGCGGGGGCTCGGCGCGCGGAAAGTTCCGGAGCCGAGCCATCACCATGATCCCCCTTCTGCGCCGCCTGGCGCCACCGCTACCTCCGGCCGGTCGCACTGTCACGATCACGACCGAGGTCAGCCGAAGAGTGCCCGCCCCCAGTGGTCCCCGCCGTCGCGCACTCCGGGCGGGCAGGCGAACAGGCCGCTGGAGACGTGCCGAAGGTATTCGTTCATCACGTCGTGCCGGGCCAACTGGGTCTGGATCGGCACGAACTGCCGGCGTGGATCCCGCTGGTAGGCGATGAAGAAGAGGCCCGCGTCGAGCCGACCGAGGCCGTCCGAGCCGTCGACGAAGTTGTAGCCCCGGCGCAGCAGGTGCGCGCCGGCGTTGCGGCTGGGGTGCGCCAGCGTGACGTGGGCGTGCTCGGCGATCACCGGCTGCCCGTCGTCACCACGGGCGGCGAAATCCGGCTCGTCGAACTCGTCGGTCCTGCCCAGCGGGGCACCGCTGCCCTTGGTCCGGCCGACGATCTCCTCCTGCTCGGCCAGCGAGGTCCGGTCCCAGGTCTCCACGAGCATCCGGATCTTGCGAGTGACCAGGTACGAGCCGCCGGCCATCCAGTCCGGCCCGTCGCCCGGCTGCACCCACAACTGGTCGCGCAGCAGGTCGGTGTCCTCGGCCTTGAGGTTGGCCGTGCCGTCCTTGAAGCCGAACAGGTTGCGCGCGGTGGCCTGGTCGCGGGAGGTCGACGAGGTACGACCGAAGCCGAGCTGCGACCAGCGAACACTGACCACACCCATACCGAGCCGGGCCAGGTTGCGGATCGCGTGCACCGCCACCTGCGGATCGTTGGCGCACGCCTGCACGCAGAGGTCTCCGCCGGAGAGTTGCGGCTGCAACGCGTCGCCGGGGAACTTCGGCAGCTCGGCCAGGGCGGCCGGGCGCCGGTCGGCGATGCCGAACCGGTCCCGGCCATCGGCGTCGCGGAACAGCGTCGGCCCGAAGCCGATCGTCAGGGTGAGCTGCGACGGGGGCAGGCCGAGCGCCTCGCCGGTGTCGTCCGGCGGGGCCTCCGGCATCCCGCCGACCGCGCCGAGCACCCCGGCGTCGCGCCCGGCGGTCATCCGCACGGCGGCAGCCGTCCACTCCTCGAGCAGCTCGACCAGCCGGGCCCGGTCCTTGGTGATCACGTCGAAGGCGACGAAATGCAGCCGGTCCTGAGCCGGGGTGACGATGCCGGCCTGGTGTTCGCCATGGAACGGCACCGCCCCCGCCGGGTGGTCGCTGGCCGCGGCCGGGTCACGAGAGTCGCTGATCAGCGCGCCCGCGCCCGCCGCCACCCCGGCGACTCCGGCCACTCCGACACCGGCGAGCGTGATCGCCCGCCGCCGGCTCAACCTGCTTCCGCTCATCGACTCGACTCCCCCTGACGTCCGGTCACCGGGCGACGACCGCAGCGACCTTGCTGATCGGCTCGGCGAGCGCGTTGATGCCGTCGGAAAGCTCCTTGAGCTCGGCCTTGCTCAGCGCGGTGTGCAGCTTCCAGCCGTCGCCGTCGCGGTGCTTGCCGAGCAGCGCCTCGACGTTGGTGAACTCGGTGTCCAGCTGCGTGACCAGCTCCGGCGAGCGCTGCTCCAGCGCCGGCCGCAGGGCGGACACGGCGGCCTTGGAACCTTCCAGGTTGGCGGCGAAGTCCCACAGGTCGGTGTGCGAGTAGCGGTCCTCCTCGCCGGTGATCTTGCCGCTGGCCACCTCGTCGAGCAGTTCCTTGGCGCCATTGGCGAGCTGGAGCGGAGAGAGCTTCTCGGCGTTGGCCTTGGCCACGATCTCCTTGACGTCGGCCAGCAGCCGGTCGGCGATCGGGCCGTCCTTGCTGATGTCGCCGGACTGCCAGAGGTCCTTCTCGATCCGGTGGAAGCCGGTGAACTCCATCCCCTCCTCGATGACCTCCTCCCGGCCGTCGATCTTGGGGTCGAGGTCGCCGAAGATCTCGGCCACCGGCTCGATCCGCTCCCAGTAGGTACGGGCCACCGGGAACAGCGCCTTGGACTTCGCCACGTCGCCGGCCTTGACCGCGGCCACGAACTCCTCGGTCTTCTCCAGCAGCGCGCCGGTCTGGCTCTTGACGTACCGCTGGTAGTTGTCCGTGGCGCCCGCCAGCGCGGCGTCGGCGGTCAGCGGCTGCGCCGACCCGCTGACCTTGAGCGCGCCCCGGATGCCCTTGCCGCTCATCCCCGGCTTGCAGGCCGTCTCGTACGTGCCGGCCGGCAGCTCCACGTGCAGCTCACGGCTCAGCCCGGGGGCGATGTTCTCGACCTCGCCCATCACCCGGTCGCCGGAGGCGTACACGTAGAACTCGGTCACCTTCGCACCGGAATTAGTGATCTTGAAGGTGGCGGTGCCGGCGCCGAGGTCGGTGGTGCCGACGTCGCAGGCGGTGTCGCTGGCCTTGACAACGATCGGGCCGCCGGCCGTGGCTGAGTCACCCTTCTCCGAGTCGGAGCAGGCGGCAACACCGGTCGTCGCCAGCACGCCGGCGGCGGCCAGCGCGAAAAATCGGGCGGTACGCATCTGAGCTGTCTCTCCTCGTGGGGTCAGGCACGCTGCGGCGTGGTCGCCGCGTCGGCCCCGGGGTCGGCCCCGCGCTCGGTGCCGGTAGCGGTGGTGGGGGTGGGGGTGGGGGTGTTCGCGGTGTCGCTCGCGCCGGTCGTCGGGGCCGCCTCGCTCGCGGTCCCGCCCGGTGCCGCGACGGGTGCCGACTTGCGGCGGGTCGGGCGCAGGAAGAGCAGGAGGACCGGCACGGCGTACCCGACCCAGGCGATCGTCTCCAGCACGGTGGGCGCGGGAGTCACGTTGAACATGCCGGCGAGCAGCGCGGCGTACCAGGTGCTCGGGTCGAGCACGGTGGTGATGTCGAAGGCCAGGTCGTTCAGGCCGGGCAGGACGCCGGCCTCCTGGAAGTCGTGCACGCCGTACTTGAGGATGCCGGCGGCGACCAGGATCAGCAGCGCGCCGGTCCAGGTGAAGAACTTGCTGAGGTTGATCCGCAGGGCACTGGCGTAGAGCAGCCCGCCGATCACCACGGCGGTGGCGATGCCGCCGATCAGCGCGAGCAGCGGCCCGCTGTCGCCGGCCGCGCCCTGGGCTGCGGAGTAGAAGATCAGCGCGGTCTCCAGGCCCTCGCGGATCACCGCGAGGAAGGCCATCGCGGCGACCGCCAGAGAGCCGACGGCCAGCGCCTCGGTGAGTTTGCCCCGCAGCTCGCCAGCGATACTCCGGGCAGCCCGACGCATCCAGAAGATCATCCAGGTGACGAAGACGACGGCGGCGACGGAGGTGACCGCCTCGAACAACTCGCGGTCCTCGGAGCGGGCCAGCAGGGAGGTCGAGGTGTACTCGATCAGCCAGCCGAAGAGCACCGAGAGCGCAACGGCCAGGCCGACCCCTGCCCAGACCTGCGGCAACCGGTCCCGCCGCTGCGACTTCACCAGGAAGGCCACGAGGATGCTGACCACCAGGGTCGCTTCCAGGCCTTCCCGCAGGCCGATCAGATAGGTGGCGAACATCGGGACTCCGAGATCCTCAGGCACTTCTCAGCTAACTTAGGGCAGCCATACCTTCCTCCTGATCAGAGGCCTCGTCAAGCCGTTCTCGACAAGCTCACCTGGGTCGCGACCCAGCCTCGGCCGAGCGACGATCAGCCAGTGTCGTCCGGGCTGTGAAAGGATCCCGCCGTGAAGGGATTCCTGCCGTGGCTGACGGTGCTGGCCGTGGTGCTGCTGCTCAGCGCGTTGCGCATGCGGGCGCTGGCCACCGTCGTGTCGCTCGGATGGCTGGCCTGGTGTCTGTGGACGTGGTTCCGCCCCGCCCGCCGTCGTTCCCACCCGGACTGACCAGGGTCCGAACCGGCCGGGAACGACGAACCGGGCCGGCTGCGGACAGCCGACCCGGTACGAAAGTGTCGATCAGTAGCGGTAGTGGTCCGGCTTGAACGGACCCTCGGTGGAGACGCCCAGGTAGGCGGCCTGCTCCTTGGTCAGCGTGCTCAGCTTGGCGCCGAGCGCGCCCAGGTGCAGCCGGGCGACCTTCTCGTCCAGGTGCTTGGGCAGCACGTAGACGCCGATCGGGTAGTCCTCGGTCTTGGTGAACAGCTCGATCTGGGCGATCGTCTGGTTGGCGAACGAGTTCGACATCACGAAGCTCGGGTGCCCCGTGGCGTTGCCCAGGTTCAGCAGGCGGCCCTCGGAGAGCACGAGGATGGCGTGCCCGTCGGCGAAGCGCCACAGGTCGACCTGCGGCTTGATGTTGACCCGCTCGACGTCGGAGCGCTTGGCCAGGCCGGCCATGTCGATCTCGTTGTCGAAGTGGCCGATGTTGCCGACGATGGCCTGGTGCTTCATCCGGGCCATGTGCTCGTTGGTGATGACGTCGTAGCAGCCGGTGGCGGTGATGAAGATGTCACCCTGCTCGACCACGTCGTCCAGGGTGGCGACCTGGTAGCCGTCCATCGCGGCCTGCAACGCGCAGATCGGGTCGATTTCGGTCACCACGACCCGGGCGCCCTGGCCACGCAGCGACTCGGCGCAGCCCTTGCCCACGTCGCCGTAGCCCATCACGACGGCCATCTTGCCGCCGATCAGCACGTCGGTGGCCCGGTTGATGCCGTCGATCAGCGAGTGCCGGCAGCCGTACTTGTTGTCGAACTTGCTCTTGGTCACCGAGTCGTTGACGTTGATGGCCGGGAAGAGCAGGGTGCCGGCGCGGTGCATCTCGTAGAGCCGGTGCACGCCCGTGGTGGTCTCCTCGGTCACGCCCTTGATGCCGGCGGCGATCCGGGTCCAGCGCTGACCGTCCTCAGGGAGCGAGCGGTGCAGCAGCTCGAGGATGACCGCGTACTCCTCGGAGTCGGCGGACTCGACCGGCGGCACGACCCCGGCCTGCTCGAACTCGGCGCCCTTGTGCACCAGCAGGGTGGCGTCGCCGCCATCGTCGAGGATCATGTTCGGGCCCTGCCCGTCCGGCCAGGCGAGCACCTGCTCGGTGCACCACCAGTACTCCGGCAGGGTCTCGCCCTTCCAGGCGTAGACCGGAACGCCGGCGGGGGCCTCGGGGGTGCCGTCCGGGCCGACGACGATCGCCGCGGCGGCGTGATCCTGAGTGGAGAAGATGTTGCAGGACGCCCAGCGCACCTGCGCGCCGAGGGCCACCAGCGTCTCGATCAGGACGGCAGTCTGGATGGTCATGTGCAGCGAGCCAGTGATCCGCGCGCCGGCGAGCGGCTGCGCCTCGGCGAACTCCCGGCGGATCGACATCAGGCCGGGCATCTCGTGCTCGGCGAGTTGGATCTCCTTGCGCCCGTATTCGGCAAGCGACAGATCCGCCACCTTGAAGTCGCCCTCGGCGAGGGTGCTCGGCCGGGCCTCGGACGGCGTACCGCTGGGGAACGCCGGGAGGGTGCTGGTCATGAAAGCTCCTGTCGAACGATGTCTGCGCCGACCCTCCACCTTACGCGCGTCGGCGACGGGCGCCAGGGACGGTCCGCGGACAGCGCACGGGGCGGTCGGTGATGGACAGAAATTCCGCCCACTCCCGCCCGCCCCGCGCATCCCCCCGGTTTGGTTCCCCGCACGTTGCCGGACCGTCGTCGCGATAACGCTGCGTACTCATAGAGTCACACCCGAGCAGCACAGCGTCAAGCTATTCCGGGAAAGTCGGACTTGTGTCGTCGCGGTGAGTCAGCGTCAACGCAGTCCGGCGGTCGCCACGTACGCCTCACCGCTGCCACTGACACGCAACTGCTCACCGGCCGCGGTGCCGATCGCCGCCTGACCGGACCCCAGCGTCAACGCGCCAGCCCCGTCGTCCACGGTGATCGGGCCGACACCGCAGAGCACCACCCGGGGACCGGGCAGCGACAGCGTGACCGAGGGCACCGCCGCCCCGACCCGAACCCGGTGCAGCGCGAAGTCGTCCACCGGCACCGGCCACCAGTCCACCCCCGGGGCGACCGGCTGCGCGGTCCGTACCGGATCGTCGAGCACCTCGAAGCGCAGCACCCGCAGCAACTCGTCGACGTCCACCCGCTTCGGGGTCAGCCCGCCGCGCAGCACGTTGTCGCTGGCCGCCATGATCTCCACTCCACAGCCGCTCAGGTAGGCGTGCAGGTTGCCGGCGGGCATCCAGATCGCCTCCCCGGGCACCAGCCGCACGTGGTGCAGCAGCAGCGCGACCAGCACGCCCGGGTCCCCCGGGTAGGCAAGAGCCAGCCGTCGGGCCAGTTCCGCGTCCGGGCTGTCGGTCGAGGCCACCACCACGGAGCCCAGCAACTCGCCGCGCTCCGCCGCCGGCCAGGCGAGCAGCGTCTGCACCGCCGCCCGCAGCCCCGCCGGCCCGGTTCGCAACGCGGCGACCACCGGCGCCAACGCCGGTACGCCGAACGCGGCGAGCGCCTCGGCCGACTCCGCCGGGTCCCGGAAACCGCACAGCGCCTCGAACGGCGTCAGCGCCACCAGCAGCTCCGGCTTGTGGTGCGGGTCGGAGTAGTTGCGCTCCTCCAGCGGGCGCCCCGTGTCCGCCGCGAAGCCCGCCCGAGCCTGCTCGGCGTCCGGATGGGCCTGCAGGCTCAGCGGGGCGTCGGCGGCGAGCACCTTGAGCAGGAACGGCAGCCTGCTGCCGAACCGATCCGAGACCCGCTGGCCGAGCCACTGCCCCGGCTCGTCGCGCACCAGGTCGCAGAGGCTGACCCGGAGGCCGGCCCGCTCAACGCTGGCCGGGGCGCCCGGGTGGGCGCCCAGCCACAGCTCCGCCTCCGGGCCGGCGCTGGGCACCGGTCGCCCCTGCAACATGGCGATCGCCGAGCGGGACCCCCAGGCGTAGTCCCGGATCGGTCCGTACAGCAGCTCCACCTGTCAGCCCCCGGGCCGCCCGGCCGCCTCGCCCGATCCATCCCCGGGTTGCGTCACGGCGGTGTCGGCGGCCGCACCGGTGCCGGCCTCAGCGGCGGCGGCGCTGTAGATGTCCGGCTCCAGGTAGATCACCCGGGCGGTCGGAACGGCGGCACGGATCCGCAGTTCCACGGCGTTGATGCCCCGGGCCAGATCGTGGGCGTTCTCGCAGGCCTGCACCCCGATCTTCGCGGCCACCATCAGCTCTTCCGGCCCCAGGTAGAGCGTCTTCATGTGGATGATCCGCTCCACCTCGGGGCCTTCGGTGATCGCCCGCTCGATGGCGGCCACGTCCTGCTGCTCGGCGCCTTCACCGAGCAACAGGCTCTTGGTCTCGATGGCCAGCACGACGGCGATCGTCACCAGCAGGATGCCGATCATCGCGGTGCCGGCGGCGTCCCACTCGCCGTTGCCGGTGATCAGCGTCATGGTGACGCCGAACAGCGCGAAGACCAGACCGACCAGCGCGCCGAGGTCCTCCAGCAGCACCACCGGCAGCTCGGGCGCCTTGGCCCGGCGGATGAAGTGCACCCAGGACTGGTTGCCCCGGACGAGGTTGGACTCCTTGATGGCGGTTCGGAAGGAGAACGACTCCATGATGATCGCCGCCACCAGCACGACGACCGGCACCCAGTGCCAGGACTCGATTCCCCCCTTGTGCTCCCACTTGTGGTACGCCTCGTACAGGGCGAACAGGCCACCGACGCTGAACAGCACGATCGACACGATGAACGCGTAGACGTAGCGCTCCCGGCCGTACCCGAACGGGTGCTCCGGGGTGGCCGCCCGCTTCGCCCGCTTGCCGCCGAGCAGCAACAGGGCCTGGTTGCCGGAGTCGGCGACCGAGTGGATCGCCTCGGCCAGCATCGACGACGAGCTGGTCAGCAGGAACGCGACGAACTTGGTGACGGCGATGCCGACGTTGGCCAGCAGGGCGGCGACGATCGCTTTGGTTCCGCCGTTGGCGCTCATGCGAGCGCCCCGCTCTGCCGCACTGCGCTGCCCGGTGCGCGCGTGCCGCGCCGCCCCCTACATTCGTTCACTGGTTCGACAGCTCCTTCATTTCGGTGATGGCTGGTACCGCCATCGGGTCCAGTCCGTGGGCCAGGGCAAGGTAGACCGAGGCGAAGTCCGGGACGGCGATCAGCGAGGCCAGCCGCTCCAGCGCGGAGCCGCCCTCGGCGGTCACCACGTCGCACCGCACCCCGCGACGCTCGGCGAGGGTCTGCACCGCGTCCGCGCGGCGCTCCTCGACCGCCAGCGGCTCGTCCGTGTCGTCCTCGGCGTTGAGCCCGCCATCGCGCAGCAGCACGAGCCGCAGTCGGGTCCCCTCGCCGTCGTCCTCGGCCGGGTCGGCGAAGATGTCCCGCTCCCCCTCGGCCAGGCCACCGAAGACCCCGTCCAACAGGCCGACCCGGCCCCGACCGGCCTCACCGAGCGCCCCGGTGACCACCGGGTAGCGGGCGTTGGCCGACAGGGTGTCGCCGAACCGGCGGGCCGCCACGGTGGCCAGCGGGGACGAGCCCCAGACGATCGGGATCGAGCCGGCCAGGCCCAGGGCCAGTGACTTCGCTGGGTTGACGAAGGACTCCGCTGCGGACCGGCAGCGGTCGGCGTCCGCGTCGAGCCGGGCCGCGGTCTCCGCCAGGTCCGCCTCGTTGACCTTCACCAGCCCGAGGGAACGGGCGGCGAGCAGGACCGGCACGGTGAGCGCCCAGAGGCTGGCCCGCGCCGGTGCGCGCCGGGGCACCGGGATGAACGGCGCTCGGGCCCGCTCGGCGACCGACTGCAACTGCGAGTCGGGGGCACCCACCGCGACCAGCCGGGCGCCCCGCCGGTGCGCCGCCTCGGCGGCGCCCAGCGCCTCCGGGCTGCGACCGGACGCGCTCACGGCGATCACCACGTCGGCCGCACCCACCCAACCGGGTACGCCGGCGCTACGGTGCGCGATGACCGGGACCGGGCAGCGCGGCCCGGCGACCGTGGCGAGTATGTCCCCGGTCCGCCCCGCGGTGCCGATGCCGGCGATCACCACGGCCCGGGGCCGCCCGTCGTCGGCGAGCACCGCAAGGTTCGCCTCGGCGGCCAGTGCGGCCGTCTCGCGGACCTGCGCGCCGGCCGAGGCGGTGTGCCGGAGCATGCCGCCCGGGTCCTGCTCGGCCAGGGCATCCGGGTTGTCGAGCAGTGCCTCGTCGGCGTCACGACGTCCGCTGACCCCGGCCGTACCGTCGATCATGAGGGCTGCCCGGGGCCGCCGCGCGCCTCGTCGAGCAGCAGCACCGGCACGTCGTCGCGGACCTCGAAGATCCGGGCGCACTGCGTGCAGGTCAGCGTCTGCGCCTCGGCGTCGTAGGCGAGCGGGGCGTGGTGCGTGTCCGGACAGGCGAGAATCTCGAGCAACTGCGGATCCAGGGCCATGGCACGGCTCCTTCCACGTGTGCGGCTTCACCGGCGGCGGTGCCGACCGGCGCAGGCGATCTTATCGGCGAACGCGGCCGAGCACCTCGTCCCGCAGCGAGACCATCCGCTCGCGGGTGGGCGCCTCGACGTTGAGGCGCAGCAACGGCTCCGTGTTGGAGGCGCGCAGGTTGAACCAGGCGCCATCGGGGAAACGCAGCGTGAGCCCGTCCATCTCGTCGGGCACCGCATCGGGGTACGCGGCCCGCACCTCGGCCACCGCCGCCGCCTGGTCGAGCACCGTCGAGTTGATCTCACCGGAGGCGATGTAGCGCTCGTACTCGCCGGCCAGCACGGACAGCGGCAGTGACTGCTCGCCGAGCGCGGCCAGGGTGTGCATCGCGGCGAGCATCCCGGTGTCGGCGAACCAGAAGTCCCGGAAGTAGTAGTGCGCGGAGTGTTCACCGCCGAAGACAGCGTTGGTCCGGGCCATCTCCGCCTTGATGAAGGAGTGCCCGACCCGGGCGACCACCGGCTCCCCACCGTGCTCACGGATGATCTCCGGCACCGCGCTGGAGGTGATCAGACCGTGGATCACCGTGGAACCCGGGTGCTTGGCCAGCTCGCGCGCGGCGACCAGGGCGGTGATCGCCGACGGCGAGACCGGCTCACCGCGCTCGTCCACCACGAAGCACCGGTCGGCGTCGCCGTCGAAGGCCAGCCCGATGTCGGCCCCGTGCTCGACCACGGCGCGCTGGAGGTCGACCAGGTTCGCCGGGTCCAGTGGGTTGGCCTCGTGGTTGGGGAAGGTGCCGTCCAGTTCGAAGTAGAGCGGGACGATCTCCAGCGGCAGGGCCGACAGGGCGGCGTCGCCCAGCACGGTGGGGACGGTGAAGCCGCCCATCCCGTTGCCGGCGTCGACCACCACCTTCAGTGGCCGGCTGCCGGAGAGGTCGACCAGCTTGCGCAGGTACGCGGCGTAGTCGGGGAGCAGGTCCCGCCGCTCGGCGGGCCGGGTCGGCTCGCCGGCCGGCCGGGACTCGCCCGAGTCGAGCAGCGCCTGAGCCCGCTCACGGATCTCTGCCAGCCCGCTGTCCTGGCCGATCGGACGCGCACCGGAGCGGCACATCTTGATGCCGTTGTACTGCGCCGGGTTGTGACTGGCGGTGAACATCGCACCGGGCAGGTCGAGCGAACCGGAGGCGAAGTAGAGCAGGTCGGTGGAGGCGAGCCCGATCTCGATCACCGAGCGTCCCTCGGCCCGGACGCCAGCGGCGAAGGCGGCGGCCAACCCGGGCGAACTGGCCCGCATGTCGTACCCGACGACGACCGCGTCGCCCGGCTCCTCAGTGGTGTTGAGCAGTTGGGTGAATGCTGCTCCGAGTGCCTCGGCGACCCGCTCGTCCCACTGGTCCGGCACCGTCCCTCGGACGTCGTACGCCTTCACGATCTGGGACAGATCCGACACTAGTTCCGCTCCTCGGGCCGCAGTTTCCACCGAACCTGAGCGTATCGGAGGGTCGACGCCGGTCCCCGCTCAGCCGGGGAGCCGGGGCATGAACACGGTGTGATCGCCGCCGTCGGCGGGCGGATCGCCGGGCAGCGGGCGGGCCGGAGGATTGCCCGGCATCGGCTGCGTCGCGTCCGGCGTCGGCGCGGGATCGGCCGGCCGTGCCCCGTAGACCCCACCAGTGGCGGGCCGGGGGGAGGGCACCGTGCCGTAGCCGTCGGCCGGCTGCGGCTGGCCGTACACCGGGCCGGGGTGACCGGGCGCGGTCGGCGACCCCCCGCCGGAGCGGTAGGTGGTGCCACCGGGGTTGCCCGGCAGCGGTCCCAGCGCCCCGTCGGTCGGTGTCCGATCCTGCCGCGAGCGACGGAACAGCAGCCCGATGAGCAGCAGCCCAACCGCCACCATCGCGATGCCGAAGAACATCACCGGCGAGCCGCCCCCGGACGATTCGGCCGCGGTAGCCGTGGTGTCGGGCGCGCCGTCCAGCGCGGCCGGATTCACCGCGTCGACCGGCGCGGCCTCGGTCGTGGCCACGCTCGGGGTGGGCGACGGCTTCTTCGACGGGGTCGGCGACGCGGAGGCCCGGCCGCCGGTCACCTTCGCCGAGTCGGAACCCCGACCCAGCTCCTGCCCTGCCGCGCTGGCGGCCGCGCCGGTCACCACGAGCCGACCAGCCGGAGCACCGGCGGCGAACGCCACCCGGTAGCGCACGGTGATGCCCTTGCCCTTGCACAGGGTCGGCTTCGCCGGCGAGGTCTGCCCGGTCACCACGCTGCCGTCACCGCCGGAAACGGCCACCGGGAACCAGGTCCCGCCCGCGTTGACCTGCACCGTCACCTGGTCCGGCTGGAGACCCTCAAGGCGCAGACCCAGGGCGGTACGCAGCAGGACGCACCCGTCGGAGCGCTTGCGCACCGCGACGTTCACCCCCTGCGCGGAGCCGCCGGCGGCGAAGCTGCTGGCCGAACCCACCCGGACCGAGTCGTCGTCGGCCAGCGCCGGCGACGCACCGAGCATCACCAGGCCGCCCACCAGACCGCAGACCGTCCCGAGCCGCGCCACGCGCCGACGTACCGTCATGATCACCTCACCGTTCCTCCCCGGGTGGGGTCCGCGGTCAGGCTACTACCGGCCCACCCCCACCCCTGGTCATTGAGCGGGCCGTATGTGTGCGGCGTTACGGTTTGAGGGCCCGGCCCGCCGACCTGCTGCGGGCTCTGCCGGACTGCTGGCTAGGGATGCCCAGCTAGCGCGCGAGCGAGGGCGTCCCGGCAGAGCCGGTCGGCGGTACGGGTGGTCTCCGGGAGCCGGTAACGCGGGGTCAGTGCGAGCACCTGCGCGGCGGCGTTGTCCAGGCTCATCCGGTGCCCGACGCTCACGAAGACCGGCTTCACCCCGTCCTGGGTCCGCAGGACCCGGCCGACGACCTCGTCGCCGTCGCGCAGCGGCGACCAGGCACCCCGCTCGGCGGGCGGTGGATCCCACTGACCGACCAGGGGCGTCTTCCCCACCCCGATCGCAGGCAGCCCGGTGACCACGCCGAGGTGACAGGCGAGCCCGAATCGGCGCGGATGGGCCAGCCCGTGCCCGTCACAGACCATCAGGTCCGGGCGGGTGCTCAGCCGGTCCAGTGCGTCGAGCAACGCGGGCAGCTCACGGAAGGCGAACAGCCCCGGAACGTAGCTGAACGCGGGCCGGCCCACGCTGACCGCGGACTCCACCACGGCCAGCGTCCGGGCGTCCAGCACGGTCACGGCCGCCGCGAGGAGGTCACCGCTCTGCGCGTACGCGACGTCCAGGCCAGCCACCGTCGCTGGCGCGGTCGGCCCCGGCCCGACCAGGTCCACCAGCGGCCGCAACTCCTCCTGCACAGCCACCGCCTCCCCCACACTGCCCGGCACCGCCCCGCGCGCCGGCCTCGCCCCCGGCGCAGGTGCCGACGCGGACGCGGGCCCCGACGCGGGCCTTGACCCGGACGCGCGTCCCGGCACGGACGTGTGTCCCCGCAAGGGCGCTGCCGCGGACGCGGGGGTTGATCCACTCGGTATCGGCGATGTCGGGGCATCCAAGCCCGCCGGATACCCCGACATCGGCGAAACGGAGTCGATCACGGCCGACGAGGTCCGTCGGCGGGGCCACCGCTGGCCACGCCGACCGATTCGTCCTGGTTAGAAGGTCCGATCGGGAGGCCATCGACGGTGGAGCTGGCAGCCACTTGCGGCTCGCCGCCGAGACTGTCCCGTTCGGCCCGATTTGTGGTGGCGCCCAAGGCGATCGCGAAGGCAACACCGATGGCGACGCCGAAGGCGACACCGCCTGTCGAGCCGAACAAGGGAATGCCGATCGCCAGACCGACCAGGATGCCAGCCGGCCACGCCCAGGCATTGGACTTGCCGCTCTTCGTGTCGGACTTCGCCATGCACCGATGTTATTCGGCGCTGCGAACCCCTCCGGAGCCCTGAGGTAGCGGCCCAGCGTCGCGCCGCCGCCCGTGCCTCCCGCCGCCCACGTTGGCCGACGACCAGTGATCAGGCGAGGCTGAGCTCGTCGCGAGCCTCCTCGACCCACTGGCCCACGCCGTACGCGCCGCTGCCGGCCGCGAGTTCCGCTGCCTCGTCGAGGAGCTGCCGGGCGGCATCCCGATCGCCGCCGCTCGCCGCCAGATCCGCCAGGCCGATTAGGTTCGCCGCGACACCCGGGGTGAAGGACAAATTCCGGCGCAGCCGGGTCGACTCCGTCAGCAGCTCCCGCGCCGCGTCGACACGACCGGCGGCCTGCTCACCGAAGCAGAGGTGCCGAAGCACGTACGACAGAGTCAGTTCGTCGCCCGCCTCGGTGGCCAGCTCGCGCGCCCGGGCGAAGGCCGGGTCAGCGGCCGCCTGGTCCTGGCGGATCACCTGGTGGACCGTGCCGACCCAGAAGAGCGACTCGCCCTCGCCGCGAGCGTCGCCCAACTCGCGGTAAAGCTGCGCCGCCCGCTCGAAGAGCGGCAGCTCTGCCGCATCCTCCGAACCCGAGCCCAGGAAGCGGGCGTGCAGGAGCCGGCCCCGGGCCAGAGCAGCGTCCGCATCCAGCGCCGTGAGGTCCCGCTCCGCCTCGTCCAAGTGCTTCGCGTCGCCGCCGAAGACCGCCTGCTCGTAGCGCTCCTGCGCCCGCGTCAACCGAGCATCCACACCTTCGGTCATCACTGACCCACCCTTCCATCGATCCGCTCGCGTAACAGATCGGCGTGGCCATTGTGTCGCGCGTACTCCTCGATCATGTGCACCAGCAGCTCGCGCAGCACGATGACGTTGCCCTTGCGTTGCCGCCCCTGCACCCCGAGGTCGGACGCCTCGACCACGAACCGCTCGGAGAACTCGACCTCCGCCCGCCAGGCGCGCCGCGCCTCGTCGACCACCGAAGGGTCGGCGAGCGCGCCATCGAAGTCGCCATCGGGATCGTCTTTTGAGCAGTAGATCTGGGGCGCATCCTGACCGGCCATGGTCCGCCGGAACCAGCCCCGCTCCACTTCGGCCATGTGCCGGATCAGGCCGAGCAGCGACATCGTCGACGGCGGGACCGAACGCCGCGCCAGCTGCTCGGCGTCCAGGCCGGCACATTTGAGCTCTAGAGTGAGCCGCTGGTTGCGCAGGAATTCGACGAGGATGCTCCGCTCGTCGACGAAGTTGCCGCCCGAACGCGGGTCGTCGTCGCGATGAACGAACATGTCCGACCAGCCGAAGACCCGGATGGGCTCGCTGTCGGAGGTCTTCGCCTCGGCGCTGTGGTCGGCGTCTGAGTCGTCCATGCGCGTCACCTCGGCTGCCCGGCCAGCAACTCGGGATCGGCGCCTGGATCGCCGTCGGCGCGTAGCTGCTCCTCGAACATCACGAACGTCCGCTGGCGAATCCCCCGGATAACAGCCTGCTCTTTCAGCGTGAGGTGACGTCCTTCGGCCTTCGCCGCATCCTTGAGCGCTTGCACCGTCTCGTAGAGGGCGAAGATTGGTCCGTCGCCCTCGAGATAGTGAGCTCTAAAACGCTCCACCTCCTGCACGAAGTCTTCGGGCGTGCGCCGGAAAATCTCGCCCCCGACACCGAGCGTGATTTCCACAAAAATGTCGTTCTTCTCCTGCCAGCCACCTGTATCGATGGAGACTCGCCATACCCGCGCGCCACCGTCCGGGGTCTCCACGATCTTTACTGGGGATTGGTAATAGAGATAGTAGGAGGGAAGCGAAAGACCTTCGGACACTAGGCGTTCTCCTCGAAGGTTGACTGCAGCGCCTGCCAGAACAATTGTTGCTCGCGACGGCGGACGCCTCCTGTGATCGATCGCTCTCGCAGCGTCAAGGCTCGACCCTCCGCTTGAGCGAGGGCTTCAATGTCGCGTCGCACCTCATAGAGCACATGCTCCCAAACTGCGACCTCGTCGAGCGCCGCCAGGTGCAGCCGGAATTCAGCCAAGTGGCCATTCCCCATCTGCAACACGAGCTGCACGTCCCGGTAGCCGCTGTCCATGGGGGATACGAAGCGGTCATCGCAACTCACGATCACGACGCCGGGATGGTCGCGTATCCGCGTGAGCGCCGCGTAGAGGTCATCGAGGCAGCGAAACTCGACCTTCGCGGCGGCCAGATCGCGCAACTTGGACGCGTCGCCCTGGTACTTGTCCAACTTGTCCTCGGTCCGACGACGATCCTTGGGCTGAAGACGCCAGCCGGGCTCACCAACACGAAGATCACCGACCTGAGCAAGGGACACAGCCAACTGATTCAGCTCCGCCTGGGCAACAGCCGCCGCCACGTAGAGGTCGTCGAGGTAGTGCTGCCGGTAAGACCGGTCGGCTTGACGACGCTTGTCGAATCCTGGCTGGATCGCCGGGTCATCTGGCAACTGGATACTCGCGCTGACCTGCCGCTGCTGATCCTTGAGAGGAGTCGCTTCGGGTTGGCCCACCCCCCTGTTGGCGGCGGACGGCAATCCCACCGCCTCCTGCTGGGCGACGTCGTCGAGCACTTCACCGAGGACGTCGAGAGCCTGTTGATGGCTCGCCAGGTGATGCAGTGTCAACGGACGGGCCGTCAGGGAGTTCGCGAGCTCCGGCGTGGTCAGGATCATCCGCGCCAGATCCGGCTGCTGTGCCAGCTGCCGGACCAGTGACTCGGCCAGGTCCGGTTCGTTCCGGGGCGGCTCCCGCTCCGCGCTGTCCAGCATGTCGCGGACCCGGGCGTCGGCGAACAGCCGCGCCACATCCTGCGCCGCCGCCTCGTCGAGCTCGGGCACGAGGCGGCGAAGGGTCGGGGCATCCACCGCCGACGCGAACTCGCCCGGGCTGACCCCGGCCGCGAAGACCTGATCCAACCCGGCGCTACTCAGCAGGACGGCCCGGGTCGGGTCCGGTTCCGTCGGCGCAGCCCCGGGTGCCTGGCTCCCATCCGCCGGTCGAGGCGGTGGCGCGGCTCCCGACGATGCGGCCGAGTCCGCTGAGCCTGGGCCGTCCAGTAGCAGGTACATCCGGTTGATGTACGGGTCGCCGTGGCCGCCGTCGTCGAGCGTCGGCGGGTGGTCCGGCAGGTCGGGACGCTCGCTGAACCGCCCGCGGGGTAGCCCACCGAGGGGCATCGGCCGGCCGCTCCCATCCAGCACCAGCGCGTCGATGCCGACCACGTGGGGGTACAACGGCCGGTCCCGGACGAGGCCGGTCTGCGGGTCGACGTAGAGCACCGTGCCGTTCTGGTTGAGCGCCACCCAGGCGTGCGAGCCACCGTTCGGCCAGTCGGTGACCAGGAACGCGTAGCTGCCGTGGCCTCCCAGCAGCAGTTGGTCGTGCAGGTTGGCGTAGCCCCGGTCGGCGGCCCGCCGTGCCTGCGCGGGGTGCGACCGCTGGCCGCCGGGCGGGGCGAGAAGCTGCTGGAAGCGTCCGCCCGTCGCGTCCTCCACCCGGCCCGGGCCGCCCGCCTCGCCCCGGATCGGGCGCCGGATGTCACCGTCCAGGTAGCCGTCGAACGTACGCGGCGCCGACACCCGTGGTCGGCCGTGCACCCACGTCTCGAACAACGACAGGGTGCAGTCCAGGCAGTTGATGCCGCGGGTGGCGTCGGCCTCGGGACCACCGTCGTTGAGGAGCCGGAACCAGCCGCCGCGCCGGGGGTCGGCGGTGCGGACGACCGTGCCGTCCGGCTCGCGGGGCATCTGCCGCTCGACGTCGACCTGATGCAGGGCCAGCGGCGGACGCAGCCCACCGGGCTGCCCGTACGGCCGGGAGTCGTCGATCGGCGGGGGAACATCATCGCCGGTGAGCCGGGACCGACCAGCGGTCTCCACCGCGCCGAGGGCGAGCGCGCCCATGTCCTTGTTGGCCTGCCGGAACGCCACGTCGCCGATGTCCACGACCGGGGGCGCCGTGGTGCCGGCCAGCACAGCGTCGGCCAGGTCACGGCATTCGGCGTACGCCCGCATTTCCTCGTTCGCGGTCCGTTGCCAGCCGTCGGCCCACCGTGGGTGATCGGTTTGGCGGAGCTGCCGGGCGTAGTTGGCGTACTCCGCGGCCCTGCGGTCGTGCTCGGCGGCCAGAGCGCGCAGTCGGCCAGCCTCCGCCTGCCGGCGGCTGTTCTCGAACTCGCTCCGTCGCGACTCGTAGTAGCCCTGGTAGCGCCGCCGCTCGGCGGCTTCCGCCTCGGCCGTCCACCGGGCCGCGTACCAGTCGCTGCTCTCGAAATCGGGCAGCGGCGAGTCGTCGAGTGCCGCCACGTCCGCAGGAACCGATGCCCTACCGCGAGCCGGATGGTCAGGCGGCGCGAGGGCCTGCCGGGTCGCGAAGCGGGGTGGCAGGCCGGCTCGACCCACCGAGGGCCTGACCGACGAACCGGTGGTCGTTCCGCCCCACGCGCTACCCGCCGCCGCACCGGGCGTGGTCACGACGCTGGGCGCCGGGCCGGTGAACGTGGCGGGCGGCGCCAAAGCGGTGACGGTGGGGGCGACCGTGCTCGGGGTGGTGACGGGCAGCCCCGGAGCGGTGACGGTCGGGGCGACCGCGTTCGGGGTGGTGGCGTGCGGCGCGCTGACCGGGTTGCCTGCCGCGACACCGGCTGCCGGCCCGGTGGCGGGATCGAGAGGACCGGCCACGGGCGCAGCGACCGAGGAGAGCGTGGGATCAGCGACGGCCGGGGAGAGCGTCGGATCGGCCGCGACCGCCCGCGATGCAGCCGACCACTCCGTCGAAGGCACCCTCGTCCCGTCACCCGGCCTGTCTGACGACGGCACGCCATCGAGTGAGGACCCCGGAGGGCTGTCGTCAACCTCGGACACGCCGACGACGGCCAGCGACGAAGAACCGTTCACGTCCAAGGACGTGGATTGCGGCGGTTCGGCCCCGTGCGACAAACCCGAGCCCGAATACGTCGGCAGCTCACCGCGCAGGGGCGCCGCGTGGTCGGGCGACACCGGCGACGCGATGACGTCCGCCCCGGCCACCGCCGACGCCTGCGCGGGTATCCCCGGAACCACCGCAGGCGAGGCCATCCCGGACGAGGTCACCGGGGAGGAACCGACCGATGGGATCGAAGGGCCGACGAGCGAAGCTCCGGCGAGGGCGTTGGCCTGCGCGTCGAGCCGGGCTTGCAACGCGTGGTCGGCCTGCCCGGTCGCCGAACCGGTGGCACCGGACGCGGCGGCCCGGACGGCGTCCTCCACCGAGGTCAGGCCCTGGCCGGTGGCCAGACTGGCGGCGCTCTCGGCGAGCACCTCGCCGGTCATCTCCCGGCCCAGGTGCTCTCCGACCCGTGCCGCGCGCCCGGTCGCGTGCCGGCCCAGGCCGGCAAGCGGCGCAACGGCCCCGCCGGCGAGCCCGCCGACCGCCGACGCGCCCAGATCGGTCAGGTCCACGCCGTGCGCCCGTCCGGTGGAGTTCTGGTACGCCTGGATCGCCAGGCTGATGCCGGCCTCCTCCGCCGCTTCCTCCAGCCCTCCACGGGTGGCTCGCTTGGCGAGCCCGCGCGCGCCACCCCGTGCGACCTCCTTGGCTGCCCGCTCGCCGGCCTCCTTGAGGCCATGCCTGAGGGACTTGCTGGCCAGTTGGCCCATCAGCCGTTTGAAGATCTGCTGGATCAGCAGCCGGGTCACGGTGATCGCCGCGCCAGCCGCCGGGGATGCGGCACCGGCGGTGAGCACCGCGGCAACCGCGAGCGCGAGCAGCTCGACGACCAGGATGCCCAGCTCGATCCAGACTTCCAGTTTGGCGCCCTCGATGTCGCAGCCACACTCCTCGACCAACCGGCCGAGGTCGGCGGTGACCGCGAGCAGCACCGGCAGCGGCGCGTCGTCGCCCTCGGCGATCCCCCGCCAGGCCGCCTCGAACGCGGCGTCGACCGACCCGACGCCGCCGTATCCGCTGCGGACCTCGGCGGCGGCCGCTGCGGCGTCGGTGTGCGGGCCGGCGAGTACGGCGGCGACGGAGTACCACTGGTCGGCGAGGTCCCAGACGGCCCGCTCGTTTCCCTCCGGCCACTGCACGCCGACCACCAGGTCGAGGGCCTCGTAGATCCAGCCGGGCACATCCCAGGGTGCGTAGTCCAGCGGGTGCGGAATCGGGCTCGGCAGCACGCTCATCGGAATGGACCCGCCCGTCAGCGCTGGTCGGCGGCCCGGTCGAACCGGGCGGCGCTGGTCCCGTCGGTCTGCACGCTCGCGTCGACCGCGCGGACCACGTCGCTGCCGAGCTCGGTGAGCCGGTGCCCGACGCCTGCCCAGGCCCGCAACACGGTCTGCTCGAACCCGCGATAGCTCCGCTCGAATGCGGCGCCGATGTCGTCACGGCCCCACGGTCGGGCACGGCTGGCGGCCTCGATCTCACCGCCTTCCGCCGCGCGGCGGGCCGTCACCGCCTCACCGGCGAGGGCCAGGTCGGCGCCGCCTCGGCGGGCCCGGGACGGATCGAGCCAGAGCTGCCCGTCGGTCATGCCGACCCCTCGCCCCGGCCGAGTACGGCGTCGGCCCTGCCGAGCAGCGCGCCGTAGTCGCCGGTGCGCAGGAACTCCACCGAGCCGGAGCCGGCCGGCATGGTTTCGGCGACCATCTCACGGGTGGCGGCGGTGGCGGCGACCGTGGCGGCGCGGACCGTGGCGGTGATCTTCCGGCTCAGCGCCTCGGCGTCCCGGTCCCGGTAGACGGCCGGGTCCAGCTCGACCGCAACCAGCTCGCCCCGGGCCCCCACGGTGGCGCTCACCTGCCCGTCGGCCGACCGCCGGGTCACCCGCAGCTCGGCGAGCCGTACCTGCAGACTGTCCAAACCGGACCTGAGCTGCTGGTACTGGCCGTACACGTCGTCGAATCGGGCCCGTAGCTCGCGATTGGCGTCCCGGTCCACGCGTTCGCTCACCGCCGCTCCTCCCGTCACCGTCGGTAGGCCGAACCATACCGGGTGCCACCGATCCGTGTAGTCCGGTAGTTTCGGTGCGTGATCGACCGTCAACAGGCCGAGCAGCTCGCAGCCATCTGGGCCCACCGGGATTCGCTGCGCCTCGGCTACCAGTGCACGCCGACGGTCGACGAGTTCGATCTCGGCTACGTCATCACCTCCGTCGTGCCGGCCGAGGTACGCACAGTGCCCGGTGACCTGCCGACCACCGTCATCGACAAACAGACCGGGAAGGTCACCACCTGGCCCCGGGTGCCGAGCACCGTTGTGGCGGACATGTACCGGCGCAGCCAGCCCACCGGGTCCACCGCTGCACGCACCGTCGATCAGTCAAGCCTGTTGGTCCGGGAAATCCATCGGGCTGCCACCCCGAACACCACCGCGCACCTGACCATTGACGGTCGAATTTGGACGGCCCAGGGCACGAAGGGCGACGTTCCGCTGAACCACCACCCGCTCATCCGCACCTACCTGGACCAGCTCCCAGCTGGCGAGTTGGTCCGCGGCGGCGAGGGTCATGCCGAGCTGATCGTCGTCTCCGACGTGCTGCACGAGTACGACCACCGGCGAGCCGCCGACGGCATCGCCCCGATGGGTCGGGCCGAGGCTGCGGCACTGCTGGAGGACGCCCGGTTCGAAATCTTCCGGATCCGTGAGCCGGGTGATCCAGCAGGTGGTCCCGCCGAGCGGCCCTGCGATTCGTGCATCAACTTCCTGGTGCGCGCCAACGTTCTGCCCGAGTCAACTCGGGCGTACACCGAAGCCTGGTACCCGCCGGCGGAGACCGACCCCGACCCGGGCCGCTTCCCGCCGGAGGTGGCCAACGCGCTGGTGGCGGCCGGCTGGCGGCCACACCTCGGCGACCAACTCATGGCCGCCGCGGCTGTGCGGGACGTGACCGCCGTGCCGGGGCAGGCCCACCGGCACGCTGTCTTTCCCGCCGTCATGGAGACGCTGACCGCGTTCCCCAGCCTGGTCGGTGCCCGGCGTGGCCCGGGCGAGCAGGTGTGGATCTCCCGCTTCGACATCCGCCCGCACACCATCGCGCACACCGCCGACACGCTCGCCGACTTCGGTGCGGTGCTCGGCGCACGGGTCTTCCCAATCGGCACCGAGCAGCAGGACAGCATCCTGGCGGTGGACGAGCGCGGCCGGGTCTTCGCGCTCGATCAGGCCGGCGAGTGGTTCCTCGGTGACTCCATCGACGCCGCGCTGACCACCCTCCTGCTCGGGCGTGCACCCGCCCGGGTCGGCGACGACGGCACCTGGCAGGCCGGCTAGAGCGCCAGGCCGGTCAGCACCATGACCCGCGGCTCGGTGTAGTCGTCCATCGCGCTGCGCAGTCCTTCCCGGCCGACGCCGCTGCCCTTGACCCCGCCGTACGGCATCTGGTCGGCCCGGTACGACGGCACGTCGCCGACGATCAGCCCGCCCACCTCCAGGGACCGCGCGGCGGCGAAGGCCACGTCCAGCCGCCGGGTGAACACGCCCGCCTGCAACCCGTACGCCGAATCGTTGACCGCGGTGAACGCGGCCTGGTCGTCGGTGACCGGGGCGACCACCAGCACCGGCCCGAACACCTCCTCGGCGACGACCTTGGCGTCCGCCGGCACGCCGGTCAGCACGGTCGGCGGGTAGGTGGCGCCGTCACGGGCCCCGCCCACCTCGACGGTGGCGCCGGCCGCGACCGCCTCGGCCACCCACGTCTCGACCCGGCGGGCCGCGTCCTCGGACACCATCGGCCCCACGTCCGTCAGCTCCGAGGAGGGGTCACCGGTGCGCAGCGCGCGTACCGCCGCCACCAGCCGGGGCAGGAAGTCGGCGAAGAGCGCGTGGTGCACGTACACCCGCTGGACGGCGATGCACGACTGGCCGGCCTGGTAGTTGGCGAACGTGGCGATGCGCTGCGCGGCGAAGGCCAGGTCCTCGTCCGACGTCCAGTCCGCGCAGATCACCGCCGCCGCGTTGCCGCCCAGCTCCAGCGTCACGTGCTTCTCCGGCACCTGGCGACGGATGACCGCGCCGACCGGCCCGGATCCGGTGAACGACACCACCGGCAGCCGGGGGTCGGTGACCAGTTCGGCGGCACGGGAGTTCGGCAGCGGCAGGACCGAGAACATCCCGGCGGGCAGCTCTGTCTCGGCCAGCAACTCGCCGAGCAGCAGCGCGGACAGCGGGGTCGCCGGGGCCGGCTTGACGATGATCGGCGCGCCGACCGCGATGGCTGGTGCCACCTTGTGCGCGACCAGGTTGAGCGGGAAGTTGAACGGCGCGATGCCCAGCACCGGCCCCTTCGGCACCCGCCGGACCAGCGCGATCCGCCCGCTGGCGGCCGGGTCGGTGTCGAGTCGTTGCAGTTCCCCGGAGAAGCGTCGGGCCTCCTCGGCGGCCCACCGGAAGGTGGACACCGCCCGTCCGACCTCGGCTCGGGCCCATTTCACCGGCTTGCCGTTCTCGGCGGTGATCAGCGCCGCGACCTCCTCGGCGCGTTCGGCGAGCCGCCGGGACACGTGGTCCAGGGCCGCCGCGCGGGCGTGCGCGGGCAGGGCCGCGGCCTGCGCGGCCACTCCGGCCGCCGCGGCGACGGCGGCCTCGACCTGGTCGGCGGTGGCCAGCGTGGTACGCCCCACCGGGCGACCGTCGTACGGGTGGTGGACGGTCAGCTCCCCCTCGCCGTGGGCGGGGCGGGAGGCGACGAAGAAGGCTGCGGACTCCACGCCGAGCAGCGTAGACGAGGAAGGAGCCGACGGAAACAGTCGCCGGAACCCTTGTCTGCCGCGAATTCAGTAGCCAAGATGGCAGACGGATTGCGATAACCGCCGCAGAAGCGCACCCCCGGCCCCCTCGGAGAGATCCAGTCATGAGTGACCAGCAGCAGCTGCGCAACTTCGTCAACGGCTCCTACGTCGAACCGGCCGACGGTGGCTACGCCGACCTGATCGACCCCTGCACCGGTGAGGTGTTCGCCCAGGCCCCGGTCTCCGGCGCCGCCGACGTGGACGCGGCCATGACCGCCGCCGCCACCGCGTTCGAGAGTTGGCGGGAGGTCACCCCGGCCGAGCGGCAGAGGGCCATGCTCAAGCTCGCCGACGCGGTGGAGGCCCGAGCGGCCGAGTTGGTCGACGCCGAGGTCCGCAACACCGGCAAGCCGCGCCAGCTCACCGCCGAGGAGGAGCTGCCGCCGGCGGTGGACCAGTTCCGCTTCTTCGCCGGCGCCGCCCGGCTGCTGGAGGGGCGGTCCGCCGGGGAGTACCTGGCAGGGCACACCTCGTACGTGCGGCGCGAGCCGATCGGCGTCTGCGCCCAGGTCACCCCGTGGAACTACCCGCTCATGATGGCCGTCTGGAAGATCGCCCCGGCGCTCGCCGCCGGCAACACGGTGGTGCTCAAGCCGTCGGACACCACACCGGTGTCGACGCTGCTGCTCGCGGAGATCGCCGCCGAGTTCTTCCCGCCGGGCGTCTTCAACGTGGTCTGCGGCGACCGGGACACCGGTCGTACCCTCGTCTCGCACCCGACCCCGCAGCTGGTCTCGATCACCGGCTCGACCCGTGCGGGCATGGAGGTCGCCGCCGCAGCGGCCCCCGACCTGAAGCGGACCCACCTGGAGTTGGGCGGCAAGGCCCCGGTAGTGATCTTCGATGACGCGGACGTGGCGGCGGCAGCCGAGGCCATCGCGATGGGCGGCTACTTCAACGCCGGGCAGGACTGCACGGCCGCCACCCGCGTGCTGGCCGGCCCGGGCATCCACGACGACTTCGTGGCGGCGCTCGCCGAGCAGGCGCGCAACACGAAGACCGGTGCCCCGGACGACGCCGACGTGCTCTACGGCCCGCTGAACAACGCCAACCAGCTCGCCCGGGTCAGCGGTTTCGTCGACCGGCTGCCGGACCACGCGGCGATCCAGAGCGGCGGGTCCCGGCAGGGCGAGCGCGGCTACTTCTACGCGCCGACCGTGGTCTCCGGGCTGCGCCAGGCCGACGAGATCATCCAGGACGAGGTGTTCGGGCCGGTCATCACCGTGCAGCGCTTCTCCGACGAGGACGAGGCGGTGCGCTGGGCCAACGGCGTCGACTACGGCCTGTCCGCCTCGGTCTGGACGAAGGACCACGGGCGGGCGATGCGGATGACCCGGCGGCTGGACTTCGGCTGCGTCTGGGTGAACACGCACATCCCGTTCGTCTCCGAGATGCCGCACGGCGGCTTCAAGCACTCCGGGCACGGCAAGGACCTGTCGGTCTACAGCCTGGAGGACTACACCCGGATCAAGCACGTCATGCACAACATCGAAGGCTGACACCGGTGACCACATCTGACGAGTTGCACAAGCGACGCGGCGCGGCGGTCGCCCGGGGCGTCAGCAGTGTCGTGCCGTCCTACGTGGACAGAGCCGCCGGCGGAACGATCACCGACGTCGACGGCCGGGAGTGGATCGACTTCGCCGCAGGCATCGCGGTGACCAGCGTCGGCAACTCCGCACCGAAGGTCGTCGAGGCGGTACGGGCGCAGGTCGAGCGGTTCACCCACACCTGCTTCATGGTCGCACCGTACGAGTCGTACGTGGCGGTGTGCGAGCAGCTCAACGCGCTGACGCCGGGCGGGTTCGAGAAGCGCTCGGCGCTGTTCAACTCCGGCGCCGAGGCGGTGGAGAACGCCGTGAAGATCGCCCGGCACGCCACCGGCCGACCGGCGGTGGTGGTCTTCGACCACGCGTACCACGGCCGGACGAACCTGACCATGGCGTTGACCGCGAAGAACATGCCGTACAAGCACCGGTTCGGGCCGTTCGCCGGGGAGATCTACCGGGTGCCGATGTCGTACCCGCTGCGCGACGGCGGGCTGTCCGGCGCGGAGGCTGCTGCCCGGGCGGTCGAGATGATCGAGAAGCAGGTCGGCGCGGAGAACGTCGCCGCACTGCTGATCGAGCCGATCCAGGGTGAGGGCGGTTTCGTGGTGCCCGCGCCGGGTTTCCTGCCGGCGCTGCGGGCCTGGGCCACAGCGGCCGGGGTGGTCTTCGTGGCCGACGAGATCCAGACCGGCTTCTGTCGCACCGGGGACTGGTTCGCCTGCCAGCACGAGGGCGTCGAACCCGACCTGGTCACCCTGGCCAAGGGCATCGCCGGCGGCCTGCCGCTGGCGGCGGTCACCGGTAGGGCCGAGCTGATGGACGCCGTGCACGTCGGCGGGCTCGGCGGCACCTACGGCGGCAACCCGATCGCCTGCGCCGCCGCGCTGGCCACCATCGAGACCATGCACGAGCTGGACCTGGCCGGCGCGGCCCGCCGGATCGAGGCGGTGCTGACCCCCCGGCTACGGGCCATCGCCGAGCGGGACCCCCGGATCGCCGAGGTACGCGGGCGGGGCGCGATGCTCGCCGTGGAACTGGTGCAGCCCGGCACGCTCATCCCCGACCCGGCCAGCACGGCGGCGGTCTCGGCCGCCTGTCACGCCGCCGGCCTGCTCACCCTGACCTGCGGCACGTACGGCAACGTGCTGCGTTTCCTGCCACCGCTGGTGATCTCCGACGCGCACCTCACCCGGGGCGCCGACATCCTCGACGCCGCCTTCGGCTGAGTGCAGGAAGGGCACCTTCCCAAGAAGGTGCCCTTCCGAACCCGGCAACGTCAGCGCAGCACCTCGACGGTGTTGCGGCGGACCAGGTTCTTGCCCGGCTCGCGGATCTGATCCATGGCGGCGGAGTTGAGCAGCACGCAACTGCCCGACGGGCCGGTCACCGTCACCGTGGTCACCCGGTTGTTGTCCAGGTTGGTGACCCGCAGCCGGGTGCCCATCGGGAACTGGCCACTGGTCGCCGCGGGAGCCCCGCCCTCGGCGAAGAAGGTGATCGAGCCCTGGCAGGCCGAGCGGGGCGCCGGACCGGGCGCGCCGGGCGATGCGGCGCCGGGACGTACCGCGCCGGCGGCCGGCTGCCCGGCGGGCGGCGCGGCGGCGCCGTCCAGGCGTTCCACCACGTTGCGGCGGATCACGTTCTTCCCCGGCTCCCGGACCAGCTCCATGGCTGCGGCGTTGAGCAGCACACAACTGCCCGACGGGCCGGTCACCGTCACCGTGGCCGCCCGGTTGTTGTCCAGATTGGTCACCCGCAGCCGGGTACCCACTGGGAACCGGTCGCTGGTCGCCGCCGGTGCACCGCCCTCCGCCGAGAAGGTGACCGAGCCCGAGCAGGCGGACTGTCCCGTCGGGGCGGTGCCGGCGAACCCGAAGCCAGTCCCCACCGCCACTCCCGCCGCGGCGAGCACCGCCACGGTCGCCGCCAGCACGTGCCTGCGCTGCACCCTCATCGCCGTCACTCCCGTCCTCGGTGTGTCCTTCACCGCCTGGTACGGACGGGAGCGCCCTACCGTTCAGCCGGCACGCGCACCGATCCCCGAAACGGCCAGGTTCGTCGGCCCTTTCCACCCTCGGGGTCCCGGTGGTTGGCGATCAGGGGTGAGCTGCGTCACGATGGGGGCCGAGGAGGTCGCCCGATGGCTGACCCGTGGCTCGCCCTGGAGTTCGGCGTCGATCCGGCAGAGCGGATCGCGCAGGTCGGCGCCGCCCACGAGGCGTTCCTCACCGCCGGCGCCGCACCGCACCGGGTGCGGGAGGTGGTACGCCGCTCGTGGGAACGCTCGG
Organism: Micromonospora sp. NPDC000668; assembly: GCF_042897975.1. Taxonomy (NCBI): domain Bacteria; kingdom Bacillati; phylum Actinomycetota; class Actinomycetes; order Micromonosporales; family Micromonosporaceae; genus Micromonospora; species Micromonospora sp. NPDC000668. The sequence continues at coordinate 200,818 of NZ_JBIAYP010000002.1, forward strand.
CGCGACTCGACCCGGAGGCCACCCCGCCGGTCGACCTGGTCGACGACGCACTGGCCGCCTACCGGGCCGCCCACCCGCTGGCCCGGGTGCTGCCACTCTTCCGGGACCTGCTCGGCGGCATCGCGCAGGACGGCGCGCACCTGATGGCGGTGTGCGACGCGTACGGGCGGCTGCTCTGGGTGGAGGGACATCCGGGGGTGCTCCGGCACGCCGAGCGGATGAACTTCGTGCCCGGCGCCCGCTGGGACGAGACGCACGCCGGGACCAACGCCCCCGGCACCGCGCTGGCCGTCGACCACAGCGTGCAGATCTTCGCCACCGAGCACTTCAGCCGGCCGGTGCAGCGCTGGACCTGCGCCGCCGCGCCGATCCACGACCCGGTCACCGGGCGGCTGCTCGGCGCGGTCGACATCACCGGCGGCGACCACCTGGCCAACCCGCACAGCCTGGCGCTGGTCCGGGCCACCGCCCGGGCCGCCGAGGCACAGCTGGCCGCCGACCGTCCGGTGGAGCCCGGCGTCGCCATCGTGACCGCACTCGGCCGAGACGAAGCGGAGCTGCGGGTCGACGGACGGCGCATCCGGCTCGGCCGGCGGCACAGCGAGCTGCTGGTACTGCTGCTCCACCATCCCGAGGGGCGCACCGGCGAACAGCTCGGCCTCGACCTGTACGGCGACGACCGGCTGCACCCGGTGACTCTGCGCGCTGAGCTGTCCCGGCTGCGCCGGGTGCTCGGCCCCGAACTGCTCGATTCGCGCCCGTACCGGCTGCGCGGCACCGTCCGGGCCGACTTCACCACCGTCGCCGACCGGCTGGAGCAGGGCGATCCGGCGGGCGCGCTCGACGCGTACCCCGGGCCGTTGCTGCCCGGCTCGGACGCACCGGGAGTGACCCGACTGCGCCGGCTGATCGACGGCCAGCTCCGCGCGGCCGTGCTGGCCGCCACGGACCCGTCGCTGCTCGCGGCCTGGACCGCGACGCCCGCCGGCGCCGACGACCTGACCGCCTGGCAGGCCCTGGCGCGGGCGTTGCCGGTGGGCGCGCCGCGCCGGCCGCTCGCCCTCGCCCGCATCGACCAGCTCGCCGGGGAGTACGACCTACCGCGCGCAACGTGGCTGCAACGTTCCTGAAACTAACGTCGCCGTCGGCACACCCGCACAACGACGGCGGAGGTAACCATGACGCGCTACGACGCGCCCACCCACTGGCAGTCCCGGTACGACCACTTCATCGGCGGCGAGTACGTCAAGCCGCACGGCGGCGCCTACTTCGAGAACCCCACCCCGGTCACCGGGCAGACCTTTACCGAGGTGGCCCGAGGCACCGCCCCGGACGTGGAGAAGGCCCTGGACGCCGCGCACGGCGCGGCCGACGCCTGGGGCCGCACCTCGGTGGCTGAGCGGGCACTGATCCTCAACCGGATCGCCGACCGGATGCAGGAGAACCTGGAATCGCTGGCCATCGCCGAGAGCTGGGAGAACGGCAAGCCGGTCCGGGAGACGCTGGCGGCCGACATCCCGCTCGCCATCGACCACTTCCGCTACTTCGCCGGGGCCATCCGGGCCCAGGAGGGCTCGCTCGGCGAGCTCGACGACGACACGGTGGCCTACCACTTCCACGAGCCGCTCGGCGTGGTCGGGCAGATCATCCCGTGGAACTTCCCGATCCTGATGGCGACCTGGAAACTGGCACCCGCGCTGGCCGCCGGCAACGCCGTGGTGCTCAAGCCAGCCGAGCAGACCCCGGCGTCCATCCACTACTGGCTGTCGCTGGTGGCGGACCTGCTGCCGCCGGGCGTGCTCAACATCGTCAACGGCTTCGGCGTGGAGGCCGGCAAGCCGCTGGCGTCCTCGTCCCGGGTGGCCAAGGTGGCGTTCACCGGCGAGACCACCACCGGGCGGCTGATCATGCAGTACGCCAGTGAGAACATCAAGCCGGTCACCCTGGAGCTGGGTGGCAAGAGCCCGAACATCTTCTTCGACGACGTCAGCGCGTCCCGCGACGACTTCTTCGACAAGGCGCTCGAAGGCTTCACCATGTTCGCGCTCAACCAGGGTGAGGTCTGCACCTGCCCGTCGCGGGCGCTGATCCAGCAGGGCCACTACAGCGACTTCCTCGCCGCGGCCGTCGAGCGCACGCAGGCGATCGTCGCCGGGCACCCGCTGGACACCGACACGATGATCGGGGCGCAGGCATCCAACGACCAGTTGGAGAAGATCCTGTCCTACCTGGACATCGGTCGGCAGGAGGGCGCCAAGGTGCTCACCGGCGGGTCCCGCGCGGACCTGGGCGGCGAGTTGTCCGGTGGGTACTACGTCGAGCCGACCATCTTCGAGGGCGACAACTCGATGCGGATCTTCCAGGAGGAGATCTTCGGCCCGGTGGTATCGGTGACCTCCTTCGCCGACCTCGACGACGCCGTCAAGACCGCCAACGACACCCTGTACGGGCTGGGCGCGGGCGTCTGGACCCGGGACATGAACACCGCGTACCGGGCTGGGCGGGCCATCCAGGCCGGCCGGGTGTGGACCAACTGCTACCACGCGTACCCGGCGCACGCCGCGTTCGGCGGGTACAAGCAGTCCGGCATCGGCCGGGAGAACCACAAGATGATGCTGGAGCACTACCAGCAGACCAAGAACCTGCTGGTCAGCTACTCCACCCAGAAGCTCGGCTTCTTCTGATGAACCTCGTCTCCGTGACTCCCGCAGCGGCCGACCTGATCCGGTCGCTGCGGGAGCGGCACGGACCACTGATGTTCCACCAGTCCGGCGGCTGCTGCGACGGCAGCGCCCCGATGTGCTACCCGGCGGGCGAGTTCCGCACCGGCTCGTCCGACGTGCTGCTCGCCTCGCTCGCGGTCGACGGAGTGTCCGAGCCGGTCGAGTTCTGGATGTCGAAGTCCCAATGGGAGCTGTGGAAGCACACCCGCCTGACCGTCGACGTGGTCCCCGGCCGAGGCAGCGGCTTCTCCCTGGAGGCCCCCGACGGCCTCCGCTTCCTCATCCGCTCCCACCTAGCCGCCTGACACCGACGCCGGCACGGCTGGGGCGTGGGCGCCGGGGGGCATTCAGGCTGGAGAGCGTGATACCTCTGAGGCATAAATATGACTCAGAGGTATCACGCTCTAAACCCAGTCATCCACTCCGCGGGTGACGTGACCGCCGCGCGGGATCAGTCGCAGCCGTAGCCGTCGTTGTCGCGGTCCAGGTCGTAGATGTCGGTGCCGATGACCTTGACAGTGCCACGGACGTAGGCGGGGCCGTTGCCACTGCCGGGCAAACAGTCGACGTCGCTGGCGATCGGGACGCAGGGGCTGTAGTTCGGGTCGCAATTCGCCTGCGGCTTCTTGGTGCCGACGGCGACGACCTCGGTCACCGGCTGCTTCGTCACGACGGACTTGACCAGCTTCTTGCCCGTCTGCACACCGTCCGTGGTGGTCCCCTGGTAGGTCAGCGTCTTTACGCCGTCCACACCCTTGGTCCGGACCACCCGCTTGCCCTCGGCCAGGGACGAGTCCTTCACGGTGCGAACACGTCAGCGGGCGTCGAGGAGGGGTTGGTTCGGGTTCCATGGTGGACCACCGGCGGCATCGCGGCGGCGGCGGGCAATTGCCGAGAGCGCCTCCAGGACCACCCGGTTCCCCAGGTACGCGGTGATGTCGGCGTGGTCGTACGGCGGGGCGACCTCGACCACGTCCACCCCGACCACGGGCAGCTCGTAACAGACCCGGCGGACGGCGTCGAGCAACTGCCGGGAGGTCAGGCCGCCTGGTTCCGGGGTGCCGGTGCCGGGTGCCATCCCGGGGTCGACCACGTCCACGTCGACGGAGAGGAACACTCCCTCGCACTCGTCGACGGCGATCGTGAACGCCTCGGTGAGGCACGTGTCGAGTCCGCGGGCGACCAGCTCGGTCATCTCGTACGACCGCATCCGCTGCTCAGCCATCCAGGACAGGATGTCCGGGCCCGGCCAGTAGCCGCGCAGCCCGATCTGGAGGAAGCGGTCTCCGCGTACCGCGCCGGACTCGATGAGCCGGCGCATCGGCTGGCCGTGCCCGTGCAGCGAGCCGAACTCGATCTCGCCGGTGTCGGCGTGCGCGTCGAAGTGCACCAGCGACACCCGGCCGTGCCCGTGCTGCCGGGCCACGCCGGTGGCATCGGGCAGCGCGATGGAGTGGTCCCCGCCGAGCACCACCGGGATGGCACCGGCGGATGAGGCGGCGTACACCGCTGCTTCCAGGGCGGCCAGCGAGCGTTCGATGTCGCCGGAGAACATCTCGACGTCGCCGGCGTCGTACACCCGCAGGTCGCGGAGCGCGTCGACGCGCAGCGCGAGCGACGGGCGGGAGCCGTCGTGGGCCAGGTAGCACGCCTGGCGGATCGCCGATGGCCCGAACCGGGTGCCGGGCCGGTGCGAGGTGCCACCGTCGAAGGGCGCCCCGATGATCACCACGTCGGCGTCGGCGTACGACGCGGGGTCGTCGAGCGTGCACCGGTCCACCCCGAGGAAGGTGACGTCCGGCCCGTACATGGCCCCGTAGCGGCTCATCGCTCCTCCATTCCCCACGGCGAGCCGTAGGCGGTCAGCAGGTCGAGGAAGGGCATCGGGGGCAACGCCTCCGGGCCGAGCACGCCGACGCCGGACCAGACGCCGGTCGCGAGCAGCTCCAGCGCGACCACCGGGTTGACCGCGGTCTGCCAGACCACCGCCTGGTGGCCGTACTCCCGCATCGACCACTCGTTGTCGACCACGTGGTACAGGTAGACCTCCCGGGGCTGCCCGTCGGGGCCGAGACCGCGCACCCAGGTGCCGGCGCAGGTCTTGCCGCGCATCCGCTCGCCGAGGGTGGCCGGGTCGGGCAGACAGGCCGCAACTACGTCGCGCGGGGACACCTCGACGCCGCGCACCCGGACCGGGGAAGCAGCGTCCAGGCCGAGCTTGTGCAGCGTCTTGAGCACCTCGATGAACTCGTCGCCGAGGCCGTACTTGAAGGTGACCCGACGGGCCTTGACCCAGCGCGGGATGAGCAGCACCTCCTCGTGCTCGACGTTGACGCACTCGACCGGCCCGATCCCCTCGGGGAAGTGGAAGACCTCCGGCTCGGAGAACGGCTCGGTCGTGTACCAGCCCCGATCCTTCTCCCAGACCACCGGCGGGTTGAGGCACTCCTCGATGGTGGTCCAGATGGAGAACGAGGGCGCGAAGTCGTAGCCGTCGACAGTGAGGTTCGCGCCGTCCCGGACGCCGATCTCGTCGATCTCGCTGAACAACTCGTCGGCGGCGTACCGGGCGAACACGTCGGACAGGCCGGGTTCGACGCCGATGCCGCAGAGCGCCAGCCGACCGGCCGTGGACCAGGCATCGGACACCGCGAACTGCTCGTCGCCGAGCATCACCCCGGTTTCGGCGTATGGGCGGGACGGGTGCGGGTGCGACAGCGACATCGCCATGTCGAGGTAGTCCGCACCGGCCGCGAACGCACCGTCGAAGATCGGCATGACGAAGCGCGGGTCGACGGCGTTGAGCACATGGGTGATCCGGTGCTCCCGGCAGAGCGCGGCGACCGCGTCGGCCGACGAGGCGTCCACCTGGGCGGCGACGAAGCGGTCACCGTGCCCGGCGATCGCCCGCTCGGCGCGGCCCGGGTCGTGGTCGGCGACCACCATGGTCTCGAAGTAGGAGCGTCGGGCGGCGATGGCTACGGCGGCGGAGCCGACGCCACCGGCGCCGACGAGGAGGACACGCATCAGGAATCAAACCCCAAACCGAGACGATCGAGAGTACGGAGCCAGAGGTCGCGACGGCCGTCGCGTGCGTCAGCACGGGCCATTGACCAGCGGGTGAGGTTGATGCCGATCGCGCGGACGGGTTCCGGCGGGAACGGCAGTGGCTTGCTGCGGACCAGGTCGAGCCGGGTCAGCGGGGTGTCCCCGCCGGCCAGCAGGTCGAGCAGTACCCGGGCTCCGAAGCGGGTGGCCCCCACGCCGAGACCGGTGTAGCCGGCCGCGTACGCCAGCCGGCCGCCGTACGCGGTGCCGAAGAACGGGCAGAACCGGGTGCAGGTGTCGATGACGCCACCCCAGCGGTGGCTGAAGCGCACGTCGGCGAGCTGCGGGAAGGTGGTGAAGAAGTGCGCGGCGAGGGCGGCGAAGGTGGCCGGGCGCTGCTCCAGCTCCGGCGCTACCCGGTTGCCGTAGTGGTAGACCGCGTCGTAGCCGCCGAAGAGGATCCGCCCGTCGGCCGTGATCCGGTAGTAGTGGAACTGGTTGCCGGTGTCGGCCAGCCCCTGCCGGTTGCGCCAGCCGATCGCGTCCCGCTGGGCCGGGGTGAGCGGTTCGGTCATCAGCACGTGGTCGTAGACCGGCACCAGGTACGCCCGCAGCCGGCGCAGCAGCGGCGGGAAGGCGTTGGTGGCCAGCACGATTCGTCGGGCCCGCACCGACCCGGGCCGACCTGCGGCCGGCGCGCCGGCCATACCGGCGTCGGCGGGATCGGTGCCGAGGGTGCTGGCGTACAGCGCGGCACCGTCGGCGCGCAGCCCGGTGACCCGGGTGTGCTCGTGCACCCGCACGCCGAGGTCGAGGCAGGCGCGGCGCAGCCCCCACGCCAGCTTCGCCGGGTCCAGCATGGCCACCCGGTCGGCGTCGAACATCCCGCCCAGGTACGTCGGTGAGTTGACCTCGGCGCGCACCTCGTCGCGGTCCAGCAGCCGCACGTGGTGGCCGTACCGCTGGGCCAGCTCCGCGTCGGCGGCCAGCCCGGCCACCTGGTACGGCGCGACGGCGACGGCCAGCTCGCCGGTGCGCTCGAAGTCGCAGTCGATGCCGAAATCGGCGACGGTGGTGGCGATGGCGTCCAGGTTCTCCCGGCCGAGGCGTTCCAGCTCGCCGATCTCACCGGGGAACCGGTCGACGCCGTTGGCCAGCCCATGGGTGAGCGAGGCCGCGCAGAACCCGCCGTTGCGCCCCGACGCGGCCCAGCCGCAGGTACCGGCGTCGACCAGCAGCACGTCGCGGTCGGGGTCGGCCTGCTTGGCCAGCAGGGCGGCCCAGAGCCCGCTGTACCCGCCACCGATCACCAGCAGGTCGGCGTCCTGCGGGCCGGCGAGCGGCGGAAGCGGGTCGGGGCGGTCCGGGCGGTCGAGCCAGTAGGGCACGGGCGCCGCGTCGGCCAGCGCCCGGCCGGTATGCGGCAGGGTCATGACGACCGGCGCGTCTGACGGCCCGATGCCGTGCCGGCCAGCAGGTTGGCGCGGCGGGATCGCCGGCCGCGCAGCGAGCTGAGCCCGACCAGCAGAAGCGCGATTGCGAACATCGCGGTGCCGATGACGTTGACCTGCGGCGGGATGCCCCGCTGGGCGGCACCCCAGACGTACATCGGGAACGTGACGGTGGTGCCGGCGTTGAAGTTCGTGATGATGAAGTCGTCGAAGCTCAGCGAGAAGGCCAGCAGCGCGGCGGCCACGATGCCGGGCAGCACCAGCGGCAGGGTGATCCGCCGGAAGGTCTGCCACTCGCTGGCGTAGAGGTCCATGGCGGCCTCCTCCAGCCGCCGGTCCATCCCGGCCAGCCGCGCCTTGACCGTGACCACCACGAACGAGACGCAGAACATCACGTGCGCGATGACGATGGTCCAGAAGCCCTGCGGCACCCCGGCGGAGACGAAGAGGGCCAGCAGCGAGGTGCCCATCACCAGCTCCGGGGTGGCCATCGGCAGGAAGATCAGCACGTTGATGCCGGACCGGCCACGGAAGCGGTGCCGGACCAACGCGAACGCCATCAGGGTGCCGAGCACGGTGGCGACCACGGTGGCGATGAAGCCGATCTGCACGCTCCGGACCACCGAGTCGCACATGTCGGAGGTGGCGCAGGGCTGACGCCAGTTGTCCAGGGTGAACTCGTTGAAGTCGTACGACAGCCGGCTCGACGGCCGGTTGAACGACAGCCCGGCCACCACCAGGATCGGTAGCGCCAGGTAGCCGAGCACCAGCAGCGCCACGATCATCACCCAGCGGTCGGCCAGCCAGCGGGACACTCTCATCAGAGAACCTCCTCCGTGCCGGCCTTGCGCAGGTAGCCGAAGACCACCGCGAGGATCGCCGCCATCAGCAGGAACGACAGCGCCGCGCCCTGCGGGTAGTCCAGCCGGACCAGGAACGCCGAGTCGATGACGTTGCCGATCATGTACTCGTTCGGGGTGCCGAGCAGCTCGGCGTTGATGTAGTCACCGCTGGCCGGAATGAAGAACAGCAGCGTGCCGGCGATCAGGCCGGGCATGGACAGCGGCAGGGTCACCCGGCGGAACGCCTGCACCGGGCTGGCGTACAGGTCACTGGCCGCCTCCAGCAGCCGGTAGTCCAGCCGTTCCAGGCTCGCGTACAGCGGCAGCACCAGGAACGGCAGGAAGTTGTACGTCAGGCCGAGCACCACCGCGAACGGGGTGGCCAGCAGCCGGCCGTCCGGGGCGAGCAGGTGCACGTCGCGCAGCAGGCCGACCAGCGCGCCGTTGTCCGACAGGATGGTCTTCCAGGCCAGCGTGCGGACCAGGAAGCTGGTGAACATCGGCGCTACCACGCAGACGAGCAGCAGGTTCTTCCACCGGCCGGCCTTCTGCGCGATGGCGTACGCCAGTGGGTAGCCGAGCAGCAGCGCCAGCACCAGGGCCAGACCGGCGTAGCCGAACGAGCGGAGGAACTGCGGCCAGTACGCCTGCAACACGTCCGGGTAGTTGCCGAACGCCCAGGTCATCGCGTACCCGGTGGAGAGCGAGCCGCTGGGGTCGTAGAGGCTGGCCGAGGCGAGCTGCACCAGCGGCACGCCGAAGAAGACCAGCAGCCAGGCCGCGCCGGGCAGCAGCAGCAGGTACGGCAGCAGGCGGTACTTCCCGGACCGGGCGGCCGGCGGCGTGGGCGGCGGCTGCCCCGATCCGGTAGGCACCTGGGCCAGGAGGGTCACGACGACGCACCCACCGGCTCGTCGAGCACCGGGGAGGTCCGATCGGTGTCGGCGGCGTCCCGGGGCAGCAGGAACGCGTGCCGCGGGTCCCAGTAAGCCACCGCCTCGCTGCCGACCGGAACCTGCGCCACCGCACCGCTGTTGGCCGCGAAGACCGACAGTTCGGTGCCCCAGCCGGTGCGCAGGAGGTACTGCGTGCTGACTCCGACGTAGGAGGCGTCGGTGACCACCCCGGTGACGTGCTGGTGGCCCGCGGGCACCTGGTCGGCGGAGCCGACCAGATGGAGCTTCTCCGGGCGTACCCCCAGGTGGACCGGGCCCTGGTCGGCCCGGGCGCGGCCGGCGGGCACCGAGAAGCGCGCGCCGTGCGCGGTCACCGCGACCTCGCCGCCGCCGGTGCCGGCGGCTTCGCCGGCGAGCAGGTTGGACTGGCCGAGGAAGTTCGCCACGAAGGCGGTTGCCGGGAACTCGTAGATGTCGGCCGGGGTGCCGAGCTGCTCGATCCGGCCGGCGTTCATCACCGCGACGGTGTCGGCCATGGTCATGGCCTCCTCCTGGTCGTGCGTGACGTGCACGAAGGTGATGCCCACCTCGGTCTGGATCCGCTTCAGCTCGATCTGCATCTGCCGACGCAGCTTCAGGTCGAGCGCGCCGAGCGGCTCGTCCAGCAGCAGTACCTGCGGCTGGTTGATCAGCGCACGGGCCAGCGCGACCCGTTGCTGCTGGCCGCCGGAGAGCTGGGCCGGGCGACGGTTGCCGTAGTCGTCGAGCTGCACCAGCGACAGCATCCGCATGACCTCGTCGTCGACCGAGCGGATGCCACGCCGACGCAGCCCGAAGGCCACGTTCTCGAAGATGTTCAGGTGCGGGAAGAGCGCGTAGCTCTGGAAGACGGTGTTGACCGGGCGCTTGTACGGACGCAGCCGGGCGATGTCCCGGTCGCCGAGCAGCACCTGGCCGCTGGTCGGCTCCTCCAGGCCGGCGATCATCCGCAGCGTGGTGGTCTTGCCGCAGCCGGACGCGCCGAGCAGGGCGAAGAACGAGCCCTGCGGGACGGTCAGGCTGAGGTCGTCGACGGCGGTGAAGATGCCGAACCGCTTGGTGAGGTTGGCCAGGCGCAGGTCGCCGGCGGGTGTCTCGCGCGCCATCCCCGTCACGCTCCGATGACCTGCTGGAACTTGCCCTCGAACTCCTTCTCCTGCTTCTCGTCCAGGGCCATGAACACCTTGGACTTCGACAGCAGCGCCTCGTCAGGGAAGATCAGCGGGTTGGCGGCCAGCTCCGGGTCGATCTTCTCCATCTCGGCCTGGGCGCCCTTGACGGGGCAGATGTAGTTGACGTACGCGGCGAGCGTCGCGGCGACGGCCGGCTCGTAGTAGTAGTTGATCAGCGCCTCGGCGTTGCCCTTGTGGGTGGCCTTGTTGGGGACCATCATGTTGTCGCTGAACAGCATCACGCCGGAGTCGGGTGCGACGAACTGCACCTTCTCGTTCTCGCTGGAGAGCTGGATGACGTCGCCGGACCAGCCGATGCACGCGGCGATGTCGCCCTTTGCCAGGTCGGGTGCGTAGTCGTTGCCGGTGAACTTGCGAATCTGCCCCGAGTCGACGGCCTTCTTGAGCTTGTTGAGCGCGTCGTCGAACTGGGCCGTGGTGAAGTTGGCCGGGTCGTGCCCGTTGGACTGCATCAGCAGGCCCATGGTGTCGCGCATCTCGCTGAGCGCCGTCACCTTGCCCTTGAGATCGGGGCGGGTGAGCAGCTCGTCCACAGTGCGCAGCTCCTTGGTGACACTGCCGTTGTACGCCAACCCGGCGAGGCCGGACTGCCACGGGATGGAGATCCGGTTCTCGGTGTCGAAGGAGCGGTTGAGCAGCGACGGAAGCAGGTTGGCCTGGACGTTCGGGATCTTCGCCGGGTCGAGCTTCTGGATCCAGCCGAGCCGGATCATCCGGGCCGCCATCCAGTCGGTCAGCACGATGATGTCCCGGTCGGTGCTCTGGCAGGCCGCGAGTTGGTTCTGCACCTTGCCGAAGAACTCGTTGTTGTCGTTGATGTCCTCGGTGTACGTGACCTGGATGCCGCTCTTGGTGATGAACCCGTCCAGGCTGGGCCGCTTGGACTCGTCCTTCTCGTCCACGTCCATGTACTGCGGCCAGTTGGAGAAGGCAAGCTTCTTCTCGGTGCCGGAGAGGTCCTCGCTGACGCAGCCGGCCTCGGTCTGCTGGGCACCCTTGGTGCCGCAGCCGGCGAGGCTGCCGCCAGCGGCGAGCAACGCAGCCGAACCGAGAGTGCCGGTGAGCAGTCCACGCCGGGTGAGGGGCCGGAGGGGAGTACGCATGACGACTCCTAGGGGGTCATCGTCGGCGGGCGGGACGGGGGTGGCGCGCCGGCGGGAGGTCAGGTGCCAGGGACGACTGATCCTGACATGAGGTGACCTCCCTTACAAGGGATTCCGTTGCGGGAATAGCGATGCACGACGAAATACGCCAGACTGCGCGGGGACAAACGCGCGACATCACGATTCGGGACATGGGGAACGGACGATGACGAACCGACAGCATGAGAACGGCACCGGCGGGCGACGGGTAGCTGTCCGTGAAGGTGCCAATCACGTTCTGCTGGACGACGTGGCCAAACAGATCATCGAACAGCTCCAGGAGGACGGCCGTCGGCCGTACGCCACCATCGGCAAGGCGGTCGGGCTCTCCGAGGCGGCGGTCCGCCAGCGGGTGCAGCGGCTGCTCGACTCCGGCGTGATGCAGATCGTCGCGGTGACTGATCCACTCCAGCTCGGTTTTCCCCGGCAGGCGATGATCGGCCTGCGTACCGACGGCGACCTGGAGGCGGTGGCCGACCGGCTGGCCGAGCTGGTGGAGGTCGACTACGTGGTGATCACCGCCGGGTCGTTCGACCTGCTCACCGAGGTGGTCTGCCGCAACGACGACCACCTGCTGGAGATCCTGCAACGGCTGCGCGCGGTGCCCGGGGTGCTCTCCACCGAGGCGTTCGTCTACCTCAAGCTGCGCAAGCAGACCTACACCTGGGGTACGGCCTGACGCATGCCCTTGACCCACTCGACGTCCCCGAAATCGCGGTATCAACCCTGCCCTGACACCGCAGTTTCGGCGATATGGAGTGGATCAGTGGGTCGGCCGGCGAAGAGCGTCGACGAAGGACGCCCACGCGGCCGGAGCGAAGGTCAGGGTGCCGCCGTCGCGGTCCTTGCTGTCCCGGACCAGCACCCGGCCGGGCAGATTGTCGGCCACCTCAACGCAGTCGCCGCCGTTGTTGCTGCTGCGGGTGGCGGTACGCCAGCGGGCGTCGGTCATGTCCATGTCTTGGCCACTTCCCTGATCAGCTCGATCGACCGGCGTTGGGGGAACGCCTCGCCGGTGACGCTCTCCCACCTGCGTCCAAGGCTAGCGACGTCGATGGGATCGGTCACGACCTGACCGCGTAGCTGGTTGTCGAGATACGCCAATTCCGTCCCGTCGGGCAGCCGGCCCAGAACGAAGGGACCGGCCAGACCGGTGTGCCACGGACTGTCGGCCGGAATCACCCGGACCTGCACGTGCTCCCAGTCGGCCACCGCCGCGAGGTGCGCCAGTTGTCCGGCCATCACCGACCCGTCGCCGACCGGCCGGCGAAGCACCACCTCGTCGATCACCGCGACGAGTTGCGGTGGGTGGTCCGCGGCGAGGACGGACTGACGCTCGATCCGGCTCGTCACGATCTGGTCCACCTCGGCCGGCGCGACCAGCCCGCCGGTGCCCAGCACCGCGCGGGCGTACCCCTCGGTCTGCAGTAGGCCCGGCACCAGCAGCGGCTGATAGGACCGGATCGAGGTGGCGTCCTGTTCGAGCTCGGCCCAGGGGCGAAACCACGGCAGGTCGCGGCGGCGGAACGGCTCGGGCCAGAGGTCGGCGGCGTCCCGGCGCAGCACCTCCGCAACCGCGACCCGGGTACGCGGGTGTGGAATGCGCCCCGCGGCGAGCCACCGCGCCGCTGACTTCGGATGGACGTCGACCTTCTCAGCCAGCGACTCGACCGTCTCCCCCGCCTGGGCCATCGCCACCCGCAACGCCTCGTTCGCCACCGGATCCTCCTGCCAGCCAGGTGCACACTGCGGCGCACAGTAGCCACGCTCCGTGTCCATGTCCGCCGACTACCGGCGTGTTGCGGTGGACGTGTTGGCGCGCATCCAAGACGCTCCGCAACAGCCCCGAAGGTGCTGTGCCACCGTCCCCCGCGCGCCCACGCCCCCGCGCCACGCCGACCCGCCGAGTTGATCCACTCGACATCCCCGATATCGCGGCATCAACCTCGCCCCAAGCCCCCACATCGGCGATATGGAGTGGATCAACCCGCTACCAACGCCCGACGGCGGGCGGGGCAACCGTCGACGGCCGGCGCGGGGCGGGGAGGCGGCGGGCGGGTGCTCAAATTTGGGGCAGCTCGACAGCGGGGCGCGACCACACCCGCCGGGTCACAGGGCAGGCACCCGCCGACCAGGCCGGCCGCCCGTGATACGAATTCCGTTGCGCATACCGTAACCCCTCGCTGAATCCGTTGCGCTCGGGCCAGCGCGCCACCGATACCACTTGCCTAAGACCACAAGACTGTGCGATAACCGTTGGCAGAGCGGCCGGCGTCACCCCTTGGACCGGCCCGACGAACCGATGGGGCTGACATGGCCAACGCCACCGACCACCTGTGGATGCACTTCACCCGGATGGCGAGCTACTCCGCCGGCGAGGTGCCGACCATCGTGCGCGGCGAGGGCGCATACGTGTGGGACGCCCAGGGTCGCCGCTATCTGGACGGGCTCGCCGGGCTCTTCGTCGTCAACGCCGGCCACGGCCGCACCGAGCTGGCCGAGGCGGCCGCGAAGCAGGCCGGTGAGCTGGCGTACTTCCCGCTCTGGTCGTACGCCCACCCGAAGGCCGTCGAGCTGGCCGAGAAGATCGCCACGCTCGCCCCCGGCGACCTGAACCGGGTCTTCTTCACCACCGGCGGCTCCGAGGCCGTCGAGGCCGCGTGGAAGCTGGCCCGGGCCTACTTCAAGCGCACCGGCCAGCCCAACAAGTACAAGGTGATCAGTCGGTACATCGCCTACCACGGCACCTCGATGGGCGCACTGTCGATCACCGGCCTGCCCGGCATCAAGAGCGACTTCGAGCCGCTGGTGCCCGGCGCGATCAAGGTGCCGAACACCAACTTCTACCGCGCCCCGGAGCACGGCGACTCGCCCGAGGCGTTCGGCCGCTGGGCCGCCGACGAGATCGGCCGGGCCATCGAGCGGGAAGGGCCGGACACTGTCGCCGCGGTCTTCCTGGAGCCGGTGCAGAACTCCGGCGGCTGCTTCCCACCCCCGCCCGGCTACTTCGAGCGGGTCCGGGAGATCTGCGACGCGTACGACGTGCTGCTCGTCTCCGACGAGGTGATCTGCTCCTGGGGGCGGCTCGGCGAATACTTCGGCGCCGTGCGCTACGGCTACCAGCCGGACATCATCACCACTGCCAAGGGCATCACCTCCGGGTACGCCCCGCTCGGCGCGATGATCGCCAGCGACCGGTTGATGGAGCCGTTCCTCACCGAGACCGGGATGTTCGCCCACGGGGTGACCTTCGGTGGCCACCCGGTGTCCTGCGCGGTGGCCCTGGCCAACCTGGAGGTCTTCGCCCGCGAGGACCTGATCGGGCACGTACGGGCCAACGAGGACGCCTTCCGATCCACCCTGGAGAAGCTGTACGACCTGCCGATCGTTGGCGACGTTCGCGGCGACGGCTACTTCTACGGCATCGAACTGGTCAAGGACAAGACGACCCGGGAGACCTTCGACGAGGCCGAGTCGGAGCGGCTGCTGCGCGGCTTCCTGTCCACGGCACTGTTCCAGGCCGGGCTTTACTGCCGGGCCGACGACCGGGGCGACCCCGTCGTGCAGCTCGCCCCGCCGCTGATCGCCGAGCAGCAGCACTTCGACGAGATCGAGCAGATCCTGCGCACGGTGCTCACCGAGGCATGGGCACGACTCTGACCGGCGATCCGGCCGGGATGCCCCGCTATCGGGAGCTGTCGCACTGGCTGTCCACCGTGGACGAGTCGCTGACCCCGCGACCGACGCTGCCCGGCGACACGGACGCCGACGTGGTGATCGTGGGCGCCGGCTACACCGGGCTGTGGACGGCGTACCACCTGGCCCGGGCCGAGCCTGGGCTCCGGATCATCGTGCTGGAGAAGGAGATCGCCGGGTACGGGGCGTCCGGTCGCAACGGCGGCTGGTGCTCGGCGCTCTTCCCCACCTCCCTGACCGGGCTGGCCCGCCGGCACGGACGGGACGCGGCGGTCGCCATGCAGCAGGCCCTGCACGAAACGGTCCGCGAGGTGGGCCGGGTGGTCGCGGCGGAGGGCATCGACTGCGACTGGGCCGACGGCGGCACGGTCACCCTGGCCCGCACCGGCCCGCAACTCGTCCGTGCGCGGGCCGCCGTGGACGAGGCCCGCGCGTTCGGTTTCGGCGCGGAGCACCTGGCGCTGCTCGACGCCAGCGAGGCCGCCGCCCGCTGCGCCGCCGAGGGGGTACGCGGTGGGACGTACACCCCGCACTGCGCGACCGTGCACCCGGCGAAGCTGGTCCGTGGCCTGGCCCGGGTGGTGGAACGACTCGGGGTGACCATCCACGAGCGCACCCCGGTCACCGCGATCCGGGCCGGCGCGGCGGTCACCGCCGCCGGCACGGTACGGGCGCCGGTGGTGGTCCGGGCGACCGAGGGGTACACGCCCACGCTGCCCGGGCAGCGGCGGGCCGTGGCACCGGTGTACTCGCTGATGGTGGCCACCGAACCGCTGCCGACGGAGACCTGGGCACGGATCGGGCTGGCCCAGCGCGAGACGTTCTCCGACCACCGACACGTGATCATCTACGGCCAGCGCACCGCCGACGGTCGGCTGGCGTTCGGCGGGCGCGGTGCTCCGTACCATTTCGGGTCCCGGGTCTCCCCCGACTACGACCGGGAGCCACGGGTCTTCGCCGCGCTGCGGCGGACGCTCGGGGAGCTCTTCCCAGTGCTCGGCCCGGATGTGCCGGTGACGCACACCTGGGGCGGGCCGCTCGGGGTGGCACGGGACTGGGCCGCCTCGGTCGGCTTCGACCGGGCCAGCGGCCTGGCCTGGGCGGGCGGCTACGTCGGGGACGGGGTGGGCTCCAGCAACCTCGCCGGCCGCACCCTGGCCGACCTGATCCGTGGCGAGCGCACCGAGCTGACCACCCTGCCCTGGGTCAACCACCGCTCCCCCCGCTGGGAGCCGGAGCCCCTGCGCTGGCTGGCGGTCAACGCCGGCCTACGACTCATGACCAGCGCCGACGCAGCGGAATCCCGCACCAACCGCCCGTCCCGCCGAGCCACCACCTTCTCCCGCCTCCTGGGCAACTAACCGCGCCCCCGCACGCCGTCTCTCCCCTGGTGATCAAGAGGTTTCGGTCACCGAACGGCGCGATTTTGACGCAAACCTCTTGATCACCAGGGCGGAGCGGGCCTGGGGGGTGGGGTGGGGGTTAGTGGTTGGGGGGGATTACGCGGAGGTGGCCTCGGCGGCCGGTTTGGTGGGGGTTTTCGTGGTGCTGGTCGTCCGATGGGGGGCGGGGGGCCGGGCGGGCGGCCTCGCGGACCGCCTCGGCCAGCGCGACCAGGTCGTCGGTGGTGGGCGGCGGCGGTTCGAACTCGCCCTCGTGCCGGACCACGTCCCAGCCCCGCGGTGCGGTCAGGCTGCGGGCGTGCTGCTCGCACAGGTCGTACGTGTGCGGCTCGGCGAAGGCCGCCAGCGGACCCACCACCGCTGTCGACTCGTTGTAGACATAGGTCAACGTGGCGACCGCTTGCCGGGGGCAGCCGTTACGGGAGCAGCGCCGTGGTGACCTCACGGCGGCAGGTTATCTCCATTACCGGGTCCGGCGCACCGCTTCGCGTTGCGACACGCCCGTCGTGGTGATCACAATCCGCCGACCGCGTCGCGCCGCGCCACGGGAGCGGCGCTGCCGCTGGCCAGCCCGACGCGGGCGCTACCCTTTGCCTCATGACGAGCCCGGAACACCGCCGCCCCGGCTCCGGCCGGCGCGCTCACCGCGACCGGCATGGACGCGGCCTGCGCGGGCGGCTGGTGCCGGCAACCGTGCCACTGGCGCGGACCAAGGCGGAGGTCTTCGACGACCTGGTCCTGGACACCGTCGAGACGCTGGAGCGCCGCTTCGCCAAGGAGCTGGCCGGCGTCGAGTTCGCGGTCGAGGACGTCCCGCCGGACCTGAACGTCTACGACTCCGACGTGCTGGAGGACGGCGAGGTCCCGCTGGCCCGGCTGCTGCCCGGTCGCCCGGGCCGGCAGGAGGTGCCGCCGCGGATCGTGTTGTACCGGCGACCCCTGGAATTCCGGGCGATGGACCGCGAGGACCTCGCCGACCTCGTGCATGACGTGATCATCGAACAGGTAGCCAACCTGCTCGGGGTCGACCCCGACGAGTTGGCCTGAGCCGTCCCCGCACGGGCGAGCCGGGCGGCCCCCACCGCCCCGACCCGAAACCGCTCAGGCGACCCGCCGCTTCAACTTGCGCCGCTCCCGCTCCGAGAGCCCACCCCAGATGCCGAACCGCTCGTCGTGACCGAGAGCGTATTCGAGGCATTCGGTCTTGACCTCGCAGCGCGAGCAGATCCGCTTCGCCTCGCGGGTCGAGCCGCCCTTCTCGGGAAAAAACGCCTCGGGGTCGGTCTGCGAGCACAGCGCCCGCTCCTGCCACTCCGGCGCGTTTCCGAGCAGGTCGGCCACCTCAAGCTGGCCGTCCATCAAATGCCTCCTTGTCGCGCACCGACGTCATCGCCGCTGCAACCCCCCACGCGAAAGGCGTGCTTGTCCGTCCGGTCCCGTTTGTTGCGTTCCGCGCGAACAACCCCATTCAAATTACACGCGTGTAATGCGTGCGCCGTCAAGCCAAACTTGATAATGGAGTCGCCCTCCCGACACACCCGGCCGGACACTCGGACCGTCCAGCCTCGCAACCTGCCCTATCGATTCAGACCCCGGCCGAGTAACGCCCTCTCCGGCGAGTTGCCCGACTTTTCTGCCGTGGCGCTCCCACGACGGCTCGCCACCACGACGCCGCCAGGAACACCGAATGACCCCCTCCACAAAAGCTGATCTTGGTGGGAGACAGGTTAACGCGGCATGGCCCAGACCGCCCGTCGAGCCATGGACCACCGCTCGCGCCCCGCCCACAATGTGGACGGGGCGCAGCGGATAAAATGTGTCGTGGGGTCAGCCGGTCGCCCCGAAATCCCTGCTCGGCCACACGAACTCAGCTATCTCTCCACCGTGGACAGAAACCGTCCCGACTCGTACATCGTCGTCCCACCAGACGGTATAGATGGCGGCCGGCAGATCGGGGTAAACCGCCGTGTGGAACGACCCGTCCCGCACCCGGCGTTCCCGCACCGCCGAGTGTGTCCGCTGCGCACCGTCCCGGCTGATCTCGATCTCGCGGCCGAGAAGATCCTGACCGGTGTAGACGATGAGGGCTCCGGTCTCGCCGCCCAGATCGAGGACGACGCTCCCGGTCTCCGACGGCCCGTACGCGTGCTCGTGCATCCGCTGCTCCCCCGCGCCGCTCAGGACGACGCCGACGGGTTGTTGAACCCGTCGTACGGCGTACCCAGGTAGGGGAAGTTCCCGAGGAACGGGGCGCTCACGTCGGCGGCGCTCAGCCCCGGGGTGAGCGCGGCGGTCGCCGCGTCCGGACGGAAGGTCCTGTCCACCAGCGGAACGGTCAACCCGGCGATCGCCCGCAGCGCGATGCTCACCACGTCGTCGCCGACCCGCCGCCCGTTCGGGAAGCCGGCCAGGTCACCGCCGAGCACCCCGAACCGGTCCGGCTGCCGGCTGGGCGGGATCGCGGTGTTCAGCCGCAGCATGTCGGCCTGCACATCCCCGGTGGCGTTGGTGAAGCCGTCGATCAGCCCGGCCGGCACGCCGGTGAGCAGGATCGCCACCAGGTCCGCGCGGGCCTTCTTGGCCTTGGTGAGCTTGTCCAGGTTGGGAAAGACGTCCGGGTAGAGCGCCGGCAGCAGCGCCGCCAGCTCAGGTTGCTCGACGAACTGCGCGAACCGCTTGTCCTCCGACGGCGGCAGC
Organism: Micromonospora sp. NPDC000668; assembly: GCF_042897975.1. Lineage (NCBI taxonomy): Bacteria > Bacillati > Actinomycetota > Actinomycetes > Micromonosporales > Micromonosporaceae > Micromonospora > Micromonospora sp. NPDC000668. The sequence goes on from NZ_JBIAYP010000002.1 coordinate 219,948, forward strand.
GAGTTCCACAGGTCCTTCTTGGACATCGGCACGATGACCTCGTTGAACAGCGGATTCCCGAGCCGGGAGACCTGGGTGAACGGGCCGGTCGCGGTGTCCGCGGCCCCTCTGTCGCCGAGCACCCGGACCTGCCGGCGGGACGCCGACGTCCACACCCCGATCACCGACGCCCGGTCGGCCGCGCCGTACCGGTTGGCGCGCCGGCGCACGCGGCTCAGCGGCACCTGCACGGCGATGCTGTGCACGTTCATCCGGTCGGTGGCGTTGACCGGCTCCCCCTCGGCCTTGAAGATCTTCTTGCCGGCCACGTGCAGTTGCTGGAACGGCCGCAGCGTGCCGAGGTCGAAGATCGCCCCCAGGTCGACGAAGAAGCCGTCCGCGCGCTGCCCGGCGAAGACCCGCTCCCCGGTGGAGAGCGAGTAGGTGGCCTGTCGGACCAGTTCGGCGTACTTCGGAGTGGAGAGCGGGCCGACGTTGCACGGCGGGCAGGGCAACTTGTGCGCCAGCCGATGCTCCCGGCCGTCGGCCACCCGCGTCAGGCTGTAGAACTGCCGCCGGTTCCAGTTCTCGCTGTCCAGCGAATCGATTGGGCCGGTGTTGTAAAGAAAACTGTTCGGATTCGTGATCTCGGTGGTGAATTCGAAGCGGTAGGTGACATCCGGACGACCGTCGCCGTCGTTGTCAATATGGATCTCGTAGCGCACGTCGTCACCGAACTCGAAGAAGTTCGGGCCCCCGGAGGGGAGCTGCAACGGCACGTAGTTGGCAATCAGCGTGACCGAGTCGGGCTTGTCGGGGCTGACGAACGCGTACAGGTCGGAGCTGTCGGCGACCGGATCCTTGGCTATTTCCGGGGCCTCGCGGTGGGAAGACATGGCGGACCAACCTCACTGGGCGGGGACGGGGTGGCGGGCGGAGCGTCGGGTCAGCGCCGGGCGGCGCGCCGCAGCCGGTCCGCCAGGCCGCGGTCGCGTACCTCGATCCGGGACTCACCGACGAAGATGTCCATCGTTCCGGAGGCGGCGTCCCGCAGGTGCACGACGATCGGGTCGTCGGCCCGGCCGGCCGCGCCCGGTGCGTTCTGTGCGGCTGACAGGCCCGGCACGGTGAGCGCGGCGGCGCCGAGGGTGGCGCTGGCCGCGGCGGTCAACGTCTGCCGGCGGGTCAGTCGCGGCCAGGGCCGCTTCCGCTGATCACTGGTCATGGGCAACCTTTCGGCGGCGGCGCGAACGCGCCCGATGGGACGGACGGGTCCCGCGCCGCCTACCGACGCCGCCGGGCCCCAGGGACACCGGCGGCGGTCCTCGCCGCGACCGCCGCCGGCACCGCTTGGTACGGCCGGCGGCGGGAAAAGGTTCGACCTCAGGGCCGGACGTGACCGTACGCGGTCGTGCGCTTGCGCGCCGGGCGACCGGCCGCCGTGGCGATGGCCCGCAACTGCTCCTCGGTCCGCGCCGAGCCGTTGTCCGAGCCGGCCATCCGGGAGATGGTCTCCTCCATCAGCGTGCCGCCCAGGTCGTTGCAGCCGCCCTGGAGCATCGCCACGGTGCCCTCGTCGCCCAGCTTCACCCAGGAGCACTGGATGTTGTCGATCCGGCCGTGCAGCAGCAGCCGGGACATCGCGTGCACCACCCGGTTCTCCCGCCAGGTGGGCCCCGGCCGGGCGATGCCGGCGAGGTAGATCGGGGCGTTGGTGTGCACGAACGGCAGCGCGACGAACTCGGTGAAGCCACCGGTGCGGTCCTGCACACCGGCCAGCACCCGGAAGTGCGCCAGCCACTGCCCGGGATGGTCGACGTGGCCGTACATCATCGTGGAGCTGGACCGGATGCCCAGCTCGTGGGCGGTGCTGACCACGTCGACCCAGGCGGCGGCCGGCAGCTTGCCCTTGGTCAACACCCAGCGCACGTCGTCGTCGAGGATCTCCGCGGCGGTGCCCGGGATGGTGTCCAGCCCGGCCTCGCGCAGCTGGGTCAGCCACTCGCGCACCGGCACGCCGGCCTTCGCCGCGGCCGTGACGATCTCCATCGGGGAGAACGCGTGCACGTGCATCTCCGGCACCCGGGCCTTGATCGCGCGCACGATGTCGGCGTACCCGGTGACCGGCATCTTCGGGTCGATGCCGCCCTGGAGACAGACCTCGCTGGCGCCGGCCGCCCACGCCTCCTCGGCCCGGTCGGCCACCTGGTCGACGGAGAGCCGGTACGCGTCGGCGTCCCGCTCGCGCTGAGCGAAGGCACAGAACCGACAGCCGACGTAGCAGACGTTGCTGAAGTTGATGTTGCGGTTGACCACGTAGGTGACGTCGTCGCCGACCGCACCCTGACGCGCCTCGTCGGCGAGCCGGCACAACTCGTCGAGCGCCGGCCCGTCCGCGCCGAACAGGGCCAGCGCGGCATCGGTGTGCCGGGGCTCCAGCAGCGCGGCCGGGTCGTCGGCGGCCAGCCGCAGCCCGGCCCGCAGGTCGTGGTCGCCGGCGAGGGCGGTCGGCCCGGCGGTCACCTTCGTGGCGACCTCCGCCCAGTCCCCGTAGACGCTGTCGAAGTCGCCACGCCGGTCGTCCGTCCGACCGGTGGTGTCGATGGTGGCGTGCAGGTCGGTCCGCCCGCCGAACACCTCCTCCGGCTCCTGCCACGGGCGGCCCTGCGGCCGGGCCGACTCGACCGCCAACCCGGTCACCGGATCGGCCAGCGCGCTGACGTGCGGCAGCAGCCGCGGGTCGAGCCACGGGTCACCGGCGCGCACGTACTCGGGGTAGATGGTCAACCGCTCGCGCAGGGTGAACCCGGCCAGCTCGGTGTGCCGGGCCAGCTCCTCGATCTGCGGCCAGGGACGTTCCGGGTTGACGTGGTCCGGGGTGAGCGGGGAGACACCGCCCCAGTCGTCGATGCCGGCCCGCAGCAGCAGGCCGTACTCCCCGGCGATGAGGTTCGGCGGGGCCTGGATCCGGGCCTTCGGGCCGAGCAGCAGCCGGGCCACCGCCACCGTGGCGGCCAGGTCGTGCAGCTCCGCGTCGGGCATGCCGCGCATCGCCGTGTCCGGCTTGGCGCGGAAGTTCTGCACGATCACTTCCTGGAGGTGGCCGTACTCCCGGTGCGCGCGGCGGATCGCGAAGAGTGCGTCCACCCGCTCGGCCGGGGTCTCCCCGATGCCGATCAGGATGCCGGTGGTGAACGGCACCCCGACCCGGCCGGCGTCGTCGAGCACCCGCAGCCGGACGGCCGGCTCCTTGTCCGGCGAGCCGAAGTGCGGGCCGCCCGGCTCGGACCAGAGCCGGGTCGCGGTGGTCTCCAGCATCATGCCCATGCTCGGCGCTACCGGCTTGAGCCGTTGCAGCTCCGACCAGGACAGGACCCCGGGGTTGAGGTGCGGCAGCAGCCCGGTCTCCTCCAGCACTGCGACCGAGCAGGCGCGCAGGTAGTCCAGGGTGGAGTCGTAGCCACGCTCGTCGAGCCAGGTCCGGGCCGCCGGCCAGCGCTCCTCGGGCCGGTCACCGAGGGTGAACAGGGCCTCCTTACAGCCCTGCGCGGCGCCTGCCCGGGCGATGGCCAGCACCTCGTCGCGGTCCAGGAACGGTGCCGGCAACCGGTGCGGCACGGTGGCGAACGTGCAGTAGTGGCAGCGGTCCCGGCAGAGCCGGGTCAGCGGGATGAAGACCTTCTTGGAGTACGTGACCACGCCGGGCCGGCCGGCGTCGCGCAGCCCCGCGTCGCGGATCCCACCGGCCACCCGGAGCAACTCGTCGAGCGCGTCACCACGGGCGGAGAGCAGCGCGGTCGCCTCGTCGACGTCCAGCGCCCGCCCGGTCGCGGCCCGGCTCAGGGCCCGCCGCACACTCGCCTCGCTCGGACCGGAGTGGGTGCGATCAACCATCCACTCAGCCTAGGCGCTGCGCCCGGCTGCTCCACTGGTCCCAGCCCGCAGGGTGGGAAAGGGCACGCCTCCCGCGTCCGGCCACGGTGGGCGCGGTCGGTCACGGGAGGCGTGCGGGTGTTGGTGCGCAACGCGGCCCGCACGGTCAGGCGCGGGCGGCGCGGCTGATCAGCGCGGCTGTTCCGGGTGCTCGCCCGGGTTGATCCGCTGGGTACGGTCGCTGTCCACGTCGGCGGGGAGGACGATGGCCTCGGTCGCGTCGGCGGACTGGCGCGGGATGGCCTGGGTCGGGTCGGCCGACGGCGGCTGCCCGAACGGCGGTGCGGCCGGCATCGGCGGCGCGGACTGCGGGGCGGGGTTGGCCGGCGGCGCGGACTGCGGGAACGGCGGGGCGGACTGCGGGAACGGCGGCGCAGACTGCGGGGCCGGCTGGAACGGCGGCGAGGGCTGGCCGTACTGGCCGGGGTACTGCGCCGGCGGGTAGCCACCGGGCTGGCCGGGGGCCTGCCATCCGCCCGCCGGCTGGCCGCCGGGCTGCCCCGGGGCGGGCCAGCCACCCTGCTGCTGCGGCCAGCCCGGCTGGGGCTGGCCCGGCTGCGGCTGGCCGTAGACGCCCGGCTGCGGCTTCGGCCGGGGCACGTAGTACAGCTTCCGCCAAATCGTGTAGACCACCCAGGCGGCGACCGCGAAGATCATCAGCCAGGCGAAGCGGGTGAGTACGCCGAGCAGCACGTCGAGCACCTCGGCCTCGGCCAGCCGACCCACCATCCAGATCAGCATGGTCAGCGTGCCGAGCAGCGCGCTGACCGCGTACTCACCGAGGGCCACCTGCGTGATCAGCTTCGCCTTCGGCAGCACCGGCGAGATGTGGGTGGCCAGCAGCACGGCCAGCAGCGGCAGGACCGCCGCCTCGAAGCCGATGAATGTGAAAGAAGCGCTGCCCGCACGGTCGGTGAAGGAGCTGAAGTCGCTCGGGATGAGTAGCCGCAGCAGGCCCACGAAGAGGAACACCGCGTTGGCGCCGAGCAGCGCGAGCGCACCCAGTTCCCGTAGTGGCTTGGTCAGCTGGCGGGCCTGCGTCGCGTCGGTGGACGCGGGCTCGGCGGGGCTGGTCACGAACTCCCCCTCGGGGCATGGACGGACAGGGCGCACGTGAGCCTAGTCTCCCGGGCCACCGGAGGACCGAAGGCGTCACGTGCGCGAGGATGGTCGACATGCGCATCGTGGTTCTGGCCGGCGGCATCGGCGGCGCCCGGTTCCTGCTCGGCGTCCGGGCGTACGCCCGCGAGGTCGGCGCCGAGGTGACCGCCGTCGTCAACGTCGGCGACGACCTGTGGCTGCACGGGTTGAAGATCTGTCCCGACCTGGACAGCGTCATGTACACCCTCGGCGGCGGCGCCGACCCCGAGCGGGGCTGGGGCCGAGCCGGGGAGACCTGGACGGTCAAGGAGGAGCTGGCCGCGTACGGGGCGGAGCCGACCTGGTTCGGCCTCGGCGACAAGGACATCGCCACCCACCTGGTACGTAGCACCATGCTCAACGCCGGCTACCCGCTGCACGCGGTCACGGAGGCACTGGCGACCCGCTGGGAGCCGGGCGTACGCCTGCTGCCGGCGACCGACGACCGCCTGGAGACGCATGCTGTGGTCGACCGCGACTCGGGCCAACAGGCGATCCACTTCCAGGAGTGGTGGGTGCGGTACCGGGCCGACATCCCCACCCACCGCTTCATCTTCGTCGGCGCGGAGACGGCGAAGCCGGCGCCGGGGGTGCTGGACGCGATCGGCACGGCAGACCTGGTGCTGATCGCGCCGAGCAACCCGGTGGTGAGCGTCGCACCGGTGCTGGCCGTGCCGGGCCTGCGCGAGGCGGTGGCCGACGCGCCCGCCCGGGTGGTGGGCGTCTCGCCGATCATCGGCGGTGCGCCGGTCCGCGGGATGGCCGACCGCTGTCTCGCCGTTCTCGGTGTCGAGTGCAGCGCGGCCGGCGTGGGCCGGCTCTACGGAGGCCGAACGGCCGGCGGGCTGCTGGACGGCTGGCTCGTGGACGAGCAGGACGCGGGCACGCTGGTGCCGGAGGTGACGGTCCGCGCGGTGCCGTTGCGGATGACCGACGATGCGGCGACGGCGGCGATGGTCCGCGCCGCGGTGGAGTTGTCGTGAGGCTGGAGATCCTGCCGGTGCTGGGCATCGGCCACGTGACCGAGGGCGACGACCTGGCCGCGTTGATCGCCAACGCCGCGCCCTGGCTGCGCGACGGCGACGTGCTGGTGGTCACCAGCAAGATCGTCTCCAAGGCCGAGGGCCGGCTGGTCGACGTCCCGGCGGACGGACCCGAACGGCTCACCGCGCGGGACGAGGTACTGGCCGGGGAGACCGCCCGGGTGGTGGCCAGCCGGGGGCCGACCCGGATCGTGCAGACCCACCACGGCTTCGTGATGGCCTCCGGCGGGATCGACGCGTCGAACGTGGACAAGACCCGGTTGGTCCTGCTGCCGGTGGACCCGGACGCCTCGGCCCGGGCGCTGCGCGCCGCGCTGAAGGAGCGCTACGACCTGGACCTCGCCGTGATCATCACCGACACCATGGGCCGCCCCTGGCGTAACGGGCTGACCGACGTGGCGCTCGGGGTGGCCGGAATGCCGGCCATCCGCGATCACCGGGGCGAGGTGGACCCGTACGGCAACGAGCTGCAACTGACCCAGATGGCCGTGGTGGACGAGCTGGCGGGTGCCGGCGAGCTGATCAAGGGCAAGTGTGACCAGGTCCCGGTCGCGGTGGTGCGGGGCTACCTCTCCGCCACCCGCCCGGACGACTCCGTTGGCGCGCGGGCGCTGGTCCGCGACGCCGCCCAGGATCTGTTCTCGCTCGGCACCGCCGAGGCCCGGGCCGCAGGGCTGGCCGACGCCGCCACCCTGGCCGACGCGCCCGGCGCCACGCCGGCCGACCCGGCCGCCGCCCGGCGAGCGATCGACGCGGTCGCCGGGGTGGTCGCCCCCGGCACGGTCTTCACCCTGGTCGACGAGGCGGAGGTACGGGCCGGTCTGATCGCCGCGGTGCCCGGCTGGCCGGCCGGCGCCACCGCCCTGGTGCTCGGTTCACCACCGGCCCCGGTCGACCCGATGGACCTGGTCCGCTTCGGCGCCGACCTGCACCGGCTGCGCGTCGCCCTGGCCGCCGAGGGCATCGGCTCGGCCCTGCTCCCCCCGCCCGCCGGCAGCCCGGCCAGCGCCGCGCTCGCCCTGTAGACGGCTGGCCGGGTCAGGCGTCCAGCATGGCCCGGCCGAGCGGAGTCAACGTGTGCAGCACGGTGTTGCGTTCCCGGTGACTGACCAGCAGGCCGGCGTTGCGCAGCACGGTGGCGTGCTGGCTGGCCGCCGCCGGTGAGATGTTGAGCCGGCGGGCCACCTCGCCGGTGGTGCAGCCGTCGTCGCTGGCCTGCAACACCGCCGCCCTGGTCCGGCCGAGCAACGCGGCGAGCGAGTCCCGGACGGAGCCCGGCACGGTCGGTGCGGCACCGTCGGCCGGCGCCAGCCCGCCCAACCGGTCCACCGGATAGACCAGCACCGGTGGCAGCGCCGGGTCGAGCAGGGCGACCGGGGTAGCCGCGCAGAAGAACGACGGCACCAGCAGCAGCCCTCGGCCGTCCAGGTGCAGTTCCCGGCTGTGCGGGTAGTCGCGGACCTCAAGCACCCCGCCCTCCCAGCGCATGGCCGGTCGGAGGCTGGCCAGCAGCCCCTCCACTCCGCCGTCGAGCAGGGCCCGGGCCCGTCGGGTCCGGTCCGCCTCCACCGCGGACTGGATCCGGCTCCAGTACGGGCTGATCGCCAGCGACCGGTACTGCTCCATCGACTCGGCGAGGTGACGCAGCACATCCACGTCGCCCCGGGCCAGTGCGGAGGCCGAGGAGGGCAGCGGGTTCTCGGAGGCCAGCACGGTCAGGTCCCGGTGCAGCACCTCCTTGGGAGTGCTGCGGACCGCGTCCAGCCCGGCCCCGAAGCCGTGGACACTCGCGTACGGGGTGAGGAAGTCGGGGAAGTAGCCGCGCGGCGGGTTCAGCGCGAAGAGCAGCCGGAGCTGGTCGGAGGCGACGTCCTGGCGCAGGTGCCGGGCAACGGTGCGCCGCCAGTTCGACGTCAGCGGATCGCGGGTACGGCCCTGCAACACGTGCAGGCTGAGGACCGACTCCCAGACCGGGTCCGCCGCCGGCGCCACCCGGGTCCGGAGGATGTCCTCGCCGGAAAAGTGGATCTTCAGCATGGAGTGCTCCCGTGTCGCCAGCAGAGGGATGCCGGGCGACCGTTCGACTCTACCTGGCCGGCAATTATCTCCATCTTTAAGCCAGGGCTGAAAAACCTCGACGCCTCCGGGGGCGGTTCGGCATGCTTCCAGTTGCCCGTACACGGCACCGGCGCGTCTCGCACGCACCCGGCACCGCGGGACCGGGGAGGACCGGTGATCGGGCGGCACCACGAGGGTCTGCGGCCCTTGCTCCGCAGAGGTGCCGTCCGGTCATCCGTCGTCTCATGACGCCGTCCCACGAATTCGACGAGTCGCAGGGTCACCGCGCAAGCCTACGGACCGGGCGCTCGTACAGTGGCGGGGTGCCCGACACCGCGTTCACCGGACCCGCCGCCCACCCCAGCGCCTACGCGACGCTGCACGCCGACGCCACCGCGCTGCTCGACGGCTGGCACCCCACCGGCCCGGCCGCCGCCGAGGCGCGGGACCGGACCCTCGCGCTGCTCGCCGCCGGGCCCGTCGCGATGAGCCGACCACACCGCCCCGGGCACGTCACCGCCAGCGCACTCGTGCTGGACCACACCGGCTCGCGGGTGCTGCTCTGCCTGCACGGCAAGTTCGGGCGCTGGGTGCAGCTCGGCGGGCACTGCGAGCCCGACGACCTGACCCTGGTCGGCGCCGCGCTGCGCGAGGCCACCGAGGAGTCCGGAATCGCCGGCCTGCGCATCGACCCCGTGCCGATCGACGTGGACATCCACCCGGTGAGCTGCCAGGGCGGCTCGCTGCACCACGACGTCCGGTTCGCGGTGGTCGCCCCGCCCGGCGCGGTGGAGCAGGTCAGCGACGAGGCCGAGGCGCTGGGGTGGTTCCCACCGGACCGGCTGCCCGAGCCACTGGCCGGCGGGACCGTGCAACTGGTCGCGCCGGCCCTCGCGGCCCTCAGACGTAGCCCTCTTCGCCCCGCTCCTTGAGCTCGTCGACCAGGGCCTTGACGTCCTGGGCCCGGTCGCGTGGGCAGACCAGCACCGCATCCGGTGTGTCCACCACGATCAGGTCACGCACCCCGAGGACCGCCACCAACCGGCCGGACTGCGGCACCACCACCAGGTTGGCGCTGTCCCGCAGCAGCACACCCGGCTTGGAGCCCGCGCCGAGCACCACGTTGCCCGCCGCGTCGGCCGGCAGCACGTCACCGAGGGTGTGGAAGTCGCCGACATCGTTCCAGCCGAAGTCGCCCGGCACCGTCGCCACCCGACCGGCGGTGGCCGCGCCCTCCATCACCGCGTAGTCGACGGAGATCTTCGGCAGGGTCGGCCAGACCGTACCGAGCATGTCGTCCTGCTCCGGTGTGCCCCAGGCGGCAGCGATCGCGGTGACCCCGGCGTGCAGGGCGGGCTGCTGGCGGGCCAACTCTTCGAGGAACACGTCAACCCGCCAGACGAACATGCTCGCGTTCCACAGGTGCCGGCCCGAACGGACGTACGCCTCGGCGACCTCGGCGGCCGGCTTCTCCTTGAACTCGGCCACCGGGCGCCACGGAACGCCCTCGATCGGATCGCCGGTCTCCAGGTAGCCGTAGCCGGTCTCCGGACGGGTCGGCGTGATCCCGACCGTCATCAGCATGCCCTGCTCGGCTCCGCGGACCGCCTCCCGGACCGTACGCACCCAACTCTCCGGGTCGCCGATCAGGTGGTCGGCGGCGAAGCTGCCCATCACCGCCTCCGGGTCGCGCAGCGAGATCACCGCAGCGGCCAGCGCGATCGCCGCGCAGGAGTCCCGGGGCGAGGGCTCGACCAGGATGTTCTCCTCGGGCAACCCGGTGAGCTGCCGCGCCACCGCCGCGACGTGCGCGGCACCGGTGACCACAAGGGTGTGATCCGGTGTGGCCAGCGGCGCCAGCCGCTCCACGGTCGCCTGGAGCAGCGACGCGTTGGAGCCGGTCAGCGGATGGAGGAACTTGGGATGACCGGCGCGGGACAACGGCCACAACCTCGTGCCACTGCCACCTGCCGGAATGACCGCATAGAGCATCCGCACATCATGCCCGAAGGACCTGGACCGGGTGGGCGGGTCCGCAGCCGGCTGCCCGGCCGGTCAGGAGCGGGCGCGGCTCCAGGCGGCGATGTGCACCTCGGCGCTGGACTCCCAGGTGAACTCCTTGGCTCGATCGAAACCGGCCTTCGCCAGCGACAACCGGCGCTGCTCGTCGTCCAGCAGGGCGGCCAGGTCGGTGCCGATCTGCTCCGCGTCCTCTGAGGTGTACGCGACCGCGTCGCCGCCCACCTCGGGCAACGAGAGCCGGGGCGTGGTCAGCACCGGGGCAGCGCACGCCATCGCCTCCAGGATCGGCAGCCCGAACCCCTCGCCATAGGACGGGTAGGCCGCCACCAGCGCACCGCCGAGGAAGCCGGGCAGGTCGGCGTAGCGCAGGTAGCCGGGCCGCAGCAGCCGCAGGTGGGAGGGGACCTCGGCCACCGCCCGGTCGATGTCGTCGTCGTGCCCCTGCCCGCCGGCGATCACCAGCGCGGGCGGGTCGGCCCGGTCGGCCACCGCCCGGGCCCAGCCACGGATCAGGTTGGGCACGTTCTTGCGTGGCTCCTTGGCCCCGAGGAAGGCCACGTAGCTGCTGTTGCCCAGCCCCAGCCGGGCGCGCACGCGGGCCTTCTCCTCCTCGCTGGGCGCGTGGAAGGCGGCGTGGTCAACGCCGTGGTAGGCCACGTCGATCCGGGTCGGGTCGGCGTCGAGCAGCCGGATCAGCTCGTCCCGGGTGGCCTTGCTGGGCACGATCACCCGATCGGCGCGGCGCAGCGAGGTCTTGATGGCGCTGCGGAAGAACGTCCGGCGGGACTTGTCGTAATGCTCCGGCTCGGTGAAGAACGTCGCGTCGTGCACGGTGACCGTCACCGGACACCCGGCCCGCAGCGGGCAGGTGTAGAAGGGCGAGTGCAGCACGTGCGCACCAACCTGCTGGGCGAGCAGCGGCAGCCCGGTCTGCTCCCAGGCGAGCCGCGCCGGGCGGTGCGCCACGGCGGCCGGGGCGGGGATGATCTCCGCGCCGGGCAGCATCCGGGTGTACCGCTCCAGGTCGGTGCGGAGGCTGACCACCGCCAGCTCCACCCCCGACCCGCACACCTTGCCGAGGGCACCGAGCAGACCGTCGACGTATCGACCGACACCACCACGGTCGGCGGGGACACTCGTGGCGTCGATGAGCACGCGGGGCGGGCGACCGGCGGTCACGGGGCGACTCCTTGTAAATGGCGGGTCTGTGGGCAACAACACTCCGGTGGCCAAGCCTACGCTGGAGCACGGGGCCGACGCTGACTGCGACCCGACGGTACGCCGACTTGTCACCGTCTACGAGTACGGGCCACAGGGGCGTATCGTTCGCGCCGATGGCCGACAACATTGCCCGGGTGTTCGCCGACGCGATCACGACCGACCCGACCCGACCGTTGCTGACCTGGTACGACGACGCCAGCGGCGACCGCACCGAGCTTTCCGGCGCCACGCTGGCGAACTGGGTGGCGAAGACCGCCAACCTTCTCGTCGACGAGGTCGGCCTCGCACCGGGCACCCCGGCCGGGGTGCTGCTGCCGCCGCACTGGCAGACCGCGGCGGTGCTGCTGGGTTGCTGGTCGGCCAAACTGGCCGTGGTCGACACGCCGGGCGACGTGGACGTGCTCTTCGCCGCCGCCGACCGGCTCGACGAGGCGCAGTCCTGGTCCGCCGACGAGCGGTACGCCCTCGGGCTGTCCCCACTCGCCGCCCCGCTGCGACAGGTGCCACCCGGGTTCGCCGACTACGTGGTCGAGGTACGCCGGCACGGCGACCACTTCACCCCGCAGCCCGGGCCAGGCCCCGCCGACGGGCCCCTGCTGGCCCGCGCCCAGGCCCGCGCCACGGAGCTGGGCATCACGCCCGGTGCCCGCATCCTGATCGACACCGCCCGATACCCGGACCCGGTGGACTGGCTACTCGCCCCGCTGACTCAGGCCGCCACCGTCGTCCTCTGCGCCAACCTCAACCCCGCCAGCCTGGCCGCCCGCACCACCACCGAACAGGTGACCCACACCCTGCCCTGACCCACCGCCGCCAGCGTCAGGCGGGGGTGTTGTTGGGGGCACGGCGTTGGGCGAAGGTGGCGAAGGCGGTCAGGGACTCGGGGTTGACCAGGGCACCCTTCGCGGCGGCCGAGTCGACCGGAGTGCCGGTGAGGATCTTCTTGACCGGGACCTCCAGCTTCTTCGCCGAGAGGGTGCGGGGCACCGCGCGTACCTGGTGGATCTCGTCGGGCACGTGCCGGGGCGACAGGGCGGTACGCAGCTCGCGGCTGATCTTCGCGCGCATCGGGTCGTCCAGCTCCAGGCCCTCGGCGAGCACCACGAAGAGCAGCAGCTCGCCGGCGCCGCCCTCGTCGTCCTCCAGGTGCACGACAACGGAGTCGACCACCTCGTCCAGCCCCTCGACCACCGAGTAGAACTCGGCGGTTCCCAGCCGCACGCCGCCACGGTTGAGGGTGGCGTCCGAGCGTCCGGTGATCACGCAGCCGCCACGGGCGTTGATGGTGATCCAGTCACCGTGCCGCCAGACGCCCGGGTAGACGTCGAAGTACGCCTCCCGGTAGCGGGTCCCGTCCGGGTCGTTCCAGAAGCCCACCGGCATGCTCGGCATCGGTTCGGTGATCACCAGCTCACCCAGCTCGCCGATCACCGGGGTGCCGTCGGCGGATCGGGCCTCCACCTTGGCGCCCAACGCCCGGCAGGCGATCTCACCGGCGTACACCGGCAGCAGCGGCACCCCACCGACGAAGCCGGTGCACACGTCGGTGCCGCCGGAGAGCGACTGGAGCTGGAGGTGGTCGCCGACGGTCTCGTACACCCAGGTGAAGCCCTCGGCGGGCAGCGGCGCACCGGTGGAGCCGACGCCGCGCAGCGCGGACAGGTCAGCGACCTCGCGGGGCACGAGACCGGCCTTGCGGCAGGCCAGCAGGAACGGCGCCGAGGTGCCGAAGTACGTGGTGCGGGTCTCCGCCGCCAGCCGCCACAGCCCGCCCAGGTCGGGCTCAGCCGGCCGGCCGGGCTCAGCCCGGACCGCCGGGTTGCCGTCGAACAGCACGATGGTCGCGCCCACCGCCGGACCGGAGACCAGGAAGTTCCACATCATCCAGCCGGTGGTGGTGAACCAGAAGAACCGGTCGGCCGGACCCAGGTCGTGGTGCAGGGCGAGCATCTTCAGATGCTCCAGCAGGATGCCGCCGTGGCCGTGCACGATCGGCTTGGGCAGCCCGGTGGTGCCCGAGGAGTAGAGCACGTACAGCGGGTGGTCGAACGGCACCGGCGTGAACGCCAACGGCTCGTCGGTGGGCGCGGCCAGGTCGGCCCAGCCCAGCGCGTCCACTGGCGCGGCCTCCGCCGGGTCCAGATAGCCGATCCCGACGGTGTGCCGCAACGACGGCAGGGCCGCCCGGATGGCGGCGACCTCGGCGCGCCGGTCCACCGGCTTGTCGCCGTACCGGTAGCCGTCCACGGCGACCAGCACGGTCGGCTCGATCTGCTGCCAGCGGTCGACGACGCTGCGGGTGCCGAACTCGGGCGCGCAGGACGAGAAGATCGCCCCCAGACTGGCGGTGGCCAGCAGCAGGACGTACGTCTCGGGAATGTTCGGGGCGTACGCCGCCACCCGGTCACCGGCGGTGACGCCGAGCCGGCGCAGCCCGGCCGCCACCCGGCGGACCTGTTCGCGCAGCTCGGCGGCGGTCAGCGTGACCGGCGCCCGGGTCTGCCCGTGCGCGATCACCACCGGGTCGTCGTCGGCCCGCCCGGGCATCCGCAGCACGTTCTCCGCGTAGTTGAGCGTGGCTCCGGGGAACCAGCGGGCACCGGGCATCCCCCGCTCGGCCAGGGTCGCCGTCGGCGGGGTGTGCGCCACCACCTCGAAGTGGTCCCAGATCGAGCGCCAGAACGCGTCCAGGTCGGTGACCGACCAACGCCACAGCGCGTCGTAGTCGGCGAAGTCCAGCCCACGGTGCTCCCGCAGCCAGCGCAGGTAGTCGCCGATGCGGGTCCGCTCCAGTACGTCCGCCGGCGGCGTCCACAGCACGTCACCCACTGCTCCACCCTCCCCCTGGCCCGGCACGACACTGTGATTGGGCCGTGGCGCCATCTTGCCCTACCTCGAAGCGCCATTCTGCGCACCGGGTAGGGCCACCGACGCGTGCCCACGCCACATGCCCCAGCCGCGACCTGTGTGGGCCGCCGCTCAACCCGCCCCGGCCCGACCGCGTTCAGCCCGCGCGGTGCGCCTGGATGGCGCGGCGGCGAGCGAGACGGTGGGCGCGACGGATCTCCGCCTCCCGATACCGGCGCTCGTCCTCCGGCGTCTCCGGCAGCACCGGGCGGACCATCCGCGGCGCCCCGCCCACGTCCACCCCGACGAAGACCAGGTACGCGGTGGCCACCCGGACCGGCGCGTCCTCGGCCGAGTCCCACCGCTCGGCGACCACCCGCACGCCCACCTCCATCGAGGTCTGCCCCGTCCAGTTCACCTGGGCGTGCGCGTGCACCAGATCACCGACCCGGACCGCCTCGGAGAAGACGATCTCGTCGATCGCCGCGGTCACCGCCGTGCCACCACTGTGCCGCGCGGCGGCGGCCCCCGCCACGTCATCGACGAACTTCATCAGGACCCCGCCGTGCACAGTGCCGTAGAGATTCACGTCGACGGCGGTCATGATCTTACTCAGCGTGACCCGGGAGTACGACGTCGGCTTGCCGGTCGGAGCGGCGGAGAGGTGCTCGGTCATGCCGGAAACGGTACGGTGCGCGGATGCGACATCTCTGGAGCTTCCTCGCCGGGCTGGTGGTGGCGCCCATCACCTGGGTGTTGGTCACACTGGGGCAGGACGGGTCGAGCCGGACGGTCGACCGCTGGGTGGAGATCGGCACCTTCAACACGGCCAACCTGATCGAGCCGGCTGTGTACCTCGGTGTCGGTGCTGTCCTGCTCGGCCTGCTCGGCACACTGCGCGTCTCGCCGCTGGGCCCGCTGGTGGCCGGGCTGCTGCTGGCCATCCCGTACGTCGGGATGTTCATGGCACCGTTCGAGGTGCGGGATGCGATCCCGCAGGGGTGGAAACTGTTCGGCGATCCGCTGCCGCTGCGGCTACCGCTGGAGAACGGCACCCTCTTCCTGATCGGCCTGCTGCTGCTGATGGCGACGTTCAGCAGGCAACGCTGGCAGGCCTGGCCGCGTCCGGCGACCGAGCCGGCCGCGACGCCAACACCCGTGCCAACGGACGGCCCCCCGAGCGACAACCCCACACTGACCGACTGGCCGCCCCGCGAGCCCGCGGAGCGCGACACCACCCCGGTCACCCTGGGTTACCCGGCCGATCCGACACCGACCGACCCGCTGCCCCGCCGGGTGGGTGGCGAGTCGCCGTGGTCCGCGCCGCCGCGCGGCCAGTCCCGCCCCGAGGACACCACCGAAATCCGCTGATCATCGGGCGGGCCGGGTGACCGGCCCGCCCCCTAGTGCACGGCGACAGCCAGGTCCGGGTCGACGGTGCCGAGGTCGGCGCGGGGAACGACGAGGAGCATGACCGCCAGCGCGGCGGCCATGCCGCCCGCGATCACGATCGCCATCGGCACGCTCCCGGTGCCCAGGAACCCCACCAGGGGTGCCGACACCGCGCCGATGCCGAACTGCACGGCGCCGAGCAGCGCCGCGGCGGTCCCAGCGGCCTCGCTGTGCCGGGTCATCGCCAGCGCTGGCGCGTTCGGCAGGGCCAGGCCCGCCGCGGCCAGGACCAGCCACAGCGACGCCAACAGGGCGCCCAGGCCACCGAGGCCGGTCACAGCGAACATGATCAGCAGCAGCCCGGCCGCCGTCCCGGCGATCAGGGCGCTGACCAGGATCTGCTGTGGGGTGAAGCGACGCAGCAGCCGGACGTTGAACTGGGTGGCCCCGATCAGGCCGACCGAACCCGCCCCGAAGGCCAGGCCGAACTGCTGCTCGTCGAGGCCGTACTGCTCCTGCAGCACGAAGGACGACCCGGAGACGTACGCGAACAGGGCGGCCATGGCCAGCCCGGCGACCAGCACCAGACCGATGAAGGCCCGGTCGTTGAACAAGCGCCGGTAGTCGCGCATCGTCGCACCCACCCCGCCATGCCGGCGGCGAGCCACCGGCAGGGTCTCCGGCAACCGGAGCGCGGCCACGACGGTCAGCAGCACGCCCAGCACCGCCAGCGTCGCGAAGACACCCCGCCACTCGGTCCAGCGCAGCACGCCGCTGCCCAGGGTCGGTGCGAGGATCGGCGCCAGGCCCATGACCAGCATCAGCCGGGAGAAGATCCGGGCGAAGGCGGCACCGCTAAACAGGTCGCGTACCACGGCGGTGGCGACCACGGTGGCGGCCGCCACCCCGAGGCCCTGCAGCACGCGCAACGTGCCGAGCACGGCGATGCTGGGCGCGAACACGCACAGCACAGATGCCACGACGTGCACGACCAGCCCGGCCAGCAGAGGCGTACGCCGCCCGACCACGTCGGAGAGCGGCCCGATCAGCAACTGGCCCAGCGCGAGGCCGACCAGGGTGCCCGTCAGCGTCAACTGCACCGCGGTCTCGGTGGTCTGCAGACCGGCCGTGATGGCGGGCAGCGCCGGCAGGTACATGTCGATGGTCAGCGGCCCGATCGCGATCAGCGCACCCAGCACGAGCACGAGCTGCACCCGTTGGCGTTTGGTCATCAGGTCGCCGGGCAGCACCTCCTGCTCGGCGGCGGAACCGGGGCCGGTCTTGTCCACCAACTGCTTCATCATCTCGATCTCTCTGCGTGTTCGTAGACGTCGTTGGGCGCGCCCGACGCTGGGCAGCGAGTGGAGGACAAGGCAAGGGATGGCGGCACGGATCAGCCGGAGGTCAGGTGCGTTGATTCTCCCCGCTCGTCAACGACACGAACCCGCACGAAATGCTCGGTGTGTGGGGAGTCACGTGTGCCCTCGTGGCACAACGCAGGCAGCCGACCGAGAAATTCAACTCGGTCGGCGCCCGGGATCTGACTGGGAGGAAAGCCTAGGCAACGCCGTTGAGCAGCTGCCGCGCCATGACGATCCGCTGCACCTGGTTGGTGCCCTCGTAGATCTGGGTGATCTTGGCGTCCCGCATCATCCGCTCGACCGGGTAGTCCCGGGTGTAGCCGTAGCCACCGAGCAACTGCACCGCGTCGGTGGTGATCTCCATGGCGGCGTCCGAGGCGAAGCACTTGGCCGCCGCGCCGAAGTAGGTCAGGTCCGCGTCGCCACGCTCGGACTTGCCGGCCGCGGCGTAGGTGAGCTGCCGGGCCGCCTCCAGCTTCATGCCCATGTCGGCGAGCATGAACTGGACGCCCTGGAACTCGGCGACCGCCTTGCCGAACTGCCGGCGCTCGGCCACGTACCCCTTGGCGTAGTCGAGCGCGCCCTGCGCGATCCCGATGGCCTGCGCGGCGATGGTGACCCGGGTGTGGTCCAGGGTCCGCATCGCGGTGGCGAAGCCGGTGCCCTCCGCGCCGATGATCCGGTCCGCCGGGATCCGCACGTTGTCCAGGTAGACCTCACGGGTCGGCGAGCCCTTGATGCCGAGCTTCTTCTCCGGGGCGCCGAAGCTGACCCCGGCATCGGACTTCTCGACCACGAAGGCGGAGATGCCCCGGGACCGGGCAGTCGGGTCGGTGACGGCGAAGACGGTGTAGAACTCGGAGACGCCGGCGTTGGTGATCCAGCGCTTCACACCGTTGAGCACCCAGTGATCCCCGTCACGTACCGCGCGGGTGGTCATCGACGCCGCGTCGCTGCCCGCCTCGGGCTCGGAGAGGCAGTACGAGAACATCGCGTCCCCCGCCGCCACCGGCGTCAGGTAGCGGCGCTTGATCTCCTCGGAACCGGACAACAGCAGCGGCATCGTGCCAAGCTTGTTGACCGCCGGGATCAGCGAGGAGGACGCGCAGGCCCGGGCCACCTCTTCGATCACGATGGCGGTGGCCAGCGCGTCCGCGCCCGCACCGCCGTACTCCTCGGGGATGTGCGGGGCGTGGAAGTCGGCCGCCCGCAGCGCGTCGTAGGACGCCTTCGGGAACTCACCGGTCTCATCGGCCTCGGCGGCGTGTGGGGCCACCTTCGCCGTACAGACCTCGCGGACCGCCTCCCGGATCGCCACGTGCTCCTCAGGCAACCGGTAGACGTCGAACGACTCCCCTGCGGCCATGTCGGCCCCTCCCCTTCACCGCTATCATGCGCAGTCTGTAGCGTCTCCTGACCGCCGACCGCGCAGACTGAAGACTAGCGACTGCAGTTCAAGTGATGTTACCGGCGCGTAGGTATAGACATGACGGAGCACCCAGGCCGCTGCGCGATGATGGAAGAAGACAGTTGAGCCACCCTCCGGTGCCCGGCCAGGCGCCGCAGCAAAATGCGACGCGACGAAGCGCCGCCAGTGCGAGCGGAGAAGACAGGCGTGACGATCCCCTATCCCACCATTCAGCCGACCCCCGCCATCGCCGCGGTGACGCCGCCCTCGGGTGCGGCCCGGCCGCGGGTGACCTTCCTGGGGACCGGTTACCTGGGTGCGACGTACGCCATCTGCTACGCCGAGCTGGGGTACGAGGTGCTCGGGTTCGACGTCGACGCTGACAAGATCGCGATGCTCAACGCCGGTCAGGTGCCGATCCACGAGCCCGGCCTGGACGAGCTGCTCAGGCGCAACCTGGCCGCCGGCCGGCTGCGGTTCAGCACCGACATCGCCGAGACCGCCGACTTCGGTGACGTGCACTTCATCTGCGTCGGCACCCCCCAGCGCGCCGACGGGATGGGCGCCGACCTGTCGTACGTCGAGGCCTCGGTGACCAGCCTGGCGCAACACCTCACCCGCAAGGCGCTGATCGTCGGCAAGTCCACCGTGCCGGTGGGCACCGCCGAGTGGGTGGAGCAGCTGGTCGGCAAGCACACCCCCAACGACCTGGGCGTCGAGGTGGCGTGGAGCCCCGAGTTCCTCCAGGAGGGCTTCGCCGTCGACGACGTGCTGCGCCCCAACCGGATCGTGGTCGGCGTGAAGAGCGAGTGGGCCAACGGCATGCTCTACGCCGCCCACAAGGGTGTCTTCGACCTGGCCGCCACCGAGGACCGCGAGGTGCCCCTGGTGGTCACCGACTTCGCGACCGCCGAGCTGGTCAAGGTCGCCGCGAACGCCTTCCTGGCCACCAAGATCTCCTTCATCAACGCGATGGCCGAGGTCTGCGAGGCCTCCGGCGGCGACGTCACCCAGCTGGCCCGGGCGATCGGCTACGACCCGCGGATCGGCAACCGGTTCCTCCAGGCCGGTCTCGGCTTCGGCGGCGCCTGCCTGCCCAAGGACATCCGGGCCTTCCAGGCCCGGGCGCAGGAGCTGGGCGCTGGCGAGGCGCTGCGCTTCCTGCACGAGGTGGACCTGATCAACCTGCGCCGCCGGACCCGGGTGCTCCAGCTCGCCGCGGACCTGCTCGGCCGCCGCTCCGGGCCGGCCGGCCCGGACTTCTCCGGCACCCGGATCGCCGTGCTGGGCGCCACCTTCAAACCCAACACCGACGACGTCCGCGACGCCCCGGCGCTCGCCGTCGCCGCGCTGCTGCAGAAGGCCGGCGCCGACGTGCACGTGTACGACCCGCAGGGCACCGAGAACGCCCGCCGCGCCGTACCCGAGCTGACCTACGAGGCCGGCATCAACGAGGCGGTCAGCGGCGCGGACCTGGTCTGCGTCCTCACCGAGTGGGCCGACTTCCGCAACGCCGACCCGGTCGCCCTCGGCGAGCTCGTCGCCGGCCGCAAGGTGGTCGACGGCCGCAACTGCCTCGACTCCACACTGTGGACCCAGGCCGGCTGGGAGTACCGGGGCATGGGCCGCCCCTGACGGATCAAACCCCACCGGCCGGTCTCGGAGCACCCTCCGTGGCCGGCCGGTGTCGTTTGTTTGCCCCGGACCCGCCGACAAGTGTCGTAATCCGCGCCAGCTTTGGGCATGCTGCGACAGTGGATGTCCACAGTGCGGGTGGAGGATGTCGTGGCGACGTTTCAGTGCTCCTCGTGCGGCCAGGAGATCAAGCCGGCTGTCCGCTGCCCGCACTGCGGGGCCGACCAGCCGCAGTGGGTCGAGCACCTGGCGGACATCGAGCGCTCGATCGCGGAGATGAAGGCGCGCGACGCCGCCATCGCCAGCGAGCAGCGGCAGATCGCCGCCAAGATGCAGGCCGCGCTCTTCCAGCGGGACATCCTGGCGCACGCCAGTGAGGAACGGCTCAAGCAGGCCACCCGGCCACGCCGGGTGCTGCGCCGCCGGCCCGGCCGCCGGCCACCGACCGCCACCACCGGTGCCCCGCCCCGGGTGCCCCGCCAGGGCAGCCCGCCCGCCCCGGAGGACCCCCCGCCGCCACCACCGCCCCGGGCGTCCTGGCTGGACGCGGACGACCCGGAGCACCCGCCGGAGGCGTCCTCCCGCGAGGTGCAGAACATCCCACTCGGGCTGGGCGCGTTGCTGCTCGGGGTGGCCGCGGTGGTCTTCGCCGCAGTGGCGACCAGCTCGATGGACGCGCTGGCCCGGCTCGGCATCCTGCTCCTCGCCACCGTCCTGATGCTGCTCGCCCCACCGGCGCTGGCCCGGCGCGGGCTCACCTCGACCGCCGAGACGATCTCCGCGGTCGGCCTGCTGCTGGTGCCGCTGGCCGGAAACGCCCTGTGGGCGGTGGACCGGATCGGCAACGGGGGCTCCTCCGGAGCGGTCTTCGCCGGGGTGATCTTCGCGTTCACCGCCGCCGTCGCGTTCGGGTACGCCAGGTGGACAGGTCTGCGCACACCCCGGTTCGCCACCGTGCTCGCCGCGCAGCCGGTGCTGCCGCTGCTCGCGTACGACCGGATCACCGGGCCGGGTGGCTGGGCCCTGCTGCTGACGCTGGTCGCCCTCTTCGACCTCTGGCTGACCCGCACCGGGGTCGCCGTGGAGCGGCCCGTCCGGCAGGACCTGCCAGAGCCCGGCATGCCCCCGGCGCCCCCGCAACGGAGCGCCGAGAGCCGACCCGAGGGCGACCCGGAGGAGGCCGCCGAGCTGCTCAACGCCGATGCCGGGGCCGCCGACACCCGGCCGACCCGCCCGGTGCCCGGGCTGCGCGAGCTGATCTGGCTGCTGCACGCGGTGGCGGTCGCCGTCGCCCTGGCGTACGCCGTCACCGCCCTGCTCCAGGCCGAGACCGTGCCGGCGGCGACCGGTGCCGGGGTGGCGCTGCTGCTGGCCGCCGCGGTCGGGCTGGCCGGCGCGCTGGTGCTGCGCCGACCGCCGCTGCCCGACGTCGCGGCCGGCATCCTCACCCTGGCCGTGATCGGCGCGCTCGGCCGGATCGCCTCGGTGGCCCTGCCCGGCCGGTCGTTGCTGCTGATCGCGGCGGTCATTACGGTGACCGGGCTGGCGGTGCGCGCGGTCCCCGAGGCCGCCCGGCGCGGCCCGCAGGTCGCCTCGGCGGTGGCGCTCACCGTCAGCGGGCTGGTGGTCGCCGGGGGCGCGCTGCGCGCCGGAGTGGCGCCGGTCCAGGCGGTACTGCCCGCCTGGGGCGCCGACCTCGACCAGTACCGGGCCGAACTGGCCGCTGCGGTCGGCCCCACCACCTGGCAGCTCGCCGCCGCCGCGTTCCTGCTCACCATCGCCGCGGTGCTGGCCCTGCCGCCGGAGATCCGCCGCGAGTTCGCGGTCGCCGGGGCGGCGCTGACCGCGCTGGCCGTGCCGGCCTCGTTCGGTCTCGGCTGGGCGTATGCGCCCTGGCCGATGGTGCTCACCGCGGTCGGCATCGGCGTGATCGGCCTCTCCGCGCGGACCAGCCGGGCCGCCCTGGCGCATGGCATCGGGGCCGCCGTGGTGGGCATGTTCGGTGCGGGCGCCAGCCTGGTCGGGCCGACGCTCACCGCCGCGGTCCTGCTCACCCTCTTCGCGGCCGGCGCGCTGGTCGCGCTGGCACCCCGGATCCGGATCGCCTCGGCCGCAGCCGACACGGTCGCCGCCTGGGCCGCCGGGGGCGCCGCTTTCGCGCTGCCCGGGGCGGTCGCCGCGTTCGTGGCCGCCACCGTGCCGACCGATCCCACCCCCACCCCTGCCAGCCTGCGCGAGGTGACCGTCCCGGTGCTGGCGGCGAGTTTCCTCGCGGTCTGCGTCACCCTCGGCTACGCCGCCGTGGTGCAGGTCTCCCAGCGGCGCATCCCGACACCGCTGTCCGTCGGCACCGGTCTCGGCGCGCTGGTGGTCACCGCCGCCGCCTTCGGCGCACCCGGGGCGACCGTCGCCGACGCCTGGGTCGGCGCAATTCTGCTGGTCGCCGCCGTGCTGCTCTTCCTGGCACCGTCGATCGACGCCGGACGCCGCTCCGACCTCGCCCTGGACGGCTCCGACCTGGCCGCCGCGGCGGTGACCACCGCCCTGATCGCCACGCTGGTCCGGATCGCCTCGGTACTCACCCCGGGCGGGCAGTTGGCGGTGGCCGCCGGTCTGGTGCTGGTGGTCGCCGTAGGTGCTCGCGCCATGCCCGAGGAGTGGCGGCGCGGGCCGATCCTCGGCATCACCGTCGGCGGCGCACTGATCGGCGTACTCGCCGGCTGGACGGCGCTGCGCGGCGGGCTGGGCGTGCTGGCCACGCCCGGTCCGATCTGGGACGGCAACCTGACCGACTGGCCGGCCGCGCCGACCGGAGGCGCCACCTGGCAGGCCCCGGTCGCGCTGGCGCTGCTGGCCGTCGCCGCCGGCATCCTGCTCCCGCCGCCCTGGCGGTGGGACGTGTCCGGCGCCGCGGTGGTGCTCGCCACGATCGGCGCACCGGCCGCCTTCGACCTGCCCTGGTGGTCGCCGGTCCTGGTCGGCGGGATGGTCGCCACCGTCTTCGGCATGGCCGCCGTGGCCACGGAGGAGGCCCGGGCGGGGCTGTCCCGGGCCACCGTGGCCGGGGTGGTCGCGCTGCACGCGGCCGGCGCCGGCCTGGTCCGGCCGTGGACCACCGCGCTGGCGCTGGGCAGCATCGCACTGATCGGCGTGGTGGTGGCCACCCTGGCCCGCGTACTGGCGGGTCCGCAGGTGACCGACATCGAAACCGACGGGATGCCACCGCACCTGGCGCAGATAGGCGGCGCGGCGACCGGTGCCGCGCTGCTGGCCCTCCCCGGCGCGGTAGCGGCGCTGTCCGCCGAGTTCCAACACTCGGCGCAGGTGGTGCTGACCGCGGCGCTGGCCGCGTCCAGCCTGGGCCTGGCCGCCGCGGCCGCAGTCCGCCGGCAGGTGCCGCAGTACCTGCCGTGGGTCAGCGTGGCCGTGGTTGGCGGGGCCACCATCAGCGCGCTCGCCGCCATCCCCACCGGCCTCCCCTCGGGTGTCTACGCGGCCGCGGCCGCCCTGCTCGGCGTGCTCGCCGAGTTGATCCGGGCGGCCACCGTGCCGCCGACCGGCTCGGCGCAGCCGGTCCGCCGCTGGGCGGTGCTGTTCAGCGGCGCGATGCGGCGGTTGCCGGACGACCCGGACCGTCGGCGATGGCGGGTCAGCCCGTCCGCCGGCGCGCTGGCCGCGGCGGCCCTACCGACCGCCCTGGCGCTCGCCTCGATCGGACCCGCCCTGGTCACCGCCCTGGTCGAACCGCACCGCACGTTGGCCCGCATCTGGGAGGGGCCGCCGCCGGAGCTGCTCACCCCGCCCCCGGACGTGGTCAACCCGACCCACGTGCTGACCGCGCTGCTGCTCACCGCGACCGCGGCGCTGGCCGCCACCGGGTTCAGCGGCGGGCGGCGGTCCCGGGCCGTACCGGTGGTGCTGCCCGGCGCCGCCGTCACGCTGCTGATCGCGCCCATCGCGCTGGGCATGGGTTGGCCGGCGAGCACCGTCGCCGCGCTCTCCGTCTTCACCATCGCGATGCTCGGCCTCGCGCTGACCCCGCCGCCGCCGCTGGTCGAGCCGGCCCGTTCGCTACGGCTGGCCCGGGTGCTGGTGTTCCTCATCGGGTTGGCCGGCGGCGGCGCCGGGCTGGCCGGCAGCCTGGCCGACCGGCAGCTGACCCTGTTCACCCTCGGCAGCGCGGTCGGCGTGGGCGCGGTGGCGGCGCTGTTCGGCACCACTCAGCGGGCGCGCATCCTCGGCTGGCTCTTCGCATCGCTGATGGCGCAGCTCTTCGTGCTCACCGTCGGCCTGGTCGCCGGCCTGGCCGCGGTCTGGTCCGCGTTCGGTGTGCTGGCCGTCGGTGCGGTCCTGCAGGTGCTCGCCGCGACCCTGCCCCGGTTGCGCCGTCCCGAGGCGCAGCGCGAGGCCTCCACGGTGGAGTGGAGCGGGTACGCGGCGGCGCTGATCGCCTTCGCCCTCGCCTTCGACTCGCCCCGCCACATCGCCGCCCTGCTGGCCGCCTGGGGCGCGGTCCTCGGCGTGGCGGCGACCCGGCCCGGTCGGCGGCCGGTGGAGCGCCGGATCCTCTTCTGGTCGGTGGTGGTCTGCGAGATCACCGCCTGGTGGATCCTGATGCGCGTCGCCGACGTGGCGCTGCCCGAGGCGTACACCCTGCCCTTCGCCGCGCTGGCCCTGCTGGTGGGGGTGCTCGAGTTGCGCCACCGGCCGGACCTGAGCAGCTGGGTGGCGTACGGGCCGGCGCTGGTCGCCGCGTTCGTGCCCACCCTGGCGATCGTGCTGGCCACCGAATCCAGCACGCTGCGGCAGATGCTGCTGCTGCTCGGCGCGGTGGCGGTGCTGATCTTCGGCTCGACCAGCCGACAGCAGGCGCCGGTGATCGTCGGCGCGTCGGTCACCGCGATCACCGCGATCCACGCGCTGTTCAGCCTCGGCCCATGGCTGGCGCTGATCCCGGTGGGCATCCTGCTGCTGATCCTCGGCGCCAGCAACGAGCGCCGCCGCCGCGCCCAGGAACGCCTACAGACCGCGCTACGCGGCATGAGGTGAAACCGGAGGGTCGTGCGGCGTGCGTGAGTGGGCACGGTGAGATGAAGCGGAGGGGTCGTGCGGCGTGCGTGAGTGGGCACGGTGAGCAGGCCGGGTACGTACGTCCGGCGCGGTGAGCGTGCCGGGTGGGTACGTACGTGCGGCACGGTGAGCGTGCCGAGTGGGTACGCCGGGCTCGGCGGGGAGCGGGTCGGGGGCGGACGTTTGGTGCCGTGGGGGGTTAGGTGAGGGTGGCCTGGAGGGCGGCGTCCTTGGTGATGATCAGCTGTTCCAGGTCTTGCTGGTAGGTCGTCATCCGCGCGCGGAGGTCCTCGTCGGCGACGCCGAGGATCCGCACGGCCAGCAGGCCGGCGTTGCGGGCGTTGCCGATCGACACGGTGGCCACCGGGATCCCGGCCGGCATCTGCACGATGGACAGCAGCGAATCCATGCCGTCGAGGTGCTTCAGCGGCACCGGCACGCCGATCACCGGCAGCGGGGTAACCGAGGCGACCATGCCCGGCAGGGCGGCGGCACCGCCCGCACCGGCGATGATCACCTTGAGACCCCGGTCGACGGCGTCGCGGCCGTAGTCGATCATCGCGACCGGGGTCCGGTGCGCCGAGATCACCCGGACCTCGTACGACACCCCGAAGTCGTCCAGCACCTCGGCCGCGGCCCGCATCGTCGGCCAGTCCGAGTCGCTGCCCATGATCAGCCCGACAGTGGTCACTGCGGTCCCCTCTTCGTTCGCGACTGCGGGGCTCGGGCTCACTCGTGCCCCTCACGCAGCCAGCGGGCGGCCCGCGCGGCCCGCGTCCGTACGTCGTCCAGGTCGTCCCCGAGCACGGTGACGTGCCCGATCTTGCGGCCGGGTCGTACCTGCTTGCCGTAGAGATGCACCTTGGCCCCCGGCTCGGCGGCGAAGAGGTGGTGCAGCCGCTCGTCGATCGACATCCCGCCCGGCTCGCCGCCGAGCACGTTCGCCATCACCACGACCGGCGCGGCCAACGCGGTATCGCCCATCGGGTAGTCCAGCACCGCCCGCAGGTGCTGCTCGAACTGGGAGGTCCGAGCCCCCTCGATGGTCCAGTGCCCGGAGTTGTGCGGACGCATCGCCAGCTCGTTGACCACGATCGCCGGTCGGCCGGCCGCGTCGCGCACCTCGAAGAGTTCCACGGCGAGCAGGCCGACCACGCCGAGCGCGGTGGCCAGGTCGATGGCGAGCTGCTGGGCGGTGACCGCCAGCTCCTCGTCCAGGCCGGGTGCCGGGGCGAGCACCTCCACGTTGATGCCGTCCCGCTGCACCGTCTCGACCACCGGGTACGCGGCCACCTGGCCGAACGGCGAGCGGGCCACCTGCACGGCCAGCTCCCGGCGCAGCGGCACCCGCTCCTCGACGATCAACCGCGTGCCGCCGGCGAGCAGCGTCCGTGCCAGCTCGACGGCCTGGGTGGCATCGTCGACCAGCCAGACACCCCGGCCGTCGTAGCCACCCCGGGCCGCCTTGAGCACCACCGGCCAACCGACCTGCTCACCGAAGCCGACCAGGTCGGCGGGCTCGCCGACCGGCCGCCACACCGGGTTGGGCGCGCCCAGCTCGGTCAGGCGTTCCCGCATGACCTGCTTGTCCTGGGCGTGCAGCAGCGCGTCCGCCGGCGGGTACAGGGTGACGCCTTCCGCCGCCAGCGTGCGGATGTGCTCGGTGGGCACGTGCTCATGGTCGAAGGTGACCACGTCGCAGCCCTTGCCGAAGGTCCGCAGGGCGGCCAGGTCGGTGTGGTCGCCGTACTGGACGTCGGCGGCGACCAGCGCCGCGCCGTCGTCGGGGGCGGTCGCGAGCACACGCAGTGACTGGCCAAGGGCGATCGCGGCCTGGTGGGTCATCCGGGCCAGTTGGCCGCCGCCCACCATGCCGACAACGGGCAGACCGGTACGGGAATCCATAGCGCGGCCAGCCTATCCGGGCCGCCGACGCGGCCAACCGGAGGGCCGGCGCTCGCGCCCGACCCGTCCAGGCGCTCGCCGGCCAACACCCGGCGTGGGGCGCGAGCGACCTCCCGGGCACTACTCCGGGCAACCATCGGGCCGCACCCGGGCGGCGGGGACGCTCAGCCGAGCTCGGCGACCAGCTCCTCGACCGAGGTGACCGGGCGTTGACAGACGAAGCCCCGACAGACGTACGCGGCGGACCGGCCGTCGACCAGCGGCCGGTCGGCGAGCAGCGGCACACCGGGCTGGTCCGGGCGCCCGGCCACCACCACCGCGCCGGGCGGGGCGTGCCGGTGGGCGGCGGCCACCAGCGGGTCGCCGATCGGGTCGTCGGTCGCTACGGCGATCTCGTACGGCCCGGAGAGCAGCGCCTCGCCGACCGTGGCCGCGTACCCGGTGAACCGGGCGTGCTGCCCGACGATCGGCGCGACCGTGCCGAGCGCCACCTCGGCGGCCTCCCGGTAACGCGTCTCCCCGGTCAGCGCCGCGTACGCCACCAGCCCGGCGATCAGCGCCGACCGGCCGGACGGGGTGGCGTTGTCGGTCGGGTCGGCCGGCCGGGTGACCAGCCGCTCCGCGTCGTCGGCGGTGTCGTAGAAGGCGCCGCCCGGCGCCGCGAAGTGCTCCAGCGCGGTGTCCAGCAGCCCGCCGGCCAGGGCGAGCCAGCGGCCCTCGCCGGTGAGCTGGTGCAGCGCGCAGAACGCCTCGGCCACGCAGCCGTAGTCCTCCAGCACGCCCGCCGGCTCACCGACCACACCGCCCCGGGAGACCCGGCGTAGCCGGCCGTCCACCAGGTGCACGGAGGCCAGGTGCTCGCCGGCGTCGCGCATCGCGCCGTCGGCGACGATGGTGACGCCCTCCATCAGGTTGGCATCCTCGTCCTGTGGCGACGCGTACAGCGCGGCCACCTGCTGGAACTCGACGATGGCGGTGATCGCCAGGCCGTTCCAGGCCGCCACCACCTTGTCGTCGCGGGCCGGTTGCGGACGGGTGTCCCGGGCCGTGAGCAGTCGACCCACCACCTGCTGCCAGCGGACCCGGGTCTCGGGTGCGACGTCGTCGACGTCCCGGGCGAGCCGGAGCACGCTCATGCCGTGCTCGAAGGTGCCCTCCTCGGTCACGGCGAACAGGTCGGCGGCGAACCGCCCGTCGTCCTCGCCCAGCACCTCGACGAGTTGGGCCGGCGTCCAGGCGTAGGTGAGCCCCTCGACGCCCTCCGTGTCGGCGTCCAGCGCGGACGCGAACCCGTCCCCCGGCCGGTGCAGCTCGTCGGCGAGGAACCGGGCGGTGTCCCGGGCCACCCGACGGGCCAGCGGGTCGCCGGTCAGCCGCCAGAGCTGGGTGTAGAGCCGGAGCAGCAGGGCGTTGTCGTAGAGCATCTTCTCGAAGTGCGGCACCGTCCAGTGCCCGTCCACCGAGTACCGCGCGAAGCCCCCGGCGAGCTGGTCGTAGATGCCGCCCCGGGCCATCGCCTCGGCGGTGTGGCGGACGATCTCCAGGCTGCGCGGGTCGCCCGTCCGCTGGTGCTGGCGCAGCAGGAAGAGCAGGTTCATGTGCGGTGGGAACTTCGGCGCGCCCCCGAAACCGCCGTTCGTCGCGTCGTACTCGCCGGCCAGCTTGGCGGCCGCGGCGTCGAGCAGCGGGGCGTCCAGCGGCGCGGTGGGGCCGCCCACGGCCTGGGCGCCCCCGATCGCCTCGACCACCGCGGCGCCCTGACGCACCACTTCCTCGCGCTGGTCCCGCCAGGCGGCGGCGACCGACTGGAGCAGCCGGACGAAGTTGGCCCGCGGGAAGTAGGTGCCGCAGAAGAACGGGGTGCCGTCCGGGGTGGCGAAGACGGTCATCGGCCAGCCGCCCTGGCCGGTCATCGCCTGGGTGGCGGTCATGTAGACGGCGTCGACGTCCGGACGCTCCTCACGGTCCACCTTGATCGACACGAAGTCGGCGTTCATCAGCGCGCCGACCTGCTCGTTCTCGAACGACTCGTGCGCCATCACATGGCACCAGTGACACGCGGCATAACCGACCGAGATGAGTACCGGTACGTCCCGTCGTTTCGCCTCGGCGAACGCCTCGTCGCACCAGGGCCACCAGTCGACCGGGTTGTCGGCGTGCTGGAGCAGGTATGGACTGGTGGCGCCGGCGAGTCGGTTCACCCGACGACCATAGCCAGCCCCGGCGCGGACCGCGCAGGCTCCGCCCGGATGGTCAGGCCGGCCGGTGTGGCCGCCCCGTCCGAAACCGATCAGCGGGGGTCGCCCCGACGGTCAGGAGGCGCCGTCGGCGCGGAGTCGGAAGACGTTCGACTCGGCCGAGTCGCGCAGCGACCCGAGCACCGCGCCGATCTTGTCGGCCGGCATCGGCTTGAAGAAGTGGTATCCCTGCGCCGAGGTGCAGCCCAGCTCGGTCAGGGCGATCCGCTGCTCGGCGGTCTCCACCCCCTCTGCCACCACGCGCAGGCCAAGCTCGTGGGCGAGGCCCACAGTGGTCCGTACGATCGCCGCCGCCTCGGGCGAGTCGGCCATCCGGATCACGAACGAGCGGTCCACCTTCAACTCGTCCACCGCGATCCGGGTGAGGAACGTCAGCGAGGAGAAGCCGGTGCCGAAGTCGTCCACCGCGAGTTGCACACCCATCGACCGGAGCGTCGCCAGCACCTCGTCGATGACCTCCAGCTCGCTCATCACCACCGTCTCGGTGATCTCCAGGACCAGCCGGTGTGGTGGGACCTGGTGCCGGCGCAGCGCGTCGGCGATCTCCGCCGGCAGTCGGGGGTCGAGCAGGCTGCGCGCCGACAGGTTGACCGAGATCGGGACGTCCAGCCCCTCCAGGGCCCAGCCGGCGGCCACACCGAGCGCCTTGTCCAGCACGTACCGGGTGAATGCGCCGAGCTGCTCGCTGTTCTCCACGGGGCGGATGAAGTCGGCCGGGCTCAGCCAGCCACGCCGGGGGTGCCGCCACCGAATGAGCGCCTCCACCCCGGTGGGCGCGCCGGTGGCCAGGTCGACCGCCGGCTGCAACGCCAGCACCAGCTGGTCGTCGACCTCCAGCGCCTCCCGCAACTCGGCTAGCAGGGCGAGCTGATCGGTGCTGGCCGCGTCCCGGGCGCTGTCGTAGGCGGCGACGCTGCCGCCGCCCTCCTTGGCCTGGTACATCGCGATGTCGGCCCGGCGCAGCAGCTCGGTCAGGTCGGCGGTGCCGGCGTCGGCCACGACCACCCCGACGGAGACCTCGATCGACATGCGTACGCCGGCCACCTCGGTCGGCGCGGCGAGCCGCTCGGCGATCTCGCGGGCCTGGCGCAGCGCGTGCGCTATCGGGGCGGCCCGGTCACCGAGCACCGGCACCGAGGTGAGCAGCAGCGCGAACTCGTCGCCGCCGAGCCGGCCGAGCAGGTCACCGGGGCGGGCCAACGCGCTGAGCCGGTTCGCGGTCAACCGCAGAAGCTGGTCACCGGCGGCGTGCCCGAGGGTGTCGTTGACTTCCTTGAACTGGTTGATGTCCAACAACAGCAGCGCCACCGGGTGATCGTGCGCGAGCTGCCGCAGCGACTGATCGCCCTTGCCGAGCATGGCGGCCCGGTTGGCCAGCCCGGTGAGTGGGTCGTGCACCGCCTCGTACGACGAGCGGGCGGTGACCAGCCGCAGCTCGCGGTGGGTCGCGGCGTCGTGCAGCGCAGCCGCGAGCGCGTCGCCGAACGCGGCCACCGCGTCGCGTTCCCGGGCGGCGGGCGGGGCGGAGCGGGGGAACCGGATCCGCAGCTGACCGACCGGCGCGGCACCCACCGTCAGTGGACGGATCAGCTCGTCCTCATCGGGCTCGGACGGGCGCGGCGGGTCGACCTCCCGATCGACGAGCTGGCCACCGGCGTCACCCCGGTAGCGGCGCCACCGGCCGTCGGCCCGAGCCACGTCGACGTCCACCAGCTCGGCGTTGAACAGCGTCAGCGCGCCGGTCACCGCCGCGCTGGCCACGCCCCGCTCGTCGAGCTGGTTGAGGGCCGCGGTGGCCTCGGCGAAAGCTCGCCACGTCCGGCGTTCCTGGTCGGAACGCAACCGGTAGCGGTAGGTCTGCTGAAGCAGCCAGAGCAGCGGCGGAAGCAGCAGCAGCCACCGTGGGTCAAGCTCCAGCAGCGCGACCACCACCAGGCCGACCGCCAGGTTGCCGACGAACATCAGCAGCTTGCCGCGCAGGGCGGCGAGCAGTGGTGGCCCGATCGGCACTCCGTGCCGCAGGCCCAGCGTCACCCCACCGAGCCAGGCGGTCACCAGGAGATAGGTCACCGACCCGGCGATCACGGCCAGCGCCAGCCTCGGGGTGGGCGGGGCGAGCAGCGGCTGCCCCAGCGCGCTGGTCACGGACACGGCCAGTGCCGACGCGGCGGCCAGCGACGCGGCGATCCGGACGATCTCCAGCGGCGGGCGGCGGTCGTTGTGCAGTGAGTGCACCGTCCAGGCCAGGCCGGCACCGAGGAGGGTGGCCAACGGCAGCCAGCCGGCGGGCGCCAGGTACAGGCAGACGATCAGCGCCGCCTCGCCCCAGGTGATGCTGACCATTCCGGCGGCCGAGCGGAACCGCAGCCGGGCGAACTGGGCGACAGCGAGGACGGCGACGGCGATGCCGAAGCGGGCCGGACCGCCGAGCGGGTCGTCGGCCGGCAGCCCATCCGGCAGGGTCAGCCCTACCCCGGCGGCGACCAGTGCGGTCAGCGTCACGGCGGCGGTGAGCACGAGCAGCCGAGCAGGCATGCCGCGCACCCCGAGCCGGTCGAACGGATCGCCGGCCGGGCCGGAGGTCATCGACCTCCCCCGTCAGCCGACCGACCGACGGTACGGCGGGCGGCCGGTGCTGTGACGGTCATCGGCGCCCCCTTCCGCACACGGCTCGGGGACTTTTGGTCCCCCCGGCGGAAGGCTAAGCCAAACCGGGTGGTCGCAACAGGGGTCGACCACCCGGTTCGGCGTGAATCATGCGCGGACTACCCGTTCCGGTGCTGCTGGTGCCCGTTGGGAGCGGGCGTGGATGAATCGTGCGCCGCGGTCTCGTCTGTCGGATCAGCGACTGCCGATTCGGCCCTGGTCGGGTCGGTCGGGTGCGCCTGCTGCGGGAACCGGTCGGGCAGCCGGCGCAGCCGGGCGTTCATGTTGCGGATCAGCAGGATGGTCGCGGTGGCCAGCAGCAGGATGAGGAAGAGGCCCATCGGCCCAGCCAGGCCACCCGTGCGGGTATCCCCGAAGTTGTTCTCCGCGAGCACCTCGGCAGCGGTCAGCATGGTGTTCCTCCGATGGGCGACTGGTTACCAGAGTAGCGCCGTACGGAATCAGCGCGCGTGCGCCGTCTCCCGCACGCCCGCGAAGAGATCGGACTCGGGCATCGGGCTGTCCACCACCGAACGGGCCAGCTCATAGTCCTCGGTCGGCCAGGCGCGCTGCTGGAGCTCCATCGGCACGTGGAACCAGAAACCGTCCGGGTCGACCTGGGTGGCGTGGGCGCGCAGCGCGTCGGCGCGGACCGGGAAGTAGTCGGCGCACTCCACCCGGGTGGTGATCCGGGGGCCCTTGTCCGGCCGCTCCTCCCAGCGCTTGAGCCAGTCCTCGTAGGGCGACTCCAGGCCGGCGGCGAGCATGCCCTCGTGCAGAGCCATGATCTTGGCCTTGGAGAAGCCGATGTCGTAGTAGAGCTTCAGCGGCTGCCACGGGGTGCCCAGCTCCGGGTAGCGCTCTGGGTCGCCGGCGGCCTCGAAGGCGGCCACGCTCACCTTGTGGCACATGATGTGGTCGGGGTGCGGGTAGCCGCCCTCTTCGTCGTACGTGGTCACCACGTGTGGACGGAACTCGCGCATCAGCCGCACCAGCGGGCCGGCGGCCACCTCGATGTCCTGGAGGGCGAAGCAGCCCTCCGGCAGCGGAGGCAGCGGGTCGCCCTCGGGCAGCCCGGAGTCGACGAAGCCGAGCCAGGCCTGCTCGACGCCGAGGATCGCCCGGGCGGCGTCCATCTCCGCGCGCCGGATGTCGGCGATGTTGGCCCACACGTCGGGTCGGTCGAGCTTGGGGTTCAGCACACTGCCGCGCTCCCCGCCGGTGCACGTCACGACCAGGACATCCGCCCCCTCTGCGACGTACTTCGCCGTGGTCGCTGCACCCTTGCTCGACTCGTCGTCCGGGTGCGCGTGCACGGCCATGAGACGCAGTTGCTCTGCCAACTTCGGCGCTCCTCGTCTGTGCCGGACGGTGGACCCGACCGGGCTCGACCGGCTGACCTGCCGGGGATCCTCCTCACCCCGTCGCCGGTCGGCACCGCGGTGGGCTCGACCTGCCATTCCTGCCGCTAAGCCGGGCTGGGAGGATGGACCCTGTCATTCTTGCTGATGCCGCCGACAACAACGCCAGGAGATACCCGCCGGTGACCGAGACGCACGCCACAATTCCGCCGGGCGCGCCCGTTTTTCCGGCCGGTCGCTACGGCCGCCGCCGGGCGCCCGGGGGCGGCCGCCCCCGCAAGCTGCTGGCCGCGCTGGCGCTGGTGGTGCTGCTGGCAGCGCTGACCTTGATCTCGGTCCGGCTCTACCAGCAGTACGGCGACCCGGAGTACGACGGCCAGGTGATCACCTACACCGACATCACGGACAACCAGGTGGTGGTCAACTTCCGGGTGACCGTGCCGCCGGGCGGATCAGCGGTCTGCGTGCTGCGGGCGCGGGACCTTGCCGGCGCGGAGGTGGCCCGCGAGGAGGTCACGGTGACCGCCGAGCCCGGCGACCGGCATGTCACCACCCAGCACCGCCTGGCGACCTCCGCAAAGCCGTTCATCGGCGAGGTGCTGCGCTGCCGGCCGCCGGCCTGACCTGCCAGAACACCGTCTCAGCAGGCCACCTGAGGGGTTCCGGTGGACGCCTACCAGCGGTGTTGGATACGGACACCAACGGTCATCGCCGACACGCTGTGTCGTACCGCACTGGTAACTTGGTAGTTCACCTGTCAGCCAGCCACGCACAACTGAGGAGACCGCCTGTGTCTACTGGCAACGAGGCGCCCGCCACCTGGCTGTCCCAGGACGCGCACGACCGCCTCCAGGCCGAGCTCGACGAGCACATCGCCAACCGCCCGGCGATCGCCGCGGAGATCAACGCCCGGCGCGAGGAGGGCGACCTGCGGGAGAACGGCGGCTACCACGCCGCTCGCGAGGAGCAGGGCAAGGCCGAGGGACGCATCCGCTACCTACAGGAGTTGCTGCGCACCGCCAAGGTCGGCGAGGCACCGACGACGGACGTGGTGTCGCCCGGCATGGTCGTGACGATCTACTTCGACGACGACACCGCGGACACCGAGACCTTCCTGCTCGGCTCCCGGGAGATCTCGTCCACGACCGAACTGACCGTCTACAGCCCCGAGTCGGCGCTCGGCAAGGCGATCCTGGGCGGTCGGCCCGGGCAGACATGCACCTACACGGCGCCGAGCGGCGCCGACATCAAGGTGACCGTGGTCAACTTCGAGCCGTTCTCCGGCTGACCGGCACACGACCCGCCGAGGCGTGGCACCCAGCGGTGTCACGCCTCGGCGGCGAAGACCACCTGGTAGCCGCTGGCCCGTAGCGCGCTGATCAGCGTGTCGGAGTGCTCCACCCCCCGGGTCTCCACCGACAGCGCCACCTCCACCTCGCCGAGGCTCAGGTGCGGGTTGGCCCGCTGGTGCTCCACGTCCACCACGTTGGCCCGGTGCTCGGCGATCTGGCTGAGCAGCGAGGCGAGCTGCCCGGGCCGGTCCGAGCAGCGCACCGTCACTCGCAGGTAGCGACCCGCGGCGGCCAGACCGTGCTCGATCACCCGCAGCAGGAGCAGCGGGTCGATGTTTCCGCCGGAGAGCACCGCGACCACCGGGGCCTCCACCTCCACCACACCAGCCAGCAGCGCGGCCACGCCGACCGCGCCGGCCGGCTCGACCACCAGCTTGCCCCGCTCCAACAGCATCAGCAGGGCGCGGGAGATGTCCTCCTCGGAGACCGTGACGATCTCGTCGACCAGCTTGCGGACGTGGTTGAAGGTGATCTCCCCGGGCCGGCCGACCGCGATGCCGTCCGCGATGGTGGAGAAGGCGGGCAGCCGGACCGGTTCCCCGGCCACCAGTGAGGGCGGGAAGGCCGCCGCGCCGGCCGCCTGCACACCGATGATGCGAACGTCCGGCCGCAACGCCTTGGCTGCCACCGCCATGCCCGAGATCAGACCACCGCCGCCCACCCCGGTGATGATGGTCCGCACGTCCGGGCACTGTTCGAGGATCTCCAGCGCCACGGTGCCCTGGCCGGCGATCACGTCCGCGTGGTCGAACGGGTGGATCAGCACCGCCCCGGTGCGCTCGGCGTACGTGTGTGCGGCGACCAGCGACTCGTCGACGGTGTTGCCGGCCAGCTCGACCTGCGCGCCGTACCCCTTGGTGGCGGCCACCTTCGGCAGCGGCGCGTTGATCGGCATGAAGACCGTGGCGTGCGTGCCAACCAGGCCGGCGGCCAGCGCCACGCCCTGCGCGTGGTTGCCCGCGCTCGCCGCCACCACGCCGCGCTCCCGCTCCGCCGCCGACAGCCGGGAAATCCGCACGTACGCGCCGCGCACCTTGTACGAGCCCGCCCGCTGCAGGTTCTCGCACTTCAGCCAGGTCGGCCCGCCGAGTGCCGCACTCAGCGGCCGGGAGGGCTCCAGCGGGGTGGTCCGGACAACGCCGGCGAGCAGTTCCCGCGCAGCCCGCACATCGTCGAGACCGACCAGTTCCGTCATGCCCCGATCGTGCCACCCGCGCCCGCCGCACCCTGCGGCGACACCGGGGTCGGCGGGAGCGCCGTCCCCGTGCACCGGGTTGATCCACTCGACATCCCCGATATCGAGGGATCAACCTCGCCCAGATAGCGCGATATCAGCGATCCGGAGTAGATCAATCCCGGGACTGCGCCTCCGGGCCCGACGGGGCCTCCATGCCCACCTGAGGGCTCACCGTGGTCGGCGTGAGTGCGGCCGGCACCGGCGCACCCGAACCGGCCGGTGGCTCCCCGCCCGGCGCAGAGGCCGACGGCATGGCGCCGCCAGCGGCATGCCCACCCGAGACCGACCCAGCCGGCCAACCCTGAGCAGCTGGCCACACCGGGGCAGTCGGCCAGACCGGAGCGGTCGGCCAGACCGGCAGCGCGCGGGCGATGCGGGCCTCCTGCTCGGTGGAGATCCGCTGGATCAGCACGATCAGCGCGACCGCGGCGATCACGCAGGCCACCCCGGGCACCGAGTACCGGAGCAGGGAGTCCCGGTAGTAGTCGATGTGCGCCTGGTAGCCGGCGTCGTTGAAGGGGGTCTCCGGCAGCTTGTCGTACGCCTGACTGTCGAGGCGGCTGACGACCCGCTCACCGATGCTGAACACCAGCCAGGCGGTCCACCACAGGAAAACCAGGGCCGGGGTGCGCCGCCGCCAGAGGCTGTCCCGAGCCACGTTGGCCACCACGCGGGCCGGCACCACGAAGCTCGCGAACGGCACCAGCCAGCCGGCGATCGCCCAGCCGGCCCCGAGCGTTGGCAGCGCGCCCGGGAACGCGTCGGTGTTCTTCCGCGCCCGCCAGGTCCAGATGATCACCAGTACGGCGGCGGCAAGGTACGCCACCGCCATGGGCAGCGCCGCCACCACGGTGACGATGAGCGCGCCGAGCAGCAGATCCGGGTCGCCGTCGGCCCGGGCCTGCCGGGCCATCGCCATCCCCAGCAGCGGGGAGAGCGCCACCGCCAGGAAGAGGACAGCGGTCGCACCGACCGCGATGGCGGCAGCCAGGCCGATCCCGCGTACCCGGTAGGTCGCTAACCCCGGAGTGACGGCGGGCTGGCCCGGCGGCGTGTGGCAACGCGGGCAGTCATTGTGCTCGGGGGACCTGGGGTCCCCGCAGGTCTGGCAGCGCATTGGTGTCCCCCGGTCCGCGCGACGATGCGCGCACACCGTAGACGATCATGCAGCGGCCGGCGACCCCGTTCCGACCTGGGGGTAGCCGGGGGCGTGCCTCGACCACGGGGCGGCCATCTCGAACTGGCCGGCCACGCCGAGCAGCAGCAGCTCCGAGCCGGGCGGACCGACCAGCTGCACGGCGACCGGCAGCCCGTCCGGGCGGCGGCCCACCGGCACCACGATGGCCGGCAGACCGGCGATGTTCCACGGAGCCGCGAACGGGGCGTACCGGATGTTGGCCGACATGTTCGCCCGCCAGGACCGGTCGGACCAGCGCGCGGCCTCCGGCGGCGCGCTGGCCAGCGCCGGGGTGAGCAGCAGGTCGACCGAGTGGTCGGTGAAGAAGTCGATCGACCGCTCCCGCCAGGCGGCCCGGTCGGCCTCCCGGACGTAGCCGCGGCGCTGGGCCCACTCGCCCAGCGCGACGTGCCGGCGGCTGCGCCGCTGCAGGTCGCGCCGGTTCAGCCCAGCGGCCCGGACGTCGGCTGCGGCGGCGGCGAACCAGGTGGCGATGCCCTGCAGGCCGAGCGCGGTGGGGTAGACCGGATCGGCCGGAACGGTGTCGTGCCCGGCGGCGGCGAGCAGTCGGCCGGCGGCGGCGACCGCGTCCCGGTTGGGCGCGTCCGGCGAGACACCGCGCACCGGGGAGCGCAGCGAGACGCCCACCCGGAGCCGCTGCGGCGGGACCAGCTTCTCCGGCCGCCGACCGGCGAGCACCGAGAAGCCGACGGCCGCGTCCGCGACCGTGCTGGTCAGCATGCCGTGCTCGGTCAGACCGAACCAGTCGTCCGCCCCGAGCTGGCAGGGGACCACGCCCCGGCCGGGCTTGAGCCCGACCAGGCCGCAGCAGGCCGCCGGGATCCGGATCGAGCCGAGGCCGTCGTTGCCGTGCGCGATCGGCACCAGCCCGGCGGCCACTGCGGCAGCCGCGCCGCCAGAGGAGCCGCCGGGGGTACGCGCGCTGTCCCACGGGTTGCGGGTCACCGCGCTGTCGTCGTCGGTGAGCGCCCACAGCCCCAGTTCGGGCATCCGGGTCACCCCGAGGATCACCGCGCCGGCGCCGCGGAGCCGTCGGACCACCTCGTGATCGGCCTCCGCGACGCTGGTGCGCACCGCTGCCGACCCGTTCCAGGTCGGCAGGCCGGCGACCGGAGTGTTCTCCTTGACCGCCACCGGCACCCCGGCCAGCGGCAGGTTGGCCAGGTCCTCCTGCTCGTCGACCTTCTCCGCCTCGGTGATCGCCTCGCCGCCGCGCACGGCGCGGAACGCGCCCAGCTCGCCGTCGGCCCGCGCGATGTATTCGAGGTGGTCGGCGACGACCTGAGTGGCCGAGACATCGCCTCGGCGTACGCCCCGGGCGATCTGCTTGGCGGTCGCCCCGACCCAGGTCGCCATGATGTCCTGCACGGCCATCCTCCCCAGCGGTCAGCCCAGTGCCTGCTCCAAATCGGCGAGCAGGTCGTCGACCGTCTCGATGCCGACAGACAGTCGCACGAGATCCCCGGGAACTTCAAGCGGCGAGCCGGCAGCACTTGCATGTGTCATCCGGCCGGGGTGCTCAATCAGGGATTCCACCCCGCCCAGCGACTCGGCGAGAACGAAGAGCTTGGCCCGGTTGCAGATCTCCACAGCGTGGTCCTCGCCGCCGGCCGCCCGGAAGGAGATCATGCCGCCGAACCGGCGCATCTGCTTGGCGGCCACCTCGTGGCCGGCGTGCGAGGGCAGCCCGGGGTAGATCACCTCGGCCACCTTGGCGTGCCCGTCCAGGTACGCGGCGAGCCGCTCGGCGTTGTCGCAGTGCCGGTCCATCCGTACCCCGAGGGTCTTGATGCCGCGCAGGGTGAGCCAGGCGTCGAACGGGCCGTTGATCGCGCCCATCGCGTTCTGGTGGTAACGCAGCTCCTCGCCGAGCGCGGCGTCGGCGACGACGAGTGCGCCACCCACCACGTCGGAGTGCCCACCGATGTACTTCGTGGTGGAGTGCACCACCACGTCGGCGCCGTGCGCGATCGGCTGCTGCAGGTACGGCGAGGCGAAGGTGTTGTCGACCACCAGCAGCGCGCCCGCGTCGTGCGCGACGCCGGCCAGGGCGGCGATGTCGGCGATGCCGAGCAGCGGGTTGGTCGGCGTCTCCACCCAGACGATCTTCGTCCGGCCGGGCTGTACGGCGGCCCGGATCGCGGCCGGGTCGGAGACCTTGGCCGGGGTGAACTCCAGGCCCCAACGCTGGGCGACCCGGGCGAAGAGCCGGTAGGTGCCGCCGTACGCGTCGTCCGGGATGACCACGTGGTCGCCCGGCTGGCAGACGGCCCGCAGCAGGGTGTCCTCGGCTGCCAGGCCGCTGGCGAAGGCGAGCCCGACGGGCCCGCCCTCCAGCGCGGCCAGGCATTCCTGGAGCGCGTCGCGGGTCGGGTTGCCGGAACGGCTGTACTCGTATCCGAGCCGGGGCGCGCCGACGGCGTCCTGGGCGTAGGTGCTGGTCTGGTAGATCGGTGGGATCACCGCGCCGGTGCGGGCCTCAGGGTCCTGACCGGCGTGGATGGCGAGCGTCTCGAAGCCGTGGTTCATTCTGGTGAGGCTAGTGCCCCGCCCCGCGGGCCGTGGCGGAGCCGGGCAGTCGGCATAGCCTGGGCCGATGAACGGGTGCGTGTTCTGCGGGATCGTGGCCGGCGAGGTGCCCGCGTTCCGGGTGGCCGACGAGCCGGACGGGGTGGCTTTCCTGGACACCCGCCCGGTCTTCGCGGGGCACGTGCTGGTGGTGCCCCGGGTCCATCTGGTGACCCTGGCCCAACTGCCGGCCGATCTGCTGCCGGGCTACTTCGCGCTCGTTCAGCGGCTGGCGGTGGCGGTGGAGACCGGTCTGGGAGCCGGTGGGACGTTCGTGGCGATGAACAACAAGGTGTCCCAATCCGTGCCGCACCTGCACACCCACGTGGTGCCCCGGACCAAGGGGGACGGGCTGCGCGGGTTCTTCTGGCCGCGTACCCGCTACCCGAGTGACCAGGACGCCCGGGACATCGCGGTACGGGTGGCCGACGCGCTGCCGCCCCCGCCTCGACCGGCGGCCTGACTGCCGGCCAGGCGGGTAAGAAACAAGGGCCCGCCGGCGTTGCATGCGGCAGAGGTACGAGAGGAGTTCCACCGTGTTCCTTCGCCAGTCCAAGGCTGAGCTGCCCACTCCCGACCAGGCCCTGCCGGGCCGCCCGATCGCGATGCCGGTCGCCGACCGACACGAGGTGCTGGGCACCCCGTTGAAGGGCCCGTTCCCGGAGGGCCTCCAGGTCGCCGTCTTCGGTATGGGCTGTTTCTGGGGCGCCGAGCGGCTGTTCTGGACCCTGCCCGGGGTCTTCACCACCTCCGCCGGCTACGCGGGTGGCAGCACCCGGAACCCGACGTACGAGGAGACGTGCTCCGGCCGGACCGGGCACGCCGAGGTCGTCCAGGTGGTCTACGACCCGAGCAAGATCACTTATGAGGACCTGCTGAAGGTGTTCTGGGAGAACCACGACCCGACCCAGGGCATGCGCCAGGGCAACGACGTGGGCACCCAGTACCGGTCGGCCATCTACACCACCACCGACGAGCAGCGGGCCATCGCTGAGTCGTCCCGGGACGCGTTCCAGCCGATCGTGAAGCGGGCCGGCAAGGGTGAGATCACCACCGAGATCGCCCCGCTCGGCAGCTACTACTTCGCCGAGGACTATCACCAGCAGTACCTGGCCCCGACGAAGAACCCGAACGGGTACTGCAACCACGGCCCGAACGGGCTGAGCTGCCCGGTCGGCGTGGCCCGTACCGCGGGCTGACCACCGCCCACCCTGCAAGACCTCGATGCCCGGCCGCCGAAAAAGGCGGCCGGGCATTCCCGTCTGACCGTGTGATCGAAATCCGTTGCCGAGCCCAGCGGGGACTCGATAGCGTGGCGGTACACGTGAAGGGAGGTGGTCCAGACTTGTATAGCAATCGGACTCGTGAGGTGGCTGTCCGCTAGCCGCTGTCCTCGACAGTGATCGGTCCGCCGCGAGGCGGGCACAAGCAACAACGTCGAGACCGTGTGGCAGCGGTGCGGCGAATCCACGACAGCCACCCGACCCCCGGGGCGCCGGCCCAGTCCAGCCGGCCCGCGCACGAGCGCGGAAAACCCCGGGGGTCGCTCCATCTGCCGGCGAGGCCGGGCCGGTCAGCTCAGCCGGAGGAGATCACCGTGTCGATGCGCGAGCTGGTGGTGCTCGGGACGGCCAGCCAGGCCCCGACACGGCGGCGCAACCACAACGGGTACGTGCTGCGCTGGGACGACGAGGTGATCCTCTTCGACCCGGGCGAGGGCAGCCAGCGGCAACTCCTGCACACCACGGTCACCGCCACCGACCTGACCCGGATCTGCGTCACCCATTTCCACGGCGACCACTGCCTCGGCCTGCCCGGCACCATCCAGCGGCTCTCCCTGGACCGGGTGGCGCACCCGGTCGCCGTGCACTTTCCGGCCGGCGGCGCCGAATACTTCGCCCGGCTGCGGCACGCCACCTCCTTCTACGAGACCGCCGAGCTGCGGGTCGAGCCCATCGAGGCCGACGGGCAGCGGATCACCCTGCGCTGCGGCACGCTGGAGGCCCGCCGGCTGCAGCACCCCATCGAGACGTACGGCTACCGGCTGATCGAGCCGGACGGCTGCCGGATGCTGCCGGAGAAGCTGGCCGCGTACGGCATCACCGGGCCGGCCGTCGGCGAGCTGATCCGGGTCGGGCACCTGGACCTCGACGGTCGCCGCATCACCCGGGACGAGGTGAGCGTGCCCCGGCCGGGGCAGCGATTC
The DNA here is from genome assembly GCF_042897975.1 of Micromonospora sp. NPDC000668. Classification (NCBI taxonomy): domain Bacteria; kingdom Bacillati; phylum Actinomycetota; class Actinomycetes; order Micromonosporales; family Micromonosporaceae; genus Micromonospora; species Micromonospora sp. NPDC000668. Next base: position 261,788 of record NZ_JBIAYP010000002.1, read on the forward strand.
GCCTTCGTGATGGACACCGGCCTCTGCGACGGGGTGTACGCCCTCGCCGAGCACGCCGACCTGCTGGTCATCGAGTCGACCTTCCTGGAGTCGGAGGCCGCGCTCGCCGCCGAGGTCGGTCACCTGACCGCGGCACAGGCCGCCCGGGTGGCGAGCGAGTCCGGGGTACGCCGGCTGGTGCTCACCCACTTTTCCCAGCGGTACGGCGACCCGCGCCGGTTCCACGACGAGGCCCGCGCACACTTCGACGGTGAGCTGATCATCGCCGAGGACCTGACCACGGTGCAGCTCCCACCGCGCCGGGTAGCCTCGGCCGGATGACCGTCACGCTCCGCCCCGCCACCGGTGACGACCTGATGGGGGTGGGTGCCCTGCACCAGCGTTCCCGGGTCGCCGCGTACTCCTCGTTCCTTCCGGCCGAGGCACTGGCCGACCCGACGCAGGAGGCGATGGGCCGCTACTGGACCGAGCGGTGGAGTTGGGAACGGGACACCCACCGGCTGACCGTGGCGGAAAGCGCGGGGAGGCTGGTCGGGTTCAGCTACCTGGGCCCGGACGACGAGGACGACCCGGCGACCGGGCTGCTGAACGCCATCCACCTGGACCCGGCCGAGCAGGGCCGGGGGTTCGGCCGCGCACTGATGGTGGACGCGCTGGACGCCATGCGGGCCCGGGGCTGGCGGCGAGCGGTGCTCTGGGTGCTCCGGGACAACGCCCACGCCCGCGCCTTCTACCAGCGCGGCGGTTGGACCCCCACAGGCACGGAACGCGACGAGTACATAGGCGCCGCCCCCACCCCCCAACTCCGCTACAGCCGCCCCCTCTAATCCCCCCACCCCCACCCTCACCCCCTCATTCCGTCGATCATGGATTCGTGGTGGGCGACTTAGCCACTTATGCCGGCTCTGCGCGGCACCACAACTCCATGATCGACGGGGTGGGGGTGGGGGTGGGGCGTCGACAAGACGCCCTCAGGGTTAGTGGGCGCCGAGGTGGGCTAGGAGGTCCTGGCGGGTTAGGACGCCCTTGGGCTTGCCGTCGACGAGGACCAGCGCGGCGTCGGACTTCTCCAGCAGGCCGACGGCCTCGCTGACCGGCTGACCGCCACCGATCATCGGCAGCGGGTCGCCCATGTGCCGCTCGATGGTGTCGTGCAGGTGGGCCTGACCGGTGAACAGCGCGTCGAGCAGGTCCCGCTCGGCGATGGAGCCGGCCACCTCGCCGGTCACCACCGGCGGCTCGGCCTTGAGCACCGGCAACTGCGAGACGCCGTACTCACGCATGTAGTCGATCGCGTCCCGGACCGTCTCGGTCGGGTGCACGTGCACCAGCTCGGGCAGCCCGCCCGGCTTGCCGGACAGCGCGTCGGCCACCGTCGGCTCGGTGCCGGAGTTGTCGAGGAACCCGTACCGGGCCATCCACGAGTCGTTGAAGATCTTCGAGAGGTAGCCCCGACCGCCGTCCGGCAGCAGCACGACCACCACGTCGTCCGGGCCGGCCCTGCGCGCCACCTCCAGCGCGGCGACCACCGCCATCCCGCAGGAGCCGCCGACCAGCAGCCCTTCCTCGCGGGCCAACCGCCGGGTCATCTCGAAGGACGCCTTGTCGGAGACCTCGACGATCTCGTCGGCGACGCCCCTGTCGTAGGTCTCCGGCCAGAAGTCCTCGCCGACGCCCTCCACCAGGTACGGCCGGCCGGTGCCGCCGGAGTAGACCGAGCCCTCCGGGTCGGCCCCGACGACCCGCACCCGCCCCTCGGAGGCCTCCTTGAGGTACCGGCCGATGCCGGAGATGGTGCCGCCGGTGCCGACGCCCGCCACGAAGTGGGTGAGCCCACCTTCGGTCTGCTTCCACAGCTCCGGGCCGGTCGTCTCGTAGTGCGAGCGCGGGTTGGCCGGGTTGCTGTACTGGTTGGGCTTCCAGGCGCCGGGGATCTCCCGGGTCAGCCGGTCGGAGACGTTGTAGTACGAGCGCGGGTCCTCCGGGGCCACCGCGGTCGGGCAGACCACCACCTCGGCGCCGTACGCCCGGAGCACGTCCTGCTTGTCCTGGCTGACCTTGTCGGGGCAGACGAAGACGCAGTGGTAGCCCTTGAGCTGGGCCACCAGGGCCAGCCCGACGCCGGTGTTACCGCTGGTCGGCTCGACGATGGTGCCGCCGGGCTTGAGCAGGCCGGCGGCCTCGGCGTCCTCCACCATCCGCAGCGCGATCCGGTCCTTCACCGAGCCGCCCGGGTTGACGTACTCGACCTTGGCGAGCACGGTGGCCTGGATGCCCTCGGTGACGTTACGCAGACGTACCAGCGGGGTGTTGCCGATCATGTCGACGACGTTGTCGTAGTACTGCACGGTGTGCCCTTCGTTGCGGCGCCGGCAACGGCGGCCGGGCAGACGTTTCCTCGCCGCCCAGGGTACGTGGCGTCAGGGCACCACCCCTCCGGGGATGACCGAGTCGCGACGCGCCTCCCACTCCAGGAAGCGGTCGGTCTCGGCGAGCACGCTGCCGGCCAACCAGGTGATCATGACCGCGTCGTCGGCCAGCCCGAAGATCGCCAGTGGGATTTCCGGGAGCAGATCGATCGGCGAGACGATGTACGCCGTCGCCGCGGTCATCAGGGCCAGCCGGAGGCCTCCGTCGTACTGCCCCCGGGTGGTGGCCCTGATCATCCGGGGCAGCGCCGCCAACCGGGCGCCCAGCGAGGGCCCACCCCGTGCCCCGGACGCCAGTGCTCGGGCCAGGGCCGTGAATGCCGCGCTGCGCTTCAGTGTCTTCCCCATCGTCGCGCTCCTCTCCGCCGGATCAGCGTGGCGGGTCGCCGCAAGTCGGCCGGCCTCCCCCGGTCAGGTACCCCGTCGCGTCGATTTCCAGGCACCCGCGAGCCGTCACGACGACAGCGCCGTGTCGGACCGGCGCGATAATCTCGCGGTATGGGGGTGGCTGGTTCCGTCGTACCCGTTGGTCCGCGCTGGCGGCAGGCCCGGCGGGTCGCCCGCCTGGCTGCCATTGGCACGGGCGCCACTGCGGCGGCCGTGGTCGCGACCGGCGGGGTGCTGCTCGGGCAGGCCCGCCAGGCGCGGCGCACCATCCCGATGGCCGAGGCGCCGCCGCCGCGCTGCGACGGGGTGTACGGCGCCAAGTTCCCCGGCCCCGCGCTCACCATGGTCGTGCTCGGCGATTCGTCGGCCGCCGGCTACGGGGTGCACCGCCGCCGGGAGACGCCCGGCGCCCTGCTCGCCACCGGCCTGTGCCGCCGGCTGCAACGGCCGGTGCGGCTGCACCGTTACGCGGTGGTCGGAGCCATCTCGTCGGCGCTCCGGCACCAGGTGGAGGCCGCGCTGGAGTGCCAGCCCGACATCGCGGTGATCCTCATCGGCGGCAACGACATCACCAACCGCACCCCGCGCGGGCTGGCCGTGCGCTACCTGGTCGAAGCGGTCCACACGCTGCGCGACGCCGGCTGCGAGGTGGTCGTCGGCACCTGCCCCGACCTGGGCGCGATCCGCCCGATCCAGCCCCCGCTGCGGTGGCTGGCGCACCGGTGGAGCCGGCAGCTCGCCGCCGCCCAGACGGTGGCCGTCGTCGAGGCCGGCGGCTGGACGGTCTCCCTTGGTGACCTGCTCGGCCCCCGCTTCGCCGCCGAACCGACGCGGATGTTCGCCTGGGACCGGTTCCATCCCTCCGCCGAGGGGTACGCGGTGGCCGCCGCCGCGCTGCTGCCGACGATGATCTCCGCGCTCGGCGCGGGGCAGGAACGACGGGTCACACCGGTGCCGGGCGAGGGCGTACGGTCGCTGCCGGAGGCCGCGCAGGAGGCGGCCCGGCACGCCGGCACGGAGGTCAGCGGCACGCAGGTCCGGGGCCACGACCGAGGGCCGGCCGGTCGGTGGGCGCAACTGCGCCGCCGGGCGTTCTTCGGTGTCGGTGCGGTGCCGCAGCGCGGGTCCGCCACGGACACTTCGACAGTGGAGGGACTGGCATGAACGAGCGCAGCGAGCGGGGCGTGACCGCCGGTTTCCCGGGCCGACTGGGTCGGGCGGCGGTGCTCTCGCTGCTCGCCGGCACCGTGGGCGGCGCCGCCGTCCTGGCCGGCGAGGCGTTCGTCGCCCGGCACCGGCGCTACGCCCAGCCGGAGCTGGGGCTGGCCCTACGGGCCACGATCGGCCGGGCCGGCGCACCGCCTCTTCGGCTGGTGCTGCTCGGTGACTCGTCGGCGTTGGGCGTGGGCGTCGACCGGCTCGACGACACCATCGGCGGGCAGATGGCCAACCTGCTGGCCGAGGGTCCGGCCGGCCGGCGGGTGCACCTGTCCAGCGTCGGTGTCTCCGGGTCCCGCTCGACGGACCTGTCCACCCAGGTGGCGCGAGCCCTGCTCGGCGAGCGGCCCGACGTGGCGCTGATCCTGATCGGCACGAACGACGCCACCGGGCTGCGCCGGCCCGCCGACGCGGCGGCGTATCTCGGCGCGGCCGTGCACCGGTTGCGCGAGGCGCGGGTCGAGGTGGTGGTGGGCACCTGCCCCGACCTCGGCGCTGTGCGGGCCATCGCACCTCCGCTGCGCCAACTGGTCGGCTGGTCCGGGCGGCGGGTGGCCCACGCCCAGACCACGGCCGTGCTGGACGCCGGCGGCACGGTGGTCGACCTGGCCACCGAGACCGGGCCGGTGTTCCGGGCCGACGCGGGGACGCTCTGTCACGACGGCTTCCACCCCTCCGCCGACGGCTACCGGGTGTGGGCGCACGCCCTGCTGCCCGCCGTCGCGGCAGCGGCGGCGGTCGCCTCCCGGCGCTAGACCGGCCCGGTCCGGGGTGACATTTCCCGCCGGGCGGGCTTCTTCCGTGCCAAGTTACCGGCGGGTTAACGTGGTTCCATGCCGATTGAGTCGTCCCGCGACGCCGTCATCGTCGCCACCGCCCGCTCCCCCATCGGCCGGGCGCACAAGGGGTCCCTGCGCGACGTCCGCTCCGACGACCTCGCCGCGACCATCGTCCAGGCCGCCCTGGACAAGATCCCCCAGCTCGACCCGACCACGATCGACGACCTCTACCTCGGGTGCGGCCTGCCCGGCGGCGAGCAGGGCTTCAACATGGGACGGGTGGTGGCCACCCTGCTCGGGCTGGACACCGTGCCCGGCGCCACGCTGACCCGCTACTGCGCCTCCTCGTTGCAGACCACCCGGATGGCCATGCACGCGATCCGCGCCGGCGAGGGCGACGTGTTCATCTCCGCCGGCGTGGAGATGGTCTCCCGCTACGCCCGGGGCAGCTCCGACGGGCTTCCCCCCGAGGCGCAGGCGCTGGTCGGCGGCGGCTGGGAGAACCCGCGCTTCGCGGCCGCCGGTGAGCGCTCGAAGAGCCGCGCCCAGGGCGGCGCCGAGGTGTGGACCGACCCCCGCGAGTCCGGAGAGCTGCCGGACATCTACCTGACCATGGGGCAGACCGCGGAGAACCTGGCCCAGGTGTACGACGTCACCCGCGCCGACATGGACGAGTTCGGCGTCCGCAGCCAGAACCTGGCCGAGAAGGCCATCGCCGACGGCTTCTGGGCCCGGGAGATCACCCCGGTCACCACGCCGGACGGCACCGTGGTGAGCACCGACGACGGCCCGCGTGCCGGCGTGACCCTCGATGCCGTCGCCGGCCTGAAGCCGGTGTTCCGCCCGGACGGCCGGATCACCGCCGGCAACTGCTGCCCGCTCAACGACGGCGCCGCCGCCGTCGTGGTGATGAGCGCCCAGCGGGCCGAGGAGCTCGGGCTGACCCCGCTGGCCCGGATCGTCTCCACCGGCGTGACCGCACTCTCGCCGGAGATCATGGGTCTCGGGCCGGTCGAGGCGTCCCGGCAGGCGCTGCGGCGGGCCGGCATGACCATCGACGACGTCGACCTGGTCGAGATCAACGAGGCGTTCGCCGCGCAGGTCATCCCCTCCTACCGGCAGCTGGGCATCCCGGAGGAGAAGCTGAACGTGATGGGCGGCGCCATCGCGGTCGGCCACCCGTTCGGCATGACCGGCGCCCGGATCACCGGCACCCTGCTCAACGCGCTGGAGTGGCACGACAAGACCATCGGTCTGGAGACCATGTGCGTCGGTGGCGGCCAGGGCATGGCCATGGTGCTGGAGCGGCTCAACTGAGCCGACGTCAGAGCGCGCTGCGGGTCGCCGTCACCTCGGCGGCGGCCCGGGCCAGCGCCTCGGCACCCGGCCCGGCGGCGATCAGATCCGCCGCCACCACCCGCAACTGATCCGGCAGGGCCAGGTCGTTGTCCAGCCGAGGCACCACCCGGCGGGGCTCACCCTCGGCGTCGGCGGTCAGGTTGGCGATCTCCTGCACGAGTCGGTGCACCAGGTCGGCGCGGGGCACGTTGCCGGTGGTCGCGACCGCCGCCCAACGAGGCTGCTGCCAGTGCCCGATCTGACGGACCAGCGACTGCACGGCCTGGTCCAACTCCGCTGCGCTCATCGCCACCGAGTCTACGGCCGCCACCGGCCGCGTCTCGCCGGGCCGGTCAGCGACGCAGATAGCTGAGCAGCCGCAGCAACTGCCAGTAGAGAAAGACCAACCCGGTGATCAGGCCGAACGCGCTCAACCACGCGTACCGGCGGGGTCGACCGTCGCGCACCGAGCGCTCGACGAGGTCGAAGTCGAGGATGAAGCTGAACGCGCCGGCGATGATGGCCACCACCGAGAAGGCGTACGCCAGCCAGCCGACCTCCCCGCTGGCGCTGTAGGTCGCCAACCCCGGGCGCCCGGAGATCAGGTACGACACCAGGTTGACCACGCTGAGCACGGCGATGCCGAGCAGTGTGCCGATCACCAGGCGGGCCAGCCGGGGCGTCGCCCGGATCACCCGGGCCCGGTAGAGCGCCGCCATGCCGAGGAAGACGCCGAAGGTGCCGGCCACCGCCTGCACCACAATGCCCGGATAGATCAGCTCGAAGGCGCGGCTGGCCACCCCCAGCAGCAGCCCCTGGAGCACGGCGTAGGCGACGATCGGTACCGGGTTGGTGATCCCGCGCAGCGAGATGACCAGGACCAGCACGATCGAGGCGAGAGCGCTGCCGGCCAGCGCGGCGGGCAGCCAGGCCGCCTCCGGCACCACCGCCCAGGACACCGCCGCAGCCACGACGGTGACGAGCAGCAACCCGACCGTGCGGACCACCACGTCGTCGACGGTCATCGCCTCGACGTCGCGGGTGCCGAGCACCCGGGCCTCCACCCGGCCGGTCTCGTCCAGCCGGTTGAGCACCGGGTTGTTGCTGCGCACCGCCGCCTCCTCTGCCCGCGTACCCCCTCGCAGTCACTCTGCCCCGGGCCGGCCGGCGACGGCGGCCAAACAGCGCGCCCGGTACAGACGACGGCGCCCGCCCCCGCAGAAGCGGGAGCGGGCGCCGGTCAGCAGCGCGGACGAGGTCAGTCGTCGCCCTGGAAGTAGCTCAGCAGGCGCAGGATCTCGATGTAGAGCCAGACCAGGCTGACCAGGATGCCGAAGGCGGCCGTCCAGGAGTAGCGCTGGGGCAGGCCCATCCGGACGCCGTCCTCGATCTCCTTGAAGCTGAGCACGAAGCTCAGCGACGCGACCACGATGCAGACCAGGCTGAAGCCGATGGCCAGCGGGCTGCCGTCACGCAGGCCGGTGTTGACGCCGAACAGGGCCAGCACCAGGTTGATCAGCATGACCGCGAAGAGGCCGGTCATCACCGCGATCATGCCCTTGACGAAGGCCGGGGTGGCCCGGATGACCTTCGCCCGGTAGAGGATCGCCATCAGGAAGAAGATGCCGAAGCTCGCCGAGGCGGCCTGCAGCACGATGCCGTCGAACGCCGACTCGAACGCCTTGCTGACCATGCCGACGAAGACACCCTCGACGACCGCGTACGTGATGACCAGCGCCGGGTTGGCCATCCGGGAGAACGAGATGATCAGGCCAAGCACCAGGCCGACCACCGCCGCGCCGATCCAGGCGGCACCGACCAGCGAGTCGGGCACGAGCACCCAGGCGGCCGCGGCGGAGATGCCGAGGATGCCGAGCAGGGCGACAGTCTTGACGACCACGTCGTCGACGGTCATGGGCGCCACGGTGGGCGGCGCTGCCGGGTAACCGGCCTGGGACGGGTACTGCTGGGGAATGCCGGGCTGTCCGTACGGCCCGGTCGGTGCGTACCCGGCGGAACGCTCCCGCTCGGCCGCCTGGCCGAGCCGGGCGAGCACCGGGTTCGAGGTCTTCACTGTCTGGCCTCCCTCAGGGGGTCGTTTGCACGTGAACGTGCCCTCCAAGAGTAAACGGCCCGGCCAACTCCTGGTGATCACGAATGGGAATGCGGCCCGTGGCGGCTGGTGCCCGGGGCGGGGGTCGAACCCGCACGCCTTGCGGCAGCCGCTTTTAAGGCGGCCGTGTCTGCCGTTCCACCACCCGGGCGGGTGGCACCGGCGCGCCGACACGCACGGTGCAGTGTCACCGTAGCGGGTCGTTGGCGACCCGGCGTACCCCGCCGGCCAGCCCGCACTAGGGTCGATGGCGTGAGCAGCGCAGCCCCCACGGCCCCCGACGCCGCCCCTGAGCAGGCATTCCGCCGCTCCGATCAGATCAACCGCCTCGCCTGGGCCGTCCGGCTGCTGTCCGCCGTTCGCCGGCACCGGGCGGACCTGCTGGTCGCCTTGATCTGCACTGTCCTGGCTGGCTGGCTGACCCACGGCCTGTGGCCCGACCCGGGCGGGCGGGTCATGGCGCTCAACCCCGAGGACCAGGCCCTCTACGAGTGGTTCCTGGCGGTCGACGCGCGAGCGCTCCTCGGCGACTTCAGCCTGCTCACCGACCGGCTCAACGCCCCCGACGGGGTCAACATGATGGCCAACACCACGGTCATCGCGCTCGGCATCGTCTGCGCACCGATCACCCTGCTGCTCGGCGCGCCGGTCACCTTCGCGCTGCTCGCCGCCGCCAACCTGGCCGGCACCGCCGTCGCCTGGTACCTGCTGTTCCACCGGACGCTGCACGCCCGCCGGCTCGCCGCCGCGCTCGGCGGAGGGCTGTGCGGGTTCGGCCCGGGCATGATCTCGCAGACCAACAGCCACCTGCACATGACCGCCCAATGGCTGGTGCCGGTGATCGTCTGGCTGGTGATCCGGCTACTGCGAGCGTCCGACCCGAAGCCCACGTCGCCCGCCACCCACAGCGGGATCGACGGCGCCCGGCCCGCTGGGCTGGACCGGCGGCGGATCTTCAGCTCCGCGGCCGGGCTGGCCGCCGCCGTCACCGCGCAGGTCTTCATCGGCGAGGAGGTGCTCTTCCTCGCCGCCGTCACGCTGCTGGTGATGGCGGTCAGCTACGCCATGGCGGACCGGGACCTGGCCCGGCGGGCGCTGCCCGCGTTCGCCGGCGGGCTGGCCATCGCCGCCGGGCTGGCCCTGCTGGTGCTGGGGTATCCGCTGTGGTTCCAGTTCGCCGGGCCGCAGGGGGTCGCCGACGGGATGTTCAGCCCCGACTACTTCTCGGCCGACCTCAGCAGCTGGTGGACAGTCTCCCCACTGTCGGTGGCCGGCAGCGACGAATCCGCCCGGCTGACCACCGGCCCGGCCGAGTACAACACGTTCCTCGGCTGGCCGCTGCTGCTGGTCGCAGTGGCCAGCGCGATCTGGGCCGGGCGGCGCCGGCTGGTGCTCGCGTGCGTGGCAGCCGCCCTGGCGATGGGCGCGCTCTCGCTCGGCCCGGAGGTGGTGCTCGGCGGCACCCGGACCGCGCTGCCCGGCCCGTACGCCCTGCTGGCCGGGCTGCCGGTGGTGGACGGCGCCCTGCCGATGCGGTTCGGCCTGGCGCTGCTCCCGATCGTCGCGACGCTGCTGGTGCTGGCGGTCGACCGGGCACTGCAGAGCACCGGTCGGGCGCGACGGCTGGTGCCGCTGGCCGTCGTCGCGGCGCTGCTGCCGATCTTCCCGGCCCCCCTGCCGACCGCCGAGCGACCCGCCCTGCCGGAGTTCATCACCGGCGGGCACTGGCGGCAGTGTGTCCGCCCCGGCGGGGTGCTGGTCCCGGTGCCGCTGCCCACTCCCAAGGAGCCGTGGCCGATGCGCTGGGCGGCCGCCGCCGACGCCGGCTTCGGTCTGCCCGAGGGCTTCTTCATCGGCCCGTACGGCCGGGGCGGCACCGCGGCGATGGGCACCTTCAAGCAGCCCACCTCCGCGCTGCTGGCGGACGTGGCCCGACGCGGCGACCAGCCGCCCATCGGTGACGAGCAGCGCCGGCAGGCAGCCCGGGACGCGGACTTCTGGGGCGCGTCCTGCGTGGCGCTGGCCGACGACGCCCCACACGTGGAGAGCCTGCGCGCCACCCTGGAACAGCTCTACGGCCCGGCCACCCGGATCGCCGACGCCTGGACATGGCGGGTCTGACCCGGACGTCGAACAGGGCCCCTCGCGGCACCAGGAACGGTGCGGCGGGGGCCCTGTTCGTCGATCGGGTCAGACGCGGGGGGCGCCAACCGGCTGGGACGCCTCGACGAACTCCTCGCGCGGGTCGTGCAGCTGGCCCAGGGCGACCACCTCGCGCTTCAGGAAGAACGCCAGCGACCAGTCCACCACCACCCGGACCTTGCGGTTGAACGACGGGATCCGGCTCATGTGGTACGTCCGGTGCATGAACCAGGCCGGCCAGCCGGTCATCTTGATCCCGTACACCTGGGCGACGCCCTTGTGCAGGCCGAGGCTGGCCACGCTGCCGACGTGCTTGTGCTTGTAGTTGACCGGCTCGCGGCCTCGGATCACCGCCGCGATGTTGTCGGCCATCTGGGCGGCCTGGCGGACCGCGTGCTGGGCGCTCGGCGAGCAGTAGTTGCCCGGCTCCTTGGTCAGGTCGGGCACCGCGGCGCAGTCACCGGCACTCCACGCGCCCTCGACCACCCGGTCACCGTCGACCACCTGGAGGGTCGGCAGGCAGGTGACCCGCCGACGGTCGTCGCGCGGGAAGTCGGTGGCGTCCAACATCGGCGACGGCTTCACGCCGGCCGTCCAGACGATCGTGTCGGAGCGGAAGCTGTCACCGTCGGAGAGCTTGACCACCCCGTCGACGCAGGACTCCAGCCGGGTGTCCAGCCGGATGTCCATGTTCCGCTTGAGCAGCTGCTGCACCGTGTAGGCACCCATGTCCCGGTCCACCTCGGGCAGCACCCGCTGGGTGGCCTCGACCAGCACCCAGCGCATGTCCTCCGGCTTCAGCTCCGGGTAGTAGCGCATGGCGTCGCGGGCCATGTCCTCCATCTCGGCGAGCGCCTCGATGCCGGCGTAGCCACCACCGACGAAGGTGAACGTCAGCGCCGAACGGCGGACCTCCGGGTCCGGGGTGACAGCCGCCACGTCCAGTCGGTCCAACACGTGGTTGCGGAGGTAGATCGCCTCACCGATGGTCTTGAACCCGATGCCGTGCTCGTGCAGGCCGGGGATCGGCAGCGTCCGCGACACCGAACCCGGGGCCACGATCACGTGGTCGTACGCGATCTCCCGGACCGGGCCGGCGATCGGCTGCACGGTGGCCACCTTGCGGTCGTGCTCGACACGGGTGACCGTGCCCGCCACCACCGTGCACCGACGCAACTCCCGCCGCAGCGGCACCACGGAGTGCCGGGGGGAGATGTTGCCCGCCGCGGCCTCGGGCAGGAACGGCTGGTACGTCATGTGCGGCTGGGGGTCAACCACGATGACCTCAGCCTCACGGGAGCTGAGCTTCTTCGACAGGCGCAGGGCGGCGTAAAGACCGACGTGCCCGGCACCCACCACAAGGATCCGCTTCGGATTCACGTCATCTATCTTTCCCCGGGCGGCTCAGGTAATCCCGCTTGCGCCCCCCTTCTGTGACGGAGCACAACCCCTGTGACCTGGGTAACCCGTTCGGCACGTCCGGTTTACCTGCGGCGCAGCAGCCAGCCGAGCAACCCGGCCGTCCCCACCGCCACCAGCAGCCCCAGCACGGTGGCCCACTGGTGGCCGCTGTCCCCGCCCAGGCCGGCGACCTGCAACAGCAGCACCCCCAGCACGGCGGTACCCAGCAGCACCGCGGCCGCCCGCAGCAACCAGCGGGTGATCAGCTCCGGGTCCACCACCCCGTCATAGGGCAGCAGTGCGGCCAGCGCGCACAGGGTGTGCGCCAGGTAGAGCAGCGCGGCGAGGGCGAGCAGCCGCCACAGTGCCACCGGCCGGCCGTACCCGTCGGTGGCGAGCAACCAGCCACCGACCGTGACCAGCGCCGTGAAGGTCGGCCAGACCCGGCGCGGGCCCACCGCGGGCAACAGCGCGGCCACCGCCATGAAGAGCAGCGGCCGGCCGGTCAGCACCTCGGCGGGGAACGCCAGCGCGAACCCGGCCAGCACACTGACGAAGATCCCGGCCCGGACCATGAGCGGGGCGGGGCTGATCCGGGCGAAGGCGTCCTGCGCTGCCCTGACCCTCCCGGTGACGGTGTCGATCATGGATGCCCGCCCTCACTCCTCGCGCTCACCGGCCACCAACCCTCGGGGCGGTGGCCAGCCGGGCGACGTCCCGCAGCACCTGGTCCAGGCTGCCGGCGCCGGCCCAGCGCACCACGGGCACCCCGTGCTCCCGGAGCTGCCCGATCATGGTTTCCCGGTCCAGCCGCCACAGCCGGTACGCCACCTCGGCCCAGCCCCGGTCCTTGGGCGGCGTCAGGTCGGTCGGCAGCGTGTCGACCGCCACCACGAACCGCCCGGCGCGGGTCAGCCGGGCCAGCATCTGTGCCGACCGCTCGTCCAGCAGCGGGGTGAGCACCACCACCAACGCGTCCGACGAGAGCAGTTGCGGGCCGAACACCTGGTCGTACGGCTCGTGCTGGGAGGCTTGGGCGCGCACGTCGAGCAGCCACTCCAGCACCGTCAGGTACTGCCGGCGACCGGCCGCCGGGCGCAGCCGCCGGGCCGCCGGGCCGTACTCCAGCAGCGAGACCCGGTCGCCCCGGTGCAGGTAGTGCTCGGCGATCGCGGCGGTGGCCCGCACGGTGGTGTCCAGCACCGAGGCCGCGCCGCCCACGCCGCCGGACCGGCCGGCCTCGGCGAGCACGTCGAGCAGCACCACCACCTCCGCGTCCCGGTCGGAGAGGGTGGCCGCCACGTGCAGTTGCCGGGCACGCAGTGAGACCCGCCAGTCGATGCGGCGCAGCCGGTCACCCGGGGCGAAGATCCGGACGCCGGCCAACTCGCCGCCCTCGCCCGGCCGGCGGGAGTGGTGTGCCCCGACCAGGCCGGCGGCCCGAGGCATCGCCTCCACCGCCTCGAACGGCTCGGTCCGCGGATAGACCCGCACCCGGACCGGCTCGGTGATCACCGCCCGGGAGACCAGCAGGCCACCCGCCGTGGCGACCCGGGCGCCGGCCGGACCGACCGGATGCCGACCCCAGCGCAGGGCCCGGCCGGCCAGTTCCAGGTCCACGGCCTCCGACGTCGGCACCGAGGTCACGAACGGCCGGTCGGCGACGGAGCGGCCCGTCCCGCCGGTCGGTACCGCACCACCGTTGGGGGTCGCACCACCGTCGGGGGTCGCGTCGCCGGGCGACTCGTCGCGGGCGAAGCCGGCCCGCTCGATCCGCAGCCACGGCGACACCCGGGACCGCACCACCACCAGGTCGTAGTCGACCGTGTCCGGATTGCCGACGCTCACCGCCGCCGTCACCTCGCCGCCCTCGACCAGCGGCCCGTCGTCACCCGGGGTGATCCAGACCTGCGGCAGCGCGGTGGGCCGGCGGCGCAGCGCGTACGCGGTGCCCAGCGCGAACGGGGCGGCCAGCACGATCAGGTCGACCCGTCCCAGCAGCACGCCCGCCACCAGCAGCAGGCCGGCGAGCAGCACCGCCCGGCTGAGCGCCCAGGTGGGTGCCCAACCGGTCGCCGGCTCCGGCTCGGCGGATCGCGGCACGGGCACGGTCGGTCCGGTCATCAGCGCCGGGGCCCGCCGGCGGCGTAGCTGGGCAGTGCGCCGCTGGCCGGCGCGGGGGTTGCCTCCAGCACCTCGCCGACCACGAACGCCGGGTCGACCCGGCGCAGCCACATCTCCGGGCGCAGGGTGATCCGGTGGGCCAGCGCGGGCGCCGCCACCTCCTTGACGTCCTCCGGCACCACGTAGTCCCGGCCGCCGAACACCGCGCGGACGCGGGCCAGCAGCAGCAGCGCCAGCGAGCCACGCGGCGAGGCGCCGACCAGCACCGACGGGTGCTCCCGGGTGGCCGCCGTGAGCGCCACGATGTAGCGGCCGATGGAGTCCTCCACCACGACGTCCTCCAGCGCGGCCTGCATCGCCCGCAGGGTGGCCGCGTCGACCACCGGCTTGATCTCCGCCTCCTCGCGGCGGCGGCTCATCCGGCGGCGGAGCACCTCCCACTCCTCCTCGTGGTCCGGGTAGCCGAACGAGACCCGGAGCAGGAAGCGGTCCAGCTGCGCCTCGGGCAGCGGGTACGTGCCCTCGTACTCGATCGGGTTGGCGGTGGCCAGCACGTGGAACGGCTCGTCCAGTTTGTAGGTCACCCCCTCCACCGAGACCTGCTTCTCCTGCATCGCTTCGAGCAGCGCGGACTGGGTCTTCGGGGGCGTCCGGTTGATCTCGTCGGCGAGGAGCAGGTTCGTGAAGATCGGGCCGGCCCGGAAGGTGAAGTCGCCGTTGCGCTGGTCGTAGAGGAACGAGCCGGTGACGTCGGCGGGGAGCAGATCCGGGGTGAACTGGAGCCGTCGGAAGTCCAGCCCGAGCGCCTGGGCGAAGGAGCGCGCGGTGAGCGTCTTGCCCAGCCCCGGCAGATCCTCCAACAGGACGTGCCCACCGGCCAGGATGCCGGCGAGGACAAGCTCCAACGCGTCCCGCTTGCCGACCACGACGGTGCCGACCGCATCCAGGACCGCCCGGGCCAGCTGGCCGACCTCGGCGGCGGGCAAGCTCCGGTCCACGTCGTTCATCAGATCTTCTCCAGTTCGGCGACGATCACCGCGAGGTCGCGCGGCGACGGGGGGCGGCGAGGCGGGCTTTCCAGGAACGTCCACAGTCGGTCGCCCAGCAGGACACGGGCGCGGGCCGGGTCCGACTCACGGGTGACGCCGTGTTTCAGGCGCATCCGCTCGTCGGCCAACTCACCGATCCGGGGCAGGATCACGCTGCTGAAGCGTTCGGGTCGCGTGTTGGACCAGTCGAGCGGCCACTCCCAGCGATTGATCGCGGCGCGCAGCGCGTCCCGGGCTCCCCAGTTGTAGCTGCCGTCATCCTCGCCCGTCGCCACCCGGCCCCCCGGTGGCGGCGGTGGCGGCGCGAGCAGGACGGTGACCCGGCGGACCGCCAGCACGGCGAGCACCCCGGCGATCAGCACGGGCAGAGAGACCTGGAGGCCGACCCCGCGGAGGCCGACGACCAACACCACGACCACCGCGGCGGCGATCGCGAGCGAGCGCAGCACCAGTCGGGACCGACCGCCACGCGACTGCGGGCCGACCGGCGCCGGCTCCTCCTCGAAGGCGAGCAGGTCGTCGATGCTGGTGCTGCTCAAGCCGGCACCTCCGAGGTGGGTGCCACCGTGGCCAGTTCGT
This sequence comes from Micromonospora sp. NPDC000668, assembly GCF_042897975.1. Taxonomy (NCBI): domain Bacteria; kingdom Bacillati; phylum Actinomycetota; class Actinomycetes; order Micromonosporales; family Micromonosporaceae; genus Micromonospora; species Micromonospora sp. NPDC000668. Next base: position 277,347 of record NZ_JBIAYP010000002.1, read on the forward strand.
GGCGCAGCCGGCGCAGCGCGGCGCGGGCCTGGTCACGGGTGCGCTCGTCGACCGGTCGGGTGGCGTACCGGGCTTCGCGGTAGACGTGCGCGAACTCCGCCAGCACGTCGGTGCTGACGATCGCCGGCACCCCGGCCGCCGGATCGCCGCGCAGCAGACGGGTGACCAGGTCGGTGGGGGTGTCCCCGGCCCGCCGGGAAACACCGGCTGCGCCAGCGGCCTCCTCCAGGCGGACCCAGCAGGCGATCACCGCCACGCGGGGGTCGGTGTCCCGGTCGTCGAGCTCCACCAGGCCGGCGTCGAGGGCGGCGACCACCTCCCGGGCGGTGCCCTCGGCCGTACGCCGGGACCACTGTCCGGGCAGCGCGCGGGTGGCCCGGCGGCGGCGGAGGCCCCGCAGCAGGATCCAGCCGAGGTAGCCGAGAGCGGCGAGGATGGCCAGCCCGAGCAGCACCATCGCCACCGTCGCGATCCACTGCGGGATGTGCGCCTGGGTGGCCTCGCCGGCGTCACGCGGCTCGACCGGAATCGACGGCGGCGGCTCGGCGGTCGGGTACTCGGGGACCCAGGGGACCTGCTCCACCGGCGGGATCCGGCTGGCACCGATCGACGAGTGCGCGGCGGCCAGCGTGGCCCCGACGAGCAGAGCGGCGACCGCACCAACCGGCCACCAACGGCGGAGCAGGCCGACCGCCGGACGCAGCACCCCCGCCTCGGTGGCCGGGGACGGCGTGGGCGGGCGCGTTCCGTCCGTCATCGCCACCACCCCACGCGCTCAGTCCACTCCGGCCAGCTGCTTGGCCCGACCGAAGACATCGTCCAGCATCACTGGTGTCAGCCGCCCGGTGAAGGTGTTCTGCTGACTGACGTGGTAGCAGCCGAGCAGCTCCGGTGCGGCCGTGCCGGACCAGTGTGCCCCATGGCCGAACGCCGGTCGCGGGCTGGGCGGGCGCTGCCCGTACACCTGGCGCAGCACCGGCCACCACGCGGCCCACGCGAACGCACCGAGCGCGACCACGACGCGCAGGGTGGGCCGGATCAGCGTGACCTCGCGGTGCAGCCAGGGCGCGCAGGTGTCCCGCTCGACCGGGGTGGGCTTGTTGTCCGGCGGCGCGCACCGGACGGCCGCGAAGATCCGGGTGTCCCGCAGGGCCAGCCCGTCGTCAGCGGCGACACTGGTCGGCTGATTGGCCAGCCCGGCCCGGTGCAGGGCGGCGAAGAGCACGTCACCCGAGCGGTCACCGGTGAAGATCCGGCCGGTGCGGTTGCCGCCGTGCGCGGCGGGCGCCAGCCCGAGGATGGCGATCCGCGCGTCGGCGGGGCCGAAACCCGGGACCGGGCGGCCCCAGTACTCCTGGTCGCGGAAGGCGGCCCGGCGGGTGCGGGCCACCTCCTCCCGCCACCGGACCAGTCGGGGGCAGGCGAAACAGTCGCTCACCGCGGCGTCCAGGTCGGCCAGGTCGGTCGCCCGCGCTGCGCGGGCGACCACCTGCTCCGGGGTACGCGGCTCAGCCAAGCTTGGCCCGGAAGAGTTCCAGGGTGCGGGCGAAGGCGCTGGCGGCGGCGCGCTGGTCGAACGCCTCCGGCCGGTCGTCGTTGAAGAAGGCGTGCGAGGTGCCCGGGTAGTCGTAGAGGTGGCAGGTGCCGCCGGCCTCCTCGATGGCCTGGCGGGCGGTCTGCACGCCCTCGGCGGCGGAGGTGCCGTCCTCTTCGGAGCAGTGGATGACGGCGGCCTTGCCGGCGTAGTCGCCCCACACGGGGCTCATCGACTCCCAGGGCAGCACGGGGTAGAAGCCAGCGGTGGCGACGATCCGCTCGGAGAGGGTCGCCGACCAGAGGGCCAGGCTGCCGCCAGCGCAGAAGCCCACCGCACCGACCTTGCCGGTGACCTCCGGTCGCCCGGCGAGGTAGTCGGCCGCGCCGGCGATGTCCTTCGCCGCCTCGTCCATCCGCATCGCCATCAGCAGCCGCTGCGCCTCGTCCGGCTCGCTGGTGGTCTCACCGTGGTAGAAGTCCGGGGCGAGGGCGACGAAGCCGGCCTCGGCGAACCGGTCCGCCACCGACCGGATGTGCGGGACCAGGCCCCACCACTCCTGGATGACGATGACGGCGGGGCTGGCCAGGCCGCTGGCGGGTATCGCGAGATACCCCTCGCTCGTCCCCCCGTTGCTGCGGTAGCTCACCATCTCGCCCATCGGCCGTCCTCCTAGCGGTCAGTCATCGTTGGCTGGTCGCCCAGTGGTCCTACGTGCCGGTAGCCTGCCACGCCACGCCACCCCCCGGGAAGACGCGGGAACAGTGGCATTCACCTCCCGTTCGCCCGGCGGTGACCCCGGGTACGCCGACGGCGGCGGGGGAAGCATCCCCGCCGCCGTCGTTCGTGCTGCTGCCGTCTGTCGGTGCTCCGGTCAGGCCTTCTTCGTCAGGCACAGCAGGTAGCCCGTCTTGCCCGGCTCGATGTTGTAGAAGACGTAACCCTCTTCGCCTTCCTTCAGGTACTGGTCGCAGGCGGTGCCGGCCTTGGCCTGGGCCTCGGTCTGCCCGTCCACCCGACCGACCACGCTGTACGCCGCGTCCGTGGAGGTGCACTCCACGACCTTGGCGCCGTCGACCTCCTCCTCCTCGGTGCCGGTGATCTCGGGCAGCTCGGCGATGCAGTCGCCGGCCTTGGCGTCGGCGGTCTCGTCCTTGTTCAGGTAGTTGCCGATCGCCGAGCCGACACCGAACTTCAGGCCGGCGATGACGACGAACACGAGGATCGCGCCGACGATGCCGAACGCCTTCTTTGCACCGGACTTCTTCGCCTCCGGCTCGGCCGGCGGCGGCGTCTCGACGGCCGGCTGGGGCGGCACGGCGTCGGACGCGGGGGGCGGTGCGACCTGCTCTGACACGGGGGGTCCTTCCGAGGGATTGATGAGCAGACGACACCGTAACGATCATTGATTTACGGCGTCGTCCCGCTCGCCTCGTCCGTTCAGCTATTTCCCAGCTTCGTCTGCATGATCCAGTTCACATCGTCCGTCAGCCCGTCGCGGTGGGAGTCGGTTCGCCACTCGGGGTGCTGGTCGGCGTCGCGGTCGGGCCCGCCGTGGGCTCACCGGTGGCCGTCCCGGGCGTCGTGGCCGGGGGCGCCGTCGGCGCCGGGCTCGGCGTTGTCGCCGGAGCTGCGGTCGGTGCGGGCGCGCCCGGAGCCCGGGGTCCGAACGGCGCCTGGTCCGGGCAGTACGGGTACGCCCGCAGCAACGGCTTGGCATAGGCGTCGGCCAGGTCCGCGCAGTCCGGGTAGCCGAGCCGGATCGGGTCGCCGTTCTGGTCGAAGAGCCGGGCATTTTCCACGAGCCGGCCCTCGCTGTCGTAGACGAAGACGTCCCGGACCCGGTCGTACGGATTGTCGACCGACGTCGGGTCGTAGCCGTAGTCGCCGTAGCGCATCCGGTCCTCCGCCTGCATCAGAGCGGCGAGCGCGAAGACCACCAGCACCGCGCTGCCGACCTGCATCGCCGATCGCGGCCAGCGGGTCAGTCGGGCGGAGCGACGACCGAGCCAGATCGAGGCGAGCACGAAGCCGACCAGCATGATCAGCCCGGCGAGCAGCTCGCCGCCAAACCGGGGCAGCAGACCGAAGCTGCCGCCGGTGCTGATCACGGTGACGAGCATCGCCGCCAGGTAGCCGCGCAGCACCCACCAGCCGGGACGTAGCAACCGGAGGAAGTCGCTGGCCGTCTCGTACCCCAGCGGTGGACCGAGCCGGGTATCGACGGCACGCAGCCGGCTGCGGAACCGGACCACGGTGGCGGCGACCCGCTGGTCGAGGTTGCGCCCGCTGGCCGGGGCACCGGCGGCGGCCCGCAGCTCGGCGGCGTACGCCTCGGGCACGCCCAGCCGCTCGACCAGCGTGCCGTCGGCCTCGGCGGCCACCTCGGCGAGGTGGTCGGGCAGGTCCTCGGTCAGCTCGTCGCGCTGGTCGGGCGGCAGGTCGGCCAGCGCCGCCCGGACCCGTGCCACGTAGTCGGTGATTTCCTGCTCCGTGACGGTCATGCCGCCATCCCCCGATCGTCGAGCAGACTGTCCATGGTGGTGGCGAACGAGCGCCAGAGCTTGCCGGAGCGGGTCAACTGGTCACGCCCGGCGGCGTTGAGCGAGTAGTACTTCCGGTGCGGCCCGGATTCGCTCGGCACGACGTAGGTGGTGAGCAGGCCGGCGGCGAAGAGGCGGCGCAGCGTGCCGTAGACCGAGGCGTCGCCGACCTCTTCCAGGCCGGCCTCGCGCAGCCGGCGCAGGATGTCATAACCGTAACCGTCCTCCTCCCGGAGCACGGCGAGGACGGCCAGATCGAGCACGCCCTTCAGCAACTGTGTGGTGTCCACGCACTGCACACTACTGTGCAATGCGAAGTAGCGTCAACGATTCGATCCCGACACGCCGGGTGGCCGGGTGGCCGGGTGGCTGGGCGACTGGGCGGCTGGGCGGCTGGGCGGCTCCAGATCGGCGATGTCGGGGCATCCCGGTCAGCGGAAACCCCGACATCCCCGATCTCGTGTCGATCAACCCAGCTAGTTCGAGGCCGGCTGGAGGCTCCAGGCGATGCCGTCGAGGATGTCGTGCTCCGAGGCGACCACCGACGGCATCCCGGCCCGCTCCATGATCACGCGGAGCACCAGCGCGCCCGCCCCGATCACGTCGGCCCGACCCGGGTGCATCACCGGGATCGCCAACCGCTGCTCACGGGTCTGACCCAGCAGGTCCGCGGTCACCTGAGCCACCGCCTCGTACGACACCCGGGCGTGGTGGATCCGCTCCGGGTCGTACTCCTGCAGGCCCTGCGCGATGGCGACCACGGTGGTGACCGACCCGGCGAGGCCGACCAGCGTGGCCGCCTCCCGACCAGGCACCGCCGCGAGCGCCCGGTCCACCGCGGCCGCGATGTCGGTCTGCGCGGCGGCGACCTGCTCCGGCGTCGGTGGGTCTCCGGCCAGGTGCCGCTCGGTCATCCGGACACAGCCGATGTCCACCGAGATCGCCGCACGGACCCCGTCGGCCCGGTCACCGACCACGAACTCGGTGGAGCCACCGCCGATGTCGACGACCAGGAAGGGCTCCTTCGCGTCGGCGGGCAGCCCGCGTACCGCACCGGTGAACGAGAGCCGGGCCTCCTCGTCGCCGGTGACCACCTCGGGCGCGACCCCGAGGGTGCGCTGCACCATCTCGGTGAAGTCGGCGGCGTTGGCGGCGTCCCGGGAGGCCGAGGTGGCACACATCCGCACCCGCTCCGCACCCAGCTTCTCGATGTCGGCGGCGTACGACGCCAGCGCCACCCGGGTCCGCTCGATCGCCTCCGGCGCCAGCCGGCCGGTCCGGTCCACGCCCTGCCCCAGCCGGACGATCTCCATCCGCCGGGTCACGTCGACCAGCGGAGCCTGCGGCCCGGCCGACGAATCGGGCAGGTCAGCGACCAGCAGTCGGATCGAGTTGGTCCCGCAGTCGATGGCCGCCACACGCGTCGTCACGGCAGCAACCTTACGGTAGGACCGGCGGCCCTCCGGCGGCTTGCCCAGCCGAGGGCCACGCCTCGGAGCAGGCCGCCCCCGGGCCCGCCCCCAGCACACCCGCACCGAGCGGTGTCACGTGGTGCCGGACGGCCCCACCGTCCCGCTCGCTGGCGATCAGGCCGGCCTCCCGCAACGCGGTGGCATGCTCCGACGCCGACGAGAGACTGATCCCGACGGCCCGGGACAACGTGGTCGTGCTCAGCCCGCCCTCGTCCGCGAGCCGCCGCAGCACCAGCGCCCGGGTCGTGCCGAGCAGCCGCCCGAGGGAGTCGCCCGCCGCCGTGCCGGGCCGGTGCGGCATCGGCGCCGGATAGACGAGCAGGATCGGGCGGCCCGGCTCGACCAGCACCCGGGGGCGGGGACCGGCCAACGGGGTGGGCAGCAGGAGGATCCCGTGGCCGGTGCCGCTCAACTCCCCATCCCACCAGGTGCGCACCTCCAGCACCGGCTCACGCCACCGGATCGCCGGGTGAAGCCCCCCGAAGAGGCCGGCCAGGCCGTGCAGCGCCAGTCGCTGGCTGGCGCAGGTCACCTGCTGCCGGTGCGTGGACACCAGATCGGGCCAGTGCGGCGCCAGGACGACATCGAACCAGGTGCGCACGGCCTGACCGAACAGGTCCAGCACCTCCGGGTCGGCCGCCGCGAACCGCCGCCGCAGCGGGGTGGCGGCCGCGTCGGCGTACGACTCGGTGACCTCGGCGCGGACCCGCCGCGCCGGCGCGGCCCGGATCGCTTCGAGGCCGGCCGCCACGGACTCCAGACCGTCGAGGGGGGTGACGAAGTCCGGCAGACGCCCCCGGTCGGGCAGCAGGTGTCGCAGGATCGCGGTGGCGGCCTGCGCGTCGCCGGCGCCCTCGACCGCCGCCGCCCGCTCGGCCAGGGCCGGCGCCATCACCGCGACCGTCGGATCGCGCAGCCACTGACCGGCCAGCAGCGCGGTCCCGACCGGGTGCAGCCGGTCACCGAACCGCACCCGGCACAGGTCCGCCGGCCCGAGCCGAAGCCGAAGCATGGGAACAGCCTGCCCGCCTTCGCCCTGGACCGAAAGGGTTGATCCACGAGTGGAACACGCCCACTGTGGACCACGGGTCGACGAGGGGTGGCCGACGTGCGACGGATGTTGGCATTGCTGACGGGGCTGTGCCTCATCGTGGTGGTCGCGGCGTGTGGTCAGCGGGGGCGACCCTCGTCGACCCTGTCCGCACAACCCTCGGCGTCGACCGAACGCCCGGCGCCCGGCGACCACCGGCTCACCCTGCGACACAACGGGGTGGACCGCGCCTACCTGCTGCACGCCCCGCCCGGGTACGACCCGAACCGGCCGCCCGCCCTGGTCATCGCGCTGCACTTCTACCCCGGAACCGGCCCCTTGATGCAGGAGCTGGGGGGCCTGGACGCCAAGGCCGACAAGGACAACGTGCTGGTCGCCTACCCCGACGGGCTGGGCGGCGGCTTCAACGCGCTGATCTGCTGCGGCAAAGCGGACGACGTCGGTTTCCTCACCACCCTCACCGACCACCTAGTGCAGACCTGGCGCGCGGACCCGAACCGGGTCTTCCTCACCGGCATCTCGAACGGCGGCGACATGAGCTTCCGGGCGGCGGTGGAGGGCGAGGGCCGGTTCGCCGCGATCGGGGTGGTCAGCGGCGGCTACAGCGGGTCCCTGACCACGTCCGAGAGCTACGTGCCGAAGAGCCCGGTCTCCGTGATCACCTTCATCGGCGGCCAGGACCGGTACGCCTCGATCTTCCAAACCGGCATGCAGACCTGGCAGCAGCGGCTCACCTGCCGACCGAGCCCGAAGGCGTCCGGGGTGCCGGGGGTGACCCGGACGGTGGCGGGCTGCGCGGACGGCAGCGAGGTCAGCGTCTACACCATTCCCGACATGGGCCACAGCTGGCCGGGAGCGACATCCGGGCAGCTCGCCGCATCCACCGCGGGCCTGTCGGCCACCGACCTGATGTGGGAGTTCTTCGCCGCGCATCCCCGGCGGGCCTGACTACAGGCGCAGCAGCATCCGGGTGTTGCCCAGGGTGTTCGGCTTGACCCGCTCCAGGTCCAGGAACTCCGCGACACCCTCGTCGTACGAGCGCAGCAGCTGCTCGTAGACCGGCTGCGGCACCGGCGCACCGTCGATCGCCCCGAACCCGAACGAGGCGAAGAACCGGGTCTCGAAGGTGAGCACGAAGATCCGCGCCACACCCAACTCCCGGGCCGCGTCGATCAGCTCGCCCACCAGCCGGTGGCCGATCCGCAGGCCCCGACACGACGGATCCACCGCGACCGTGCGGATCTCCGCCAGGTCCTCCCACATCACGTGCAGCGCGCCGCAGCCCACCACGGCGCCGTCCTCGGGCCGAACCGCCACCCGGAACTCCTGCACGTCCTCGTAGAGGGTGACGGTGGCCTTGCTCAGCAGTCGCCGGTCGTCGGTGTACGTGTCGACCAGCCGCCGGATACCCCGCACATCCCCGGTGCGGGCACGCCGCACCAGGATCTGACCGTCGGCACCCGCTACCGGGGACACGGCGTCCGCGCTCATTCGGCCCTCGGCACGTCCACGCACGGGCCGGCCGTCCACCAGGGTTCGACCAGCTCCAGCGTCTCGTCGCCGAACGGGTTCACCCCGGGGCCTGCGCCCAGCGCGTGCCCCAGGTGCACGTGCAGGCACTTCACCCGGCCCGGCATCCCGCCGGCCGAGATCCCGGCGATCTCCGGCACCTCGCCGATCGCCGCCCGGCGGGCGAGGTAGTCCTCGTGCGCGGCCCGATAGTGGGCGGCCAGCTCCGGATCCGTCGACAGCCGCTCGGCCATCTCCTTCATCAGCCCGGCCGACTCAAGCCGGCTGCACGCCGCCGTGGCCCGGGGGCAGGTCAGGTAGTACAACGTCGGGAACGGGGTGCCATCGGCGAGACGGGGCGTCGTCTCGACCGCGTCCGGCAGGCCGCACGGACAGCGGTGGGCCACCGCCCGGGTACCCCGGGGCGGGCGGCCGAGCTGCGCGGCCACCGCGGCCAGGTCGGCCTCAGTGGCCGGCTCGCGCTGCGGCAGGGGTACGGAATCCGCCGCCGACTCCGGCGGTGGTACGACAGTCACGGTGCCCATCTCTCCTGGTGCGCTGGTCGGTGGATCACTTGCCCGGCTGTTGGCTGTCCGCCGCCTGGACGCTCGACCAGAGCGTGTCGTACCAGGTCACCGGACCAGCCGGGGCGCCCGAACCGGCCGGCTTCCCGGCGTCCCGGGCGGCGCCCTCCGGGTCGTGCAGCACCACCATCATCTTCTCGCCCGGCCGGCCCATGAAGAACCGCTCCCGGGCCTGCGTCTTGATGTACTCGGCGTCCTGCCACTTGGCCGCCTCGCTGGCGAGCTTGGCGATCTCTTCTTCCTGCGCCGCCTGGGCGGCCTCCATCCGCTCGATGTCGGCCTGCTGGTCCAGGTAGACCCGGACCGGGTAGGTGTAGGCGAGGGCAAGGGCGATCAGCACCGCGAACAGCACGGTGGCCCGGCCGGTGAAGCGACGGGGGTGGGGTGCGGCGAGCCGCTTCACGGCACCGCCAGCGGCGGTCCGTCGGGCCGCGGCGGGGCGGTTCGCGGAGCGGACCCCGTCGGCACCCCGGGCCGCGCCCGGTGCCCGACCGGCGGCGCCCCGCGGCTCGGCGCGTACGCCGGCCTCACGGACCGATCCCCGGGTGGCCCGGCCACCGCCCGGCCGGCCGGACTGACCCGACCGGCGGGCGGGACGCTGACCACCCGGTGTGCGGCGCTGCTGCATCGTCACACCCCTCCCCCGAGGCTTCTCGCGTCTCAGGCCGAACGGTAGCGCGGGAACGCGCCGGCACCGGCGTAGCGCGCCGCGTCGGCCAACTCCTCCTCGATCCGGAGCAGCTGGTTGTACTTGGCGACCCGGTCCGAGCGGGCCGGCGCGCCGGTCTTGATCTGACCGCAGCCGGTGGCCACCGCCAGGTCGGCGATGGTGGTGTCCTCGGTCTCGCCGGAGCGGTGGCTCATCATGCACTTGAAGCCGGCCCGGTGGGCCAGGTCCACCGCGTCCAGGGTCTCGGTCAGCGAACCGATCTGGTTGACCTTGACCAGCACCGCGTTCGCCGCCTTCTCCGCGATGCCGCGGGCGATGCGCTGCGGGTTGGTGACGAACAGGTCGTCGCCGACGATCTGCACCCGGTCACCGATCGAGGCGGTCAGCGTCTGCCAGCCGCTCCAGTCGTCCTCCGCCAGCGGGTCCTCGATCGACACGATCGGGTAGTCGCCGGCCAGCTTGGTGTAGTAGTTGCTCATCTCCTCGGCGGACTTCGCGGCACCCTCGAAGGTGTAGGTGCCGTTGTCGAAGAACTCCGTCGCCGCCACGTCGAGGGCGAACACGATGTCGGTGCCGAGCCGGTAGCCGGCCTTCTCGACCGCCTCGGCGATCAGGTCCAGTGCCGCGGCGTTGGTCGGCAGGTTCGGCGCGAAGCCACCCTCGTCGCCCAGCCCGGTCGACAGGCCCTGCTTCTTCAGCACCGACTTCAGCGCGTGGTAGACCTCCGCGCCGGAGCGCAGCGCCTCACGGAAGGTGGGCGCGCCGATCGGCGCGATCATGAATTCCTGGATGTCGACGTTGGAGTCGGCGTGCGCGCCACCGTTGAGGATGTTCATCATCGGCACCGGCAGCAGGTGCGCGTTCGGGCCGCCCAGGTAGCGGAACAGGCTCAGCTCAGCGCTGCCGGCGGCCGCCTTCGCGACCGCGAGGGAGACGCCGAGGATGGCGTTCGCGCCCAGCTCCGACTTGCTGTCGGTGCCGTCGATGTCGAGCATCTTCTGGTCGATCAGCCGCTGCTCGCTGGCCTCGTACCCGATGATCTGGTCGACGATCTTGTCTTCGACGTTGGAGACCGCCTTCTCCACGCCCTTGCCCTGGTAGCGGTCGGCGTCACCGTCGCGCAGCTCGATCGCCTCGAAGGCGCCGGTGGAGGCGCCGGAGGGCACTGCGGCGCGGGCCACCGTGCCGTCGTCCAGGCCGACCTCGACCTCGACCGTCGGGTTGCCCCGCGAGTCGAGAATCTCCCGGGCGACGATTCCCTCGATGGTTGCCACTGAGTCGCTCCTCGTTGTTGTGATCCGGTCCGTGGGTGGGCCGCGACGGTGCGGCTGAGGCAGGTGTTGAACGCAGCGTATCGGGCCACGGGAACGGGCACGGCGTCGCCCGCGCACCCGAGTCGCCTTCCACTGACGGACATTCCCGGATTTCCGGGCGTCAACCGGCAACTGGTTTGCGCTGCGCCGACCCGATCCACCAGGCTGGTCGCCATGCCCGCCGCCTCGACCACCCTCCGCATGCTCGCCGTGTCGGTCATCGCGTCGCTCACGGTCACCGGCTGTCAGACATTCGAGGACGCCGGACGCGCCATGGGGCGTTCCGATCTCGTCAACGACCTCGCCGCCCGGCTCGACCGGGCGCTGGAGTTGACCTACTCGGCCGAGTATCAGCTCCCCGGCGGTGAGAGCGCCGCGATCGCGCAGGCGCAGGACCCGGCCCGCTCCACGTACAGCTACCCGGGTGGGCGGCTCACCGTCACCCCGGAGGCGGTAACCCGGTGCACGGCGGCCGGCGGCCGCACGGAGTGCACCATCGTCGCGCCGCCGACCCCGGCCAGCAAGCCCACCGTGGCGCTCTTCGACGAGGCCAACCGGCAGGGCCTGGTCACCCCGCCGGTGGTGGTCGGGCTGCTGACCGCCGCCGCACTCGACCCGCAGGCGGTCATCAAGCAGAGCGACACCACCATCGCCGGGCACCACGCCACCTGCGTCGAGGTCCAGCGGTCGGACGGCGACTTCACCGCCTGCGTGACCACCGACGGCGTGCTGGGCAGCTTCACCGGGCCGATCGACGGCAAGCCGATGGAGTTGGCGTTGAGCCGCTACTCCGAGACGGTGGCGAAGGACGCGTTCGACCCGCCCGCCGGCGCCGGGGTGGTGGATCGCCGGCCGGGCGGCTCGTGACCGGCCCGACCGTCGGGTCCGCGCCGCACGTCGGGTTCCAGCCGGCGGCCGACCTCGGCCGCCCGCCCGCGCCCACCGACCTCGCCCTGCCGGTGATCGGCGCGAAGCTGCTGACCGCCGCCGACGGGACCGTGGCGCGGGTCGCCGACCTGCCCGCCGACATCCGATGGGTGCCACTGGGCACGCTCGACGGGGTGCCCGCGTGGGCGACCGAACTGGGCACGGCCGACGAGTTTTCCGGCCGGGCGCGCGGCTGGGCGTCGCTCGCCGCCGAGGTGCCCGAGCCGCTCGCCACCCTGGCCGGCCGAGCGTTGGCGGTGGTCACCTGGCGGCGTACCCACCGGTGGTGCGGCGCCTGCCGGGCCGAGCTGACCGACCTGCCCGGCGAGTCGGCCCGCCGCTGTCCCGAATGCGACCTGTACGTGCCGATGCAGCTCTCCGCCGCGGTGCTGGTCGCGATCACCCGGCCAGGCCGGGCCGGCGAGGCGGACCAGTTGCTGCTGGTCCGGCACGCCACCGGGCCGACCGGGCTGTGGGCACTGGTGGCCGGCTTCGTCGAGGCCGGTGAGACGCTGGAGGCGGCGGTGCACCGGGAGGTCGGCGAGGAGGTCGGGCTGACCGTCGACGGGCTGGCCTACTTCGGCAGCCAGCCGTGGGCGATCTCCGGCCCCGGGGTGCTGCTCGCCGGCTTCACCGCCCGTGCCGCCGACCCGCATGCCGAGCCGGTGGTCGACGGCCGGGAGCTGACCCAGGCCCGCTGGTTCGGCCTGGACGCGCTGCCGGCGGAGCTGCCGCCCGCGTACTCCATCTCGCGCTGGCTGATCGACGCCACGGTGACCGCCGCGCGGCGCTGAACGCACCCGGACGGCGCTCGATCGGGGCGGATCAGACCCCGAGCAGGGTCCGCAGGTGGCGCGGGGGCGGGCAGTCGTGGGCGAGCATGGCGTCGTGCCAGTCGCGCACCGACACCCCGTCCGGGCGGGCGGCGGCGATCTCAGCCACCTCGCTGTACCCCACGAAGTAGGTGGAGAGCTGGGTGGAGGTGAGCAGCGACCGGCGCCACTTGCCGGCCGCCTCGCCCTCCTCCTGGAAGCCGCGCTCCGTCATCAGCGCCATCGCCTCGGCCTCAGGCAGATCCTCGGCGTGCACCAACTGGTCGAGCAGCGCGTTGATGGTCATCCGCAGCTGCATCTTGAGCTGCTGCAACCGCACCGGGAGGCCACCGAAGCCGAGCCCGGCCATCAGCTCCTCCGTGTAGACGGCCCAGCCCTCGATGAACGGGCCGGACCTGGCCAGCGCCCGGACCCGGGTGCCGCCGACGTAGTGCCGGGCGTGGGCGAGCTGGAGGAAGTGCCCGGGCATCGCCTCGTGCACGGTCAGGTTGCGGATCATGTGGTCGTTGTACTCACGGTAGAACGACTCGACCCGGTGCGCCGGCCAGTCCGACGGGGTGGGCGCGATGCAGTAGAAGGTCGGCAGGGCGGCGGTCTCCAGCGGGCCGGGAGCATCGCAGTACGCCACCGCGACGCCCCGGGCGAACTCCGGCATCTCCTGGATCACGCACCGGTCGTCGACCAGAGAGACCAGGTCGTGCGCGCGGACGAAGTCGGTCGCCTCGTCCAGGGTCACCCCGGCCAGCTCGACGATGGTCCGGTCGTCCGGGTGCTCGGCGGCGAGCACGTCCAGCGCCCGGCGTACCGCCGCGTCGTCGGCCTGGCCGCCGACCAGCTCGACGGCCGCCTCGCGGATCTCCGCGGTGACCCGGTCCAGGTTGGCCCAGGCGCGGCGCTGGATCTCGGCGGCGCCCAGCTCGGTGTCCAGGGTGTGCCAGAGCCGGGCCTCCCAGCGGCGGCGGCCCAGCCGGGGGTCACGGCCCGGGCTGGCGTCGGCGGCCAGGCCGATGCGCAGCCAGGCGACGAACTCCTCCAGCGCGGCGATCGCCGCGGTGGCCGCCGGCTCCACTCGGTCCAGGCTGCTCGGCGCCTGGGCGAGCAGCGCCGGCAGCTCGTCGCGGATCAGCGCGGCCGTGCCGGTGAACTGCCCGACCGCCGTCTCGGCGTGGATCCGCGGCATGTCCCGCAGCGTCGCGCGCGCGGTCGCCAGGGCGTCCGGTACGGCGGCGAGCCGGCCGGCCAGCTGGGTCAGCCGCACCTCGGCCGGGGCGTACGGGCGGGCCAGCAGCGCATGCAGCAGCGGGCCCGGGTTGTGGCGCAACGGGTTCCACTCGTGCGACCGGATCTCGGTCAGCTCGAACAGCTCCCGATCCACGAAGGAGGTGAGCAGCGCGTGATCGACCTGCTCCTCGACGTCGAACGAGTCAGGGTCCTGTTCGGACAGCGCGTTCGCCGCGTCGGAAAGCATCGCCCGGTCGGCGGCGAGCGCGTCGGCGGACAGGTCCGGCAGCCGATCGTCGTACCGATGGTCCCCCGCTGCGGTGGCGGCCCCCGGCCGACTCTCCAGCAACGCCTCGACAACCCGCTCCGCCAAAACCCCGAACGCTTCCACCCCCCGACCCTACCGACCGCCCTCCGCCAGCCGCGTTGATCAAGAGGTTTGCGTCAGGATCCGGCCGGAAGCCGACGCAAACCTCTTGATCAACATCATTCGGCGGGTGGGGTTTCGGCGGCGCGGACGGCCTCGGCGTACGCCAGGGTGGTGCGGCGTAGGGCGGCTTCCGGGTCCAGGTTGGCCTGGCGGGCTGCGGCGACCGTGGCCAGGAGGCTGGCGCCGAGCCGTGCCTCCTCGTCCACCTGGGAGTCGGCCAGTGGGGGCGGAACGGCCAGACCGACCCGGGCGGCGCGGTCCAGGATCGTCGCGGCCAGGGCGAGGGCGGGCTGGCTCAGCGCCACACCGTCCAGCACCGAGTCACGTGCCTTCTCGGCCCGCTTGATCCGTTCCCAGTTGGCGGTGATCTCCTCCAGCGTCCCCGCCTCGGCACCGGCGAAGACGTGCGGGTTACGCCGGATCATCTTGTCCACCAGGCCACCGGCGACGTCATCGACATTCCAGCGCTCGCCCTCGGGCAGCTCCTCGGCGAGCCGGGCGTGCAGCACCACCTGCAGCAGCACGTCACCCAACTCCTCGCGGAGCGCGTCGGTGTCGTCGGCGCTGATCGCGTCGTACGCCTCGTAGCTCTCCTCCAGCAGATAACCGGCGAGGCTACGGTGCGTCTGCGCCCGCTTCCACGGGTCGCCGCCCGGGGAGGCCAGCCGATCCAGCACGGCCACCGCGTCCAGCAGCCGCGCGCCCGGCGGATCCCACGAGCCGTACATCAGCTCCAACTCGGCCAGCCCCGGCTCCCGGGCCAGCCGTAGCCCCAACTGCCGGGCCAGCGACTCGTCGCCGGCCGGGCCGGCGAGCCAGACCACCGTGCCGTGCGCCGCCACCGTGTCCAGCAGCGGCTGCGTCGCCGGGCCGTCCACGAGGGTGACCTCGGCGCCCGCCTGGCGCATGGCCGTGGTCAGCTCGCTCTCCGCGCCGGTCAGCACCGGGTGCGCGCGTACGACATCCCAGGCAGCGGAGGTCAGCAGGCCGGCCGGGAGTCGGGGCGAGGTGACCAGCAGGACGATCCGTGCCGTCATGCTCAGCTGGCCGTGCCCTCGGCCTCCGGGGCCGCGCTCGACGGCACCGGCTCCGGGGTGGAGATGTCGGTGACCGGGCCAGCCTCGTTGATGTACGGAAGCGAGTAGAAGACCAGCGCCTCGCCGGTGCTCACCACCGACGGCACCCCGACTGCCCGGTAGCGCGGGTTGATCGAGACGTCGACCTTGGTGGCTTCCTCCTCCAGCGCCGTGCTGAGCGCGGTGGCGGCGCGGACGAAGCCGCCGTCACCGAACGCCCGGCGGACGTCGGCTACCGACATCCCGCCCTGGATCGCGCCGGTCTTCGTGAGGGCCTGGTAGACGGCCATCATCGAGTCGTCGCTCAGGTCAGCCGGCGGAAGCTGCTGGTTGAGCACCTGGAGCAGGTCGATCCACTCGCCCCAGAGCTTGGCGTACTCGGTGCTGGCCGGCACCCGCAGGTTCTGTTCCAACTGCTGCGGGGTCACCTCGTCGGGCACCTGGAGGTTCTTCGCCGCCGCGACCCGCTTGCCCAGCTCAAGGCTGATCAGCAGGTTCACCACGTCCTGCCGGGTGACGGCGGACCGCAACTGCTCGGGCGAGGGCGTCGCACCGGCCTGGCTGGCCTCCTGCCGGACCGCGTCGCCGAACTTCGCCTGCACGTCGGCGTAGATCGCATCGACACGGTCCACCGAGTAGGTGGCGTCACCGACGTACGCGGCGACGTCCGGTGCGGACTTTCCGCAGGCGGCGAGGGAGAGGACACCCAGGGCCGCGACGCTGGCGGCGGCGATCAGACGGCGAGCACGCATGCCCGCCACTCTCTCATGCCCTCTCCCGTGCTGTGACGGCCCCCACCTCACCCGGCCGCGACCGCCAGCGGGGCGGGGGCGCCCAGCACATCGGAGAGCAGTTGGGCGCACCACTCCAGCAGCGCCTGGTCGCGCAGCGGCTCGCCACCGACCCGACGGGTGCTCGGCCGGGGCACGCTGACCTGGTCGGTGGCCTGCTTGTAGACCGCGTCCGGGTGGTAGCGCTTCAGCCGTAGCTGCTTGGAATCCGGCAGCGGCAGCGGCCCGAACCGCACGTGCTTACCCTGCATCGACACGTCGGCGAGGCCGTACCGGCGGGCCAGCAGGCGGAACCGGGCCACCGCGACCAGGTTCTGCACCGGTGCCGGCGGCTCGCCGTACCGGTCGGTCATCTCGGCGACCACCTCGCGCAGCCGTTCCTCGTCGCGCGCCTCGGCGAGCTTGCGGTACATCTCCAGCCGCAGCCGCTCCACGCTCACGTAGTCGTGCGGCAGGTGCGCGTCGATCGGCAGGTCGATCTTGACGTCCGCTTCCTCCTCCGGCCGTTCGCCCTTGAACGCGGAGACCGCCTCGCCGACCATTCGCACGTACAGGTCGAAGCCGACCCCCTCGATGTGCCCGGACTGCTCGCCACCCAGCAGGTTGCCGGCGCCCCGGATCTCCAGGTCCTTCATCGCCACGTACATGCCGGCGCCCAGCTCGGTGTGCTGGGCGATGGTGGCCAGGCGCTCGTGGGCGTGCTCGGTGAGCGGCTTCTCCGGTGGGTAGAGGAAGTAGGCGTACGCCCGCTCCCGGCCCCGGCCGACCCGGCCACGGATCTGGTGCAGCTGGGCCAGGCCGAGCAGGTCGGCCCGCTCCACGATCAGGGTGTTGGCGTTCGGGATGTCGATGCCGGACTCCACGATCGTGGTGCAGACCAGGACGTCGAACTCCTTCTCCCAGAAGCCGACCATGACCTTCTCCAGGGCGTCCTCGCCCATCTGGCCGTGTGCCACAGCGACCCGCGCCTCGGGCACCAGCTCGCGCAGCCGCCGCGCCGTCCGGTCGATCGACTCGACCCGGTTGTGCAGGTAGAAGACCTGCCCGTCACGGAGCAGCTCGCGGTGGATCGACGCGGCCACCTGCCGGTCGTCGTGCGCACCGACGAAGGTGAGGACCGGGTGCCGCTCCTCCGGCGGCGTGGCGATGGTGGACATCTCCCGGATGCCGGTGATCGCCATCTCCAGGGTGCGCGGGATCGGGGTGGCCGACATGCTCAGCACATCGACCGAGGCCCGCAGCGTCTTCAGGTGTTCCTTGTGCTCGACGCCGAAGCGCTGCTCCTCGTCGACGACCACCAGACCCAGCTGCTTGAACCGGGTGGCGGTCTGGAGCAGCCGGTGGGTGCCGATCACGATGTCGACGGTGCCGTCGGCGACCATCTCCAGCGTCCGCTCGGTCTCCTTCGGGGTCTGGAACCGGGACAGCTGCCGGATCTCCACCGGGAACTGGCTCATCCGCTCGGCGAAGGTGTTGTAGTGCTGCTGCACCAGCAGCGTGGTCGGCACCAGCACCGCCACCTGCTTGCCGTCCTGCACCGCCTTGAACGCCGCCCGGACCGCGATCTCGGTCTTGCCGTAGCCGACGTCGCCACAGATCAGCCGGTCCATCGGGACGGTCTGCTCCATGTCCCGCTTGACCTCGTCGATCGCGGCGAGCTGGTCCGGCGTCTCCTGCCAGGGGAAGGCGTCCTCCAACTCCCGCTGCCAGGGCGTGTCCGGCCCGAACGAGTGACCCTTGGACGCCTTGCGGGCGGCGTAGAGCTGGATCAGCTGCGCGGCGATCTCCCGGACCGCCTTGCGGGCGCGTGCCTTGGACTTCTGCCAGTCCGAGCCGCCCATCTTGTGCAGGGTCGGCTGCTCACCGCCCACGTAGCGGGAGAGCTGGTCGAGCTGGTCGGTCGGCACGAAGAGCCGGTCGCCGGGCTGGCCCCGCTTGCTGGCCGCGTACTCGATGACCAGGTATTCCCGGCTGGCGCCGTTGACGGTGCGCTGCACCAGCTCCACGTACCTGCCGATGCCGTGCTGCTCGTGCACCACGTGGTCGCCGGCCTTGAGCTCCAGCGGGTCGATGGTGTTGCGTCGCCGGCTCGGCATCTTGCGCATGTCCCGCGTCGAGGTGCCCCGGCCGCCGGTCACATCGTTGCCGGTGAGCACCACGAAACGGGACGCCTCGTCGACGAAACCGCTGCTCAACGCCCCACAGGTGACCACCAGCTCGCCGGGGACCGGCGCGGTCGGCACCTCCTCGACCAGCCGGGCGCCCAGCCCGGCGTCGCGCAGCACCTCCACTGCCCGCTGGGCGGGACCGTGCCCCTCGAAGACCAGCGCGATCGACCAGCCCTCGCCGGCCCAGCGCTTGAGGTCGTCGACCAGCCGCGCGGTCTCACCGTGGTAGAGCGGGGCCGGCTGGGCCGCCAGGGTCACCGCGATGGCGTCGTCGGGGCTGACGGCGGCCTGCTCCGGCGCGTCCTCCCAGGGCTGTCGCGTCTCGGCCGTCTCCGCCTCGACAAGGCCGAACGGGGACAGCGTCCACCACGGCTGGCCGAGCTTGCCGGCGGCGGCCCGCACCTCACCCAGGGTGCGGAAGGCGGCGGCGCCGACGTCCACCGGGGCCTGGCCGCCGATCGCGGCGGCGGCCCAGCTGGCCTGGAGAAACTCCTCCGAGGTACGCACCAGGTCGTGCGCCCGGGTGCGGATCCGCTCCGGGTCGCAGAGCAGCACGTGGGTGCCGGCGGGCATGGCATCCAGCAGCAGCTCCAGCGAGTCGGGGCCGACCAGCACCGGCGCCAGCGACTCCATCCCCTCCACCGGGATGCCCTCGGCCAGCTTGTCCAGGATCTCCGCCAGCTCCGGGTGCTGCTCGGCGAGCGCGGCGGCCCGATCGCGGACCGGCGGGGTGAGCAGCAGCTCCCGGCAGGGCGGCGCCCAGAGCAGGGGGACCTGTTCGATGGTCCGCTGGTCGGCGACAGCGAAGGTGCGGATCTCCTCCACCTCGTCGCCCCAGAACTCGACCCGGGACGGGTGCTCGTCGGTGGGCGGGAAGACGTCCAGGATGCCGCCGCGCACCGCGAACTCACCGCGCTTGGTGACCAGATCCACCCGGGCGTACGCCATGTCGATCAGCCGGCGGGCGACCTCCTCCAGGTCCGCCTCGTCGCCCGCGGCGAGCTGCACGGGCTCCAGGTCACCGAGCCCCTTGAGCTGCGGTTGGAGCAGCGAGCGGACCGGGGCCACGAGCACCCGCAGCGGCCCGGTGCGGCCGTGCGCGTCGGCCGACTCCGGGTGCGCCAGCCGGCGCAGCACAGCCAGCCGCCGGCCGACGGTGTCCGAGCGGGGGGAGAGCCGCTCGTGCGGCAGCGTCTCCCAGGATGGGAAGACCGCCACCTGATCGGCCGGCAGCAACCCGGCCAGCGCGGCGGCCAGGTCGTCGGCCTCCCGGGTGGTGGCGGTCACCGCCAGCACGGGCCGCCCGGCCCCGCCACCGGTGCCGTCGGGGTCGGCCGCGACGGCGGCCACCGCGAACGGGCGCAGCGCCGATGGGGCCGTGATGTCGAGGCCGTCGACCTGCGCGGCACCGGAGCGCGCCAGGTCACGCGCCCGGGCCAGCCCGGGGTCGGCCAGCGCGGCGGAGAACAGACCGGTGAGCATGTGATCACTTCCAGGGGATTCGACGCACACGACTGCTACCCCTCGTCCGGTCGGACGGGGGGTGCACGAGAACCAGCCTATCCCCGTCCACCGACATACACCCCCTTCCGCCCAGGTCCACGCCGCGCGCCGTCACCCCGCGCCCCGCGCCCCGCGCCCCGCGCCCCGCGCCCCGCGCCCAAGATCCACACAACTTCAGGGAAATAGTGGCCTCAGCGCGCCGGGACACCACTACTTCCTTGAAGTTGTGTGGATCTTCCCGCACGGACCGCGCGGACCGACCCGTGATCCCGCGCGGACCGATTCGCGATCCCGCGGACCGCGCGGATATAGATCTTGACGGGTACGGGGGGTCGTGATCAGGTTCGGGTATGAGCGGGCAGTGGAGGGCGCAGTTCGACGCTGAGGTGAGCTTCGCCAATGGCGGTGGGCTGCGCACCGAAGGGTTCCGGCTGGACATCCCGGGTCGGGAGATCACCGACGAGGACCTGGCCGCGCTGTTCGTCCGGCATCTCGGGCTGCTGATGGTCGCCGAGGTCCGGATCAGCGCGAAGACAATCATCGAAGAGCCGCACAAGGGCGGCCGAGGAGTCACCGTCGCTGAGCCCGGCGCTGGCCGTCGGCTCTTCGACTTGAGCCATCTGATCAGCGACGGGATGACCACTCTGCCCGGCTGGCCAGGGCCCCGGATCGGCGACTGGCTGACCTTCGCGGCGTCGCGGGCGAACTATGC
Source organism: Micromonospora sp. NPDC000668 (assembly GCF_042897975.1). Lineage (NCBI taxonomy): Bacteria > Bacillati > Actinomycetota > Actinomycetes > Micromonosporales > Micromonosporaceae > Micromonospora > Micromonospora sp. NPDC000668. The sequence continues at coordinate 297,684 of NZ_JBIAYP010000002.1, forward strand.
GCCGGGCACCGAGTTCCGGGTGGCCCGGATCGACATGATCGCCAACACCGGTACGTACCTGGACACTCCCGCCCACCGCTGGTCCGACGGAGACGACCTGGCCGGAGTGCCGCTGGACCGGCTGGCCGACCTGCCCGGCGTCCTGGTCCGGGTGCCGGCGGGGACCCGCGCGGTGGACCGGCTGATGCTGGCGCCGTACGAGGTGGCCGGGCGCGCGGTGCTGCTGCACACCGGGTGGGATGCGCACTTCGGCACCGAGCGGTACTGCGCGCCGGAAGCGCCACACCTGACCGGGGACGCCGCCCAGGCGCTGGTCGACGCCGGTGCGGCCCTGATCGGCATCGACTCGATCAACATCGACGACATGAGCCCGGCGGCCGGTGGTGAACGCCCCGCGCACAGCACGCTGCTCGCCGCCGGCATCCCGATCGTGGAGCACCTGACCGGTTTGGACGCGCTGCCGCCGAGCGGTTTCCGGTTCACCGCCGCCCCACCGATGGTGGCCGGCATGGGCACCTTCCCGGTCCGCGCCTTCGCCACCCTCGACGCCTGACGCCGGCGTCGCGGGCGCCCCAGCGGACGCGGAGGTCCCCGGTCGACACAGCTCTTGCCGCTTGCCAGCGTGCGAACGGAGACACCTCACGAGCCATGCACGCCAGGACCGAGCACGGTCAGACCAGCGACCCGGGCCAGCCACTCGGCGCGTGCCAACTCCCGCTCCTGGGCGCCGACGTGCACGAAGACGGTGTGCTCGTCGGCTGGCTCGGTGGCCCAGATGTCCGCGGCGTTGAGCACCAACTGGACGTACGCGTGCTTGAACTGCCCGGGCAGGTCCCGACAGGGCACCGCAGGCCAGCCGTAAAGCCACCAGTCCAGCCGCGCCCGGTCCGGCCCGACGGCCTCCGCCAGCCGCCCCTCCAACAGGCCGAGACCGCACACCACCACCTCGACGTCGAACGGCGGATCCGCAGGGTCCTGCGGCCCCGTCTCGTCCTCCCGGGCCAGCTCCGCCCACATCCGGTCCTCCCCGTCCGCGCCCAGCCAATGGCCGTACGCGTCGAGGTAGCGGGGCAGACCCGAATGCCGCCCGGTACGCGCCCAGAGCTGCACCTCCGTGTCGCGCAGGTTGGCCACGCTGAGCAGGTGGCCGACGGCGTGCAACGCCCGGTCGACGTCCGTCGTCCGCAGAATCGGGTACGCCCGCGAGTTGCTCATCAGTAGCGCACGGAGATCCGGCGCTCGACGGCGTCGACGAGGACCTCCCCGCCGTACGGGATGATCAGCTGCGGGTCGGCGTGCCCGAAGTCGACATCGAAGACCAGCACCGAGTCCGGGGCGTACTCGGCGCATGCCCGGGTCACGGCGGCCCGCTGCGCCGCCGCGTACGCCCGGCGCTGGTCGAGGGTGTGCGGCCGGTCGAAGTCCCACGCCTTGGCCCGGCCGACCAGCACCGCCGGGAAGCCGGCGAGCAGGCCACGCTCCCCCAGGTTGCGCAGGATCCGGTACACCTCGGTGTCGGAGGGCAGCTCCTGCGAGGTCTCGATCAGCAGGACCGACCCGGCCAGGGCCGTCGCCGGAGGGACCCGGTCGGCGGCGAGCAGCCAGTGCAGCACCTCCAGGTTGCCGCCCCAGGTGCGCCCCCGCACCACGCTCGACGGTCCCTGCCAGTGCCAGCCCTCGCCGGGGAACATCACCGGCTCGTCGGCCAGCGTCGCGGGATCCCGCCAGTCGCCCGGCTCGTCGCCCCACTCGGTCGCCGGGGCGAGGTCGTACCAGCCGGTGGTGAACAGCGCCGCCCGCAGCGAGTCGAAGGTCAGTGGGTGCGGCGCACCCGGCCGGCCGAGGTGCACCAGCACCGACCCGCCGTGGTACCCCACGATCCCCAGCCGGTACAGGTGGTTGAGCACGTTCGTGTTGTCGGAGTAGCCGAAGTACGGCTTCGGGTTGGCCCGCAGCACGTCGTCGTCGAGGTGCGGGGTGACCGTGATCAAGTCCTCCCCGCCGACGGTGGCGAGCACCGCCGTGATCGTCGGGTCGGCGAACGCGGCGGTCAGGTCGCGGGCCCGGTCGCGCGGGTCGGCCCCCATCACCCGGGTGGTCGGGTACTCCACCGGGTCCAGGCCGAACTCGTCGCGCAGCCGCCGCAGTCCCAGCTCGTAGACGTGCGGGAACAGAGCCGGCAGACCGGCGGAGGGGGAGACGACGGCGACCCGGTCGCCCGGCTTCGGCTTGGTGGGATATCGGGGCGCGTCCATGATCAAACGGTAGCGGGCGAGGCCAGCGGATTTCGCCCGGCGAAACGCCGCAAGCCGGACAACGGCCGCCCTAGGCTGGGCTGGTGGACGAGGTGGTGCTCGGGCTGGCCACGCTGCTCGCCGCGACCCTGGTCCGGGGCCGTCGGGCGAGCATCCGCGCGGGGCGTTGAGTGATCTCCGAGGTGTTCCGCGTCACGGCGCACCACGCGGAGAGCCCCTCCTGCCACCCGGCCCTGCGCGGATACCATCCAGGTAGTCGGACAGCGCTGTCCTTCGTACTCACGTAAGGAGCGCATCGTGACCGACCAGCATGACCACGACGGCCCGGACGCCGCGCTGCGCGCCGACATCCGCCGGCTCGGCACCCTGCTCGGCCAGACGCTGGCTCGCCAGGAGGGCCGACCGCTACTCGACCTCGTCGAGGAGATCCGCGCCCAGGTACGCACCGACGCCCCGGCGGCCGCCCAGCGGCTCGGCGGGCTCGACGTGACCACCGGCACCAAGCTGGCCCGCGCCTTCTCCACCTACTTCCACCTGGCCAACATCACCGAGCAGGTGCACCGCGCCCGGGACCTGCGCCGCCGCCGCGCCGTGCAGGGCGGCTGGCTGGACCAGGCGGCCAAGATGATCGCCGAGCGCGGCGTGCCGGCCGAGGAGATCGCCGCCGCGGCCCGTCGGCTGGCGGTCCGGCCGGTCTTCACCGCGCACCCCACCGAGGCGGCCCGCCGCTCGATCCTGTCCAAGCTGCGGGCCATCGCCGACGAGCTGGACACCGAGACGGCCAACGCGATCCTCTACGGCGCCAGCGACGAGGGCCCGGCGAACCGCCGGCTGGCCGAGCTGCTGGACCTGATGTGGCAGACCGACGAGCTGCGGCTGGACCGGCCGGACCCGACCGACGAGGCCCGCAACGCGATCTACTACCTGCGCGACCTGTACGCCGAGGCCGCCCCCCAGGTGCTCGACGACCTGGCCGACACGCTGCGCACGCTCGGCGTGGAGACCTCGCCGACGGCCCGCCCGCTGAGCTTCGGCACCTGGATCGGCGGTGACCGGGACGGCAACCCGTTCGTCACCCCGGCGGTCACCCGCGAGGTGCTGACCATCCAGCACGAGCACGGCATCGCGGCCACCGAGAAGGCGATGGACCACCTGATCAACGAGGTCTCCGTCTCCCGCCGGCTGCGCGGGGTGTCACTGGACCTCTCCGCCAGCCTCGCCGCCGACCTGGACGCGCTGCCCGAGGTGGCGCCCCGGTTCCGCCGGGTCAACGCCGAGGAGCCGTACCGGCTCAAGGCGCGCTGCGTGAAGGCCAAGCTGGCCAACACCCGGCAGCGGCTTCGTCAGGGCACGGCGCACACGCCGGGCCGGGACTACCGCGGCTCCGCCGAGCTGATCGCCGACCTGGAGCTGCTGCGCGCCTCGCTGGCCCGCAACTCCGGGCAGCTCACCGCCGTCGGCCGGTTGGCCTCCACCATCCGGACGGTCTCCGCGTTCGGTCTGCACCTGGCCACCATGGACGTCCGGGAGCACGCCGAGGCGCACCACGCGGTGCTCGCCCAGCTGTACGGGGCCGTCGGCGAGGTCTCCGACTACCCGGCGCTGACCCGGCTGGAACGCACCAAACTGCTCGCCGACGAGCTGACCGGCCGCCGGCCGCTGTCCACCCTGGACACTCCGCTCTCCGAGGCGACCCGCAAGACGTTCGACGTGTTCAGCACCATCCGCGAGGCACAGGACCGGTTCGGCGCCGAGGTGATCGAGTCGTACATCATCTCGATGACCCTGGGCGTGGACGACGTGCTGGCCGCAGTGGTGCTGGCCCGCGAGGCCGGGCTGGTGGACGTGCACAGCGGTCGCGCCCGGATCGGGTTCGTGCCCCTGCTGGAGACCCCCGCCGAGTTGAACGCCGGCGGCGAACTCCTCGACGAACTGCTGTCGCTGCCCGCGTACCGGGCGCTGGTGGCGGCCCGGGGTGATGTGCAGGAGGTCATGCTCGGCTACTCGGACTCCAACAAGGAGGCCGGGATCACCACCAGCCAGTGGTCGATCCACCGCGCGCAGCGCGCGCTGCGCGACGTGGCCGCCCGACACGGGGTGCACCTGCGGCTGTTCCACGGCCGGGGCGGCACGGTGGGGCGCGGCGGAGGGCCGACGCACGAGGCGATCCTGGCCCAGCCGTACGGCACCATGGACGGCGCGATCAAGGTGACCGAGCAGGGCGAGGTGATCTCCGACAAGTACACCCTGCCGTCACTGGCCCGGGAGAACCTGGAGCTCACCCTCGCCGCGGTGCTTCAGGCGACGCTGCTGCACACCGCCCCCCGACAGCCGGCGGAGATGCTGGAGCGCTGGGACGCCACGATGGACGTGGTCTCCGAGTCGGCGTACCGGTCGTACCGGTCGCTGGTCGAGGACCCGGACCTGCCGGCGTACTTCTGGGCGTCCACCCCCACCGAGCTGCTCGGCGCGCTGAACATCGGCTCCCGGCCGGCGAAGCGTCCGAACACCGGCGCGGGACTGTCCGGGCTGCGGGCCATCCCATGGGTGTTCGGCTGGACGCAGACCCGGCAGATCGTGCCGGGCTGGTTCGGCGTCGGGTCCGGGCTGGCCGCCGCCCGGGAGGCCGGGCTGGCGGACGTACTGGCTGAAATGCATCGCAACTGGCACTTCTTCCGCACGTTCCTGTCCAACGTCGAGATGATGCTGACCAAGACCGACCTGAGCATCGCCCGCCGGTACGTCGAGACGTTGGTGCCGAAGAAGCTGCACCCGATCTTCGAGCAGATCGAGCAGGAGTACGAGCTGACCAAGCGGGAGGTGCTGGCGGTGACCGCCTCGCCCGCCCTGTTGGAGAACTCGCCGGTGCTCCAGCGCACCCTGGCCGTACGGGACACCTACCTGGAGCCGTTGCACCACCTTCAGGTGGCGCTGCTGCGGCAGTACCGGGAGTCCGGCGCCGCCGGACGGGCGGTGGCCACCGCGCCGGGTGGGCGACGCGCCCCGAGCGATGGCACGGCCCTGGAGCGGGCGCTGCTCACCACGGTGAACGGCATCGCCGCCGGGATGCGCAACACCGGCTGAGCGACGGCACAGACAGGCCCCGGTCGCGCTGACCGGGGCCTGTCCGCGTGTCACTCAGCGACGCTCACCAGTCGCCGCCGCCGAAGTCCCCGCCACCGAAGTCGCCACCGCCAAAACCGCCACCGCCGAAGTCGCCTCCCGCGTAGTCGCCACCGCCGTAGTCCCCGCCCGCGTAGTCCCCGCCGCCGGCGTCGCCACCCTGGTCCGCGCCACCGAAGTCCTGGTCGCCGCCCTGGTCACCGCCGTCCGCGCCCTGCTCGGCACCGGCACCGCCGTCCTGGTAGCCGGGGTCGGCGAAGGCCGGCGAGAACAGCGCGTCGGCGATCAACATGCCGCCGAGCACACCGGCACCCGCGCCCAGCGCCGTCTTCCACCACGGCGTCGAGTACCAGCCGGACGGCACCGGCCGGCCCTGGTACCGGCCACCGGGGTAGTAGTAGGGCGTCTCCCGGCCGGGTTGCGGGCCGGCCCGGAAGGTCTGCCCCTGCACGTCGACCTCGCGCTCCTTGGTGAGCTGCCCGACGCCACGCGCCGCAGCCAACTGCGGCACCTCGGGGCCGGGATCGATGCCCAGCGCCGTCCGTGCCGCCCGGATGTACGCCAGCCCCTCCAGAGCGGTCTCCCGGGCCAACCCGAACTGGTGCGGCGTACGCGCCTGCTCCAGCTGCGAGCCCGCCGCGTTGTACCGCTCACCGGCGTCGGACAGGGCCTGGCGGACCGCCGGCTCGTCACCGTGCAGGTTCATCAACTGCCCGCCGAGGCGCTCGTACCAACGCTGCGCCTCCGCGCGGGCGTCGCCGAGCTCGGTGCGCCGACGGGCGGTGGCCTGGGTACGGATGAGCGCCGCGGCGCCCAGCGCGCCCACCAGCACGATGGCGAGGCACAGCACAAGTTCCATGTATCCGAACGTACCCCCGGGTGTCCCGTCGTATCCGTCTGGCAAGCTCCGGTGATGGACGTCTCGACGCTGCTCCTGGTGATCGTGTGCCTCGGCACCGGTGGGGCGGTGGGCTGGCTCGCGGCCCGGTCGCGGTCGGCGGCCGACATCGCCCGGCTGGATGCCACCCTGACCGCCACCCGGGAGGGCGAGGGGCGGCTGGAGCAGTCGATGCGGGCGTTGAGCTACGAGGCCACCGCCCAGTCCCAGGAGGCGGTGGCCCGCGCGGTGGCGCCGCTGCACGACACCCTGCGCCGCTACGAGCAGCGGGTGGCCGAGCTGGAGCACGACCGGGTCGACGCGTACGCCGAGCTGCGCGAGCAGGTCCGCTCGATGAGCGCGGTCTCTGGCGAGCTGCGCACCGAGACCAAACAGCTGGTGGCCGCGCTGCGGGCGCCGCAGGTGCGGGGCCGCTGGGGCGAGCACCAGCTGCGCCGGATCGTCGAGGCTGCCGGCATGCTGGAGCACTGCGACTTCTCCGAGCAGGTCACCGCCGACGCCGACGGGCAGGTCGTCCGCCCGGATCTGGTGGTCCGGCTGCACGGCGGCCGGTCGGTGGTGGTGGATGCCAAGGCGCCGTTCGACGCGTACCTCACGGCGATGGAGGCCCGCGACGAGCGCGGCCGGGACACCCACCTCGACGCGCACGCCCGGCACCTGCGCGGGCATGTCGACGCGCTGGCCGCCAAGTCCTACTGGACCGCGTTCGACAGCTCGCCCGAGTTCGTGGTGCTGTTCGTCCCCGCCGACCCGTTCCTCGACGTGGCGCTCCAGCGTGACCCGACGCTGCTGGAGCACGCCTTCACCCGCAACGTGGTGCTGGCCACGCCGGCCACCCTGGTCGCCCTTCTGCGCACGGTGGCTTACTCCTGGCGACAGGAGGCGCTGGCCCGCAACGCGCTGGCGGTGCACACGCTGGCCCGGGAGCTGTACAGCCGGCTCTCCACCCTCGGGGACCACGTGGGCAAGCTCGGGTCGTCGCTGGCCGGGGCCGTGACCGCGTACAACCGGGCGGTCGGCTCACTGGAAGCCCGGGTGCTGGTCAGCGCCCGCAAGCTCGCCGAGCTGGGCGTCTCCGACGAGGAGCTGGCCAGCCCCGCCCAGGTCGAGCTGACTCCCCGCCAGCCCCAGGCACCCGAGCTGCTGGACGACGTCATCCCCGCCGACCACGACCGCTGAGCGACGCCGCCGGTCGCCGGTCGGCGGGCTGGCCCACCGGCCGGGTCAGCTCGGGTGCGCGCCCTCCACGACGAACGGGGTGCCCTGCTGGCAGGTGGTCATCATGCCCGGCTCGACCCGGCCGGTGACGGTCACCCGGGCACCGGCGGTCAGCACGTCCCGGGGGCCCCCGATCAGCAGGTAGCCATCCAGCAGCAGACAGTTCGGCTCCACGCCGCGCGTGATCGTGCCGGTCAGCTCGGTGGCTCCGACCGGCGGTGGGAGGGTCGGTCCACCGGGTGGCTTGAGCGTCGAGGAGGGTGCGGGTGTCGCCGGCCCGGAGGGCGACGGGACGGTCGCGGACGGGCTGGGCTGCCCGGTGACCGGTGACGGCCCGCTCGGGACGGGGGTGCCGGGGCCGTCCGTTTCGCCGCAGGCGCTCAGCGCCGCGCAGACCAGCAGGGCGGGGACGACGAGCCGAAGGGTCCTCATGCCCGGTTCGACGTGCCGGGGCGGCGGGGCGTTCCCGCCGGGACCCGGCCGACGCTGATCAACCGCGGGCCGCCGCGGCCTTCATGTCCCGCTTCAGCTCCTGCGGCAGCGAGAAGGTGAGCCGCTCGTTGGCGGTGGTGATCTCCTCCACGTCGGCAAACCCGCGCGCGGCCAGGTGCTCCAGCACCTCCTGGACCAGGTCATCCGGGACGCTCGCGCCGGAGGTCACGCCGACGGTGCGGGCACCGGTCAGCCAGGCGTCATCGATCTCGCGGGCGAAGTCGACCAGGTGACCGGCGCGGGCGCCGGCGTCCAGAGCCACCTCGACCAGCCGGACCGAGTTGGAGGAGTTCGTCGAGCCGACGACGATCACCACGTCGCACTCCGGGGCGATCTCCTTGACCACGTGCTGCCGGTTGGAGGTGGCGTAGCAGATGTCGTCGCTGGGCGGTGACTGGAGCAGCGGCAGCCGCTGCTTGAGCCGGGCGACCGTCTCCAGCGTCTCGTCCACCGACAGCGTGGTCTGGGAGAGCCAGACCACCTTCTCCGGGTCACGGACGGTGATCTTGTCGACGCCGTCGGGGCCGTCCACCAGTTGGATGTGCGCGGGAGCCTCACCGGCGGTGCCGACGACCTCCTCGTGCCCCTCGTGGCCGATCAGCAGGATGTCGTAGTCCTCGGCGGCGAAACGCTTCGCCTCCTGGTGCACCTTGGTGACCAGCGGGCAGGTCGCGTCGATCGCCTTCAGCGACCGCACCTTTGCCTGCTCGTAGACCTCGGGGGCCACGCCGTGCGCGGAGAAGATGACGGTGGCGCCCTCCGGCACCTCCTCGTTCTCCTCCACGAAGATCGCCCCCAGCGCCTCCAGGGTCTGCACGACGTGCTTGTTGTGCACGATCTGCTTGCGGACGTAGATCGGGGCGCCGTAGAGCTTCAGCGCCTCCTCGACGGTCTGCACCGCGCGGTCGACGCCCGCGCAGTAGCCGCGGGGCTTGGCCAGGAGCACGCGCTTGCCGGTCTGGGGGGTCGCCTGAGCCTCGGTCACGAGCCCATCGTACGTGTCCCGCCTCCCACCGACAGCGCCTGCGAGCCGCACCACACCCCACGCCCCCTCTCCCCGCCCCGCCCACGCCTGGCCTCGGTGATCAAGAGGTTTGCGTCAGAAACGCGCCCGGAGCTGACGCAAACTTCTTGATCACCGCGAGGGTCCGTAGGGTGGGCGGGTGAGCGACGGGGCGCGGAGCAGTGCGGAGGAGCCGTGGCCGGTTCGGGTTGTCAGCCAGAAGGTGGGCGCCTGGATCGCGAAGCTCGGCTGGGTGTGGGTGGACGGTCAGGTGGCGCAGATCAGCCGCCGACCCGGGGCCAGCACCGTCTTCCTCACCCTGCGTGACCCGTCGGCCGACCTGAGCCTGACCGTCACCACCAATCGGGACGTGCTGGACGCCGGCGCGCCGGAGCTGCGCGAGGGCGCCCGGGTGGTGCTGCACGCCAAACCGGAGTTCTACGCCGCCCGGGGCACGCTGAGCCTGCGGGCCGACGAGATCCGCCAGGTGGGGCTCGGCGAGCTGCTGGCCCGGTTGGAGAAGCTCAAGAAGCTACTCGCCGCCGAGGGGCTGTTCGACCGGGCACGCAAGCGCCGGCTGCCGTTCCTGCCCGGCCGGATCGGGCTGATCACCGGCCGGGCGTCGGCGGCCGAACGGGACGTGCTGACCAACGCTCGACGGCGCTGGCCGGCGGTGGAGTTCCGCACCGTCAACGTGGCCGTGCAGGGCCCATCGGCGGTGCCGCAGATCATCGACGCGCTCAAGGTGCTGGACGCCGACCCGAGCATCGAGGTGATCATCATTGCCCGGGGCGGTGGCGGCATCGAGGACCTGCTGCCCTTCTCCGACGAGGCGCTCTGTCGCGCGGTGTTCGGCTGCCGTACCCCGGTGGTCAGCGCCATCGGCCACGAGACGGACGCGCCACTGGTCGACTACGTCGCCGACGTCCGTGCCTCCACCCCGACCGACGCGGCCAAGCGGGTGGTCCCCGACCTCGCCGACGAGGTACGCCTCATCGGCCAGGCCCGGCACCGTCTCCAGCGGGCGGTACGCAACCTGGTCGACCGGGAGTCCCACCGGCTCGACGCGCTGCGTTCCCGACCGGTGCTGGCCCGCCCGCAGGTGATGGTGGAGCAGCGGGCGACCGAGCTGGCCGCACTGCGCCAGCGTGCCGGACGCTGCCTGGACCACCGGCTCGGCGCGGCCGACGACGAGCTGCGACACACCCTGGCCCGGCTGCGCGCCCTCTCCCCCGCCGCCACCCTCGACCGGGGGTACGCGATCGTGCAGCGCGCGGACGGTCACGTGGTCCGCGCGGCGGCCGAGGTCGGCAAGGGCGACCCGCTGCGGGTCCGGTTGGCCGACGGCGAGCTGGCCGCGACGGTGGACGGCTGAGTGGCGGGGCGCGACGGCCGGCGAGTGGTGTGCTGAGATGGACGCGATGACTGACGACACGAAGGCCGGGCCGGACGAGCGGCTCAGCTACGAGCAGGCCCGCGCCGAGTTGGCCTCGGTGGTCGAGCGGCTGGAGGCCGGCGGCACGTCCCTGGAGGAGTCGCTGGCGCTCTGGGAGCGTGGCGAGGCACTGGCGGTGATCTGCCAGCGCTGGCTGGACGGCGCCCGGGCCCGGATCGAGGCGGCCCGGCAGGACCCCGCCTCCTGACCGCCGGTGGGGCGACCGGAGTCGCCCCACCCGTTCGCCGCCACCGAGTCGATGGCGAACACCACGACGACGGTCAGTTGAACAGGCTGTACAGCTCGGCGGGCGCCTCGACGACCTGGGCCGCCGGCGGCTTCTGCGCTGCGGTGGCGGCACCGTAGTCGGAGTACGTCATCCGGATCTCCTGGGCGGCGGTCTGCCCGGCGGCCGGCATCTGCAGCACCAGCTCGCTGAGCCGGCCCTGCGGGTCCACCTTCGCGGTGAACGGGACGGTCTTCGCCTGCGTGCCCAGCGCGGCGATCGTGGCGGCGTTCAGCGAACCGGCCTCGGCCGCCTTGGTGACGTCGATGGTGCCGGCGTACGTGCCGGTGCCGGTGCTCCGGACCTCGGTGATGCCCTGGGTCAGCACGGCGCTGCCGGCCGGGTCGACCTTGTCGAAGTCGAAGCCGAGGCTCCGGTTGCCCTTGATCCGGGTCTGGTCCAGGTGCTGGTACTTACCGAGGTTGAGTTGCTTGATGGCGGGCAGGCTGTTGGCGGTGGGGCCGGTCAGCTCCAGCTTCACCCAGCTGTCCGGCTTGAAGTGGATCACGTCGAGCTTCATGGCGAGGTCGGATGAGGGACCGCCGACGGCGATCTTCATGGCCGCGCTCTGGCTCGGCTGGTGCACCTGGCCCTCCGCCGTCGAGCCGGCGCCGGCGAGGGTGAACCGGAAGTTCCCGTTGCTGATCTCCTTGGTGGAGTCGAGCAGCGCCTGCTTGGCATCGCCCGCGACGGGCGTGCCGGAAGGGGTCGCCGCGCCGGACGCGGTCGCCGTCGGCGACGCGGTCGATCCGGCGGTACCGGTCCCACCGTTGGTGCAGGCGGCCAGGGCGGGCGTGAACAGCGCGGCGGCCACCAGGCCGGCACTGAGTCGTCGAACAGTCATGTGTGTCTCCCAAGGGGTCACCCGACGACCTGGTCGGCGCCGGAAACCGGGCGACGCAGCAGCACCGTCGGCTGCGCCGCGCGACCCGGGCCGAGCAGCGCGCCCGGGTCACTCCCTCTCTGTTCCCTGCCGACGCGCCGGACAATCACCGTTCCGTCCGATTACCCGAAGGTGATCGGTGCCGGGAAGACCGGACCGGGGTGGCCCCTGGCCACCCCGGTCCGCCCTGTCGACCTACTTGAACAGCTCGTACGTCTCCGCCGGAGCCTCGACGACCTTGTCCGCCGGCGGCTTCTGCGCACCGGCGCCGGTCCCGTAGTCCGCGTAACCGATCTTGATGTCGTGTGCCGCGGTCTCGCCGGCAGCCGGCACGGAGATGGCCAGTTCGGTGAGCCGGCCCTGCGGGTCCAGCTTGGCCGTGAACGGCAGCGCCTTTGCCTGCGCGCCCAGTGCCGTGACGACCTCCTCGTCGAGGGCGGCCGACTCGGTGGCGGCGGAAATGTCGATCTTGCCGGTGTAGGTGCCCTCACCGGTCTTCTGCACCTCGGTCACGCTCTTGACCAGCGCGTCACTGTCGAGCGGGTCGAGCGTCTCCGGGTCCAGCTGGAGATCCTTGACATCCTTGATCTTGGTCTTGTCGAGGTGCTGGTACTTGCCCTTGTTCTTTGCCGCACCGGGGACGGCGGCGAACATGGCGCCACCGAGGTCCATCTTGACCCAGCTCTCCGAGTCGATGTAGATCAGATCCATCTCGATCGACATGTCCTCGGACGCGTCACCGAACTTCACGGTGAACTGTGCGCTGTTGCTGGGCTTGTGCACCAGGCCGCCGCCGGTCGTACCGTCCCCCACCAGGGTGAAGGTGAAGTTGCCCTTGGCGATCTCCTTGGTGGAGGCGAGCAGCGCTTCCTTCGGATCGGCCGGGGTGGACGGGCTCGGGGCGGCGGCCGGCTCGGCAGCGTCGGAGTTGCACGCGGCCAGGCCGGGGACGAGCAGGGTGGCGGCGAGGACGCCGACGCTCCACCGTCGAATGTTCACAAAAATCTCACTTCGCCGAGACGGACATGGCCCGGCATGCATGGTGCAGCCGGACCGAGCCGGGGCAGCCTAGCGAATGACCCACCCGGCCATGGAGGGCGTACGGAACCGGGGCCGGTCAGCCCAGTGCGCCGGCGAGTTGGCGCAGTTCGTTGTCCCGAGCGTCGCCGACGACGACGACCGTACGGGTCGGCTCCAGCAGGACCAGCGCCTGCTGATTGCCCCGGGCGGTGTAGCGCTGCCAGGTGCGTCCGGCCAGCTCCGTCGGACCCTGCGGCTGGGCCTGGTCGGTCAGCTCGGCCGGGAGCAGGCGCTCCGCCGGCACGCTGCTCTGCAACAGCTGCACACCCCGTCCTTCCGGGGTGAGGTAACCGATTCGCAGATTCGCGCCGCCCTCGACGGTCTGGTACCGGGCGCTGACCGTACGCCAGTCAGAGCCGAGCCCCTGCGGCCGGCTCACCGGGAAGGCGTTCGCCGACTGGGCCTGGTCGATCGCCGGCGCCGGATCGACCGTGGCGGCCTGGTCGCCACCGAGGAAGCCCCGGTAGAACGCCAGCAGCAGCGCGATCGGGACCAGCAGTACCAGCAGGGATATCGCCATGTCCTTCGGCGACCGCTCGGATCGGGCTGATTGCACAGGCGGCGGCGGTGCGGGCCGCTCGCCGGTCTCCACGGCGTCGATCCCGGCCACGGGTCGGCCCGGGGCCGGTTCGTTCACCGGTGGCGCGGCGGCCGGGCCCGACGCGACCAGGGCCGGCTCGCCGGCCGGCGGCGTCGTCGGGTCGGTCGCGGCGGGCTCACCACCGGGGCCGGTGGGGACGGCGGCCGGCGGCTGGCCGCCGGGCGGCGTGCGGTCGGCGGGTACGCGGTCGGCTGGCTGAGCGGGTTCCACCCTGCCATCTTCGCAGCCGCCCGACCGGCGGTATCCGGCCCATCACCGCCCCGCGCCGAGGCCGGGTCAGCCATCGTGTGAGGATCAGCGACAAAGCCGGCAGCGGGCCACGCCCTGCCGGTCGTCCCCGCACCGTCGCGAGGAGGAGCAGCCGTCATGACGAATACCAGGACGCGGATCCCACAGGATCTCGACCGTAACCTTGCCCTCGACCTGGTCCGGGTCACCGAGGCCGCGGCGATGGCCGCTGGCCGCTGGGTCGGCCGGGGCGACAAGGAGGGCGGCGACGGGGCCGCCGTCGACGCCATGCGCAAGCTGATCAACTCGATCCAGATGCGCGGCGTCGTTGTGATCGGCGAGGGCGAGAAGGACAACGCCCCGATGCTCTTCAACGGCGAGCAGGTTGGCGACGGCACCGGCCCGGAGGTCGACGTCGCCGTGGATCCGGTCGACGGCACCACGCTGATGAGCAAGGGCATGCCGAACGCGTTGGCGGTGCTCGCCGTCTCCGAGCGGGGTGCGATGTTCGACCCGAGCGCGGTCTTCTACATGGAGAAGCTCGCCGTCGGGCCGGCGTACGCCGACGTGGTGGACATCAACGCCGGGGTCGCCGAAAACCTGCGCCGGATCGCCAAGGTCAAGGGCACCGACGTCTCCGAGGTGACGGTCTGCGTGCTGGACCGCACCCGCCACGACGAGTTGGTCACCCAGATCCGCCGGACCGGGGCGGGCATCCGGTTCATCTCGGACGGGGACATCGCCGGCTCCATCGCGGCAGCCCGGGGCGAGTCGGATGTCGACGTGCTGATGGGCATCGGCGGCACCCCCGAGGGCATCATCTCCGCCTGCGCGCTGAAGTGCATGGGCGGGGCGATGCAGGCCAAGCTCTGGCCGCGCGACGCCGAGGAGCGGGAGAAGGCGCTGGCCGCCGGGCACGACCTGGATCGCGTGCTGAGCACCGACGACCTGGTCACCGGGGACAACTGCTTCTTCGTGGCGACCGGCGTCACCTCCGGCGACCTGCTGCGCGGAGTTCGCTACCGGGCCGGCGGCGCGTACACCCAGTCGATCGTGATGCGCTCGAAGAGCGGGACCATCCGGGTGATCGACTCGTACCACCGGCTGGAGAAGCTGGCGCTCTACTCGGCCGTCGACTTCGACGGTCGGCCGCTGGCCGAGCAGGAGTGACCGCCACCGGCACTGCGACACCGCAGTCCCTCTCAGCCACCCGCCGGATCACCGGCGTCGCGCTGGCGTCGGTCTCCGGGGTCGCGGTGGCGGTGCAGTCTCGAATCAACGGCGAGCTGGGGGTACGCCTGGCCGACGGGTTCGCCGCCGCGGTGGTCTCGTTCGGCCTCGGCCTGCTGGTGCTGCTGGTGCTGGTACCGGCCACCCCGGGTGGGCGACGGGGTCTGGTCGCGCTGCGGACCGCCCTCACGGCGGGCGCGCTGCGGCCGTGGCAGTGCCTGGGCGGAATGTGCGGGGCGTTCCTGGTGTCCACCCAGGGGCTCACCATCGGCTCGTTGGGCGTGGCGGTCTTCACCGTGGCGGTGGTCGCCGGCCAGACCGGCAGCAGCCTGGCCGTGGACCGGGCGGGGATCGGGCCGACGGGCCGGCAGCCGATCACACGGCAGCGGCTGGCCGGTGCGGTGCTCACCGTGCTGGCCGTCGCCCTGGCGGTCGGCGACCGACTCGAGGACCCGGGCACGCTGGCGCTGGCCCTGCTGCCGCTGCTGGCCGGGGTGGGCATCGCCTGGCAGCAGGCGGTCAACGGCCGGGTCCGGGCGGCGGCCGACAGCGCGTTGACCGCCACACTGGTCAACTTCGCCGTCGGCACGGTCGCCCTGCTCGTCGCGTTCTCGATCGACCTCGCGGTACGCGGCTGGCCGACCGGCCAACTGCCGACCGAGCCGTGGCTCTACCTGGGTGGCCCGATCGGCATCGTGTTCATCGCGATCGCCGCGGCGATCGTGCGCTTCACCGGTGTGCTGCTGCTCGGCCTGGCCACCATCGCCGGTCAGGTCGTGGGGGCCGTCCTGTTGGACCTGCTGCTGCCCACGGCGGCCTCGCACCTCGGCGTGGACACCCTGCTCGGGGCGGCGCTGACCATGGTGGCCGTGCTGATCGCCGCGCTCGCCCCGCCGTCCCGCCGCTGAGCCACTGGCGGGTCGGCGGCGGGGACGGGCGGGTTCAGCGGCGCAGAGCTGCGACGATCTCCGTGAGCGCGTCGTCCAGCGGGGTCGGCTCGACACCCAGGGCGGCGGTGGCGGCGGTCGAGTCCATCAGGAACGGCCGGTCGAACTGGTAGGCGGTCTCCCGCAGTTCCCGGACGAACGGATTGGCCAGGCCGCCCAGCCACAGCACCGGGTAGGGCATCCGGGTCAGCCGCGGCACGGGCACTCCGGCCAGCGCCGCCGCCCGGGTGGCCAGCTCACGCATCGGTGCGGCGGGCGCGCTGGGCACGTGCCAGGGCCGTCCCCACGCGCCTGCGTCGGTCGCGGCGGCGACGAGGGTACGGGCGACGTCCGGGATGTACGTCCAGGTGTGCGGGGCGTCCCAGTCGACCGGCAGGAAGACCCGCTGCCCGGCGAGCACCCGGGGCAGCACCATCATCGCCAGCGAGGTGCCGCCCACACCGAGATAGTCGGAGCCCCGTACCTCGGTGACCCGAGCCCGACCGGCCCGGTGGGCGGCGAGAGCGTCGGCCCACATCTGGTTGCGTACCCGCCCCTTGGTGCCGGTCGCCGCCGGTGAGGTCTGCTCGGTCATCGGGCCGTCGACGGGTCCGTACCCGTAGAGGTTGCCGACCGTGGCGAGCACCGCGCCGGACCGCTCGGCGGCGGCGAGCAGCGCACCGGCCAACGGCGGCCAGTCGATGGACCAGCGGTGGTACGCCGGGTTCGCGCAGTTGTACAGCGCCTGCGCGCCGTCGGTCAGCACGCTGAGCCGGTCGACGTCAGCGGCGTCGGCGGCGATCCGTTCGATGGACGGGTGCTCCGGCCCGGCACCCCGGCGACTGATCACCCGGACCCGCTCACCTCGTTCGGCGAGAAGGCGGGCGGTCGCGGTGCCCACCGGGCCGGTGCCGACGATCACGTGCAGTGCCATGGGAACTCCTTGGAAGCGGGGGTACGAATCAAGAGCGGTGCTCTCTGTTGCTCACCCAGCATGGCTCGCCAACACGACTTCGTCAAGAGCAGTGCTCTCTTTTTTGATTGGCGCTCCGATCCGTGGCAGACTGGCTCCATGCCCGCTTCCTCGATCCGCGCCCGGGTCCGCGCCGAAATGCTCGACGAGATCAAGGTGGTCGCCCGCCAGCACCTCGCCACCGATGGCGCGAACCTCTCGCTGCGCGCGGTGGCCCGGGACATGGGCATGGTCTCGTCGGCCATCTACCGCTACTTCCCGAGCCGGGACGACCTGCTCACCGCGCTGATCATCGAGGCGTACAACGCACTCGGCGAAACGGTGGAGGCGGCCGCGGTCGCCGCCCCCGACCGGGTCGACCTCCGCGCCCGCTGGCAGGCGGCCTGCCGGGCGGCCCGGGACTGGGCACTCGCCCACCCCGCCGAATACGCGCTGCTCTACGGCAGCCCGGTCCCCGGGTACGCCGCCCCGGACGACACCGTCGGCCCGGCCCAGCGCCCCCCGCTGACCCTGGTCAGCCTGCTCCGCGAAGGGCTGGAGGCCGGCCTGCTCAGCCCGCCGCCCGCCGAAGAGCTGCCGACGCCGCTGCACGACGACCTGACCGAGCTTGCCGACGCGTTCTTTCCCGGCTTGCCCCCCGCCCTGCTGGCCCGGGGCATGGCCGGCTGGACCCAGCTCTTCGGGCTGATCAGCTTCGAGCTGTTCGGCCGGCTCAACCGGACCGTCGAGCACCGGGACGCGTACTTCGACCACCAGGTCGGGCTGCTGGCCGACCTGATCGGCCTGCCCCAAACGGGCTGACCGGAGTGGACGCCACCGGTCAGCCCGGTGGCACCGACGTCCACGGCGGCGGGTAGGACGGTTCGACGTGGACGCGAACCGGGTCCGGCAACCGGGCCACCCACCAGGCCAGCAGCAGGCCGGGCACGGTGGCCAACCCGGCCAGCAGCAACGCCACCCGACCTCGCTCCGGAGCGCCGTACAACCAGCCGGTCAACGGCAGGCCGACGAGAATCAGGGTGAGCAGGAACCCGCCGGCCACCCGGGCGGTCCACCGACGGGTCCCACCCGCGTACCACGCGGAGCCCAGCATGACGATCGCCGTCAGCGCACCCAGTGGCAGCACGGCCATCAACACCGCCAGCACCGTGCCGAGATCATCGCTGCGGGGCCAGACCGCCGCCAGGGCCACCACGACGAAGGACATCGACAGCGCACCGGCGATGCCGGGCCAGAAGGGGCCGCCGCGGCGGCGGACGGTCAGGTGGGCGGCGACGACGGTAACCAGGAACCCGAGGGTGAGCGCCACCGCGACGACAAGCAGCACGTCGGTCTGCCGCTGACCCGGCCCGCCATCCTCCAGCGCCGGCAGACCCCTCCAGTACGTTCCCTGTGGACCCTCCTGCCCGAGGAAGCCGTCGCGCCGCCATTCGCCGTCCGGCAGGCGGCGCAGGAAGCCGTCCCGGCCGTTGGCGACCAGCACCCCGTGACCACCGTTGACGGTGGGATAGACGATCAGCTCGCGGGAAGCGAAGTGCCGTTGGATGTCACCCGGGTTCGGGAACCGGCGGGCCAGCTCCTCACGCCGCCCGTCCGACACCTCCCAGGCGGCCCGCCAGCTCACACCGGCGTCGTCGCTCTGCTCCACCCGCAGCTGACCCGCGACCACCCGGTAGCACCGCCGCGGCTCGGCCGGCACGCACGCCTGCCGGTTCGGATCGTCGAGGTCGGACAGTCGCGGCTGCTCGGCCTCCGTGGCGAGCCGCCAGGTGGTCGCGCCGTCGTCGCTGACCGCCCACTGCCCGTCCGCCGCACGCTGCGGCCAGGACGTGCCACCCGAGCCGACCGAGATCGCCGGACGGTCGTCAAGCAGGGTGACGCCGAGGGCGTACGGAAAGTAGGCCGGGCTGGTGGCGGTCACCGCGACCAGCGCCAGCGGCAGCACCACCAGCAGCCGTACCAGCCGGGCCAGCCGGTATCGCACCGGCCGCTCACGGGCCCGCGTCCAGCTCCACCAGGCCAGCGTGAGCGCCGGCAGGGTGAGCAGGTCGGTGGGGTCGGCCCGGACCAGCGACGGCCCGGCCAGCGCGCTCCAGGCCGACGAGGCGACGTCGGCGGCGTACCCGCTGGATTTGACGACCGCGAACCCGGCGCCCACCGCGACCAGCCCGGCCAGCGCGGCGGCCCGGGCCGGCAGTCGCGGCACCAGGAGGGTCAGCAGCACCGCGACCAGTGGGGGCGCGAGCAGCAGGCCGGCGACGTCGCTGAGCTTGCCGGTCAGCAGGCCGGGGAAGGCCGGCTTCAGCAGGTGATCGTTGACCACCAGGACGACCAGGGCGAGCAGCGTCGCCGGGTGGCAGAGCCAGGCCAGCGCCGTGGGTGCGCCGTCGTGCGGTGTCTCGGGACCGCTCATCCCATCAGGGTCGCGTCGGGGCGTCTCGGTCCGGCTACGGAGCGGTCTGCTTCCGATACCGGCGTTCAGCCGGCGTCGGAGGAGTGCCCGGGGAACAGGTGGGCGCTCGGGTCGATGGCCACCGCCGCGTTGTTCACCGCCGTCGCGGCCTCACCGAAGCCCGTCGCGATCAGTCGGACCTTGCCCGGGTACTCGGTGATGTCACCGGCCGCGAAGACCCGGGGCAGGTTCGTCGCCATCGCGCTGTCCACCAGGATGTGCCGGCGGTCCAGCCGCAGCCCCCACTCGGCGAGCGGGCCCAGGTCGGCGGTGAAGCCGAGTGCGGCCACCACGGTGTCCACCGGCAGCGTCTCGGCCGCGCCGCCGCGCACGGTCACCTCGGCACCGGTCACCGTGCCGTCCCCCAACAGCCGGGTGACCTCGGCGTTGACCACCACCCGCACGGGCAGCGACAGCACCCGGGCAACCGTCGAGGCGTGCGCCCGGAACTTCTCGCGTCGATGCACGAGGGTCACCGAGCGGGCCAGCGGTTGCAGCGTCAACGCCCAGTCGAAGGCCGAATCGCCGCCACCGACGATCAGCACGTCCCGGTCGGCCAGCTCGGCCGGCTCGGTGACGAAGTAGACGATCCCCGCCCCGGGAGCGCCGTCGGCGCAGGGCAGCGGCCGAGGGCTGAAGCTGCCCAGCCCGCCGGTGACCACGACGGCGCCGCAGGCCAACTGCTCACCGCCGGCCAGGCCGAGCACCGGCCGGTCGTCGGCGTACGAGAGCTTCTCGGCCCGGGTGCCCAGCAAATACTGCGGCCCGAACGGGGCGGCCTGGGCGACCAGGTTTGCCACCAGGTCGCGGCCCTTGACGGCGGGGAAGCCGGCCACGTCCAGGATCAGCTTCTCCGGGTACATCGCGGTGACCTGTCCGCCGGGCTCCGGCAGCGCGTCGATCACCGCCACCGACAACCCTCGGAACCCGGCGTAGTACGCCGCGAAGAGGCCGGCCGGACCGGCCCCGATCACGGCGATGTCGACCTCGCGCATGGCGTACCGTCGCTTTCCGCTCACGGATCAACGCTTGCTGATCTCGACGGTAGGCGGGTGGCAGCGGTCGGGCAAGCACGTCCCAGGGGCGCGCCGAGGAACCGGTCAGGACAGGCTGAGGGTGGACCCGGAGTAGTCGGGGCCACCGGCGACCGGCCGGCGACGGCGGAACAGGATCGCGGCCACCACCCCGCCCAGCAGCCCGAACAGGTGACCCTGCCAGGAGATCCGCTCGTCGGTGGGAAGGATGCCGACCAGTTGCCAGCCGTAGAGCAGGCCGACCAGCAGGAAGACCGCGAAGTTCCACCAACTGCGCTCGAAGATGCCCCGCGTGAGCAGGATGCCCAGGTACCCGAAGATCACCCCGCTGGCGCCGACCACGACCGAGTTGGGCGAGCCGGTGAACCAGACGCCGAGCCCACTGACCAGGATGATGATCAGGGTCGACCAGAGGAACCTGCGGGCGCCGGCAGCGAGCACGAAGGTGCCCAGCAGGATCAGCGGGATGCTGTTGCTGTAGAGGTGGTCGAAGCCGTGGTGCAGGAACGGGGAGAAGAAGACCCCGTCCAGCCCGTCGATGCGCTTCGGGATGATGCCGGCGGTGGCGTCCAGGCCGAACGCCAGCCCCTGGTCGACGGCCTCGATGAGGAAGAGGAACGGGACCACCGCGCACATCGCGACGAAGGCCCGGCCGAGCGCGGCGTAGAACGCCTCGGTGCCGAACCGGTTGGGGTCGCCGCTTCCAGGGTGCAGGGTCACTCCACAACTGCTATCAGCAAAATGGCTCAGCCGCCACTCGCGTCCCGTCCTGGCGGGCCCGGTACGCGCGATAGCGGGGCGGGTGGTCGCCCACCCTGCCCCGCCATCGACACCGTCAGTAGTGGCCGTTGCTCTGGAAGTAGCCCCAGGCACCGCAGGGCGTGTCGTACCTGCCCTTGATGTAGCCCAGCCCCCACTTGATCTGGGTGGCCGGGTTCGTCCGCCAGTCGTCGGCGACGGTACCCATCTTGCTGCCCGGCAGGGCCTGCGGGATCCCGTACGCACCGGACGAGGAGTTGCTGGCCTTGTGGTTCCAGCCGCTCTCCTTGGTCCAGAGCTTCTCCAGGCACGGGAACTCGGCGATGCCGAAACCCGCCTCGATCATCATGGCGCAGCCGATCTTGCGATTGCCGCTGAACTCGGCGCAGGACGCCGGGATCGGCCCGTCGTACGGCTTGGGGGCGGCGTTCTGGGCCTCCCGCTCGCGCTTGCGGGACGCCGCGGCTGCCTCGGCCTTACGGGCCCGCTCGGCGGCTTCCTTGGCGGCCTGCGCCGCCCGCAGCTTGGCCTGGTACTCGGCAGCCCGCTGCTTGGCGAACTTCACCTGGTGGGCGGACTGCCGCTCGCGCTGGTACGCGAAATCAGCGCGGTCGACCTCGAGGCCGACCTGCGCGGTCAGGCCCTGTTGCTGGGTTTCCCGGTCGTCGCCCAGGTAGAAGCCACCGGCAACGCCCACAGAGAGCAACGCGACAGCAGCCGTACGGGCGCCCAACCGGCTCCACAGCCGACTCACGAAGTGGTCCCTTCGTCGGGGGCAAGGACGCGGCGCGGCGTCGGGCCACAGGAGGGCCGTCAGCCGTACCGCGAGCGCCCCGACCGGTGCCGGTCGCGCCGACGCACCGACCTTCGCCGATGTCCGTCCATCTCGGGACGAACGATCACCAACGATGCCTGTGGTGCGTGGACGCTCGTGGGACACCATCGCGCACAGTGAGGCTGATGGGAAACCAACCGACCCGTTTGTGATCTGCGCCACACAAAAAATGCGGACAAAACCCTATATAAGCACCATCAGAGTGGGATGTCCTCCAACAGATCCGTCACCATCGCTGCGATCGGCGACCGCTCCGAACGGCTGAGCGTGACATGGGCGAAGAGCGGATGGCCCTTGAGCGCCTCGATGACCGCCGTCACGCCGTCATGCCGGCCAACCCGCAGATTGTCCCGCTGGGCCACGTCGTGGGTGAGCACCACCCGTGAGCCCTGCCCGATCCGGGACAGCACGGTCAGCAGGACCCCGCGCTCCAGAGACTGGGCCTCGTCCACGATCACGAAGGCGTCGTGCAGGCTGCGCCCACGGATGTGGGTCAGCGGCAGCACCTCCAGGATGCCCCGCGAGGTGACCTCCTCCAGAACGTTCTCGTGCACCACCGCGCCGAGCGTGTCGAAGACCGCCTGGGCCCACGGCGACATCTTCTCCGACTCCGACCCGGGCAGGTAGCCCAACTCCTGGCCGCCGACGGCGTACAGCGGGCGGAACACGATCACCTTCTTGTGCCGACGGCGCTCCATCACCGCCTCCAGCCCGGCGCAGAGCGCCAATGCCGACTTGCCGGTGCCGGCCCGACCGCCCAGCGAGACGATCCCGATCGACTCGTCGAGCAGCAGGTCGAGGGCGACCCGCTGCTCGGCCGAGCGGCCGTGCAGCCCGAACGCCTCCCGATCACCCCGGACCAACCGCACCGACTTGTCTGGCAACACCCGGCCGAGCGCGGAGCCGCGCGCCGAGTGCAGCACCAGGCCGGTGTGGCAGGGCAGCCCGGCCGCCTCGTCGATGTCGAGCGACTCACCGGCGTACAACCGACCGATCTGCTCCTCACCCAGCTCCAGCTCGGACATCCCGGTCCAGGTCGGATCGCTGGCCTGGCCGTGCCGGTACTCGTCGGCCCGCAGGCCCACCGAGGCGGCCTTGACCCGCAGCGGCATGTCCTTGCTGACCAGGGTGACCTCCCGCCCTTCGGCGGCAAGGTTGAGCGCCACGGAGAGGATGCGGGCGTCGTTGCTCTCGGTGCGGAACCCGGGCGGCAGTACGCCGTCGTCGGTGTGGTTCAGCTCCACCCGCAGCGTGCCGCCGACGTCGTTGGCGGGCACGGGACGATCCAACCGACCGTGCTGGATCCGCAGCTCGTCGAGCATCCGCAGCGACTGTCGGGCGAACCAGCCCAGCTCCGGATGGTGCCGCTTGCCCTCCAACTCGGTGATGACCACCAGTGGCAGCACCACCTCGTGCTCGGCGAACCGGTGGAATGCCGCCGGGTCGGAGAGCAGCACGGACGTGTCCAGGACGAACGCCTGGCCGGCTGGTCGCGGCTCCTTGGGATCGGCCGGCGCGGCGGCCGCCGTACGGCGGCTCCGGGTGGCGCGGCGGGTCGTGGCAGTCGCGGCCGGGGTCTGGTCGGCACCGGCGGTGGTACGGCGAGTCGTCACAGGCCTGCTCCGACGGATGGGCACCCGGCCACCCGTGTTCCGCCTCGTCCGGTGCCCGGAGACACGGGGTCGGATGCGGGCCCCGTGCGCGAGGTCGCAGGTCCGGGCGGGCCGGTTGGCTCGGGAGAACCCCGTGCCATGCCTAGACGCTAGCGGCGGCGGACCGTCCCGGCTAGAGGGCGATCGTGGATCTCCGGGGACGGCCGTGTGAACAGCCCGCCGACCGGGGCGCTGGCCGGCCGGGAGAAGTACGGCCGGGATCGGCGCGGCGAAGCCGGCCGGGATGCATGCCCCCTGCGCGCATCCCGGCCGGCGGGGCCACCGTCACCGGTCTGACGTGGCCCCGACGGTGCGTGTCCGCCGCGGACGACGCACCGCGCTCGTGGTGGCGGTCGGCGGGTCCGCGCTTGACGGCCCGCCGACCGACCTCAGCCGGTCCGTCGGACGAGCGTGCCGGTCGGGTGCCGCCCGGTGATCGGGGCGGCCGGCGCGGTGAACGACGAGCCGGTGTAGGTGGTGCCGGGGCCCACGACAGTGCCGGCCCGGGCGACGGTGCCGGGGCCCGCGCCACTGCCGGCGCGGGCAACGGTGCCGGCGGACCGGACGGCGCCCGTTGGAGAGACCGACAGGGCGGAGGCGATCGCGGCCTGGGCGTCGCGGCGGCGCCGGTTCCAGGCACCCCGGTCGCCGTCGAAGTAGCCCTGCCGGTAGCCGAAGCGGTAGCCGATGCGGTAGCTGAGCTGCCCATGCAGCCGGCCGGCCGCGTAGCTGGTCGCACCGAGCACCAGGACGAGGAAGACCGCGAGGAATGGGCTCATCGGGCGGCTCCGGCCGGCCCCGGACGTCGGGTCATCGCTCCTCCGGCTCGACGGTGGTGGGATCCGCGACCAGCAGCCGGTCCAGGTCGTCGGTGCTGACCTCCTCGACCAGCTCGACGCTGATCCGGCAGCCGTCCACGACGACCTCTGCGACCGAGGAGCGGCGGATCTCGCCGCCCGCGTCGTAGACCCGGACGCTCAGCTCAGGGCAACCGAGATGGGTACGCCAGGAGTTCCACTCGTCGCGGTCGCCGACGCTCAGCGACAGGTAGCGGCAGCCTCGGGCGAGGTAGAGGCGCCAGGGGGCGCTCAGCCCTGCGGCCACTCCCTCGGCGATCAGCCCGAAGGCCTGGGCTCGGGTGGCGAGCTCGGTCACCACACCTCCCAGGCACCGGAGGCGTGACGCATGTGAGCACCAGTCGTCTCATGCACGAGACACACCGTAGATTGTCCCATGAGCGTGACAGTATCAGCTTTTCGGGCGTTTACCGCCACCACTAGGAGCATCTATTCTGCCCGGGTGAGACCCCTCAAGAGCGGCGCTGGATCGTTTACCAGAAATCCGAAGCATCCGTCACGTTCGCGTGACAGCAGCGTGCCAGAGCACGCGCCCACAACCGGGTGGCCGTACCGTCACGGGGTGACCGAGACGGCCAACGCGCGGAAGATCGCCTTCGCCACCTTCGTCCGGCGTGCGCTCGACGAGGCGCGGGCGACCCGGGCCTGGAGCGGCACCGAGGTGTCCCGGCGCACCGGCGTCTCCCGGCAGACCATCAACCGGTGGGTCCGGGGCGACTGGGCCAGTGATCCGGAGGCCGAACGGGTGGTCGCCTTCTGCGAGGGCCTCGGGCTGAATCCGGCCGCCGCCTTCGCCGCGCTCGGCTGGGACCGCACCGCCGCCGGCCCCCGCGCCGGTCAACCGGCACCTCCGATGGACCCGGACGTGGAGGCGTTGCTGCGCCGGCTGGTTGATCCGGACGTATCGGACGCGGAGAAGTTCCACATCCGCGAAACCATCCGTTACCTCGCATACCGACCAACGTTGCCGACCGATGTCCGAAAAAGAGGGAATCAAGCAGGGTAGTTCCTCAGATGGCGAAAGAACGCCTGGTCGGGTTCATTCGTTTGCCTCCGGGGCCGGAACGGGCACGCTAGCGTCCCTATTCGTACTGCTTGGGCTCGTCATCGGCGGGGGGACGGGACAAGGCCGAACCCAGCCCTGCGGGACAAAAGGAGGGGTCTGTCCATGACCCTGAAGTGGTTGGCAGTCGTGGTCGCCACGGTGTCGATGACACTGTGGCTGACCGGCAACGTGGTGACCCTCGCGGTCAACGGCGGGCAGCTTCCAATGCTCGTCAACCTCCTCGCGCTCACCAGCGCCGGCACCGCGGTCATCCTGGCCGTCGTCGCCGAGCTGCACGAGCGGCTGAACGACCGGATCAGCGCACTCACCGAGTTCCTGGTCGCACGGCTCAATGAGATCGAGAACCACACCGGTGATCGCAACACCGGGTTCGTGGAGGGATATCTGCTGAGCCACGGCCAGGATGCTGCGGTGGTGCCGTTCGGCCGCCGCGGACGAGGGGCCGCCGAACGCTGACCACGCGCCGCCGAACGGGTCCGCTCGGCCAGGAATGAGCCCCGATCGCCGGGGTACGCTGACGCGCGTGCCGCCGTTGAATCTGGGCAATCAGCAGCCGAGGACCCCGTTGAACGCCGACCAGGCCTGGCGAACCACCGCCAGCCGGGCCGGGGGGACCGTGCTCTTCTTCGACTTCGACGGCACGCTCGCGCCCGTCGACGACGATCCGACCGCGGTACGCCCCGCTCCCAAGGCGCTGGCCGCCATCGAGGCGCTGGCCCTGGTGGTGCAGCGGGTCGCGATCGTCTCCGCCCGACCGGTCGAGTTCCTCCGGGACCAACTCGGTGGGCTCGCCGGCGTGGATCTCTACGGCCTCTACGGGCTGGAGCACAGCCACTCCGGCGGCGAGACCGTCACGGAACCGGCCGCGCTGCCCTGGGTGCCGACCATGTCGGAGCTGGCCGACCTGGCTCGGGTGGAGCTGCCGCCGGGCACGCTGGTCGAATACAAGCGGCTCTCCGTCGCGCTGCACTGGCGTACCGCGCCGCAGCTCGGGCCGACCGTGCAGCAGTGGGGGCAGGCGCAGGCCGACCGACTGGGGCTGCGGGTGCAGGCCGGGCGGATGGTGCTGGAGCTCAAGCCGCCCGTCGACCGGGACAAGGGCATGGTCATCGGCGAGGTGGTCCGGGATGCCACCGGCGCCTGGTACTTCGGCGACGACGTCTCGGACATCAAGGCGTTCGCCGCGCTGCGCGCCCGGGCCGCCGCCGACCCGGACTTCTTCGGCGTCTGCGTCGCGGTGGCCAACCCGGAGACCGGCCATGAGGTGGCCAACGCCGCCGACCTGACCATCGAGTCCCCGGCCGCTCTGGGTGACTTCCTCACCCGGGCGCTGACCCACCTGCCCTGAGCGGGCCGGCGTCTGAGCGGCGCTGCCCGCTCAGACGCCGTAGCGGCGTTGCCGGGTGGCGTACGAGCGGAGTGCGCGCAGGAAGTCGATATGCCGGAAATCCGGCCAGTTGAGCTCGCAGAAGTAGAACTCCGAGTGCGCGGACTGCCAGAGCATGAAGCCGGACAGGCGCTGCTCGCCGCTGGTGCGGATGACCAGGTCGGGGTCGGGCTGGCCGCGGGTGTAGAGGTGCTCGCTGATGTGCTCGACGTCCAGCACCTCGGCCAACTCCTCGATGGTGCCGCCCGAGGCGGCGTGCTCCAGCAGCAGCGAGCGGACCGCGTCAGTGATCTCCCGCCGGCCGCCGTAGCCCACGGCGATGTTGACCTCCGCGCCGCCGCTGCGCTCCCGGGTGCGCTCCTCGGCGCCCTTGAGCGCCGCCGCGGTCTGCGCGGGCAGCAGATCGAGCGCGCCGACGATGCGCAGCCGCCAGGGGTTGCCCTCCTCGGCCAACTCCACCACCAGATCCTCGATGATCTTCAGCAGCGGGTCCAGCTCGCGGGCCGGCCGGCGGAGGTTGTCCGTGGCCAGCAGGTAGAGCGTGACGTGCCCGATGCCGGCCTGGTCGCACCAGCCGAGGACGTGTTTGATCTTCGCGGCGCCGACCCGGTGCCCGTCGTTCGGGTCGACGAAGCCCATCTCCCTCGCCCACCGGCGGTTGCCGTCGCACATCACCCCGACGTGTCGGGGCACCGGCTTACCCGCGAGCTTCGCCGTGAGCCGGCGCTCGTACACGGAGTAGATAAGGTTCCGCAGCGTCATCACCTAGCAGCGTAGCGACCCGCGGGGCGGATCATCGCCTCGGAGGCCCATCCCCGCCTGGCAGCGCGATGCCGATCATGGCCAGGGTGCGGGCGGTGAGCCGCCCGTCGCCGAGTCCCAGCTCCACCACATCGTCGAACACCCGGTCGTCCCGACGGGCCGCCCGGACCGCCGCGTCGACCACTCGCCGGCGTCGCGCCAACCAGGCTGCCACCGAGCTGTGCCGCAGGTGGGTGCCGAGGCGGCGGCGCAGTCCGTCGGCGTAGCGACGCGCGGCACCCTCGGGTGCGTGAGCCGCCGCCGCCCCGGCCAGCGCGCCGGAGAGCAGCGCGTAGAAGATGCCCTCCCCGGTGAACGGGTTGATCAGCGACAACGCGTCCCCGACCAGCAGGGTGCGGCCCTGCCCCGGTGCGGGCCGATGGGTGGACAGCGGCAGGTGGTGGGCGCGCAGCGCGGTCACCGTGCCGAGGTCGGTGCCGGGCAGCAGCGCGGCCAGCCGATCCAGCAGGTACGCCCGGCTCAGCGGCTCACCGCGCAGCACCTCCCCGTACCCGACGTTCGCCCGCCCGTCGCCGATCGGAAACGACCAGGCGTACGCCGGCCAGCGCGCCTGCGACGTGACGATGACCTGCTCGGACGGGCCGGGCAGCGCCGGCGCGTACCCCCGGATGGCCAGCGCCAGGTGCCGGTCGGGGTTCGCCGGGTGACCGAGTGCCCGGCGCACCACCGACCCGGCGCCGTCCGCGCCCACCACCACCCGGCCGGACAGCTCCCCGTCGAGCACCACCCGGTCGGCACGCGGCTCGACCTGGCGGACGGTGTGCCGGCGCAGCTGCGCGCCGGCAGCCACCGCGGCCGCCACCAGCCGCGCGTCGAAGACCTGCCGGGGCACGGTGTACGCCGGCCGGGGCAGCGCCCGGGCCACCGCGCCACCGCCCGGGGCGATCATGCGCAGCGCGGGCAGCGGGGCGTATCCCGCCACCGCCTCGGTCACGCCCAGTTCGGCGAGCACGTCCACCGAGTGCGCGGCGATCCCGTCGCCGCACGCCTTGTCCCGGGGAAAGTCGGCCCGGTCCAGCAGCAGCACACTGGCACCCGCACGGCGGGCCGTCAGCGCGGCGGCCGCCCCGGCCGGCCCCGCTCCTACCACCACCACATCGAACTCGTCGCTCACCGCGCGCCTCCCTCCCGCCGACGCGGCCCGGCTCTTCCCGCCCCGCCCCCGGCGAGCCGCCTGCGCCGCTCCACGCCGGCCGCTGTGACCGACGCCACCCGCCATCCTGCCCCCTGCCCGCTCGCGTCGACCGGTCCTCAACGGCCCGGCCAGGCCGAATTCCCCATCCCCAATCCCCAATCGCCGCCGCCTACGCCCCGCCCGGCCCCTGCCCCCGCTTGGGTGCCAGGCTGGCCGTGACCAGTCGTGCCCGGGCTTCCGTTGAATCCCCGTCGGTCGGGGCACCTGTCCAGGACCCTGTCGAGCTGCCCCAGATATGGGGCACCGGGACCCAGACGCGCGGGCGCGGGCGCAGGCCAGCCGGTCCATGTGTGGGCAGCTCGAAAGGTCCCACCCGCGTGCACACGCCAGCCCGGTCCAAATCTGGGGCAGCTCGACAGGCCCACACACACAGGCGGCGGTCCTCGCCGCGACCGCTGCCGACATCGCACGCCATCCGTCTCTGAGGCAGAGACAGGACACCCGCACGCGTAGGCCAGTCCGCCTTATCGGAGGCCCGCCGACAGGTGAGTACGGCCAGGTGGAAGGGGTCCAGCCGCATCCGCCGCGCCGCGCACCTGCCAGGCCGAACCGGTACAACCCAGGACTGCGGGGTATCGACCGGGCGCCCCGCGCCGGCTACGTGAGGCCGGGTTCAGGCCGGGTTCAGGCTGGGACGGCGGCGTCGGCGGCGTCGGCGGCGCGGGGCGCTCGCCAAAGTCCGTGCAGCGTCAGCGCGGCGGCGGCGAGCAGCGGGCCGCCGTCCCGGACCAGGCCGTCCACC
The DNA here is from genome assembly GCF_042897975.1 of Micromonospora sp. NPDC000668. Classification (NCBI taxonomy): domain Bacteria; kingdom Bacillati; phylum Actinomycetota; class Actinomycetes; order Micromonosporales; family Micromonosporaceae; genus Micromonospora; species Micromonospora sp. NPDC000668. Next base: position 327,116 of record NZ_JBIAYP010000002.1, read on the forward strand.
CCGAGCAGCCACCAGCACAGCGGCAGGTCGACGGCGAGCACAGCCACCGTGACGACGACCAGCAGCCCGCGAGCCCAGTCCTTGCCGCGCATCAGGAACGCGGTGCAGAACAGCACCGCGTAGCTGGCCGCGATGCCGGCGCCGAACCAGAACAGCACGGCCGGCACCGCGGCCAGCCGACCGTCCAGGATGGATCCGCCGGCCATCAACGCCGGCACCAGCATCAGCGGGCTGTAGGTGAACGCCGCGACCCGGCTGGTCAGCAGCCAGGCGCTGGCCTGTGGCCGACGCGGCGGGGTTTCCCGCCAGGAGATGCCGGCTCGGTCGATGACCAGCCGGGGCCGGTGCCGGACGAGGTGACCGGCCAGCGCCGACGAGCGGTAGAGCAGCCAGACCACCGCCGTACAGAGTGCGGCGAGCGCGGCGAAGCCGAGCAACCCGGGCAGCGGAGGCACCCCCTGCCGGGGCACGATCAGCCGGCCGACGGCGAAGATCGTGGTGACGGCGAGGATCAGCCCGAACGGGCGGGCCACGGTCCGGCCCCGGCGGACGTGCCCGATCAGCAACAGGAAGCCGAACGAGCGCAGCATCGCCCAGCCGGTCCGCACCGCCAGCCCGAAGCCCTGCTCCGGGGCGTACCACCAGTTGAGCAGCTCGACCACGACGGTGGCCGCCGCGGTCGTCGCGAGCAGGATGGTGAGCACCCGGACGGCGGACGGCCGCCGGACCTCGGTCTCGGCGGCCGTCCTCATGGGATCTGATGATGCCCGCGACGGGCGATCTTCACACCTACCGTTGCGGCTGCGTGGCGTCCAGGCGGGCCCGCAGCGCGTCCAGCTCGGCCCAGAGCACGCCTGGCAGCTTGTCACCGAACTTCTCGAACCACTCGGTGACAAGCGGCAACTCGTTGCGCCACTCATCCGGGTCGACCTTCAGCGCGATCCGGACGTCCTCCGGGGTCATGTCCAGACCCTCGACGTCCAGTGCGTCCGGGGCCGGGACCATGCCGATCGGCGTTTCCACCGCGTCGGCCCGGCCCTCGATCCGCTCGACGACCCACTTGAGCACCCGGGAGTTCTCGCCGAAGCCCGGCCAGAGGAACGAGCCCTCCGGGTCCTTGCGGAACCAGTTGACGTAGTAGATCTTGGGCAGCTTGGCCTCGTCGCCGTCGGTGCCCTTGCCCATCTCGATCCAGTGCCGGAAGTAGTCACCGGCGTTGTAGCCGATGAACGGCAGCATGGCCATCGGGTCGCGGCGGACCACGCCGACCGCGCCGGACGCGGCGGCGGTGGTCTCCGAGGAGAGCGTCGCCCCCATGTAGACGCCGTGCACCCAGTCGCGCGCCTCGGTCACCAGCGGGATGGTGTCCTTGCGACGGCCGCCGAAGAGGATCGCGTCGATCGGCACGCCGTTCGGGTCGTAGTAGTCGTCTGCCAGGATCGGGCACTGGGTGATCGGGGTGCAGAACCGGCTGTTCGCGTGCGAGGAGAGGCCGTCGCTCTCCGGCGTCCAGTCGTTGCCCTTCCAGTCGATCAGGTGCGCCGGGGGCTCTCCCATGCCCTCCCACCAGATGTCCCCATCGTCGGTGAGGCCGACGTTGGTGAAGATGGAGTTGCCCCGGTCCAGCGTCCGCATCGCGTTGGCGTTGGTCTTCCAGTCGGTGCCCGGCGCGACGCCGAAGAGGCCGTACTCCGGGTTGACCGCGTACAGCCGGCCGTCCTCACCGAACCGCATCCAGGCGATGTCGTCGCCGATGGTCTCGACCTTCCAACCGGGGATGGTCGGCTCCACCATGGCCAGGTTGGTCTTGCCGCAGGCGGAGGGGAACGCGCCCGCGATGTGGTAGACCTTGCCCTCCGGCGAGGTGATCTTGAGGATCAGCATGTGCTCGGCGAGCCAGCCCTCGTCGCGCCCCATCACGCTGGCGATCCGCAGCGAGTAGCACTTCTTGCCGAGCAGCGAGTTGCCGCCGTAGCCGGAGCCGTACGACCAGATCTCGCGGCTCTCGGGGAAGTGCGAGATGTACTTCGTCTCGTTGCACGGCCACGCGACGTCCTGCTGGCCCGGGGCGAGCGGGGCGCCGATCGAGTGCAGCGCGTGCACGAAGTCCGCGTCGTCACCCATCGCCTCGAGGACCCTGGCGCCCATCCGGGTCATGATGCGCATCGAGGCGACCACGTACGGGCTGTCGGTGATCTCGACGCCGAACATCGGGCTCTCGGCCTCGACCGGGCCCATGACGAACGGGATGACGTACATGGTGCGCCCGCGCATCGAGCCGCGGTACAGGTCGGTCATCGTCCGCTTCATCTCGGCCGGCGCCATCCAGTTGTTGGTGGGGCCGGCGTCCGCCTCGTCGACGGAGCAGATGAAGGTGCGTTCCTCGACCCGGGCGACGTCCGTCGGGTCGGTACGCGCGTAGAACGAGTTGGGCTTCTTCTCCGGGTTCAACCGGATCAGGGTCCCGGCCTCGACCAGTTCGTCGGTGAGGCGGCGCCACTCCTCGTCGGACCCGTCCACCCAGACGACGCGGTCGGGGGTGGTCAGTTCCGCGACCTCACGCACCCAGGCGAGTAGTTTCGGATGGGACGTCGGGGCCTGATCGATACCCCGCACAACAGCCGGAGCAACCATGACACATCTCCTTGTGGTCGACGCTGACCGATCTATGGGATGCACGAGTCTCAGCGGCGCGATGCGTCGCCTTCGTGGAAACCTGGGATTGGCCTCAGCGTAAACCGGGCAGCCTTCCGAGTCAGTGGGACAGGTTGTGAAGAACTGCACAAGGTACGGCCACGCTGCGGCATCACGATCTGATACCCGCTTTCCTGCGCAGTTTCACGCAAATCTTGTTGTGCACCCCGGTCGACGCGAGTCGCGGTCCGGCCGTGGACCGGCCCTGCCGACCGGTTGGTTGATTCCCGTTCCGTGGCGCGTCAGTCCTCCGGATTGGTTACGCTGCGTTCAACAGCGGCGCACCCGACGGAGGGTCGGAACCAGTGACGACGCCTGCTCGCCGTTGCTACCCCGCTGACTGGTCAACAGCCGGTAGGCTCGGCCCGTGGCCGCCACAATGACCGGGGAGCAACCGGGTCCCCGGCAGACCAGGCCGGGTCTGGTCCGGGCACTGCTCGACCGTTTCGGTCACCTCGTCCGCGAGTTGAGCAAGTTCGCCACGGTGGGCGGCATCGCCTTCCTCCTCGACTTCGCGCTCTTCAACTACCTGACGACCGCGCGCGGCATGGAGCAGGTGACGGCGAAGACGATCTCCACCGTTATCGCGGCCTCCGTCGCCTTCCTCGGCAACCGGTTCTGGACCTGGCGGCACCGCCAGCGCAACAACCCGGCCCGGGAGTACGCGCTGTTCTTCTTCTTCAACGCCGTCGGCCTCGGCATCGCGGTGGCCTGCCTCGCGATCAGCCGGTACGGACTGGGCAGCATCTGGCCGGCCGTGTTCCAGACGCGGCTGGCCGACAACATCGCCAGCTTCGTCGTCGGCACGGGCCTCGGCACGCTGTTCCGATTCTGGTCCTACCGGCGGTTCGTCTTCGTCGAAGCGGGAACGCGGCCCGTTCCGCAGGTGAAGCACGACCGTGACCACGGGGCGTGACCTGCCGCCCACTCGTTCGGCCGGTGATCGCCGGCTTCACCGACTGACCTAAGGTGTTTCGCATGCGTCTTGTCCGTCTGCTGCCTGAGCGCTGGCAGAAGTTCATCCACGAGGCGCTCAAATTCGGCATCGTCGGCGGCATCAACACCGTCATCAATTACGCGGTGTTCAATGCACTTGCACTCACCGTCTTTGCCGACGGTCAGTTGAAGGCCACCGTGATCGCGACCATCGTCGCCACGATCACGTCGTATCTAATGAATCGCCACTGGACGTACCGGGATCGCCCGAAATCGGCGCTCCGACGGGAGTACGTCCTGTTTTTCCTTTTCAACGCGACCGGCCTGATCATCGAGCTGGGTGTGCTGGCCGCAGCCAAGTACGGGCTCGGCGTGAACAGCCTGCTGGCGCTGAACGTGGCCAAGACGGGCGGCGTCCTGCTGGCCACGCTGTTCCGGTTCTGGTCATACCGGACCTTCGTCTTCCAGCCCATCGAACCAGCCGAGGCCGAGGCGAAGGCCGAGCCCACCTGGCACAGCATTCCGCGTGACGAGTGGGACAACGTGGCCGAGATGGACCCGGTCGCCGAGCTGGCCGAATCCGTCTCCGAGCTGGAGGAGGCGCATTCCGATGAGCGCCCGGCCCCGACACCCAGCCCGAACGGCGCTCCCTCTCAGGGGCGGCCCACGCCGCTGACCGCCGGCCTCACCGCCGACCTGGACGCGGAACTCGCTGCGGAGCTGCATGTCGGCACCCGGCGCACGCCCCGCCGGTGACCGCGCCCACCGCGCGCTCCGGCACCGGAGCCCCCGCAAAGCTGTTCTTCGAGGATCTCGTGCCAGGTCTCACCGTCGACCTCGGCGTGGTCACCGTGGACGGCGACGAGATGGTGGCCTTCGCCCGCCGCTTCGACCCGCAGTGGTACCACGTCGACCCGGAGCTGGCCGGGGCGAGCCGGCACGGCGGGCTGATCGCCAGCGGCTTCTACACGGTCAGCCTGTTCATGCGGGCGTACGTCGACCACCTGCTGTCCCGGGCGGCGGCGGACGCCTCCCCTGGCCTGGAGGAGTTGCGCTGGCTGGCCCCGGTACGTGCCGGGGACCGACTCGCCGTCCGGGTCGACGTGATGGGCGCCCGGCCGTCCACCGCCCGCCCCGGCCTCGGCACCGCCAGCCTCACCGGCACCATGCTCCGCCTCGGCCCGGACGACCGGCCCGAACAGGAGGTGCTGCGGACCCGCTTCCGCGGCTGGTTCGCCCTCCGCCCGACCGAGCCCACACCGGAGAACAACCCGCCCGAGACGGGCGGCCCGGCCGAAACTGGCGCCCTGACCGAGAGCAGGCCGGCGGACTGACCCGCCCCGGCCCGTCGGCCGGGGCGGAAGTGCGTCGGGGTCAGCTCGTGGTGTCGCGGAGCGGCTTGCCCTCGCGCATGTCGGAGAGGATGTCGCGCATCTCCCCATCGCCCAGCGAGTGCTTGTCGTGCTGCGCCTCGACCAGTTCGTACAGCTTGGTCTGCACCCGGCCGACACCTGGGACGTCGGCGAGCACCGACTGGCCCCGCTCTCCGGCGGACTCGATGGTGAGCGTGCCGCAGCCGAGCACCCGCTCAAGGAAACGCTGGTTCATCGAGTGGTCGTTGATCCGGGTGAGCGGGATGTCCCGCCGGTCCCGGGAGAAGACACCCTGCTGGAGCAGCACCCGCTCGTCGGTGAACAGATAGTGCGTGGTGCGCCAGACCAGGAACGGCCACAGCCCGAGCCAGAGTGCCGCGACCAGGGCGATCACCCCGATCACGGCCAGCGCGATCGACCCACCGCCGCTCGAGGGGAGCAGCAGCACGCCGGCCACCACCGCGGCGATGGCGAGCACCAGCACCGCGATCGGCCGGATCAACGCCTTCCAGTGCGGGTGTAGGTGCAGCACGACATGCTCGTCCTCGGTGAGCACGTCTTCGGGGAACGCCACGGCAAACCTCCAACGCAGAAATGACGCGCTGACCGTAAACCCCCCACCCATGTACACAACATCCGCCACGCGGCCCCCATCCCACTCTTCGCGATCTTGCGCCCTCGATCACCGCTACGCGGCTCTCGCCCGTTCTGCCGGAAAGCACCTGCAAGATCGCGAAACGGTGTGGTGCGGGTCAGCGGAGGTGGAGGACGTCGCCTGCGGCCAGGACGCGGTCGCCGGCAGGGGTGGTGATGAGGAGTTGGCCGTCGGCGTCGATGCCGGTGGCGGTGCCGGTCACGTCGTCGCCGTTGGGTAGGAGGACCCGCACCTCGCGGCCGACCGTGGCGCAGGCCGCCAGGTAGGCGTCGCGCAGACCGCTGGCCACGGCATCCCCGCCAGCGGCGCGCCAGCGGTCGTACCAGTCGGCCACCGCCCGGAGCAGCGCCCGGAGCAGCGGGTCCCGGTCGGTGGCCGCCGCGCCGGCCAGTTGCAGCGAGGTGGCCGGCAGCCCGGTCGGGTTCACCGGCAGCTCGTCGGCACGCAGCGTCACGTTGAGCCCGATGCCGAGCACGATGGCGGGCGGCTGGGCCGGTGCGCGCCCGGGAATCCCCTCGGCCAGCACGCCGGCGCACTTCGCGCCGCCGATCAGCAGGTCGTTGGGCCACTTCAGGCTGGCCTCCAGCTCGGCCAGCCGGGCCACCGCCTCGACCAGCGCGACGCCGGCCAGGAGCGGCAGCCAGCCGTACCCCGTCGGTGGCGCCGCCGGCCAGCCGCGGTCCGGCACGGCCTCGCCCGGCCGGAGCAGCACGCTGGTGGCGATCCCGGCCCGCGGCGGCGACTGCCAGACCCGGCCGCGCCGGCCCCGCCCGGCGGTCTGCCGCTCGGCGACCACGACCAGACCCTCCGGCTCGCCGGCCCGCGCCGCCTCGGCCACATCGGCGTTGGTGGAGCCGGTCTCGGCGCGCAGCTCCAGCCGGGCCCACGGGCCGTGCGGCGCGACCAGCGCGCGCCGCAGCCGGGTCACCGACAGCGGCGGGCGGTCCAGATCGGTGTACGGGGAGCCCGGCATTCCGCCAGCCTACGGCGGTGGCCGGACCGGCATTGAGGCGTACTGCACAGCAGCGTCGGCCTGAACCATCGTTATATTCCCTGGGTGACTACCGAGACCGGGACCAACATCCACAGCACCGCGGGCAAGCTGGCGGACCTGGAGCGCCGGGTCGACGAGGCGGTGCACGCCGGATCGGCGCGTGCGGTCGAGAAGCAGCACGCGCGGGGTAAGAAGACCGCCCGTGAGCGGATCGAGATGCTGCTCGACGAGGGCTCCTTCGTCGAGCTGGACGAGCTGGCCCGGCACCGGTCCACGGCCTTCGGGCTGGAGAAGAACCGCCCGTACGGCGATGGCGTGGTCACCGGCTACGGCACGGTGGACGGCCGACAGGTCTGCGTCTTCGCCCAGGACTTCACGGTCTTCGGTGGCTCGCTCGGCGAGGTCTTCGGCGAGAAGATCGTCAAGGTGATGGACCTGGCCATGAAGATCGGCTGCCCGGTGGTCGGCATCAACGACTCCGGCGGGGCGCGCATCCAGGAGGGCGTGGTCTCCCTCGGCCTCTACGGCGAGATCTTCTTCCGCAACGTGCGGGCCTCCGGGGTCATCCCGCAGATCTCGCTGGTGATGGGGCCCTGCGCCGGCGGCGCGGTCTACTCCCCCGCGGTCACCGACTTCACCGTGATGGTCGACCAGACCTCGCACATGTTCATCACCGGCCCGGACGTGATCAAGACGGTGACCGGCGAGGACGTCGGCATGGAGGAGCTGGGCGGAGCCCGCACGCACAACTCGCGCAGCGGCAACGCGCACTACCTCGCCAGCGACGAGGAGGACGCGGTCGACTACGTCAAGGCGCTGCTGTCGTACCTGCCGTCGAACAACCTCGACGAGCCGGTGGTCCTCGATGCCCCTGCCGACCTGGAGATCAGCGACGACGACCGCGAACTGGACACGCTGATCCCGGACTCGGCCAACCAGCCGTACGACATCCACCGGGTGATCGAGCACGTCCTCGACGACGGGGAGTTCCTCGAGGTCCAGCCGCTCTACGCGCAGAACATCGTGGTCGGCTACGGCCGGGTCGAGGGACGACCGGTCGGCGTGGTGGCCAACCAGCCGATGCACTTCGCCGGCACGCTGGACATCGCCGCCTCCGAGAAGGCCGCCCGGTTCGTCCGCACCTGCGACGCGTTCAACGTCCCGGTGCTGACCTTCGTGGACGTGCCCGGCTTCCTGCCCGGCACCGGCCAGGAGTGGGACGGCATCATCCGCCGGGGCGCCAAGCTCATCTACGCGTACGCCGAGGCGACCGTCCCCAAGGTCACTGTGATCACCCGCAAGGCGTACGGCGGGGCGTACGACGTGATGGGCTCCAAGCACCTCGGCGCGGACCTGAACTTCGCCTGGCCGACGGCGCAGATCGCGGTGATGGGCGCGCAGGGCGCGGTGAACATCCTCTACCGCTCCGAGCTGGCCGGTGCCGAGGACCCGGCTGCGGTCCGGGCCGAGAAGATCGCCGAGTACGAGGACACCCTGGCCAACCCGTACGTGGCGGCCGAGCGCGGCTACATCGACTCGGTCATCCCGCCGCACGAGACGCGCACCCAGATCGTCCGGGCGCTACGCGTCCTGCGCACCAAGCGCGAGACCCTGCCCCCGAAGAAGCACGGCAACATCCCCCTCTGAGCGCGACGGGCGCGGATCAAGAACCGGCGTCAGCACGACGGGTTGGCGGCGAGGCACATACGGCGGGCGGCCGTCTCGGCGAGGCGGCTCAGCTCCGGCTCGGTGCCGTCCTCGCCAAGGGTGAGCACCGCGATCAGGTCGCCCACCTGCACCACCGCGATGCTGGTCGACCGGGGTCCACCCCCGATGGCCTTGCCGGTCTTCTGATCGCGGGGCTGCGAGACGGTGTGGCGCAGCAGGGCTGCTCCGTCGCCCGCGAAGCCTCGCTGGACCACCGCCCAGCGGTGCACCGCCTCGCCGGTACCCGTGCTTCCGGCCACCTCGTAGGGCCCGACGCTGCGCCATTCGGCGCAGGGTGCCACCCGCCGGTCGAGGTCGCCGAAGAACGACTCCGCAGCATCCGGCGTCACCCGGTACAGGTCCTGGCTGAGCAGCACATCGGTGGGGGTGAGGGCGGCACCATCAGGGCCTTCCCGCAGCAGGGTCTGCGATCGTGACCAGCGGGACGTCTCCCAGACGGGTGTCATCCCCCGGCTCTGCCGGCAGTAACCCAGCATGTCCTCGATGAGGACCGGCTCCCCCAGCCCTGACTGGCTGAGCTGCACCTGCGCCGGCTGGGCCAGATCGGCCGGCTGCACCAGGGAGTCAGCGGTGATCTCGCCGCGGGCGGGTGCGTCCGGGGAGGCCGAGGCCGCCACCTGAGGCGGTGCCAACTCCCTCCCGCCTGAGGTCACCACGAAGGCGGACACGCCCGCGAGCGTCAACACGACCGTCGCCGCCACGACGGCACGTCGGCTGCGTCGCCGGGCCCGCGCCCGGATCTCCTGCGGCTCTGGCCACCGCACATCCCCCAGGTCCCGGTGGACCCGCTCGATGAATGCCAGGTCGTCACGCATCGGTAGCCTCCTCCAGATCAGAGACGGCGAGCAGACCGGCGAGCGCGGCGCGCCCCCGGGAGAGTCGGGCCTTGACCGTGCCGACCGGTGCATCGGTCTCCCGCGCCACCTCGGCGACCGGCATGCCGACCAGGTAGTACAGGGCGATGGCGGTGCGTTGCTCCTCAGGCAGCCGGCGCAGCGCGGCGACCACCTCGACGGTGTCGGTGCCCGGGCCGGGAACGGCTTCGGTGGTGGCCCCGTGCCGCAGGTACGCGCGGGCGCGGCTGCGCAGGCTGCGCCACCGGCTGACCGCTATCCGGCTGGCCACCACCCGCACCCACGCCTCCGGCTCGTCGTACCGGCTGACCGTCGACCAGCGCTGCCACGCCCGGATGTACGCCTCCTGCACGGCGTCCTGCGCCTCGACCCGATCGCCGGTGAGCACGTAGACGAAACCGAGCAGCCGTTGTCGGCTCCCGCGGTAGAACTCGTCGAACCCGTCGACGTCCGGCACCCGCTACCTCCCCGTGTCGGTCGCAGGGAACACGCGTCGGGCAGGGTCGTCGGTTGCCCCGATCAGGCGATCATCTTCTCCAGCTCGGCGAGCGGGAACGCACCGGCCGCGATCCGCTCCCGGGCCGCTCGGCGCACCGCGCGCTGCACGGCCACGTTGGCCGGCGTCGGTACGCCGTGCAGCCGGCCCAGCAGCGCGATCTCCCCGTTGAGGTGGTCGACCTCGGTGGAGCCGGCGCCTCGGGCGAGGCTCTGCCAGGTGGAGCCGCCGGAGCGCTCCGCACCGGCCACTGGCCGCTGCTGGACCAGGTCGCCGCGTTCGGCCTTCTCCTCCTCGGGCGAGGTGTGCGCGATGCTCGCGGCGGCGAACGCGGCGAGGCCCTCGGCGCGTACCCGCTCGGACAGCGCCTCCGGGATGTCCCGACCGAGCAGCGCCTGCAGGCCGTTGCCGAGGTTGTTGAGCAGCTTGCCGTACTTCCAGCGCAGCACATCCGGGCGGACCGGGGCCATGAACCCGGCCGCGCTCAGGTCTGCAGCTATCGCCCGATCGGTGTCGTCGGCACCGGTCGGGTACCGCCCGACGTGCAGCATCCCGGGGTGCGGGTAGCCGTTCGCCACCACCACGCTCGGATCCAGGTGGGTGGCCGGCAGCCAGACGCAGACCGGGTGCACGTCGGCGAAGAGCCGCAGCGCCGCCCGCTCGTTCGCGACCCCGTTCTGCGCGGTGACCAGCGGCAGCCGCTCGCCCGCCGTGCCGCCACCGGCCACCGGCGCGTCGACCCAGGCTGCCAGCGCGCCAGCGGTGTCCTGCGACTTGACGGTGAGGATCAGCACCGTGTCGGCCGGCAGCGGCTGGTCACCTGGTCCGTCCACGGCGGCGAGCCGGGCGGTGACCTCGCCGTCGGGCTGGCGCAGGGTCAGGCCCCGCGCGCGAATCGCGTCCAGGTGCGCGCCCCGGGCCACCAGGGTCACGTCCCGGCCGGCCTGGGACAGCCGTACACCGATGGTCCCGCCGACCGCGCCCGCCCCGATGATCACGTATCGCATGGCCTCATTCTGCCCGCCCAGCGAGGTGGTCCCGGTGCTCGCTCCCGTGCAGCGCCCTGGCGGTCAGCCGGTCAGACCGGCGTCGGTGAGGATCGGGCCGGCGAGCAGCAGTGCGCCGGCGACGAGCGCTACCAGGTTGACCAGGGCAAAGAAGGTCACCCAGAAGAACGCCGGGAACGGGGTGAGCCCGGCGAGCTGGTCGGCGTCGGAGGCGGGCATCCGGCCACGCGAGCGCAGCCGTTGCAACTCCACCACTGGCCGTACCCCGCCGAGCAGCAGGAACCACACCCCGGTGTACGCGAACGCGGCCTGCACCTGCGGGGTGGCGTACCACGAGACGGCGAGCACCAGCGCACCGGTGACCAGCAGCGACACCACGCCGAAGGCGTTGCGGATCATGACCAGCATGGCGAGCAACAGCACCACCGCGACCCAGAGCAGCAGGGTGATCCGGTTGCCGCCGAGCAGCCAGGCACCGGCCAACCCGACCAACGGCGGGGCGACGTAGCCGGCCAGCAGGGTGAGAATCATGCCTGGCCCGCTGGGGCGGCCGGCGGAGAGCGTCAGCCCGGAGGTATCCGAGTGCAGCCGGATACCCCGCAGCTTGCGACCGGTAAGCAGGGCGACCAGTGCGTGCCCGCCCTCGTGCGCGATGGTGATCGCGTTACGGGCGATCCGCCACGGCAGCCGAGTGGAGACCACCACCAGCGCGACGACCGCGGTGATCAGCACCAGCAGCGGGGGCGGGTCCGGCTGCGCGCCGAACAGCGTGTCCCACAGGTCGCCCAGCCCGTCGATCGACATCATGGGGCGCGAGCCTACCGGTGCCGTTCAGTGCCCCGGGCCCTGCGCTGATCGTTCCGCTCCGGTCACCGGGACGACTTACGCCCGTTGATGAAGATTTTCTTAACCAGTCTTGTGATCTAAGGCAGTTATCTCCAAAGATGGACGTCAATAGACCGACGTCCTTGGAGGCAGCCATGGCCCATACCAGATCGTCGCTGCGCCGCGTGCTCGCGGCCGGCCTCACCGTGCTCGCCACCGCGGCGGCGGCCCTGGTCGCGACCGCTGGCCCGGCGGCGGCAGCCACCACGCCGGGCATCGACGTGTCCAACTACCAGGGCTCCATCAACTGGACCAGCGTCCGCAACTCCGGCATCCAGTTCGCGTTCATCAAGGCGACCGAGGGCACCAGCTACAAGGACCCGCGCTTCAACGCGAACTACGTCAACGCGTACAACGCCGGGGTGATCCGCGGGGCGTACCACTTTGCCCGGCCGAACATCTCCGCCGGCTCGACCCAGGCCAACTACCTGGCCTCCAACGGCGGCGCCTGGTCGGCCGACAGCCGGACGCTCCCCGCCGCGCTGGACCTGGAGGCCAACCCGTACGCCGGCGGCTACTGCTACGGGCTCAGCACCACCGGGATGCGCAACTGGGTGCAGGACTTCCTGAACACCTACCGCTCCCGCACCGGCCGCTACGCGGTCATCTACACCACGGCCAGCTTCTGGAACCAGTGCACCGGCAGTTGGACCGGCCCGTGGGCGAACCACCCGCTCTGGCTGGCCCGCTGGGCGAGCACGCCGGGCGCCCTGCCGGCGGGTGCGCCAGTGTGGAGCTTCTGGCAGTACACCAGCACCGGCGCCGTCTCCGGGATCAGCGGCAACGTGGACCGCAACTACTGGAACGGCGACCGCACCCGGCTGATCGCGCTGGCCAACAACACGGCCTGATCCGCGCCGCTCCGCCCGATCCGCCTGGGGAGGCAGTTGGCGGCAGCGGGATCGGCTGTCACCTCACGGTCGACAATCGGTCCGGCTGCCGCCACTGGGCCGGTACGGGTCAGGCCCGCCGCCGGCTCATCGCCGGCACCACCACGGGAGCGTCCTCGCGCGCCAGGGTCGATCTCCGGCTCAGCCGCCAGGCGCCCACGCCGCAGACGGCAACGGCCACGACGCTGAGCAGTGCGATGAGCGCCGAGATCCCCACGCTGACCAGCAGCAGGACCGCGTCGCCGAGTGCGACGAGCATCCACAGTGCCAGCCGGGGCCGCGCATCCCTCCGTCGGTAACCCATGTCGTACCTTCTTCCGTCGTCGAAGGTCAGATACCCCAGACGACGGAAGGTCATGCGAATCAGTTCCGTACCGGCGCGAATCCCGCGGCTCAGTCCTTGCGGTCGGGCACGAACCCGGTGGCGATCCGCTCGAAGTTCGGCAGGTTGGCCTGCCAGTCCTTGTCGGCGACCTCCCACCGGATGGCGTACCCGCGGTTGGTGGCCGTCACGAAGCCCCGGTTACGGACGTGGATCCGGGTCCCGTCGCGCGTCTCCAGCCACTCCCAGTCCGCGCAGGTCTTCCAGAAGTCGCACCGCTTGATGTCGATGTACTGGTAGTTGTTGACGAACTTCCTGCGGTCCGGCTCCTTGTCCCGCCAGTCACTGACCGCGTCCGGTGCCGGCCTGCTGGTCCACTGCACGAGCAGCTCGCCCGGCCCGTTGGACTGGTCGAAGACAACCGTGCTGCCGTCGACCGGCTGGCGCACCCAGCCGTCGGGCAGCGGCAGGGCGAACCCGGCCGGGTCCTTGTGCAGCGTCCAGCCTGGCGGCAGCGCGTTCGGGTCGACCGAAGGAGTGGCCGACGGCGTCGGGCTGGGAGCGCCGCTGGTGGGCGGGGGCACCGCCGGCGCGGAGGTCTGCGGCGCCGAGGTCCCGGCCACCCCGGTCGGGCCGGCCTCCGGGGTCTCGTCCTCTTTGCCGAGCAGCGGCACGATCACCACGAGGCCGATGAGCAGCAGGGCCACCACGGCCCCGATCAGCAGGTTGCGTCGGGTGTTGTTCGGCTTCGTACCGTCGGACGGCGGCACCGCCGCGCGCCCGACCGGGTCGACCGCAGCCGCCATGACCGCCGTCGGGGTGGTCGGCCTGCGCTGCTCCGGCGCCACCGGCGGACCGTCGACCACGGTCGGCTCGTCGTCGTCGGCCGCCCTCGTACCGTCGGCGGGTGTGTCGCCCGGACCCGCGACGCTCGCGGTGGGCTCGGCGTCGGAGGTCGCCGGGCGGTCGACAGCGGCGGTCGGGTCGTCGGCCGGCACCGTCTCGGTCGGGTCAGCATCCGCCCCGGAGGGCACGACGGCAGTCGGCGTGGCGTCGACAGCGGGGGGCGCGGCAACGGCCGCTGGTGGCGGGGTACGCGGCGCAGGTGGCGACACCGGCTGGTCGGCGCGATTCTCGGCGGGCCGCGGGACCGGCACGTGTGGCGGGCGCGGCTCGCGCGGACCGTTCGGCCCCGGCCGTCGTACGCCATCCAGCAGCGAGATGCTGCGTGCCCGCTTGCCCCCGGCGCGGCGCAGCAGCCGCTCGGCCACCTCAGCGTTGATCCGCTCGTTCGGGTCCTTGCGCAGCAGCCCGTTGAGCACGGCCTTGAGCGGGCCGGCGTTCTTCGGCGGCGGCATCGGCTCGGTGGCCAGCGCGGCCAGCGTGCCGATCGCCGACGGCCGGGCGTACGGCGACTTGCCCTCCACGGCGGCGTAGAGCGTCGCGCCCAACGACCACAGGTCGGCCTCCGGCCCGGCGGTGCCGTCCCGGGCCCGCTCCGGCGAGATGTACGCGGGCGAACCGAGCACCATGCCGGTGCGGGTGACGTTCGGGTCGCCCGGAATGGTGGCGAGTCCAAAATCGGTCAACACCACCCGGCCGTCGTCGCCGAGCAGAACGTTGCCGGGCTTGACGTCGCGGTGCATGACGCCAGCCTTGTGCGCCGCGTTGAGGGCGCCCAGCACGCCGAGCCCGATCTCGACCGCGCGGGCCGGCGACACCGGCCCGTCCTCGGCGAGAGTGTCCTGCAACGACCTCGACGCCACGTACTCCATGACGATCCACGGGTCGCCGTCAGTGCGGAGGACGTCGAAGATGCGGACGACATTGACGTGGTTGAGCCGGGCGATGGCCCGAGCCTCCCGCAGCGAGCGCTCCCGCATCTCGCGGCGCTCCTCGTCGGTGAGGCCGGGAGGCGGCACCAACTCCTTGATGGCGACGTCCCGGTGCAGCACCTCGTCGCGCGCTTTCCACACCCGACCCATGCCGCCCTGGCCGAGCGGCGAGAGAAGCCGGTATCGGTCAGCGACAAGTTGGGGAAGCGCGTTCGACATCGGTGAGACGGTACCCGGAGGGCCCGGCCCTCACACCGCCGGCACGCCACTCTGCGTTCCCCACAACTTCGCGCCGCGTACCCTGGCGGCATGTCTGCCGAAGAGCCCCTGTTCCGGGTCGTCCGCGGCGTGCCCACCGCCGAGGAGTTGGCCGCCCTGGTCGGCGCGATCGTCGTCCGATCCCGCCCAGCCGCCGCCCCCGCGCGAGTGAACCCCTCCGTCTGGGCCCGCAGCGGTCGACCGGCCGGCACGGCGCTCGCGGCCGGTCCGGGCGGGTGGCGCTCCGCTGGCCTGCCCCGCTGACCCGACCCGCCGTACGGGGGCTGTCAGCGTCGCTCCCAGCCGTTAATCTCACTCAGGGAAACGGTGCAGTAACGGGTAGGGAGGATCAATGATCCCCGAAGAAGACCGCCCCACGCCCTGGCTGCGCAACTACGGCGGCATCGAGGCCGACATCCGTCAGCTCCGGGAGTTCGCCGACCGGCTCGCCGCCGAGGTCGAGAGCAACTACGCCCCACACCTGTCGTACATCGCCGACGACATGTCCGCGAAGGTGCCCAACCCCTGCGACGCCTTCATCGAGCTGGTCACCTTCCTGCACGCCCATCACGAGACACAGCAGGCCACCACCGACATGGTGTACGCGGTCCGAGGTGCCACCGGCCACCTCGCCGCCGTCGCCGACCGGGTCGCCACCCAGTACGCCGACACCGACGTCTTCTCCGCCGCCCGGGTGGTGGACGTCCAGCGGGCCCTCACCGACCCGGGCACCGTCCTGCCCGGCGGCCCGACACCGATGCTGACCGACCCGACCAGCCCGGACAGCGAGAGGCCGGTGGTCCTACCGTGATCGAACGGGGCAGCGGCCGCACCTCCGGCCTCACCGACTGGCAGCTGATGGACGTCAACAGCATGTGGGCGTGCCTACAGGACCACGACACCGCCAACCACTGGAAGCAGGTCGCCGGCTGGCGCAAGGTCTGCGACCTGGCGCAGATCCACCTCGGCCGACTCCAGGACTACCGGCGCGGGCTGGCCGAGGCATGGCCGCCGGAAACCAGCGCCGCCTCCGTCACGTACCTCGCCCAGCTCGACGAGCTGATCGACAAGGTGCGGCACACCCACGACGCCGCCGCCGCCAACTACACCGCGCTCTCCGCCGCCACCCAGGCCATCGGCACCACCCGCGCCGAACTCCGCAAGGTTTATGAGGAGTACGCGACCAAACTTCAGCAGAAGCAGGCGTACGAGGCGACGGCCGCCGACCCGAAGGCGATCATGGGCAGCCGGGTCACGGCATCACCGGTGACCGACGTCGAGTTGGAACGCCTGAACGTGCAGGCGCGCGCCATGATGTTCAACCTCAGTGGCGAACTCCAACAAGCCCAAGCCACCCTCCAAAAACCACCCGCAGCGCCGAAGAGCGCGAGGCAGCCAGACGACCCCGACGTGTACGGCGGGTTTGCCCCGCCCGCTATTCCGCCGATCATCCCGGTTCCACTGACTATTCCCACGACCATCGACGCGCCTAGCGCGACCGCTGCACGGCCGATTCCGGCGCCAGCGGCGCCAGCGATGGGCCCAGTGCTCGGCGGGGCTGCCGCTGGACTGAACGCGCCTCCCATCACAACGCCGCCCAGCATTCAGACAGCGGGAACGGTTGGTCCACCAGCCACTATTGGGCCGGGGCATGGGCCAACGCCAACGCTGCCTCCTGCTTCTGCGGGTTCGCCGCCGTTGCCGAACCCCCGGACGACCCAGCATGGGGTAACCGGAAGGGCGGTCAGTGGAGGTTCCGATGGAAGAGAGGCGCATCCTGGGTCGCCCGCTCGTTCGACCCCTACAACTGGAGGCTTGATCGGGGGAGTCCCAGGCCTGAGCCCGGGCCAGGCGGTCAACAACTCTGGTTCCCCTAGAAGGGTCAACCCGATCGGCGGCGTCATTGGCGGTGGCGGTGCCGGGACTGCACCAACTGGTTCGGCAGGCACCCGTCCGGGTGGGGGCCGCAGCTTCAATGGGAGCCCGAGCAGCCTTCCGATCGGCGGGGCACCTGGGCTGCATGGGAACACAGGCCGTTCGGGAGTTGGGCCCGAGGCCGAAGATAAGCCCCGCCAATGGAATCCGGACCACCCCTGGGAGACAGAAAAAGGCGTTCCGCCGGTAGTCCGTCCACCGGACAGGGATGACCCAATCGACCCTGGACCAGCTATCGGCTTCAACAGGTGAATAGACCGCTACGGGCCAGCATTCCTAAACTGGCCCTGGCCGCAATACTACTGCCCGTAGGTCCATTCACAGCACAACAAGATCCAGACCTTATACGCGGCGATCAGTGGCACTTGCCGTTCCTGCGTATCACGCAGGCGCACTTGTTGAGCCAAGGGTCAGGGGTGGTCGTCGCCGTGCCGGACACAGGAGTCGACCCTCATCCTGACCTACGTGAGAACCTCCTAAGCGGCACCGACGTAATACCTGGGGGTAGCGGCGATGGTCGCCAAGATCGAGACAGTCATGGGACATCGATGGCGGGCCTAATAGCTGCACATGGAAGAGCCAACAATCAGGGTGCCCTTGGCATTGCGCCTAAGGCAAAGATCCTTCCAATCCTTGACACCCCACTCGACGGCAAGGGCGACCCCGACGCCCTGGCCTCCGGTATCGAGTTTGCCATCGCAAGGGGTGCCGACGTAATAAGCATCTCAGCCGTCGCCGGAGCCAGTGTGCGCCTTCAGCAAGCACTGAGGGCCGCCAAAGACGCCAACATTCTCGTGATAGCGGCTGGGGGCAATTGGCCGCCCGACACCGATGTGCGGTATCCGGCTACAGAAGAAGGTGTAATTGCCGTGGGCGGTGTCGACCGTGCTGGACAGCACGCGGCCGTCTCGGTGACTGGGCCTCAGATCGACGTGGTCGCACCGGCGGTCGACATCTACAGCACCAGCTACGACGGCAAGTACTCGAAGGGAACCGGCACCTCTAGTGCGACGGCGATCGTGGCCGGTGCGGCGGCGCTGATCCGTTCCAAGTACCCGTACCTGCCGGCGCAGGAGGTGGCGCACCGGCTCACGGCCACGGCCGTTGACAAGGGGCCGCCCGGGCGTGACGACGAGTACGGCTATGGCGTGATCGACCTCGTGGCGGCGCTGACGGCGGACGTACCCCCGTTGGGGTTTGAGTCGGCAAGCGCGCCGGCCGGTGGTGGTCCGACTACGGCGGCCGGCGCTCAGCCGGGCGACGACGGCGGCGCGACGGTACGCGGCCTGGCCACCCTAGGGGTGGTCGTCGCTGCCGGTGTCGGATGGGCGCTGGTGGTGCGGCGGAGGCGGCGAGGCGACGACCCGCCGCCCCGAATCAGTCGCTGACGGGTCGACGGCACGGTGATCGACTCAAGGTCGGCGATCTGGGGGCGTCCGCGAGATGGGATAGCGCGATGTCGGCGAAATGGAGTGGATCAAAGCGTTCGGGGCGCGAGCTGGGGCGGCTGGGTGGTCGTGGTGCGCGGGTCGTGGGGGCGGTGGGCCGGTAACGTCGGTCGCGTGTCTGTATCTCTGCCGCTCCGCCTCGTGCTCGCCTCGGCGAGCCCTGCCCGTCGCAAGTCTCTCCAAGCCGCTGGCATCGAGCCGGACGTGCTGGTCAGTGGGGTGGACGAATCCCTGGTGGTGACCGAACGAGCCGAAGAGCTGTGCCTGGAGCTGGCTCGGCTCAAGGCGCAGGCGGTGCTGACCCGGCTGAGCCCGGCCACCGACCAGCGGACGTTGGTGATCGGCTGTGACTCGGTGCTCGCGTTCGACGGGGAGATCCTCGGCAAGCCGGCCGACCCGGCGGACGCCACCCGGCGGTGGCAGCGGATGCGGGGACGCAGCGGCGTTCTGCACAGTGGGCACTGCCTGATCGACGTTGCCGCCGGGCGTCGCGCGGAGGCGGTCGCCTCGACCACCGTCCACTTCGCCGACATCAGCGACGACGAGATCGCCGCGTACGTGGCCAGCGGCGAGCCGCTGGCCGTGGCGGGCGCGTTCACGATCGACGGGTTGGGCGGGCCGTTCGTGGAGCGGATCGAGGGTGACCCGGGGACGGTGGTCGGGCTCTCGATGCCGTTGCTGCGCCGCCTCCTCGCCGAGTTGGGCCTGCGGATCACCGATCTGTGGACGAAGGTCGCGCCCGGAGGTCAGACGATCGAGCCGCTCGGTAACGTCCGGTCATGACCACCAAGTCGATCCCGCTCACCGACGAGCTGCACGCGTACCTGGTCGCGCACGGCTCTCCGCCCGACGAGATCATCCGGGACCTGGCCGAGGAGACCCGGTCGGTGCTCCCGGAGCACGCCACCATGCAGGTGGCCCCGGAACAGGCCGCGTTCCTGACCTTCCTCACCCGGCTGCTCGACGCGCGGCAGGCGGTCGAGGTCGGCACGTTCACCGGGCTCTCGGCGCTGGCGATCGCCCGAGGACTGCCCGAGGACGGGCGGCTGACCTGCTTCGACATCTCCGAGGAGTTCACCGGCATCGCCCGGCGCTACTGGGCTCGGGCCGGCGTGCAGGACCAGATCGACCTGCGTATCGGCCCGGCCGGGGACAGGCTGCGGGAGCTACCGCACGAGCGGTACCTGGACTTCGCGTTCATCGACGCGGACAAGACCGGTTACCCGGTCTACTGGGCGGAGTTGGTGCCCCGGATGCGTCCGGGTGGGGTGATCGCCGTCGACAACGTGCTGCGCGGCGGCCGGGTGATCGCGCCGCAGAACGAAGCCGACCGGGCCATCGCCGCCTTCAACGACGAGGTGCTGGCCGACGTGCGGGTGGACCCGGTGATGCTGCCGGTCGCGGACGGCCTGACGCTCGCCCGGGTGCGCTGAAGGGCGACAACCGCTGAACGCGGATATCGGGGTGTCCACGTGCGAAGGACACCCCGATATCCAGGAACTGGGTCGCGTCAGCGCACGCTGCGGGCGAACTGGCGGGCGGCCCAGACGACCCCCGCCGCGGCGAGCACCGTGGTGATGGTCAGGCCCTGCCAGACCTTGTCGCTGCCCAGGTCGCCAGCGAACAGTGCCCGGGTGCCGTCGACCGCCCAGGAGAACGGGTTCCAGTCGGCGATGCCCTGCAACCAGCCGGGCGCGAAGGTGAGCGGCAGCAGGATGCCGGAGAGCAGCAGCACCGGCTGAGCCACCGTGTTCATCAGCGGGGCCAGCGCGTCCTCGCTCTTGACCTTGAGCGCGACGCCGTACGAGACGGCCGAGGTCATCAACGCGATCAGGGCGAGCATCAGGTACGCCAACAGCAGGTCCCCGATGAACACCCGCAGGTCGAACAGGAGCGCCAGCAGGGTGATGATGATCGCCTGCACGAGGAGCGAGACCACGTCGCGCAGCGAGCGGCCGAGCAGCAGTGCGAGCCGGCTGATCGGGGTGACTCGGGAGCGTTCGATGACCCCGGCGCGCAGCTCGGCGATCAGGCCGAAGCCCTGGAACAGGCCGCCGAAGATGGCCAGCAGCACCAGCAGACCGGGTACGAAGATCTTGTAGGCGGCGGCCTGGGTGGGCGCGTTCAGCGCCGGCTTGAGCAGCGGGGCGAAGAGCAGCAGGTACATCACCGGCTGGAAGACGCCGACGAAGACCCAGACCGGGTTGCGCAGCAGCAGCTGGGTCTGCCGCTGGAAGATCAGCCAGGTGTCACGGGCGAATTTCATGAGTCGTCTCCGGGTGGTCAGGACTCGCGCAGCGAGCGGCCGGTCTTGGTCAGGAAGACGTCGTCCAGGCTGGGCCGGTGCAGCTCGATCGAGCGCAGGTCCAGCCCGGCGTGGTCGAGTCTGCGCAGGACCTGCGGGATGGCGACGGCACCCTCTTCGACGTAGAGGCGCAGGCCGCCCTCGTCGGCGGTCTCCAGCTTGTTGACGTACGGCTCGCCGTCGAGCACCTGGGCGGCCTGCGGGGTGGCGGCCAGGTCGAGGCCGACCAACACCACGTCGCCGGAGATCTCCCGCTTGAGCTCGGCCGGAGTGCCTTCGGCCACCACCTCGCCGTTGTCCATGATCGCGATCCGGTCGCAGAGCGCGTCGGCCTCGTCCAGGTAGTGCGTGGTGATGAAGACGGTCATCCCGTCGCTGCGCAGCCGCCGGATCTCGTCCCACATGTGGGCACGGCTCTGCGGGTCGAGGCCGGTGGTCGGCTCGTCCAGGAAGACGATCTTCGGCTCGTGGATGATGCCGAGCGCGATCTCCACCCGCCGGCGCTGGCCGCCGGAGTAGGTCTTGCACTTGCGGTCGGCGTACTCCGTGAGCTGGAAGGCATCCAGGGCGCGGGCGGCGCGCTGCTGCGCGTCGGCCTTGCGGATGCCGTACATCCGGGCGTGCAGCACCAGCTCCTCGCGCGCGGTCGACTCGTCCCAGGTGCTGCCGCCCTGCGGGACATAGCCGATCCGACGGCGCACCTCGGCCGGGTCCTTGCGCAGGTCGGCGCCGGCGATGGTGGCATCGCCGCCATCCGGCTCGATCAGCGTGGCGAGCATCCGCAGCGTGGTGGTCTTGCCGGCGCCGTTCGGGCCGAGGAAGCCGAAGATCTCACCCTCGGCGACCTCAAGGTTGACGCCCCGCACGGCGTCCACCGTTTTCGTCTCTCGACCCGCGCGGGAGCGGAACGACTTCCGCAGCCCCCTGGTCTCGATCATCTCTGCTCCTGGTCGTCCGGGCCGGCCGGGCCGGCCGTCAAGGGGGACGACGCCGGACGGCGCACTCCCCGCTGTGCCGTCAGCAGGCTAACGCGATATAGCTTTTGTGGTCAACGTTGATTATTTCGTGTCGGGAGCGGCCGGCTCTCCGCCGTCCGTCCACTGCGGCCAACCTTCGGCGTTCGTCAGCTCAGCAGGCAGGTACGACACTCCGGAGTCGATCCGTTCCGCGATCCGCTCGCACCAGCTCATCTCCGCCTCCGCCCGCGCCGACCAGAGCTCGAACATCCAACCGACGTGCACCGGTTTGGTGTTACGCACCCAGTCCGACTCCAGCGAGGCGCGCATCGACTCGATGCCCGCACGCAGCAGGTTGGCCCGGTTGCGCAGGGCCGCCGCCGCCTCGGACCGCGGCATCGCGGGCAGGAACGAGAACGCCGCCGTGAACGGGTCCGTCGGCTCGTTGAAGTTCCACCAGAGGTTGCGCAGCAACGTCTCGAACTCGTCCTCCCCCTTGGCGGTCACCTCGTACGTGGTGCGTGCCGGACGGGCGCCGACCTGCTCGGTGGCGACGGCGCGGAGCAGTCCCTCCTCGGTGAGTTTGCGCAGCGCGTGGTAGATCGACCCGGGCTGCACGTTGGCCCACTTGTCGGCGCTCCAGCTCAGCAGCTCGCGGCGCACGTCGTAGCCGTGCACGGGCTGCATCCACCGCACTAGCCCGAGGATCATCATCCGAGTCGCAGACACCACACAAGCGTATTAGCCAAGTTTGACTAGAGGCGGCAGGGACAGTGCGGCATCCCACACTGAGCGATCGTTAGGGCCACCAGGGTGGCCGATACACTCCCGGTCAGTAACCTGCCGGGAGGAGCCACGAAGGTGCGCAAGGTACTCATCGCCAATCGCGGCGAGATCGCCGTCCGGGTGATCCGCGCCTGCCGCGATGCCGGCCTGGGCAGTGTCGCGGTCTACGCGGACTCCGACCGCGACGCCCTGCACGCCACTCTCGCGGACGAGGCGTACGCGCTCGGCGGGGACAGCGCGACCGAGACGTACCTGCGCATCGACAAGCTGCTCGACGTGGCCGCCCGGGCCGACGCCGACGCCGTGCACCCCGGCTACGGCTTCCTGTCCGAGAACGCCGACTTCGCCCAGGCGGTCATCGACGCCGGGCTGACCTGGATCGGCCCCACTCCGCAGGCCATCCGCGACCTGGGCGACAAGGTCACCGCCCGGCATATCGCCCAGCGCGCCGGCGCACCGCTGGTCCCCGGCACCCCCGACCCGGTGGCCAACCCGGACGAGGTGATGGCGTTCGCCGTCGACCACGGCCTGCCGGTCGCCATCAAGGCCGCCTTCGGTGGCGGCGGGCGCGGCCTCAAGGTGGCCCGGACCATGGAGGAGATCCCCCAGCTGTTCGAGTCGGCCACCCGGGAGGCGGTCGCGGCGTTCGGCCGGGGCGAGTGCTTCGTCGAGCGCTACCTGGACCAGCCGCGGCACGTCGAGGCGCAGGTCCTCGCCGACCAGCACGGCAACGTGATCGTGGTGGGCACCCGGGACTGCTCGTTGCAGCGGCGGCACCAGAAGCTCGTCGAGGAGGCGCCCGCGCCGTTCCTCACCGACGCTCAGCGCGCGCAGATCCACGACAGCGCCAAGGCGATCTGCCGCGAGGCCGGCTACCACGGCGCCGGCACGGTGGAGTACCTGGTCGGCGCCGACGGCACCATCTCCTTCCTGGAGGTCAACACCCGGCTCCAGGTCGAGCACCCGGTCACCGAGGAGACCGCCGGCATCGACCTGGTCCGCGAGCAGTTCCGGATCGCCGACGGCGAGAAGCTGCGGATCACCGAGGACCCGACGCCGCGTGGGCACTCCATCGAGTTCCGGATCAACGGCGAGGACCCGGGCCGCAACTTCCTGCCCGCCCCGGGCACGGTCACCGCGTTGCGGCTGCCCACCGGCCCCGGCGTACGGGTGGACACCGGCATCTCGGCCGGCGACGTGATCGGAGGCAACTTCGACTCGCTGCTGGCCAAGGTGATCATCAGCGGTGAGACGCGGACCGAGGCGCTGGAGCGGGCCCGACGCGCGCTGGACGAGATGGTGATCGACGGGATGGCCACCGCGCTGCCGTTCCACCGGCTGGTGGTGCGGGACGAGGCTTTCACCGCCGAGCCGTTCACCGTGCACACCCGGTGGATCGAGACCGAGTTCCACAACACCGTGCCGCCGTTCGCCGCGGCCGCCAGCGCCGCCGAGGCGCCGGCCGAACGCGAGACCGTGGTGGTCGAGGTGGGTGGCAAGCGGCTGGAGGTCAGCCTCCCCGCCGGCTTCGGCGGGGGTACGACCACCGCCGCGCCAGCCGCGCGCAAGCCGACCCGGCGCGGCGGAGGAGCCAAGGCCGGCGCTCCGGTCGGCGGCGACGCGCTCACCTCACCGATGCAGGGCACCATCGTCAAGATCGCGGTGGCGGACGGCGACACCGTGGCCGAGGGCGACCTGGTGGTGGTCCTGGAGGCGATGAAGATGGAGCAGCCGCTGCACGCCCACAAGGCGGGCACGGTCAGCGGGCTCACCGCCGAGGTCGGTGCCGTGATCACCGCCGGTGCCGCCATCTGCACCATCGCCTGACGGGTACCCCTTCCGCACGCTTTGTCCGCAGGCGAGGCGTTGCGGGGGTGGTTTGCGGCACCGACGGGGGCACGGGTGGCCGCAGGCAGGAATGATGGCCGGGTGCGGTTTCTTCACGGCGCGGTCCCCGCGCACGACCTGACCTACACCGACGTCTTCATGGCGCCGGCCCGCTCCGACCTGGCTTCCCGGCTCGATGTCGACCTGTCCACCGGCGACGGCACCGGCACCACCATCCCGCTGGTGGTGTCCAACATGACCGCGGTCGCCGGCCGGCGGATGGCCGAGACGGTGGCCCGGCGGGGCGCGATCGCGGTGATCCCGCAGGACATCCCGATCGAGGTGGTGGCGAACGTCGTCGCCTGGGTCAAGCAGCGGCACCTGGTCTACGACACACCGATCACCCTGGGCCCGACCGAGACCGTGGGCGACGCCATCCACCTGCTGCCGAAGCGCTCGCACGGCGCGGTGATCGTGGTCGACGAGGCCGGCCGGCCGATGGGCGTGGTCACCGAGGCGGACACCCTGGGCGTGGACCGGTTCGCCCAGCTGCGGCACGTGATGTCCACCGAGCTGCACACCGTTCCGGCGGACGCGGACCCGCGTGCCGGCTTCGACCTGCTCTCGGCGGGTCGGCGCCGACTCGCCCCCGTGGTGGACGCCGACGGCCGGCTGGTCGGGGTGCTGACCCGGCAGGGCGCGCTGCGGGCCACCCTCTACACGCCGGCGGTGGACGATCGGGGTCGGCTGCGGATCGCCGCCGCGATCGGGATCAACGGGGACGTCACCGGCAAGGCCGCCGCGCTGCTGGAGGCGGGGGTGGACACGCTGGTCGTGGACACCGCGCACGGCCACCAGGCGCGGATGATCTCCGCCCTGCAGGCGGTCCGCAAGCTGGACCCGGGGGTGCCGGTGGCGGCCGGCAACGTGGTCACCGCCGAGGGGGTACGCGACCTCGTCGAGGCGGGTGCCGACATCATCAAGGTCGGCGTCGGCCCGGGGGCGATGTGCACCACCCGGATGATGACCGGGGTGGGCCGGCCGCAGTTCTCCGCCGTGCTCGACTGCTCGGCGGCGGCCCGGGAGCTCGGCCGGCACGTCTGGGCCGACGGTGGCGTACGGCACCCGCGCGACGTGGCGCTCGCGCTCGCCGCCGGCGCCTCGAACGTCATGATCGGTTCCTGGTTCGCCGGCACCTACGAGTCTCCCGGTGACCTCTACACGGACGCGGACGGCCGGCGGTACAAGGAGAGCTTCGGGATGGCCTCGGCGCGGGCGGTCAGCGCCCGTACCGCCGACGACAGCCCGTACGACCGGGCCCGCAAGGCGGTGTTCGAGGAGGGCATCTCCTCGGCCCGAATGCACCTGGACCCGGCCAGGCCCGGCGTCGAGGACCTGATCGACGAGATCATCGCCGGGGTACGCAGCGCCTTCACCTATGCCGGCGCGCGGGACCTGACGCAGTTCCACGAGCGGGCGGTCGTCGGCGTACAGAGCGCCGCCGGCTACACCGAGGGGATGCCGCTGCCCACCAGCTGGTGAGGGTTCGGCGCAGGCCGCCACGCGGTGGTCAGTTGACGAGCCGGCGCAGTACGGCACGGGCGGCCACGCGCGGGTCGTCACCGACCCGGTCCGGCAGTGCGCCCGCCAGCCAGAGGGTCGCGAAGCCGTGCGCGATCGACCAGGCCGCGAGCGAGTCCCGGTCGGCATCGGCGGGCGCGCCACGGGCGGGCAGTGCGCCCACCCCGGCCCGCAGTGCGGCCCGGGCCTGCCCCTGCGCGGCGACCAACTCGGCGTCGTCGGCCCGGTAGAGCTCGGGCCGGAACATCACCTCGAAGTGCGCCCGGCGTTGGACGGCGAAGTCGACGTACGCGACACCGGCCGCCAACATGTCGTCACCCGCCCTGACCAGCGCCTGCGCCAACAGGTCGAAGCCCTGGGCTGCCAGCGCGGTGAGCAGACCCGCCTTGTCGCCGAAGTGGTGCGCGGGCGCGGCATGCGAGACGCCGGCCCTGCGGGCCAGGTCGCGCAGGCTCAACGCGGCCGGCCCGACCTCCTCGATCGCCTCCACCGCAGCGGCGAGCAGGGCACGGCGCAGGTCGCCGTGGTGGTACGCGCGCGTTTCGGTCATGCCCGAATCATATCTTGCCATTGACAAGATACCGGTCCAGGCGGCAATCTTGTCACTGACAAGTTTCCCGAGGAGGATTCGATGGCACCCCTGATCGCCCTGGTGGTCGGCACCGCACTGGCCCGCCTGGCCGGCCTGGCCGGCATCACCGCACTGGACGGCTGGCACCCCGCACTACGGGTCGGGCTGGCCCTGATGTTCGTGTTGACCGGCGTCGCGCACTTCGTCGGCCAGCGGCGCGCCGGCCTGATCGCGATGGTCCCGCCCGCCCTGCCCAGGCCGGCCCTGCTGGTCACCCTGACCGGCGTACTGGAACTGGTCGGCGCGGTCGGCCTGCTGGCGCCGGCGACAGCCCGCCTGGCCGCGGTCGGGCTCGGCCTTCTCATGCTCGCGATGTTCCCGGCCAACGTCTCGGCCGCCCGCCGAGGGCTGACCCTGGGCGGGAAGCCGGTCACCCCGCTCGGCCCGCGCACCGCCCTGCAGATCGTGTTCGTGGCTACTGCGGCGGTTATTTCATTTGGCCCCTGACTATCAGGGGGCTAACCTGCCTTCCGTGGAACTCGTCTCACTCCAGGATGTGCCGCTCGGCCGGCTGGTGGTGGTGGCCGGGCACCTGGTCGGGCAGCGGTGGAACCGCTACCTCGCCGAGGAGCACGGCCTCACCCAGGCTGGCATGGTGACGCTGATGACGCTCGCCCGACACGGCGAGCTGCCCCACCGGAAGGTCGCCGAAAAGGGCTTCGTGCGCCCGGCGACCCTGACCGGCATCGTGGACACGCTGGCCCGCGAAGGGCTGGTCGAGCGGCAGCGCGACGAGAGCGACCGGCGCAGCGTCCGGCTCGCCATCACTCCCGCCGGGCGGGAGCGGGTGGCGGCGCTCACCACGCTGATGCACTCCGGAAATCCGCTCACCTCGGTCGACGCCGACCCGGCGAAAGCCCAGGTCATCCGCGAGTTCCTGCTCGAGGTCATCGGCAGCGGGGACGACCCGCGGATGGCCGGACGTGACACCGAACCGAAGGATCCGTCGTGCTGATCCGACTGTTGCGCAATCACCTGCGTCCCTACCACCAACCGTTGACGGCGGTCGTGCTGCTCCAGTTCGTGGGCACCATGGCCTCGCTCTACCTGCCCAGCCTCAACGCCGACATCATCGACCAGGGCGTGGCCCGGGGCGACACCGACTACATCGTGCGCACCGGCGGCTGGATGCTGCTGGTCAGCCTGATCCAGATCATCTGCTCGATCGCGGCGGTCTACCTGGGCGCGCGGATCGCGATGGGCTTCGGTCGGGACGTCCGCGCATCGCTGTTCGGGCACGTCAACCGCTTCTCCGCCCGCGAGGTGGCCCGGTTCGGCGCGCCGTCGCTGATCACCCGCAACACGAACGACGTGCAGCAGGTGCAGATGCTCGTGCTGATGAGCTGCACCATGCTCGTCGCCGCACCGATCATGAGCGTCGGCGGCGTGTTCATGGCGCTGCGGGAGGATCTCGGGCTCTCCTGGCTGATGCTGGTCAGCGTGCCGGTGCTGGCCGTCGCGCTCAGCGCGATCATCCGCCGGATGGTGCCGGGGTTCCGGCTGATGCAGACCCGGATCGACACGGTCAACCGCGTGCTGCGCGAGCAGATCACCGGCATTCGGGTGGTCCGCGCCTTCGTCCGCGAGCCGTACGAGACGGATCGCTTCGGCGTCGCCAACGCCGACCTGACCGCCACGGCGCTGCGTACCGGCCGGCTGCTGGCCCTGATCTTCCCGGTGGTCATGCTGGTGCTGAACGTCTCCAGCGTGGCGGTGCTCTGGTTCGGCGCGCAGCGGGTCGACGCCGGTGCGATCCAGGTCGGCGCGCTCACCGCCTTCCTTCAGTACCTGATGCAGATCCTGATGGCCGTGATGATGGCCACCTTCATGCTGATGATGGTGCCCCGGGCCGCGGTCTGCTCCGAGCGGATCATCGAGGTGCTGGACACCGACTCGTCGGTGGTCCCCGCCGCCGACCCGGTCACCGAGCTGCCCACCCGGGCCGAGCTGGAGCTGCGCGGGGTGCGTTTCCAGTACCCGGGCGCGGTCGAGCCGGTGTTGCGGGACATCTCCTTCCGGGCCACCCCGGGCACCACCACGGCGATCATCGGCAGCACCGGCGCCGGCAAGACCACCCTGCTGTCGCTCGTTCCCCGCCTGGTCGACGTCACCGCCGGCGCGGTGCTGGTCGACGGTGTGGACGTACGGGAGCTGGCACCCGACGAGCTGTGGCGGCGCATCGGCCTGGTGCCGCAGCGGCCGTACCTGTTCACCGGCACGGTCGCCAGCAACCTGCGCTACGGCAACCCGGACGCCACCGACGACGAGCTGTGGGCGGCGCTGGAGATCGCCCAGGCCCGGGACTTCGTGGCCGAGATGCCGGGCGGGCTGGACGCCCCGATCGCCCAGGGCGGCAGCACGGTCTCCGGTGGGCAGCGGCAACGTCTGGCCATCGCCCGGGCGCTGGTCCGGCAGCCGGAGATCTACCTGTTCGACGACTCGTTCTCGGCGCTCGACCTCGGCACCGACGCGCGGCTGCGGGCGGCGCTGCGCCCGGTCACCGCGCAGGCCGCAGTGGTGATCGTGGCCCAGCGGGTCTCCACGATCGTCGACGCCGACCAGATCATCGTGCTTGAGGACGGAGGGGTCGTCGGAGTGGGACGACACGAGGAGTTGCTGGAGAGCTGCCCGACGTACGCCGAGATCGTGGCCTCCCAGCAGACGGCGGAGGTGCCGGCATGAGCGAGCCCGACGAGTCGCGGACTGCGGCCGTACCCACGCAGAAGCCGGCCGGCGACGCGCGGACGCCGGAGGGCGACGCGCAACAGCCCGGCGGCGACGCGGCGACGCCGAAGCGGTTGCCTCCGGGCCGCCAGGGCGGCGGGCCGCCGTGGGCGGGCGCCGGTATGCCCGCCGAGAAGTCGATGAACTTCGGGCCGTCCGCCCGGCGGCTGCTCGGCCGGCTGCGCCCACACCGGCTGCACCTGACCGCGATCATCACGCTGGCCGTGGTGAGCGTCGGCTTCAGTGTCGCCGGGCCGAAGATCCTCGGCCACGCCACCGACCTGATCTTCAACGGGGTGATCGGCCGGCAGTTGGAGGCTGGGACGACCACCGAGCAGGCCGTCGCGGCGGCCCGGGCCGGCGGCAACGAGAGCTTCGCCGACATGCTGGCCCGGATGGACATCGTGCCCGGGGCGGGCATCGACTTCAGCGCCCTGAGCCGGGTGCTTTTGTTGGCGCTCGGGCTCTACCTGGCCGCGAGTGTGTTGTCGTGGTGGCAGGGCTGGCTGCTCAACGGGGTGGTCCAGCGCACCGTGCTGCGGCTGCGGGCGGAGGTGGAGGAGAAGCTCAACCGGCTGCCGCTGCCCTACTTCGACCGGCAGCCCCGCGGTGAGCTGCTCAGCCGGGTCACCAACGACATCGACAACATCTCGACCAGTCTCCAGCAGACCCTCAGCCAGCTGCTCACCTCGCTGCTGACCGTGATCGGCGTGCTGGGCGTGATGTTCTGGATCTCGCCGCTGCTGGCCCTGGTGGCCCTGGTCGCGGTGCCGTTGTCGGTGCTGGTCACCCAGCGCATCGCCAAGCGCTCGCAGCAGCAGTTCATCGCGCAGTGGAAGCACACCGGCGAGCTGAACGGCCAGATCGAGGAGGCGTACACCGGTCACGAGCTGGTGAAGGTCTTCGGCCGGCAGCGCGAGGTGGAGGCCGCGTTCGCCGCGAAGAACGAGGAGCTGTTCCGGGCCAGCTTCGGCGCGCAGTTCATCTCCGGGATCATCATGCCGTCGATGATGTTCATCGGGAACCTCAGCTACGTGGCGATCGCCGTGGTCGGCGGGCTGCGGGTGGCGTCCGGGACGATGAGCCTTGGCGACGTGCAGGCGTTCATCCAGTACTCCCGCCAGTTCACCCAACCCCTCACCCAGCTCGCCTCGATGGCCAACCTGCTCCAGTCCGGGGTGGCCTCGGCCGAGCGGGTCTTCGCGGTCCTCGACGCCGAGGAGCAGAGCCCCGACCCGGTCGAACCGGCCCGGGTTCTCGACCCGCACGGCCGGGTCGAGTTCGAGCACGTCTCGTTCCGCTACGAGCCGGACAAGCCGCTGATCGACGACCTGTCACTGGTCGCCGAGCCGGGGCACACGGTTGCCATCGTCGGCCCGACCGGCGCCGGCAAGACCACACTGGTCAACCTGGTCATGCGGTTCTACGAGCTGGACGCCGGGCGGATCACCCTGGACGGGGTGGACATCACCACCATGCGCCGCGACGATCTGCGCGGTCGGATCGGCATGGTGCTCCAGGACACCTGGCTCTTCGGCGGCACCATCCGGGACAACATCGCCTACGGCCGGCCGGACGCGACCGAGGAGGAGATCCTCGCCGCGGCCCGGGCCACCTTCGTCGACCGGTTCGTGCACAGCCTGCCGGACGGCTACGACACGGTGATCGACGAGGAGGGCAGCAACGTCAGCGCCGGCGAGAAGCAGCTCATCACCATCGCCCGGGCGTTCCTCGCCGAGCCGTCCCTGCTGATCCTGGACGAGGCGACCAGCTCGGTGGACACCCGCACCGAGGTGCTGCTCCAGCGGGCGATGGCGGCGCTGCGCTCGGATCGGACCAGCTTCGTCATCGCGCACCGGCTCTCCACCATCCGGGACGCCGACCTGATCCTCATGATGGAGAACGGTCGCATCGTCGAGCAGGGCACCCACGAGCAGTTGCTCGTCGCTCAGGGCGCGTACCACCGGCTCTACCGCTCCCAGTTCACCGGTGCCGCCGTGGACGACGACACCGCCGCCCCGGCCGCGCCCGCCAACGCCCAGCCCGCGTCGGTCTAGGGCGGATCGCCGTGCGCACTGTTCGGTCGACGACGATCCGCCCCGGATCGGCGGGTGGGTCAGGCCGGCGGCAGCAGGTCGGCCGCGCGGCTGGCGACCTGTCGGCTGATCAGGGCGAGCGCGGCGGCGGCGGGCATCGGGTCCAGGGCGCGGCCGCCGCGCAGGCGCAGCGCGAGGTGCCCGTCGGCCGCCTCGCGGGAGCCGAGCACTCCGAGGTACGGGACGCGGCGGCGGGCCGCGTCCCGGATCCGGGCGCCCAGCGAGCCGGCGGCGTCGACCTCGACCCGCAGGCCGGCGTCGACGGCCCGCCGGGCCAGCTCGGTCACCGCGTCGACCTGCCCGTCGTCCACCGGCAGCAGCATGAGCTGGACCGGCGCGTACCAGGCCGGGAAGGCGCCCTCGTGCACCTCGATGAGGTACGCGAACAGCCGCTCCATGCTGCCGACCAGGCTGCGGTGCACCATCACCGGCCGCCGCCGGCTGCCGTCCCGATCGGTGTACGACAGGTCGAACCGCTCCGGCTTGTCGAAGTCCAGCTGGATGGTGGAGATGGTCGACTCCCGGCCGGCCGCGTCCACGATCTGTATGTCGATCTTCGGGCCGTAGAAGGCGGCCTCCCCCGGCGCCTCGACGTAGTCCACCCCGGCCAGCGCACCCCGGAGCAACTCCTCGGCGCGGGCCCACTGCGCGTCGTCGCCGACGTACTTCTCGCCCGGCCCGTGCAGCGACAGCCGGAAGCCAGCCGGGCGGACGCCGAGCGCGGCGTGCGCGGCGCGGATCAGCCCCAGGATCTCCACGACCTCCTCGCCCACCTGGTCCGGGGCGCAGAAGGTGTGCGCGTCGTTGAGCGAGATGGCACGTACCCGGGACAGCCCGCCGAGCACCCCGGAGCGCTCCGAGCGGTACATCCCGCCCAGCTCCGCGATCCGCAGCGGCAGCTCCCGATAGGAGCGGCCCCGGGCCCGGAAGACCAGCGCATGGTGTGGGCAGAGTGCCGGCCGGAGCACGAACTCGTCGTCGGCGCTCAGCCGCATCGGCGGGAACATGTCGTCGGCGAAGTAGCCGAAGTGCCCGGAGAGTTCGAAGAGTTCCCGCTTGCCCAACGGTGGCGAGTAGACGTGCTGGTGGCCGGAGCGGCGTTCCAACTCCCGGACGTACTCCTCGACGGCGTGCCGGGCGGCGGCGCCGGCCGGCAGCCAGATCGGCAGGCCGGCGCCGGCCAGCGGGTCGGAGACGAACAGGTCCAGCTCCCGGCCGAGCCTGCGGTGGTCAATCATGTCGCGCTCCTGGATCGGGTACGACCCGGAGGCGACCTGGACTCCGAACGCCGCGCGGCCCTCGGGGGCGGATCGCCCCGGGGCCTGGTCGACGGTGGTTACGTCAGAGCGGCACGCCGGGGACACCCGGCGTCGTGGTCACCACTACCGCGCTGCGCATGCGGCGACGGTACCCGCCGGGCGGACGCGGACGCACCCGGATTTGTGGTGCCGAAGGAAGGGGCGGGCCGCCGGCGCGGGACCCGCCGGCGGCCCTGGGCGGCCCGAATCGTCAGGAACGGGGGACCCGACGGACGGGGCCGCGCGCACAACGGTACGCCGACGGACGCCGATCCGCCGACCCCACGCGGGCCCGGTGGGACGGTCGTCGAGCCGTCACCCGAGGACCGTTCGCCTCGTTGTACAGGGGTGGCCCGGCAGTGTCGACGGTCACGACGGGACGGGGCTGTCCACGGTGACGCCGGACACGCCGTCAGGCTCAGGACACTCAATCGGCCGCATCCGGCGAGGTGGCAGGCGTGCCCGAACTACTGACTGACGTCGCATCGCCGACGTGGGCGTACCTCGTGCTGCTTAGCCTGCTGATCGCGGACGCCTTCGTCCCGGTGATCCCCACCCAGATCATCATGATCACCAGCGGCGCGCTCACCGTCTACGGCGGGCTCAACCTGCCGGTCACCATCGCCGTCGGCGCGCTCGGTGTGTTCGCTGGCGACCTGGCCTGCTACCTGCTCGGTCGGAGTGCACCGAACCGGCGGGCGCCCCGGCACACCGAGCCGAGCCGTGCCCGCCGGATGGCCAGCCGGGTCACCCAGGGGCTGCGCCAGCCTGGGCCGGTGGTCATCCTGCTGTGCCGGTTTGTGCCCGGCGGTCGGATGGCGGCCTGCTTCTCGGCCGGCCGCAGCCGCTACCCGTACCGGCTGTTCGTGCTCTACGAGGCGGTCGCCGCACTGGGCTGGGCCACCTACGGCGCACTGGTCGGGCACCTGGGCGGCACCGCGCTGACCGAGTCGGCGTGGCGGCTGGCCATCATCGCCACCGCCGCGGCGGCCGGCTTCGCCGCGGCCGGCTGGGCGATGACCCTGGTCAGCGCCCGGCACGCCCGCGCCGCCGCCGCAGCCGACATCCCCATCGACTGAGGGTCGCACCGGTCGCTGTCCGGGTACTTCTAGGGGTGGTCCCCCGGGGCGATTTCGGTGGCCATCCCGGATCCGGCTCGGGTCTCTGCGGCGACAGGCTGAGGCATGCCTGGAACCCGGAGCACCGGCCTGCTCGCCCTCGGCGGAATCGCGCTGGCGGCGCTGCTCACCGTGATCGGTCACCTCGAAGTCAACGACGACCTCAACCCGTGGGCGCTGACCATCAGCGACTTCGCGGTCTCCGACCGGGGCGGCGTCATCGACATCGCGATGGTGGTACTCGCGCTCGCCACCGTGGCGCTGCTGTACGGGCTGCGCCGCACGGGCCCGCCCGAGCCGGTCTCCGATCGACCGACCGAGCTGCTGCTCGGCTCGTGGGTGGCCGGGCTGCTGCTGGCCGCGGTGGTGCCGACGAACGAGCCGGGCACCGCCATGACCACCGCCGCGTACCTGCACCGGTACGCCTCGGTGGTCGCCTTCCTGGCGCTGCCGGCCGCCGGCTGGCTGATGGCCCGCCGGCCCGACCTGGCACCCGCCGCCCGGACGCTGCGCGCCCTCGTCCTGCTCAGCCTGGCCCTCGCGGCGGCGATGATCTGGTCCGCCTACCCCGGTGAGCGCCTGCTCATCGGCCTGGCCGAGCGCCTGCTCATCCTCACCGAGGTGGCAGTGCTCGGCACCGTCGCGGTGACCCTGGCCCGGACGCCGGTCGCTCGGTGGCGGGTCACTCCAGCTCGTGGAGCATGAGCTGGCGGGCCGCCTCGGTGATCGAGCCGGACAGCGACGGGTAGATGGTGATGGTCTGTGCCAGCTCGTTGACGGTGAGGTTGTTCTCCACCGCCATGGTGATCGGCAGGATCAGCTCGCTGGCCTTAGGGGCGACCACCACACCGCCGACCACCTGACCGCTGGCCGGCCGGCAGAACAGCTTCACGAAGCCGTCGGAAAGATCGTCCATCTTGGCCCGGGCGTTGCCGGACAGCGGCAACATCACCTGCCGGGCCGGCACCTTGCCGGAGTCCACCTCGTCCTGGGAGACGCCCACCGTGGCCAGCTCCGGGTCGGTGAAGACGTTCGCCGCGACGGTGCGCAGCCGCAGCGGGCGGACCGCCTCGCCGAGCGCGTGCCACATCGCGATCCGGCCCTGCATGGCGGCGACGCTGGCCAGCAGCAGCACGCCGGTGCAGTCACCGGCGGCGTAGATGCCGGGCACGTTGGTGCGGGACACCCGGTCGACCGTGACGTAGCCACCCCGGCCCAGCTGCACGCCGTACTCGGCGAGGCCCAGGTCGGCGGTGTTCGGGATCGAACCGACCGCGATCAGCGCGTGGGAGCCGAAGACCTTGCGGCCGTCCGAGAGCTCCACCTCGACGCCGTCCGCGGTACGCCGGACCGCGTCGGCCCGGGAGTTGTTGAGGATGTTCATGCCCCGGTTGCGGAACACCCGCTCGATGGCCGCGGCAGCGTCGGCGTCCTCGTGCGGCATCACCCGGTCCCGGCTGGAGACCAGGGTGACCTCGACCCCCATCGCCAGGTACGCGCTGGCGAACTCGGCGCCGGTCACGCCGGAGCCGACCACGATCAGGTGCGCGGGCAACTCCGGCAGGTCGTACACCTGACGCCAGGTCAGGATGCGCTCGCCGTCCGGTACGGCGGTGGGCAGTTGGCGTGGCGTCGAGCCGGTGGCCACCAGCACGGTGGACGCGGCGATCGAGTACTCCTCGCCGCCGCCGGCCGGGGTGACGATGACCCGGTGGGTGTGCCCGAGAGCGTCCTCGCCCAGCCGGGCGGTGCCGGCCACGAAGGTGACACCCGCCTTGAGCAGCTTGGCGTGGATGTCGGCGGACTGCGCCAGCGCGAGTCGCTTGACCCGCTCGTGCACCGCCCGCGCGTCGACGGTGACCGCCTCCAGGCCGTCCGAGTGCACCCCGAACTCCTCGGTGTCCCGGTAACCGGTGACCACCCCCGAGCTGGCGATGAAGGTCTTCGACGGTACGCAGTCGGAGAGCACGCAGGCCCCGCCCGCGCCGTCCGCCTCCACCACGGTGACATCGGCATCCAGCTGGGCGGCGACCAGCGCCGCCTCGTACCCGGCCGGCCCCCCGCCGATGATCACGATCCGGCTCACAACGTTCGCCCTTCGTCGATGCTCACAGTGACTTTCTTCTCCCGAGCGCACCCGACACGCACAGTCGTATTCTCCCCCACCCGTCGGCAGGGCTATCGTCATCGCCGTGCGTCATCACGCCGCCTACGGCTCAAATCTCGACCCCGCCCGGATGCGCGCCTACTGCCCGCATTCGCCGATGGTGGGCACCGGCTGGCTGGAGGGGTGGCGGCTGACCTTCGCCGGGGCGGACGTGATCGGCTGGGAGGGCGCGGTGAGCACCCTGGTCGAGTCCCCCGGCGACCGCGTCTTCGTGGCGATCTACGACATCCACCCGTACGACGCGGCCCAGCTCGACGAGCTTGAGGGGGTGGCCGCCGGCACGTACCGCAAGCTGCACGTCCGGGTCTCCACCCTCGACGGCGACGTGACCGCGTGGATCTACGTCTTCGACGGATACGAGGGCGGCCTGCCGACGTCGTGGTATCTCTCGGAGATCGCGAACGCCGCCGAGAAGGCGGGCGCGCCGGACGACTACGTCACCGAGCTGCGGTCCCGCCCCACCGGCACCGCGTCGGCGTAGGGCGTATCGCACGCCCTCAGTCTGCTCCCGACGCCGGCCGGACCGTTCGTCGGCCCCGGGCGGGGTCGTCAATCACACACCGGCCGCCGGGACGAGCACCTCGAACATGTCGGTCCACCGCGTCTGCCGCAGGCCCACCGACCGGTAGAGCGACAGCGGCGCGGTCGGGTTGGTGAGGTCCACCCCGAGGCCGGCCGACTGCCGGCCCTTCTCGGCGTAGCGGGCGAAAGCACGGCGCAGCAGCGCGGCGCCCACCCCCCGCCGGCGGTACGCGGGCAGCACCGACAGGCTCCGCACGAAGCCCTCCTGCTGGTCGAGCGCCTGGTCCGAGGACTGCAACGCACCGGCTGGTACCCCGTCCACCTCGGCGACGAACCACTCGTCCCAGGCGGTCACGTCACCGATCCGGGCCCGCCACCGCTCGTACGACAGCGGCTCGTGGTCCGGGGTGTCGCCGAAGGCGATGTCGTGGATCCGGTGGAACTCCCGCAGGTCGGCCTCGTCGTCCGGGCGGACCGGGCGGACCGTCACGCCGGGCGGCGGGGACGGCTCGGCGGGCAGGTCGGCCAGCGGGCGGCTCATCCGGACGTACCGCTTGGCCAGGGTGAACCCGGCCGTGCGCAGGTCCCGTTCCCAGTCGCGTTCCGGCTCGAAGACCGCGCACCGGACGGTGAGCGCGGGCAGCCCCCGCTCGGCCGCCCGCTCGGCGACCCGGTCCAGTTGCCGGGCCAGCAGCGGAGCCCGCACCGCGGCCGCCCGCTCCGGGTCGACGTAGACCTCCACGAACTCCCGGCCGACCCCGGTCGGGTTGTCCAGGGTCGCCCAGGCGACCACGGCGTCGTCCGGGTCCACCGCCAGCCAGGAGTCCCGCGCGGGGTCGAAGAAGGGGGCGCCCAGCGACTCCGCGACGTCCTCGGCGTCGAAGTCGGGATGGCCGATGGCGAAGGTGTCGGCGGCGTGCACCACCGCGAGGATCGCCGGAACGTCGTCGAGGGTGGGCCGGCGCGTGGTCCAGCCAGCGGGAAGGGTCACGGCAGGTGATCCTGACAGCCGACCGCCGCCGGCGCCGCCCATTTTTGGACAGCCCGTCGTCACCGGCCGAGGGGCAGCGTGGGGGCGAGGTCGGCCCGGGTCCGGTGCAACAGCTCCACCAGCTCGGCGCCGTCGGCGGCGCCGAGCACCGCGAACGCCGGCGCGGCCAGCCGGTTGGTCACCGCCTCCGCCCAGAGCCGCCGACGCACCAGCGGCCCGACCGGCGGGTACGGCGGCGGCCAGCCACAGGCCACCGCGCCGGCCTCCCCCTCGGGCCCGGCCAGCACGGCCTCCAGCGGGGTCATTCCGGCGGCGCGCACCGCCAGCAGGTAGGCGCCGGTGAAGTGTTCGCGGAGCAGTCGCAGCCCCGCGGCGCTCCGTGCGCCGGCGGAGAGATCCGGCAGCGGCATGGCCCGCCAGGCGGCGAAGAGCGGCATGCCACTGGCGTCCGCCGCCGTCACCGCGCGCTCTACCAGCCCGGCCAGGCGCTCGGTGCCGGGCAGCGCGCCCAGGTGCTGCGTCCCCCACCGACAACACTCGGCGAGGCTCGCGGCGGCCACCTCGGCCGGCCGGAGGACCCGGGCCGCGGCGTCCCAACCGTCCGCGACCGCGTCCGGGGCGATGAAGCCGAGGGCGGCGGCGGCCGTCTCGGCCCGTACGTCGCCGAGCGCGCCGGCCCTGCCGCTGATGTAGAAGGCCCAGCCGGAGATGCCGAGCAGCCGAGCCCGGCGCAGCGTGGTCGGGCACCGGCTGAACCCGTCGCCCAGGTCGAGCACGACCGGCTTGCTGGCGGCGGCGACCTGCTCCGGCGTCATCCGAACGCCACCCCCGGGCGCACCGGCCCACCAGCCACGGAGGATTCCCGACCCGGGACTGCCAGCCCGCGACGGCCCGCCCGCTCGTCGTCGTCCATCGATGGTCAGTCTGCCGGGCCACCGCCGGAGTCCGCAGTCCCCTCTTCGGCCGCCAGCGCCTCGACCGCCGCCTCGACCTCGCCCGCGCGCCGCCGGGCCACGGTGACCGCCCGCTCGGCCGCGCGCCGGGCCAGCTTGGCCCGGCTGAGATCCTGCTCCGCGACCGCCCGCCGCCGCTCCAACTCGGCCAGCTCGGTCTCGATCCGATCGAGTACGGCGGCGCCGTCGCGCTCATGGTCGGTCGCCTCGGTCAACTCGGCTTCGGCACGCTCCTGGTCGGTGCGGGCCCTGGCCAGTTCCCGGTCCAGTGCCCGGCGCTGCCGGTCCCGCTCGGCGCGGGCCGCCCGCTGCGCCGCCCGCTCGGCCCGCTCCGCGGCCCGGTCGGTACGGGGGGCAGCCTCCTCGGGGCGGGCCCGCTGGGCACCGGGGCGGCGGACCGGGCGTTCCACGGCCGGCCCCTCGTCGTCGCCGGTGACCAGCCGCAACTGCGGGCGGGGCACCTCGCCGAAGCCGGCGTAGCTGGCCGCTCGGATCAGGCGTCCGGCCCGGACCTGCTCGGCGACCTCGGTGTCGGAGAGCGCCGCGTTCAGGGTCGCCTCCACCTCGGCCAGCGGCAGCTTGCTGGCCGGCGGGGCGTCCGGCTCCGCCGCGGCGAGCTTGCGGACCTCGGCGACCAGGGCGGCCACCACCGCCCGACGCTGCGCGGACAGCTCCCGGAGCCGAGGCCCGCGCAACTCCCGCTGGGCGGCACGCAGCGCGTCGGCGAGCTGGACGAGGTCGGCGACCAGCTCGGGGCGGTGGATGGCGAGCAGGTTGACCAGCCAGGCGGCCACCGTGGGGCGGCGCAGTCGGGCCAACTGCCGGGCGGTGGTCGGGTCGCCGGCGCGGCGGGCCTCGGACACGGCGGCGTCCCGGGCGGCCACGAACCGCTCCGGTGGGGTGCGGTAGAGCTGCTCCACCAGCTCCGGGGAGGGGCCGGGCATGGCCTCAGACGTCCACCCGGCTACCGGGCTCCAGACGCTGGTACTCGGTGCCGGACAGCGCGGCGTACTGCCGGTCGAGCACGCCCAGCCCGTTTGCGTTGAGCAGCCCGTCATGCAGCGCGTACGCACGCCGCGGGGCGACCGCCCGGATGAAGTCGACCACCTCGGAGAACTTCGACCAGGGGGCGTGGATCGGCGCGAAGAGCGTGTCGACCGGGGTTTCGTCCGGCACCACCAGGGCGTCCCCGGGGTGGTAGACCACGTCGTTGATCAGGAAACCGAGGTTGTCCACCACCGGGATGTCCGGGTGGATCACCGCGTGCCGCCCGCCGTACGCGCGGATGGCGATGCCGGCGGCGGTGAACGACTCGCCGGCCGCGACCGGGTGCAACGCCTCGGCCGCGTCGCCGAGGGTGCCGGCGAGCGAGGCGGGCCCGTGGATCGTGAGCGGTCCCCGGTCGAGCTGGAGACACACCGCCGCCACATCGAGGTGGTCGGCATGTTCATGGGTGACCAGCACCGCGTCCGCACCTTCCAGCGCTGCGGGATCGCTGAACACCCCGGGGTCGACGACGAGCACTCCCCCGTCGTGTTCCACCCGGAGGCAGGAGTGGGCGTACTTGGTGAGCCGCATCGTGACTCCTCGATTATCGAATCGTGACGTCCTCAGCGCAGTCTGCCGGAACCAGCCGACGAGCGCGCCGCGTCCGAGGTATCGCCACACCGGCTGACGACAGAAGGAGCGGGGATGGACGAACGGGCGGGACGACGCCACGGCACACTGCTGGCGGTAACGGCACTGGCGGCGGCACTGGTGTTGACGGGGTGCGGTGCCGGCGACAGCGGGGCACGGGACACGGCCGGCTCGGCGGCCGACGCGCCGGCCGCGAACGGCGGCGCGGACAAGGACAGCGCCGCGGGCGCACCGGAGGCGGCCGGGGCTGGCGGGCCCGGGGCGGCCGGGGCCGGCGCACCGGACCTGCGGATCGACCAGCGGGCGATCATCTACACCGGAGCGATGCGGGTCCAGGTGAACGATGTGGACGCGGCCGCCCGCGAGGTCACTGCCGTGGTCACCCGGGCCGGTGGCTTCATCGGTGGCGACCAGCGACACAGCGCCGAGGCCGACGCGGTGGCGGAGTTGCAGTTGCGGGTGCCGGCGCCGAAGTTTTCCGGCGTGGTGGACGAGATCGCCAAGCTCGGCCGGCAGCAGAGCCGGGAGATCAGCACCCAGGACGTCACCGAGGAGACGGTCGACCTGGACGCGCGGATCATCAGTCAGCGGGCTCGGGTGGACAGCGCCCGCCGGCTGCTCGCCCGCGCCACCTCGATCACCGACCTGGTGTCGCTGGAGAACGAGCTTGGTCGCCGGGAGGCAGACCTGGCCTCCCTGGAGGCCAAGAAGCGGCGGTTGGCCGACCTGACCGCCCTCTCCACGATCACCGTGTCACTGGCCGGCCCGGCGGCGAAGACCACCGAAGAGAAGACCGAAACCGGCTTCCTGGTCGGGCTGAAGGGCGGCTGGAAGGCGTTCGTCGCCTCGCTGACCGTCCTGCTCACCGTGCTGGGCGCGCTGCTGCCCTGGCTGGTGGCGCTCGGCGTACCGCTGGCGGTGCTGCTGCTGGTGCTGCGCCGGCGGCGGAAGGATCCGGCCCTGGTGGCACCGGTCAGCGCGCCGCCGCCAGTGCCCGCAGCGCGGTCTGCACCATGACGCGTACGCCGGCCGGGATGGCCCGCTCGTCCACGTCGAAGGACGCGCGGTGCAGGTCGACGTTGGGGCCGGAACGGCCCACGCCGAGGCGGGCGAGGGCGCCGGGGACGTACTCCAGATACCAGGAGAAGTCCTCGCCGCCCATGCTCTGCGGCGTCTCGGCGATCCCTTGCGGGCCGAGCGCGGCGGCGGTGGCTGCCGTCAGCACCTGGATGGCCCGGGAGTCGTTGCTCACCGGCGGCCGGCCCCGCAGGTACTCCAGGTCGACCGTGGCGCCGGTCGGAGCGATCACGTCGCGGACCACCTGAGCCACGATCTTGGGAGCCTGCTCCCAGGTGTCGCGGTCCATCACCCGCAGCGTGCCCGAGGCGCACGCCTCGGAGGGAATGACGTTGTAGCGGGTGCCGGCCGAGGCGTGGCCGAAGACCAGCAGCAGCCCGCTGTTGGCCGGCACCCGGCGGCTGACCAGGGCGGGCACCTCGGTGATCAGCCGGCCGAGCGCGTCGACCAGATCGACCGTCAGGTGCGGACGGGCGGTGTGCCCGCCCGGGCCGGAGAGCCGGACGGTGACGTTGTCGGCGGCCGCGGTGATCGGGCCGACCCGCAGGCCGACCTGGCCCACCGGCAGGTTCGGGTCGCAGTGCAGCGCGAAGATCTGCACCACGTCGTCCAGGCCGCCGGCCTCGATGACCTCGAGCGAGCCGCAGGGCAGGATCTCCTCGGCGGGCTGGAAGATGAGCCGGACCCGGCCGTCCAGCTCACCGAGGTCGGCGAGCTGGGCCAGCAGCATGCCGACGCCGAGCAGGATCGAGGTGTGCACGTCGTGGCCGCAGGCGTGGCAGACGCCCTCCACGGTGGACCGGTACGGCACGTCCTTGGGATCGTGCAGCGGAAGGGCGTCGATGTCGGCGCGCAGCGCGATGACCGGGCCGTCCGGGCGGCCGTCGACGTCGCAGATCACGCCGTTGCCCTTGGGCAGCAGCCGTGGGTGCAGCCCGGCCAGTGAGAGCTCCCGGGCGATCAGGGCGGCCGTCTCGAACTCGGTACCGGAAAGCTCTGGGTGCGAGTGGAGGTGACGGCGCGTAGCGATCAGCCCTGGTACGCGGAGCGCGAGAAGGTGGTCCAGATCGCGGGGCAGAGGGATGGACCCGGGCGGCGTCTCCGGCCAGGACGACGCCAGCTGGCTGCCCGTGGGCAGCGTCAACGCACTCGTCACGTCGAATTCTCGATCACTAGAGATGGATGGAT
The DNA here is from genome assembly GCF_042897975.1 of Micromonospora sp. NPDC000668. Taxonomy (NCBI): domain Bacteria; kingdom Bacillati; phylum Actinomycetota; class Actinomycetes; order Micromonosporales; family Micromonosporaceae; genus Micromonospora; species Micromonospora sp. NPDC000668. The sequence goes on from NZ_JBIAYP010000002.1 coordinate 369,284, forward strand.
CATCGGGGACAGCAGACAGCCTAGACCTCCGGCGGTGACGCTGCGCAACCTCGTTACGGTAATGATCAGACCGCGCAGCGTCACGTATGCCCTGCTGAGGGCGCTCGGAGATGTGTGGGACAGCAGGTAGATCACGGTCGAACGCCGTCATCCGCCCCTCACCTCCTACAACGCGTAACCGATCTCGGCGGTCACGAATCCCGGAGCCACTCGTGGGCCCCCGTTGCGAATTGTCGCATTAGTCCGGCTGATGAACGGACACTCCGACAATTAGCCGACCACGCTCCGCAACGAGCCGGATAAAGACGCTCACACGCACCCGTCCGCCGTGACCGCACACCGTGTGCGTCCGCGTTCACGCGGTCGGGTTACCCCTAAACCTGGTGGACACACCCTGGACGCCGTCGGGGGCCACGCCGCCCCCGGCCCAGCCGGGGGATCCGATTCCGACTGTAGCTCCGCCGACGCCCAGCAAACCCGCCTTGACCTGGCAAAACAGCCGATCGTCCGATCAGAACCGGTCGGTGGGCCGGTACAGCCCCCACGCCTCGCGCAGCGTCCCGCAGACCTCACCGACCGTGGCCCGGGCCCGCAGCGCCTCCTTCATCGGGTACAGCACGTTCTCCGTCCCGTCGGCAGCGGCCCGGAGCCCGGCGAGGGCCCGCGCCACCGCGTCGGGGTCCCGTTCGGCGCGCAGCCGGGCCAGCCGCTCGGCCTGAGCCGCCTCGATCGTCGGGTCGACCCGCAACGGCTCGTACGGCTCCTCCTCGTCCACCGCGAACCGGTTGAGCCCCACCACCACCCGCTCGCCCGAGTCGATCTCCTGGGCGATCCGGTACGCGGACTGCTCGATCTCCCGCTTCTGGAACCCGGCCTCGATCGCGTCGACCGCCGAGCCGTGGTCGGCCACCCGCTCCATCAGCTCGACGGCGGCGGCCTCGATCTCGGCGGTCATCGCCTCCACCACGTACGAGCCGGCGAACGGGTCGACGGTGGCGGTCAGGTCCGTCTCGTACGCCAGCACCTGCTGGGTACGCAGCGCGAGCCGGGCGGCCTTCTCGGTGGGCAGCGCGATCGCCTCGTCGAAGCTGTTGGTGTGCAGCGACTGGGTGCCGCCGAGCACCGCGCCCAGACCCTGCACCGCGACCCGGACCAGGTTCACCTCCGGCTGCTGGGCGGTGAGCTGCACGCCCGCGGTCTGGGTGTGGAAGCGCAACATCATGGACTTCGGATCCTTGGCGCCGAAGTCGTCGCGCATCAGCCGGGCCCAGATCCGCCGGGCGGCGCGGAACTTCGCCACCTCCTCTAGCAGCGTGGTGCGGGCCACGAAGAAGAACGACAGCCGGGGGGCGAAGTCGTCCACGGCCAGCCCCGCCGCCAGCGCGGCCCGGACGTATTCCACGCCGTTGGCGAGGGTGAACGCGATCTCCTGCGCGGGCGTCGCTCCGGCCTCCGCCATGTGGTAGCCGGAGATGGAGATGGTGTTCCACTTCGGCACCTCCTTGCGGCAGTACGCGAACGTGTCGGCCACCAGGCGCAGCGACGGCTTCGGCGGGAAGATGTACGTCCCCCGGGCGATGTACTCCTTGAGGATGTCGTTCTGGATGGTGCCGTTGAGCGCCGAGCCGGGGACGCCGTTCTCCTCGGCGACGAGCTGGTAGAGCAGCAGCAGCACCGAGCCGGGCGCGTTGATGGTCATCGAGGTGGAGACCTTGTCCAGCGGGATGTCGGCGAAGAGCAGCCGCATGTCGTCGATGGAGTCGATGGCGACGCCCACCTTGCCGACCTCGCCGTGCGCGATCGGCTCGTCCGAGTCGTAGCCCATCTGGGTGGGCAGGTCGAAGGCGACCGAGAGGCCCATCGTGCCGGCCCGCAACAGCTGGTGGTACCGCGCGTTGGACTCGGTGGCGGTGCCGAAGCCGGCGTACTGGCGCATGGTCCACGGACGGGAGGTGTACATCGTGGGGTAGACCCCCCGGGTGTACGGGAACTCGCCCGGGCCGCCCAGGCGGGTGTCCAGGTCCTCCGGAAGGTCGGCCGCCGAGTAGACGTCCTTGATCGGGAAACCGGACTCGCTTGACCGCCGTTCGCTCATCCCCGGATGGTAGGACCCGTGGGCGCGCCGTCGGGTGAGGGATACCGCACAGTGCGTCCCGACAGCTCAACAGGAGGTGAACGGTTGGCCACGTTCTGTCGAGTTGGATAAACGTCCGTCGCGTCGGCTTTCGCATCGGGCGTCGGAACCAGCAAGATAGGGGGGTTGTGTCCCAGCCCCCCTCGATTTCCCCCGGTGGCTTTTCTGTGACTCAGATCCCGACGTGGAGCGGCGGACCGGTTAGTTCCGCCAACGGACGAGCGGCGCCCGGCACCACCATCGGTGGCCGGTACTCGCTGCGGTCCTCGGTGGGCAACGGCGGCATGGGTACGGTGTGGCGCGCCACAGACACCCTGCTGCGCCGGGACGTGGCGGTGAAGGAGGTCGTCCTGCCCCCGGGGCTGGCCCCCAGCGACCGCGACGCCATGTACGAACGCACCCTGCGCGAGGCCCGCGCCGCGGCTGCCATCCAGCACCCCGCGGTGGTCCAGGTGTACGACGTGGTCACCGAGGCCGGCCGGCCGTGGATCGTCATGGAGCTGCTGGACGCCCGCAGCCTCGCCGACATGGTGATCGAGGACGGGCCGGTCGCGCAGCGCGCGGTTGCCAAGATCGGCATCGCGCTGCTCGGCGCGTTGGAGGTCGCACACGCGATCGGCGTGCTGCACCGCGACGTCAAACCGGCCAACGTGCTGATCTGCACCGACGGGCGCTGCGTGCTGACCGACTTCGGGGTCGCCCGGATGCCCACCGACGTGCAGCTCACCACCCCCGGCATGGTGCTCGGCTCGCCGCACTTCATCTCGCCTGAGCGGGCCATGGGCCAGGAGTTCGGGCCGCCGAGCGACCTCTTCTCGCTGGGTGTGACGCTCTACACGGCGGTCGAGGGGCGGCCCCCGTTCGACAAGGGCGACCCGATCGAGACCATGCACGCCGTCGTCGAGGACCCGCCCGCCCCGCCGCAGCGCAGCGGTCCGCTGACCCGGGTGCTGATGGGCCTGTTGGAGAAGGACCCGGCCCGCCGGCTGGACGTGCACACCTCCCGGTCCATGCTGCGCGAGCTGCTCGCCGGCCCGCTGGGCAGCACCGCCACCGCCGTGCACTCGGTCACCGACCCGTACGCCGTGGTGCCGGTGCAGCAGCGACCGGCGCCCCTCGCCCTGCCGGCCCAGCCGGAGCCGAAGCCGGACAGCCAGATCGGCGGCCGGGCGATGCTGGCCGCGGGCGAGTCGTTGACCGACCGGCTGGCCGCGCTGCGCCGGGGCGAACGCCCGCAGCCGGCCGGCGCGGCCGGCGCCACCGGGCTCGACGAAACCAGCGCCGACGCGCTGGCCGGCCCGCTGCACACGCCCACCGGCGGCATGCCGGTTCCCGGCCGATCCGCTACCGGGCGCACCTACGGCGGCAACGCGGACGCCACCCAGCGGGTGGACGCCGGCGGGCACCCGGACGCCACCCAGCGGGTCAGTTACGGCACCCGGTCCGACGCCACCCAGCAGGTCGCCTACGGCGGCGCGCCGGAGGCCACCCAGCGCATCGGCGGCACCTACGGCGGTGGAAACCAGTGGTCGGTGCCCGGCACCGGGCAGCCCTGGGCCACGCCGCCTGCCCCGACGGGCGGCGGCGCACTCGGCAAGGTCCGTGCCACCGGTGGTCAACTGGTCAGCACCGTGAAGGGCTGGCCGCGCAAGGTGCAGTTGGTCGCGGCCGGTGGGCTGGTCGTGGTGCTGCTGCTCGGCATCGTGGCGCTGTCCAGCGGCGGCGACGAACCCCCGCCGGTCACCCCCCAGGCCCAGCCCACCGCGTCCGCCCCGGCTGATCCGGGGGTGGAGATGCAGGAGCACTCCGCCCGGGGCGTCCAGGTGCTGGTGCCGAAGGGCTGGAAGAAGTCCACCGGCGGCAGCTACACCGACTACATCGACCCGGAGGACGACGGTCGCAAGATCCGGATCCTCACCGAGAAGTGGACCGGGACGCCCACCCGCTGGGCGGAGAGCGCACAGAACTTCCTCCGCACCAAGAGCACGTCCTGCAAGAAGCCGTACGAGCAGGTCGCCATCAGCGAGCGGGAGTCGGCGGGCAGCCCCGGCGTCGAATTCGAGTACACCTGCGGCGAGGGTGGCGACATGCGCCACGGGGTGTGGCACGCGGTGGTCAACGACGGCAAGGCCTACTCGTTCTACCTGTCCTCCAGCGACGCCCGGTACGGCGAGAGCAAGCCGATCTTCGACGAGATGGTCCGGACGTTCCAGCTCACCGGCGACGGCTGAGCCGGAGGGAACCGACAGCGGTGATCCGCCGCCGTGCTATCAAGGGGCATGGCGGCGGACACCACTGACATCGACGACATTCGCGAGCAAGCCCGGCGCTGGCTCGCCGACGACCCGGACCCGGCCAGCCGGGATGAGCTGACGGCAGTGCTCGACCGGCTGCCGGCGAGCGCCCCGGAGTTGGCCGACCGGTTCGCCGGGCCGCTGACCTTCGGCACCGCGGGCCTCCGCGGCCCGCTGCGCGCCGGCCCCAACGGAATGAACCTCGCCGTGGTCACCCAGGCCGCCGCTGGCCTGGTCGGCTGGCTCGCCGCCCAGGGCGGCACCGGCCCACTGGTGATCGGGTACGACGCCCGGCACGGCTCCCGCGAGTTCGCCGAGCGGACCGCCCAGGTGGCCACCGGTGCCGGCCGGCCGGCTCTGCTGCTGCCCCGCCCGCTACCCACCCCGGTGCTGGCGTACGTGGTGCGCCAGCTCGGCGCGGTCGCTGGCGTGATGGTCACGGCCAGCCACAACCCACCGCAGGACAACGGCTACAAGGTCTACCTCGGCGCCGAGCTGGGCGGGGAGCTGGGCGCGGGAGCGCAGATCGTGCCGCCTGCCGACGCCGGTATCGAAGCCGCCATCCGCGCGGTCGGCCCGCTGACCCAGGTGCCGCTGGGCCAACCCGGTCAGGTGCTCGGCGACGACGTGGTCGCCTCGTACGTCGAGCGGGCCACCGCGGCGATCGCGCCGGACGGGTCACGGGACCTGACGGTGGCGTACACCCCGCTGCACGGGGTGGGCGCCGCGGTGCTCACCGCCGCCTTCGCCCGCGCCGGCTTCCCGGTGCCCGGTGTGGTGCCCGATCAGGCCGAGCCGGACCCGGAGTTTCCCACCGTGTCGTTCCCCAACCCGGAGGAGCCGGGAGCGGTGGACCGGCTGATCGCGTTGGCCGACTCCACCGGCGCCGACCTCGCCATCGCCAACGACCCCGACGCGGACCGCTGCGCGGTGGTGGTCCGCGACGGCACGACCGACGGCGGGCAGAGCTGGCGGATGCTGCGCGGCGACGAGGTGGGCGTACTGCTCGCCGACCACCTGATGCGCCGCGGGGTGACCGGGCTCTACGCCACCACCATCGTCTCGTCGTCACTGCTCCGGGCGATGTGCGCGGCCCGGGGGCTGCCCTACGACGAGACGCTGACCGGCTTCAAGTGGATCGTCCGGGCCGGCGGCGGGAGCGCGCCGCTGGTCTACGGCTACGAGGAGGCGCTCGGCTACTGCGTCGCCCCGGAGCACGTACGCGACAAGGACGGCATCACCGCCGCGCTGACCGTGGCCGAACTGGCCGCCGGCCTCAAGGCGCAGGGTCGTACGCTGACCGACCGGCTGGACGAGCTGGCCGCCGAGTTCGGCGTGCACCACACCGACCAGCTCTCCGTCCGGGTGGACGACCTGCGGGAGATCGCCCGAGCGATGGCCCGGATCCGCGCGGCCACCCCGACCACGCTGCTGGGCCACCCGGTCGACAGCACCCAGGACCTGCTGCCGGAGGCGGACGTGGTGATCCTGCGCACCGGGGCAGCCCGGGTGGTGATCCGGCCGTCCGGCACCGAGCCGAAGCTCAAGGCGTACCTCGAGGTGGTCGAGCCGGTCACGGACGGCGACGTCGCGGCGGCCCGGACCCGCGCGCAGGCCGCGATCGCGCAGCTCCGCACCGAGATCGCCGCCGCCCTCGGCCTCTAGTGCGAGGAAGGGCCCCTTGCCGACGCCTGGTGCGTGGGCAAGGGGTCCTTTCGTGTCGGGGTCAGGCGCGCTTGCCGAGGGCCTGGTCGACGGCCTTCGCCAAGGCGGCGACGACCAGGCCGACCGAGGGGCGGACCACCGAGTCGTCGGTGCTCACCTCGCCGGAGAAACCGGCGCCGGTGGCGATCTCCGCCAGCCGGCGGCGGGCGTCCGCGGCGGCCTCGCCGGTCACCCCGAGCGCCGATTCCATCCGGAGCACCACGACCAGGGTGGCCAGCGCGGCGGTCCGCTCGTCCGGTGCGGCCACGCCGGTCAGCGCCTCGGCCAGCCGCAGCCGGGTTTCCGCCTCGACGGACGTGTCCACCACCGGGTAGCGGTGCACGTGGATGAAGCCCAGCTCGGTCTCGTCGATGTCCCGGACCACGCCCTGCCGGCACAGGTCACCGAGGATCCGGTCGCGCAGGCCGTGCCGCAGGCGCTGCACCCACGAGGCCGGGGTGTGCGGGGTGTCGGCGGCGATCCGGCCGAGCACCTCGTCGGTGACCGGCTCGCCGGTGGGCGTCGGGTCGACCACGGTCAGGGACCCGTCGGCGTACGCGATCCGGCCGGCCAGGGCCAGCTCGACCAGGACCGCGGCGGCCATGCCCAGGTCCAGGCTGATCCGCGGCATGGTCGCCTTGCCGGTCGTGTCGTCGTAGGCGAGGAGCAGCAACTCCTCGGCGAGCGCAACACCAGTCATGGCCGGAGACGGTAGCGGGTCCGCGCACCACCGCGCGCGAACCCGCCGGACCCGGCACCGACCGGGGTAACGCGTCAGAAGCGGGGCATGCCGCCGAACTGGCGGTCGCCAGCGTCACCGAGCCCGGGGACGATGAACTTCCGGTCGTTGAGCCCCTCGTCGATCGAGGCGGTGACCAGCCGCAACGGCAGGCCGGAGCGTTCCAGCCGCTCGATGCCGACCGGCGCGGCCAGCACGCAGAGCACGGTGATGTCGGTGCAGCCCCGATCGGCCAGCAGCTGGCAGCAGTGCTCCAGCGAGCCACCGGTGGCCAGCATCGGGTCGAGCACCAGCACCGGCAGCCCGGACAGCTCCCGGGGCAGCGACTCCATGTACGCGCGCGGCTCGTAGGTCTCCTCGTCGCGGGCCAGGCCCACGAAGCCCATCGAGGACTCGGGCAGCAGGCCGAGCGCGGCGTCCGCCATGCCCAGGCCGGCCCGCAGCACCGGCACCAGCAGCGGCGGGTTGGCCAGCCTGGTGCCCACGGTGGCGGTGACCGGCGTCTGCACCGGGTACCGCTCGACGGGGAAGGAGCGCGCCGCCTCGTACACCAGCATGGTGGTCAGTTCGTGCAGCGCGGCCCGGAACGTCGAGGAATCGGTGCGCGAGTCCCGCATGGCGGTCAGCCGAGACTGGGCCAGCGGGTGGTCAATGACGTGTACGTCCACGATCGCTCAACCTACCGGTCCGTCCGGCGTGGCGGTGCGGCTGCGGCCGGACCAGCGACGCCGCTCACGCCGGCGCGTCACCGGGCGGGCGTGAGCAAGATCACTCAGTGGTCCCGTGCGTAGACTTCTCGGCATGACGGCGACAACGACGTCGGCCCGGTCGGAGCTCTCCGAGCTGGGACGATCCGAGACCGCTCTGCGGACCTTCCTGCACGGCCTGCCCGGCGTGGACCAGGTCGGCGCGGAGCAGCGGGCGGCACAGCTCGGCACCCGCTCCATCAAGACCACCGCGAAGGCCCAGGCGATCGACCTGGCCATCCGGATGGTCGACCTGACCACCCTGGAGGGGGCGGACACCCCCGGCAAGGTGCGCGCGCTGGCCGCGAAGGCGCTGCGCCCGGACCCGGCCGACCCGTCCTGCCCACACGTCGGCGCCGTCTGCGTCTACCCGGCGATGGTCCCGTACGTCGCCGAGGTGCTGCGCGGCAGCGGAGTGCACCTGGCCAGCGTGGCGACCGCCTTCCCATCGGGCCAGGCGCCGCTGGAGATCAAGCTCGCCGACACCCGGGCCGCCGTCAAGGCCGGTGCCGACGAGATCGACATGGTCATCAACCGGGGCGCGTTCCTGGCCGGGCGGTACAAGGAGGTCTACGACGAGATCGTGGCCACCAAGGAAGCCTGCGGGGACGCCCACCTCAAGGTGATCCTGGAGACCGGCGAGCTGGCCACCTACGACAACGTGCGTCGGGCCTCCTGGCTGGCCATGCTGGCCGGCGGCGACTTCATCAAGACCTCCACCGGGAAGGTCCCGGTCGCCGCGACGCTGCCGGTGACCCTGGTGATGGTGGAGGCGGTCCGCGACTTCCGGGCCGCCACCGGGCGGCAGGTCGGCGTGAAGCCGGCCGGCGGCATCAAGAACACCAAGGACGCGATCAAGTACCTGGTGATGGTCAACGAGACCGTCGGCCCAGACTGGCTCGACCCGGACTGGTTCCGCTTCGGCGCGTCCAGCCTGCTCAACGACCTGCTGATGCAACGCACCAAGCTGACGACCGGCACCTACTCCGGTCCCGACTACTTCACCCTGGACTGATAGCCGATGTTCGAATACGCACCCGCCCCCGAGTCCCGCTCGGTGGTGGACCTCAAGCCCTCGTACGGGCTGTTCATCGACGGTGAGTTCGTCGACCCGACCGACGGCGGCAGCTTCAAGTCGATCAACCCCGCGTCCGAGGAGGTGCTGGCCGAGGTATCCGAGGCCGGCACGCAGGACGTGGAGCGCGCGGTACGCGCCGCCCGCAAGGCGTACGAGAAGGTCTGGGGTCCGATGCCGGGCCGGGACCGGGCCAAGTACCTGTTCCGGATCGCCCGGATCATCCAGGAGCGCTCCCGTGAGCTGGCCGTGCTGGAGTCGCTGGACAACGGCAAGCCGATCAGGGAGTCCCGCGACGTCGACCTGCCGCTGGTCGCCGCGCACTTCTTCTACTACGCCGGCTGGGCCGACAAGCTGGAGCACGCCGGCTTCGGGTCGAACCCGCGGCCGGTCGGTGTCGCCGCGCAGGTCATCCCGTGGAACTTCCCGCTGCTCATGCTGGCCTGGAAGATCGCCCCTGCCCTCGCGGCGGGCAACACGGTGGTGCTGAAGCCGGCGGAGACCACCCCGCTGACCGCGCTGCTCTTCGCCGAGATCTGCCAGCAGGCCGAGCTACCGGCCGGCGTCGTCAACATCATCACCGGCGCCGGTGACACCGGCCGGACGCTGGTCGAGCACCCCGGCGTGGACAAGGTCGCCTTCACCGGCTCCACCGACGTCGGCCGGGCCATCGCCCGGTCCGTCGCCGGCACCCGCAAGAAGCTCACCCTGGAGCTGGGCGGCAAGGCTGCCAACATCGTCTTCGACGACGCACCGATCGACCAGGCCGTCGAGGGGATCGTCAACGGCATCTTCTTCAACCAGGGGCACGTCTGCTGCGCCGGCTCCCGGCTGCTGGTCCAGGAGAACGTCGCCGACCGGGTGCTCGAGTCGCTGAAGCGGCGGATGGCCCAGCTGCGGGTGGGCGACCCGCTGGACAAGAACACCGACGTCGGTGCGATCAACTCCGCCGCCCAGCTGGAGCGGATCCGCGAGCTGTCCGACGCCGGCTCGGCCGAGGGCGCCGAGCGGTGGTCGCCGCCGTGCGAGCTGCCCGACCGGGGCTTCTGGTTCGCGCCGACCATCTTCACCGGGGTCACCCAGGCGCACCGGATCGCCCGCGAGGAGATCTTCGGCCCGGTGCTGTCGGTACTCACCTTCCGCACCCCGGCCGAGGCCGTGGAGAAGGCCAACAACACGCCGTACGGGCTGTCGGCGGGGATCTGGACCGACAAGGGTTCCCGGATCCTCTGGATGGCCGACCGGCTGCGCGCCGGCGTCGTCTGGGCCAACACGTTCAACAAGTTCGACCCCACCTCGCCGTTCGGCGGGTACAAGGAGTCGGGCTACGGTCGCGAGGGCGGCCGACACGGGCTGGAGGGCTACCTCAATGTCTGAGCGGGTCGCGGTACGCAAGACGTACAAGCTCTTCATCGGCGGGAAGTTCCCGCGCAGCGAGTCGGGACGGTCGTATCTCGTGCAGTCCTCGAATGTGTCACTGGCCTCCCGCAAGGACGCCCGGGACGCGGTGGTCGCCGCCCGCGCCGCCGTGAAGGGCTGGGCCGGGGCGACCGCGTACAACCGGGGTCAGATCCTCTACCGGGCCGCCGAGATGCTGGAGGGTCGCCGCGAGCAGTTCGTGGCCCTCGGCGTGCCGGGCGACGAGGTGGACGCCGCGGTGGACCGCTGGGTCTGGTACGCCGGCTGGTCCGACAAGCTCCCCCAGGTGTACGGCGGCGCCAACCCGGTCGCCGGGCCGTACTTCAACCTGTCTTCGCCCGAGCCGACCGGCGTGGTCGCCGTCGTCGCCCCGGAGCGCCCGGCGCTGCTCGGCCTGGTCAGCGTGATCGCACCGGCGATCGTCACCGGTAACACGGTGGTGGTGGCGGCCTCCCCGACCGAGCCGCTGGCGGCGGTGACGCTGGCCGAGGTGCTGGCCACCTCCGACCTGCCCGGCGGGGTGGTCAACATCCTCACCGGCAGGATCACGGAGACCGCGCCGACGCTGGCCGCCCACATGGACGTCAACGCGATCGACCTGACCGGGGTGACCGACGCCGAACTGGCGGCCGACCTGGAGGTCAGGGCGGCGGAGAACCTCAAGCGGGTGCTCCGGCCGGCCCCGGCCGACCAGGACTGGTCCGCCGACCCCGGCCTGGCCCGAATGACGAACCTGCTGGAGACGAAGACCGTCTGGCACCCCAAGGGGGTGTGATCGGTCGGTCCCGGCCGTGGGGTTTCGGGGGGAGCCCGCCCGCTCCGGGCGGTCAGGCTTGATCCCTCCGCAGGCGGGCTCCCCCCGAAACCTGACCTGGGCCGGGTCCGCCCGGGTATTCGATCTTGCTGGCCGGCGCCTCCTGTGGGGGTCACCGGCCAGCGGTGTATCCGGTCGACCGACCACGCCGGTGATCATGGGTTGGCGAAAAGGATCGATCTCGCCCGACCCAGCCAACCTGATGATCGTCGGTGGCGGGGCGGGTGACCTCTCGGGGTGGCGGATCTACTACCGGGGGTAGGATTGCGGGGTGACTCGGTTGGGCGATCTTGAGCGTGCGGTGATGGACGTGCTGTGGGACGTGGTTCCCGGCACGTCGGACGGAGTGACCGTGCGCGAGGTGGCCGACGCGCTCGACGGCCGCGAGCTGGCGTACACCACGGTGATGACCGTGCTGGACCGGCTCGCCGGCAAGGGCATGGTGCAGCGGGAGCGGGAGGGCCGGGCCTGGCGGTACCGGCCGGCGGCCAGCCGCGAGGCGCACATCGCCCAGCTCATGCTCGACGCCCTCGACCTGGGCGGCAGCCGGGACGCCGCGCTGGTGCGCTTCGCCCGCTCGGTCACCGGCACCGAGGCCGAGGTGCTGCGCGCGGCCCTGGGGAGCGAGGCCGGGCTGACCCGGCCCGCGCCCACCGAAGGGGCCGAGCTGACCGACCGGGTGGACGGACCGGCGGGCCGGCGGGCAGCCGACGAGGCAGCGGAGCGGTAGGGCGCCATGGCGTACGCCGCGCACTTCGCCGCCACCATGCTGGCCTGCTATCTGACCGCGCAGGTACTGGCCCGGTCGACCTGGACGTGGCGTAGCCCTCGGGTGGCGATCATCTGCTGGCAGGCCGTCGGGTTGGCGCTGGGCCTCTCCGCGATGGGCCTGCCGATGGCGCTCGGAGTGAGCGGGTACGACCTGCCGACCGGCAGCGCACTGCTCGCCCTGACGACCGACCTCGCTCACGGCACCCTGCCGGTCGGGGAGACCGCCTTCCACCTGGCCGGTGTGGGCGTGGGCTTCGGCATCGGGGCGGTGCTGGTCACCACGACCGTGCGCAGCATCCACGGCACCGTACGCGCCCAGCGCCGCCACCGGGACCTGCTCACGCTGGTCGCCCGGGACGACCCGGCCGCGCCCGGCGCGCTGGTGCTGGACCATCCGAGCGCCGCGGCGTACTGCCTGCCGGGGGTGAAGCCGCAGGTGGTGGTCAGCGCCGGCACACTGACCCTGCTGGACCGGGCCGAACTGGCGGCGGTGCTCAGCCACGAGCGGGCGCACGCCCATGAGCGGCACGACCTGGTGCTGCTGCCGTTCACCGCGCTCTGCCGCGCGTTGCCGTGGTTCCGCTGGGTCCGTGACGCACACGAGCGGGTCGCCCTGCTGGTCGAGATGCGCGCCGACGACAAGGCACGCGAGCTGCACGCCGAGGCACCGCTGGCGGGCGCGCTGCGCCGGTTCGCCGCCGCCGGCCACCGGATCACCCCGGCCGGGGCGCTGGGCATGGGCGATCGGGACCTGGACGTACGCGTGCAGCGCCTGCTGGTCAGCGACCAACCGCCCCGGGTCCTCGGCGCCGCGGCCCTCGCGGTCGCCAGCACGCTGGTCGCCCTCCCGATCAGCCTCTTCCTGAACTGACCCGCACCCGCGCCGGCGCACTGCACCGCGCACCCGCACACCGCGCGACTTCGCGCCGCGCCGCCGTGCCCGTGCCTGCGCCCATTCAAGATCGCGCTCGATCCAGGATGTAGTGGCCTCTCGGGTCCGTGAGGCCACTACATCCAGGTTTGAGCGCGATCTTCCCCGAACCCACAACTACTACGTCTTGTCGTAGACTTTCTTACGACGGGGCGTAGTAGTTAATGTGTAGCCAAGCTACGTGTAGGGTGGCTATGACAAGGGAGCCAACGCTTACGGAGAGCCGGACATGGACACGCTGCTCCTCGCTCGCCTGCAGTTCGCCACCACCACCTCGATCCACTTCCTGTTCGTGGTCGTCACGCTCGGGCTGGTCACCCTGCTGGTCGGGATGCAGACCGCCTGGGTGGTCACCGGCAACCCGACCTGGGAGCGGCTCACCCGGTTCTGGGGTCAGCTCTACGTGATCAACTACGTGCTCGGCATCGCCACCGGCATCGTCATGGAGTTCCAGTTCGGTCTGAACTGGAGCGGCCTGTCGCGCTACGTCGGCAACGTCTTCGGCGCACCGCTGGCCATCGAGACACTGGTGGCGTTCTTTCTGGAGTCCACGTTCCTCGGCATGTGGATCTTCGGCTGGCACCGGCTCCGCAAGGGCGTGCACCTCGCGCTGCTCTGGGGCGTGGCGCTCACCGCGTACGCCTCGGCGTTCTGGATCATGGTGGCCAACTCCTGGTTGCAGCATCCGGTCGGCTACGAGGTGCGCGACGGGATCGCCCACCTCACCGACTTCGGCGCACTGCTCACCAACCCCAGCCTCGGCATGGCCTTCGGGCACGTGGTCTCGGCGGCGTTGCTGGTCGGCGGGATGCTGATGGCGGCCATCAGCGCCTGGCACCTGATCCGGCGCACCCCCGACTTCGCGCTCTTCCGCACCTCGCTGCGGATCGGCCTGGTCACCGCGGCGGTGGCGATCACCCTGGTGCAGGGCTTCGGCTTCGCCCAGTTCGGCCCGGTCGGCGCGGTGCAGCCGACCAAGTTCGGCCAGGGCCCGGAGGCGCAGGCGCTGATCGCCGAGTGGACGGCCCGGTTCGGCCCCGGCGACTACACCCCACCGGTGCTGGCCAGCGTCGGGCTGGGCTTCATGATCCTGATCGGCTTCACCCTCGGCTGCGTCTGGTTCCTGCTCCCCCTGCTCTACCGGGACTGGATCATCCGACTGCGCTTCCCGCTCTGGCTGGTCCTGCTCGCCCTGCCGCTGCCGTTCGTCGCGGTGATCCTCGGCTGGATCTCCCGGGAGGTCGGCCGTCAACCCTGGGTGGCGTACGGGCTGCTCCCCACCGAGCAGGCGGTCTCCCCGGTCGGCGCACCGGTGATGCTCGCCTCGCTGATCGGCTTCAGCCTGCTGCTGGGCACCCTCGCCGTCACCAACTGGGTCCTGCTCGCCCGGCACGCGGCCCGCGGCGCGGGCGACCCGCCGCTCGGCCGCCCGCCGGCAGTGCCGCAGCAGCCGTCCCAGCCCGAACCCGCCCTCGCCTGAGGAGATCTCCGTGGACCTCGCCTGGTACACCCTGCTCGGCCTCTTCTTCTGCGGGTACCTGGTGCTCGCCGGGTACGACTACGGCGTCGGGCTGCTGCTCGCCCGGGGTGGTGGTCCGGCCGGGCGGCGGGCGACGCTGACCGCGCTCGGCCCGTTCTTCCTCGGCAACGAGGTCTGGCTGGTCGCTGCCATGGGCATCCTCTTCGGTGCCTTCCCGGTGCTGGAGGGCGAGTTGCTCTCCGGGTGCTACCCGGCCGTCGCTGGCGCGCTGACCGGGGTGATCCTGGTCACCGCCGGGGTGCAGCTTCGCAGCAGACCCACCGACGAACGGATTCGGGCCCGTTGGGACCGGGTCGTGGTGGTCGGCAGCGCGCTCGCCGCGGTGGGCTGGGGCGTGCTGCTGGCCGCGCTGCTGCAGGGCATGCCGCGACAGGCCGACGGGCACGTCGCCGGGGTGTCGCATCTGGCCACTCCGTTCGCGGCCACCGCCGGGCTCGCCATGGTCGCCCTGGTCGCGGTGCACGGTGCGACCTTCCTCACCCTGCGGCTGCCGGCCGCCGACGCCGCCGCGGTCGGCCGGTTGGCCCGCCGGCTGGTTCGGGTGGCGCTCACCGCGGTCGCCCTGGCCACCGTCGTGGGCCTGCTCTCCGCCCGGGTACGCGACGCCGTCCAGCGGCCGGCGGTGGCCGTACTCCTGCCGGTGCTGCTGGCGGCGGCGCTGCTGGTGGCCCGCGCGGCGCTGACGAGGCATCGGCCGGGGTGGGCGCTGATCGCCACCGGCGCAGCCCTGGCGCTGCCGGTGGCGCTGGTCGGCGCGGCCCTCTGGCCCTACGTGCTGGTGTCCACGACCGACCCGGGCGCCTCGCTGACGGTGGCCGACGCCGCCGCCAGCGCACCGACGCTGCGGCTGCTCGGCTGGGTGGTGCTGCCCCTGCTGCCGGCCCTACTAGGCTTCCAGGCAATGTGTTGGTGGGTTTTCCGGGGACGGACCGACGGCAGGGCACCGGTGTACTGGTGAACCGCCGTCCCTTCGACCCGCGTCTGCTGCGCCGGGTCCCCGAGGCCCGGCGTGATCTTGCCGTGCTCGCCCTGCTCGGCGTGCTCGCCGCCGGGTTGATCGTCGCGCAGGCCACCGCGCTCGCGACGGCGCTGGCCACGGCCTTCGACGGGCGGCTGGACCGGCCGGCGCTGGCCGGCTTCGTGCTCACGGTCGCCGCCCGTGCGGCGTTGGTCTGGGCGCAGGGCACGGTCTCGGCGCGGGTCGCCGCCACGGTCAAGGCCACGCTGCGGGCCGACCTGCTCGGCGCGGTGGGCCGGCACGGGCCGGCCTGGGTGGCCGGTCAGCGGGCCGGTCAGCTCGCGACCCTGACCGGGCGCGGGCTCGACGCGTTGGACGCGTACTTCACCGGATACCTGCCGCAGTTGGTGCTGAGCGTGACGGTGCCACTGGCGGTGCTGGCCCGGGTCGTCCTCGCCGACTGGAGCTCGGCGGTGATCATCGCGCTGACCCTGCCGCTGATCCCGGTCTTCGGCGCGCTGCTCGGCTGGCAGGCGCAGGCCGCCACGGAGCGGC
The DNA here is from genome assembly GCF_042897975.1 of Micromonospora sp. NPDC000668. Taxonomy (NCBI): domain Bacteria; kingdom Bacillati; phylum Actinomycetota; class Actinomycetes; order Micromonosporales; family Micromonosporaceae; genus Micromonospora; species Micromonospora sp. NPDC000668. The sequence continues at coordinate 384,964 of NZ_JBIAYP010000002.1, forward strand.
AGTGGCGCCGGCTCTCCCTGCTGGGCGGGCACTTCCTCGACATGGTCGCCGGGCTGCCGACGCTGCGCGCGTTCGGGCGGGCCCGGGCGCAGACCGAGGTGGTCCGCCGGATGGCCGACGGGCACCGGGTCGCCACCATGAAGACGCTGCGGATCGCGTTCCTCTCCGCGCTGGTGCTGGAGCTGGTCGCCACCCTCTCGGTGGCCCTGGTCGCGGTGCCGGTCGGCATCCGGCTGCTGGGCGGCGGCCTGGCCCTGCAGACCGCGCTGCTGATCCTGCTGCTCACCCCGGAGGCGTACCTGCCGCTGCGGGCCGCCGGCAGCCGCTTCCACGCCAGCATGGAGGGGCTCACCGCGCTGGACGAGGCGCTCACCATCTCCGCCGCGCCGGCCGCACCCCGGGCCGCCGAGGGCGCGGCCACTCCGGACGGCCGGGGCGAGATCCGGTTCGAGTTGGTGACCGTGGCGTACGAGCGGACCACCGCACTGCGCGACGTGACCCTGACCGTCCGGCCCGGCGAGCGGATCGCCATCATCGGGCCCAGCGGCGCCGGCAAGAGCACACTGCTCGGCCTGCTGCTCGGCTTCGTGACCCCGACCAGCGGCCGGATCACGGTGGACGGGGTCGACCTCGCCGCCGCCGACCCGGACGCCTGGCGCAGGCAGTTGGCCTGGGTGCCGCAACGGGCCCACCTCTTCGCCGCCTCACTGGCCGACAACATCCGGCTCGGCGCGCCGGACACCCGGCCCGAGGCACTCGCCGCCGCCGTACACGACGCGGCCCTGGACGACGTGGTGGCCGGCCTGCCGGACGGGCTGGACACGCTGCTCGGCGAGCGCGGGCATGGCCTGTCCAGCGGGCAGCGGCAACGGGTGGCCCTGGCGCGGGCGTTCCTCCGGAACGCTCCGGTGGTGCTGCTCGACGAGCCCACCGCCCGGTTGGACACCGCAGCCGAGGCGGTGGTGCTCGACGCCACCCGCCGGCTGGTCGCCGGGCGGACCGCGCTGCTGGTCGCGCACCGGCCGGCGCTGCTGGCCGACGCCGACCGGATCCTGCGGATCGAGGACGGCCGGGTCACCGAGCTGACGCCCGAGCCGACCGGGAAGGTGACCCGATGAGCACGGCACCCGATCCCCTGGCGGCCGGGCCGGGCCCGCTGGACGCGATGCCGGAGTTGGCGGCCGGCGCGGCACCGGCCGGGCGGGCGGCCGCCGAGCGGACGGTGCTGCGGCTGGCCCGGCCGTACCTGAGCCGGCTCGTCGGCGCGGGGCTGCTCGCCGCTGCCACCGAGTTCGCCGGGCTCGCCCTGATGGCCACCGCGACCTGGCTGCTGATGAGCGCCGCCGGCCAGCCGCCGCTGGACCGGCTCACCGTGGCGATCGTCGCGGTCCGGGCACTGGCGATCAGCCGGGGCGTGTTCCGCTACACCGAACGGCTCGCCGGGCACGACGCCGTGCTCCGCATGATCACCGACGTTCGGGCCCGGGTCTTCGCCACCCTCGCCGCCCGCCGCACCGCCGGGCACCGCTCGGGGGACGTGCTGAGCCGGCTGGTCTCCGACGTCGAGGCGGTCCAGGACCTGCTGCTGCGGGTGCTGGTGCCGGCCTCGGCGGCAGCCCTGGTCGGGTTGTTGGCGGTGGGCGGGGCGGCGTTGATCTCGCCGCCGGCCGCCGGTGTGCTCGCCATCGGCCTGCTCGTGGCCGGGGTAGCGCTGCCCGTACTGGCCACCGCGGTCACCCGGCGTAGCGCGGCCGAGGTGGCCCCGCTGCGCGGCGCACTGGCCACCGACGCGATCGACCTCACCCACGGCGCCGCCGACCTGGCCGCGTTCGGCGCGACCGACACCGCTCTGCACGCCGCCGAGCAGCGGGCCGGACGGCTGGCGCGGCTGGAACGCCGGCTGGCCGCCACCGGGTTCGCGGTGGACGCGGCCGGCGTTCTCGTCGCCGGCCTGACCGCTGCCGCGGTGGTGCTGGTCGCGCTCGCCGCCGACGTGCGGGGGGTACTGATCGGCGTGCTGGCCGTCGGCACCCTGACCGCCGTCGAGGTGGCGCTGGCCCTGGTCGCGGCGTCCCGCCAGTGGACCCAGCTACGGCCCGCCCTGACCCGCGTTGCCGCCCTGCTCGATGCGGACGCACCGGCTCCCCCGGCCGCCGGTCTCAAGCCGGACGGCGTGGACCCGGGCGGCCCGCACGAGCTGCGCTTCGTCGACGTGACCGTGCGGTACCGGGCCGGTGCCGCGCCCGCGCTGGACCGGGTGAGCCTGGACCTGCCGGCCGGGCGGCGGATCGCGGTGGTCGGCCCGAGCGGCGCCGGCAAGAGCACCCTGGCGGCCGTGTTGACCGGCGCGGTCCGGCCCGCGTCCGGCCGGGTCACCCTGGACGGCCACGACCTGTCGGCGTACTCCGAGGAGGAGCTGCCCCGCGCGGTCGGCGGGCTGCTCGCCGAGGCGTACGTCTTCCACGCCACCGTGCGGGAGAACCTGCTGCTCGGCCGGGCCATGGCGGACGACGAGGAGCTGACCGCAGCGACCGCCGCCGCTGGCCTGCTGGACTGGGTACGCGCCCAGCCTGCGGGTTGGGACACCCTGGTCGGCGAGGAGGGCGCCCAGCTCTCCGGCGGCCAGCGGCAGCGGCTCGCGCTCGCCCGGGCCCTGCTCGCCGCGCCGTCGGTGCTGGTGCTCGACGAGCCCACCGAAGGGCTGGACCCGACCGCCGCGGACGCGGTGCTCGCCTCCGCCCTCGCCGCCACCCCCACCGGGCACTCGGTGTTGCTGATCAGCCACCGGCTCAGCGGGCTGGCCGACCTGGACGAGATCGTCGTCCTCGACGGCGGCCGGGTGATCCAGCGCGGCCGGCACGCCGAGCTGATCGCCACCCCCGGCTGGTACCGGGACCAGTGGCTGCTCCAGGCGGCGGCCGAACGCGGATATCTGGCCCTCGCCCCCTGACCGGCCTCCGGGACCGACCAGGGTTTTCCCGGACGTCCGCGCACCGACGTCCGTGGCAGGGTGGTGCCATGCCGCGCTGTGAGGACGTGTTGGTGGAGGAGCACCTCCGGGAGCTGGCCGCCCGGTTGCAGGGGCCCGCGCGGCTGAAGACCGACCTGCTGACCGAAGCCCGGCACGGGCTGCTGGACGCCGTCGAGGCGTACCGCGAGGACGGGGTGCCGCCCACCGAGGCGCAGCGGCGGGCGGTGGCCGAGTTCGGCACACCGGCGCAGCTGCTCCCCTCCTGGCAGGCCGAGTTGGCGGTGGGTGCGCTGCGCGGGCTCTCGCTGCGGATGCTGGCCGTGGCCGGGGTGCTGGTGGTGGCGGGCGACCTGACCTGGAGCGGGGCGACCTGGAGCGATGGCCCGCGCCCGCCAGCCGTCTACCTGCTGCTCTCCGCCTCGGTCGACTGGATCTGGATGGGCGCACTGCTGTTCGCGGTGGCCGGTCTGCTGGTGGTGGTGGCGAGCGGCCGGTCCGCCCGGCCGGGCCTCGTGGTGGCGCAGCGGGCGGTGGGCGCCGGCCTGACCGGCGCCCTGGTCCTCGGCATGCTGGCCGGCGGCGCTCTTTTCGCCTGGTCGATCGGGCTCTGGGACGCGGCGCTGAGCTGGCCGCCGATGATCATCGGGGCGGTGCTGATCAGCGCCGCCTACTTCTCGCTGACCCGCGCGGCGCGCGGCTGGTTGCGGGCCACCGCCCGCTGAGTCGGCGGGCGGGCTCAGGCCGGGGTGCCGGGAGGTGGGCTGCCCGGGTCGAGGAACTGGCCGACCGTCGTGCGGAACTCGCGCCAACCCGCCCGCTCCCCGGCCAACGCCCGCCGGCCGGGGTCGGTGAGCTGATACGTCCGCCGCTCCCGGCCGTTGACCGTGCTCCAGGTGCTCGCCACGTGCCCGGCGCGCTCCAGCCGGCGCAGAGCCGGGTAGATGGTGCCGGTGGGCAGGTCGAGGTTGCCGTCGCTGCGCGCCCGCAGCGCCTCGATGATGGCGTAGCCGTGCAGCGCGCCCTGTTCGAGAACGGCGAGCAGCAGTGCGTCAAGGTGGCCGTGCAACGCCTGGGCCTTCATGCGTAGCAAGGCTACTTGTCCGACGGCCGGTCCGCCACCGGCAGCCCCCGGAGACGCCGGCGGTAACCTGTGGCTGCCGGCGCTGACCCGCAGGCCCGAACCGGTGCACCGCCCGGCCTTCGGGGTGCGGGCACCGGCCACCCAGACCCGCCGACTAGGGTATGTGCCCAGAGTCACTCGCCGGTCGGAGACGCCGGCGGGTGGGCAACCCGAAGCACACGGAGGTCAGCGTGGCCCGCCAGTCGCCCCAACGGCCCGACGCCGACGAGCCCGAGCTCGACGACACCACCGGCCCGGCCGAGCCAGACGAGGCCGACGAGACCGGCCGCGCGTCGACGCCGGCCGACCGGTCGCTCTGGGACGAGGTGCGGATCGACCCGGTGGAGATCGCCCTGCCCGCCGGCACCGGCTTCACGCTGCGGGCGTACCGGACGGCGGGGGAGCTGACCCCGACCGACGTGACCGAGCGGGACCAGGACGACCCGTTCCTCGCTCGCCGTCAGGTGGTCGAGGAGGAGGACGACGAGACCGTCGTCATCCTCGACGAGGAGTTGGCCGAGGAGTTCGCCGAGAGCGACGAGGAGGAGCCGTCGCGCCGTCGCCGCGACGGTGCCACGGACGCCGACGCGACCAAGGACGACGAGGACGAGGACGTCGCCAACGAGGCGGACGACGAGGAAGTGCCCGCCTTCCTCAGCCACCGGGGCAAGCTGCTGCTGTTCAAAACCCCCGAGTCGTTGGTGAGTTTCATCCGATCCGGCGCGCCCAACGATCTGTCCCAACTGGACAGCTGGAATGAATTGGCCGAACGGGTAGAGCCGGCCGATATCGCGCCGCTGGACGAGGACACCTACGAGCTCGACCTCGTGGTGGAGAACCTGCGCGGCGGGCACGACAGCTGGGATTCGACCCTGCTGATCGAGGCTGGTGAGGTCGCCCGTGACCTGTCGTACGCGTTGCGGCTGCCTGCGGTGTTGGACATGCTCTCCGCCGGGTCCAGCCTCGACGATCTGGACGAGGCGCTGCGGGCCACCGTCAACGGTGGGATCGGCGGTTTCATGGGCCGACGGCGGCTGAAGAAAATCGGGGCACAAACCGCAAGTCTGGGTTGGCGCACCATTGTCGGCAAGATCTCTGCGGTCGTGGACTGGCGCGACTGACCCGTACCGGGGAGCATCAGTTGCTGGCAGAGGAAAGACCTGTCCCGGGAGGAGGACGACGCCGTGGCGCTCGTGCGCGTGTACTGCGGTCTGGCCTCGGCGGACCCGGCTGATCGATCGGCCTCGGCCGGTTCGACGCTGACGTCCGCTGTGGTCGACGACGCAGGCCGTCTGCTGCATGTCTGCGAGATCGGCGACGACCCGGCTGGCTACGCCCAGCTCGTCGCGCTACTCGTGGAGCGGTCGGGCGGGCCGAGCGGTGCGGCCATCGCCGCCGACAGCGACGACCACACGGTCACCTCGCTGTTGAGCGCGGCGGGTCGGCCCCTGGCGATCGCCGACGACGACTCGGTGGACGACTTCGCCGAGCGGTTCGCCGACGACGACTCCCTGGAGGAGATGCAGTCGCCGCCGGCCGAACGTCGGGCTGTCGGCCTTGCCCGCGCGTTGCAGGCCGGCGCGCTCTCCGCGGTCACCCTGCCAGCACCGCGGGACCTCGCCGGCTACAAGCAGGTGCTCTCCGCGCACGCCGCGCTGGCCAGCGGTCGTCACTCCGCCGCCGTGGCCCTGCGCGAGGTGCTGCGCGAGCTCTACCCGGCGGCGCTGCGCGCGTACCCCGATCCGGCCGAGCCGGTCTCGCTGGCGGTGCTGGACGCGCTGCCCGAGCCGGGCATGCTCGGCGGCACCGTCGCCCGGGGCCGCGAGGTCTCGGTGGCGGCCGACGCCATCGCCGCGCACCTCGCCGCGGACGGGGTGGCCGACGCCGACGAGATCAACGATGCGGTCACCGCGTTGCGGGTCGCCATCTCCGAGACGCCGCGCCGCGCCGCGGTGAACCGGGCGCTCACCTCAGCGGTGGCCGAGACGGTCCGGCAGGCGGTCGCCTCGGTGCGCGCCTGCGACGCCGGTTGCGAGGCTCTGGTGAGCGCGCTCAGCTCGCGGGTCAGCACTCCCGCACCGGCGCCCGGCCGCCGGGCCGCCACCCGTCGTGGCGAGTCGATCAGCGACCTGGCCGGCATGGCCAACACCAGCACCGGGTTGCGGACGGTCCGGCCGACCTCGGCCCCGGCCGCCGCCGAGCCCGCACCCACCGGTGGTCGGCGCAGCCGCCCCGAGCCGGTCCCCGGCGGCGCCCCGCTGGCGTCGCCCCGCCCACTCGGGCCGCCGCCGGTCGCACCGGCTCCGGTCACCCCGCCGCCGGTCGCGCCCGCTCCGGTGGCCCCGGCCGCGTTCGCCGGCCCGCCGGTGTCCGCCCCGCCCGGGCGAGCCGAGTTCGGCCCGAGCCGGATCGACGGTCCGACCAACCGGCCGGTCTCCTCGCCGCCGCCCCCGCCTCCGGGGATCACGCCGATCGCACCGGCGCAGCGCGGCACGGTCCCGCCGGCCGAGGCCGGCGAGCCGTTCCGGCCGACGCTGACCACCGCCGCGATCAACAACGCGCGGGCCGAGCGGCAGCGCACCGTCATCCCGCCCCGCCCGAAGACCAACGGCCAGCCCCGCCCGAACCACCTGCAGCGTCCGGTCGAGGAGCCGCCCACCGGCGGGTTCAGCGCCACCGACCTCAGCATCCCGGTGCCCATCCCCCGGCCCGACCAGGAGTCGGCAGCGCCGGGCTCCCGGGCCAACTGGCCGCTGGTCAACAACCCGGAGGACCCGGCCGACAGTTCGCCGAACAACCCGGCCGCCTACTCGTATGGCGGCGGCCGTGGCATCGACGCTCCGACCGACCCGGGTCGCGCCGACGGCCGCGTCACCCCGCCCTGGCTGGCGGATGACCTGCCCCAGGAGCCACCCATGCTGCGGCTGGTGGAGCCGCCGCCGCTGGCCGATCGGGCGCTGCGCGAAGGGCTCAACCCGGCCGCTGACCCGCGCCTGGAGACGCCGCCGCTGCGGTTGGTCGACGCGGAGCAGGCCGCTCGCAACAGCCGCCCCGCAGCCCGCGCCGAGCGCGCTCCCGAGCACCGGCCGGCGCCTCCGGTCGAGCACCGGCCACCGCCGGTAGCAGACGAGGGCGACGGTGACCTCCTGATCTTCGCGCAGGCCAAGTCGGCCTGGTTCGTCGGGCAGACCGAGGAATCCGACCTGGACTGGTCGACGAAGGCCGACACCGGGTGGCAGGCCGCCGAGCAGGCCGCCCGCCCCGCGGTGGGTGCCGAGACGACGGCCGGGCTGCCAAAGCGGGTGCCGCAGGCCAACCTGGTCCCGGGTTCCCCGCTGCGCGAAGAGCGTCCACTGCGGATAGTGCGTGACGCTGCGAGCCTCGCCGAGAACACCACCGGCTACTTCCGCGGTTGGCGCCGCGGCCAGGAGATCGGCGGGTTCGCAGTGGGCGGCCGGCCGGGTCGCGAGGCCGCTGGCGGCTGGGACTTCAGCCGCGACCACGGCGACCGCGATGACGACCGGGAGTACGAGTACCGCTCCGCCGGCTACCAGTCCTGAGCGCTGTCAGCCACTCCGGCTGACAGCCCAGCGACACAAGCGCAGACCGACGACAAACGTCCGGGGTGAGAGGTCTCACCCCGGACGACGTCTATGTAAAGACCTCGGAAGGGACCTACCCTCCAGGGGTCGGATCCTTCCACGATCTCCGACGGTCGCGCACCGACCGGTCCTGGACAGCATTTAGCGCCCGGTGGCGGCCGAAGCTACCACCGGGCGCTGATCGCCCGATCAGGCCGGGGCGACGGCGCGCGTACGACGCATGGTGAGCACGTACTCGACCAGCGAGATCAACACGTGCTTCGTCGACTCCCGGTTACGGGCGTCGCAGGCCACCACCGGCACGTCGCTCGAGATCGCCAGCGCGTCCCGAACGTCCTGCGGGTCGTGGTACTGCATCCCGTCGAAGCAGTTGATGGCCACCAGGTACGGAAGCCGCCGGTGCTCGAAGAAGTCGATCGCCGCGAAGCAGTCGGCCAGCCGGCGAGTGTCCACCAGCACGACCGCACCGATGGCGCCCCGGACCAGTTCGTCCCACATGAACCAGAATCGGGTCTGACCCGGCGTACCGAACAGGTACAGGATCAGGTCACGATCGATCGAGATCCGGCCGAAGTCCATGGCCACCGTGGTCGTCGTCTTGCCCGGCACCTGCCGGGTGTCGTCGACGCCCACGCCGGCGGAGGTCATGATGGCCTCGGTGGTCAGCGGCGTGATCTCCGAGACCGAGCCGACCAGCGTCGTCTTGCCGACGCCGAATCCACCGGCGATAACGATCTTCGCCGACGTCACGCGCGCGCTCGGGTTCGGCGGGCGGTGCGACATGTCAGAGCCTGCGAAGTCCACTCAGCACCCTCTCCAGCAGTTCAGTGCCCACCGCGTCGTCGGAGTCGTCCAGGATGGTCGGCTCGTGGACTGCGACCAGGCCGTCCGTCGCCATGTCGGCGATGAGCACCCGGGCCACACCGAGCGGGAGCTGCATCCGCGCCGCGATCTCGGCGAGCGATTGCACGCGTCCGTCACACAGCGCGGCGATGTACTGGTGTTCGCGGCCCTGGCCGCCGTTGCCATTGGCAGCGGCCCGACCGCGCACCGTCGTCTCGACGAGCGCCTCCAGCGCGATGTCGAGCCGGGGACGGGTACGACCACGGGTAACGGCGTATGGACGGACCAACGCTCCGGTCGGTTCGTCACGATCGGCCATGTCGCCGCTCACCTCCTTCGTACCCCGTACCGGCTCCCACCGGTGACACCCGTCGTTGTTGTCGTTGCAGTTGCGCCGACCTCACGATCGGCGCGACGTCAGCCCAGCATTCCCGCGGCCGCACGCGGCTGCGGGGTCAAGGCGTCGCCCACCCGGTCGACCAGCAACGCCATCTCGTAGCCGACCTGCCCGACGTCAGAGCTGCGGGCGGCCAGTACGGCGAAGGACGAGCCATCCGAGATGGACATCAGGAACAGGAAGCCATTGTCCATCTCCACGACGGTCTGCAGTACGGCGCCTCCCTCGAAGCAGCGAGCCGCCCCCTGGGTCAGGCTGACCAGACCGGACGCGATCGCGGCGAGCTGGTCGGCCCGGTCCCGTGGCAGATCCCGTGACGACGCGAGGAGCAGGCCATCCGCCGAGACGGCGACCGCATGCGCGACACCGGGAACCCGGTCGGCGAAGTTGGCCAGCAGCCAACCAAGATCCTGCGTAGTTGTCATCCTTCTTGCTCCTTCTGCCCGCTCCCGGCCGCTGAGCCTGAGCCAGACTGCGAGGATTGCTGCCCTCCCGGAGTCGCCTCCGGGCTGGTCGGGTTGTCCGAGGTGCTACGCCCTCGCTGCACGCCCCGGTGGTAGGCGGAGAGCAGGCCACGGACCGCCTCCGGGGAGCGCCGCTGGACCGAGGTGGTGGGCTTCTCCACCGCGCCTGGCACCAACTGCGCCATCGGCTTGCGCTTCGGCAGACCGGTCGTGGTGGTCTCGCTCACTGGCGCCGTGCTGGCCGCTGCCGTGGCGGCACGCCAGCCGTCGTCGGCGGCGGTCTGCCAGCCGTTGGTCTGCTGCGGTTGGGGCCGGCGGGTCGGCAGGCTCTCGGCGAGGCTGGGGCGAGCGCCCCCGTTCGCTGTAGACCCGTTTTCCCGCGGCGCTCCTCCGGCCGTCGGAGTGTCTGCCATCGGCGTGTTACCTGTCGTCCCGGGTGGTGTCTTGTGGACGGCCCGACCGCTGGCCTCGACCGTAGCGAACTGCTGTGTCGCGGTGCCGCCGTTCGCCGCCGGCTGGGCTGCCGGGGCCGCCGCCTCATCCGTACCCGGCCGGCGGGTACGGAACCAGGCCGACTCGAGCTCCCGGAAGATCGGCAGCTCCATGGTCTCGTCCGCGTACCGCTGCCTGTTCTGGGCCTGCGGCTGGCGCGGCGCGGGCCGGCTCTGCGCCGGTGCCGCCGGGGTCGGTGCCGGCGGCTGGGCCGCGGCGGCCGACTGCTCGGGTCGTTGCACCCGTGGCAGTTCCGTCGTCATGTCCAGGGCGGCGGCGAGCCGCTCGGGAACCGGCGGGGTCGCCGCGTCCCGGTCGCCACCCGGCACCGGCGGCCAGGCCGGCGGTGCGGGGGCGTTGGGCGTCGACGCGGGCGGGGCGGATCGGGGCGCGAAGCCGCTGAACGACTGGCCGGAGGCCGGTGGCGCCGAGTACGGCTGACCGGACGCCGGGGTGGCCGAGACCGGCGACGCGGACACCGGAGGGCCGGCGTACGGCTGCCCGGAGGCCGGGGCGGCGGACACCGGCGAACCGGTGTACGGCGCACCCGAGTACGGCTGCCCGGAGTACGGCTGGCCGGAGGCTGGCGAGGCGGAGACCGGCGCACCGGAGTAGGGCTGGGCAGAGACCGGCGGCAGTGGCGGCGCGGAGACCGGCGGCGGCGAGTACGGGCGCGTCTCCGGGCTGCTGGGCAACTGCCTCGGGATGGCCTGCTGCTGACCGGTGTTCTGGGGCTCGTCACCGGACCGGCGCTGCGGCAGCGGGTCGATCGGCTGGCCGTTGGCCGTCCGCGGGGTGAACCCGTCCCCGCCGTTCGTCCCGGCCGCACCGGTGAGGTCCGACCAGGCCGGCATCGAGCGGTACGCACCGGTGTTGGCGGGGGTGCCGGCGCCGTTGCGCGAGGCCGGATCGAACGGGCGACCGCCCAGGGTGACCTGGTTGCCGGACTCGCTCGGGCGAGGACCGTTGCCCAGAGCGGGCAGCGCGCCGAAGGCCGGCGCGGGCCCACCGTGCTGCTGCGGGCCGCCGGCAGCCGGCAGCGCCGGCGGCTGCTGCACCCGGCCGGAGAGCGCCCGGGGCACCAGCACCGAGGTCGGCAGGGTCACGTCGGCGACCGTGCCACGGTCACCGCCGGGACGCAGCTCGACCCGGACCCCGTGCCGGGACGCAAGCCGGGCGACCACGACCAGGCCCATCATGCGGGACACGGCCACGTCCACCTGCGGCGGCGTGGCGAGCCGCTCGTTGAGCTCGTACAGCTGCTCGCGGCTGATGCCGATGCCGCGGTCCTCGACGTAGAGCGAGGCACGGTCGCCGACCCGGCGGGCCTCGACCATCACCTGCGAATCCGGCGGGGAGAACGCGGTGGCGTTGTCGAACAGCTCGGCGACGAGGTGCACCAGGTCGTTGACCGCGTGCGCGGCGACCTCGATGTCCCGGTCGATGACACCGAACTCGATCCGGGTGTAGTGCTCGACCTCGGACTGCGCGGCGCGCAGCACGTCGATGAGCGCAGCCGGCTCGCGCTGGACGCGGGTGGAGTCGGCGCCGGCGAGCACCAGCAGGTTCTCGTCGTTACGGCGCATCCGGGTGGCCAGGTGGTCGAGCTGGAACAGCTCGGCCAGCCGGTCCGGGTCTTCCTCGCCGCGCTCCAGCCGGTCGAGGTGACCGATGAGGCGGTCAACCAGGATCTGCGATCGGCGGGCCAGGTTGACGAACATGGTCGCGACGGAGGCGCGCAGCGCCGCCTGCTCGGCGGCCGTCCGGACGGCCTCCAGGTGGACGGCGTTGAACGCCTCGGTCACCTGGCCGAACTCGTCCTTGCTGCGCACCGGCAGCGGCTCGGCGATCTGGTTGGCCAGCTGCACCGGGGACAACTGCCCGACGACCTGCGGGTCGCGCAGCCGGGCCACCGCCTGCGGCAGACCGTACTGGGCGACGGAGAGGGCGCCCTGCCGCAGCTCACGCAGCGAGCGGGCCATCGAGCGGGCGACCAGGTAGGCGAAGAGGATGGCCAGCAGCAGCATGCTGAGCAGCAGGCCGGTCTCCAGGAACACCTGGCGCTGGACGTCCGAGCGCAGGTTGTCGGCCTCGGCGACCACGTCGCGGTCGAGCTTCGTCTCGACCGAGCGGATCAGCTTGGCGTTGGCCGTCATGGCCGAGTCCCACTGGTCCGGACCGAAGATCGCGCCGCGCATGTCGCCGGTGGTGTTGCCGTCCATCCAGCCGATGTAGTTCTGCGCCTCGCGGCGGTCACCGCCGGCGATCGTCTGATCGTGGAACGCGGCCTCTTCGGGGGTGGCGACGGCCTTGAAGCTCTGCTCCGCCTGCTGCTGGCCGGTGCCGCTGGCGATGTAGTCGGTACGCAGCACCGGGGTCAGCTGCTTCTGGTCCAGTGCGCGGTGCACGACGACCCGGCGTACGGAGAGGAACTCCTTCTCCCGGGCGACGGCCGCGGCGGCTCGCATCCGGTCGCTCAGCTCGTTGTTACCGGCGAGCTGGGTGGCCGACTCACGGATGGCGAGCAGGTTGTTGATCAGACCCTCGTACGCCTGGACGGTCTCGGTGAGCTTGAGCTTGCTGTTGTACACCTGGCTACGGGCGCCCGGCAGATCCTTCAGGTCCTGGTCGATCTGGTCGAGCAGGCCCTCCAGGCTGGCTGGCAGGTCCTCGATCTCGGCCCGCTGTTGCAGGTAGGGACCCTTCGCCTGGTCGACCCGGGAATTCACCCGGTTGTAGGCCTCCTGGTACTGCGCCTTCGGCTGCAGCCCGTCCGCCGCGGACAGCAGCACGGCGGCCGTCCGCTCGTCCTGCAGCGTGTCGACCAGGTCACCCGAGTAGCTCGACAGGTTGGCCAGGTCGCCGGCCCGGTTGGCATTGTTGAGGGTCTCCAGGTGGTCGACCAGACCACTGGTACCCACAACGACCGTGGCGATGGTCGGCACGATCATGATGAGACCGAGCTTGGACCAGATCGGCATGTCCCGGAGCCGGCTGGCCGGCCGGCGCAGCCGCGACAGGAAGGAGCCCGCCGTCTTTGGCCGTTTGCTCACGTCACCGCCCTCGCGATTACAGCTTCAGCGCGTTGCCCCGGGCAACGCCCAGCGACCGACCCGGCGGGTCGGACCCCCGAGATTCCACCATGTCGCCCGGCAAGAAGAAAGCCCAGGTTGTCACCGGCCGAATGTGTGATGAGATGTTGATACGATTTGATAGCAGTCCGTCTGGCCGGAGTAACTGAAGGTAATGGAACATCCGCACCGCGTTGTCCTGCTCGCCGGCCCTTCTGGCTCCGGAAAGTCCTACATAGCACAGCAAACCGGCCTACCGGTTCTCTGCCTGGACGACTTCTACAAGGACGGCGATGACCCTACGTTGCCGCACCGAAACGGTCAGGTCGATTGGGAATCACCTGAGTCGTGGGACGCCCTGACCGCGGTGGAGACGATTGCCCGCCTCGCCCGCGAAGGTCGGGCGGAAGTGCCGGTTTATGCGATCGGCGCAGATCGACGGGTGGCCACCCGGCCATTTGACGTCGCCGGATCGCCACTTTTCGTGGCCGAAGGGATCTTCGCCGCCGAGATTGTCGAGGAGTGCCGGCGCCGAGGGCTGCTCGCTGGCGCGTACGCGCTGCGTCGCCCGCGCGGCGCGACCTTCCTGCGCCGGTTGGCCCGCGACCTGTCCGAGCAGCGCAAAGCACCCCGCGTGCTGGTCCGACGCGGCGTGGCGCTGCTGCGCGCCGAGCCCGCGGTGTTGCGCCGGCAGACCGGGCTGGGTGCGGAGGCGGCCCGGGCCCGGGAGGTGCTGCACCGCGTGGCCGGCCTGCTCGCCGGCCACCCGCGCGGCTGACCGGTCAGGGCAGCAGCTTGGCGTACGCCGGCTTGATCACCTCATCGATGATCCGCAGCCGCTCGTCGAACGGGATGAAGGCGCTCTTCATCGCGTTGATGGTGAACCACTGCAACTCCCGCCAGCCGTAGCCGAACGTCTCCACCAACAGCGCCATCTCCCGGGACATCGAGGTGCCGCTCATCAGCCGGTTGTCGGTGTTCACGGTGACCCGGAAGCGCAGATCCCGCAGCAGGCCGATGGGATGGTCCGCGATCGAGTCCACCGCACCGGTCTGCACGTTCGACGACGGGCACAGTTCCAGCGGGATCCGCTTGTCCCGGACGTACGCGGCCAGCCGGCCGAGCACCGGCACCCCGCCCGGGCTGATGTCGTCGACGATCCGTACCCCGTGGCCGAGCCGGTCCGCGCCGCACCACTGGATCGCCTGCCAGATCGACGGCAGGCCGAACGCCTCGCCGGCGTGGATGGTGAAGTGGAAGTTCTCCCGCTGGAGGTACTCGAAGGCGTCCAGGTGCCGGGTGGGCGGGAAGCCCGCCTCGGCGCCGGCGATGTCGAAGCCGACCACCCCGCTGTCCCGGTGCCGCACGGCCAACTCGGCGATCTCCTGCGAGCGGGCCGCGTGCCGCATCGCGGTGAGCAGAGTGCCCACCCGGATACTCAGACCCGCCTCGACGGCCTGGGCGGTGCCCTCGGCGAACCCGGCCAGCACCGCCTCGACCACCTCGTCCAGGCTCAGGTCCTGTTCGAGGTGCTGCTCCGGGGCGAAGCGCACCTCGGCGTAGACCACCCCGTCGGCGGCCAGGTCCAGCGCGCACTCGCGGGCCACCCGGCGCAGCGCCGGCGCAGTCTGCATGACCGCCACGGTGTGCGCGAACGTCTCCAGGTAGCGCTCCAGGGAGCCCGAGTCGGCCGCGTCGACGAACCAGCGCCCGAGCGCCTCCGCGTCGGTGGTGGGCAGTTCGTGGCCCACCTCGGCGGCCAGCTCGACGATTGTCGCCGGCCGCAGCCCGCCGTCGAGGTGGTCGTGCAGCAGCGCCTTCGGGACCTTGACGATGTCCTCGTAACGGATTGTCGCGACCATGCTCAGACCCTAGTCGGCCGCACCGGGCCGGCCGACGGGACCGGCACGGACCGGTGGTCGGTGCGCCGCCCCGCCGGCACCAACTTCCGCACCGTTCCGGCCGGACGCCCCGCGTCGCCCGGCCGCAACGGCCGGCATGGCCTGACCGGCGCCGGTCAGGGACGCCAGCCGTACACCCGCTCGACGGCGAGCCGGAGCACCAGCCGGCCGTCAGCGACCATCGCCGCACGGTACTCGGCCCAGTCGGGGTGCTCGCCGCGGATCCGCCGGTAGACCTCGACCAGTTCCTCGACGCCTGCGTCGTCGAGCGCCGCCGCCGGCGGGGTGAATGTGACCACGCCCTCCGCGACCGCGTACGCCCCGCCGTCGGCGGTGGTGACGTGCAGGCTGGCCCGGGGATCGCGGCGCAGGTTGCGCACCTTGGCCCGGTCGCCGGTGGTGGAGCAGCGGATCAGGCCGGGTTCGGCGAGGTAGTCGAGGTTGGACAGCTGGGGCCGCCCGTCGCGGCGCAGGGTGACCAGCACGCCCCGGCCCCGCTCCCCGAACAGCTCCCACAGCCGTGCGTTCACGCCGGCACCCGCAGCGGGGCGAGGGCGGCGGCGAGCCGGTCCAGCTCGCCGAGCATCGTCTCGGCGGCGGCGTCACGCGCCGGGTTCGGCACCAGCTCGCCGGCATCGTCGAGGGCCTCCCGCAGGAACACGGTCACCGCCTCGTTGGCCGGCATCATCTTGAGGGTGGTCACCACCTGCTTGATCATCTGGACCGCGCGCAGGCCGCCCGAGGTCATGCCGTAGCTGACGAAGCCGACCGGCTTGTACTGCCACTCGGTGTAGAGGTAGTCGATCGCGTTCTTCAGCGGCGCGCTGAAGCCGTAGTTGTATTCCGGCATGACGAAGACGAAGGCGTCCCCGGCGTCGACGGTGGCGCTCCACTCCCGGGTGTGCCGGTGCAGGTAGTGACCCTCGGAGGGGTGGTGCGGCTCGTCGTGGAAGGGCAGGCCCACCTCGGCTAGGTCGACGAGGCGTACGTCGTCGAAGGCGTAGTGTGCGGTGGCGATGGCGGTGAACCAGTCGCCGATCCGGCGGCCCACCCGGCCGGGCCGGGTGCTGGCGACGATGACGGTCAGGCAGGGCATGGCGGTGTCGCTCCTGTGGTGGCGGGCCGGCGCGGGGCCGGCACGGTGAACGTGGGGATGAGGCGCTGCGCCAGCGGTCCGATGCTGACGGCGAAGAGGAGGGTGCCGGGGCCGACGGTGCCGCCGAGCGCCCAGCCCAGCGCGAGCACGCCGAGCTCGATGGCCGTGCGTACCCGCCCGATCGGCAGGCCGCGGGCGGCCAGCCCGGTCATCAGGCCGTCGCGTGGCCCGGGCCCGAGGCGTGCCCCGAGGTAGAGGGCCGTGGCGAACCCGTTGAGCAGGATGCCGGCGACCAGCAGGCCGATCTGGCCCGCGACCGGGGTCACCGGCGGCAGGACGGCGAGCGCGGCGTCGGCGGTGAACCCGACCACCACCGCGTTCGCGAGGGTGCCGACCCCGGGGCGCTGCCGCAGCGGGATCCAGAGCAGCAGCACGACCACGGCGACCAGGTTCACCACCTGGCCGAGGGGCAGCCCGGTCCGCTCGGCCAGCCCTTGATGCAGCACGTCCCAGGACGCGAGGCCCAGGTCGGCGCGGACCATCAGGGCCACGCTGACGCCGAACAGCACGAGGCCGGTCAGCAGGCGGACCAGCCGGCCCGGCAATCTGGTTGACATGTCACCAACCTTAGGCAGTGGATTGATGACATGTCAACCAGATGGCTAGGATGGTCGGCATGGACGAACCACGCTGGCTCGACGAGCAGGAGCAGAGCGCCTGGCGGGGCTACCGGCAGATGCGCCGCCTGCTCGACCTGGAACTGGCCCGCGAGCTGATGCGGGACGCGGGGCTCTCCGAGCCCGACTACGACGTCCTCTCCGACCTGTCGGAGACTCCCGACCAGCGGCTGCGACTCAGCGAACTGGCCGACCGGATGCTCTGGTCACGCAGCCGGCTCTCCCATCACCTGACCCGCATGCAGCAGCGCGGCCTGGTCACCCGCGAGGAGTGCGCGACGGATGGGCGGGGTGCCGTCGTCGCGCTCACCGCCGAGGGTCGACGCGCCATCGAGGCGGCGGCCCCCGGCCACGTGGCAGCGGTCCGCCGGCACTTCATCGACCTGCTCACCCCCGACGAGATCGTCGCGCTGGACGCGCTGGCCCACCGCGTGGTCGACCACCTGACCGGCCCGGACGACGCGCGGCGGTGACCGATGGTGGTGCAGGCACCACCATCGGACCGGCGTACGCGCACCATCGAAGTGACCCGTCCGGCTGCCTAGCGTCAACGGCATCACCAGAAGCCGACGCGGGGAGAGTTGCACGTGTTCACCACATTGGCCACAGCGGTGGTCCGCCGTCCGGGTCGGGTGATCGCCGGCTGGCTGCTCGCCATCGCCGCGCTCACCGCCGCCACCTTCGCCGTCTACGGGCCGACCGGACCGCGCCCCGCCGACAGCCAGGCCGACTTCCTGCCGGCCCGGTACGAGTCCGCGCAGGCCGCCGGCATCGCGGCGCGGATCTTCCCCGCGCAGCCCGGCAGCAGCGCGGTGCTGGTCGTCCGCCGGGCCGACGGGACCCCGCTGACCGCCGACGACAGCGCCCGCATCGACCGGCTGCCGCAGGAGCTACGGGTCGCCGGCGTCACCGAGGTGACCCCCGGCGCGGTCGCACCGGACGGGCGGCTGCGGCTGGCCGAGGCCCGCCTGTCCGGGGACGCGTACGAGGAGACCACCATCGCGGCGGTCGGGCGGCTTCGGGACGCCACCGACGATGCTCTGGCCGGCAGCGGACTGGTCGCCGGCTGGACCGGGGAGGCGGCCGGCGCCGCCGACAGCTTCCTGCTCGACATGATCGTCAACGGCGCCATGATGCTGGTGATCCTGCTCCTGCTGCTCGTCGTCTTCCGCAGCCCCACGATCGCGCTGGTCAACCTGTTCCTGGTGCTGCTGGTCGCGCAGGCCGCCACCGGCCTGCTTGCGCTGGGCGGAAAGGTCTTCGGGTACGCCCTGGACGCCTCCACCACGGGCCTGCTCCCGGTCGTGCTGCTCGGCATCGGCACCGACTACGCGGTCTTCCTGCTCTTCCGCTACCGGGAACGGCTGCGGGCCGGCGAGGACCGGCGCGCAGCGATGGTCCACGCGGTCGGCCGCATCGGCGGCCCGGTCACCGTGTCCGCGCTGGTCGTGGCGGTGGCGTTCGGCGCGTTGGTGCTCTCCCAACTGGCATCGTTCCGGGTGCTCGGGCCTGCCCTGGCCGTCGCCGTCCTGCTCATGGTGGCGGCCGCGCTGACGCTGTTCCCCGCGGTCTACTCGCTGCTCGGCCGCCGGGCGTACTGGCCGGCGAAGCTGGTCGCGTCGGGTGACGGCGGGACGCCGGGTGACGGTGCCGCCGCGCCGACCGGTCTGGCGGCCCGCGCCGGCCGGCTGGTCGCCCGCCGGCCCGCCCGGGTCGTGCTGGCCACGGTCGCCGCGCTCGGGCTGCTCGGCCTCGGCGCGCTGCACCACCGGCCGAGCTACGAACTCGACGCGCTGCCGCCCGGCTCCGAGTCGGCCCGGGCCCTGGACTGGCTCCGCTCCGGGCTGCCGGCCGGGACCCTCTCCCCGACCGTCGTCTACCTCACCGGGCCCGGGGTGGACGCGATCACCGCCGAACGGTTCGCCGCACGGCTCGCCGAGGTGCCCATCGTGGCGGCGCCGGGCGGGGTCGATGTCAAGGGGGACGTGGCCCAGGTTCAGGTGCTGCTCGCCGAGCCGCCGTACTCGCAGCGCGCCATGGACGCGGTGGAGCACCAACTGCGGCCGGCCGCGCACGCCGCGGCGCCGCCCGGCACCCAGGTGTACGTCGGCGGGGAGACCGCCACCTTCGCCGACATCCGGACCGTGCTCGACGAGGACCTCCGGCTGGTCTTCCCGGTGGGCGCCGGGCTGATCGGGCTGCTCCTGCTGCTGATGCTGCGCGGCCTGCTCGCCTCGCTGGGACTGCTCGCCGCCGTCGCGCTCGGCTTCGCCGCCACCCTCGGCACCAGTGTGCTGGTGTTCCAGGTCCTCGGCGGGCAGTCCGGGCTCAACTTCCAGCTGCCGCTGGTCGTGTTCCTCTTCGTCACCGCGATCGGAACCGACTACAACATCCTGATGGTCGCCCGGCTCCGGGAGGAGCTGCGCGCGGGACGCTCGCCCCGCCAGGCCGCCGAGGAGGCGGTACGCCGGGCCGGGCCCGCCGTCGCCGCGGCCGGGGTGATCCTGGCCGGCAGCTTCGGGGTGCTCGTGGCGTCGCCGATGATGGCCCAGATCGGGCTCGCCGTCGCCGTCGGCGTACTGATCGCCACGTTCGGGCTCTCCTGGTTGCTGGTGCCGGCGTCGACCGCGCTCACCGGCCGGGTGGCCTTCTGGCCGGCCCGTACCCGTCCCGAGCCCGGTGCGGCCACCCTGCCGGCGGGCGACACGGCCTCGGCCCCCGCGCTGGCGGCGGACGCCGTGACGGCTGGGACAATGGCCCGATGAGCGGGGTGCGGCGGGCCTGGGGCGAGCTGAACCAGTTGGCCGTCACGGCGGGGCTGGCCTGCGCGGGTATCGGCTTCGCGCTGGCCACGCTCCTGACCGCCGGGCTCAGCCTGCTCGGCGTCGGCCTACCTCTGCTCGACCGCACCCTCACCGGCACCCGGGCGCTGCTGGAGCGGCAGCGTCACCGGGTGCCCGACCCGCCGATCCGGTCGGCGTACCGGCCGGTGTCGGGCGGGCTGACGGCCCGGCTGCGGACGATGGCCGGCGACCCGGCCACCTACCGGGACCTCGCGTTCCTGTTCGCCCACTTCGCCTACGCCCCGGTCGCCGTGGTGCTCGCCGTGGGTATCTGGCTCGGCGCCGCGCAGGGCCTCGCCATGCCGGCGATCCACACCGTGGCGCCCGGCGCCGTCGACAACTACCTGGGCCTGCCGATCGACTCGCTGGGCAACGCGGGGCTGGCCGTGGTGCTCGGGCTGCTGGTGGGGGTCGGCGCGTACTGGCTGCCCCGGGGGCTGCTCCACCTGGACGAGGCGCTGACCCGTGCGCTGCTCGCGCCGACCGCCCGGGCTGCCCTCGCCGAGCGGGTGGTGGAACTGGCCGATACCCGCGCCCAGAGCGTCGATGCGCAGGCGGCCGAGCTGCGCCGCATCGAGCGGGACCTGCACGACGGCGCGCAGGCGCGGCTGGTCGCGATGGCGATGAACCTCGGCCTCGCCGAGGAGCTGCTGGCCCGCGACCCGGAGGCAGCCCGCGGGCTGGTCACCGAGGCCCGTACGAGCGCCGGCACCGCCCTGTCCGAGCTGCGCGACGTGGTACGCGGCATCCACCCGCCGGTGCTGGCCGACCGGGGGCTCGCCGGCGGCCTCGCCGCCCTCGCCCTCGGCGCGGCCCTGCCGGTCGACCTGGACGTCAACCTGCCCGACCGGCTGGCACCCCCGCTGGAGTCGGCGCTCTACTTCACCGCCGCCGAGCTGCTCACCAACGCGGCCCGGCACAGCGGGGCGGCGCGGGTGGCGATGCGGCTGCGCCGGGTCGGCACGACGGTCCGGCTGACCGTCTCCGACGACGGCCGGGGCGGCGCCGACCCGGAGCGGGGCACCGGGCTGGCCGGCATCCGGCAGCGGCTCGCCGTCTTCGACGGCCGCGTCCGGATCAGCTCGCCGGCCGGTGGGCCTACCGTGGTCGACGTGGAGCTGCCGTGCGAGTCGTGATCGCCGAGGACCTGGCACTGCTGCGCGACGGGCTGATCCGCCTCCTCACCGCGTACGGCGACGAGGTGGTGGCCGCCGTGGAGACCGGCGACGAACTGCTCGCCGCCCTGCTGGAGCACCGTCCCGACGTGGCGGTGGTGGACGTCCGCCTCCCGCCGACCCACACCGACGAGGGGCTGCGCGCCGCGCTGACCGCCCGGGAACGGCTTCCCGGCCTGCCGGTGCTGGTCCTCTCCCAGTACGTCGAGCAGCTCTACGCCCGGGAGCTGCTCTCCGACGGCGCCGGGGCGGTGGGCTACCTGCTCAAGGACCGGGTGGCCGACGTGACGCAGTTCGTCGCCGCGGTGCACCGGGTCGCCGACGGCGGGATGGCGATGGACCCCGAGGTGATCTCGCAGTTGCTGGCCCGGCCCGCCCGGGCCGCACCGCTGCGCCGGCTCACCCCGCGCGAGCACGAGGTGCTGGCGCTGATGGCCGAGGGACGCTCCAACGGCGCGATCGCCCAGCGCATGGTGGTCACCGAGAAGGCGGTCAGCAAGCACATCAACTCGATCTTCGCGAAGCTCGACCTGCGCGACTGCGACGACGACCACCGCAGGGTCCGCGCGGTGCTGACCTACCTGGACGCCTGACGTGGACCCCCGCATCGTCGACCGGCTCCGCTGCCCGGTCTGCGCCGAGCCGCTGGCCGAGGTCGCCGCTGGCGGTGCCAGCGCGCTGCGCTGCCCGCGCCGGCACAGCTTCGACGTGGCCCGCCAGGGTTACGTGAACCTGCTCGCCGGCCGCGCCCCGCACGTCGGGGACACCGCCGAGATGGTGGCCGCCCGCGCCGACTTCCTCTCCGCCGGCCACTACGACCTGATCTCGACCGCCCTCGCCGCCGCCGCGACACAGGCCGTTGAGCACCTGGCCGGGGAGCACCTGGCCGGGGAGCGCGAAGCCGAGGAGCACGAAGCCGGGGAGCGCGCCGTCGGGTCGTACCCCCTGGTGGTGGATGCCGGGGCGGGGACGGGCCGGCACCTCGCGGCGGTGCTGGCGGCGCTGCCGGACGCCGCGGGTCTCGCCCTGGACGTGTCGAAGCCGGCGCTGCGCCGGGCCGCGCGGGCGCACCCGCGCGCGGCGGCGGCGCTCGCCGACACCTGGCAGCGGCTGCCCCTGGCCGACGCCGGCACGGCCGTGCTGCTGAACGTCTTCGCCCCGCGCAACGGGGCGGAGTTCCACCGGGTGCTCGACCCGGCCGGGTCCCTGCTCGTGGTGACGCCGGCCGAGGACCACCTCACCGAACTGGTCGGCACCCTCGGCCTGCTGCGGGTGGACCCCGCCAAGGCCGACCGGGTCGCCGAGAGCCTCGGCGGACACTTCACCCCGGCGACGTCGACCGTGCACCGGCGGGAGCTGGCACTGACCGGCCCGGAGGTCGCGACGCTGGTCGGGATGGGCCCCAGCGCCTGGCACACCGACCCGGCCGGGCTCGCCGCCCGGGTGACGGCCCTCGCCGAGCCGGTACGGGTGACCGTCGCGGTGCGGCTGACCGTCTGGCGCCCGATGCCCCGCTGACCGCCCGCCGCTCCCCGTGCCGGGACCCGACCCGGCCGGTCAGGTGGAGAGGTCGACCTCTTCCCAGCCGGGGGGCTCGTCGTGGTACGGCCCGCGCAGGATCACCGCCCACTCCAGCGCCCAACGCCGCTGCCCGATCGCGTTCGCGTCGACCAGCCCGGGCACCGGCCGGCCGCTCCGCTCGGTCTCCAGGTACGCCCAGTCCAGGCAGTAGTGCAGGTCGAGCAGGGCGGCCACGTCGGCGGGGTGCTGCGGCGCGGTGAGGATCCGGGATCGCCAGTGCGGGAACATCTCCCCCGCGGCGATGTGCGGCAACCGCTCCATCAGCTGCTCGTCCACGGCGAGGGTCGGGTCGAGCTGCTTGGTCAGCCCGAGCACCCAGGCGAGCGCGAAGAGCGCGTCGTGGTGCAGCACGAACGAGCGGTGGTCGCCCTTGCCGCCCATCACGAACTGCCACTCCGGCGGGGTGACCATCTCGACCAGGTGCGAGCCGAGCAGCCAGCTCATCGCCGCCTGCGGGGGCATCCCGAAGCAGCGGGCCAGGATCAGGTGCAGCACGGCGATCCGCGCCTCGATCTCCGCCGTGGGGCGCAGCTCGATCTTGTCACCCGGCTCCCAGACGAGCGGGAACTGGGCCGGCGGCAACGGCAGGCCGAGCCGGGACAGCTCGTCCAGGCTCGCCTCGCGCACCTCACGGGGGTTGGGGGCAGGTACGGTCACAGCGGAGTCTTCCTGTCTGCTCGCGACGGCTCAAGGCCGGCTATCCCCCCTTGGCCTGCGAGAATAGCGCCCCCTGGTGACGGGCACCATGCCACCCCGACTCCGCGCTTGGTCAGCCGATCCGCTCGATGACCAACGGCGTCGCCGCTGGTGCGGTCGGCGCGATCCGCATGGCACGGGCAGCCTCTGCCAGCGCCGCCGGGATCCGCGCCGGGTCCTCGGCGCGCAGCTCGTAGAGGGGGTCGCCGGCCCGTACCGGGTCGCCCGGCCGCTTGTGCAGCACCACCCCGGCCGGCACGCTCACCGGGTCCTCCTTGCGGGCCCGGCCCGCGCCGAGCCGCCAGGCCGCCACCCCCATGTCGTACGCGTCGACGGCCGCGACGTGCCCGTCCTGCTCGGCGCGGACCACCTCGACCTCCGGGGCGACCGGCATCGGCGCGTCCGGGTCGCCGCCCTGCGCCCGGACCATCGCCCGCCAGGAATCCATCGCCCGGCCGTCCCGCAACGCCGCCGCCGGATCGGCGTCCGACAGGCCGGCCGCGTCGAGCATCTCCCGGGCCAGGGCCAGCGTCAGCTCCACCACGTCGGCCGGACCGCCACCGGCCAGCACCTCGACCGACTCGGTCACCTCGACCGCGTTGCCGATCGCCAGGCCGAGCGGCGTGGACATGTCGGTGAGCAGGGCGACCGTCCGGACGCCGTGCGCGCCGCCCAGCTCGACCATGGTGCGGGCCAGCTCGCGGGCCTGGTCGACGGACTTCATGAAGGCACCGGAGCCGACCTTGACGTCGAGGACCAACGCCCCTGTGCCCTCGGCGATCTTCTTGCTCATGATCGAGCTGGCGATCAGCGGGATCGCCTCCACCGTGCCCGTCACGTCGCGCAGCGCGTACAGCTTGCGGTCGGCGGGGGCGAGCCCGGCGCCAGCCGCGCAGATCACCGCGCCGACGTCGCCGAGCTGCGTGATGAACTCGTCGTTGCTCAGCGCGGCCCGCCAGCCCGGGATGGACTCCAACTTGTCCAGCGTGCCGCCGGTGTGGCCGAGGCCGCGCCCGCTCAGCTGCGGCACGGCCGCGCCGCACGCCGCCACCAGCGGGGTGAGCGGCAGGGTGATCTTGTCGCCGACGCCGCCGGTGGAGTGCTTGTCGACGGTCGGGCGACGCACCGCCGAGAGGTCCAGCCGCTCACCGCTGGCGATCATCGCGGCGGTCCACCGCGCGATCTCCGGCCCGGTCATGCCGTTGAGCAGGATCGCCATGGCCAGCGCCGACATCTGCTCGTCGGCGACCACCCCCCGGGTGTACGCGTCCACCACCCAGTCGATCTGCGCGTCCGACAGCACACCCCCGTCCCGCTTCACTCGAATGACATCAACAGCAGCAAAACCACTATTCATCAGAAGATCTCTCTAGTCGTATCGAGATACCGGCCCGCAACCGTGACCGACGTACGGCCGTGCCCACGACGGGGCCGGGGCCAGCAACAAAGATCAAGACCAGCGAACCGGGATCTCCATCGGCGGCTCACCCTCACCGGCCCAGAAGATGGTCCCGGTCGCGTCGACCACCACCACCCGGGGCGTCCGGGCCATTCCCCAGGTGATCGCCTCTGCGGGGTCGTCCCAGCTCGGGGCCTCCTCCAGCACACCGGTTTCGGCGCCCGCGTCGTCCCCGGCCGACCGCTCCCAGTACGCCGTCCAGACCTGCTGCCCGGCGGACATGTCCGGGTGTACGAAGACGGTGCCGCGTCCACGCCAGGCGGCCAGCCGCTCCGGAACCACCGGCACCGGCGTCTCGCCGGTCACCGCCTCCAGGTCCTCCACGCCGAAGGCGTGTGGCAGCAGCTCGGCCATCCGCAGCGGGCGGTCCCTGGTCTCGATCAGGCACTCCGGCCCACCGTGCTCCCAGAGCAGCTGCCGGCACCGGCCGCACGGCATCAGCGGCTCACCCGTGGCGTCGACGCAGGAGAGCGCGACGAGCCGACCACCGCCGGTGGCGTGCAGGCTGGAGACCACCCCGCACTCGGCGCAGAGGGTCACCCCGTAGGCGGCGTTCTCCACGTTGCAGCCGACCACCACCCGGCCGTCGTCGACCAGAGCGGCCGCACCGACCGGGAACGTCGAGTACGGCGCGTACGCATGCCGCATCGCATCCGTGGCGGCGGCGCGCAGGCGCGCCCAGTCGATCTCGGTCATCCCATCATTCTGCCGCACCGCCATCGTGGCCTGCGGCGGGACCACCTCGGCCCCGCCGCGTCGGCCACCGGGCGTCAGCCCTTGATGTACGGCTTGCCGTCGGCGGCCGGTGCCCGGACCCGGCCGACCAGCCCGGCCACCGCCAGGATCGTCGCCAGGTAGGGCAGCATGGCCAGGAACTGGCTGGGGATCGCGCTGTTGATCGCACCGAGATAGGTGGCGAGCTGGTCGGCGAAGCCGAAGAAGAGCGCGGCGAGCAGCGCCCCGGTCGGGTTCCACCGGCCGAAGATCAGCGCGGCCAGCGCGATGAAGCCCTTGCCGCCGATCATGTTCTTGGTGAACGAGTAGAGCGCCAGCGTGTAGGAGGCACCGCCGATGCCGGCGACCACACCGGCCAGCAGCACGTTGCGGTACCGCACCCGCAGCACCTTGACGCCGAGCGTGTCGGCGGCGGTCGGGTGCTCACCGACCGAGCGGGTACGCAGCCCCCACCGGGTGCGGAACAGCGCGATGTGGATCACCAGCACCAGGAGCAGGCCGAGGTAGAGGAAGATGTTGCCGCGGAACAGCGCCGGGCCGAGCACCGGGATGTCCTTGAGCAGCGGGATCTCCCAGTTGCTGAATCGGGGAGCGCTGTTGTACCGCTCGATGTTGGTCTGCATCAGCCGCTCGTAGAGGAAGCCGGTGACGCCGACCGCGAGCAGGTTCAGCACGATGCCGATGACCACCTGGTCGACCAGGTAGCGGATGGCGAAGATGGCCAGCAGCAGCGAGATGAACGCGCCGCCGAGCGCGGCGGCCACCAGGCCCACCCAGACGTTGCCGGAGATGCTGCCGAAGAGCGCGCCGCTGAACGCGCCCATCAGCAACTGCCCCTCGATGGCCACGTTGACCACACCGGAACGCTCACAGAGCACGCCGGCCAGCGCACCGAAGATCAGCGGCAGAGCCAGGATGAAGGTGCCCCGGATGATGTTGACCAGCGGCATGAAGTTCTGCCCGGTCGGCGCGGCGGAGACCTGCCAGCAGAGGAACGACAGGACGAAGCCGATCAGCCCGACCCCGAGCACGGTGGTGAACCAGCGCTTGGGCACCCCGGCGAGCAGGGCCGCGCCGGCGGCGATCGCGATGATCCCGAACAGGATCGCGCCGATCGTGCCGTTGATCTCCAGCGCGGCGCCGCCCGCGTCATCGCTGAGCGTGAACCGGGCCTGCTGGTCGGTGGCGAGCGCGCCGAAGAGCACCGCCGAGAGCAGGCCGAGCGCGAGCAGCACGAGGCCGACCTTGCGGTTCCGGGTCCAGAAGCCCTCGTCGACCGCGGCGACCGCCACGTCGGGGACAGCCATGGTGGACATGAGTTACCAGCCCTTCGCCAGGCTCGTCTGCAACCGGGCTGCTCGTGCGGCCCGGAGCTGGAAGATCGCCTTCACCAGGGCGGGCGCGGCGATGAAGATGACGATCAGGGCCTGGAGCACCGTGACCAGCTCCAGTGAGATCCCCGAGTACGACTGCATCCGGTTGCCGCCGGCCTGTAGCGCCCCGAACAGCAGCGCCGCCAGCAACACCCCCCAGGGCTTCACCCGCCCGAGGAGCGCCACCAGGATGCCGTCGAAGCCGATCTGCGCGACCACCAGCGGGGTCAACGCGCTGGCGGTGGAGCCGAGCACCATGTTCGAGCCGCCGAGACCGGCCAGGATCCCGGCGAAGACCATGATCAGGATGTACGTCCGGGTGACGCTGATGCCGGCGGTGCGGGCGGCGTCCGGGTTGGCACCGACCGCGCGCAGCTCGAAGCCGAGCGTGGAGCGGTTGAGCAGCCAGGCGACCGCCCAGGTGGCCAGCACGGCGAGCAGGATGCCGGCGTGCACCCGCAGGTTGTCGCCGAGCAGCCGGGGAAGCTGCGCGGAGCTGTCCACCGCCTTGCTGATCGCGTCGGTGCGGTTCGGATCCTGCACGCCGTTCTGCACGATGAGCCAGGTCAGGAAGTACGTGGCGACGTAGTTGAGCATGATCGTGTTGATCACCTCGTGCGCACCGGCACGGGCCTTGAGGATGCCGGGGATGAAGCCCCAGATCGCCCCGCCCAGAGCGCCGGCCAACACCGCCACCAGCAGGTGCAGGCCGGGCGGCAGCGGCAGCAGGAAGCCGGCCAGCGCGGCGAAGATCACGCCGATGGTGGCCTGGCCCTGGGCGCCGATGTTGAACAGGCCGCCACGGAAGGCCAGCGCCACCGACAGGCCGGTGAAGACCAGCGGCGCGCTGTAGGTGAGCGTCTCGGAGATCGGCGCGAGCACGGCCTCCCAGCCGTTGGTGCCGTTCAGCCAGCCGGAGAACGCCTCCGGGTCGAAGATCGAGCCCTTGAACAGGTTCGCGTACGCCTCGCTGACCAGCGTCCAGCTCGAATTGAGCGCGTCGGACGGGCGGGAGGTGATGTACGAGTAGGTGGCGAGCACGTCCGGATCAGAAATGATCATCAAGACCGCGCCGACCACGATCGCCAGCACCAGAGACAGCAGGGTCACCGTGAAGGTGTTGGCCGCCCAGAGGTTGTCCAGGAACAGCCGGCCCAGGGCGGGCTTCGGCTCCGGCGCCGGCCGGCCGGGCGCGGTCGCCGACTCGGCCTGTTCGGTGTTGCCCAGAGCGGTCTGCGCGGCCTGCGCCTCGCTCGCCGGTTCCTTGTCCGGCGAGCCGGACTGCGGGTTGGGGTCGCTCATTCCTCGTCCTCGCTCGCGGGGCGTGCGGCGCTCGCCGGGCCCCCGTCGGTCACCGGGCCGTCGGTCGGCGCACCGTCGGTGGCCGTTCCGCCGGTAGCCGTGCCGCCGGTCGCCGTGCCGTCGGTCGGCGCGGCGTCCGCACCGCGCTCGGGAAGCGCGTCCGGGCTGATGCCGGCCATCAGCAGGCCGATCTCCTCGCGCGGGGTGTCCGGGCCGACGATGCCGATGATGCGGCCCCGGTACATCACCGCGATCCGGTCGGCCAGCCCGATCACCTCGTCGAGTTCGCTGGAGACCACCATGACGGCGGTGCCGATGTCCCGCTCGCGGATGATCCGGCTGTGGATGAACTCGATCGACCCGACGTCGACGCCGCGGGTCGGCTGGGCGGCGATGAAGAGCTTCAGCGGCCGGGACATCTCCCGGGCCACGATCACCTTCTGCTGGTTGCCGCCGGAGAGGGTGCCCACCGGCGCGTCGGCCGATGAGGTGCGCACGTCGAACTGCTCGATCCGCTCCTTCGCCGACGTCGCGATCGCGTCCGGCTTGAGTGCGAGCCCGGCGCCGAACGGCGGCCGGTCGTAGATGTCCAGCACGAGGTTCTCCGCGACGCTGAACTCCTTGACCAGGCCGTCCACGCTGCGGTCCTCGGGCACGTAGCCGACGCCGGCGCGGAGCACCTTCTTGGTCTTCCAGCCGTCGATCCGGTCGCCGGCCAGGCTGACCGTGCCGGCGAGCAACGGGCGCAGGCCCATGATCGCCTCGATCAGCTCGGTCTGGCCGTTGCCCTGCACGCCCGCCACGCCGAGCACCTCGCCCGCGCGCACGGTCAGGTCCACGCCGTCGACCGCCCGGATCTGCCGGTCGTCGTCGACGACCAGCCCGGCCACCTCCAGCACCGGCTCGCCCGGCGTGGCCGGGGACTTCTCCACGGTGAGCCGGACGTTGCGCCCGACCATCAGGGCGGCCAACTCGTCGCGACTGGCCTCCGGCAGGGCGGTGCCGACGGTCTTGCCGCGCCGGATCACGGTGATCCGGTCGGCGATCGCCTTGACCTCGCCGAGCTTGTGGGTGATGAAGACGATCGACTTGCCGGCGGCCTTGAGCGACCGCATGACCGTCAGCAACTCCTCGGTCTCCTGCGGGGTGAGCACCGCCGTCGGCTCGTCCAGGATGAGCAGGTCGACATTGCGGGTGAGCGCCTTGACGATCTCGACGCGCTGCTGGATGCCGACCGGCAGGTCCTCGATCACCGCGTCCGGGTCGACCCGCAGGTTGTAGCGCTCGGACACCTCGGCGACCTCGCGCCGGGCCCGCCGCCGGTCCAGGAAGCCGGCGATGCCGCCCCGGACCTGCTCGGCGCCGAGCATGATGTTCTCCGCCACGGTGAAGACCGGCACCAGCATGAAGTGCTGGTGCACCATGCCGATCCCGGCGGCGATCGCGTCGGACGGGCCCTTCAGCTTCAGCGGCTTGCCGTCGACCAGGATCTCGCCCTCGTCGGGCTGGTAGAGCCCGTAGAGGACGTTCATCAGGGTCGACTTGCCCGCGCCGTTCTCGCCGAGCAGGGCGTGAATCTCTCCAGGCTCGACCGTCAGATCGATGTGGTCGTTGGCGACCAGATCACCGAACCTCTTGGTGATGCCGCGCAGTTCGAGTCTCAGCGCAACCTCCTGGAGTGCGAGCGATGGTGCAGCGTAGCTGCCGTTGACCGAGCCGGACTGGCCCGGTCACCGTGGCGCGCGATCGGCCGCTCCGGCCCCACGGGTGGTTAACCCGCGGCGCCGGAGCGGCCGGATCGGTCGTACCTGTCCCCCGCCGACCCTCCCGATGATCTCATCGGAGGGACCGGCCGGTCGTCACTTGGTCGGCTGGGCCTTCGAGGTGACGGTGATGGTGCCAGCGGCGATGTCCGCCTTGATCTTGTCGACCTCGGCCTTCAGCTCGGCCGGAACCTTGCTGTCGAAGTCGTGGTACGGGGCGATCGAGACACCGGTGTTGGCCAGGGTGCCCACGAAGCCCGGCTTGGCCTGCAGCTTCTCGCCACCGGCAGCCTTGAGCACGGCCTCCTTGACGGCCTCCGGGATGTTCTTGACCACCGTGGTGATGATCGCGGAGCAGTCCGGCGTGCTCTCGCAGCCGTCGACGTCCACCCAGATGGTGTTGTACTTGCCGCCCGAGGCCTTGGCCGCGGAGGTGGTGCCGAGGCCGGCGCCGCCGGCGACCGGCATGATGATGTCCGCGCCCTGGGCGACCAGCGCGTCGGAGACCTTCTTGCCCTCGTCCTGCTTGGCGAAGTCGTTGGTGAAGGAACCCTTCTGGGTCTCCTTGTTCCAACCCAGCGCCTGGACGTTCTTGCCCTTGGTCTGGTTGTAGTACGCCACGCCGTCGACGAAGCCATCCATGAAGATGGTCACCGGCGGGATCGGCAGGCCGCCGTAGGTGCCCACCTTGCCGGACTTGCTCATCCCGGCGGCCAGGTAGCCGGCCTGGAACGCGGCCTGCGCGGTGTCGAACTGCATCGGGTAGACGTTGGCGTCACCCGGGTTGGCGTCGACGATGCCGAACGTCTGGTTCGGGTTGGCCTTGGCGATCTTCGAGGTGGCGTTGGCCATCAGGCCACCGACCGCCAGGATGAAGTCGCACTTCTGGTTGACGTACTGCGTCAGGTTCGGCTCGTAGTCGGCCTCGGCCTTCGACGCCACGAACTTGGTCTCGATGTTGCTGTTGGCGGCCTTGGCCTCCTCGAGACCCTTCCAGGCCGAGGTGTTGAACGACTTGTCGTCGATGCCGCCGACGTCGGTCACCATGCAGGCGCTGAACTTCTTGGCGCCACTGCCGGCGTTGTTGTCATCATCGGGGGCCTCGCCACACGCGGCGGCGCTGAGCACGAGCCCACCCACCGCGAAGATCGAGGCGATCCGCATCCCACGCACCGAGCGCAAGACGTCTCCTTCCCATTGCACACCGCGCCTAGTGCGGTGGCAGCCCATCAGCCGACCTGCGGTGTGCCGCCGGCTGTCCCACGTTACGGACGGGAGCGTACGCCCGCGCCCACCCACCGGCCGACAATCGTGCACGACTGTTGAGTGCCTGTTACCCGCGTGTAACCCTTGCGTGGGGCAAGTCACTCATCGTGCTGGTAGGCGAGCAGCCGAGGCGCCCCCAAAGTCCCGTTTTCGAGGGGTGGCCCCCCGTCGGACGTTACCGCCAAAAGACCGCGACCGCCGCGTTGACCAGGGTCAGGCCGGCAATCGCGAGGAAGTGGCCACGGTTGACCGCGTCCCGCTTCCGGGAGAAGAAGACCATGACGAAGATCAGCAGCGCGAGCACCAGCTTCGTCACAATTTTCGCCGGTGCCGGCTCGTCACCGTCCCGCAGCGGGGCGGAGAGCCCGATCCCGGTCAGCAGACCGATCACGGACCCCCACAGCATGGCCGGGTTGATCCGTAGCCGGCCGCTGACGTACTGGGCGATCGTGCCGCCGAGCAACAGGGCGAACCCGATGAGATGGACATAGAGGAGAGTCAGTCTCAGTGCTTCCACGCCGCCCATCTTCCCCTATCAACGACAGTTTGTAGTAGCCCGGTCGTGGCGCTCGGCGCGTCCGAGCCACCGCGGCGGCGTTCAGCACAGCCGCCAGACCTGGAAGGTGGGGCCGTCCGCGGGCAGGGTCAGCGCACCGTCCGGGCCGGGCCGCAGCGCCGGCGCGCCGCCGTACACGTTCTCCGCCGCCGGCAGCCCGGCCAGCCGCACCGGCGCCCCGGCCGCCCGCCGAGCCAGCACCAGCACCGCCCCGGTCGGTGCCTCGCGCAGGAAGACGATCGTGTTGGGGTCGTGGTGCAGCCGGCGTAGGCCCCCGTGGCGCAGCGCCGGTTCGCCGCGGCGCAGCGCGATCAGCGCCTGGTACGCGGCGAGCGTGCCGGCGTCCCAGCTCTGCGGGCGGTGCCACGGCATCGGGGTACGCGAGGACTCGCCGTTCGTGCCGACCAGACCGAGCTCGTCCCCCGCGAAGATCATCGGAATGCCGGGCATGGTGGCGAGCAGACCGGCGGCCACCTCCTGCCGGGCGGCGTCGCCGACCACCGTCCGGATCCGGGCCGAGTCGTGCGAGCCGAGCAGTTGCCAGGAGTGCGTGTACGAGCGCCAGGAGATCAGCGACCGGTAGGCGTCCATGGTGCCGAGCACCGCGTCCGCGTCCCGCCGTGGCACCCCGCCCGGGGTGCCGAGGAAGTTCGGCACCGGCTGGTCACCGTGCCGCAGCCAGGACCAGACCGGATCGGTGAAGCCGACGTAGTTCATGGTGCCGTGCCAGCCGTCGCGGTCCAGGTCGCCGGTGTGGTCGTGGCCGTGCTCTGCCATCAACAGGCCGTCCGGCCGATCCGCGGCCAGCACCGAGCGGAGCAGCGCCGCCACCTCGTGGGTGTACGCGTCGGCGCCCCGTCGACCGGTCATGTTCGCCACGTCCACCCGCCACCCGTCCAGCCCGTACGGCGGGCGGAGCCAGCGGCGCAGCGCCGCGTCGTCGGCGGTGGCGAAGCGGCGGCGCAGCTCGGCGCTGCCCCAGTTCAGCTTCGGCAGCGACTTGATCCCGTTCCAGGACTCGTAGTCCCCGGTGATCTCGTCGAAGTAGTACAGCTCCCGCTCCGGGGCACGCACGTCGGAGGAGGCGGCGGTGAACCAGTCGTGCGCGTCGCCGGTGTGGTTGCTGGTGATGTCGCCGAGCAGCCGCCAGCCACGGGCCCGTACCGCGTCCGCGAGCCGGGCCAGCGCGCCGTCCCCGCCGAGCAGCGGGTCGACCCGGTCGAAGCTGGCCGCGTCGTAGCGGTGGTTGGAGCGGGCCGGGAAGATCGGGGTCAGGTAGACCGTGTTCACCCCGAGCCGATCCAGGTGGTCCAACCGCTCGGCGATCCCGTCCAGATCGCCACCGTAGAGCTGGTGCGGCGTTTCCGGGCCACGGCCGACCACGGGAGTGTCCCAGTGGCACGGGATCGCCCAGTCCGGCAGTGGCCGGGCGTCGGCCGCGGCGGACCGGGCGAACCGGTCCGGGAAGATCTGGTAGATCACCGCGTCCCGCGCCCAGGCCGGCGGCGGGGCGTGGGTGACCAGCTTGAAGTCGCCGTGGTCGGGCACGTCGTGGTCGACCAGCCCCGCCGCGGTCAGCCACCGGGGACCGCGCCGCCCCGAGAGCAGGAAGCGGTAGTTGCTCACCGGGTTGCGGGCCGGCACCTCGGCCCGCCACCAGACGTCTCCGCCGTCGGTGCGATCCACCACCGCCTCGGTGAACCTCGGCTCACCGTCACCGGTGGTGCGTACGTGTACCTGGCGGACGTCGGCGCCGGCCGGCGCCCGGACGAAGACGTCGACGACCTCCCCCAGCGTGGGCTCCTGCTGCGGGACGTAGCAGGCGGATCCGTCATGGTGCGGCTGCACGGCTGGCTCTCCTTTCGGGTGCACTCGGGGGTACTCGCGGACGGGCGCCGACGGCTACCCCTTCACGGCGCCGGCGGTCAGCCCGGAGACGATGTAGCGCTGGAGGAGCTGGAAGACCAGCACGGTGGGGATCGCGGTGAGCAGGGTCCCGGCGGCGAAGATCCCGAAATTGTTGTTGCGCTCGTTGCCCTGCAACATGCCGTACATGCCGACCGCGAGCGTCTTCGAGTCGCTGCTGGTGAGGAACACGTTGGCCATCAGGAACTCGTTGATGGTGCCGATGAACGCCAGTAGCCCGGTCACCGCCAGGATCGGCGCCACCAGCGGCAGCATGATCCGGAAGAAGACCTGGGCGTGCGAGGCCCCGTCCATGGTGGCCGACTCGTCCAGCTCCCGGGGCAGGGTGTCGAAGAAGCCCTTCATCAGCCAGGTGTTCACCCCGAGCGCGCCACCCATGTAGAGCAGCAGCAGCCCCCACGGGGTGTTGAAGCCGATCGACGGCCACAGGTCGGTGATCGTGCCGAAGATCAGGTAGATCGCCACGATCGCCAGGAACTGCGGGAACATCTGGATCAACAGCAGCGAGAGCAGCCCCACCCGCCGGCCGCGGAACCGCATCCGGGAGAAGGCGTACGCGGCCAGCGCGGAGAGGAACACCGACGCGAACGAGGCCACTCCGGCGATCAGCAGCGAGTTGACGAACCACCGCTCGAAGGCGGTCCGTTCGAACAACTCGCCGAAGTTGCCGAGCGACACCCCGCCGGTCGGCACCAGCTCGGTGGTGGAGAGCGTGCCGAGCGGATTGAGCGCGGCGGAGAGCACGAACACGATCGGGAAGAGGCTGAACAGCACGCCGAGCACGGCGACCAGGTGCCGCCAGCCGACCTGGGCGAACCAGCGGTTGCGGCGCCGGCCCGTGGCGTTGCGGTTGGCCGCGGGCGGCCGGCCCGCCGTGTCGCCGGTACGCGCGGCCCCGGTGAGTGTGGTCACGAGTACACCTCCTCCTGCTTGCGGGTCCGCCGGAAGCTGACGGTCGAGACCACCGCGACGATGGCGAAGATGAACA
Organism: Micromonospora sp. NPDC000668; assembly: GCF_042897975.1. Lineage (NCBI taxonomy): Bacteria > Bacillati > Actinomycetota > Actinomycetes > Micromonosporales > Micromonosporaceae > Micromonospora > Micromonospora sp. NPDC000668. The sequence continues at coordinate 419,261 of NZ_JBIAYP010000002.1, forward strand.
GCGAGATCGCGGCCGCGAAGCCGAACTCCGCGCCCTGCCCGCCGAAGGCGAGCCGATAGGTGTACGTGATCAGCAGATCGGTGGCGCCGTTGGTCGGGTTGTCGGCCGGGAAGGGCGCGCCCTCGGTGGTCAGGTAGATCGCGTTGAAATTGTTGAAGTTGTACGCGAACGACGAGATCAGCAGCGGGGAGAGCGCGATCAGCAGCAGCGGCAGGGTGACCGCGCGCAAGGACTGCCAGGGCGAGGCCCCGTCGACCGAGGTCGCCTCGGTCAGCTCCCGCGGGATGGCCTGCAACGCGCCGGTGGCCACCAGGAACATGTACGGGTAGCCGAGCCAGAGCTGCACCAGGATGACCGCGAGGCGCGCCGTCCACGGTTGGCCGAACCAGTCCACGTCCAGTCCGAACAGGTTGTTGATCAGCCCGAAGTCGGCGTTGAACATGTCCCGCCAGGCCAGCAGCATCGCGAACGACGGCATGGCGTACGGCAGGACCAGCAGCACCCGGTAGAGGTTGGTGCCGCGCATCCGGGGCGAGTGCAGCACGAGCGCGATCATCATGCCGAGCAGGAACGTCCCGCCGGTGGACGCGATGGCGAAGGCGAAGTTCCAGATCAGGGTGCTGAGGAAGGGGCCGGAGATGTTCTCGTCGGTGAGCACCCGGGTGAAGTTGCTCAGCCCGACGTTGACCTTCCAGCCCTGGGCCAGCCGCTCGCCGTCGGCGGCGACGAAGGCGCCCACCTCCTCGTCGGCGGTCCAGGTCTGCCCGGTCCCGGTGTCCCGGACGCAGTCGCACCCGGCCTCGTACGCCCGCACCGCCTTGCCCTCGTAGGCGCGGGACAGGCCGCTGGAGCGCAGCGCGCCGCCGGCGGTGGGCACCACCAGGTCGGTGATCTCCTTGCTGCGGGCGCTGGCCTGGCCGAAGTTCAGCACGGTGTAGCCCTCGGCGGCGGTGACCTTGCCGCCCGCGGCGACCGTGACGTCGGCGGCGTCGAGCTGACGTAGCCCGCCGGTGTCACCGGCGGAGACCGTTCCGGTGGTGGGGTCGGTGACCAGGAAGACCAGCGGGGCGGAGGCCGGGTCGCCCTTCGTGGCGATCGACAGGGCGTACTCGGCGGAGCCGGGCACCTGGGTGACCGAGGAGGTCTGGATCGCGACGATCGCGTCGTCCTTGCTGCCCCGGTGCCCGTCACCGAAGTTGGTGAAGGCGGTGCTGGCGGTGTACAGCACCGGGAAGACCTGGAAGGCGATCAGGAACAGGGTGCCCGGGACCAGGTACTTGGCCGGGATGTGCCGGCGGGTGAGGTACAGGTAGAACAGTCCGGCGGTGGTCGCCGCCAGCAGGGCCAGGCCGGCCCACTTTCCGCCGTCGATGAGCGGAAAGGCCGCCCAGACCGCGATACCGGCGGTCAGGCCGAGCAGGAGCACCTTGCCGGCGAGGCCGGTCAGGGTGATCGGCGCGTGGTCACGCGCGGCACGGGAGCGCGGGGGCCGGGAGCCGACCGGCCCCCGGCCCGGGGTCCGCGTGGCGGACCCCGGGCCGGACTGCGGCGTGCTCATTACTTGATCTGGCCCGAGATGGCCTTGCCGGCCGCGGTGATGGTGCTGGTCGGGTCTGCCCCACCGATGACGGCGGCCTGGGCCTTGCCGAACGGGTCCCAGATCGCGGCCATCGCCGGGATGGCCGGGAGCACCTGACCGTTCTTGCCGGCCTCCTGGAACTTGGCCAGGTCCGGGTCACTGCCCTTGACCTGGTCGAGGGCGGCGGTCAGCGCCGGCGGCCGGGGCTCGGCGTTGTACAGCGCGACGGCCAGCTCGGGCGTCGTGGTGTAGTTGGCCACGAACTCCTGGGCCAGCGCCTTGTTCTTGCCCTTGGCGGCGACGTAGAACGCCTGCACGCCCACGAACGGCTGGGCCTCCTTGCCGCCGGCGAAGCCGGGGATGGCGGAGATGTCGTACTTGATGTTGGCCTTCTTGACGTCGGCCACCGCCCACGGGCCGGAGACCAGGTAGGCGCACTTCTTACCGGTGAAGGTGGCGATCGAGTTGCTGTCCGAGATGGAGCGCTTGAGCACGCCCTCGCCCTTCTCGCCCAGCGCGCCGATCTTCTTGAACGCCTCGATCGACGCGGGCTTGCCCACGCCCAGGTCCTTCGGGTCGTAGTCGCCGTTGGCGCCGGCACCGAAGAGGTAGCCGCCGGCCGAGGTGTACAGCGGGTAGATGTGGTACGCGTCGCCGTTCTGGCCGACCTGGAGGCAGAGCGTCTCGGTGGCCTTCTTCGCCGCCTTGAGCTGCTTGCCCTGGGCGACCAGGTCCTCGATGGTCTTCGGCGCCTCGGGGGCCAGCTCGGTGTTACGGATCAGCGCCAGGTTCTCCTGGGCGTACGGCACGCCGTAGAGCTGACCGTTGAAGGTGACCGCCTTGACGGCGGTCTGGTTGAACCCGTTCTTCTGCTCGGCGGAGAGCTGCACCGGGTCGATGGCGCCGTTCTGCACCATGTTGCCGATCCAGTCGTGCGCGCCGACCACCACGTCGGGGCCGCTGCCCTGCTGCGAGGCGGTGACGAAGTTGGTCTGCAGGTCCTTGCTGACGGCCTGGACCTCGACGGTGACGCCGTTCTCCTGGCCGAACTTCTCGGCGAACGGCTTGAGAGCGGCGGTCCGCTTGTCGTCTGCCCAGATCACCAGTTTGCCGCCGGCCGCCTTGGGGGACTGGTTCGCGGCCGGCTCGTCGCTGTCGCCACCACAGCCCGAGGCGGCGAGCGCCAGGGCGAAGAGGGCGACCACACCCGCGGTACGGATGCGCATCGGTACTCCTGTCGTCATGGCGGGTCCGCCGGGGGAAGGGCGGCCCACCGATGGGAAGCTCTGGAAGTTTTTGCCTACCGGCGCTCGGGTGCTGCGCCGCTGCTCTCGCATGTTGCGGGGACGTTAGCAAGAGGTTGCAGATTATGGAAGCGTTTGCAGAGCGCCCCGCAAGAACTTGCCGGTGGGCTAAAGTGCCGCCATGCGCGCTCGACTGTCCGACATCGCCCAGCAGGCCGAAGTCAGCGAGGCCACGGTGTCGCGGGTGCTCAACGACCGCCCCGGCGTGGCCCCGGAGACCCGGCAGGCCGTCCTCACCGCTCTCGACGTGCTCGGCTACGAGCGCCCGGCTCGGCTGCGCAAGCGCAGCGCCGGGCTGGTCGGCCTGGTGGTGCCGGAGCTGGACAACCCGATCTTCCCCGCCTTCGCCCAGGTCATCGAGTCGACCCTGGCGCAGAGCGGGTTCACCCCGGTGCTCTGCACCCAGACCGCCGGTGGCGTCACCGAGGACGAGTACGTCGAGATGCTGCTGGACCGTCAGGTCTCCGGGATCGCCTTCGTCTCCGGTCTGCACGCTGACACCGCCGCCAACCACGACCGCTACCGGGCGTTGATCGCCCGGCCGTTGCCCGTCGTGATGATCAACGGGTACGTGCCCGGCATCGGTGCCCCCTTCGTCTCCTGTGACGACCGGGAGGCGGCCGAGCTGGCCGTGGCCCACCTGGTCGCGCTCGGGCACCGTCGGATCGGCCTGATCACCGGCCCGGACCGCTTCGTCCCGGTGCAGCGCAAGGTGGCCGGCTGGCGCTCCGCGATGACCCGGCTGGCCGGGGTCGCCGAGGCCGACCTGGGCCCGCTGGCCGAGCTGTCCCTGTTCGGTGTGGAGGGTGGCGAGGCCGCGGCCGGCCGGCTGCTGGACCGCGGCGTGACCGGCGTGGTGTGCGGCTCGGACCTGATGGCGCTCGGCGCGATCCGGGCGGCCCGCCAGCGCGGCCTGACCGTCCCCGGCGACCTCTCCGTGGTCGGCTACGACGACTCGCCACTGATGGCCTTCACCGACCCGCCACTGACCACCATGCGGCAGCCGGTCATCGCGATGGCGGTGGCCGCGGTCCGGGCCCTGGTCGACGAGATCAACGGGCACGGCGCCCCGCACTCGGAGTACCTGTTCCGCCCGGAGCTGGTGGTGCGCGGCTCCACGGCGGTCGCCCCGGCCGGCACCCGGACCGGCGGAGGCGGATCGAACCGGCACCGACCCGGCTCGTCGGCGCTGGCCGTCCCCGCCTGAGCGGCACCCCACCAGGCTGGGCAGCCGACTAACGCAGCAGCAACCCCGGCATGTCTTGCGCAAGAACTGCTTGACTCTTGCAGTGTTCGGGCGGCATATTGCTCAGACACCCGCGCTGCCACCGTCCGCGCCGCGCCGGGTGCCGCCGCCGCACCTGACCCGAGACAGACGGGGAACGCCACCGATGACCGTCAGCACCACCACCCCGCACCACACCGCCGACGACGACTGGTGGCGCTCCGCGGTCGTCTACCAGGTCTACGTGCGCAGCTTCGCCGACAGCGACGGCGACGGCATCGGTGACCTCCAGGGCATCCGGCAACGCCTGCCGTACCTGCGCGACCTCGGGGTGGACGCGCTCTGGCTGACCCCCTTCTACACCTCCCCCATGGTCGACGGCGGGTACGACGTCGCCGACTACCGGGACGTCGACCCGATGTTCGGCACCCTCAGCGACTTCGACGCGATGATCGCCGACGCGCACGCCCTCGACCTGCGGATCATCGTCGACCTGGTGCCCAACCACACCTCCGACGTCCACCGCTGGTTCGCCGCCGCCCTCGCCGCCGGCCCCGGCTCCCCGGAGCGGGCCCGCTACCTCTTCGCCGAGGGCCGGGGTGCGCACGGCGAACTGCCGCCGAACGACTGGGAGAGCATCTTCGGCGGCCCGGCGTGGACCCGGGTCGCGGACGGCGAGTGGTACCTGCACCTGTTCGACCCGGCTCAGCCGGACCTGAACTGGCGCCACCCCGAGGTCCGCGCCGAGTTCGAGGACGTGCTGCGGTTCTGGCTGGACCGGGGCGTGGACGGCTTCCGGATCGACGTGGCCCACGGCATGATCAAGGCCGAGGGGCTGCCGGACGTCGGCTTCAGCACGATGACCACCGGCCAGCGCCAGGTCGAGCTGCTCGGCAAGGGCCGGCTGCCCTACTTCGACCAGGACGAGGTCCACGAGATCTACCGCGCCTGGCGGCCCATCCTGGACAGCTACCCAGGCGGCCGGATGGCGGTCGCCGAGGCGTGGGCCGAGACCCCGCAGCGGCTGGCCCGCTACATCGGCCCGGACGAGCTGCACCAGGCGTTCAGCTTCGACTTCCTCGACGCCACCTGGTCGGCCGACTCGTTCCGCAAGGTGATCGACACCGCGCTGTCCGAGTCGACGGTGGTCGGCGCACCCACCACCTGGGTGCTGTCCAACCACGACAAGCAGCGGCACGTCACCCGTTACGGTGACGGCGCCGAGGGGCTGCGCCGGGCTCGCGCCGCCAGCCTGCTGATGCTCGCCCTGCCCGGCTGCGCCTACCTCTACCAGGGCGAGGAGCTCGGCCTACCCGAGGTGCTCGACCTCCCCGACGAACTGCGCCAGGACCCGGCGTTCCTGCGCACCGGCGAGAGTCGGGACGGCTGCCGGGTGCCCATCCCGTGGAGCGGCGAGCTGGCCCCGTACGGCTTCGGGCCGGCCGGCGGCGAGCTGAGCTGGCTACCGGCCCCGGCGACCTGGCGGGCCCTGGCGGTCACCGCGCAGACCGGCGTGCCCGGCTCGACGCTGGAGCTGTACCGGGCCGCGCTGCGCATCCGGCACGAGCACCCGGCGCTGGCCATCGACGCTGGCGGGGTGGCCTGGCTGGAGAGCGGGCCGGGCGTGCTGGCCTTCTCCCGCACCTCCGGCGCGACCGTGCTGACCTGCGTGGTCAACCTCAGCGGCGCGCCGGTCCTGATCGACGGGTACGGCCAACCGCTCGTCGCCAGCGCGGCGCTCACCGAGCAGGGCTCCGGCCATCTGCTTCCGGTTGACGCGGCCGCCTGGTTGGAACGGCGCTGAGCGGGTAACCCGTCACCAACCTGGTCGTCCGTCGTGCCCCGCGCCGGCGGGCGACTGGGCTACCGGCCCCTTGTGGTGGGGGGTGAGGTGGCACCGGCGCCACGCGGAGTCCGCTCCGGGTGGCGCCGGTGTCCGTCTGCGCCAAGGTGTGCTCCGTCCGCTGACCGCGCCGGCGCCCGGCGTCCCGGGTCCGGAGCGGCTCACTTCGCGGTGAGCAGCGCCGCGATGCGGGTGAAGCCGGCGCGTACCTCGGCCTCGTCCGGCGGCTCGGCGGGCTCGCCGTGGCCTGCCTCGTCGGCGGCGGCGTCCAACTCCTCGTCGATCACGTCCTCGAAGTCGCCGTACAGGTCGGCCCCCTCGACCTGGCGGTCCTCGTCCTCGGCGGCGACCTGCGCCGCGGCGATCTCGCTGCGGATCTCGTCGGCCGACAGCGCCGGCAGCAGCGGCTCCACGACGGCTATCAGCTGCTCGTCGGCCACCACCGCCTCGGCCAGCGCCAACGCGTGCGGCCGCTCGTACGGCCCGCAGACCACCGGCTCCCACTCGTCGAGGTCACCGAGTGGACCAAAGGTGATGATCCACGGCAGACCGAGCATCGGCGAGTCGGCCGGCAGGTCCAGTGTCATGAGTGCGCCCACCGGCTCATCATGGTCCGCGAACACGAGCGCCGACGCCGTTCGCCTCAGTTTCCGCCCGCCGGGCGCCCGATCAGCGACTGGTCAGCCGGGGCGGGCGGCGTCCAGGGCGGCGCGGACCAGGGCGAGCGCGGTGGCGGGCGGCACGCCCAGCCGGGTCGCCTCGGCCGCGTACCCGGCTGCCGCCCGGTGCAGTCGGTCGACGGCGTCGTCCCGGCCAGGAGCGACGAAGGTGCCGTTGCGCCCCCGGGTCTCCAGCAGCCCGGCCGCCTCCAACTCCCGGTACGCGCGGGCCACCGTGTTCGCGGCCAGCCGCAGGTCGGCGGCGAGCTGCCGGACGGTGGGCAGTCGGCTGCCCACCGGCAACCGGCCGTCGCCGATCAACTCGGCGAGCTGCCCGCGTACCTGCTCGTACGGGGGCACCGACGAGTCCGAGTCGACCGAGATCGTCACCTGCGCACCTTCCGCCATCAGCCCGCACCGCCCGGCGTACCGGGATCGGTGTCCTCGTCGAGAGCCACCGGCGGGGCACCCTCCGCCAGGTCCAACACCCGTCCACGCGGACTGGTCGCGAGGAGCGCCGCCCCGAACAGCACCAGCTGGTTGAGCAGGTAGAGGTAGAGCAGCAGGCCGACGGCGCCGGCCACCACGGTGTACGCCGGGTTCCGCTCGGTGCGCACCACGTAGTACCGCCCGACCGTGTTGAGCAGCGTGATACCGATCGCGACCAGCACCACCACCGGGCGCAGCCGGGACCGGCTCACCCGCAGCCGGGGCACCGCGACCAGCAGCGCGGTCGCGAGCACCGCGTTGATCAGCACGCTGAGGATCGCGCTGATCGTGGTCAGGCCGACCGAGCCGGTGCTGCGCAGCAGGAATCGCAGCAGCGACTCCAGGGCGTCCACCGCCGCCACCGAGACACCGAGCAGCACGAAGACGCCGATCATCACCCCGAGGTCGACCAGCCGCCGGATCACCAGGTTTCCGGGTTGCTGGTTGAGCCGGTACATCAGCCGCTGTGAGGAGCGGATCGCCTCCACCCAGCCGATCCCGGTGAAGACCAGGATGACCAGGCCGACCACGCCGACCGTGCCGCTGGAGTTGGCGATCTGCTCCGCGTCCAGGAACGGCAGGTTCTCCTTCAGGAACCCGGCCGCCGCCGCGCTGACCTCGTCGTTGTCCTCCAGGATCGCGCCGAAGATCGAGTACGCGACCAGCGCGAGGGCGAACACCGCGAAGAAGCCGTAGTAAGCGATCGCAGCGGCCAGTCGCCCGGCCAGCAACTCGGCGTAGAGCGCGCCGGCCCGCCACACGTGGTCGAATAGCCCCGACCGGGAGCGCGCGGCGCTCACCCAGCGGTCGATGCCCGCCTCGATCGCCCCGATCACGTTCACGCGATCATCCTCGCCGATCTCCCGCCGCCATAGGGGCAACCGGCTCCCGATGCTCGCCGACCGGCGCGTCGCCGAACGATGCGTCGCCCCCGGCGCGTCGCCGAACGGTCAGCCGCCGAGGCGGAAGTCCCGACGGGGCTGCCACCGGGCCTGCCCGCTGTGCGAGAACAGGGTGAACGCGTCGACCTCGAACATCGCGGAGAAGTCGGCCAGATCCTCGTACGCCTTGTCCAGCGCCTCCGGTGCCACGTCCTGCGCCACGGTGACGTGCGGATGGTACGGGAAACGGGTCTCGCGGTGCAGCTCCGGTGCCGCGCGGATGGCGCCGGCCAGCAGCTCGCACTCGCTGATCCCGGCGGCCACCGCCACGAACACCACCTGGGTCACCGGGCGGAACGTGCCGGTGCCCCGCAGGTGCAGCGCGAACGGCAGGTGCGCGGCGGCGACGGCGGCCAGGTGCCGTTCGACGGCGGGCAGGGCGGCCGTCGGGATCTCGGTCGGCCCGAGCAGCGTCACGTGCGCGGGCACCGCCAGCGGGTCGCCGGCCTCAACCCGCCGTCGGGTGAGCTGCGCCCCCCACGGCTCCGGGATGTCCACCGCGATGCCGACCTGGATCGTGTCGCCGGCTGGCGGCACCCCGCCACTGCGATCCACGCTCCGCGCCGCCCCTTCGGCCACCGACCCGCCCACCTGTCCGGGGGCGCTATTCGCCGCGTACCGGCGGGAAGAACCCGACCCGCTCGTACGCGGACCGCAGGGTCGGTCCGGCCACCGCACGGGCCTTCTCCGCGCCGGCGGCGAGCAGCTTGTCGAGCTGCGCCGGGTCGTCGAGGTAGGTGCGGGTGCGCTCCTGGATCGGGCGGACGAACTCCGCCACCACCTCGGCCAGGTCCTTCTTCAGGTCGCCGTAACCGCGACCGGCGTACGCGGCCACCAGATCGTCGATGCCGCGCCCGCTGAGCGCCGAGTGGATGGTCAGCAGGTTGGACACGCCCGGCTTGGTCTCGGCGTCGAAGACGATCTCCCGGCCGGTGTCGGTCACCGCCGAACGGATCTTCTTCGCCGACCGGGCCGGGTCCTCCAGCAGGTCGATGATGCCGGCCGGCGAGGACGACGACTTGGACATCTTCGCGGTCGGGTCCTGCAGATCGGTGATCTTCGCAGTGTCCTTGACGATGTGCGGCGCGGGCACCGTGAACGTCGGGCCGAACAGCGAGTTGAAGCGCTGGGCCAGGTCCCGGGAGAGCTCCAGGTGCTGACGCTGGTCCTCGCCGACCGGCACCGCGTTGGCCTGGTAGAGCAGGATGTCGGCGGCCTGCAGGATCGGGTAGGTGAACAGGCCGACGCTGGCCCGCTCGTTGCCCTGCTTCTGTGACTTGTCCTTGAACTGGGTCATCCGGCTGGCCTCGCCGAAGCCGGTGATGCAGCCGAGCACCCAGGCCAGCTGCGAGTGCTCAGGCACCTGTGACTGCACGAACAGGGTGCTGCGCTCCGGGTCCAGACCGACCGCGAAGAGCTGGGCGGCAGCCACCCGGGTCCGCTGGCGCAGCAGCACCGGGTCGTGCCCCGCGGTGATGGCGTGCAGATCCACGACGCAGTAGAACGCGTCGTGGGTCTCCTGCAGGGCCACCCAGTGCCGCACCGCGCCGAGGTAGTTGCCGAGGTGGAAAGAGTCGGCCGTCGGCTGGATGCCGGAGAAGACGCGGGGGCGGGCGGGAACGTCGGACATGGCGATAATTCTGTCAGCAAGCGACGGGGTCCGTCATGACGGGCCGGCGGGTCGGCCGTGGCCCGCCGCTGTCGGGGCGTTGACCTCGCGCGGTTCCCCCTGGCCGACCCGGCGGATCGGCCCGACCACGGCCCCGCGTTGCTGCCCGGCCACCGGCTCCGACGACCACCGCGCGCCGGCATCCCTCGACTGCCCGGTGCCAGCCTCGCGGCGCTGCTCGGTGCCGGCCTCCCTCGACTGCCCGGTGCCGGCCTCGCGGCGCTGCTCGGGCATCCGCACGGCGGAGACCGCGAGCCGGGCCACCCGGCGTCCATCCAGCGTCAGCACCCGCAACAGCCAGCCGCCCGACGGATCGGCCGGGCCGGGCCCGTCGGCGTCGACCGGTTCAGCGGGCACCGGCACTTCGTCGCCGGTCACCGGCAGCCGACCCAGCGCGGCCATCACGAACCCACCGACCGTCTCGTACGGCCCGGCGGGCAGCACCAGCCCGGTCCGCTCGGCGAAGTCGGCCAGGTTGAGCCGACCGTCCACCACGGCGGGCAGGCCGTGCACCGGGTCCGGCCTGGTGTCGTACTCGTCGTGGATCTCGCCGATCAGCTCCTCGATCAGGTCCTCTAGGGTGACGATCCCGGCGGTGCCGCCGTACTCGTCGACCACCACCGCCAGGTGCTGACCCTCCCGGCGCATCTCGGTGAGTGCGGGCAGCACCCGCTTGCTGCCGGGCAGCCGCTTCACCTCCCGGGTCAGCTCGCCGACGGTGACGCACGGGTCGGCGTCCGGACGCAGCAGTACGTCGCGCAGGTGCACGAAGCCGACCACGTCGTCGTGGGTGCCGTCGGTGACCGGGTAGCGGGTGTGCGTCTCGGCCCGGACCAACCGGGCGGCCTCGGCGATGGTCAGCCGGGCGGGCAGGAAGACCACCTCGGTGCGGGGCATCATCACCTCGCGGATCAGGCTGGCGCCGGCCACCAGGACCTCGTCGATGATCCGCCGTTCGTCCGGGTCGAGCACCGTGTTCGCGGCGACCAGGTCCCGCAGCTCGGCCTCGGAGATGCGCTCCCGGCCGGCCGCCGGGCCAGCTCCGAGCAGGTCGGTGACGAGGCGGGTGGCACCGTCGGCGGCGCGGACCACCATCCGGGCGACAGCCCGGGCGAGCGGGCCGGGGTCACGGCGGGGCCGCCCCCGCGCGCGTCGCCGGAGCCCCGTATGGGCCGCTTCCCGCATGACAGAGATGGTAGACACCGACGGCCCATCGCACCGGGGATCACGCACGCTCGGCGGCTATGTTCGGGTCTGTTTAATCGTGAGAGATTATGATGGAATGCGGATGGCGGCGTGGTCGGTAGGGGTACACGCGCCGCCGTAGGGTGATCACCGAAGGGCCACGTCCCGGGCTGGCCAGGCAGGAGGCAACGACGTGAAACTGCTCGTCACGGGGGGCGCCGGCTTCATCGGCAGCGTAGTGACCCGAATGCTGCTCGACGCGGGCCACCAGGTCGTCGTGCTGGACGACCTGCGCACCGGCCACCGCGAGGCGCTCGCTCCGGACGCGACCCACGTCGAGGCGTCCATCCACGACGCCGCCCGGATCGTCACCCCCGACGCAGGCTTCGACGGGGTGCTGCACTTCGCCGCTCTGATCGCCGCCGGCGAGTCGATGGTCAAGCCGGAGCTGTACTGGCAGACCAACACGGTCGGCACCCTCGCCCTGATCGACGCGGTCCGGGCCGCCGGGGTGCCCCGGATGGTCTTCTCCTCCACCGCCGCCGTCTACGGCAACCCCACCGAGCTGCCCATCCCGGAGAGCGCGGTCAAGGCGCCCACCAACACGTACGGCGCCACCAAGCTCGCCGTCGACATGGCGCTCACCTCCGAGGCGATCGCGCACGGGCTGGCCGCCGTTTCGCTGCGCTACTTCAACGTGGCCGGCGCGCACCTCGACGGCGACGTCGCGCTCGGCGAACGGCACGATCCGGAGACGCACCTGATCCCGATCGCGTTGGAGGTCGCCGCCGGCCGGCGGGAGAAGCTCCAGCTCTTCGGCGACGACTACCCCACCGTGGACGGCACGTGCGTCCGCGACTACATCCACATCGCCGACCTGGCCCGAGCCCACCTGTTGGCACTGGACGCCGCCGCGGCGGGCCAGCACCGGATCTACAACCTGGGCAACGGCAACGGTTTCACCAACCGGCAGGTGGCCGACGTGGTCCGCGAGGTCACCGGGCATGCGCTGCCGGTCGAGGTGGCGCCACGCCGCGAGGGCGACCCGGCCGAGCTGGTCGCCTCCTCCGCTCTGGCCCGCGACGAGCTGGGCTGGGTGCCGCAGAAGCCGACCCTGCACGACATGGTCGGCGACGCCTGGGCCTTCTACCGCACGCACATCCTGGAGCAGCGGTGAGCGCGAGGAGTGAGCCGGTGTTGCGAGCCCCGCAGTCGCGAACGGCGCAGGCAGCGGTGAGCGCGAGGAGTGAGCCGGTGTTGCGAGCCCCGCAGTCGCGAACGGAGGAAGCAGCGTGACCGACCCCACCGGTGACGTCGCCGAGCGCGCCGCCGCCGGCTTCACCGAGCAGTACGGCGGCCAGGCCGCTGGCCGCTGGGCGGCTCCCGGCCGGGTCAACCTGATCGGCGAGCACACCGACTACAACGACGGGTTCGTGCTGCCCTTCGCGCTGCCGCTGCGTTCCGTGGTCGCCGCCGACCGGCAGGACGGGGAGCGCTGGACGGTCTGGTCCGAGCTGTCCGGCGAGACGATCACCTTCGGCGCGGACGACGTGACCCAGCCGGGCCGGGTCACCGGCTGGGGCGCGTACGTGGCCGGGGTGGTCTGGGCGCTGCGCGAGGCCGGCCACCCGGTACCCGGCGCCCGGTTGGCGATCGCCTCCGACGTGCCGCTGGGCTCCGGGCTCTCCTCCTCGGCCGCACTGGAGTCGGCCGTGCTCGCCGCCCTGCTCGACCTGGGTGGGGTGGAGCTGGCCGCCGAACGGCAGCCTCGACTGGCGCAACGCGCGGAGAACGTCTACGTCGGTGCACCGACCGGAATCATGGACCAGTCCGCGGCGATCCGCTGCCGCGCCGGGCACGCCCTCTTCCTGGACTGCCGCGACGAGTCGGTCGAGCACATCCCGTTCGACCTGGACGCCGCTGGGCTGGCCGTGCTGGTCATCGACAGCCGGGCGCCGCACCGGCACGCCGACGGCGAGTACGCCGCCCGCCGCCGGTCCTGCGAGGCGGCGGCCAAGACCCTCGGCGTCGCCGCGCTGCGTGACGTCGCCATCGACCAGCTCGACACCGCGCTGGCCCGACTCGACGACGAGGAGACCCGGCGGCGGGTCCGGCACGTGGTCACCGAGGACCAGCGGGTGTTGGACACGGTGGCACTGCTGCGCGCCGGCCGGGTCCGGGACATCGGCCCGCTGCTCACCGCCTCACACGTCTCGATGCGCGACGACTTCGAGATCACCGTGCCGGAGATCGACACCGCGGTCGAGGCGGCGCTGGCGGCCGGCGCGCTGGGTGCCCGGATGACCGGCGGCGGCTTCGGTGGCTGCGTCCTCGCCCTGGTAGAGGCGGACCGGACCGACGCGGTAGCCGCCGCCATAACGGCCGCCTACGCCGAACGCGGCTTCACCGCACCCACCACCATCCCAGTCCTCCCATCCCCCGGCGCCACCCGCCTCAACTAACCCACCCACCCCCCCGGGGTTGATCAAGAGGTTTGCGTCAGGACCCGGGCTCGGACTGACGCAAACCTCTTGATCACCGGTCGAGGTGGTGGGGTGGGGGGCGGGGTGAGATCGTGCTCGTTCTTGGAAGTAGTGGCCTCGCCCATCGGGCGAGGCCACTACTTCCTGGATGGAGCGCGATCTTGCGGGCAACCGGGTCGGGTCGGGCCGAGCCTCGGTCAGCTGGCTTCGACGATCATGCCGGCGCCGACGGTGCGGTTGGTGGCCTCGTCGATGATGACGAAGCCGCCGGTGGTGCGGTTGCGCCGGTACTCGTCGGCCAGCAGCGGCACCGTGGTGCGCAGCCGCAGCCGGCCGATCTCGTTGAGCCGCAGCTCATCGGCCGACTCGTCGCGGTGCAGCGAGTTGATGTCCAGCCGGTAGTGCAGCCCACGCACGATCGCCCGCGCCGACCGGGTGGTGTGCTTGATCGCGTACCGGCCGCCGACCCGCAGCGGGCGGGTCTCGTCCATCCAGCACACCATCGCCTCGATGTCCTGGGCCACCGCGGGAGCGTTGTTCGGCCGGCAGATCATGTCGCCCCGGGAGATGTCGATCTCGTCGGCCAGCCGTACCGTCACCGACATCGGCGGGAACGCCTCCGCGACCGGCCCGTCGGCGGTCTCCACCGCGGCGATCCGGCTGGTGAAGCCGGACGGCAGCACCATCACCTCGTCGCCCGGCTTGAGCACGCCGGAGGCGACCTGACCGGCGTAGCCGCGGTAGTCGGTGACCGTGGTGGACTGCGGCCGGATCACGTACTGCACCGGGAACCGGACGTCGACCAGGTTGCGGTCGCTGGCGATGTGCACCCGCTCCAGGTGGTGCAGCAGCGACGAGCCCTCGTACCACGGCATGTTCTCCGACCGGGTGACGATGTTGTCGCCACGCAGCGCGGAGATCGGCACCACGGTCAGGTCCGGCACGTCGAGCTTCGCGGCGAACGCGGTGAACTCGTCGGCGATCCGCTCGTAGACCTCCTGCGACCAGTCCACCAGGTCCATCTTGTTGACGCAGAGGACCAGGTGCGGCACCCGCAGCAGGGAGCAGAGGAACGCGTGCCGGCGGGACTGCTCGACCAGGCCCTTGCGCGCGTCCACCAGGATCAGCGCGAGGTCGGCGGTGGACGCCCCGGTCACCATGTTGCGGGTGTACTGAATGTGCCCCGGGGTGTCGGCGATGATGAACTTGCGCCGCGGCGTGGCGAAGTACCGGTAGGCCACGTCGATGGTGATGCCCTGCTCCCGCTCGGCGCGCAGGCCGTCGGTGAGCAGCGCCAGGTTGGTGTACTCGTCGCCGCGGGCCGCGCTGACCGCCTCCACCGCGGCCAACTGGTCGGTGAAGAGCGACTTGGTGTCGTAGAGCAGCCGGCCGATCAGGGTCGACTTGCCGTCGTCCACGCTGCCCGCGGTGGCGAACCGCAGCAGGTCCATCGGACGGGCCTCCGGCCCGGACCCGCTGGGGACGGCGGCCGGGGCCACGATCTCGGTGGTCATCAGAAGTAGCCCTCCCGCTTGCGGTCTTCCATGGCGGCCTCGCTGACCCGGTCGTCACCACGGGTCGCGCCGCGCTCGGTGATCCGGGTGGCCGCCACCTCCTCGATGACCTTCTCCACGGTGTCCGCGTCGGAGCGGACCGCGGCGGTGCAGGAAGCGTCGCCCACGGTGCGGTAGCGCACCTGCGCCTTGAACCGCTCCTCGCCCGCCCGGGGACGGAAGAACTCGTTGACCGCGTAGAACATCCCGTCCCGCTCGATCACCTCGCGCTCGTGCGCGTAGTAGATCGACGGCAGGGGGATCCGTTCCCGGGCGATGTAGTGCCAGACGTCCAGCTCGGTCCAGTTGGACAGCGGGAAGACCCGGATCGACTCGCCCGGGTGGTGCCGGCCGTTGTACAGCGACCACAGCTCGGGCCGCTGGTTCTTCGGGTCCCACTGGCCGAACTCGTCCCGGAAGCTGAACACCCGCTCCTTGGCCCGGGCCTTCTCCTCGTCCCGGCGGGCGCCACCGAACAGCGCGTCGAAGCGGTGCTTCTCCACCGCGTCCAGCAGCACCGGTGTCTGGATCCGGTTACGCATGCCGTCGCCGGACTCCCGGACCAGCCCGCTGGCCAGGGCCTCCGGCACGCTCGCCACCACGAGCTGCAACCCCAGCTCGGCGACCCGCTGGTCGCGGTATTCCAGCACCTCGGGGAAGTTGTGGCCGGTGTCGACGTGCATGACCGGGAAGGGGATGTTGGCCGGAGCGAACGACTTCTGCGCCAGCCGCAGCATGACGATCGAGTCCTTGCCGCCGGAGAAGAGCAGCACCGGGCGTTCCATCTCGGCGACCACCTCGCGCATCACGAAGATGCTCTCCGCCTCCAGGGCGTCCAGGTGGGAGACCCGGTAGGCGGCGGGGGTGGTCATGACACCGGCTCGATTCGCTCGCTCATCCGATTTCCAGACCTTTCCGGTCGGACATGTCAAGAAGTGCGCCCAGGCTACCCGGAATGCCTCTGCAGCGCTGCAAGCAACCGGGAGGCGAGATCCTTGCGGCAGACCAACAGGTCCGGCAGGCGTGGATCCGCCTCGTTGTATCTCAGCGCAGAACCGTCGATTCGGGAAGCGTGCAGTCCGGTGGCCGTCGCCACAGCCACCGGCGCCGCCGAGTCCCACTCGTACTGCCCACCCGCGTGGATGTACGCGTCCACCTCTCCGGTGATGACCGCGGCGATCTTCGCGCCGGCCGAACCCATCGGCACCAGCTTCGCCCCCACGTCCTCGGCCAGGTCGGTGAGGAACACCGGCGGCCGGCTCCGGCTCGCCGCCAACCGGATCACCCGCGCGCCGGCCGTCGCCGCCTCCACCGTCATCGGCGGGTACGCCGGCGGGTAGTCCGTGCCCAGCACCCGGTGCTGCGCCGGCAGCCCCACCGCCCCGGCGACCAGCCCGTGCGGGCTCGGCGCGCTACGCGCCCAGAGCGCCACGTGCACCGCCCAGTCCGAGCGGCCCTCCTCGGCGAACTCGCGGGTGCCGTCCAACGGATCGATGATCCACACTCGGTCCGCGGCCAACCGGGACACCGCCTCGGCGTTCACCTCCGCCGCCCAGGCCAGCCGCGACCCCTCGTCCTCCTCGGAGAGCACGGCGTCCCCCGGCCGCCACTTCGCCAACTCGGTGCGGATCAGGTCGTGCGACACCTTGTCCCCGGCCGACTTCAGCGCGCCGGCGTCGCCGAAACCCAGCTCGGCCCGCAGGTCGAGCAGCGCCTGACCGGCCCGGGCCGCCAACCACCGGGCGAACGCACCGTCGATCATCGGAGGACTGCTCATCTGCCCGCTCCCGTCGCCTCGCCGCGACCCGTGCCCGCACCGGCCGCTCCGCCGCGACCCGCGTCGTCGGTCGCGGCACGCCGAAGGCGCAGACTACCGGCCCATCGACCCCGATCCGGTACGCCCCGCCCGGCTCAGAGACTGTCGGAAAGTCCCGAGGCGAGCGAGGCGGGGCTTCCCGACAGTCTCAACCGCCGTGGTAGAGGTTCTGAGTCGGCTCCACGCCCTTGACGACCACCGACTCCACCACGTCGGCGGCCCGGTCCACCAGGAAATCCAGCTCCTTGCGCTCCGCGGCGCCGAAATCCGACAGCACGTAGTCCGCCGGGTCCTGCCGCCCGGGTGGCCGGCCGATGCCGAACCGCACCCGGACGTACTCCTTGGTGCCCAACGACTTCGACATCGAACGCAGGCCGTTGTGCCCGCCCTCGCCGCCACCGCACTTGACCCGCACCTGGCCGTACCCGATGTCCAGCTCGTCGTGCACCGCGATCACCTGTGCCGGCGGCACCTTGTAGAACTGCGCCAGCGCCGCCACCGGCGCGCCGGAGAGGTTCATGTACGTCAGTGGCTTCGCCAGCACCAGCTTCGGCCCGCCGAAACCCAGTCGACCCTCGGCCACCTCGGCCACCGCCCGCTTGTGCCGGCCGAACCGCGCGCCCACCCGTCCGGCCAGCAGGTCAGCCACCATGAACCCGACGTTGTGCCGGTTCCCGGCGTACTCCCGACCCGGGTTGCCCAGGCCGACCACCAGCCACGGCCCCGCCTCGTCCGTCACGACCCGTCCCTCCCGCCGAACTCCCGATACGCCGACAGGCGCCCCCGAACGCTCGGGGACGCCTGCCGCACAGTACGAACCGATCAGGCCTCGGTGCGCGCCTCGGTGTTCTCCGCGCCCTCGGCGGTCGGGGCGGCGTCCGCACCCTCGGAACCCTCGGTGACCTCGCCGACCTCGGCCTCGGCCTCCTCGGTGGCCTCCTCGACCTCGGGCAGCGTCGCCTCGAGCTGCTCGGCGGTCGGCGCGGCGGTCACCGCAGCGACCGGCAGCGTCGCGTCGACGGCCAGCTCGACACCGGCCGGGAGCTGCACGTCGCCGGCGGTCACCTGGGAGCCCGCCTCCAGGCCCTCGATCGACGCCTCGAGGTGGTCCGGCACCTTGGTGGCGTCGGCGGTCACCGAGAGGGTGTCGTGGTCGTGCACGATCAGGGTGTCCCGCGCGGCCTCGCCGGTCAGCTGGACCGGGACCTCAACGGTGACCTTCTCGCCCCGGCGGACCAGGATGAGGTCCACGTGCTCGAAGGTGTCCTTGATCGGGTCACGCTGAATCGCCTTCGGCAGCGCCAGCACCTGCGTGCCGTCGGTGATGTCGATCGCGAACAGCTGGTTGGCGCCACCCTTGCGGATCGCCGCGGCGAACTCCCGGGACGGCAGCGCGATGTGCTTGGGCTTCTCGCCGTGGCCGTACAGCACGGCGGGCACCTTGCCGGCCCGGCGGGTACGGCGGGCACCACCCTTGCCGAACTCGGTACGGGGCTCGGCGCTGATCTTTACCTCGGACACGGGGAAACTCCTGATGCTTTTCGCTGCGGCGGCTTGTCGTCTTGCGGTGCTGGGGCGAGGGGCTCGCTGGGGCTCATGCGTCATGAACGACTGCCCGGAGCACCGCGTCGATGACGGTACCTCCGTGCGGCGCTGTTCAGCGGCCCGCCGGGCACCCTCGCCGTGGCAACCGCACCAGTCTACCCGAGCTGATTCCGGGGTTTCCGGCAGTCCCCGATCACGGGTCCAGGCCGGCGCGTCGGTGGCGTTCCCACCAGCGTGCCAGCCCCGTTTCCACCAGCTTGGCAGCCCCGGTCCCGCCGGAGCGCCGGATGGCGGAAACGGGGCTCACCGCAGCGCGACGCTCAGCTCAGGCCACCGAAGAGGGTGGTCACCGAGCCGTCGTCGAAGACCTCCCGGATCGCCCGCGCCAGCAGCGGCGCGATCGACAGCACGGTCAGCTTGTCCAACTGCTTCTCCGGCGGCAACGGCAGCGTGTTGGTCACCACGACCTCACTGATCGAGCTGTTCTTCAGCCGCTCGGTGGCCGGATCCGACAGCAGCGCGTGGGTGGACGCGACCACGATCTCCGCCGCGCCCGACTCCTTGAGGATGTCCGCCGCGCCGGTGATCGTGCCACCGGTGTCGATCATGTCGTCGACGATCAGGCAGACCCGACCCTCCACCTCGCCGACCACGCGGTTCGCCACCACCTGGTTCGGCTTCATCGGATCGCGGGTCTTGTGGATGAACGCCAGCGGGCAACCGCCCAGCCGGTCGGTCCACCGCTCGGCCACCCGCACCCGGCCCGAGTCCGGCGCCACCACGGTCATCGGCCGGCCCGCGTACTTGTGCTCCACGTACTCGGCGAGGATGTCCATCGCGAAGAGGTGGTCGACCGGACCGTCGAAGAAGCCCTGGATCTGCGCGGTGTGCAGATCGACGGTGAGGATCCGGTTCGCGCCGGCCGTCTTCAGCAGGTCCGCCACCAGCCGGGCCGAGATCGGCTCGCGACCGCGGTGCTTCTTGTCCTGACGTGCGTACGGGTAGAACGGCAGCACCACGGTGATCCGCTTGGCCGACCCCCGCTTCAGCGCGTCCACCATGATCAGGGTCTCCATGACCCAGGTGTTCACCCCGTGCGTCACGGACTGCACCACGAAGGCGTCCGAACCACGCACCGAGTCCTTGAACCGTACGAAGATCTCGCCGTTGGCGAACTCGTACGCGTCGGCCGGCGTCGGCGCCACGCCGAGCACCTCACCGATCTCCTTGGCCAGCTCCGGAAAGCCACGTCCGGAAAAGAGCATCAGGCTTTTGCGGTTTTCGGCGACGATGCTGCCCATGGGCCCGTCTGCTCCCGTTTCTCGGTGGTACCCGGCCCGGTGGTGGTGGCGCGGGGACTATTCGGTTGCAGTATCTCCCGTGCCGGACGCACCGCCCACCGTCTCGGCCCTCCCGTGCATTGCCTCACTGTCGCTTGCGGTGGCGGCCACACCCGACGCACCCTCGCCGGCGCCGGCCCGCTGCGCGGCCTCCGCCGCGGCCGTGCCGGCCCGCCGCTTCACCACCCAGCCCTCGATGTTGCGCTGGCGTGCCCGGGCGACGCCCATCGCGCCCGCCGGCACGTCCTCCACGATCACCGAGCCGGCCGCCGTGTACGCCCCGTCGCCCACCTCGACCGGCGCCACGAACATGTTGTCCGCCCCGGTCCGGGCGTGGCTGCCGATGACCGTGCGGTGCTTGTTGACCCCGTCGTAGTTCACGAAGACCGACGCCGCGCCGATGTTGCTCTGCTCGCCGATCGTCGCGTCACCTACGTACGTTAGGTGCGGCACCTTGGAGCCGGCGCCGATCTGCGAGTTCTTCACCTCGACGAACGTGCCGACCTTCGCCTTCTCGGCCAGCCGCGCGGCCGGCCGCAGGTACGCGTACGGACCGACGCTGGCGCCCGCGCCCACCTCGGCACCCACCGCGTGGCTGCGCACCACCGACGCACCGGGGCCGACGATGGTGTCGACCAGCGTGACGTCCGGCCCGACCAGCGCGCCGGTGCCGACCACCGTGCCGCCGCGCAGTTGGGTGTTCTGGTCGACGACCGCGTCGCGGTCCAGCGCCACCGTCACGTCGATCCAGGTGGTCGCCGGGTCCAGCAGGCTCACCCCGGTACGCATCCACGCCTCGTTGACCCGGTCGCGCAGCAGCCGGCGCAGCGTCGCCAACTCCACCCGGTCGTTGCAGCCCAGCGTCTCCACGTGGTCGACGGCCACGTGCACCGCCACCGGCTCGCCAGCCGAGCGGAGCAGCCCGAAGACGTCGGTCAGGTACTCCTCGCCCTGGTCGTTGTCGGTGGAGAGCTTGCCCAGCGCGGCGCGCAGCCGCACCGCGTCGAACGCGTAGATGCCGGCGTTGATCTCCCGGATCGCGCGCTGCGTCGCGTCGGCGTCGCGCTCCTCGACGATCTGCTCCAGCCGACCGTCGGCGTCCCGGACGATCCGCCCGAGCCCGGTCGGGTCGGGCACCTCGGCGGCCAGCACGGTGGCCGCCGCCGCGGCCTCCTCGTGCGCGGTCACCAGCGCGCCGACCGTCTCCGGCCGCAGCAGCGGTACGTCCCCGTTGATCACCACGACGGTGCCGGCGCCGTCCGGGACAGCGTCCAGCGCGATCCGGACGGCGTGCCCGGTGCCGAGTTGCTCGGCCTGGAGGACCGGCGTCGTGTCCGGTGCGATCTCGGTCAGGTGTCCCCGGACCTGGTCGGCGCCGTGGCCGACCACCACGACGGTGCGGTCCGCGGCCAGCGGCGCGGCCGCGCTCAGCACGTGGCCGAGCAGCGTCCGACCGAGCAGCGGGTGCAGCACCTTGGGCAGTGTCGACTTCATCCGCTTGCCCTCACCGGCGGCAAGTACGACGACGGTACGGAGGTGGGGCTGGGGCACGATGTGGCTCCCGTCGGGACGGCGGACACTCTCGCGGCCATGCTAACCGCGGTGCCCGGCGCGTTCCCGTCTTACCCCCACTGGAACCTAAAACGGACTTAGGGGGGCAGCTCGGCCGCCAGGGTTCGAACCTGAAATACGGGTACCAAAGACCCGGGTGTTGCCAATTACACCACGGCCGATCAGCGACGCGAGCGCGTCACATCAGGGATGAGCATCCCGCGCTACACCTTAGCGCCCCGGCCGCCGGACGCCATCGCTCATTCCGCCACGCCCGGCGACCGGCGGCGCCCCCGGACGGCGTCCGGGCGGGCAGTCCGAACCGGGCCCGGACGCCGTAGACGGGTTGACTAGAGGTTGTACCCGCCGGCGACCTCGATGTTCTGGGCGGTGATCCAGCGGCCCTCCTCGCCGAGCAGCGTGGCGATCACCATGCCGATGTCGTCGGGCTCGCCCACCCGACCGAGTGCGGTCTTCGCTGCGAGAAGCGGAATCACCTCGGGGAACCGCTCGAAGGCGTTGTCGGCGAGGCGCGTCCGGGTGGAGCCCGGGGCGACGGAGTTGACCCGGATGCCGCGGTTGCTGAACTCCTTGGCCATGTACCGGGTCAGCACCATGAGGCCGCCCTTCATCGAGGCGTACGCGGAGTAGCCGGGCTCCAGGCCGGAGGCCAGCGCCGAGTTGCTGCTGGTGTTGACGATCGCGCCGCCGTCGGCCAGCAGTGGCAGCAGTGCCTGGGTGAGGAAGAACGGCCCCTTGAGCAGCACCCGCATGAAACCGTCGAACAGCTCCTCGGAGGTGTCCTCGAAAAGCGCCATCCGCGCGAACCCGGCGTTGTTGACCAGGGAGTCGAACGTGTCCCGCTGCCAGGTGTCGCGCAGCGCGGCGACGACCGACTCGCGGAAGGCCGGAAAGGTCTCACTCCGGCCGACGTCCAGTGGCAGCGCGACGGCCGTGCCGCCCTCCTTCTCGATGCTCTCCACGGTCTCCAGCGCCCCGGGTTGGTTGTTGCTGTAGGTCAGGATGACCCCCGATCCGCGCTTGGCGAGCTGGATGGCAGCGCTCTGGCCGATGCCCGAGCTGGCGCCGGTGACGATAGCGACCCGCATGATTCGCCTGCCTGTTCATTCGTGGAGCCATCACATGCTCCTGGGAGTTGGGCTAACCCCAGAAAACCAGCGTGAGCAGGGCGAGTGATAGATGGATGCTCTCCATCTCTTGCCTGATCCTCTCTTTGTTGCGATTCACCCTGGACGGCACCACCACCGCTATCGCCACCCACCCCACCGACGTCACCGGTGTCGGTTCGGCGCACTGCCGAGCATCGATGCCACCAAGCTGCACGGTGCGGGCCCGCAGCGCCGCGCCGTCCCTGCGGTGAGGGACTGGCCGCGCCCCGGATCGCCGTACACCTCACGGCTCTGACCTGCGTTTTGGCCCGACCGCGCAAGGGTTTTCGGAACTTCCCCGTGCGATCTACGGTGCCGTAAGTTACGGTAACGTAGGCGTAGCTTCGTGATCGTTTCCGTCCCCTCTGCGAGGTGAAATGTCCACCGCTCTGCTCGAACCCAACACCGCCGGCCCCGGCCCAAAACCGCTCACCGACGGCAGTCAGTCCCCCGGAATCCTGGCCGCCCTCTGGGCCTTCGTAGTGATCCCCTTCGTCGCCCTGCTGGTCGCCGTACCGGTGGCCTGGGGTGGCTGGCTCGGCTGGACCGATGTCGTCATCGGCCTGGTCTGGTACGTGGTCTCCGGGCTGGGCATCACGGTCGGCTTCCACCGCTACTTCACGCACGGCTCGTTCAAGGCCAAGCGGTGGCTGCGGGTGACGCTGGCGGTCGCGGGCTCGCTGGCCGTGCAGGGCGAGATCATCCAGTGGGTGGCCGACCACCGGCGGCACCACGCCTTCTCCGACATGGAGGGCGACCCGCACTCGCCGTGGCGCTTCGGCACCAGCTTCTGGGCGCTGACCCGGGGCCTGTTCCACGCGCACGTGGGCTGGCTGTTCCGCCGGGAGCTGTCAAACCGGGAGCGGTTCGCACCGGACCTGCAAGCCGACCGTGACATCAGCCGGGTGGACCGGCTCTTCCCGATGCTGGTGGCCATCTCACTGCTCGGCCCGGCGCTGATCGGTGGCCTGGTGACCTGGTCCTGGCAGGGCGCACTGACCGCGTTCTTCTGGGCCGGGCTGGTCCGCATCGGTCTGCTGCACCACGTCACCTGGGCGATCAACTCGGTCTGCCACGTCTACGGCGAGCGCCCGTTCGCGATGCGGCAGGGCGACCGCGCGTCGAACTTCTGGCCGCTGGCGATCCTGTCGTTCGGCGAGAGCTGGCACAACCTGCACCACGCCGACCCGACCAGTGCCCGGCACGGCGTGCTGCGTGGTCAGGTGGACATCTCCGCCCGGGTGATCTGGCTGTTCGAGAAGGTCGGCGCGGCGTCACAGGTGCGCTGGCCGAAGCCGGAGCGCATCGCGGCCAAGCTGGTGAAGCCGGTCGCACCCCGCTAAATGCGGGCGGTGCTCCTGGAGGTCGCCTGGCAGGATGGTCGGATGACCGAGCGACGCGGGGGGACCGGACGGCTCGGCAGACGGGGGGCCGGGCCCGATCCGGGTACGGTCGGACGGCGCGGCTGGGCGGTCGGACCGCCCGCCAGTGAGGCGACGACGTGAACGGGCACAGCGGAGGCACCATCCCACGGCAGGGCGTCACCGAGCGCCAGCGAGGCGGCGACATGGCCGAGGTCAGCGACGGCGCCGACAGTCGGCGTACGGCGGCGGTCCCGCCGGCGAAACCCAAGTCCACCTCCCGGGTCCGGATGTCCGCGGCCCAGCGGCGGGAGCAGTTGATCGCGACCGGCCGGCAGCTCTTCGCCGAGCGGGGTTTCGACGCCACCTCCATCGAGGAGGTGGCGGCCCGCGCCAAGGTCTCCAAGCCGGTCGTGTACGAGCACTTCGGCGGCAAGGAGGGGCTCTACGCGGTGGTGGTGGACCGGGAGGTCCGGGCATTGCTGGACCGGATCACCACGGCGTTGACCGCCGGGCACCCGCGGGAGCTGTTGGAGCAGGCGGCGATGGCCCTGCTGGGCTACATCGAGGAGGAGACCAGCGGGTTCCGCGTGCTGGTCCGCGAGTCGCCGCTGATGTCCGCGACGGGCACCTTCAGCAGCGTGATGAACGACGTGGCACACCAGGTCGAGCACATCCTGGGCGCCGAGTTCAAGAGCCGCGGGTACGACCCGAAGCTGGCCGAGCTGTACTCGCAGGCGCTGGTGGGCATGGTTGCGCTGACCGGCAGTTGGTGGCTGGAGGTGCGCAAGCCGCGCAAGGAGACGGTTGCGGCGCACCTGGTCAACCTCGCCTGGAACGGGTTGTCGCACCTGGAGGCGAAGCCGACGTTGATCACCGCCCGCCGCCACTGACTTCACTCAGCGGCGGTGCACCTCGGCCACCGGGTGGTGACGGTGGCGCCGTTCCGCCTCGGCGTGCTCCTCGGGGCCGACCTTGTCGTACAGGCCGGTGCCGAGCAGGATCAGGCCGAACAGCATCGACACGACCACGGTCGACATCGAGAAGTTCAGGAAGTTCGCCTCGGTCTGCAGCACGGACATCATCAGGATGCTGGTCACCAGGAACACCACCCCGGCGGTGAGGTTCATGTAGTGGCCGAGGTTGCTGCGCCGGGACGCCCCCACGATCAGGACGACTCCGAAGACCACCGAGGCGAGCGAGAAGGCCAGGTTGGTACGCAGACCGAGGGCCCAGTGGCTGCCCCGGTCGAAGAGCGGATCGCCGATCGTCTCGACGACGCCCCAGATTCCGAAGACCAGGATGTAGACACCGATCAGGCCGGCGAGGACCCGGTAGAGCGGCCGTGCCGGATGGTTAACCGGAAAGTGCGGCATGCCCTGATCCCCATCCACCTGAGTTAGACCGTTTCAGGAGGATTGTCACCCGGGACAGAGGTGACTGTCCGGAGAACCACAATGGCGAGCAGGGTCCGCCGAAGGATGGACCAGGTCAGGTTTTCGCCGGAGCCCGAGCTGCGCAGGGATCAAGCCTGACCGCCCGGAGCAGCTCGGGCTCCGGCGAAAACCCACGGCCGCAACCAGAGGAAAACGATCAGAGGACCAGGCGAGCCTTCTGGAACGCCTCCGCCTCCTCGTCCGTGCCGACCTTGCCGTACATGCCGACCATGAGCAGCACCAGGGCGGCCACCATCACGACGACCACGGTGGCGATGCTGAAGTTGAAGAAGTTGGCATCGGTGCGGATGAACGCCAGACCGGCCAGGCTGACCACCATCATGATGTACGCCAGCCACTGGTTGACCGCCACGTCGATGTTGCGGCCGAGCGCGGTGCCACCCAGCACGATGACCCCGAGCAGCACGCTGAGCAGCGAGAAGCCGAGGTTGGTGCCCTGGCCGAGGACCCGGGTGCCGTCCTGCGCGAGGACCTCGTTGCCGGCGCTCTCGATGATGCCGAGCGCACCGAAGACCACCAGGTACAGACCGGTCAGCCCGCCGATCGCCCGGTAGACCGGCCGCGCGGGGTGGTTGACGGGGGTATGGGCCATGTCTGATCTCCAACGCCGTGGGGTAGGTGTCGCCGACGATTGTCCCGCATGTGGCGGTGTGACGCCGCACACGGCCCCCCACGGCTCCCGCGGCCCGGTCAGCTCTCGGGCAGGTCCTCGGCGAGGGTCATCCAGGTCTCCTCGATCCGCTCCCGCTCGGCGCGCAGATCCTTGAGCTGGGTGTCCAGCTCGGCGACCCGGGCGTAGTCGGTGGCGTCGGCGGCGAGCTGGTCGAGCAAGGTGGTCTCGCGCTGGTCGAGCTTGCCGAGCTGGCGTTCCAGCCGGGTCAGCTCCTTGCGGGCCTGGCGGACCTCGGCCGCGGACATGCCGCCCGCGGAGGGGCCGGTGGGCGCGGCGGTCGGGGTGGCACCGGCCCGCGGCGCGCCGGCACGCTCGGCGGTCCGCGCGAGGTACTCGTCGACGCCGCCGGGCAGGTGCACCAGCCGGCCGTCGCCGAACATCCCGAACGCCGACTCGGTGACCCGTTCGATCAGGTAGCGGTCGTGGCTGGCCACGATGATCGTGCCGGGCCAGGAGTCGAGCAGGTCCTCCAGTGCGGCCAGGGTGTCGGTGTCCAGGTCGTTGGTGGGCTCGTCGAAGAGCAGCACGTTGGGCTCGCCGGCGAGCAGCCGCAGCATCTGCAGCCGGCGGCGTTCCCCACCGGAAAGGTCGCTGACCGGAGTCCAGAGCCGGCGGTCGTCGAAGCCGAAGACCTCGGCGAGCTGGGCGGCGGAGACCTCCCGGTCGCCGAGCTGGACCCGGCGGGCGACCTCTTCCACGGCTTCGAGCACCCGCAGGTGCCCGGGCAGCTCGGCGAGCTCCTGGGACAGGAACGCCGGCCGCACGGTGGAGCCGGTGCCGAGGCGGCCGCCGTCGGGGCGGGTGATGCCGGCGAGCATCCGCAGCAGCGTGGTCTTGCCGGCACCGTTGGCGCCGAGGATGGCGATCCGGTCGCCCGGCCCGACCTGCCAGGTGACGTCGCGCAGGATCTCCTTGGGGCCGGCGAGCAGCTCGACGTTCTCCAGGTCGTACACCTGCTTGCCAAGCCGGGAGGTGGCCATCCGTTGCAGCGACATGGTGTCCCGCGCCGGCGGCACGTCGGCGATCAACGCGTTGGCGGCGTCGATGCGGAACTGGGGCTTGGAGGTGCGGGCGGGCGGACCACGGCGCAGCCAGGCGATCTCCTTGCGGAGCAGGTTCTGCCGGCGGGCCTCGGTGGCGGCGGCGACGCGTTCGCGCTCGGCTCGGGCGAGGATCCAGGCGGCGAAGCCGCCCTCGTACACGCGGACGGCCTGGTCGGCGACCTCCCAGGTGTTGGTGCAGACCGCGTCCAGGAACCACCGATCGTGGGTGACCACGACCAGGGCACCCTTGCGGCCGACCAGGTGCCGGGCCAGCCAGTCGACGCCGCCGACGTCGAGGTGGTTGGTGGGCTCGTCGAGGATGAGCAGGTCGGAGTCGCGGACGAGCAGCGCGGCGAGCGCGACCCGGCGCCGTTCGCCACCGGACATCGGGCCGACCGGTTGGTCGAGGCCCAGGTGCGGCATGCCGAGGCCGTCGAGGATGGCGCGCACCCCGGCGTCGCCGGCCCACTCGTGCTCGGCGCCCATGCCCTCGCCGAGCCAGGCGGTGCCGAGCACGACATCCCGGACGGTGGCGTCGGGGGCGAGGGTGAGCTGCTGCGGCAGCCAGAGCACCCGCAGGTCGCGGCGATGGGTGACCCGGCCGTCGTCAGGGTCCTCCTGCTTGGTGAGCAACCGCAGCAGGGTGGACTTGCCGGCACCGTTGAGGCCGACCACGCCGATCCGGTCGGCGTCGTCCAGGCCGAGCGAGACGTCCGTGAGTAGCCGCCCGGCGGCGCCGTACCCCTTGGACACCCGGTCCAGATTGACGATGTTGGCCACACTCCCACCCTTCATGATCAAGGCGTCCCGGTGCCGGCGGGCACCTGGACGCCTGACCCAAGGGTACGCGGACGCACCGGGCGCCCGCCGGGGCACCGACGGCGACTTGGTCAACTCCAGGTCGCGGCCGGACGCACCGGCGTCGCCCCTGGAGTTGACCTTGAGCAGGGTCAGACGACGCGGGCGCCGACCACCGGGCCGTGCGCGACCCGTGCCGCACGGCACACGCCCGCAGTGGTCAACTCGGCGGCGATCCGCTCCGCGTCGGCCGCTCCGGCGGCGAGGAAGACGCAGGTCGGGCCGGAGCCGGAGACGATGCCGGTGAGCGCCCCGGCCGCCTCGCCGGCCTTGAGGGTGTCGGCCAGCGCCGGGCGCATGGCCAGCGCGGCGTCCTGGAGATCGTTGCCGAGCGTACGGGCGAGCACCCGGGGGTCGCGCTGGCGCAGCGCGCCCAGCAGCGCGTCGGTGCTGCCCAGCGGGGCGCCGGCCGCACCGGAGTCGCGGAGCCGGTCCAGCTCGCGGTACGCGGCCGGGGTGGACAGGCCGCCGTCGGCGATGGCCACGACCCAGTACCAGGAGGTGGGGCGTGCCAGTACGGGGCTCACGGCCTCACCCCGGCCGGTGCCCAGCGCGGTGCCGCCGTAGATCAGAAACGGCACGTCGGAGCCCAGATCGGCGGCGATCCCGGCCAGCTCGTCGCGGGACAGCCCGGTGCCCCAGAGCGCGTCGCAGGCCACCAGCGCGGCAGCCGCGTCGGCACTGCCGCCGGCCAGCCCGCCGGCGAGCGGGATCTGCTTGCGCAGGTGCAGCCGGGCGTGCGGCTGCACCCCGGCGTAACCGGCGAGGGCGTGCGCGGCGCGGATCACCAGGTTGGTGTCGTCCAGCGCCAACTCGCCGGTGCCCTCGCCCTCCATGGTCAGCGCGAGCGTGTCGCCGCGCCGAGCGGTCAGCTCGTCGTAGATGGAGATGGCGTGGTAGACGGTGTTCAGCTCGTGGTAGCCGTCCCGGCGCAGCGGGCCCACCCCGAGGTGCAGGTTGACCTTCGCGGGCACCCGGACCTTCACCGGGCCGCTGGCCCCACGCCGCTCGTCCTCCTCGTCCGGTCGCCAGGCCTCGGTCACGGGGCGATCTCCCGCACGCGCAGGCGAATGTCGAACGGCTTGGCCACGATCAGCTCCTCGGTGTGGTCGGTACTCACCCGGACCTCCTCGACGGGCACGGCGTCAGCCTACTTCGCGGCCGGCGTACCGACTGGAGCCGACGCGGCGATGGCGGCGAACTGCTCGACGGTGAGCGACTCCCCCCGAGCGCCGGGGTCGACGCCGGCGGCGGTGAGCGCGGCGGCGGCCCGGTCCGCGCCGCCGGCCCAGCCGGCCAGCGCGGCGCGCAGGGTCTTGCGGCGCTGCGCGAACGCCGCGTCCACCACGGCGAAGACCCGTTGCCGGGGTACGTCGGCGCGGGGTGGTTGGCGGCAGGTGAAGGCGACCAGACCGGAGTCGACGTTGGGCACCGGCCAGAACACGTTCGGCGGCACCCGGCCGGCGCCCCGGGCCTGGGCGTACCAGGCGAGCTTGACCGACGGGATGCCGTACACCTTGGAGCCGGGACCGGCGACCAGCCGGTCGGCGACCTCCTTCTGCACCATCACCAGGCCGTGCCGCAGGCTGGGCAGCTCGGCGAGCAGATGCAGCACCACCGGCACGGCCACGTTGTAGGGCAGGTTCGCCACCAGCGCGGTCGGCGGAGGGTCGGCCAGCTCGGCGGCGTCGATGCGCAGCGCGTCGGCGCGATGCACGGTGAGCCGGCCGGCGTCCGCCCCGGCGTGCCGGGCGACGGTCTCCGGCAGCGCGCCGGCGAGCACCGGGTCGATCTCGACGGCATGCACGTGCCCGGCGACCGGCAGCAGCCCCAGGGTGAGCGAGCCGAGCCCGGGGCCGACCTCCAGGGCCACGTCATCGGGAGTCAGGCCGGCGGCCGTGACGATCCGGCGCACGGTGTTCGGATCGTGCACGAAGTTCTGGCCCAGCTTCTTGGTGGGCGCGACGCCCAGCCGGGCGGCGAGTTCCCGGATCTCCGCCGGGCCGAGGAGACCGGTCATGCCTGGGAGCGTAGCGGCGGCAGGGCCGACCGTCGGGCCGGGCTCACCACGGGCCGAAGACCCGGTCGCCGGTGGCCGAGATGGCCGCGCACAGCTCGTCCAGGTCGGTGCCGGTGGTCGCGGCGAGCGAGCGGACGGTGAGCGGGATCAGGTACGACGCGTTCGGCCGGCCCCGGTGCGGCATCGGAGTGAGATAGGGCGCGTCGGTCTCCACCAGGATCTGATCCACGGGGGTGAGCGCGGCGGCCTCGCGCAGCGCTGTGGCACTGCCGAAGGTGACGGTGCCGGCGAAGCTGAGCAGGTAGCCGCGGCGGACGCACTCGCGGGCGAAGTCGGCGTCACCGGAGAAGCAGTGCAGCACCACGGTGTCCGGGGAGCCCTCGTCGTCGAGGATCCGCAGCACGTCGGCGTGCGCGTCCCGGTCATGGATGACCAGCGCCCGGCCGTACCGCTTGGCGATGGCGATGTGCGCCCGGAAGCTCTCCTCCTGCGCGGCGCGCCCCTCGTCGCCGGTCCGGAAGAAGTCCATCCCGGTCTCGCCGATCCCCCTGACCCGCTCCCGGGCGGCGAGCGACTCGATCTCCCGCAGCGCCTCGTCGAGGTCGGCCAGCCGGGGCGCCTCGTTGGGGTGCAGCGCCACCGTGGCCAGCACGGCGGGGTGCCGGTCGGCGGTGTCCGCGCCCCACCGGGAGGAGGCGACGTCCACACCCACCTGGACCAGCCGGTCCACCCCGACGTCGGTGGCCAGCGCGATCGCCGCGGCGACCGGGTCATCGGCGGACCCGCCGCCGGGTACGCCGGCCTCGCTGACGGTGATGTCCAGGTGGGTGTGGCTGTCCAGCACCGGCCGGGGCAGTGGTTCGGGGGCGGGCGGGAACTCTCCGGCCCGCCGGGCGGCCCGCTCGCGGCGGGTTTCAGTGGGCTCGCTCATCAGCGACAGCATCACACACCGGGGCTGTCCATCCGCCCGCCACCCGACGTTCACCTCGACTACGCCGCGCGACTCTACCGTCGCCGCGTGAGCGAGCGCAGCGAGCGAACCATGAGGCGCGGCAGTGTGGCGTCTCGCGCCGCTGCCGAGCGGAGCGAGGTGGCGGTGTGAGCGTCACCCCCCAGTCCAGCGGCGCCGCCAGCGAACGTACCGGGCTGCGCGTGGCGTTCGGCGGCGGCGTCTACCCGGCCGAGGAGATCGCCCGGGGCGCCGCGTACGAGCTGTTCAGCGCCGACGAGGTGCAGGGCTTCGAGTGGGCGCCCCGACCCGGCAGTGCCCTGCCGTGGCGTCGGTTCGTGCACGTCACCGAGGTGGCCGCGGTGCACGGGGCGACGGAGCCGGCCGAGGAGCCGGAGACACCGCTGATGATGCCTGCGCACCGGGAGCGGGGTTGGGCGCAGCTGCAACAGCTCAGCCAGCAGCCGGCCTCGGCGGGTGACCCGATGCTGGCTGCGGCACGCGCGTCGGCGGTGATCCGGCGGGGCACCCGGATGGTGAAGGTGCTCTCCCCCCGGCAGCTCGCCGGGTACGTGCGGGGGTGGCTGCCGCACGGCTTCTGCTACCGCGAGCACGACGTGGCGCACCTGCGCACACCAGCGGCGACCACGGTGCTGCGTACCGACGGCGAGGTCGGGCGGGACGGCCTGGACGTGGCGTACGCGCTGCGCTGGCGGGCCGCCGACCCGGGGGACTACGCCGTGCCGGTGGGCGAGGCGCACCGTGGCCTGACCGCGCTGGCTCCCCGGGACCGGCTGGGTCCGCCGGTGCTGGGCACGGGCTTCGTGCCGAGCAACGGCCAGCTCATCCCGGAGTTCATCACCCGGGACTTCGCCGATTTGCCGATGCCGGCGAACGCCGCCCTGCTCGCCTACCCGGCGGAGGGGGTGGAGGTGGTGCTCTACACCTACCAGGCCGAGCAGCGCGGCTGGCTACGGATGGTGGGCCCGCAGTGGCGACACCTGCTGTCGGCGGTGCCGGGTCTCTCCCCGGACCAGGAGTACGTGCCGACCGGGGACTCCCTGCGCTCCACCCAACTGGTCGGCGTGCACGGCGACAGCGAGTACGAGGCGGTGGCCGATCTGCCCGGCGGGTTCCGGGTGCTGGCGATGACCCGGGCGGCCCGCTACCCGGTGGAGCAGGTCGCTCGGCGGCTCCGGTTCGCGCAGTGGCGGGGCGTGCCCTGCCTGGTGCTGCGGGAGGAGGCCGGCTGGCTGCGGCTGCGGCTGCGCTTCCCGGACCCGGACACGGTGCTCGCCACCGGGGCGCAGTGCCACGATCGCGGCGTCTACGAGGCGTGGGCACCGGGCGCCGAGGTGACCGACGACCAGGTGATGGACACGCGGTACGCGATGTGACGCCGGCCGTCCAGGCGAGGCGAGGCGCGGCCCCGGGATTCCCCCGGGGCCGCGCTCAGCCGTGCGGCCGTGCCGTGCTCAGCCGGCCAGCCGGGCCAGCTCCTCGTCGACGATCGACGGGTCGAGCTTGCGGAACACCGGCTTCGGCGCGGCCAGCGGCCGCCCCGACTCCAGCGGCACCGACTCCCAGCGCGCGCCGACCGTGTAGTCCCCGGTCAGCACCGGGTACGCCGGCCCGCCGTCCAGGTCGTCGACCTGCTCGATGACCGGCATCGGCGCGTGCACGCCGGTGCCGCCGAGCAGCTCGTGCACCTGCTGCGCGGAGTGCGGCAGGAACGGGGTGAGCAGCGTGTTGGCGTCGCTGACCACCTGGAGGGCGACGTGCAGGATGGTGCCCATCCGGGGCTTGTCCGCCTCGTCCTTGAGCTTCCACGGCGCCTGCTCGGAGAGGTATCGGTTGGCCTCGGCGACCACCCTCATGGCCTCACCGATCGCCTGCTTCTGCCGGTGCCGGCCGATCAGGTCGCCGACCGTGGTGAAGCCGGCCCGGGCCACCGCGAGCAGCGCCTCGTCGGCCTCGGTGAGCCCGGCCGCGTCGACCGACGGGATGGCGCCGAAGTTCTTCGCCGCCATCGAGACGGACCGGTTGACCAGGTTGCCCCAGCCGGCGACCAGTTCGTCGTTGTTGCGGCGGAGGAACTCGGCCCAGGTGAAGTCGGTGTCGTTGCTCTCCGGGCCTGCGGCGGCGATGAAGTAGCGCAGCGCGTCGGCGTCGTAGCGCTCCAGGAAGTCCCGGACGTAGATGACCACCTTGCGGGACGAGGAGAACTTCCGGCCCTCCATGGTCAGGTACTCGCTGGAGACCACCTCGGTGGGCAGGTTGAGCCGGCCCAACTCGCCCGGCTCACCGTCGCGGGAGCCCTCACCGGAGTAGCCGGAGAGCAGCGCCGGCCAGATCACCGAGTGGAAGACGATGTTGTCCTTGCCCATGAAGTAGTACGACCGGGCGTCCTTGCCCTCGCCGTCGGTGGACCACCACCGGCGCCAGGCCTCCGGGTCGCCCGAGCGGCGGGCCCACTCGATCGAGGCGGACAGGTAGCCGATCACGGCGTCGAACCAGACGTAGATCCGCTTGTCCGGCCGGTCCCGCCAGCCGTCCAGCGGGATCGGTACGCCCCACTCCAGGTCCCGGGTGATCGCCCGGGGCTGGAGGTCGTCGAGCAGGTTGCGGGAGAACCGCAGCACGTTGGGCCGCCACCCCTCCCGGGTGTCCAGCCACTGCCGCAGCACGTCGGCCAGGGCGGGCAGGTCCAGGAAGAAGTGCTCGGTCTCGACGAACTTCGGGGTCTCCCCGTTGATCCGCGACTTCGGGTTGATCAGGTCGATCGGGTCGAGCTGGTTGCCGCAGTTGTCGCACTGGTCGCCACGGGCGCTGTCGTACCCGCAGATCGGGCAGGTGCCCTCGATGTACCGGTCGGGCAGGGTGCGCCCGGTGGACGGGGAGATCGCGCCCATGGTGGTCTTCGGCAGGATGTAGCCGTTGCGGTACATCCCCTCGAACAACTCCTGCACCACCGCGTAGTGGTTGCGGGTGGTGGTGCGGGTGAACAGGTCGTAGGTGAGCCCGAGACCGTGCAGGTCCTCCACGATCACCCGGTTGTACCGGTCGGCCAGCTCGCGCGGGGTCACCCCGTCGGCGTCGGCCTGCACCTGGATCGGGGTGCCGTGCTCGTCGGTGCCCGAGACCATGAGCACGTCGTGGCCGGCCATCCGCATGTACCGGGCGAAGACGTCAGAGGGAACGCCGAAACCGGAGACGTGGCCGATGTGGCGGGGGCCGTTGGCGTACGGCCAGGCCACTGCCGCGAGAACGTGACTCATGAGCAGCAAGCCTAGTGACCCGTCCGGTGCGACCGCGAACCAATAGGGGGTGCCGGGGCGGCGGACCATGCCGACCACCCCGTCCATTGGTCCGATTTGTCGCCGACACGCGGCTGAGCTGCCCGATCCTCCTCGTGGACCGGTGTGCAATGAACGACGTGACTGGCAGACGAGCGGCCCGGAATCACGACGACCGTCCCACCGGTCCCGCGGTCGACGACGACCCGAGCCCCGGACCTGGCGGGTCGCGGGGCGGGTCGGTCGCGCCCCAACCCCGGCCGGTGCCCGGGGAAGACGCGAACCGTGCCCCGGACGAC
This sequence comes from Micromonospora sp. NPDC000668, assembly GCF_042897975.1. Lineage (NCBI taxonomy): Bacteria > Bacillati > Actinomycetota > Actinomycetes > Micromonosporales > Micromonosporaceae > Micromonospora > Micromonospora sp. NPDC000668. The sequence continues at coordinate 453,568 of NZ_JBIAYP010000002.1, forward strand.
GCCACTCCCCGACCAGCCGTCGCCCCACGACCTGGCCCCAACCCCCGACCGGGCGCCGCGCCGGCACCCGGCTCCGCCCCCGCCGCCGATCGGCCGGGCCGGCAGCGGCCCACGCCGGCAGGGCGGCCGGCCACGCCGAGGCGGGACGACGCGGCGGGGCTCGCCGCCACCCCGGCCCGTCCGGCGCCGGCCGCGCCGGCACCCACCCCGGCCCGTCCCGCTCCGGCGGCACCGGCACCCAGCCCGGCCCGCCCCACCCCGTCGGGCTCGACGGACGGCTCACCGTCCGGCGGTGGGGAGCCCGCCGCAGGGGTCGTCGAAGTGGAGCCGACCACCGGGGCGCCGGTGGACGCGGTGCCACGCCGGGTGCCGGTCCGGCAGCTGAGCCGCTGGCACCGGGGCGCCCGCCGGACCGACGACGGCGCCGTCTGGGCGCCGATCGAACAGGTGCACTGGGACGGCACCCCCGTCCGGGAGGACCCCGCGCCGGAACGGGACCGCGGCTCCGGCGCGGCGTGGCGCCGGGCGGGGGCCCGTACCGCCCCACCGCCGGACCCGCTGCCCGGGCTCGCCGCGCTGGTGCTGCTGAGCCTGGTCACGGCCTTCTTCGCCTGGGTCAGCGCCGGCCCGTTCTGGCTCGCGGTCGGTCATGCCCGGGTCGGCACGGTGGTGATCGACAAGTGCACCGGCGGCGAGCTCACCCAGCGTTGCCGGGGGATCTTCATGGCCGACGACGGGCGGTTCCTGGCACACGGGGTACGGGTCACCGGGGTGCCCGCCGGGAGGAACGCTCCGGGGACGGCTCTGCCAGCGAGGATGGCCGGCCCGGACGGCGGCACCGCGTACGCCGACACCGGCATGGGCCGGCACCTGCGCTGGGTGCCCGGCCTGTTGGTGATCCTCGCCTGCGCGGCCGGCATCACCCGGTGGACCGGGTCGACCCGGCTGGCCGGCCGGCGGAACCGCCGCTGGGCGGTGAGCGCCGCGATCGCCGGCCCGGCCCTGATCACCCTCGGCTTCCTGGCCGCCGCCTGGTGAACACGCCTCGGGGCCGGCGCGGCGGGAGTGGGGGTCAGCTGTGCACGATCGTGTAGACGTCGCGGCGGCGCAGCGCGTACTCGGTGGCGACCTCGGTGATGGCGTCGCGGCGGGACCGGCCGGCCGCCTCCCGCTCGGCGACGGCCGCGCGCAGGGTGTCGTCGTCGGGCCGTTCCGGGGCCGTCACCGGCGCCCCGGCCACGACGAGGGTGATCTCCCCGCGCGGATCCCCCTCGGCGGCCCACCGGGCCAGCTCGCCGAGCGGGCGACGGAGCACCTCCTCGTAGGTCTTCGTGAGCTCGCGGCAGACCGCGGCCGGCCGGTCCGCGCCGAACGTCTCGGCCAGGTCGGTGAGCGCCGCGCCGATCCGGTGCGGCGCCTCGAAGAAGACGAGGGTGCGCTCCTCGGCGGCGAGGGCGCGCAGCCGCGACCGGCGGGCCCCGGGGGTACGGGGCAGGAACCCCTCGAAGCAGAACCGGTCGACGGGCAGCCCGGAGACGGCCAACGCCGTGGTCACCGCGCTCGGCCCGGGGGCGACGCTGACCGGGGCCCCGGCGTCCAGTGCGGCCCGGACCAGTCGGTAGCCGGGGTCGGAGACGCTCGGCATTCCGCCGTCGGTCACCAGCGCCACCACGTACCCGCCGAGGATGACCTCGACCAGCTCGGGGGTCCGCCGCTCCTCGTTGCCCTCGAAGTAGGAGACGATCCGACCGCCGACGGTGATGTCGAGGTCGCGGGCCAGCCGGGTGAGCCGCCGGGTGTCCTCGGCGGCCACCACGTCGGCGCTGGTCAGCACCTCCCGGAACCGAGCCGAGGCGTCGGCGGGGTTGCCGAGCGGGGCACCGAGCAGGATCAGGCGCCCAGCTTCGGACATTTCACCCACGGGATCGTCTCCTTCATTGACAGCGGATACCGGTATCGGGGACGACGGGCGCCACAGGACACGTTGGCAGCCTACGATCGCCGGGTGACGAGTGCGTCGACAGCGCAGAGCCGGAGCGCCGACCCGGCAAAGACGGTCGAAGTGACCGCAGGCGAGCACCGCCCCGACCAGACAGCAGCGGCGCCCAGCGTCGCCGGGACCGGGGTGACCGGCGTGGTCCGGCGTGGGTTCACCACCGTCGATACCCGACTGGACCGGTTCTCGTGGCTGGCCACCGCCGTGGTGGTGGCCATCGCGGCGATCCTGCGCTTCGTCGGCCTGTCCGGGCCGAAGGGCAAGATCTTCGACGAGACGTACTACGCCAAGGACGCCTACGGGCTGATCAGCCGCGGCGTCGAGTGGAACTACAAGGACAACGCCCCGTCGTACGTGGTGCACCCGCCGCTGGGCAAGTGGCTGATCGGCCTCGGCGAGTGGGCCTTCGGCTACCAGGACGCCGAGTCGAAGGTCTCCGTCCCCGGGCACCTGTTCACCACCGCGCCGGAGTTCGGCTGGCGGTTCTCGGCGGCCGTGGTCGGCACCCTGTCGGTGCTGCTGCTGGTCCGCATCGGCCGGCGGATGTTCCGTTCGACCGTGCTGGGCTGCGCGGCCGGCCTGCTGCTCGCCCTGGACGGCTTCCATCTGGTGCTGTCCCGCGCGGCGCTGCTCGACATCTTCCTGCTCTTCTTCGTGCTGGCCGCGTTCGGCGCGCTGGTGCTTGACCGGGACGCCCGCCGTCGGCGCTGGGCGCGGGCCCTGGACGACGGGCTCGACCCGACCCAGCGGGGCCGCGCCGGCCGACCGCCGACCGGCTGGCGCACCTGGCCGTGGTGGCGGCTCGCCGCCGGGGTGCTGCTCGGCTGCGCCTGCGCGGTGAAGTGGAGCGCGCTGTACTTCGTCCCGGTCTTCGCGCTGCTGGTGCTTTTCTGGGAGGTCGGCGTCCGCCGCTCGGCAGGGGTCCGTCGGCCCTGGCGGGACACCCTGCTCGACGAGCTGCCCTGGCTGGTGCTGGCCGGCGTGCTCATGGTGGGCACCTACATCGCCACCTGGTCGGGCTGGCTGCTCAGCGACGACGGCTACTACCGGCTCGCGTCGTCCTACCCGAACGCCCCGCTCAGTGACACCCCGCTGATCGGCCCGCTGATCAACCTCTTCGAGTACCACCGCGCGGCGTACGGCTTCCACACTGGGCTGGACGACCCGCACAAGTACCAGTCGTGGCCGTGGCAGTGGCTGCTGCTCGGCCGTCCGGTCGCGTTCCACTACTCCGGCGACGGCGCCTGCGGCGCGCCGAGCTGCGCCTCCGAGATCCTGCTGCTCGGCACCCCGCTGCTCTGGTGGTCGTTCCTGCCCGCCCTGGTGGCGCTGACCTGGCTGGGCGTGGCCCGCCGGGACTGGCGGGCCGGCGCGATCCTGCTCAGCGTGGCGGCGGGCCTGCTGCCCTGGTTCGTGTTCGCTCTCGATGGCCGGACGATGTTCTCGTTCTACACCGCTCCGGCGCTGCCCTTCATGGTCCTGGCCGTGGTGTACGTGCTGGGCGCGCTGATCGCCCCGGCCGGGGGTGACGTCGGTGCGGTGGCCCCGCTGGTGCCCGGTGACCCGGGCTACGAACGCCGGCTGGTGGGCAGCATCGCGGCCGGGGCGTACGTGCTGCTGGTGGCGCTCTGCTTCGCGTACTTCTATCCGATCTTCGTGGGCAAGGTGATTCCGTACTCGGACTGGCTGTCCCGGATGTGGCTGGACGGTCGCTGGATATAAGCATCGAAAGGCGACGCGCAGCGCAGCGCGACGAAAACGGGCCCGCACGCTTCAAGCGTGCGGGCCCGTTTCGACAAAGACGCGCGCCCCGATCGCCTGCCACGGGGGAAGCGGGCGATTGGGGCGCGCATGAAGAGCTTAACCACCGCGCACCACCGGCACAACGGGTCGACTTAGGTCAGATTTCCGACGGATGCCGGCCGGGCCGACACCTCCCCTCCAGGCGTTGACCGAGGGTGACCCGGCGTGGACCCAGAGCCAAGAACGGGCTGGTCCGAGGCCGTCGCCGACCCGTTTCGAGACCGCCATCGAGCGACCCGGGGCGCTAGGCTCGCCGGGACCGGGCGCCGCGATCGTGACGAGGGCGGGGGATGCCATGCAGTTGCTGGACCGGGTCCGGGTGATCTGCCTGGCCCTGCCCGAGGTGACCGAGCGGCCCAGCCACGGGTCGCCCACCTGGTTCGTCCGGGACAAGAGCGTCTTCGTGACCCTGCACGCCGATGGGCACCACCACAACGACTTTCCCCACCTGTGGTGCGCCGCCCCTCCGGGAGCCCAGGCCGAGCTGACCGCCGCCGATTCGGCCCGGTTCTTCCGACCGCCCTATGTGGGCGGTCGGGGCTGGCTCGGCGTACGGCTCGACGGCGCGGTCGACTGGACCGAGATCGACGAGTTGTGCCGCGATGCCTACCGGGAGATCGCGCCGAAGCGGCTGGTCACGCTGCTTGACGCCGCTCCCGACGAGCCGGCCTGACCCCACCCGCCACACCCCACCGCTCTCGCCCACCGCCGGTCCGGCACCTGGACCATCGCCAATCCGCCACCCAAATGATCATCCAAAGTGGATCTCACTACACTGCGGCCCGTGATCAACTTCAGACGATCGGCGGCCGTCCTCCTCGGACTGCTGGCGACCACCGCACTGACCGGGCCGGCCCCGGCGGCGGCCGACGACCAGGAGCCGGTGGCCGAGCCGCCCCGGGTCGAGCTGGTGCTCGACGTCAGCGGCTCGATGCGGGCCGCGGACATCGACGGGCGCAGCCGGATCTCGGTCGCCCAGCAGGCGTTCAACGAGGTGGTGGACGCGCTTCCGGCGGAGACCCAGCTCGGCATCCGGGTGCTCGGCGCGACCTACCGGGGCAAGGACAAGAAGGTCGGCTGCCAGGACACCCAGCAGATCGTGCCGGTCGGGCCGGTCGACCGGGCCCGGGCCAAGGCGGCGGTGGCGACGCTGCGACCGACCGGGTTCACGCCCGTCGGCCTCGCGCTGCGCACCGCCGCGCAGGACCTGGGCACCGGGGCCACCACCCGGAGGATCGTGCTGATCACCGACGGAGAGGACACCTGCGCCCCGCCGGACCCGTGCGAGGTGGCTCGGGAGCTGGCCGCCCAGGGCACCAGCCTGGTGGTCGACACGCTCGGTCTGGCCCCCGACGAGAAGGTCCGCAAGCAACTGCTCTGCATCGCCGGTGCGACCGGTGGCACCTACACGGCGGCGCAGAGCGCCGAGGAGCTGACCGACCGCATCAAGCAGCTCGTCGAGCGGGCCGGCGACACGCACACCCTGGCCCCGACCGTGGTCGGCGGCACGAACGCCTGCGACTCCGCCCCGCTGCTGGCCCCCGGCGTGTACGCCGACCGGGAGTCGTTCTCCGAGCACCGGTACTACCGGGTGCCGGTGCGTCCCGGGCAGGAGCTGCGCGCGTCGGTGAGCATGGCGCTGGACCGGCCGGTGAACCGGGACTACGGGGTGCTGCTGCGGGCCACCGCGGCGGACGGCCGGGAACTGGTCCGTGGCGCGGACGCCGGCAGCGGGCGCGCCGACGTGCTCTCCGCCGGGCTGCGCTGGTCGGCCAGCGCCGACGACGAGGACTCCACCGAGGCCGAGGCAACCCCGACGGCGATCGAGCCCACCACCGTCTGCCTGGTGGTGAGCAACTCCTTCGCCCCGCGCCCCGGCACCTCGGCGACCCCCGGCATGCCGGTGGAGCTGACCATCGACGTGGTCGCCGCCGCACCCGCGCCCGACGGGCCGGACCTCGGTCGGGGCTGGATGCTGCTCGCCCTGCTCACCGTGGCCGGCCTGCTCACCGGCCTGCTCGCCGGGCTGCTCACCCGCTGGTGGGTCGCCACCTGGAGGGAGAACTGATGCGTACCGCACTGTTCCGGTCGCTGGCGGCGCTGGTCGCCGCCGGAGGGTCCGCGCTGCTGCCCGCGGCGGCCGTGGCCGCCCCCACCCCCTCTCCGGGAGCCACACCGGTCACCCGGGCCGGCACGTCGTTCCTCACCGCCACGCCGATCACCGCCGGGCAACCGGTGCGGGTGGACGCCTCGGTCGGCGACCACCTCTACTGGTCGTTCCCGGCGACGGCCGGGCAGGTGCACGAGATCAGCGCCACCGTCACCTTCCCGAAGGCGCGCAGCGGAGCCTCCACCTGGACCGTCGACGTCTTCGACGGGTTGCGCCGCCGCCAGGCGTGCACCGCCGGGGCGCAAACGCCGACGGTGGACGCGCAGGCGTCGAGCGTGGCGCTGGGCTGCACCCTGCGTGAGGTGCGGCCCTGGGCGGAGCCATGGTCGGCCGACCCGCTGCCCGGCACGTACGTCATCCGGCTCTCCGTGGTGGACCTGCCGGAACCGGACCTGGGCGCGCCGATCGACGTGGACCTGCTGGTCGGCACGGTCGCCGACCGGGGCGCCTCGGCCGACGACGGCGAACTGGCCGCGCCGCTGGTGCCGAACACCAAGGCGGGCACGGTGCTCAACGCCGTACCGGCGGCGGACCCGGAGGCCGACGACGAGGGTGACTCACCGGCGGACTGGCTCCCGGATCTCGGCTCGCGCTGGGTCTGGACCGGCATCGGCGGCGTGCTCGCCGCGGTGGCCGGAGTGGTCGGCTTCGCCCTGACCCGCAGGCCCGTACGCCGCTGAGATCGTCCGGCCCCGGTGGCCGCCGCCGAGCGGCGGCCACCGGGCGGCCTCAGCCGCGCTGCGAACCGCGCGGCAGCCAGCCGATGAACCGATTCTGGAGCGACATCACCGGGGTGGCGCGCAGGTCCTCCGTGGCGGCGGCGAGACAGGAGCCGAGGTAGACGCTGAGCATCGCCCGGTCACCCCCGTACTCCGCCAGCAGCCGACTGCGCTTCGTCGCGCACGGCCACTCATCGCCGCAGGAGCCGCAGCTCCAGCCGGGGGTTGTCGGGGCGTGCTCGTCAGCCCGCGCCCCCGGCCGTTCCGCACCATGGGTCATCGCACGTCCTCTCCAGATGTCCGCGGGACTGCCTGTTGCCGTGCCCCCGCCAGCGGCTGATGGTCCTCACCCCCGGTGTTGTCCGGGGAGCGCTGTGCGTACCTCCGGTGTTACATCTTTGCGGTACGTTGTCCCCTCGTGACAGTCGGAAAGTTGACGGTTGACCGCATGCCCTGGCAGCACGTCCATTCCTACCGACGGGTAAGCGGTCATGCGTGACCTGCTGCCAGCAACGGTCGCGGTGGCCGTCGCCGGCCCGGACGACTGGGCCGGGGACCTGCTCGCCGCCGAGCAGGCATGTCTCGGTGAGCGGGCGGTGCAGACCCGTCGGCGGGACTTCACCGCCGGGCGGGTGTGCGCCCGCCGGGCGATGACCGGCCTCGGCCTCCCGCCGGCGGCCGTGCCCGCCGCCGCCGACCGAGCTCCGGTCTGGCCGGCCGGGATCGTCGGAGCCATCACCCACACCACCGGCTACTGCGCCGCCGCGGCGGCGCGCAGCACGGATATCCGGTCCGTCGGAATGGACGCCGAGCAGCACCGCGAGGTCAATGCGGGAGTACGCCGACTCGTGCTGCTGCCCGAGGAGGAGGAGAGCTGCGCCCGGCTGCCCGGCGGCATCTCCTGGCCGGTGGTGCTGTTCAGCGCCAAGGAAACCGTCTACAAGGTCTGGTACCCGATCGTCGGGAGCTGGCTGGACTTCCACGACGCCCGGCTGGACCTGGACCCGGACGCCGGTACGTTCACCGCCCGGATCGCTCCGGCGCGAGTGGACGCGGCGGCGGTCGCCGACCCGCCGGCCACCGTCACCGGCAGGTTCGTGGTCGCCGACGGGCTGGTCCGCACCGCCGCCATCCTCCCGCTCCGCTGACTCCCGGGTGCCACACGTCCATCCGTCGGGCATCCCGGCCCGGCACCGTCCATGGTGGTCGGTCGGCTGCTCTGCCGCCCATCCGACGGCAGCGTGGGACGGGGTCCGGAGCGGCGACCGGGCGGTACGCGACACACGGTAGCGTCGGCGAGTTCCCGAACCGCACGTACCGAAGTGTCTAGGAGTACGGTGACCCACCCCCAGCCCCCCGTCGGGCCGCAGGACCCTCAGCAGCCGAGCCCGGAGCCGCCGACCCAGCGGTTCCCGGCGACATCGCAGCCGCAGTCCGCCGCCGACCCGACGGTCCCGCAGGCACCCGTGCCGGCCAACCCGTGGTCGGCGGCGGCGAACGCGCCGCAGCCGCCGGTGTCCGGGATGCCGGTGTCCGGGGTGTCGCAGCCGGGCGTACCGGATCAGTGGGCGCCACCGACCGTGCCGCAGCCCCCGTACGCCAACGCGCCGCAACCCCCGTACGCCGCCGCGCCGCAGCCGCCCTATGCCAGCGCGCCCTACCCGGCCTCGCCCGACCAGCCCTGGCCGCAGCCACCGTTCTCGGGCGGCGCGTACCCGGCGGCTGGCGGCGGCGCGTACCCGCCGCCCGGCGGCCCGGGCCATCCGCTCACCATGCCGCCGCCCGCGCCGGCGAAGAAGTCCAAGAAGACCGTGGTGATCGTCGCGGTGACCGCGGCCGTGCTCACCCTGCTGTGCTGCGCCGGCGGCATCGTGGCCGTGGTCATCGGCGCGAACCGGGCCGCCAACGAGGTGACCGAGGCGCTGCCCACCCCCGGCGTGACCCGGGGCGTCGGGCAGTCGCCGAGAACCGCCCCCTCGTCGAACCCGCCCTCGACCGACGACGACACCCGGAACATGTCGGCCGGGGAAACCCTGGTCATCGATGGCGACGACGGCACCGTCGAGGTCACCGTGACGAAGTTCAGCACTGCCACCAAGCCCTGCGCGTCCTACGGACTCAAGCCCGACAACGGCATGTACGTGATCGCCGATGTAACCGTGACGGTCACCAAGGGCACCGGTTCGGCGAACCCGCTCTACTTCCAGTGGGTCGCCGCCGACGGCACCGAGACCAATGCGATCGCCGGCATCTTCTCCGGCTGCGGCAAGTCCATGTCGGCGGGCAACGGCCTGGCCGCCGGCACCAAGCGCACCGGCACGGTGGTGTTCGACGTGTCGGGCACCAACGGCGTGCTGGAGTACCAGCACGAGTTCGAGACCGCCGGTTCCTGGAGGCCGTAACGCCTGCGGCGGGGCCGGCCCAATGACCGGCCCCGCTACCGGTGCGGCTGCGGAGCTGAGCAGTCCGGCGGCGCGTACCCGGTCTCCCCTGCCAACCGCGCCGCCCGGCCGTCCAGCCGCAGTGCCTCGACGGCGTCTCCGGACTGCTCGGCGACACGGGCGAGGACGCGGGACACCCGGATCTCGATCGGCCGGTATCCGGAGCGGGCGGCCAGGGTCAACGCGGCCCGGCCGTGCCGCCCGGCGGCCTCCGGGTCGCCCCCGGCCAACTCGGCGGCGGCGAGGCCGGTCAGGGTCGTCGCCTCGCACCAGCAGAACCTCGTACGCCGTGCCAGTTCGAGCGCTCGGGCATGCTGCTCGGCCGCCTCGCCCGCGTGCCCCAGCGCCAGCAGCACCCGCCCCAGTGCGTCCGCCGCCCATGCCTCGGTTCCCGCGTCGCCGATCTCCCGGGTCAGGGCCACCGCCCGCTCGGCGTCAGCACGGGCCAACTCCGCTCGATCCGTGCCGCACCAGAGCACTGCCCGGCCGGCCAGAGCGGTCGCCTCGCCGTAGCGGTAGCCGAGGTCCTGATTGGCGGTGAGCGCCCGGGCGTAGAGATCATCGGCGCCGCGCTGGTCTCCCCGATCCCGGCGCACGTTGGCCAGGTCGACCAGGAGCACGGCCACGTTGTAGTGCGCGCCGGCCCGCTCACCGCGTTCCAGGGCGGCCCGGAAGTGGGCGTCCGCCTCCGCGAACGCGCCGAGCTGCCAGTGTGAAAACCCGAGGTTGGCCAGGGACATCGCCTCCCCGCCGTCGTTGCCCGATCGGCGGCTGAGCGCCAACGAGAGGCGGGCACAGTCGATCGCCGCCTGCGGGTCGCCGAGTCGCTGGTGTACCGCGCTGAGGTTGTTGAGGATTCCGGTTCGTCCCTCCTCCCAGCAGTCCGCGTCAGTGCACCGCAGCCCGTCGAGCAGATGGTCGCGAGCCTCCTCGTACCGGCCGCTGTTGACCTGCACGAGCGCGATGCTCTGGTGCATCGCGGCCTGGGCGCGGGCGTCGCCCTCGGCCTGGGCCGCGGCTAGCGCCACCGTGGCCGCGGTCAGCCATTCCTCCCGCCGACCCCGCTGGTGGAAGTAGGCGCGCAGCGCGTCGGTGAGGTGCCAGGCGTACCGGCGGGGACCGCGCCGGGCAGCCTGCTCCACCGCCGCGGTGAGGTTCGCCGACTCGGCATCCAGCCAGGCCAGGGCCGCGTCGTTGTCCGGGAAGGGATCCACGGCCACCGGTCGCGGCAGCCGCACGAAGTGCGGGATGATCCGGCGGCCCGCGGCGTCCGCCGTGTCCAGGTAGTGGTCGAGCAGCCGCCGTAGGGCCTCCTCCTGGGCGGCCTCGTCCTCCTCCCCGATGACCCGGTCCATGGCGTAGCGACGCAACAGGTCGTGGAAGCGGTAGCGCTCCCCCGGCTGCCGCTCCAGCAGGTGCGCGGCGGCCAACGCACGCAGCCGCTGGGTGGCGGTGGCCACCGGCACGCCGGCGACCGCGCCCGCCGGGCCGGCGGTGACGCTCGGCCCGGGTACCAGAGCGAGGCGGCGGAACAGCTCCCGCTGCGGCTCCGGCAACACCCGGTAAGACAGGGCGAACGCCTTCGTGACCGCGCCCTCCTCGGCGCCGTCGACGGTGAGCCCAGCCAACGGGTCCCCGTCGGTCAGCTCACGGACCAGACCGGCGATATCCGGTTTTCCCGCCGCCTGAACATTGGCAGCGGCAATGCGAAGTGCCAGCGGCAGGTGACCGCAGAGCCGGGCCAGCTCGGCTGCCGCAGTCGCATCGGTCTGCACGGCCGCCTCACCCAGCAGCGTCGCCAGCAGGCGTACCGACTCCACCGGGGTGAGCACGTCCAGCGGGAGCGGTCGGGCGTCGGCTCGGACCACCAGCTCGCCGAGGCGGTGCCGGCTGGTGACCAGTACGGTGCCGCAGGACGGGATCAGCGGCAGCACCTGGTCGGCGTGGCGGGCATTGTCCAGCACCAGCAGCACGTCCCGGCCGTCCAGCAACGAGCGGAGCAGTGCCGCTCGGCTGTCCAACCCGTCCGGCACCGCCCTCGGGTCGACCCCGAGCGCTGTCAGCAGGTGGGTGAGCGCCGTTTCCGGCGGCACCGGATCTCGGTCGGCGTCGAAGCCCCGCAGGTCCAGGTGGAGCTGCCCGTCCGGAAACGCCGCGCGGACCCGTTGCGCCCAGTGCACCGCGAGGGCGGTCTTGCCCACCCCGGCGGTGCCGCTGATCACCCAGACCCGGGTGCCGGCGGCTGGCTCGGCCAACCCGGCGTCGAGCCGGGCCAACTCGGCGTCCCGGCCGGTGAGGGTCGTGCTGCTGTGCGGCAGCCCGGCGGGGCGGACCGGCACGGAACCGGCTCCTCCGAGCGGTACGGCGACGTCAACGGGCGGCCCCAGCGTCGGGTCGGCGCGCAGGATCCGTTCCTCAAGGCGGCGCAGTGCCGGGGCCGGGTCGAGGCCGAACTCGTCGGCGAGGCGATCGCGTACCTGTCGGTAGGTGGTCAGCGCCCGGTCGGCGCGACCCTCCCGGTACAGGGCGAGCATGAGCTGACCGACCAGCCGCTGGCGGCCGGGTTGCCGGACCACCGCGTCGGTCAACTCGTCGGCGACCTGCCGGGAACGCCCCCGCCGCAGCAGCACCTCGGCCCGCTCCTCCACTGCCGCCCAGCGGGCCTCGCGCAGGCCGGCGCACAGCCGGTGCCGCACCTGCTCGTCGGCCACGCCGGCGAGCGGCTCCCCCCGCCACAGAGCCAGCGCCTGATCGAACAGATCCACGGCGACGTCGTCGCCGGCCGTCCGGGCCTGCGCGATCAGTGCGGTGAACTGGTGCGCGTCGACCGCCAGTGGGTCGACCCGGAGCAGGTAGCCGGGCTCGCGGCCGATCAGCTCCACCGGCGCCCCCGCCCGCCGCAACGCGGTGCGCAGCCGCGAGACCAGCGCCTGCACGGTGCCCCGGGCACTGCGTGGCGGCGCCTGACCCCACACCAGGTCGATCAGTCGGTCTACCGCCACCACTCGGTCCGGCTCCAGCAGCAGCACCGCGAGAACGAGTCGGGGCTGGCGCCCACCGAGGTCGACCCGGACACCGTGCGTCCACGCCTCAACCGAGCCCAACACACGGAACTCCATCGACCCACCTCCCCGTCGGCGAGTATGACGGTCTGCAATGGACTGTCTGCAAGCCGGTTGCAAGCTGCCTGCATACATGGCTGTGGATCGTGACTCCCATCCCGACCCGGCGGTCCTGTGGCCGTCCGGTTGGGACGCGCGGTCGACACCGGCCGCACGTCACCTCGGAGAGGGAGAACGGCGAGTGGAGAAACTCAGGCGGCCCGGCCTACGCCGGCTGGGCCTGGCGGCGGCGGGCGCGGTCGCGGTGACCGCGCTCGTGGCGGCCGCAGGTATCGGTCGGGCCGACCCCGGCGTGCGCTACGACGCGCAACCCGAGTCGCTGGCCTTCGGCAAGGAGATGTACGACTTCCAGACCGTCGAGCAGATGACGGCCACCTCACACCTGGTGGTCTACGGCACGGTCACCTCGGTGGAGCCCGGCCGGCTCGCCAGCACGGACGAGGACCCGGCAGCGGTTGGCGGTGACGTTCGGCTGCGAACGGTGACGATCAGCCGGTCCGACATCCTGCACAACCCAAAGGGGTTGATCATCCCGGCGTCCATCACGCTCGAGGAGGAGGGCTGGGACGAGGAGGGCCGCGGCTACGTCTCCAACAACGTGGCGTGGAGTGAGGTGGGCGACACCGGCTACTTCTTCCTGCGCCGCGCCGCCGGCGTCAGCGACCCGTACACCTACCAGCTCGCCAGCTCCGACGGGCGGGCGCTGGTGGTCGACGGCGCGCTCCGGCCCAGCAACGTGGAGACCGAGCTCGCCACGTCAATCACCACGATGGGGCCGTCGTTCCTGAACAACACGGTCGTCGCGGCGAGCGGGCAGGTCGCCGCAGGCACGTTGACCGAGTCGGTGCCGACCGCGGAGCTGCCGCTGCCTCCCGAGGAGAGTGGGGAATGAAGCGTACGACGATGGTCCTGGGTGCCACGCTGATCGCCGTGGTGGCGTTCGCGCCACCGGCCGTGGCCGGACACGGAGGCAAGGCCAACAGCGGCAAGCCGGACAACAAGGAACAGGCGGTGGAGTCGAACTCGTTGACCACCGCCGGCAAGGCGGCGGTCTCGCACGGGCGGGCGCAGCTCGACCGTTCGCAGATCAACACCTCGACCGGCGGCGGGGACATCCACGTCTACGACAAGTCGTACTCCAACTCCTGGTACGGCCAGACGCGCTGCACCGACACCAACTGGTGGAACGGGCTGTGCGACCAATACGACGTCAAGTTCAACACGCGGACGATGAGCGGCAAGTCCACGGCCTCCTGGCAGAGCCTCGGCTGCCACGAGCTCGGGCACACCGGCTCGCTGGGCCACCGCTCGAAAGCCGCCGACACGGACAACAACTCCTGCATGCGCAGCGATATCTGGCCCAGGAACTTCGACACCCATGACATCAACGCGATCAATGACAACGTCTAAGGGTCGCCTGCTGTTCTCCGGTGGGGCGGTGGCCGCGGTGGCCGCCGTCGCACTGGGCGGCTGGTGGCTGTCCCGGCCAGAGCTGCCCTCGGACTGGTCAGGTCGGAGCCAGTTCTGCGCCGAGGCGCAGAACTTCGCCCTGGCCAACCAGGGCGAAATCACCGGTGATCAACGGGTTGAGGCGATGACCGGCCTGATCCGCTCCGCACCACGGGAGCTGACCCCGGACCTGGAACGGCTCGCCGGTGCACTGGGGGGTCACCACGAGCCTGCCACCGCGCACGACCACGGCACGACCGGGTCGAACCCGGAGACAGCCGAGCACGACGGGGGCACGGCTGCCCACGAGCACGACGCGGGTACGACTGCGCACGAGCACGAACACGCGCCCGCCGCGGACGCCTCCCCGCCGGACACGGCGGCTGTGCAGGCGAGCGGACGCCGCGCGGGTGAGTTCATCGAACGCACCTGCGGGGTCAATCTGCCCAACATCCGCACCTGACCGACGGGCATCGCCGGGGGCGGCGTAAGACGGTTCACGCGCCACGGGGGGCGGCCGGCCCGGACCACGCGTCCGGGTCGGTCGGGCCGCCGACCGGCGGGTACGCCGCCAGCTCCAGATCGTCCCGAACGGGATCGATCAGTACGTCGCGCACGACCGGCCGGAAGAGCGCCACGGTCTCGGCGATGAACCGAAGCCGGCCAACGCCGAGCACACGTAGTGCCGAGCCGTGGCCGTACCCGACCACACAGGCTGCGCCGAGCAGCAGGACCCACCAGCCGACTGCCACCGCTGCCCGCGCCGGTCGTCCGACCGCGGCGAATCCCACGCGAAGACGTTGGGTGTGAAACGGCACGTGCGACTGCTCGTCAGCCAGGATCCGGCCACCAACATCCGTCAGCAGCGGGTCAGCGGTGCCGTCGCGTACCGCTCGGTAGTAGCGCAACGCCACCACCTCAGCAACCATCAGCGTCATCAGCTCCAGCCGCAGGCCCAGTGCGCGCCGCAGCGCCACGAACACGCGGTCGCTCCAGTGTCCGTCGATGATCGACGCGCCCGTACTGACCAGCAGATGCTTGAGGAGCCGGGCGTGGTTCTGCTCCTCGGCGACGAACATCCGGACGGCCACCAGATAGTCCGGGTCGCCGGCACGTTCGCTCTTGCCGATGAGGTTCGCGCCGTCGCCATCTTCGCCGGCCTGAAATCTCTGCAGGCTCCGAATCAGGGCTCTGTCCAGCGGGCGCCCCGCATCCCACGGTGGTTCCGATTCAAGCCGGCGCCGTTCGGCATTGGCCTCAAAAATGCGTACCCATTCCTGGAAACTCATGTCGCCCGCCCCGTTTTCCTTGCGCTGTCTCACAACGCTAGGTGGATGGCTTCCGGGGCGACAACGGTCAGCAATCGACCTCCACGGGATCTGCACGTCCCGATCACATCTCGTCCTGCTCCGAGACTGTTACCGCAGGCCTACCGCGCCCACGCCTCCCGCCCGGTGGTGACCGGCCGGCCGGTGCGTACCGATTCTTCGATGGCGAGGCTGATCAGGTGGTCCTGGCACGCCTCGGCCAGGGAATACGGCGCCGGGCCCTCCTCCCGCGCCCAAGCGCCGGCGCGAGCCATGATGTCGGCCACGGCGATGTCGTCGTCGGACATTCCGCTGCCGACGAACGGATTGCGGTAGACCACGCCGCCCTCGAAGCTGATGTGCTTCAGGTCGAGCCCTTCCAGGTTCAGGTCGATGCCGGTCTGCCGCCGCACCAGGGACGACTCGACCGGCGTGGTCGGGTCGACCAGCCGGACGACCCGATCGTCCACCAACTCACCGAGCGAACCCCGCACGACCAACCGGCGGGTGCGCAACGGGTTCCACCACTGGTTGTCGGTGAAGTCGTACAGCCCCATCCGCCCGCCGAAGTCGATGGTCGCGAGGGTGGTGGTGAGCTGCTGCGGGGTGGCGTCGCCGCTCCAGCCGGCGGGCGACAGCGGGTTGGCCAGCGGCGCGACGAAGGCCCGCGCGCTGACCTCGGCGGCGTCGTACCCGACGCCGAGCAGGCCACGGATCAGCGAGACCGCGTGGTACAGGTGCGTCGAGGAGATCTGCACGGAGGTCGGCTCGCCGAGCAGCCCGGCGCGGACCAGCTCCAGGCGGGCCGCGTGCCCGGGCATCAGCAGGTACTGCTCGGCGACCTGCACCAGACCGCTGTCCCCGACGTCGGACCAGAGCGACCGCAGCCCCGCCAGGTCGGGCGCGGGCGGCGTCTCGGCGAGCACCGGCACACCAGCGGCGACCAGCTCGCGGGTCGCGGCGGGCGTCACCGACCAGGGCACCGACACGATGACGAAGTCCGGCCGCTCGTGGGCGAGCAGCTCGGCCGTCGTGCGGAAGGTCCGCACGCCCCACTCGGCCGTCACGGCGTCACCGCGCGTTTCGGTACGCGTGACCACCCCGGTCGCGCGGAACCGCTCCGGCAGCAGCCGAGCAAGACGTAGGAAGAACTCGCCCCGCCAGCCGCTGCCGACCATGCCGAACCGAGTCTGGGCGGTGGAATTCATGTGGACTCCTCACGTCGAGTCCGGATGCTAACCGGCCTACCGCGTCCTCCCTCGCTACGGTTGCTCGGGATCCCGCAGAAGGAGGTCAATGATGGCTGTCGGGCAGCTTGGCGCAGAACCTGGGACGACGGTGGTCGAGGTATCCGAGCCGCGACCTCCGCTCGACTACTACCTGCTCCTGACGAAGCCGGGCGACCGCGATCCGATCGGTGAGGTGGAGGGAATCGTGGTCGAGGAGTTCACCCGTCACCACGATTTCTCGGCGGCGGGGCTGGACAGCGCGGGCTGGACGCCTTCGGGTGACGGCTGGTGGAGTTCCGCTTCTTTCAGCCGCGGCATGCGCACCGATCCGGCCTTGCTGGCGAGGGTTGTTCCCACCTCTCGCAGCACTGCCGAAGATGTCCACCGCAAGCTGGGTGGCGGGCAACTACCTGTCGAAGCAGTGCTGCGTACCTACTTCCGCGACCACCAACCGTTCCCGAACGTTCCGCCGCTGCGACTCGGTCCCGCGCAGCCACCCACCGGACTCCACGAACGGCGCGTCTTCCGCGTCCTCTTCGCCAAGGATCTCCGGGAGGAGCAGGTGGCGAACCTCAGGGCGGTCTGGCAGCCGACGGTCGACGACGCTGCTCCTGCACCGGGATCAGTCGTCGCCGGTGCCCTGGACAAGGACGGCGACCGGTTCACCTGGGACGTGCGCAGAGTCGGTCGAGGGCTTGCCTGGTCCCTCGACCTCACTGTCCTGTTGAAATCCAACGCCTCGCAGGCGCTGGGATCGACCCTGTACGACTTGACGAACGTGCTGCGACAGCACGGCTTGATACCCGTGACGACCGAGCGGTTCTCCTGAACGCGAGTCTCGACAACGCCGACGGGCCGCAGGAGTAGGCGGTATCAAGTCGATGGTTCGGCACCGGACGATCGCGCTACGGTTCGCCGATGAGCATCCTGCCCGGTGCGACGAGACAGTCGTTCGCAGGTCGCGATCTTCGGCACCGCACCCTTGACAGGCACTCTTTCAAGTTGTGCGACTTTCGCGGCGTCGACCTACGGGGCGCCTCCCTCCGAGGTGCCAGTTTTGCTGGCTGCGATCTTCGGGATGCCGACCTGCGTGACACGGATCTGTCCTACGCGAGGTTCAGCGACGTTCGGACTCACGATCCGGAGTACGGGCGCACGGATGTCAGTGGAGCCCGGTGGGACGGGGCCAACCTTCGAGGCGTCCGCACCGAACGCGTCATCGGGTGGCCAGGCGACCTCTGAGGGGCGGAAGCGCTGCCGTCGATGTGGGTGACCGGCCTCAGCCATAGGCGTACTCGTCCACGTCAAGCTCTGCTCGCGTCAGTCGAAGAAACTCCAACACCCGGGCATCAAGGTGCCAGCCCAGCAACTGGTGCTGACCGGGAAGCTTCTCCAAGCCTTCGACCGGGGTGGTCAGGTCTTCTTCCTCGCCGTCCGGATGCTCGAACACCCGGACGACCTGCAGCATGCTTCCGCCCGGCCCTCCGTCAAGGCTCTCCAACTCGGCGGCGAGCTCCCCGAGACGTTCCGCGTGCGCGAACAACCGATCAAGGATCTGGCTGATCTGGTCGTCGACCGTCAACCCCGGCCTGCGACACACGACCTTCCACCGGTGGCTGGCGGGCCTCGCAGGGTTGGCGTGACGACTGCCGCGAACGCTGATCTCGTCCGGCTCGATACCGAGCCTGGCCGTGATCTCGGCGGCCGAAACCCGGTGCGAACTCAGCGCGAAGTACGCGTACTGGGAGATCATCACCGCCGGACCCTATCCACACATGCACCGGCTTCGGTCCCCCCGGATTACACCGGGCGTGGGCCGCGATAGGGCAGGGTGGCGCTGTAGACCACGTTGGTGGTGGTGCTGCCGAACGAGGCGAGTGCGTTGACGACCTGTTCGAGGTGCGCCATCGACGTCGCGGCCACCTTCAGCACGTAACAATCGTCTCCGGTGGTACGCAGGCACTCCAGAATCTCCGGCCGTCGCTCCAGCAGTTCGCGCAGTGGTTCGTGCCGGCTGCCGGGGTACTTCAGCCGCACCACCGCGAGTACGGCGAAGCCCGCCTTGGGCAGATCCACCTCGGCGCGGTAACCGCTGATCACACCGGTCGCCTCCAGCCGTCTCACCCGTTCGGTGGTGGCCGACGCGCTCAGCTTGACCCGGCGGCTGAGCTCGGTGATCGGCAGGCGGCCGTCGTCCTGCAACTCGATCAGGATGGACCAATCGACAGCATCAAGATTCTCGGCCATCAGACCAATCTACCGACGGATTCACGGCAAAATCCAGCAAGGGCAGGGAACACGGTGTTCACAAGCCAGAGCCACGCTGGCTAGCCTCAGAGCTGTGCAAATTGGCGTGAACGTACCGAACTTTGCCCCGGGCACCGACCCTGAGGTGCTGCGACAGTGGGCGCAGACGGTCGAGGGCCTCGGCTTCGACCTGCTGATGGTCTCCGACCACATCGCGGTGACCCCGGACGTGGCCGAGCAGTATCCTGCGCCGTTCTACGAGCCGTTCACCACACTGTCCTGGCTGGCTGGGGTGACCCGCCGGGTCCGGCTGGGCACCACCGTGCTCATCGTCCCGTACCGGCACCCGCTGCTCACCGCCCGGATGGCGGCGAATCTCAACCGGCTCAGCGGCGGCCGGCTCGTCCTCGGGGTCGGCGTCGGCTGGGCCCGGCAGGAGTTCGAGGCGCTCGGCGTACCGTTCCGGCGGCGCGGCGCGCTGACCGACGAGTACCTGCTCGCCATGCGTGACGCCTGGCGCAACACCGACGACTATGACACGGAAGCGATCCCGATCTGGGTCGGCGGCAACAGCGACGCCGGCATGCGTCGCGCGGTACAACTCGGAGACGCGTGGCACCCGCTGCGGATCACGCCTGGATGGTTGGCGGAGGCGGCCGGGCGGCTCAAGGCCATCGCCGACGAACTGGGTCGGCCGGCGCCCCCGTTGATGCCGCGCATCGCACTCCGGGAAACCCGTGAACCGGTCACCGCCCCAGACCGGCTCGCCGGTGTCGGCACCATCGAGCAGATCATCGCCGACATCGATCAGATCCGTCTGCTCGGCGCGGAGACGGTGGTGCTCGACCCGTTCAACGGCGACCTGACCGAAATCCGCCAGCCCGAACGCGCCTGGCGGACACTCGCGGCCGTGGCCGCACACCACAAATCCCAGGAGGACCGATGACCCCCGACGACGAGAAGTTTCTCCGCCGTGCCGTGGAAATCGCCGACCAGGCCGGGGCGTCCGGCGAACGGCCGTTCGGCTCGTTGCTCGTCGGTGCGGACGGCACGGTCCTGATCGAGGACCACAACACCGTGGTCTCCGACTCGGACATCACGGCCCACCCGGAACTGAAGCTGGCCCGCTGGGCCGCCCGGGAACTCGCCCCCGACGTGGCGGCCGGCACCACCATGTTCACCAGTTGCCAGCCCTGCCCGATGTGCGCGACCGCGATCGATCGGTCCGGCCTGGGCCGGGTGGTGTACGCCCTGTCCACCGAACAGTTCGAGGCTGTCAAACCGGCGACCCCGCCGCTGCCCCCGGTGCGGTACGAAGGGCCGGCGCTGTTCGACGAGGCGCGCCAGCCGATCGAGAACCACTACTAGTCGTCACAGCGTCGATCACTTGTCCGCCGTACTCGACGAGGGTTTCAGCCTCCGGATCGCCACCGGGATGATGGTCGTGCTCGTCGGGGTACGGCCTGACCCGCAGACGCAAACGGTCTCCGCCGGCACCGGTGCCGGCGGAGACCCCGCCGCGCTGGCCGCGCCGAGAGCCTGACCCGCCCCTGCCTCCGGTAAGCACGAGCCCCGCCGCCACGCATCGCCGGGCCGCGCCAAGTCTCACAAATCCCGACGCATGCACACCCGCGGCCACCGGTCCAGTCCATGCGCCGCTTCCCGCCGCCGGATCGCACGGAGCCCTGGCGTCCACTGGCTCTCATCCAGGACCCGGAAGCCACATCGCAGGTAGTAAGGCCCGTTCCACGGCACCTCGGCAAACGTGGTCAAGGTCAGCGCCAACACGCCACCGGCCAGCGCACGATCCGCAGCATGCTCCAGCAGCGCCCGGCCCACTCCCCGGCGCGCATGATCCGGATGTACCGACACCTGCTCGACGTGGAGGTTCCCGTCGACGTGATCGGTGATCAAATACGCCACCGGACGATCGGCCCGATCGACCGCCACCCAGCCCCGACCAGCCCGCTGATACCCCGACAGCACCCCCACCGGCAGCGGCTCGTCGTCGGCGATCTCCGGCATGCCGACATCGCGGAAGCACTGTCCGGCTGCACGCTCGATGTCCCGCAGAACCTCAAGTTCATCTACGCCGACCACCCGGATTCTCATCACGCGGTCAGCAGGCCGACGCCGAGGCTGATCACACCCGCAGCTAGGGAGAGCGCGCCGATCCACAGCACCCAGACGAACCTGTTGGGTCCGGTGATGTTCCTGCCGGCGGAAGAGGCGAAGAACCCGGCGGGCATCAGGATCGCGGCGACGGGCAATCCCAACCGGGCGATCCACAGCAGGACGCCGGTAAGGCTCGTGGCGTCCACATAGAGCAGTCCGACCAGGCTCAGGATCACCAGTACGCCGGCATGGCCGTGCCCGGCGCGCGCGAAGGACTTCTGAAAGTCGGTCATCGGCGCAGCGCCCTGGGCGATCCGGGTCATGAACCAGCCGCCGAACTGGATGGTGACGATGGTGAGTAGAACCACCCCGGCGATCACGCGGGATTCGGTACTGAGAGCCATGGTCTGCACGGCGAACTCCTTCAGATCAGCTTGACGAGGGGCTATCGGGCAACGGTCGCTGATCTTGCGACGCCGGAGCGCGGCAAGCGCAGGACGCGTCGGGCCACGGTGCTGTCGGCCGATCGGGCCACCCAGACAGCGATGACGACGTAGAGGACCTGCTGTGGGATTCGCAGCCACAGCGGAGTCGGCTCATCCCCGTTGAACGGCACATCGGCGACGGCGGCGTAGACGTTCGCCGGAAGCAGCAGCACGTAGAGCGCGGCAAGGCTGATCCCGGCCGCCCAGCGAGTCGCGGTCAACACCAGGCCCACGGCGCCCAGCAGCTCCAGCACGCCGGTCAGGTAGACCATCGCATCGGCGAACGGCACGACTGGCGGCACCATCCGGACCAGATCGGCGTGATTCGGCATCACGGTGACGCTCGGCGGAACGAAATGCGCGACCGCGGTGACGACGAGCATGACCGCCATCGCGTGTGCCGCGCTGGCCGCCCAGGTGGCGAACCGGCGCACACCGAGCGCACCCAGTAGGCGGGAGCCCAGCAAGGCGATCACCAGAATCACTTCGAGCATGATCTTCTCTTTCAACGGATAGTGAAGCTATCTGTTTATAGATACTGGTACTATCCATCATGGGAGAGACGGAGTCAAGGATGCGCATCGCGGAGCTGAGTCGGCGGTCAGGGGTTGCGGTACCGACGATCAAGTACTACCTACGGGAGAGCCTCCTGCCGCCCGGCGAGCTGACCAGCCCCAACCAGGCCAGCTACGACGAGCATCACCTGAATCGACTTCGCCTGATCCGAGCCATGATCGACCTGGCCCAGGTTCCGGTAGCCAGAGTCAGAGCCGTGCTGGAGGCGCTCGATTCCGACACCCTGTCCCTGCACGAGCGGATCGGGGTGGCGCATCGGGCCGTCACCCCGAGTCGGCAGCTGGCCGTAGGCGACAGCGCGCGCACGACCGCCGCCATGCAGGTGCAAGAACTCCTCCAACGGCGAGGCTGGGCTGTCGAGCCGGATTCACCTGCGATCGCCACCCTGGTCGAAACCATCTCCGTTCTGCGGTCGCTCGGCCAGGATCACCTGATCAGCTTCCTGGACTCCTACGCCGAGGCGGTTGAGCGGTTCGCCGAACTGGAGGTCGCTGCGGTCGCCTCCCGGACCGAGCCCGATCAGATCGCCGAGAGCGTGGTGATCGGAACCATCCTCGGCGAGACCCTCGTCGCGTCGCTGCGACTGTTGGCCCAGGAGAGCATCTCGTCCCGGCGCCTTGGCTAGTCAGCGGGAGGAATATCCCGGTCCTCGTGTACCGCTCGCCGTCGTCGCCGTGTCCCGCAACCACCACGCTCCCCGACGATCGGTCGGGGCTGTGGATCATCCTGGTTGTCTGCCCGTCCGGCGAGGACAATTGTTCTTGCTGCTGAGACTCGGAAGCCCCGGTTTGGTCGGTCGCCGCGTCAGCGACCGTCGCGCGGGTGCTGCGGCGGCTCTAGAACGTCCGATGGTGGTGGTGGCTTCTTCGGGCCGAACCCGCGCCGCACCGCCCAGAACGCGATGCCCGCCACGATGACGACGACCAAGAAGAAGCATGCTATGCCCCCGGTGATGCCCATATCGCAAAATTATCGTGTTGCGCACAGCGGGGGACTCTGTTTCGAGGACCTACCTGACTACTCAGGCGGCCCGGGCTTCGTCGTCTGGCGCGCCGTCGGCGAGCTGCAACCGACGCGCTGGAGGGCCGAAGGCCAGAGGCGCGGCGGCGGGCCATCGGCCCGGCCCAGGTTCGGCGGCGCGTGCGGCCCGGACGCGGGCCGCCAGCACGCACTCGGCGCGGCGGGTGCGGGTCCGGCCCGTAGCAGCGGGTGAAGGGGACAAATGGCTTGCACAGGCGTCGGCTGGGAGTTTGACTGCTCGCCATGCCTTTCCCCTCACCGATCTTCGTTGCGGGTACGGGTCGTTCGGGAACGTCACGGATCGCCGACATCATCGGCGAACATCCGCTGATCCATCGGATTCCCATGGAGACCCGGTTTCTCATCGACCCGGGTGGCCTGCGGGACCTGGCCGATGCGCTCACCGATCGATACGACCCCACCGTCGGTGAGGACGCCCTGCACCGGCTGAGCGACTTCCTCACCGTACGAGTGCCCGGCCGGCGCGACGATCGCGGCAAAACCGTTCCCGAGCTGGTCGGCGAGCGGCGCTACCGGGACGCGGTGCAACAGCTTTGGCCGCAGTTGATCGCGTACACATACGACGAACCTGCGCCCGCGGAAGGCTTCGGCAACGCCGACCGGCCTGCCGGGCCGTTCGAGCCGCTGAGCCGCCGGCGGGTACTTCCCAGGTATTTCAGCGACCGGGGCGAACTGCTCGGAATCTTGCGGGGCCTGATCGACACCATGTTCGGCGGAGCAGCCGCCGACGCGGGCAAGCCGACCTGGTGCGAGAAGACACCGTTCAACCTGCTGTGCATGGAGTTCCTCTGGGAACTGGTCCCCGAAGCGACCATCGTGCACATCAAGCGTCACCCGGTCTCAGTGCTCGCATCCCACCTGGCCCAGCCATGGGCACCGCCCACCGTCGACGGCGCGCTCGCATACCTCAAGCCGGTCTACCACCGATGGCTCACCTGGAAGAACACGGTCGACCTGACGGGCAGGCGATACATCGAGGTGAAAGCAGAAGATCTCGCAGCCGACTGGCCCGGGCAGCGCCGCGCCCTGTTCGAACGGCTCGACGTCGACGACTTCGCCACCCCTTCAACGTTTCGGTCGCACAAGCTGACGAACCGCAACGACCAATTCGACGACGAAACCCGCGAGTTCATCGAAGAAGCGCTCGGCAAGGTCATCCCGGCCATGGGATATGAGTGACGGCTCTGGCTCTCTCCACCTTGACGACGCCGCGTCGCGCCCCTCGAACGCCCGGTAAACGCTGCTTCAGCCGAACCGCATCGCAGACCACTCGTTCCTAACCTTTCCGGCCGTCTTTTGAGCCCGCGCTTGTGGGCGGGTGCACGCTTCTGCCGCTGTCCGCGCGTCCCTGGACCGTCGCCCGTCCGTGTAACGCGGGTCGCTCGATCCAGTCCACGGCAGCCCGTCCGCGGTCAGCGCCGCTGCCGCATGTCAGAATGCCCCCAAACCTGGAGCAGAGCCGGCAGAACGGGCGAGCCGATGACGACGAGCAGGGCGGCCGGGCTGGTGCGGAAAGCCGGGGATCCACAGCGGGCTACGTTCCTGGAACTCTTCTTCGACCTGGTGTTTGTCCTCGCGCTCGCTCAGCTCTCGCGCGGCCTGGCCGAGGATCTCGGGTGGAGCGGCGCCTTCCGGACGCTGGTGCTGCTGGGGGCCATGTGGTGGGTCTGGTCCAGCACCGCGTGGCTAACCGACCGGACGGACCCGCAACGACCGATAATCCAGGCGCTGGTCATCGCGACCATGGTCGGCAGCCTGGTGATGGCGGCCGCGGTGCCCGAGGCATTCGGCGACACAGGCCTGATCTTCGCGGGCGCCTACGTCGCCGTCCAGCTCGGCCGCGGGCTCGTCCTCGTGGCCGTTCTGCGTGGCCACGAGCTGCAGCGCATCGGCGTGCGCGGGCTGTTCTGGTACGGCCTGTCGGCGCTGCCGTGGATCGCGGGGGCGGTCGCGGACGGTACGGCGCGTGGCGCGTTGTGGGCACTCGCGGTGGTCCTTGACCACACAGCAGGCAGAATCGGCTTCCCCACCCCAGGGGCGGGCCGTACGCCCAGCCAAGACCTTGTGATCTCGGGCGAGCACCTGGCCGAGCGCTACCGGCAGTTCTTCATCGTCGCGCTCGGCGAGCTGATCCTGGTTACCGGACTGGCGCTGAGCAGCAGCGGCTTCGCGCCGGACCGGGTCGCCGCGTTCGCAGTGTCGATCGCGACCACCGTGCTGCTGTGGCGGATCTACATCTACCGCGCTGGGCAAGTCCTGGCGGAAGCGATTGCCGTGTCTGCCGACCCGGTCCGCCTCGCCGGATCGGCGTCATACGCCCACCTGGCCATGGTGGCCGGCGTGGTCGCTGCAGCCGTCGGCGACGAACTTGTCATCGCCCATCCACTCGGGCACACCCCACCGGCCTGGATCGCCGTCATCCTCGGCGGACCCGCGCTGTACCTGGCCGGGCACGCCCGCTTCGAGCACGCGGTATTCGGCCACGTGTCCCGGTCCCGACCGATCGGCGTCCTTGCGCTGGCCGCCCTGACACCGGCGATGCTCCCCCTGCCGCCAGTCGTGGTCGCCGCCGCTGCTGCCCTCGTTCTGACCGGGATCGCCATATCCGACGCAGCCCGCGCCCGCAGACGCCCGCCCGAGCCGCCGTCACCACCCGGCTAGCCGGAAAGTGTCACCCATGTCTTGAGACTGTTCTGCATGCAGGTCCTGAGACCCGACACGCGGATCATCCGAGTGTCGTACTCCGCTTGATCCGTTACACGGCGGGCTCAACCGGTCAGCGCAAGGGCTCGGCGAGTCGATGAGAATGCATCGATTCGATCGAGGGAGATGTTGATGACCGCCCATCTGACGTTGGAGCAACGACAGCTGGCCCGACGGCTAAGCGCTAGGGGCTTGTCGTTGAGGGAGATCGGCCGCCAGGTCGGCTGCTCCCATGAGATCGTCCGAAGCGTCGTACGCCGCGAATCGAAGCGCCCGGTGCGATCCGACTTTTGGCAGCCGGGGCCCGGGCGGCTCACCCTTGCCGACCGGGAGGAAATCAGCCTTGGTCTTCATAGCCGCGAGTCGTTCACGTTGATCGCTGCCCGGCTCGGCAAGGCCACCTCGACGGTCTCACGCGAAGTGGCTGGGAACGGCGGCCGGGATGACTACCGCGCATGGCGGGCTCACCAGCGAGCTCGAGCGCGGGCCCGACGCCCGAAGACGCCGAAGCTGGCCTGTGCGTCGCTGGCCGGGAAGGTGACCGAGTGGCTGCGGGCCTGGTGGTCACCCGAGGAGATCTCCCGCCGCTTGCCAATCGAGTTTCCCGGCGATCCCCTGATGCGGGTGAGCCACGAAACCATCTATCAGGCGCTGTTCGTGCAGGGCCGCGGTGAGCTACGCCGAGAGCTGGCTCGCTGCCTGCGCACCGGCCGAGTCAAGCGCCGTGCCCGCCAGCGGCCCGAGAACACCGGCCGGATCCCGAACATGGTCATGATCAGCGAACGCCCCGCCGAGGCCGACGATCGTGCGGTGCCCGGCCACTGGGAGGGCGATTTGATCCTCGGCAAAGACAGCAAGTCCGCGGTGGGCACCCTGGTGGAGCGAAGCACGAGATTCCTGCTGTTGCTGCACCTACCCCAGGGCCGTACGGCGCACAGCGTCGAGCACGCGATGCGGCAGGCCGTCGCCACCCTGCCCGATGAGCTGGTTCGCACCGTCACGTGGGATCAGGGCAAGGAGATGTCCCAGCACGCCCAATTCACAGCCGCCACCGGCATCCAGGTCTATTTCTGCGACCCACACAAGCCTTGGCAGCGTGGATCGAACGAGAACACCAACGGCCTGCTCCGCCAGTACATGCCCAAGGGAACCGACCTATCGCTCCACACCGCCGACGACCTCGCTCGTTTCGCCCGTAGCCTCAACACCCGCCCCCGCAAGACCCTCGGCTTCATGACACCATCCGAGAAGCTCACCGAGCTCGTTGCGCACACCGCTTGAACCCGCCCACGGTGCCTTCAGCTGATACGTGACGCTTCGCCAGCGCTGGACCGAGGCCCCCGCACCTCTCACTCGCTGCGGCACTCCAGCCTGCGGATCACCCTGGAAACCTACGTGTACTGGTCGCCGAAGAAGGACCGCCGCCGCAACATCATCAGCGGCGCGCTCCGCGACGCGAGCGCCAAACGAAAACGGGGCCCGAAGGCCCCGGATCCTCGCTGATTTGTGCCGGATCTCTGCCCGCCGATCTTGCTGGCGGGATTTCCCCTGGTCAACGGTATTGCTGGTGGAGCTGAGGGGATTTGAACCCCTGACCCCCTCGATGCGAACGAGGTGCGCTACCAGTCTGCGCCACAGCCCCTCCGCCGGCGAACCGGCTTCGG
This sequence comes from Micromonospora sp. NPDC000668, assembly GCF_042897975.1. NCBI lineage: Bacteria > Bacillati > Actinomycetota > Actinomycetes > Micromonosporales > Micromonosporaceae > Micromonospora > Micromonospora sp. NPDC000668. The sequence continues at coordinate 480,635 of NZ_JBIAYP010000002.1, forward strand.
TCCCACCCGGCTTACACCGGGCGGGCCGGCAGCAAGGCTAACAGGTCGCCGGCTCTCACCGCGAATCCGCCCCCGGCGCGGCGCTCCCCCACCCCAAAGATCCACTCGACGTCTCCGAAACCGGGGCATCAAGGACGCCGCGACACCCCGACCCCCAGGAAAACGAGTCGATCAAGCGCCAGCGCCGGCAGCTCGCCGACATGGGGGTGTCGCCGCGGACGGACACCCCCACATCGGCGCCCCGGAGTCGATCAAGCGGTCGGCGCGCCGGCAGCTCGCCGACATGGGGGTGTCACCGCGGACGGATACCCCATATCGGCGCCCTGGAGTCGATCAAGCGCCAGCGCCGGCGGCGAGCCGACGTGGGGGTATCGCCGCAGTCGGATGCCCCCACATCGGCGTACCGGAGTCGATCAAGCGGTCGGCGCCGGCAGCTCGCCGATGTGGGGGTATCGCCGCGGACGGACACCCCCACATCGGCGCCCTGGAGTCGATCAAGCGCTCGCGCCCCGCCAGGGAGAGGATCGCCGCAGCTGGCCGCGCGGGGCGGATCAAGCGCGACCGGGCCGCGCGGGGCGGATCAAGCGCGACCGGGCCGCGCGGGGACGATCAAGCGCGACCGGGCCGCGCAGGGCCGACCAAGCACCGCAGCGGCTGCGCGGGGCCGATCAAGCGCCGCGGCCGGCCTCGTACGGGCGTCCGCGCAGTCCACCCGACCGCCGGTACGAGACCGATCCGCCGTTGACCGCAGCCGGCAGGTCGCCCGGCCGGTCCAGGCCCATCGCGGCCCGGCGTACCCCCTCGCGCTGGGCGGCCAGGCGGCGCTGGACCTCCCGCCGGGCCGTTGCCCGGCGAGCCTGCTCGCGGCGCACCTCGGCCTGCCGGGCGGCCAGCCAGGCCGCCTCCCGGGCCCGGGCGCGGCGCCGACGGCGGCCGGCCAGTGCCTGACCCCGCAGGTGGACGACGTACACGGCCAGCAGCAGGAACGTGACCGAGAAGCTGATCCAGAAGCCGGGGCTGACGAACAGCACGCCGATCAACTCGACGAAGTTGAGCAGCAACAGGGCGGCGAGCACCCGGCGACGGCGGTACACGGCGGGGGTGTGCTGCCGGCGGGGCGGCGGGCGGCGGCGGGACCGCTTCGGGGCGGGGGGTACGGCTCGCAGCCGGCCGGAGCGGCGGCCCGCCGGGGGCGCGGAGACCGGCGCGGTCAGCACTCCAGTAGTCGCATCCTCACTCAAAGTGACGACTAGCGAACGCGGAGGGTGAACGGGTCGCCGTCCCGGCACAGTGCGGCGTCGCCGGCGGCGCTGGAGCACCCGCGCCGTCGACTGCGCCCGCTCCGCCACCAGCCGCTCGGTGGCGTCGTACCGGCGGACCAACGCCGGGGCCAGGGCGAGCAGGCCAGCGGCGGCGAGGACGGCGAGGAGCACCGAGGTCGGCACCCTCACCCCTCCCGTCACCGAATTCGGAGCAACCGCCTTTCGACCGCAGGATCTTCCACCGATTGCGCTCGGTTGCGTGGATCGTCCGGACGGGCAGCGCTTGCCGCAGCTTGCAGTTACTTGAGGTTACGGCGCACCGACCGGGATGCCGCCGCGCCGCGCCGATCCCGCCCGTGGGACGACCTACCGCGCAGCGGCGCGCACCCGGTGCCAGCGGGCCAGCAGACCGCCTTCGGCAGCGATCTCCTCACTGGTCATCGCGTATCCGATGTGGTCCCGCCAGGCGCCGTCGATGTGCATGTAGCGCACGTGGTACGACTCCTCGCGGAAGCCCAGCTTCTCCACCACCCGCCGGGACGGCCGGTTCTCCGGCCGGATGTTGACCTCCACCCGGTGCAGCCCGCCCGGGCCGAACGCGTGATCCACGGCCAGCGCGAGCGCCGTCGGGATCACCCCCTGACCAGCGACTCGGGCATCCACCCAGTAGCCGACGTACCCGGAGCAGAACGCCCGCCGCACGATGCTGCCCACGTTGAGGTGCCCGACCAGCCGATCCCGGTCGGCCTCACGCAGGCAGACGGCGAACGGCATGCCCTCACCCTCGCGGGCCGAGCGCCGCTGGTCGCGGTGCACCCAGCGGAACGCGGCCGGCGAGTTCAGCTCGTCCCAGCTACCGGGCAGCGACGACTCCCAGGGTGCCAGCCAGGCCCGGTTGGCCCTGCGCACCTCCGACCACGCGGCGGCGTCGGAGCGCCGGTAGGGCCGCAGCAGCACCGGACCGTCGACCAGCACCGCCGGCCAGCCGGGCGCCCGCGCGGGGCCGAAGAGACTCACCCGGACAGTCTCCCGCGCGGGACCGTGTCGTGCGCAAGTGGACCCACCGCGCTCACGACAAAGGACCGCACAACCGCGCGGGCGCATGCGGCGCGCGAACCGCCGGAACGGACCGGCACAACCGCGCGGGCGCATGCGGCGCGCGAACCGCCGGAACGGACCGGCACAACCGCGCGAGCGCATGCGGCCCGCGAAACACCCGAACGGACCACCGCAACCGCGGGCGGGCCGACCGGGGCATCGTCACCGGCGACGGTCCAACAACAGGACGTCCACCGTGGAGCCGGCCGCGGCGGTGGTGACCCGTTCGCCGAGCACCAGCAGCCCGTTCGCCTCGGCCAGCCCGGAGAGGGTGAACGGCCCACCGCTGAGCGGCTGCACCGTGTAACCGCCGCCGCGCCGCTCAGCGACGTGTGCGGGCCGGAACTCGCGCAGCCCACCCGGGGACGACACGGTCTCCAGCAGGTGAGCCCGCACGCTGGGCCGGAAGACCGGCTCGGCGCCGGCGAGCAGTTGGATGGCAGGGCGGGCCAGCACCTCGAAGCCGATCAGCGCGGCGCCCGGGTCGCCGGGCAGGCAGACCACCGGCACCTCCTCGGCGCCGACCGTGCCGAACCCGAGCGCGGTACCGGGATAGAGCGCCACGTCGGTGAAGGTGACCGGCCCGGCCCGGCTGCCCTCCCGGCGGGACAGGATCCGGCGCACCATGTCGCCGGGGCCGGTGCCGGTCCCCCCGGTGGTGATGATCAGGTCGGCGCGCAGGGTCTGGTCCTCCAGCAGACCGCGCAGCCCCTCCGGGTCGTCGTCGCAGATGCCCACCCGGTACGCCAGTGCGCCCACCTCGGCGGCGGCGGCGGTCAACGCGTGCGAGTTCGCGTCCACCACCTGCCCGGGCTGGCTACCCCGGCCCACGTCGACCAGTTCGTCGCCGGTCGCCACGATGACCACCCGCGGGCTGGGCCGGACCACCACGTGCCCGATGCCGGTGGCGGCGAAGACCGCGACCAACGCCGGGGAGACGTACGTGCCGGCCCGGGCGAGCAGGGTGCCGGCGGGCAACTCCTCACCGGCGCGGCGGACCCCGTACCCCCGCTTGGGGGTGCGGAAGATCTCCACCGCGGCCATTCCCTGGTCGGTCCACTCCACCGGAACCACGACGTCGGCGGCGACCGGCAGCGGCGCCCCGGCGGCCACCGAGAAGCACGAACCCGGGGTGAGCCGGACGGGCCGCCAGCTCGCCGCGCCGAGGTCGCCGACCACGTTGAGCCGGATGGTCCGACCCCCGGGCGTGCCGGAAGGAGCCGGGACGTAGCTCGGCCCCCGGCCCCCTCCCGAGATGTCCTCCCAGCGGGCCGCGTACCCGTCCACGGCCGCCTGGTCGAAGGCCGGGAAGGCGTGCGGCGCGACGACGTCCTCCGCGAGGACGTTGCCGTGCGCCTGGGTGAGGTCGAGGTCGAGTGGCGGCAGCGCGCGTAACCTGCGCAGCACGCTGCCCAGGTAGTCGGCGAGCGGCGTCAACTCGTTCGCGGCCGCCTCGGCGTCGGCCGTCGCGGTCATGTACCAGATCCGCCTGCCGCGTCGGCGTTGACGAAGTCGGCCAGCCAGGCGCGGAACTCGGTGCCGAGGTCCTCGCGTTCGGCGGCGATCTGCACCACCGTCTGGAGGTAGCCCAGCGGCATGCCGGTGTCGTAGCGGGTGCCCCGGTAGACGATCGCGTGCACCGGCGTGCCCTCGGTGCGCAGCAGCTCCATCGCGTCGGTCAGCTGGATCTCGCCGCCGCTGCCCGGCTTGGTCCGCCGGATCGCGTCGAAGATCCGGCCCGGCAGCACGTAGCGGCCGAGCACGGCGAGGTTGCTCGGCGCGTCCTCCGGCTGCGGCTTCTCCACCATGCCGGTCACCTTGACGACCTCGCCGATGTCGGTCAGCTCCGCCTCGGCGGGCTCCACGGAGGCGATGCCGTACCGCTTGGTGTCGGCCGGGTCGACCTCGAAGAAGGCGAGCACCACACCGCCGGTGCGGGCTTGCAGCTCCAGCATCGCCGGCAGCAGCGGCTCGGACGGCTTGACGAACTCGTCGCCGAGCAGCACCGCGAAGGGCTGGTCACCGACGTGCGACTCGGCGTACCCGACGGCGTGGCCGAGGCCGAGCTGCTCCGGCTGCCGGACGGTGTAGATCTCGGCGAGTTCGCTGGGCCGGCGCACGGCGGCCAGCCGCTCGGTGTCGCCCTTCTCCTCCAGCCTGGTCTCCAGGTCGGGGCGACGGTCGAAGTGATCCACCATCGATGTCTTACCCCGGCCGGTAATCAGTAACACGTCACCGATGCCGGCCTGGGTGGCCTCCTCGACGATGTACTGCAACACCGGCCGGTCCACCACCGGCAGCAGCTCCTTGGGCACCGCCTTGGTGGCGGGCAGGAACCGGGTGGCCAGTCCGGCCGCCGGGATGACGGCCTTGACCGCCAGGGGACGGCCGGTTGCGGCGACCGTCGGTGAAGGGCTCGCTGAGTGCTCCGACATGCCGCGAGACTATCGGCCACGGCTCTGCCGCGGCGGGTGTGGCCCGGAAGACGCGCCGCCGCCCGACCCAGGCCGGGCAGCGTCCGGGCCGGCCAGGGCCTCGTCCGCGGCGCTGGCCGCCGGGTCGTTGGCCGATTCCGGCCGAGCGTGCGCCGGCCCCACCGGCGGCGATTCCGGTACGCCCACAGCCGGCTCCGACCGGGCGTGCCCGCCCGGCTCCCGGATGACCTGCACGGGCTGGCCGGCGCGCGGCAGCCCGTCCGGTGGGCTCACCGCCCCCGCCGGGACCGGGATCTCACGCGTCGGCACGTCCGGGCACAACTCGGCGACCCGGTAGGTGTCCCGGCCGGCAGCCTTGGCTGCGTAGAGCGCGTCGTCGGCGGCCTCCAGCACGTCCCGCCCGGTGCTGCCGTGGTCCGGGTAGACGGCGATGCCCACCGACACGGTCACCACGACCGGCCCCGCGTACGCCTCGACGGCGATCGGCGTCTCCCGGACCGCCGCGCCCAGCCGCTCCGCCACGATCGCCGCGCCCCGGGAGTCGGTCTCCGGTAGCAGCAGCACGAACTCCTCGCCGCCCTGCCGGAAGGCCAGGTCCACCTCGCGGATCTCGCCGCGCATCCGTCGGGCGAACTCGGCCAGCACGGTGTCCCCCGCCGCATGTCCGTACGTGTCGTTGACGTCCTTGAACCGGTCCAGGTCCAGGGCGAGGACGCTGAGCATCCGGCCGAACCGGCTGGCCCGTTCCACCTCCCGTCGGATCGACTCGCGCAGGTAGCGGTAGTTCCACAGCCCGGTGAGCGGGTCGGTGAGCGAGAGCCGCTGCGCCTCCTCGTGCACCCGGACGTTGTCCACCGCCACCGCCGCGTGCCCGGCGAAGGTGCGCAGGGTGACCAGGTCGTCGTCGTCGAACTCGTCGGCGCCCAGCCGGTCGTAGAGGGCCAGCACGCCGAGTGCCGCCGCGGGTGCGCCAGCCTCCTCGGCGGGTGCGGAGCCGCCAGCGGCGCCCCCGATCGGTCCGAACGACCCGACCGGCCCGACGCCCCCGATCGGCCCGGCCGGGGTGGCCGTCGCACCGCCGCCCGGCGTGGCGAACGGGACCGCGACGTACGTGCGGCAGCGCGGCTCACCCACCGGGACCTCGGTGGGCTCCATCCGCCCCCGCTGCGGCTCGCCGGTGGCGGCCACCGCGCCGACCACCCCGACGCCCACCGGCACCCGCAACGTCTGCGGCCCGTCCGCGGCTCCCTCCGGCCAGCGCCCGTCCAGCCCTTCGGTGCACTGCGCCACGAGCACCCCACCGGCCTCCACCAGCAGCACCGCTCCGGCCCGCGCCCCGGTTGCCGCGATGGCGCTGTGCAGGATCACCCGCAGGATGCGCTGCAGGTCGTGCGTGCTGGCCAGGGTGTCGCCGAGCACCGCGAGGTGCCCGCGTAGCTGGTCCCGGCTGCTGGTGAGCGCCGCGACGTAGGACCCGGTCTCCCGGGTCATCCGGTTGAACGCCGCGGCCAGCCGGCCCAACTCGTCGCGGCTGCGCACCGGCACCCGGGCGGTCAGGTCGCCGTGTGCCACCCGGTCCACCGCACCGGCGAGTTCCATCAGCGGCCGGGTGGTCACCCGGGCCAGTCGCCAGGCGGTCAGGACGGCGAGCAGCCCGGCCAGCCCGACCACGCCGGCCAGCGTGGCGTGCAGTCCCGGTGGCCGCTCGCTGGGCACCGAGAGCACCAGCGGCAGCGGCTGCCCGGTCGACGGGCCGATCCGCCGCACGTACCGGCCCTCGCTGGTCTCGGTGACCCGCTCGTTGTCGACCGTGCTGGCAGCGGCCAGCACCGCGTCGCGTACCTCGCGCGACTCGGTGGTGTGGGTGAACCGCGCGGCGCTCGCACCGCCGTCGAGCAGGGTGACCGCCACCCCGGTCACCGCCGCGAGCCGGGCCACGAAGGCCGGGTCGACCAACTGCGCGGCCGCCACCGTGCCGAGCAGGGTGCCGGCCCGGTCGCGCAGGTCGACCCGGGCGGCCAGGGCACGGACCGGGCCGGACGACGCCGCGGTCGGGCCGGTGCAGTCCCGCCAGGGGGTCGACGGCGCGCCGGGCGAGGCGTAGGTGACCCGACCGGTCACGTCGGTGATCAGCACTGCGGCGGCCAGCCCCCGGCCGACCAGTTGATCGGCGGCACCGGACGGGTCGGCGGTGAGGGCGACCGCGTCGGCGGTGGCACGTAGCTGTTGGCAGAGCGCGTCGATCGAGGTACGGACGGTGGACGCCGCCACCCCCAGGCGCTCGGTGGAGCGGCTGCGATCGACGGCGGTGACGATGGAGGCGACAAAGAACGCGCCGAGCAGGACCGGGCCGAGCACCACTACGAGGAAGGCTGCCGTCAACCGCCCGCGTAGCGTCACTCGGTCCCCCCGGAAGTTCCGCCTCCGTTGCTTGCGATGCTGACACAGAGCAACCGCGGGAGAGGCGTTGCGTCAGGAGTGTTGCGTGCCGGAATTTTCTGATGAAGCGGAAGTGACCCGAGTGGCGAAGCGGGACACCCGCGCCGAGCTGCTCGCCCACCGCCGGTCGCTGTCCGGGCCGGCCCGGGCCGCAGCCGCCGGGCGCGTCCAGGCCGAGCTGGTCGCGCTGGTACGCCGGCTGCGCCCCAGCCGGATGACGGCGTACGTGCCGGTCGGTTCCGAACCGGGCGGGGCTGATCTACCGGAGGTGCTGCGGGCGGCGCTGCCGGCCGACGCCGAGCTGCTGCTGCCGGTGCTCCGTGACGACCTGGATCTGGACTGGGCGGCGTATACCGGACCGGACGCTTTGATCGCTGCCGGCCGGGGTATCCGGGAGCCGACCGGTGCCCGGCTGGGGGTGGCCGCGGTGACCGCCGCGGAGTTGGTGGTCGTACCGGCTCTGGCGGTCGACCGGCAGGGCCGGCGGCTGGGGCGTGGCGGCGGCTCGTACGACCGGGCGCTGGCCCGGGTGCCCACGGCGACGCTGACCGTGGTCCCGTTGCACGATGGCGAGCTGGTCGAGGCGTTGCCCGTCGAGCCGCACGACCGCCCGGTCCGCGCGGTCGTCACCCCGGCCGAGGGCATGCGTACGCTTGACGCCGGCCCGGGTACGGCGCATGGTGTCGCGCCCCACACGTCCGCTGGACGAACCCGGGCCGAATGACGCACCATTGGCACTCGAATAGGTCGAGTGCCAACTGGCCGAGTCCAGATCCGGAGGAGAACGTGCCCACGTACCAGTACGCCTGCACCGCGTGCGGTAACCAGCTCGAGGCGGTGCAGTCCTTCTCTGACGAGCCGCTGACCGAGTGCCCGGCGTGTCAGGGGCGGCTGCGCAAGGTCTTCAACTCGGTCGGCATCGTCTTCAAGGGCTCCGGCTTCTACCGCACCGACTCGCGGGCGTCCGGCTCCGAGACGACGGCCGCCGGCACGGCGGGCAAGCCGGCTAAGTCCGAGTCGTCCTCGTCGTCCTCGGGTGGGGACTCCGGGTCATCCTCCAGTTCCTCGTCCGGTTCCTCCTCGTCGTCCGGGTCGTCCTCGTCGTCCAACTCCTCCTCGTCGTCGTCCGGCGGGTCGAGCAGCGGCAAAGCCCCGGCGGCCAGCACCACGTCCTGACCGCCACCCATTGAGCCGGGTCGGGTCTGATCCACCCGGGTCGATCGGGTGGTCCTCCCGCGCGCCATAGCAGGTCGGATCGGTCGGTAGGTGGTTGTCCACAGGCCGGCTGGTTGTCCACAGGCGCCGGGGGACGGCCGTCTGAGCGAGCCCCGACCGTCCTAACCTGCCGCCCACGGGTGTCGCTGCGGCACCCGGGACGGGAGGCGGCAGATGGCGACCGGCGATCCAGACTCCGCGCGGGCGTTGCGCCCGCTGCGCCGGCTCGCCCTGCCCGGCGGGCGCACCCTGCTCCGGGCCGGTCTGGTCGCCGCGCTGCTGGGCCTGGCCGCCGCCGTCCTGCACACCCCGACCGGCTGCCCGCCGACCACGGCCGCGCGGTCGCCTGGAGCAGCGGGCGCGGATGGCACGGTCGACAGCGCGGGAAAGGCCGACGGGAGTGGGCCGGCCGACCCGAATGGCCCGGTCGACGGGCTGGTGCCGACCGGGAGTAGCGCGGCGGCCGACGGGACGCAGGCGACGTCCAGGCCGCTACCGCTGCCCAGTGGCGCGGTCGGGGTGCCGGTCCGGCTGGCCGAGCCGGCCGCACTGGCGGTCGTCCGCCCCGGGGCGCGGGTCGATCTGCTGGCGGCGCCACCGGGCGGGACGGGCACCGAGGCGGCGCTGCTCGCTCCCCGAGCGCTGGTGCTGGACGTGCTGGGTGCCGGGGCGACAGACGGGTCCGCGGCGCTCTATCTGGCGCTCCGCCCCGACCAGGCGCAACGCGCGGTCGGGCTGCCCGAGGGAAGCCGGTTCGCCATCGTCGTCCGCGGTTGACCGCAGCCCGCCGCCGGGGTCAGTCCCAGTGCGGGGGGCGTTCGGCGAGCAGCCAGTCGTCGTTGCCGCCGGTCCGCTCGCCCCAGCCGCGGTCGGTGTCGTCGGTGGTCTGCTCGGGCAGCACCACGAAGTCATCGCTCAGGTCGACGGTGCGCTCATCGTCGCCACGCGCGCCCTGCGTGCCGGGGTCCTCGGTGCTCACGAACGGCAAGACTAACGCAGCCGACGGCAGCGGACCGATCGCGGACGGTGGCGCGCCGGCCAGAAGCGACCGGGCCGCCGGCCGCGTTGGTAGCGTCGGACGGCGTGACGACCCCCAGCGGTGGCAACACCCCGGACGACTACTGGCGACGGCCCGGGAGCGGTGGTGACGCGGCGGCGGACCAACCCGCACCCGCACCCGGAACCGCACCGGCGAGCGCGTACGCCGGACCGCCGCCGAGCGTGCCGCCACCAGCGGGCTGGCGTCCACCCGTACACCTGGAAGCGGCTCCGCCCCGGCGGCTGCCGCCGCAGGACATGGCCGGCCTGGACGCAGCCGAGCAGCGCTCGCAGCGGCTCACCTACGGCTTCGGCGCGGCGGCCGGCGTGGTGCTGGTGGTGCTGGTCTGTCTGCTCTGCTCGCGGATCATCTTCTGACTCGCGTCCCGGCCGACGGTCAGAGGGTGGTGCTCCAGACGGCCTGGGCGCCGGAGTGGCCGGTCAGGTAGACGTAGACCAGGGCGGCGATGGACAGCGCGACGACCGCCACCGCCAGCACCGGGGTCACCAATGCCGGCAGCCGCGGCACCCGGGGATGCCCGCTGGTCGCCACCAGCAACAGGATCGCCACGATCCCGAGCGGCAGCACGATCCGGAACAAAATGTCGCCGTAGCGGGAGTGCTCGAAGATCTGGTCGAGGATCGGGCCCTGAAAACCCTTGGCGACCAGCGCGTCGGTGAACGCCTCACCCGACTGGACGGCCACGAAGGTGGTCAGCGGCGCGGCCACGGCGAGGAGGCCCAGTGCCCAGTCCAGCCGGTGCCGCCAGCGCGGCAGCCCCACGTACGCGATGGCCAGCACGGCCAGCAGCGGCACGAACACGACCACCGCGTGGACCACCAGGACGTGTACCGGTAGACCCAGGATCTCCTCGAACATCGACACCCTCCAGGTGGATCACGGGTTCGCCAGCCTACGGGTCCGTAGGTTGTCCTCAAGCTCTCGACCGGACACACGCGCGGCGTCCCGATCGGGTTCATCGCGAGGCGATCCAGCCTCCGCCTTCCGGCTGTGTCCGTGACCACCCCGCCCGGACGTCGGTTGTCGGCGCTGGTCACACGTGCTGTCATTGGCGTATGTCCGCTGCCGAGGAGCTGCTGCGATCGAGAGGCCTGCGCGTCACCCGACCGCGCCTCGCGGTGCTGGACGTGCTGGCCGGCGGTGGTCACCTGGAGGTCGACGAGATCACCCGGCAGGTCCGCGAACGCCTCGACTCGGTCTCCACCCAGGCGGTCTACGACGTGCTGGGGGCGCTGTCCCGGGCCGGGCTGTCCCGCCGGATCGAGCCGGCCGGCAGCCCCGCCCGCTACGAGGCGCGTACCGGCGACAACCACCACCACGTGGTCTGCCGGGGCTGCGGCGAGATCGCCGACATCGACTGCACGGTGGGCAGCGCTCCCTGCCTGGAGGCGAACGTCGCGCACGGCTTCGAGGTGGACGAGGCGGAAGTGACCTTCTGGGGTCTCTGCCCGGGCTGCCAGGCCCGCCGCTCCGCCGACAGCTGACCCGGCCCGAGCCGCCGGGAGGTGACCGGCGAGGTCGGCCCGCCCGTGGCACTCTTGGGCGGTGGACTCCGATGACCTCGGTCTCTTCGGTCCGGGTTCGGTCACGTGGAAGGTGCACGAGGAGCCGATCCTGATCGTCGCCGGCCTGCGCTCGCTCTACCTCCAGGCGTTGCACCCGCTGGCGATGGCCGGGGTCGCGCAGAACAGCAACTACCGCACCGACGCCTGGGGCCGCCTGGTCCGCACCGCCACCTACGTGGCGACCACCGTCTACGGCACCACCGCCGAGGCGGAGGCAGCCGGAGCGCGGCTGCGCCGGCTGCACGGCCGGATGCGGGCCACCGACCCGCTCACCGGCGACGAGTTCCGGATCGACGATCCGGACCTGCTGCGCTGGGTGCACGTCACCGAGGTCGAGTCGTTCCTCAGCACGGCCCGCCGGGCCGGCCTGCCGCTCACCGACGATGAGGTCGACGGCTACTACACCGAGCAACGCCGCTCCGCCGCGCTGGTCGGCCTGGACCCGACCAGCGTCCCGGGCACCGCCGCCGAGGTGGCGGCGTACTACCGCGCCGTGCGGCCGGAGCTGCGGATGACCCGGGAGGCCGCGGAGACCGCGCTCTTCCTCACCGCCCCGCCGCTGCCGTGGAAGCTCAGCCTGCCGGCCCGGCTGGGGCTCACCCTCGGGCCACCACGCTGGGCGTACCTGGGGATCGCCGGGACCGCGCTCGCGCTGCTGCCGGCCTGGGCCCACCGGATGTACGGCGGGCTCGGACTGCCCACCACCGCCCTGACGGCGGACCTGACCGTGCGCGCCCTGCGGCTGGCGCTCGGCGCGGTGCCCCGCCGCTACATCGAGGGACCGTTGTTACAGGCCGCGAAGCAGCGGGCGGAACGGCTCACCGCCACCCCGCTGGCCGGCTGACCCAACCGACCCCCGCCGGCCGGGGGTCAGCCGTCGGCGGACCGGTCCATGGCCGCCCACGGCTCCTTGCCCGGCGTCTGCGCCCCCGTCGGGCAGTGACGCCGGAAGTCGCACCAGCCACAACGGGAGCCGGGCGCCACCGGGAACGCCTCATCCGGGTCGCCGCCGTCGGCGACCGTCCGCTCGGCCACCATGATGTCGCGCGCCGTCTCCTCGGCCCGCGTCAACTGCCGGGCCAGCGACTCGACGGTGTGGTCATGGGCGGCGACGGCGCCGGTCGGCAGGTGGTGCAACTCCACCCGACGGCACGGCCGGCGGAACACCCGCTCGGCCGCGTACGCGTAGAGCGCCAGCGCCTGCGAGCCCCGGGCGTCGTCCGTGTCGAGCCCGGTCCGGCCGGTCTTGTAGTCGACGATGACCAGCTCCTGGCCGTCCGGCCCGGGGCGGGAGTCGATGCGGTCGGCTCGACCGTTGAAGGCCAGCACCGCGGTCTTGACCGCCACCACCCGCTCCACGCCGAGCGGGTCGGCCTCCGGCTCCAGCGTCTCGACGTACGCCTCCAGCCAGCCCAACGCCCGCCGGTAGGCGGCCCGCTCCTGCTCGTCGTCGCGGTAGCCCTCGCGGACCCAGGTGCCCTTGAGCAGGGCGGCCAGCGCCTCGGGGCGGCGCCGGTCGGCGGGCAGCGCATACCAGTTTTTCAGGGCGGTGTGCACGCTGGCGCCGAGCGAGTTGTGCGCCCACGGCGGGCCCTTGGGCGGGGCCGGCCGGTCGACGTAGGAGTAGCGGTAGCGGCGCGGGCAGTCCGCGTACGCGCCGAGCTTGCTCGGAGTGCAGACGAAGAGCCGCTCCGGCATGCCCTCGAAGCCGAGCTGCTCGGCGCCGCCGGCGCGCTGCTGAGGGGCCCGGCCGCCAGCGGCGGGTCGTCCGGCTGAAGAGGCTCTTCGCACGCCTGCGATCCTGCCATCCACCCCCGACATCGCGAGTGTCCCGGGTCAGGTCATGTTCATGTACTGCGTGACGAAGGCGGCCACCGCGTCGGCGATGAGCTGCACGGCGATCGCGGCCAGCAACAGGCCGGCGATCCGGGTCAGCACTTCGATCCCGCCGGGGCGCAGGATCTTCACGATGCCACCGGAGAAGCGCAGCACGATCCACACCGCGACCATCACGGCGAGGATCGCCGCGGCGATGGCGGTGAAGTCGCCCAGCCCGTCGGCCTGCTGGACGAAGAGCATGGTCGCGACGATGGCGCCGGGGCCGGCCAGCAGCGGGGTGCCCAGCGGCACCAGCGCGATGTTCGAGGTGGCCTGCTGACTGGGGTCGTCGGTCTTGCCGGTCAACAGTTCCAGGGCGACCAGAATGAGCAGCAGCCCACCTGCCGCCTGCAGGGCAGGCAGGTCCACGTGCAGGTAGTCGAGCAGGGTCTGCCCGGCCACCGCGAAGACCACGATCACGCCGAGCGCCAGCGCGACCGCCTGCCAGGCTGCCCGGTTGCGGTCCCGGGCCGTCAGCGGGCCGGTCAGCGCAAGGAAGATCGGCATCATGCCCGGCGGGTCGGTGATCACCAGCAGGGTCACGAAAACCTCGCCGAACAGCTTCAGATCCACGTGATCAACCTAGCCGCGCCACTGTCGGCCCAAACCGGGATCAGCCCGAAGCGACCTCGGTCACCCCGGCGGCGACGATCCGCTCGTACGCCTCGACGCTGGTGGTGAACGCGCCGAGCTGGACGGTCTTGTGGGTGCCGTGGAAGTCCGAGGAGCCGGTGACCAGCAGGCCCAGCTCGGCGGCGAGCCCCCGTACGTGCGCCTGCTCGGCCGGGCTGTGGTCCTCGTGGTCGGCCTCCAGGCCGGCCAGCCCGGCGGCGGCCAGCTCGGCGATCAGCTCGTCGGGCACCACCCGGCCGCGTCGGGTGGCCCGCGGATGGGCGAAGACCGGCACGCCGCCGGCCTCCCGGACCAGCCGAATCGCCCGGAACACGTCGATGTCCTCCTTGGGCAGCCGGTACCGCTCGCCCAGCCAGTCCGGGCCGAACGCCTCGCGGGTGTTGCCGACCAGGCCGGCCCGGATCAGCGCCTGCGCGATGTGCGGCCGACCCACCGTGCCGCCGCCCGCGCCGGCCAGGATGTCCGCCCAGCTCACGTCGATGCCGTCGGCGCGCAGCAGCGTGACGATCCGTTCGCCCCGCTCCTCGCGGGCGACCCGCACCCGGGCCAGCTCGGCGACCAACTCCGGGTGGTCCGGGTCGAACAGGTACGCCAGCAGGTGCAACGGCACCGCCGGCTGCACGCCGGACCAGCGACAGGACAGCTCCGCACCCCGGATCAGGCGCAGCCCGGGTGGCAGCGCCCGCACGGCCGGAGCCCAGCCGGCGGTGGTGTCGTGGTCGGTGATCGCCAGCACGTCCAGCCCGGCGTGCGCGGCCGCACGGACCAGTTCGGCCGGGCTCAGCGTGCCATCGCTGGCCGTCGAGTGGGCGTGCAGGTCGATCCGCGGGGACGGGCCGGTACGCGAGGTCACCGCTCGACGCTATCGAGGACCGCCGAGCCGGGCGCGCCGAGGTCCACCCGAGCGCGACCGGTGGAGGTCAGGAGCCGGTCACCAGGACCGGCCGATCCCCCGGCTGCACGCCGGGCACCGGGGTCGGGTCGGCCAGCTTGCCGGACCGCACCCGGTCAACGTTGACCCGGACCACGTTGCCGGCGCCGTCGACGTAGGTGGCGTCCGAGGCGGTCGTCCAGGCGATCTCGCCGGTAACCGGCGGGCCTGCTGGTACGGCGGTCACGTCCGGCCCGAGCCGTTGCAGGTCGACCAGCAGGGACCCGCTGGCCTTGCCGACCGACCCGTTCACCAACAGCCATCGACCGTCGGCCGAGATTCCACCAGCTCCGTCCGGGCTCAGCTCCGGGCCACAGCCGGTGAGCACCGGCTTCAGGCCACGCTTCGGGTCGAGCATCGCCAGGCAGGTCCTGGCCGGGTCGCCCGTGGACACCTGACCGACCAGCCGTCCGTCGGGCAGCGCGCCGTAGACGTTCAGCGTGCTCCGGTCGGTGCCCGCGGTGAGCTGTCCGACGCCCGGCCGCCACAGGATGTGACCCGCATCGTCCGGGTTGAGCCGCACCAGCACGCTGTCGCCGACGAATCGGACCGGCTCCGCGTTGGTCGGCATGGGCGTGCGCACCGGCCCGATGAGCTGGGTGCCCACCACCCCCGCCACCAGCAGGCCGGTGCCGTCGCGCCAGGCGACCTGGCGACCGTCGGGTGCCACGACGATCGAGCCCGCGCCGGCCAGCAGCACCTGCACCAACCCGTCGCGCTGCGCCACCCAGAGGGAGCGGCCGGCGGTGGTCGGCGCGCCGACCACCAACCAACCACCGCCGCTGGGCAGCAGGTGGGCGCGCTCCGCCGGGCCGACGCCGGGCAGTTCCAGGCGCCCGCCGCTCACGCTGATCAGCGTCGCGCCGGCGAGCACGTCGACGGACGTCCCGGGTGCGGGCGCGGCGACGGAAGCCGTGGCCGAGGGAATCGGCCGGCCCGACGGGTTCGGGTCACCGATCACGACGATGGGTGTGCCTTGTCGGCCAGGGTCGTCGACGAGTTGCGCCATGCCGGTGCTGACCAGCACGGTGGCGACTGCCGCGAGGGCGAGGCCGGCACCGGTACGCCGGCGCCGGATCCGCTTCGCTCGGCGGATGGCCTGACCGGCCGGGTCGGCGCTCAGTGGGCGGGCGACGGCGACCTGGTGCGAGAGGGTCTCCCGCACCGCCCCTTCCAGCTCGTCACGTCGCACGTGGTAAGGACGCGGCGGGTGGCCCGTCAGGTTGTCGGACCGGCCCGGGATTGCGTTCACCGCTGCTCACCGGAGCCCGTGCCGACGGGCACGGCCGCCGGGGCTGCGGGCATCTCGACCGGCACTTCGGCTTGGCGGGGCACGGCCGGACGGGGCACGGCCGCGCGGGGCGTGGCCGGACGAGGCGCGGCTCGGCCGGACGCCGTCCGGGGCTGCCTGGCCGCGGCGGCTCCGGTGGCGGGGGCTGGCCCGGTCGGGGCGCCCGCGCCGCCGGCCCGGTCGGTGCCGGCGGCCGTCCGGCGCTCGGTGGCGGACCCGCCGACCAGGTCCGGCGCGTCGGCTCCCATTCGCCGGCGCAGCGTGGACAGCGCCCGGGAGGCCTGGCTCTTCACCGTGCCCGGGGAGATGTCCAGCATCGCGGCGGTCTGCGCCTCCGACATGTCCTCGTAGTAGCGCAGCACCAGCACCGCCCGCTGCCGGTTGGGCAGCTCTCTGAGGTGCCGCCAGAGAAGGTCACGATCCAGTTGCTGTTCGATCTCGTCGACGCCGGCCCGCTCGGGCAGCACCTCGGTGGGGCGCTCACCGTGCCAGCGCCGCCGCCACCAACTCGTCGATGTATTGACCATCACGCGGCGCGCGTACGGCTCGACGGCCTCGATCCCGCCGAGCCGCTTCCACGCCAGGTAGGTCTTGGTCAGTGCCGTCTGGAGCAGGTCTTCGGCCGTGGCCCAGTCGCCGGTGAGCAGATACGCGGTGCGCAGCAGGGCGGCAGAGCGAGCCGCGACGAAGTCGCGAAACTCCTCCTCCAACGGGTCCCTGCTCGCCACCATCGCACCTCCGCGCCCCAGCCGTCCTGGCAGAGTGCCACGTCAGAGGCGCTCCGGTCCATGACGAAAGGTGCGCACTTGCTCCGATGTTCGGACGAAAACCTTCACGCCCCGTCGTCGGCCTTGGCCTCGTCGGCCTCCTTGCCCAGCCGGGCCTCGACCGCCTGCGGCTCGTACATCTCCTCGACCACTCGCAGGTAGAGCTCGTTCGGGTTGGGCAGGTTCTTGATCTCGCGCAGCGCCTGCTCCTGGCCGGCGGACTCCAGCACGAAGGTGCCGTAGTTGAGTGCCCGGCCGCTCGGCGTCTGCTCGTACTTCATGTCGGTGACCCGGACCAGCGGCATCATGGCGACCCGGCGGGTGATGATGCCGTTGACCACCATGACCCGCTTGTTGGTCAGAATGAACCGGTCATACCACCAGTCGGCGACCTTCCAGGCCACCCAACCCATCACCGCGAACCAGAGCAGCACGGCGATGGTGGTCAGCGCGCCCACGTTCTGCCCGGCGAGGAAGCCGGAGAGGTAACCGAGCACGAAGGTCGCCGCGATGCCGATCAACAGCGGGGTGGTGAGGTGGATCCAGTGCCGCTTCCACTCACCCCGGTAGCGCTCGGTGGGGAAGAGGTAGCGGGCGACCAGGGAGCTGGGCTCGTCCTCCAGTGGCAGCACTCGCCGGGGAGTCGAGCCGGTCGCGTCGGCGCGCAACCCGGCCAGCTCGTCCTCGGAGATCTGCGGCGGCTGGTAGCCGGCCTCTGGATCACGGATCCAGGCGCGACCGGAACGACCCTCGCCGGCATAGCCGGGCCCATCGCCGTAGCCGACGTCGTCCGATAGGGACGGACCGTCGGACAGGCCGGGCCCGGCACCGTAGCCCGGGCCGTCATCTGGCCCGATCCGCGGAATCGGCTCGGTGTCGCGCTCCCGGCGGGCCCGATCGGGGTCGTCCGGGTCGAAGGGTGGACCGGAGGGGCTGCCCATCGACGGTTAGGCGACGAGGCTGGTGAAGAAGTCGCCGAACCCCTGGGCGATGTCGACGATCCCGCCGCCGAGCGACTTGAACACATCCGCCGCCGAGTTTGGCCGGTAGGCGACGAAGAAGATCAAGAATGCGATTCCGGCCCAGGTGAGGACCTTCTTGACCATGGCGGGCCATCCTCTCGCGCGGCGCCGGGTCCCATTACCGCAGCGGCACCCAGAGTATCAGTGTGGTGTCGTACAGTGAATATCTGCGACCGTTCTCCGTCAATCCGGAAGGATGTCAGGCCTCCCGGGCAGGTACGGGGACGGTGCGCCGTACACGAGTTCGGGCGGAGTCCACTCGGTCAGGTCGTGCAGCACGACATCTTCCGCGAGTAGGTGACCCGCACTCGCCGGCCAGGCTATCGCATGCAGCCACATTCCCCGAGCCTCGCCGGCGTACGCGCTTCGATCCGTCGGCGAATTCACCAGCCACAGTGGAGTTGGATGCCCGCCGACCCGGATCCGCGCCTGCCCGACGTGCTCGGGGTGACCTGGCCCGGGGTCGGCCAGCGCGTCGACCAACTCCGGCCCGGGGTCCGGACCGGCCAGGCCGGCCAGCCTGGTGCCCAGGCCCACGCCCGGCTCCTCGGCCACGAAAACCAGGTCCGCCGGGCCACCACCGAGCGGCGCCGGGCCGGCGCAGGCCACCGCAGTCGCCCGCACTCCCGTCCGGTCGTCCCCGGCGTACGCCACACCGGTCAGGGTCCAGCCGAGCGGTAGTGGCCACGGGCACCACAGCGGGGTACCGGGTGGACCCGCGGTCGCGGTGATCCGGTCCACCACGCTCGCCACGATCTCCGCTCCGATGTGCTCGGGCACGTGCAGCGGCGGCACCGGGCCGCAGCGCAGGCACCTCGATTCGGTGTGCATCAGATCCGGCGCCCGCACTGGGCCCCCGCATCTCGGACAACTCACCGCGACACTCACATCCCCACCGTCACCCCGGACCACCGGCACGTCAAGCCGGACCGTCCGATTCGGCACCGAGCGGGGGTCAGTCCGGCGGCGGGCCGGCGTGGGTACGGATCCAGGCGTGCATGGCGATGCCGCTGGCCACGCCCGCGTTGATCGACCGCGTGGAGCCGTACTGGGCGATGGAGTAAAGCTGGGCGCAGGCGGCGCGCGCCGGTTCGGAGAGACCGGGCCCCTCCTGGCCGAACAGCAGCACGCAGTCCCGCGGCAGGGTGCCGGTCTCCAGCGGGCGCGAGCCGGGCAGGTTGTCGATACCGAACACCGGCAGCCCTCGCTCGGCCGCCCAGCCGACGAACTCCTCGATCGTCTCGTGGTGCCGGACGTGCTGGTAGCGATCGGTCACCATGGCGCCGCGCCGGTTCCACCGACGCCGTCCGACGATGTGCACCTCGGCGGCGAGGAACGCGTTCGCGTTGCGGACCACCGTGCCGATGTTGAAATCGTGCTGCCAGTTCTCGATGGCGACGTGAAAGCCGTGCCGGTGCAGGTCGAGGTCCGCGACGATCGCCTCGTGCCGCCAGTAGCGGTAGCGGTCGACCACGTTGCGCCGGTCCCCCTCGGCCAGCAACTGCGGGTCGTAGCGCGGGTCGTCCGGCGGGTCCCCCGGCCAGGGGCCCACGCCCACCTCGAACTGGTCGTCGGTCACGGTCATCAGAGGGTACGGACACGGTCGGCGCGCGCCACGCCGGGCTGCCGGTTCAGCCCAGCCCCAGCGCGCCACCGAGCCGGTCCAGGAAGCGCCGGTCGGCCGGGCTGGCCGGCTGGCCCGCCGGATGCTCGCGGGGGCCGGGCACCACCCGGCAGACCCGGGCCGCGACCGACTGCACCCACTGGCGGTACGCGGCGGAGTCGGCGGGGTCGGCGCGCCGGTGCAGGACCCGGACCGCCGCCCGACAGGCCGCCAGCAGGTCCACGAGGTCGGTGAGCCGCTCGACAGGCGCCGGGGTGCCGTCGTGGCGGGCGTAGATGGCGGCGACCACCGCGCGGACCAGGTCGCTGTCGAACGCCCGGCCGGCGGCCACGGCATCCAGGCCGGCCAGGCCCGCCATGACCCCCCGTTCCGGACGGCCGGGACCGGGCGCGGCGGCGGCCACGAGGACCTGACCGGGCAGGCTGGTGAGCAGTTCCCACTCGGCGGCGGAGTAGACAGCGGTCGTCAAGGGTGCGGCTCGGCGGCCGGCAGAGGGCGGCTCTCCGGCGACGGAGTGGCTCATCGGAACCTCCGGCGTCAGCATATGCCCCGAAACGGGAAAAGGGCCCCTTCCCCGGCAGAACCTGATGCGGGGAAGGAGCCCGGGTCGGCGGAAGTCGATCCGCCGCGGTGCTCAGCGCGGTTCGGGGAAGCTGGGTCGCTCCGGGTCCACTCCGTCGGGGACGGCGCTGGCCGCGTACTCCCGCTTGGGGACCATGACCTTGCGGCGGAAGACGCAGACCATGGTGCCGTCCTGGTTGTAGCCGCGGGTCTCCACCGACACCACGCCCCGGTCGGGCTTGGAGCCGGACTCGCGCTTGTCCAGCACGGTGGTCTCGCCGTAGATGGTGTCGCCGTGGAAGGTGGGCGCCACGTGTCGCAGCGACTCGACCTCCAGGTTGGCGATCGCCTTGCCGCTGACATCCGGCACCGACATGCCGAGCAGCAGCGAGTAGATGTAGTTGCCGACCACGACGTTGCGCTTGAACTGGCTGGCCGTCTCGGCGTAGTGCGCGTCCATGTGCAGCGGGTGGTGGTTCATGGTGAGCAGGCAGAAGAGGTGGTCGTCGTACTCGGTGACGGTCTTGCCCGGCCAGTGCCGGTAGACCGCTCCGACCTCGAACTCCTCGTAGTAACGGCCGAACTGCATCCTGTTCCCCTTCGACGGGCGGCGATGGAGTTCGGCACAGCATGCCTTACCGGTGGTTAAGGCGACCCGTGGGGCGCGACCCCGGCGGAAATGTCACACCGGTCACTCGAACGGGGGGAGACGCAATGAGCGGCGGGGCCCTCCCCGGCACCCGCCGCCCACGCTCTGATGCGGAGAATTCTGCCCTACGGCACCGTAGGTTCGACAGAGACGGGAGTCACATTTACCCTTTTGTAACACTACTCTCCGTGGTCGAGGATGGGTTGATCAGCGATCTCTGCAGGCCGGATACCTCCTTGTCAAGGGGCAAGTTACCGATTCGTAGCGCTCGATCTAGTGGATCTCTTTGGAAACGCTCCCATCACGGCAGGTCACGCAAGTGCGTCGTGCACTTGCGTTCCGCACGTCGGGACGGACAGACGTCAGTCGATAACCCTCGGTGCCCCCAGGCAGCCCGGAGCACGTTTCGTGCCCGACCGCCCGGGAATTCGATACGGTCAGCCCTGGTTCTACGGGACGTAGATAAACCGCGGTGATCGGAGAGTGCAATGGCAACCGTTGAGCTGACCTCGACGAACTTCGACGAGGTGACCGGCAACGACGGCATCGTCCTGGTCGACTTCTGGGCCGACTGGTGTGGTCCGTGCAAGCGGTTCGCCCCGGTCTACGAGCGCTCCTCGGAGAAGCACCAGAACATCGTCTTCGGCAAGGTCGACACCGAGGCGCAGCAGGAGCTGGGCGCCAAGTTCGACATCCGCTCGATCCCGACGATCATGGCGATCCGCGACGGCGTCATCGTCTTCGCCCAGCCGGGAGCTCTCCCCGAGTCCGCGCTGGAGAACCTGATCGAGCAGGTCGAGGCGCTGGACATGGACGACGTCCGCAAGCAGCTGGCCGAGCACAAGCACTGAGCCGTCCCCGCGACGGCACGCGAGGCCGGGCCCCGTACGGGCCCGGCCTTCGTCGTACCCGGACGCGCGCCCGGCTGGTCGCCGACCCGGGCAGCGGGAACTGACCGACGGAGGGAATCAACGCGGCCGGTAGATCCCGTATCGTCACGACCTGATGGAGAACTTGACCACCCGCGGGCGCGTGACCCGGCTGGGCGCGACCGCACTCGGTGCCGTCCTGCTGCTCGTCGGCACCCTGTGGGGCAGCGATGACGACTTCCCGTTCGGCCCGTTCCGGATGTACTCCACCTCCAACCCGCCGAACGCACCCGCCCCGGACACCCGGGTGGAGGGGGTGAGCAGCACCGGCGCCGTGATCGACCTCGGCCAGGAGGCGACCGGCATCCGCCGAGCCGAGATCGAGGGTCAGCAGGACCGGTACGCCGCCGAGCCGGCGCTGCTCGCCGAGGTCGCCGACGCGTACGCCGAACGCCACCCGGACGCCGCCACCCTGGTCGAGGTCCGCATCGTCATCCGCTGGCACGGCATCCGCGCCGGCCGCCCGACCGGCAAGCACACCGACGAGACCATCGTCCGTTGGCAGGCGCCCCGATGACCCGCTGGCTGACCGAGGCGGTGCCGCGAGGCCGGGTGGCCGCCTTCCGCACCCTGATCTACCTCTTCGTCGCCGCCGACCTGGTGATCTTCACTCCCTGGGTGCGCACCCGGGTCAGCGTGCCCGGCGAGCTGTACCAGCCACTGCTGGTCGGCCGGATGCTCCCGCTGCCCACGCCGACCCCGGCACTGGTGGCGGTGATCTTCTGGGCGCTGCTGCTGCTCGCCCTGCTCGCCGCGACCGGACGGGCGCCCCGGCTGCTCGGCTGGTCGGTCTGCGCGCTGTATCTGGAGTGGATGATCATCGCGATGAGCTACGGAAAGGTCGACCACGACCGGTTCGGGCTGCTCGTCGCGCTGGCCGTGCTGCCCACCGCCGGCCGGGCCCGGCACGGCGACACCACCCGCACCGAGGCCGGCGGCTGGGCGCTGCGGGTCACCCAGATCGCGGTGATCTGCACGTACTTCCTGGCCGCCTGGGCCAAGCTGCGCTTCGGCGGGCTGGACTGGCTGACCGGCTCAGTGCTGGCCCGGGCCATCATTCGGCGCGGCACCGACCTGGCGGACCTGATCGCCCAGGTGCCGTACCTGCTGATCGTCGCCCAGTTCGGCATCGTGGCCTTCGAGCTGTTCAGCCCAGTGATCTTCCTGCTGTCGGCCCGCTGGCGAGTGGCCATGGTCGGCTTCTTCTACTCGTTCCATGCGGTCACCATCGCGACCATCACCATCTCGTTCGCCCCGCACCTGGCCGCGATGACCAGCTTCCTGCCCCTGGAACGGGTCCGCCCGCTGGTCTGGGCTCGCCGGCTCGCCGGCCGCCCCGCGCCGGCGAGCGGCGCGGTCGACGACCCACCGGAGCCCGGCGCGGAACCGGACCCGGTGGGCGCCGGCACGGAGTCGGTGCCGCTCGGCGGTCAGCCCCCGGTGGTCGGGCGACCAGCAGGGCCGTAGAGCCGCTCCCGCGCCTCCTGCGGCAGGGCGCAGGCCGCCGTGCCGCCGGGCAGCCGGTGCCGGTTGCGCGCCACCCAGCGGTACACCGGCCAGGCCACGGCACGCGCCGGTGGGAACCGCAGGCCGGCCCCGGCGACCCGCCACACCGGACCACTCGCGGCGAGCAGCTTTCCGATGGCGTCCGGGCCGGCGGCGCGTGAGCCGTCCGCGCCGACCCACTGCACGGCCTCCTCGCACTCGGCGGCGGTGAGACCGAGCGCGTCCAGGTCGGCGAACTGCCACGGCACCACCCGCGCGTCGGTGGGGATCCGGCGTTCGATGAACTCCGCGCACCGGGTGCAGAACGCGCAGTCCCCGTCGTAGGCGAAGGTCGACGTCTTCATGGTGTCCATCCTCCCCTCCTCGACCGCCCGACCGGGCATCGGTGTCTGGCGGGTCACTTGCGCTTCACTCGTACACGTGTTCGAATAGTGGCCATGCGCTGGGACAACCTCACCGCTCCCCCGGTTGAGGGAGACCCCGAGCGGGCAGCGCCAGCGACGCCACCCCTGCCGCTGGCGCTGCCCGGCGCCGTCGCCCGCACCTTCGACACCCCGGAGTTCGCCGGGATGACCTTCTACGAGGTGCGGGCCAAATCCATCATCAACCGGGTGCCCGGGCAGTCCCGCGTCCCGTTCGAGTGGACAATCAACCCGTACCGGGGCTGCTCCCATGCATGTGTGTACTGCTTCGCGAGAAATACGCACACCTACCTCGACCTGGACGCCGGAGCGGACTTCGACCGGAAGGTGATCGTCAAGGTCAACGCCGGTGAGCTGGTCCGGCGGGAGCTGGCCGCGCCGAAATGGCGGGGCGCGCACGTGGCGATGGGCACCAACGTGGACTGCTACCAGCGGGCCGAGGGGCGCTACCGGCTGATGCCGCAGATCATCGCGGCTCTGCGGGACTTCGCCAACCCGTTCTCGATCCTGACCAAGGGCACGCTGATCCTGCGGGACCTGCCCCTGCTGCGCGAGGCCGCCGAGGTGACCACGGTCGGCATCTCCTACTCGGTGGGCTTCGTCGACGAGCAACTCTGGCGCTCCGTCGAGCCGGGCACGCCGCACCCGCGTCGGCGGCTGGACGCGGTCCGGGCGCTCGCCGATGCCGGCTTCTCCGTCGGGGTGCTGATGGCCCCGATCCTGCCGGGGCTGAGCGACAGCGACGAGTCGATCGACGCCACCGTGTTGGCGATCGCCGCCGCCGGGGCGACCAGCGTGACCCCCCTGGCCCTGCACCTGCGTCCTGGCGCACGGGAGTGGTATGCGCACTGGCTGGCCCGGGAGTACCCACACCTCGTGCCCCGCTACCGCGAGCTCTACCGGGCCGGCTCCTACGCCCCGCAGGCGTACCAGCGGGAGCTGACCGCTCGGGTGCGGATCGCGGCCCGCCGGCACGGGCTGCACCGTGGTGAGCAGGGCGACAACCGCCACCTGCCCGAGCCACCCCCACCGCCGGCCGCCGCCGAGCAACTGACCCTGCTCTAGCCCGAGGACGGCGCTACAGTCGGCGGGTGCGTACCGCTCAGCAGATCCTCGCCGACTCCGCCGTGATCGCCGTCGTGGGCGCGTCCCGCGACCCGTTGAAGGCCGCGCACGGCGTGCCGTTGCAGATGCAGCAGTACGGGTGGCGGATCATCCCGGTCAACCCGACGGTCGACGAACTCTTCGGGGAGCGGGCGTACCCGACCCTCGCCGACATCCCGCACCCGGTCGACCTGGTGGACGTGTTCCGGCCAGCGGCCGACGCCGTGCAGGTGGTTCGGGACGCGGCGGCGATCGGCGCTCCGGCGGTCTGGTTGCAGCTGGGCATCGTCTCGGCCGAGGCGCGGCGGATCGCCGAGGAGGCCGGAATGGACTACGTCGAGGACCGCTGCCTCATCGTCGAACGCGCCGCCGCCGGTCTGACCCGCCTCCCCTGACGGCTCCCGGACGGCGGACGTACTCTGCGGCCATGTCTCTGCCGCGGTCGGGTCGCCTGCCATCGCTGCGGGACGGAGTCTGGCCACGCCGGCTGCTGGCCCTGACCGTCGCGGTGTTGGTGGCGGCGGTGGTCGCCGCCGGCCTGTTCCGGGTGCCCCCACTCTCCGGCGTGAGCTGGGTCGTCTGGCTGGCCTTCGGCGCCCGGCTGCTCGCGCAACGGTGGTGGCCACGGCGAAACGGCCAGTTGCACTGGCGGGAGCGGGTCACAGGCCTGGACACGGTCGAACCCGGCCTGGTGGCACACCGGTCGCTCGCCGGCTGGGTCGACCTGGCGTCGGAGACGGTCCTGCTGATCGTGATCGGGGCGGGCCTGCTCGCCACACTGCCCCAGCACGGCTGGTGGGTCGAGGTCGCCCGACCGGTGCTCGCCGTCGGGGTCGCGGGGTGGCTCGGTCGGACGGCCTACGAGCAGGTGTGGTTCACCGGTCGGCTGGCGCTGACCGCCAGCGCGATCCGGCACGGCCGCCAGGTCCTGGACTGGGCGAACATCGACCGGGTCACCCCGCACCGGCGCGACGGACGGCTGAACGGCGTACGGCTGCGGCTGACGGTCCGGCGATCACTGCAGCCCGCCCCGGTCGTTGGTGGCCGGGACACGGCGGTGCCGGAGGACCGGTTGATCGCCGCGATCGAGGAGTACCGGTTCCGGCCGCAGGAGTTGGCCAGGGAGCCGGCTGGCGCTAGGTGTTGCGGGGCACCGGGTTGACGACAGGCGCCTCGGGCGGAACTCGGTTGCGTAATGACCGGTGGGTCTGAGTAATGTTCGCGCCATGTCGAGCCCTGAGGCATCCAAGGTGGGGGCTTTCGGTCACGCCGTCAGCCCCCTGAACCACTGAGTTCATAGCTCGCTTCCCAGCAACCTTCGCTGCATGGGCTCTTTCGCGCACCCTTGGGCGCTGGCCGCGGTGACGAGACGTCTCCTCGTTCTCTCTCACCTCGGAGCTCTTGATGCCTCTACCGCTCTACCTGCTTGCCGTGGCGGTCTTCGCCATGGGCACCTCGGAGTTCATGCTCGCCGGCCTGGTGCCGGACATCGCCACAAGCCTCGACGTGTCGGTCGGGGCCGCCGGGCTTCTGACCTCGGCGTTCGCCGTCGGGATGATCGTCGGCGCACCCCTGATGGCGGCGCTCGCGCGCCGGTGGCCCGCCCGGGCCAGCCTGCTGGGCTTCGTGCTGGTCTTCGCCATGGCCCACGTCGTCGGCGCCCTCACGACGAGCTTTGCGGTTCTGCTTGTCACCCGGGTCGTCGCCGCCGGGGCCAACGCGGGCTTCCTGGCCGTGGCACTGAGCACGGCGGCCACGCTCGTCGCAGCTGATCAGAAAGGGCGCGCGCTGGCGGTGCTGCTCTCGGGTACGACGGTGGCCACCATCGCTGGAGTTCCCGGCGGTGCGGTGCTCGGCACGGTGCTTGGCTGGCGGGCAACCTTCTGGGCGATCGCATTGCTCTGCCTTCCCGCTGCCTTCGGCGTCGTGAAGGGCATCCCGGCGCGTGTCGGAAAGACCCCTCGGGACACTCCGGCCGACTCGTCTCTTCGGGACGAGATCGCCCAGCTCGCGATGCCCCGGCTGGTCCTGGTCATGCTGCTCGGTGCCCTAGCCAACGCTGCCACCTTCGCCACGTTCACCTTCCTGGCACCGATCGTGACCGACACCGCCGGCCTGGGCGAGCTGTGGGTCTCGGTCGTGCTGGTGCTCTTTGGTGCTGGGTCCTTCGTCGGCGTCACCCTCGCGGGACGGCTCTCCGATCAGCGTCCAGGCATCGTGATCGCAGTTGGCGGCCCCTTGCTGTTGCTCGGCTGGGTCGCGTTGGCGACGCTGGCTGCCCAACCGGTGGCGCTTCTGCTCCTCGTGTTCGTGCAGGGCACGCTTTCGTTCGCGTTGGGCAGCACCCTGATCGCCAGAGTGCTCTACGAGGCAGCGGGCGCTCCCACCATGGGAGGGTCGTATGCGACCGCGGCGCTTAACATCGGTGCTGCTAGCGGCCCCGCCGTTGCAGCAGCGACCCTCGGGACCAATGCCGGCGACCTCGGCCCGGTGTGGGTCAGCGGCCTCCTGGTTACGGTCGCACTGCTCGTCGCCCTGCCCCTCCGGCGATTCATCGCACCCCGCGTCGGCCAGGTGATTCGATGACCCACGCGGACGCCCCGTTGAGTGTCGAGGGACGGCGTCGACTCATCGAGCGCTGCCGAACTCGCCCAATCGCTCATGTTGCCGCCGAGCTGGGATCTCGCGGGCCCGTGCCAGCAAGTGGGTCAAGGCTGCCCCCCGAGCGAAGTCTGCGGGCGCCAAGGCGTCGCATCCGCGGCGGTCGCGGGCGACGGTGCGCCGAGCGTGATACCTCAGAGTCATATTGATACCTCAGAGTCATCACGCTCGAGACCGACAGGGCGGGCGCGGATCAGAGCTTGTACTCCTTGAGCAGGCCGCGGGAGATGATGGTCTTCTGGATCTCCGAGGTGCCCTCGCCGATGAGCAGGAACGGGGCCTCCCGCATCAGCCGCTCGATCTCGTACTCCTTGGAGTAGCCGTAGCCGCCGTGAATGCGGAACGCCTCCTGGACCACCTCGGCGCAGTACTCGGAGGCGAGCAGCTTGGCCATTCCGGCCTCGACGTCGTTGCGCTGGCCGGCGTCCTTGAGCCGGGCGGCGTTGACCATGAGGGCGTGCGCGGCCTCGATCTTCGTGCCCATTTCGGCGAGCTTGAAGGCGATGGCCTGGTGCTTGGCGAGCGGCTGGCCGAAGGTCTTGCGCTGCTGGGCGTAGCCGACTGCCAGCTCGAAGGCGCGGATGGAGATGCCGCAGGCGCGGGCGGCGACGTTGACGCGGCCCACCTCGATGCCGTCCATCATCTGGTAGAAGCCTCGGCCCACCTTGTCGGCGCCGCCGAGGATCGCCGAGTCGGGCACGGTCACGCCGTCGAGCACCATCTCGGTGGTCTCGACACCCTTGTAGCCCATCTTTTCGATCCTGCCGGGGATGGTCAGCCCGGGTGCCGTCTCGCCGAAGCCCGGCTCCTTCTCCAGCAGGAAGGTGCTCATGTTGCCGTACACCGACTCGGCACCGGTGTCGGTCTTGACCAGAGTGGCCACCACGGAGGAGTACGCGCCGTTGGTCAGCCACATCTTCTGTCCGTTGAGCACGTAGCGGTCGCCGTCGCGGACCGCGCGGGACTTGATCGCCGAGACGTCGGAACCGGTCTCCGGCTCGGACATCGAGAAGGCGCCGCGCACCTCGCCGGTGGCCATCTTCGGCAGCAGTCGGTCCTTCTGCTCGGCCGAGCCGTGCTGGGAGATCAGGTACGCCACGATGAAGTGGGTGTTGACGATGCCGGAGATTGACATCCAGCCCCGGGACAGCTGCTCCACCACCAGCGCGTAGGTGAGCAGCGACTCGCCCAGCCCGCCGTACTCCTCGTCGATGGTGAGGCCGAACAACCCCATCTCGCGCATCCCGTCGAGGATGTCGGTGGGGTACTCGTCGGCGTGCTCCAGCCGCTGGGCGTGCGGGATGATCTCCTTGTCGGCGAACTCCCGGACGGTCTCCAGGATCGACCGTTGCACATCGGTGAGGCCGGGCGTCTGGGCGAGTCGGGCCATCTCAGCCTCCGGGGATCAGCGCACTACTCATGGGTAACTGAACGCTGGGTCAGTATCGGCCTCCGGGGCCGGCGAGGCCAAGGTGACCAGTCCACACAACCGCTGTGAAAAGGTTCACCGCTGCGGGTAGCGTCCGGCAAGAGGGACTTTTCCGGCACCGGCAGGAGGAGGACAGCCGTGAGCTACCCGCCGCCGTCGGGACCGCCCGGGGACGAGCAGCCGCCGTCACCCTACGAGCCACCCCGGGACCAGTCGCCCTACGCGCCGCCGCCGGCAGGCCAGTCGCCGTACCCTCCGCCGCCGGACCAGTCGTCGTTCGGGCCGCCGGAGCGCTCACCGTACGGCCCACCCGCGGACGACCCGTCGCCGTACGGGCAGCAGGGGCCACACCAGCCGGCGCAGCCGCCGTACCCCCCGCAGGGCCCCTACGGTCAGTACGGCCCCCCGTCGTCCGGACCAGGTCGGGGCACCAACGTGCTGGCGATCCTGTCGCTGGTGTTCGCCTTCGTGTTCCCCCCGGCCGGCGCCGTCCTCGGCCATGTGGCCAAGCGGCAGATCCGGACCAGCGGCGAGGAGGGCGACCAGCTCGCCACCTGGGGGCTGATCCTCGGCTACGTCTTCACCGGGCTCACCCTGCTGGCCTGCTGTGGCTGGCTGGCCCTGGTCCTCATCGGCAACACCGGCGACAGCGGCGGCTACTGAACGGCGACGAACGCCGTCCGCGTGAACCGGACCGATCAGCGGAACCGGGCCTCGCGGACGCTGTTGCCGCCGTCCACCACCAGCATCTGGCCGGTGATGTACGAGGCGGCCGGCGAGCAGAGGAAGCTGATGGCGGCGGCGACCTCGTCCGGGGTGCCCGGTCGACCGACCGGCGTGCCCAGCCCCTGCTTGATCTCGGCCATCGTGGACGCCGCGGTGTAGATGGTGCCGGGCGCCACCGCGTTCACGGTCACCCCATCGGCGATCATCTCCATGGCCAGTGCCCGGGTCAGCCCGACCACCCCGGCCTTCGCCGCCGCGTACGCGGCCTCGGTGGGCAGGGCGTTGACCGGGCCGGCGGTGGCCGACAGGTTGACGATCCGCCCCCAGCCCCGCTCGGCCATCCCGCCGATGAAGGCGCGGCTGCACAGGAAGGCGGTGGTCAGGTTGCGGTCGATCTCGCCGCGCCACTCGTCGTAGCTGAGCTGCGCGACCGGTCGCAGCACCTCCGGACTGGCCCGGCTGGCGAGGCCGGCGTTGTTGACCAGCACCTCGACGTCGCCCAACTGCTCGGCGACCGCGTCGGCCAGCGCGCCGACCTCGGACTCGTCGGTCAGGTCCGCGACGAAACCGGTCACCCCCAGCTCGGTGGCCCGCTCGTGGATGCGCCGGGTGGTGGAGACGATGGCCACCCGGGCGCCCAGGTCCGCGAGTCGGCGGGCCGTGGCGTACCCGATGCCGTCCGGGCTGCCCGCCCCGGTCACCAGGGCAACCCGCCCGTCGAGCCGCATGGTCACCGGGTCGGTGAGCGGTACCGGCTCGTCGGGGCCGGGGGAGCCGGCCGGTGTAGCCGCGCGGCCACGCCGGGCCACACCCGGGCGGCTGACGTCCCGCCTCGGTCGACTGCCGGAACGATCCGCGGCTCGCGCGTCGATTGCCATGCCAGGATCCTGCCCGTTGCGACCGGCCCGGGCAACGCGGCACCCGGTAGCAGGGGCATCGGGTTTCGCCGCCGCTGGCTACCCTGACGGGCGCACCCGACCTGACGGAGAGTTCGCATGACCAATCCCCCACCGCCCGGCGGCTGGACCGATCCCACGTGGTCGGGTCCGCAGTCGAGCCCACCGGTCGACCCGACCCTCGTGGCCGGGCAGCCGGTGCCCACCCAAGCCGGCCCCGCGGACCCGTACGCGCCGGTCGACCCGTACGCCGGTGGGCAGCTGCCGCCGGGGCAGCCCATGCCCGGCTACGCCCAGCCCGGATACGCCCAGCCCGGATACGTCCAGCCCGGATACGCCCAGCCCGGCTATCCGCCGCAGTACCCCGGCTACGGCTACCCGCCTCCGCCGAAGACCAACGGGATGGCCCTCGCGGCGTTCGTGCTGGCCCTGCTGGGCTTCACGTCCTGCATCACCGCGCCGGTCGGCGCGATCCTCGGTCACGTGGCGCGCAAGCAGATCCAGGCCAGTGGCGAGGGCGGTGAAGGGATGGCGAAGGCAGCCATCATCATCGGCTGGATCCTCACCGGGCTGTTGGTGGTGGTGATCGCCTTCTACATCGCCGCGATCGTCTTTGCGGTCACGACGAGTGCCGGCAGCGACAGCAGCTACTGATCGATGGGCCGGCCGGCGTACCGGGGCCGGGACGACAGCCGCTGGCGGTCGTCCCGGCCCAGCGCACTCACTCCGCCGGCGGGGTGAACGACGAGGTCCGGCTCATGCCGGCGGCCCGGCCCTTGGCGGAGACCACCAGCGCCATCTTGCGGGACGCCTCGTCGATCATCTCGTCGCCGAGCATCACCGCGCCGAGCCGGCCACCGGCCTCCGAGGTGTAGTGCTCGTAGGCGTCCAGGATGAGCTCGGCGTGGTCGTAGTCGGACTGCGCTGGCTGGTAGACCTCGTTGGCGGCGTCGATCTGGCCCGGGTGCAGCACCCACTTGCCGTCGAAGCCCAGCGCCGCCGAGCGCTTGGCTACCTCGCGGAAGGCGTCCACGTCCCGGATCTGCAGGAACGGGCCGTCGATGGCCTGCTTGTCGTGCATCCGGGCGGCCATCAGGATCCGCATCAGGATGTAGTGGTACGGGTCGCCCGGGTAGTCCGGGATCAGCGCGCCGACCACCAGCGACTTCATGTTGATCGAGGCCATGAAGTCGGCCGGGCCGAAGATGATGGTCTCCACCCGGGGCGAGGCGGCGGCGATGGCGTCCACATTGACCAGACCGGCGGCGTTCTCGATCTGCGCCTCGATACCGATCCGGCCGACCTCCAGGCCGAGCGTCTTCTCGATCTGGGTGAGCGTCAGGTCCAGCCACTGCACCTGAGCGGCGGTCTGCACCTTCGGCAGCATGATGCAGTCCAGGTTCGCGCCGGCGCCCTCGACCACCTCGATGACGTCCCGGTAGGTCCACGGGGTGGTCAGGTCGTTGACCCGGACGACCCGGGTCTTGCCGGCCCAGTCACCCTCGTTGAGCGCGGCCACGATGTTCTTGCGCGCATCCGGCTTGGCCAGCGGGGCGACGGCGTCCTCCAGGTCGAGGAAGACCTGGTCGGCCGGGAGTCCCTGCGCCTTGCCGAGCATCTTGACGCTGGAACCCGGTACGGCGAGGCAGGACCGACGGGGACGACCGACTGCGGCCATGGATGGACTCCTTCCAGCGTCCGGCGGGCACGCCGACGCCACCTGATGACAGATCCGAGAAACTTAACGATCCCAAAGGGCGTGGTGACGCCACGGTAACCTCGCGCCATGACCGGGGTGAATGGACCTGTGGAAGATCTCACTGAGCGTCGACTGGTGGTGGTGACCGGGGCCAGCTCCGGCATTGGGCTGGCCGCCGCCGTCAACCTGGCGTGCCGTGGTGACCGGGTGGTGCTGGTCGGGCGGGACCCGGCCCGCTTGCAGGCCGCGGCGGAACGGGTACGGGAGAACTCGGGCGAGCGTCCGGAGCTGTTCCGGGCCGACTTCGCCGTGCTGGATGACGTGCGCCGCCTCGCCGAGCGGCTGCGGGAGGCGTACGACCGGATCGACGTGCTGGCCAACAACGCGGGTGCGATCGCACTCCAACCGCTCACCACCGTCGACGGCTTCGAGCTGTCGATCCAGGCCAATCACCTGGCCCCGTTCCTGCTGACCAACCTGCTCGCCGACCGGATCGGCCGGATGGTGGTCACCGCCTCCGGCGCGCACCGCAGCGGCGTGTTGGACCCGGACGACCTGAACAAGCCGCTGCGTCGCTACCGGCCGCTGGTCGCGTACGGCACCAGCAAGCAGGCGAACATCCTGTTCACCGCCGAGGCTGCCCGCCGTTGGCCGGACATCCCGGCACACAGCTTCCACCCGGGAGTGGTGCGGACCCGGTTCGCGAACGACAGTCGGGTGGTCGCCCTCGGCATGCGGATCCTGCCGTTCCGCAGCCCCGAGAAGGGCGCCGAGACCCTCGTCTGGCTCGCCAACCAGGCCCCGGCTCGACTGGTCGACGGTGGCTACTACGCCGACCGTCGGCTGCGCCAGCCGTACCGCAAAGCCGCCGATCCGCAGCTCGCGGCCCGACTCTGGGCGGCCAGCGCCAAGGCCGTCGGCATCGCCGAATAGGGTGCCGTCATGCTGAATCTGGTCGCGCTGGTCGAGTTCTCCGCCGGAGCCGAGGCTGCCGGGCAGCGTTACGAGGACATGGTGCTGGCCCTGCTCGGGCGGCACGGCGGCCGGCTGGAACGGCGGCTGCGCGGCACCGACGGGCGGACCGAGGTCCACCTGATCGGGTTCGACGCCCGAGCCGGGTACGAGGCGTTCCTCGCCGACCCGGAGCGGGCGGCGCTGCGCGCCGGCCTCGGCGAAGCCGCGCCGACCACCCGGGTAGTCGAGGTGCACGAGGGCTAGCCGTTGTCGGGATGCGGCTGCGGGGGTACGGCCTCGACGCGCCGGTGGAGCCGTCGACCACGCCAGCGCCGCAACAGCGACAGCACGGGCAGGGCGACCACGAGCGCCACGACGAACCCCACGGCGAGCAGCCAGAACGGCAACGGTCCGTAGTCGGGGCGGCCAGCCTCGCGTATCGCGCCGTCGACCGCGAGGTCGGCGGCGACCGTCAGGTCGGTGATGCCTTCCGGAGTGTGGAAGAGCACCTCCGGCGCGGGTGCGCCCCGGCGCAGCACCACGAGTTCCACCGAGCTCGTGCCGGGCTCGTGATAGGGACCCCAGGAGATGTCGTGGTCCTCCGGCCGGTCGACCGCCTCCGGGCCGGGCACGCCGACCAGCGCGACCGCTTCGTCCGCCGAACGCCAGCCGAGCAGTTGCACGAACGTACGGGAGCGCAGCGGCGGAAAGGCCTGGCCGGCCTGCGGTGTGTCGTCGACGATGGACCGCAGGGCCAGCGTCCAGGTACGCCGGTAGGACGGCACCGGACAGTCGGTGCAGGTGGACCGGCTCAGGACGGCCACCGACCGCCCGTCCGGCAGCCAGGACCCGGCCCCGGCGAGCCGGCCGCCGGCCAGCGGCAGCTTCCGGTATGGCTCGGCGGCACGGTCGGCGCCGGCGTCGGCGACCCGGGTGAGCCAGACCTCGTCGCGAACCTGGAGGGCCAGCTCGCCGCCGTCCGGGGAGAGCGCCGCCGTGCGTCCCGGCGGAATCCAGGCGGTACCCACCGGCACCCGCAGCACGTCCGTCCGAAGCTCCCGGTCGTAGACCCCGACGTACGGGGTGGTGTACGTGTTCGGCGGGGTGAACGTGGCCTCATCGTCGGCGTACACGAGCCGCTCACCATCCGGCGCGAAGGCGAGCGGGTACCCGTCCGTACGGTCCGGGGTGAACCGTCCGGACGTCAGGTCCAGCAGTGACGCGCCGATCCAGGCGTACCGGCCGTCCGGGGAGAGCAGCGCGTCGAAGCCCGGGACGAGCGGACCGGCGTCCAGCACCCGGTACCGGTCGGCGTCGGCGGCCACCACACCCATTCGGGTCTCGAACCAGTCGGTGCGCACGGCCGGACCGCCGAAGAGCATGGCCGCCGCCCCGGGTGCCGAGTCCCGCACCGTGGCGGTACGCAGCGGCGGGTCGACGAGTCGGGTCGGCAGGCCGGGTGCGTCTGAATACGGGCCAGCAGGCGCCGGCAGGGACACCGGGTGCAACGCGTACCCGGTGCCAAGAAGCAGGACCAGGACGGCGAACGCGCCGGCCACGGCCGCCCGCCGGCGGCGGTGCCGGGTGCGTGCCGCGTCGAAGAGCCCTTCCGGTACGGCGGCCGGCGGCACGTCGTCGGCGAGGTGGCGCAGCGCCTCGGAGAGCCGGGCGGTCATCGGGCCACCTCCTGCGGGCTACGGCCGACCAGCTCGGCCAACTCGGGGGCGAGGACACGCAGCCGCCCGAGGGCGTGGCGGGTCTGGCTCTTCACGGTGCCGACCCGACAGCCGAGCAGCACGGCGGTCTCGGTCTCGGTGCGATCCTCGTAGTAGCGCAGGACCAGGACCGCGCGCTGGCGTACGGTCAGCCGGTCCAGCGCCGCCCGCAGCACCAGCCGCAGGTCGGTGTCGTCGCCCGGACCCGTCCGCTCCGGTAGCGCGGCGCCCAGTCGCTCCGGCGGCCGGGCCCGCCGCCACCGCCACCAGCTGGCCGCCTGTGTGCAGAGCACCCGACGCAGGTATGCGGCCGGATCGTCGATCCGTTCCCACCGCACCGCCACCCGCGCCAGCGCCACCTGGACCAGATCCTCGGCGTGGTGCCGATCACCGGTCAGCAGGTACGCGAACCGGGTCAGCCCGGCGGTCTCCGCCCGGACGAAGTCGGCGAAGCCGTCCCGGGTGCGGTCCTCAGTCGTCAACGGATCGCCCTCCTCACCCGGACAGACGCTGGGCGGGCCCGCCGCGGAGGGAGCCGGTGCCCACATTTCTCGATCGTCCTGGATCCGCCAGGCGCCGGGCGGTCAGTCGCCCAGCGGAGCGGCGTCGGCGGGGAGCGGGGTTGGCGGCGGCGTGGCGCGGCGACCGGCCCGGGCGCCGCCGAGCACCACCACCGCGACACCGACCAGCAGCAGCGCCATCCCCAGCAGCGCGTACGGGCGGGGCAGCTGATCCAGCCAGACCCAGGCGAGCAGGGCGGCGCCGGGCACCTCCAGCAGGATCAGCACGCTGACCGTGGTCGCCGGGATCCGGTGCAGGGCGTAGTTGAACATCGAGTGGCCGAGCAGTTGGGCGCCGGCCACCAGCGCCAGGATGGCCAGCCAGGTGCGCCCGTCGAAGCCGGTCATCCGCACGCCGCCGAGCAGGCAGACCACCAGCAGGATCAGCGCGCAGATCCCGTAGCAGATGGTGGTGTACGTGGTGGTGCTGATGCTGGCCCGGGCCCGTTCGCCGAACGCCGTGTAGACGGCCGCGAAGATGCCGCCGGTCACGGCCAGCAGGTCACCGAGGACGGCCCGCCCGGAGATGCCGACGTCCGCGCCGGTGGCGATCACCGCGCCGCCCACCGCCACCGCGATGCCGATCCAGACCACCCGGGGCAGCCGGCGGCCCTGGGCGCGTGCGATCAGCCCCTGCCAGACCGGCTGGGTGGCGACCAGGGCGGTGGCCGTGGCGACCGAGGTGAGCTGCGCGCTCGGCATCCAGGTGGCGAAGTGCGCGGCCAGCGCGACCCCGGAGAGTACGCAGAACAGCCCCTCCCGCCGGCCCACACCCACGGTCAGCCTGCGGAACTCGGCGCGGCGTCGGGCCAGCGAGAAGGGGCTCAGCACGGCCACCGCGAGCAGGTTGCGCCAGAACGCGATGGCCAGCGCTGGAGCGGCGGCGTAGGCGATCAACGGCGCGGACGACGACACGGCGACCACGGCCAGGCCGACGGCGCCGGTGGTCAGCGGATCCAGGGGCGGGCGAGGCGAAGGAGAGGGCACGAGTAGGAATCCTCACACGACCGCGGACACCACGGAACGTCAGCACTCCGTTACGATCA
This sequence comes from Micromonospora sp. NPDC000668, assembly GCF_042897975.1. NCBI lineage: Bacteria > Bacillati > Actinomycetota > Actinomycetes > Micromonosporales > Micromonosporaceae > Micromonospora > Micromonospora sp. NPDC000668. The sequence continues at coordinate 516,712 of NZ_JBIAYP010000002.1, forward strand.
CGCAGGTCCGCGCCGGCGACCCCCCGACCGCCCGGAGGCGCTCCCCCATGCCCAGCTACCAGGCTGTGCTGTTCGATTTCTTCGGCACACTGACCCGTTCGGTGCAGCGCGGCGTCGCACATCTCGGCACCGCCGAGCTGCTCGGCTGCCCCACCGACACGCTGACCGAGGTGCTGAACCGCACGTACTACGAGCGGGCCACCGGCCGGCTCGGCAACGCGGAGGCGACCCTGCGTTGGGTGTGCGCCCAGGCCGGCGTACACCCCAGCGACCATGCGGTGCGCGCGGCGGTGGCGTCCCGGCACCGGGCGGTGCGGGCGGACACCCGGCTGCGGGCCGACGCGGTGCCCGTGTTGGCGGCGCTGCGCCAGCGCGGCCTGCACACCGGCGTGATCAGCGACTGTACGCACGAACTGCCGGCCTTCCTGCCGCAGCTCGCGGTCGCCCCGCTGCTCGACGTGCGGGTCTTCTCCGTGCAGGTCGGACAGTGCAAGCCGGACCCGGCGCTGTACCTGACGGCGTGCCAGCGGCTCAGGCTGGCGCCGCAGGACTGCCTGTACGTCGGCGACGGTGGCAGCCAGGAACTGACCGGCGCCGAGCGGGCCGGGATGACCGCGGTCCGGCTCGCCGCGCCCGACCTCGGCGAGCACATGGTGTTCAACGCCGACCGGGAGTGGCGTGGACCGACGCTCGGCACGCTGCGCGAGGTGCTCGACCTCGTCGACGCCCAGGTCGTCCGTGCCGGGGCCGGCTGAGGCGCTGGGTCAGCGGCGGCGGACCCGGTGCAGGCGGAACGGCTTGCGGGTGGCCCGTACCGCCGGGCTGTCCCGGGGCGGCTCGGCCTGCGCGTCGGCCGGCAGGTCGGCGCCGGCCAGCGGCTCGCCGGCAGGGGCGAGCCGGTTCACCGCACAGCCGTCCGCGGCCCACCGGGCCACCAGGTCGGCGGTAGGGCCCGACGCGTTGAGCCGCTTCCCCGCCACCAGCGGCGCGGTGGTGTCCCACGCCTCGGTGCCCGGCTGCACCCGGGTCACCCGGGCCGGCCAGGTGACGATCCGGCCGCCGTGGTCGCCGCGCAGCGTGACCTGCGCCTCGGTCGCGTCGGCCAGCCCGGGCGCGGCCTGCTCGCCCGGCCCGCTGACCACGAACAACGCGCCCTCCAGCGGCGCGCACCAGAGCGCGAGCGCCGGACCGCCGGGCACGCTGACCCAGGCCACGGCGGCCTTCTTCATCGCCTCGTCGACCAGCGGCGTGCCACCGGGGGCATCCTCGTTCGTCACACCCGCATTCTCCCGCATGGACACCTCCGCACCGGTCAGCCCACGAAGGGTGGCACGGCGATCTCGCCGCGCGCCACCGGCATCACCTGGCCGGCGACGGTCGCGCCGACCGCCACGCCGTTCGCCGCGGTGACCGTGCAGGACAACGCGGACGGACGGTTCATCTCCACACCCTGGCGCACCGCGTAGCGGGACAGCCCGTCGCCGGGCAGCAGGCCGCTGGCCACCAGCCAGACACCGAGACCGAGCGCCGCCGAGCCGGTCGCCGGGTCCTCCGGTACGCCGAGCCCCGGCACGAAGACCCGGGCGTGCGCGGTTTGCGCGGTGGGGTCCCAGGAGAAGACGCTGACATGCGCCACCCCGTACCGCTCCGCCGCCGCCGGGTTCACCCGCGCCCGGGCCACCGACTCCGGCCGCACCGGCAGGTACGGGAACTCCAGCCCGCAGCCGGCGACCCGTGGCGCGGGCCCGGCGTGGTCGTCCGCCACCAGCCCGGCGATCTCCAGCAGCGGCTCCGGGTCCAACTCGGGGCCGAGCGTGGCGCTGCCACCGGTCAGCGTCGCCCCGGACGCGGTCACCTCGATCGGCAGCACGCCGGCGCCGCACTCCTGGGTGACCTGCCCCACACCGAACATTCCGCGCCGGCTCGCGGTGACCGCCGCGCCGACGCTGGGGTGCCCGGCGAACGGCAACTCCTCGACCGGCGTGAAGATCCGTGCCCGGTAGGTGGCACCGAACTGGGTCGGGGGCAGCACGAACACGGTCTCGGAGAGATTGAACTCCAGCGCGAGCGCCTGCATCTGCTCGGTGGCCAACGCCTCCGCGCCAAACACCACGGCCAGCGGGTTGCCGGCGAAGGGGCGGTCGGTGAAGACGTCCACGATCTCGTAGGCCAAGGTCGACATGTTGATAAACACTAGGCGCTTAGGCTGGTGCCTGTGAGCACGCCGACCCGGGTCTACATCGCCCGTCTCGCCGGAGTCGCCGTCTTCGACCCGAACGGTGACCAGGTGGGCCGGGTCCGCGACGCCGTTGCCCGGCTGCGGGCGACCTCGCGTCCCCCGGAGGTCGTAGGCCTGGTCGCCGAGATGCCGATGCGTCGGCGGATCTTCCTGTCCATCAACCGGATCACGTCCATCGACGCGGACGCCGTCGTGCTCGGCTCCGGCACCCTCAACCTGCGGCGCTTCGAGAAGCGCCCGAACGAGCTGTTGGTGCTCCAGGAGCTGCTGGACCGGCGGGTGCAGCTCGAACCGGGCGGCCAGCCCGGCGCGGTGGTGGACGTCGCCATGGAATGTGCCCGGGGCGGCGAGTGGTCGCTCACCCGGGTCGCGGTCCGCGAGCAGACCGGCCGGCTCAGCCGCCGCGGCCACCTGCACCAGGTGGAGTGGGACCGGGTGCGCGGGTTGAGCGGCATCGCCGACAACCGGGGGACGGCGAACCTGCTCGCCGTACTGGAGGACATGCGCCCGGCAGACCTCGCCAACGCCTTGCAGGACCTGCCCGACGCGCGACGCAACGAGGTCGCGGCGGCCCTGGACGACGAGCGGCTCGCCGACGTGCTCAGCGAGCTGCCGGAGCACGACCAGGTGGAGATCCTCGCCGCGCTGGACCGGGAACGGGCCGCCGACGTGCTGGAGGAGATGGACCCGGACGACGCCGCGGACCTGCTCAACGAGCTGCCCCCACCGGAGCAGGACGTGCTGCTGGACCTGATGGAGCCGGACGAGGCCGACCCGGTGCGCCAACTGCTCAAGTACACCCCCGGCACGGCGGGCAGCGTGATGACCTCGGAGCCGGTCATCCTGCCGCCGGACGCCACCGTCGCCGAGGCACTCGCCCGGATCCGGGAGCCGCAGCTCTCCCCCGCCGTCGCCGCCCAGGTCTTCGTGACCCGGGCCCCGCAGAACACCCCGACCGGCCGCTACCTGGGCATGGTGCACTTCCAGGCCTTGCTGCGCGAACCGCCGGCCGACCTGCTGGGCAAGGTGGTGGTCAACGACATCGATCCGTTGCGCCCGACCACCCCGCTGCCGGAGATCACCCGCCGGATGGCCACCTACGACCTGGTCGCCATGCCGGTGATCGACCGGAACAACCGGCTGGTCGGCGCCGTGACGGTGGACGACGTACTGGACCACTCGCTGCCCCGTGACTGGCGGGACCGCGACGCCATTGCCGCAGCGGGCGCCACCGACCCGGTGCTGGACGGCACGGATGGCTGACCAGCGGCGGGCGGAACGGCTCGACCAGCCACGCGAGCCCCGGGGCATCAAGCTGCCCCGATTCGACGCGGAGGCGTTCGGCCGGTGGTCGGAGGGCATCGCCCGCGGCATGGGCACCGCGAACTTCATCGTCGTCATGACGGTGGTGATCGCGATCTGGTTCGGCTGGAACACGCTCGCCCCGGCCGACCTGCGCTTCGACCCGTACACGTTCACGTTCCTCACCCTGGTGCTGTCGTTGCAGGCCAGCTACGCCGCGCCATTGATCCTGCTGGCGCAGAACCGGCAGGCGGACCGGGACCGGGTGGCACTGGAGGAGGACCGGCGGCGGGCCACGGCGCAGAAGGCGGACACCGAGTACCTGGCCCGGGAGATCGCCGCGCTGCGGATCGCACTGGGTGAGGTGGCCACCCGCGACTTCCTCCGCTCCGAGCTGACCCGGCTGGCCGAGGAGTTGGACGAGGCGGGGCAGCGCCGACAGCGGTTGGAGCGCCGCCAGCAGCAGAAGGACAGCCGGCAGGAGAAGCGTGGCCAGCGGCCGACCGACGGCGCGGGGCTGGACGAGCCCCGCGACGACCTGGACGGCGACTTCACCTCCGAGGCCCGGCCGGACGGCACCGGGCCACGCCCGCAGGACGGCTGACCGGGGGGCCGAGGCCGGCCATCGATTGGCTCACACCGTTCCCGGCCAACGGCCGTAGCGGATGCCCCGCGACGTAGCATTGCGGGCATGTCAGCACCTGTCAGCACCGTCGAGGACGCGATCCAGGCCGCCCTGGCCACCGTCAACGACCCGGAGATCCGCCGGCCCATCACCGAGCTGGGCATGGTCCGCTCCGCGACGATCGGTGCCAGTGGCGTCGTACGGGTCGAGCTGCTGCTCACCGTCGCGGGCTGTCCGCTCAAGGACAAGCTGCGTACGGACATCACCGCCGCCGTCGCCGCCGTGCCCGGGGTGACCGGTGTGGAGATCGACTTCGGTGTGATGAGCCCGGAGCAGCGGCAGTCGTTGCAGTCGCAGCTACGCGGTGGGGGCGCCAGCGAGGAGCCGGTCATCCCGTTCGCCCAGCCCGGCTCGCGGACCCGCGTGTACGCGGTGGCCAGCGGCAAGGGCGGCGTCGGCAAGTCCAGCGTGACGGTCAACCTGGCTGCGGCGCTGGCCGCCCGCGGGCTCTCCGTGGGCGTGGTCGACGCGGACATCTACGGCCACTCGGTGCCCCGGATGCTCGGCGCGGACGGCCGGCCGACCCGTGTCGAGGACATGATCATGCCGCCGCAGTCGCACGGCGTGAAGGTGATCTCGATCGGCATGTTCACCTCCGGCAACGCCGCCGTGGTGTGGCGAGGCCCGATGCTGCACCGGGCGTTGCAGCAGTTCCTGGCCGACGTCTACTGGGGCGACCTGGACGTGCTCCTGCTCGACCTGCCCCCGGGCACCGGCGACGTGGCCATCTCGCTGGCCCAGTTGCTGCCCAACTCGGAGATCCTGGTGGTCACCACCCCGCAGGCCGCTGCCGCCGAGGTGGCGGAGCGGGCCGGTGCGATCGCTCTGCAGACCCACCAGCGGGTGGTCGGCGTCATCGAGAACATGTCCTGGCTGGAGCTGCCGGACGGCTCCCGGATGGAGATCTTCGGTGCCGGCGGCGGCGCGGCGGTCGCCGAGTCGCTGAGCCGGACCATCGGCGCGCAGGTGCCGCTGCTCGGGCAGATCCCGCTGGACACCCGCGTCCGGGAGGCCGGCGACGCCGGCAACCCGATCGTGCTGGCCGAGCCGGAGTCGCCGGCCGCACAGGCACTCGGCACGATCGCCGACCGGCTCGCGCTGCGCCGTGAGTCGCTGCTCGGCAAGCCGCTCGGCCTCAAGCCCGCCGGGCGCTGAGCGCCCGATCCACCGTTCGCCCGCCGGCCGCTCGGCCGGCGGGTCCGGTCAGGGGCCGGCCCCGGTCAGGGTGACGGGCCGTTTTACCGGGCGGTCAGGTGACGGGTCGATTGGCTCGATCGGTCAGGTGACGGCCCGTTTGCCCGGGTCGGTCAGGTGGCGTCGTCGTAGCTGGCCCGGGGGGCCGGCGTCGACGGGGTGCCGGTGGCCGTGCTGGACCGGGTCCCCTTCGACCGCGGGTCCGCCGCGTTGGCCACGTCCTTCAGCTCGTCGTGCACGCCGCCGACGTCCGCACGCAGGTTGTCGTAGACGCCCTGCAACGGCTTACGGATCGCCGCCTCGTCCTCCTCGCTGAGGAGGTGCTTGCGGATGAAAGCCTTCGGGTGCAGATCCTCGAGCTGGATGTCGGTGCCCAACTCGCGACTCAGGTCGCCGGTGGCGTTGCGGGCCATGTTGCGCAGGTTACGCACGAGCCGCAGGCCATCGGTGATGACTCCGGGCAGCCGGTCACCGAAGATCAACAGCGCCAGGAGCAGCAGCGCACCGATCTCCCACCAGTTCAGGTTGTCGAGCATTCCGCGGGCCTCCTCTCGGCGTCAGCAGCAAGACTACGCACGCCAGACCGCTTTCGGGCAGGGGGTGACCCGCTGTTCACTTCGCGTCCGCGGCGAGGGTGACCGACGCGTTCTGCCGGTCAGCGCCGCGCCGGAACTCGACGGTGACCACCGAGCCGGGCGCGAACTTGCGGACCAGGGCGATCAGGTCCGTCGGCTCGGTCATCGGCCGGCCGTTGAGCTTCGTGATCACATCGCCGACTTTCAGCCCGGCGCCGGCCGCCGGCCCGGAGGGCTCCACGGCGGCCAGCCGTACGCCGCCGCCGGCACCCGCGCCCGGGCCGCCGACCTGGGCGCCGATCACCGTACGCCGGGCCTTGCCGGTGCCGATGATGTCCTGGGTCACCCGCTTGGCCTGGTTGATCGGGATGGCGAAGGCGAGCCCGATGTTGCCGGCCTCCTGCCCCTCGGCGACCAGCGACTTGATGGTGGAGTTCACCCCGACCACCCGCCCGGCGCCGTCGACCAGTGGGCCACCCGAGTTGCCGTGGTTGACCGCCGCGTCGGTCTGGATCGCCGCGTAGTAACGCACCGGACCGCCCGGCTCCCCGGCCTGCATCGTCCGGTCCAGGGCGCTCACGATGCCGGCGGTGACGGTGTTGGCCAGCGAGAGCGGTGAGCCCATGGCGAGCACCGGGTCGCCGACGGCCAGCGCGTCGGAGTCGCCGAACTCCACGGGCCGCAGCCCGGTCCGGCTCACCTTGATCACCGCGATGTCCGACTCCGGGTCCTGCCCAACGACGGTCGCCGGCGCGGAGCTGCCGTCGTTGAAGATCACGGAGGCCTTGCCGTTGCTGCCGGCCACCACGTGGTCGTTGGTGATCACATGACCTTCCGCGCTGGCGATGAAGCCGGAGCCCTCACTCGTCCCGACGAGGCTGCTCACCCGCACGGTGACCACGCTGGGCAGGACCCGTTCGGCCACCCCGGCCAGCGACTCCGGCTTGCGCTGGGCCAGCGCGGGCGCCTGCGCCGGTTCGCCGCCGAGAACCGTCCCGCCGGCCGCGCCGCGTACGGCGAACGCGTAGCCCAGCGCGCCGCCGAGGGTGCCGGCCAGCAGCGCGGTGATCACCGGGATGAGCAGCAGATGGCGCAGTGTCGGACGGCCTGGTGCGTCCGGGTCGGTGACCGGCTCCGGCTCGGTGCCGGCCATCACCACCGCGGGCACCACCACCGCGGCCGGAGCCGCCGGGTCCCGCCACGGATCGGCCAGCGCGTCCGACCACCAGGGCGAGGTGCCGGGTGCGCTCGACGGAGTCGTCGGTGCCGGCCAGGTCGTGGGCGGCCCAGCGATCGGTGCGCCCGCCACGGGCGTTGATCCCACCGGCGGGCTCCCGGCCGCCGGTGGGCCACCAGGCGACACCGCGGGCGTGCTACCGGCCCCCGGCGCGGTCGGCGGCCCCGCCGGCGGGGTCCCTGCCCCGGGCGGGGTTGCCGGAGCCGGAGTCTCACCGCCCCGGCGCCAGTCCCAGCCGTCGGTCACGTAGGTGCCTCCCAGTCCGTCCCCGGATCCCGCGCCGCGTCGCCCGGCCACGGACCGGCGCGGTCGCAGCTGACGGGATACCGCCTCCAGGATTGCACGGATGCGCGCGGTGGAGTCAGCGGTTGCCCCCGGTGATCGCGAGGGACGGAGGCGCGGCTGCGCCCCGCAACGGTCGCCTCTACGCTCACAGTGCCAACCCGCCCCCGCACCACGCACCGTCCCGGAGGTGCCCCATCGCCACGGTCGCCGGTTCCGGCAGTTCGACGACCCAGGCTCAGCAGTTCGCCGAGTCGTACGTGACCGAGGATCTTGTCCTGCGTACCGCGCGCAGCCTGGCCCACGAGGTGGGCCTCGACGCGGTCACCCCCGGCGCGGGAGCGGCGCTGCGGCTGCTGGCTGCGGCCGGCAACGCCCGGGCGGTGGTGGAGATCGGCACCGGCACCGGGGTGAGCGGGGTCTGGCTGCTGCGCGGCATGCGCGCCGACGGCGTGCTCACCACCATCGACGTGGAGGTGGAGCATCAGCGGATCGCCCGCCGGATCTTCACCGAGGCGGGCTTCGCCGCCGGTCGCACCCGGATCATCACCGGTCGCGCCCTGGACGTGCTGCCGCGGCTCGCCGACGGGGCGTACGACCTGGTCTTCGTGGACGCCGAGGCGACCGGCTTCCACGCCTGCGTGGAAGCCGCGCTGCGGCTGCTGCGCCCCGGAGGCGTGCTGGCACTCAACGGCATGCTGGCCGGCGGCCGGATCGGTGACCCGGCCGCCCGGGACGCCGAGACGGTGACGGTCCGCGAGACGATCAAGGCGGTCCGGGAGTCGGAGCACTGGATACCCGCGCTCCTTCCGGTCGGTCACGGGGTGCTCGCGGCGGTGAAGTGCTGACTCCGGTCAGTTGACGTTGGCCAGCCAGCGCAGCAGCGAGCGGACGCCCCAGCCGGTCGCACCGCGGCTGAGCTCGGCGTGGTCGCCATCCGCCCAGGACGGGGCCGACATGTCCAGGTGCAGCCAGCGGTCCCGCAGCTCGCCGGTGAACTCGCGCAGGTAGAGCGCGGCCACCACCGACCCGGCGCCCTGGGTCGGTGCGCTGTACAGGTCGGCGACCTCGCTGCCCAGGTACTCGACGTAGTCGGTGTGCAGCGGCATCCGCCAGGCCGCCTCGCCAGCCGCCTCGACCGCGGCCAGCACGTCGGCTGCCAGCTGGTCGTTCTCGCTGTACAGGGCGGCGGTGCGCTTGCCCAACGCCACCGCGTTGGCCCCGGTGAGGGTGGCCAGGTCGAGCAGCAGGTCCGGCGCGAGCTGGTCCACCGCGTACGCCAGCGCGTCGGCGAGGACCAGCCGGCCCTCGGCGTCGGAGTTGGTCGTCTCGCTGGTCGTCCCGCCGTAGTGCCGGATGACGTCGCCGGGGCGGAACGCCGAACCGCTGACCATGTTCTCGGCCAGCGGGGCCAGCGTGGTGATCCGGACCGGCAGCCGCAGCGCCGCGGCACCGAGGGTGGCGGCGACGACCGCCGCCGCGCCGGCCATGTCCTTGCGCATCAGCTTCATCGCCGGCACCGGCTTGATCGAGATGCCGCCGGTGTCGAAGGTGATGCCCTTGCCGATCAGCACCACATGGGTACGCGCGTCGGCCGGGTGCCAGTCCAGTTCGACCAGACGCGGGCCGCTGGCGGAGCCGCCGCCCACGGCGAGGATCCCGCCGAAGCCCTCGGCGGCCAGCTCGGCCGGACCACGGACCCGCAGGCGCAGGTCGGGCAGGTCGGCCGCGGCGGAAGCCACCTGGTCGGCGAACCACTCCGGGTTCTTCACCGAGGAGGGTGCGTTGGTCAGATCGCGGGCGAGGCGGGTCATCGCGGCGGTGGTCCGGGCCGTGGCGACGGTGGCCTCGTGTGCGGCCGGGTCGGCAAGCAGCAGATCGGCGCCGCTGAGTGCGGGCGGATCGCCGGCCTCGGTCAAGCGGAACCGGTACGAGGCGAGCAGCAGCCCCTCGGTCAACCCGCGGACCGCGGCCGGAGTCACGTCGGCCGGCAGCGCGATAGTGATATGCGTCTCATCTACGGCGGAGCGGGCCAGAGCCGCACCAGCGGCCCGCCAGGCGGCCTCACCGCCGTCGCCGATGCCGATGAGCAACAGCCGGCCGGGGGAACGCCCGGCGCGTAGCTGGGTGTGGACCTCGCCGGCCCGACCGGTCAGTCGGGCGGCCGGCGCCAGCGCGGCGGCCTCCTCGGCGGTGCCGTCCGGGGGTGCCACGGCGGTGGGCACCGGTACGGCCGGGGCATCGCCATCAGCTGCCTGCTCGGCGGGACGGACGGGTAGAACGAGGACGTCGAGCCGGTCGGGCTCGGCGATCGGGCGGATGGCGAGCACGCGGAACCGTACCTCCAGGAAAGTGTCGCGGAGCGGGACCGGACCCGCCTGTCCGCAGCGATGAAGACCCTGAGCCACCGGCGATACCGGTGGCTCAGGGACCGAGGAACGGTCCGGGCGGCATACACCGCCCGGATCACTCCTCACTCAGCCGGCAGCTGCCTTCAACGCGTCACCGAGCGCGTTGGCCTCGTCGGGAGTCATCTCGACGACGAGCCGGCCACCGCCTTCCAGCGGGACCCGCATAACGATGCCCCGACCCTCCTTGGTGACTTCCAGCGGACCGTCGCCCGTCCGCGGCTTCATCGCCGCCATGTTGTCTCCCCTCAGACCTACACCAGGGTCGGTGGGTTGCCCCACAGCCACTTCTCACGACCACCCGCAACAGTCGCGGGGGTGTCGACCAACGATTTTCCCTGATGAACACCGCCGGACCCAAACCGGAGCAGCATTGATGTAACAGCATCTAGCTTATCTTGAGAAGGCCTGTCACAATGTGCGGTCATGCAGGCACGGTCGGCACTCTTCGACCTGTACGGCGACCACCTCCGACCGAGGGGTGGCCGGGCACCGGTCGCCGCCCTGGTCAAGCTGCTGGCGCCGTTGGGAATCGCGCCGCCGGCCGTTCGCACCGCCGTGTCCCGGATGGTGCGTCAGGGCTGGCTCGACCCGCTCCGGTTGGCGTCCGGACCGGGATATTCGATCACACCGAAAGCTGCCCGACGACTGGACGAAGCGGCAGCCCGGATCTACCGGACCGGCCGGGTCAGCTGGGACGGCCGGTTCGATCTGCTCGTGCTGGAGGCGCCGGGCTCCCGGCGGGACCGCCAGCGACTCGCCGCCAACCTCAGCTTCCTCGGCTACGGCACGCTGGACGAGCAGACCTGGGTGGCCACCCGGCCCGCCGAGGACGTCGACCTGCTGCTCGCTGAGGCCGGTGTCCGGTTCGAGAGGTTCACCGCCTCCCACTTCTCCGGCACCCCGGGCGCGATGGGCGTGGTCCGCCGGGCCTGGAACCTGACCGAGATCGGCCGCGCCTACGAGCGGTTCGTCGGCGACCAGCGCCCGCTGCTCGGCGCGGTCACCGTGCGCAGCACCGACGAGGAGGCGTACGCGGCCCGGTTCCGGCTCGTGCACGCGTGGCGTACGTTCCTGTTCCGGGACCCGCAGCTGCCCCCGGCGCTGCTGCCCGAGCGCTGGCCCGGCACCGCTGCGGCCAGCTTCTTCGACCGGCACGCGGCACGCCTGCGTCCGGCCGCAGACCGGTACGTCGAGCAGTGCCTCGACGCCGGTAACCGCATCGTCCGACAGAAGGGTCGTTAGACACGTGACCGAGCCGTTGCTGGTCGACCGGACCGATGCCGTCGTCACCCTCACGCTGAACCGGCCGCACGCCATGAACGCGCTCGACGTGGCGCTCAAGGAGGCATTGCGGGACGCCCTGGCCGAGCTGGAGACCGACCGGTCCTGCCGGGCGGTCGTGCTGGCCGGCGCGGGCGGGTCGTTCAGCGCCGGCCAGGACCTGCGCGAGCACGTGGCGACCCTGGAGGGCGGGGCGGGTAACCCGCTGGACACCGTGCGGGCGCACTACAATCCGATCGCCGCCCGGCTGGCCAATCTGCCCAAGCCGGTGGTGGCCGCCGTCCGTGGGATGGCCGCCGGGGCGGGCGCTTCGCTGGCCTTCCTCGCCGACATCCGGATCGGCGGCCCGGCCACGAGCTTCCTGATGGCCTTCGCCAAGGTCGGCCTCGCCGCTGACACCGGCGCTTCCTGGACGCTGCCCCGACTGGTCGGGCACGCCAAGGCGGTGGAGCTGCTGATGCTGGCCGAGCCGGTCCGCGCCAAGGAGGCCTGCCAGCTGGGGCTGCTCAACCGGCTGGTGGACGACGACGAGCAGGTGCTGCCGGCCGCGCAGGAACTGGCCGCCCGGCTCGCCGCCGGCCCGACCGTCGCGTACGGGGCGATCAAGCGGCAGCTCTCCATCGCCGACGCCGGCACCCTCGCCGACGCGCTGGCCGCCGAGGCGCAGGCGCAGGCGATCTGCGGCGCCACGACCGACCACCGGGCGGCCACCATCGCCTTCGTCGGTAAGCAGAAACCGGTCTTCGAGGGACGCTGACGGCTGGGCCTTCTAGTCGTCCTCTTCCGGGTCCTGGTTGGCCTCCTCGCCCAGCACGAACGCCTGCATGGCCAGCTCGTCCCCGGACGGCGAGACGAAGGCGGGCAGCTCACGCGGGCCCAGCTCCTGCACGTACGACCAGAACAGCCGGACCGCCTCGGCCGGCGTGCCGGCCTCGATCGGCAGGTCGAGGCTGACCAGCCAGGTGCGCCGCGCCGGGGGCGGGCCGAGCCGGTCGGCCAGCGCCCGGAAGGCCGCCGGGGCCAACGCGGTGACCGGCCCGTCGAGCGTCAGACGGTCGGCCGGCACCGGCTCGTCGAAGGCCCGCCGGGTGTACGCCACGACGAGCGTCCCGGGCTCGACCGGGGACTGGGGGTCGTCCGGGTCTTCCCGGTGCCGCTGGCCTGGGGCGGTGACCCGGCCGAGCGCCACCAGCCGGAGCGGCGCGTCGGCCAGCACCGCCACCCGGTCACCGGGGCTCGGCCGGCCGACGTCGGTCAACCCGGTCAGCTCCAGCGCGTCGTGGTGCACGAGCCGTTCGGCCTCGTACCGTTCGGCGGGCAGCAGCACGGCCCACGTGCCCGTCCCGTCGGTGTGGCCGGCCTCGCCGGCCCGGTGCGCGGTCTCGGTCGTCATGCCTGCCATCCCATCACGCCGCGAGTGGGAGCGTGACGTGGCAGCCGACGATGTGATCGTCGACCATCCCGGTCGCCTGCATGAGCGCGTACGCGGTGGTCGGGCCGACGAACCGGAAGCCGCGCTTCTTGAGCGCCTTGGCCATCGCGGTCGACTCGGGGGTGATCGCCGCGAGCTCGGCGAACGAGGCGGGACGGGCCGGCCGGGCCGGCGGGGCGAAGGACCAGAGCAGCGCGGAGAGCCCGTCGGGCAGCTCCAGCGCGGCGCGGGCGTTGACGATCGCCGCCTCGATCTTGGCCCGGTTACGGACGATGCCGGCGTCGGCGAGCAGCCGGGTCACGTCGGCGTCGTCGTAGCCGGCGACGGTCGGGATCCGGAACTCGTCGAAGGCCAGCCGGAACGCCGGGCGCTTGCGCAGGATGGTCAGCCAGGACAGACCGGACTGGAACGCCTCCAGGGTCATCCGCTCGTAGAGGGCGTCGTCGCCGCGCAGCGGCCGCCCCCACTCGGTGTCGTGGTAGACGGCGTAGTCGGGGGTGCTCGCCCCCCAGGCGCAGCGGGGCAGCCCGTCGGCGCCGATCACCAGGTCAGTCACCTCGTACACGCTAGGCCATCCGACTGACACGCCATTGCCGCCGGCCGCCGGGCGTGGGTCAGGGCAGTCGGCCCTGCTCGACCAGACGGGCGAACCTCTTCAGCGTCTGGGTGAGGCCGACCTTGGAACCGGGCCAGAGCACCGGCCACGCCAGCTGACCGGCCCGGCCACCCGGAAGGTGGAACCACTCGTGCCAGACCACCTGGGTGCGGTCCCGGTCCATCTGGGTGCAGCGCAGCACGCCCGGGCCACGCAGCAGTTGGCCACAGTGCACCACGCCGATCTCGTACGGCTCGTCGACCCGGACCACCCGCATCTCGTCGCGCAGCACCGCCGGGCCGACCGTGGTCACCGCCTCGATCCGGCTGCCCTCGCGGCCGTCGCCCTCGACCACCCGCACCCGCGTGAACGGGATCCAGTCGGACTGACGGTCCCAGGCGAGCAGCGCGGCGAAGACCCGCTCCGCCGGGGCTTTGACGATCACCGTGGCGGTCACCTCGCCAGCGCCCGGTTGGGCCGCCTCGCGAAGATCGTCGGCGCCCTCCGGGCCGGTCACGCGCTCTCCGACCGCACCACCGCGCCGTGCTGTCCGTTGCCGTCGGCCGGCTCGCCGACGATCGGCGCCACGCCGTCGGAATCTGCCGGAGAGGAGGTGGCATCGGGCAGCGAACCAGTGCCGGCCGACCCGGCCGCGGCCGTGGTCGGCTCGCCGTTGGCCGGCGCCACGCCGTCGGAGTCCGCGGGGGAAGAGGTGGCGTCGGGCAGCGAACCAGCGCCGGCCGCGCCCGGCCCGGCCACCGCGCCCTCGTCGGTCGCCGCGCCAGCGGACTGCTCACGGGCCTGGCGCAGCGCGTCCGCGTCGGTGGTGCGTCCCTCGCGCAACGCGATGACCTCCGCCTCCAGCACGCCGATCAGCTCGGCCTTGTAGCCGATGTCGTAGGCGGCGCGACGCATCGCCTGATCGACCTGGGCCATCCGGTACCCGCGCAGCGCGGTATCGAAACGGACCGAGCCCACATCGGATTCGCGCAATGGCCGGGTGCCCGGCAGGGGCACGGCCTGCGAATCCGGCTCGGCCGGCGCCAGGCCGGGATCACGGCCGCTGACCAGCACCGTCACGCCGAAAACCACCGCTGCGACGGTCAACGCCACGACCAGGAGGAGCAGAAGCTGACCCATGCACTGATCGTGGCACGGCGACCAGCCGGGAGCGACCCCACCACCCCGATCACGATCGGCGTCGACGCCCGACCGGCATGGCGGTCGGCTGACCGGCTAGCGTCGGACCGGCCGGCGCTAGCGGCGACGGTGCGGATTCTCAGGAGGCGGGCATGGCCGGGGCGCTTCGGCTGGGTGGGCGGACGTTCGCCCCCGGTGAGCTGGTGGTGATGGCGATCGTCAACCGCACGCCGGACTCGTTCTTCGACCGGGGCGCCACCTTCGCCGCCGACAGCGCGCTGCGGGCGGTCGAGCGGGCGGTCGAGGAGGGTGCGGAGATCATCGACATCGGCGGGGTGAAGGCCGGGCCGGGCGCCGAGGTGGACGCCACCGAGGAGATCCGCCGCACGGTCGACACCATCGCCGCCGTGCGGGCCGCCTTCCCGGACGTGGTGATCTCCATCGACACCTGGCGTGCCGAGGTGGCGGTGGAGGCCGTGGCAGCCGGTGCCGACCTGCTCAACGACACCTGGTCGGGTGCCGACCCGGCGCTGGCCCGGGTAGCCGCGCAGACCGGCGCCGGCCTGGTCTGCTCACACGCGGGCGGGCTGGTTCCGCGGACCCGACCGCACCGGGCCGCCTTCGACGATGTGGTCGCCGACGTGGTCGCGACGGTCACCGGGCTCGCCGAGCGCGCGGTGGCGGCGGGGGTACGCCCCGACGGGATCCTCGTCGACCCGGCACATGACTTCGGCAAGAACACGCGGCACTCCCTGGAGATCACCCGCCGGCTGGACGAGCTGTCCGGGACCGGCTGGCCGCTGCTGGTGGCGCTGTCCAACAAGGACTTCATCGGCGAGACGCTGGACCTGCCGGTGGCCGAGCGGCTGGAGGGGACGCTCGCCGCGACCGCCATCTCCGCCTGGCTGGGTGCCCAGGTGTTCCGCGCACACCAGGTCGGGCCCACCCGCCGGGTGCTGGACATGGTGGCCTCGATCCGGGGTGACCGACCGCCCGCGGTGACCCGCCGGGGCCTGGCCTGACCGGTCGTCGCGACAACGGGCCGCGAACGGCCGGGCGGACCGGCACGATCGCCGGAGGTCGCGGCGGTCAGGTCCAGCGCAGGATGTTCCTGCGCCAGGCATAGAGGATGCCGAGCGCGAGCACCGCCACGAACACCGCCATCTCCACCACCGTGACCAGGCCGAAGCCCGGCCGGTCGAAGACCACCGCCCAGGGGAAGAGGAACACCGCCTCGACCGCGAACAGGACGTACAGGTAGGCGTAGACGTAGTAGCGGATCTGCATCTGCGCCCAGTCCGCGCCGACCGGGTCGAGCCCGCACTCGTAGCTGGTCCGCTTACCGACCGGATTGGCCGGACGGGCGGGACGTAACACCCGGTTGGCAGAGAACGCAGTGACGAAGAACAGGACGCTGGCGAGCAGCAAGAGCCCGAGCGTCGCGTACGAGCCCAGGTAACCGGTCACGACGGGAGCCTACCGCTCGCCCCGAACGGCCGTCCCAAACACGTTACGGATTTGTTTCCAGATGGGACTAGTGCACTGGGGCAACTGTGACCGAATACTGGAACCCTCACCCATGTCACCGGAGGACAGATGGCCCGCCTGAACGTACCGCCCGGTGGCCGGGCGGCGGGTCGGCGTTCCACGCCCCTGCTGCCGACATCGCTCGCGCTCGGCCTGCTCGCGGCACTCGCCGTGGGGCCGACCTGGGCCGGCGCGGCGGTGCCGGAGGCCAACCCGATCGCGGTGGTGACCGACCCGGCGACGGAACCCGAGCCGGGCCCCGGGACAACCCCGACGGACGAGCCCACCCCGACCGAGGGACCGGGCGACGATCCCGTGCCGACCGACCCGGCCCCGGAGACCACCGCGCCGCCGCCGGAGACGACGCCACCGGCCCCGGAGACCACCGCGCCGGACGTGCCGCCGCCACCGACCACCACCGCACCCGCGCCGGGCAGCACCACCCGGCCTCCCACGCCCCGGCCGCCGGCGCCCACCGTGCCGCCGGTCCGCCCGTCGGCGCCCGGCCCGGACGCCCCGCCGCCGAACCCGCTCGGCGTGCAGGTCACCACCGAGGACGTCACCGTCACCGGCACGTACTGGAACGCGGCCAGCACGGTCACCACGCTCCGGGTCACGGTGACCAATACAGGCACCGCCGCCCAGCGGATCCGGCTCTCGTACACCCTGCCCGCCGGCCTGACCGATGCCGGGACGAGGGGATGCGCCACCACCGGCGGCGGCGCGTACCGGTGCGGGGCCTGGACGGCCATGGCGGGCGCCCGGTTCAGCAGCCTGCTCCGGCTGCGGGTGGCCGGCAACGCCTGGCGCCAGATGCCGCTCAGCGGGTCCGTGCAGGTCGCCGCGAACGCGCCGGGAGTGGCCGGCGAGGCGACCGACGACCAGGGCTTCGCGGTGCTCTTCCCGCCCGGCCCGCCGGTCTCCGGGATCTCGCTGGCCGCCGACGAGGTGGCCTTCGACATCAGCGGCGCCCCGAGCACCCTCGCGGTCCGGCTGGGCAACACCGGCAGGGCGGACGCCGCAGGCCGGGTCGAGGTGGTCCTGCCGGCAGGGGTGAGCGTGCCGACCCCGCCGGCTGGCTGCGTGGCGGTCGACCCGACCCGCACCCGCTGCGACGTCGGCTCGGTACCGGCGGGCAGGACCGTCGAGTTGCTGCTGCCGGTGGAGGCGACGCCGCAGGCCCAGCGGGAAGCGCCGCTGTCCGGTGCGGTGATCGGCCAGCTCGACCCGCGCAGTGGCCCGACCCGACAGGTGCAGATGAGCTTCCGGATCACCGCGGCGGCCGCGCTGGCCACCCCGGTGGTCTCACCCCCCGCGCCGACCGGCTCTCAGGGCGTACTCGGCGGCGGCGGGACCGCCGACGACGGCCCGATGACCTCGGTACGGCGCACTGCGGTCATCCTGATCGCGGTCTCCGCGCTGCTGGTGGTGCTGGCCCTGGCGCTGGCCACCATCTCGCTGCGTCGCCGGCTCACCGACCGGGCACCCAACCGGCCCACCACCGCCACCGACTGAGCAGCGACACCTGGGCTCGCCGGCCGATCGGGGTCGCCGGCGCGACGTCGACGGTGATCTGGATTACGGCGGGCCGGGCGAAACGTCGCAAAACCGGGTAATTCTCGGCCCGATCCGGTCCCAGTCGGCGGACCTCTGGGGAGGGTCGGGGGTCCGTTCGACGTAGGCTCTCAGGTGAGGAACGACAGCGGACCGGACCAGCCTGGGGCGGTGCGTTGCAGCGTTGCGTCAAGGAGGTTCCGTGGCCGGGCAAGGCGAGGTCACCATCATGTTCAGCCGCCCGCGCGACCGCGCGCAGCGAAGCGAGGTGCAGGCGTGACCAAGCAGATCCGTCAACTCGACCGGGTGGTCATCCGGTTCGCCGGTGACTCCGGCGATGGCATGCAGTTGACCGGCGACCGGTTCACCTCGGAGACGGCACAGCTCGGCAACGACATCTCCACGCTGCCCAACTTCCCCGCCGAGATCCGGGCTCCCGCCGGCACCCTGCCCGGCGTGTCGAGCTTCCAGGTGCACTTCGCCGACTACGACATCCTCACCCCGGGCGACGCGCCCAACGTGCTGGTGGCGATGAACCCCGCGGCGCTCAAGGCCAACCTGGCCGACCTGCCGCGCGGCGCGGACATCATCGTCAACACCGACGAGTTCACCAGGCGCAACCTGGCCAAGGTCGGCTACCAGACCAGCCCGCTCGACGACGAGTCGCTGGCCGGCTACGTCGTGCACCCGGTGGCGCTGACCTCGATGACGGTCGGCGCGCTCGCCGCCCACGAGGTGTCCAAGAAGGACGCCGAGCGGTCGAAGAACATGTTCGCCCTCGGCCTGCTCTCCTGGATGTACTCCCGGCCGTACGAGTCGACGCTGCGCTTCCTGGAGCGTAAGTTCGCGGCCCGCCCGGAGTTGGTCGCGGCGAACGTGGCCGCGTTCAAGGCCGGCTGGAACTTCGGCGAGACCACCGAGGACTTCGCGGTCCGCTACGAGGTCAAGCCGGCGAAGATGAAGCCGGGCACCTACCGCAACATCACCGGCAACGCCGCACTCTCGCTGGGTCTGGTCGCTGCCGGAGTCCGCTCCGGGCTGCCGGTCTTCCTCGGCGCGTACCCGATCACGCCGGCCTCGGACATCCTGCACGAGCTGAGCAAGCACAAGCGCTTCGGCGTGCTCACCATGCAGGCGGAGGACGAGATCGCCGCGGTCGGCGCCGCACTGGGCGCGTCGTACGGCGGGTCGCTCGGGGTGACCACCACCAGCGGCCCCGGCGTGGCGCTCAAGAGCGAGACGATCTCGCTCGCGGTGGCGCTGGAGCTGCCGCTGGTGATCGTGGACGTGCAGCGCGCCGGCCCGTCGACCGGCATGCCGACCAAGACCGAGCAGGCCGACCTCAACATCGCGCTCTACGGCCGGCACGGCGAGGCGCCGATCGCGGTGATCGCGCCCAGATCGCCGTCGGACTGCTTCTTCGCCGCGCTGGAGGCCGCCCGGATCGCGCTGACCTACCGCACCCCGGTGATCCTCCTGTCGGACAACTACGTCGCCAACGGCTCGGAGCCGTGGCTGCTGCCCGACGTCGAGTCGCTCCCCGACCTGCGGGTGGAGTTCGCCACCAAGCCCAACGGCGAGGACGGCACCACCTTCCTGCCGTACCTGCGCGACCCGGAGACCCTGGCCCGGCCGTGGGCGATCCCGGGCACCGCAGGGCTGGAGCACCGGATCGGCGGGCTGGAGAAGGCCGACAAGACCGGGGACATCTCCTACGATCCGGCCAACCACGACTTCATGGTGCGTACGAGGGCAGCCCGGATCGAGACCATCCCGGTGCCGGACATCGAGGTGGAGGACCCGGACGGCGACGCCCGGGTGCTGGTGCTCGGCTGGGGCTCGACGTACGGGCCGATCGGCGCGGCCTGCCGTGGGCTGCGCCAGCGGGGCCTGTCCGTCGCCCAGGCGCACCTGCGGCACCTGGCGCCGATGCCGGCCAACCTCGGCGAGGTGCTGCGCTCCTACGACCGCGTGGTCATTCCGGAGATGAACCTGGGCCAGCTGGCGCACGTCATCCGGGCCCGCTACCTGGTCGACGCGATCAGCTACAACCAGGTCCGCGGCCTGCCGTTCACGTCCGCCGAGCTGGAGACGACGCTGGAAGAGGTGCTGAAGAATGTCTGAGTCCGTCGCGCTCAAGCTCACCGCCAAGGACTTCAAGTCCGACCAGGAAGTGCGCTGGTGCCCCGGCTGCGGCGACTACGCCATCCTGGCGGCGATCCAGCAGTTCATGCCGGAGCTGAACATCCCCCGGGAGCGGACCGTCTTCGTCTCCGGGATCGGCTGCTCGTCCCGCTTCCCGTACTACATGAACACGTATGGGATGCACTCGATCCACGGCCGCGCCCCGGCGATCGCCACCGGCCTGTCGGTGTCCCGGCCGGACCTCTCGGTCTGGGTGGTCACCGGTGACGGTGACGCGCTCTCCATCGGCGGCAACCACCTGATCCACGCGCTGCGGCGGAACGTCAACCTCAAGATCCTGCTGTTCAACAACCGGATCTACGGGCTGACCAAGGGGCAGTATTCGCCGACCTCCGAGGTCGGGAAGATCACCAAGTCCACTCCGTCCGGCTCGGCGGACGCCCCGTTCAACCCGCTCTCCCTCGCCCTCGGCGCGGAGGCCAGCTTCGTCGGCCGGACCATCGACTCCGACCGCAAGCACCTGCAGTCGGTGCTGCGGGCCGCCGCCGAGCACGAGGGCTCGGCGTTCGTGGAGATCTACCAGAACTGCAACATCTTCAACGATGGGGCGTTCGACCAGCTCAAGGACCCGTCCACCCGGGACGACTACCTGATTCGCCTGGAGCACGGGCAGCCGATCACCTTCGGCGCCGACGGGCGGTTCTGCGTCGTACACCCGCCGGGCGGGTTCGGCCTGGAGGTCCGGGACACCAGCTCGGTCCGCCCGGAGGAAATCGTCGTGCACGACGCGACGGTGGCCGACCCGGCGTACGCCTTCGCGCTGTCCCGGCTGCCCGGCCTGGACCTGCGCAACACCCCGATCGGGGTGTTCCGCAACGTGGACCGGCCGTCCTACGACAGCGTGGTGCAGAGCCAGCTCGCCGCCGCCAAGGCGGAGGTCACCGAGACCCCCGAGCAGCAACTCGCCGGCCTGCTGGGCAGCGGCGACACCTGGACGATCCTCTGACCCGTACGACCTGACGAGAGAGCGGCCGTCCCCTGGTGGGGGCGGCCGCTCTCGTCGTATCGGCTCTGCTCAGCGCTGGGTGGAGGCCGGCAGCCAGAGGTTGTCGATCTCCTTCTCGGTCGCCGCGAGGCTCGCCTCGTGCAGCGGGATGAGTTCGGCCATCGCCGGGACCGCGGGGGCGAGGGTCAGTTCGGTGGCGATGAAGCGCGGCTCCAGGCCGGTCTGCGACAGGCCGTGCGGGAGCCACGGCTCGGCGTGGTCCCAGCCGTTGCGGGGCGTGCCCTCGCCGTAGCCACCACCACGGGTGGCGAGCACGACGAACTCCCGCCCGCCGAGCAGGCCCTTCTGGGTCACCGGGTCATAGGCCAACCCGGGCAGGATCAGGTGGTCGACCCAGGCCTTCACGCTGCTGGGCGCGCCGTAGTTGTAGAGCGGCAGCCCGAGCAGCACCACGTCGGCCTGCTGCACCTCACGGACCACGCGCTCGCTGAGCTCCCAGGAGTCACGCTGCGCCGGGGTGTGCTGGTCCAGTGGCGTCATCCGGGCCAGGCCACCCGCCGCGTCCAGGTGCGGCAGCGGCTCGGCGCCCAGATCTCGATAGGTCACAGTGCCGTCCGGGTGGGCGGCACGCCAGGTGGCGACGGCGCGGGCGGTGAGCCGCCGGCTGACCGACCAATCGCCTCGGATGCTCGAATCGATATGCAACAGATGCATTATTCCTCCTCCAAGGATCGTCTGTGTAGCACCAACTATTTATAGCAGGCAGATGTTTCATCAGCTCGGTAGACTGGGTCACATGTCCGCCATGCAGCTCGACCCCCCGGAGCACCGCTCGGGCGCGCTGCTGGATCACCTGGCCCGCCGTATGCGGCTGCGGTCCGAGTCGGTGCTGGCGCCGCTGGGTCTACGGCCGCGGCATCTGGTCGCGCTCACCGTGCTGCGGGACGGCGGCGGAATCAGCCAACAGGCGCTCGCCAGCACCCTGGAGATGGACAGCACCAACATCGTCGGGCTGCTGAACGATCTGGAGGCGATGCAGCTGATCGAGCGTCGCCGCTCACCCGAGGACCGTCGCCGGCACGTCGTCGAGCTCACGGACGACGGGGCGAAACGCCTCAACCAGGCCGAATGCGCCCTCGTGGGCGCCGAGGACGAGGTGTTGGGGGCGCTGGAGCCCGCCGATCGGGAGAGGCTCTACCTGCTGCTCCGGCAGGCGACCAGCGGGACGGCGATCACCTGCGCAGCGATCTACCCGGACGAGTCGGCCGCCGACAACTGCTGACCCCGCCGGGGGTGGCTCAGACCGTCGAGGCGGACTGAGGGCGGTCGTCGCGGACGTGCACCAGCATGTCGCCGGTCTCGATCACCGCGCCTGCCCGGTCGGCCAGGGTGACCACCTTGCCCCGGCGGACCAGGGCGATCACCAACGACTCCAGCTCGCGCGGTGAGCGACCCACCTCGTCCCGCTCCGCCGAGCGCATCGCCAGCGCCATTCCCTGACCCGGGGTGAGCAGGTCCTCCACCACGTCGATCAGCGGTGGCGCCGAGGTGGACAGGCCGAGCAGCCGACCGGCGGTGGCCGAGGAAACGATCACGTGGTGCGCGCCGCTCTGCTTGAGCAGCGGAGCGTTCTCCGCCTCTCGGGCCGCCGCGATGATCCGTACCTGCCCGGCGGTGACCTGGCGGACGGTCAGTGCCACCAACACCGAGGCATCGTCACTGTCGGTCGCGATGATCACGGCCTTCGCCGTCCGGACGTGCGCCTCCTCCAGCACGGACGACCGGGTCGCCGAGCCCTCGATGGCGACCAGCCCGGCGGAGGTGGCCTGCCGCAGGGCGGGGCCGCTGCGCTCCACCACCACGATCCTCGACCGGTCCAGACCGTTCTCCACCAGGGCGGAGACCGCGCTGCGGCCCTTGGTGCCGTAGCCGCAGATGATGACGTGGTCCTTCACGGTTCTCCTCCACCGCGACAGGCGACGGCCGGTCCGGTACTGCTCGGTCAGGACTTCCAGGGTGGTGCCGACCAGGATGATCAGGAAAAGCACCCGGGCCGGGGTGACGAAGAGGACGTTGACCAGCCGGGCCGACGGCGCGGCAGGAGTGATGTCACCGTAGCCCGTGGTGGAGAGCGAGACGACCGCGTAATAGAAGCAGTCGAGCAGGGTGAGGCCATCCTCGTTGACGTCGCGGTAGCCGTCCCGGTCCAGGTAGACCGCGGCGACCACTGAGAAGACCAGACCCAGGGCGGCGGCCAGTCGGAGGCTCAGCGCACTCAGCGGGCCCCGGCGCTGCGCGGGAAAATGGATCACCGTCGAACCTGCTCCACCACCGTCGCCTGCACGCCCACAACATAGCGGTTACGGCGCGGTCCGCACCCCCGGGTCTCCGACCGGGCAACCGATCACGGCGTCGGACCCGACTACCAGCCGACAGCGACGAACCGGTCGAGGCCGGCAGACGGAGGGGGCACGACCCTCGTGACGAGAAGCGGCGAACGCGGCGGCGGGGCCGACGACGAGTACACCGAGTACGTCCGGGCCCGGATGGTCCAGTGGCGACGGACCGCGTACCTGATGAGCGGGGACTGGGACCGGGGCGACGACATCCTGCAACGGGTCCTCACCGACCTGTATCGCACCTGGGCGCGAGCCCGCCGCGCCGACCACCTGGACGCCCTGGTGCGCACCATGCTGCTACGGCGACTGATCGACGAGCGACGCCTGCGCTGGTCCCGGGTACGGCTCGGGACCGCGTTGCCCGAACGGCCGACCGCCGCCGCCGACCCCACGGACCGGATCACCCTTGTCGGGGCGCTGCGCCGGGTCCCGCCCCGGCAGCGCGCCGTGCTGGTGCTGCGGTACTTCCAGGACCTCAGCGTCGAGGAGACCGCGCAGGCCATGGGCTGTTCGGCCGGCACCGTGAAGAGCCAGGCCGCCAAGGGTCTGGCCACCCTGCGCGCCCTGCTCACCCCCAGCCTCACCGGAAACTGAGAGGAGCGACGAGATGCTGGACGAACGCCAGATGGCCGACCTGATGCTCGCCGAGGTCGAATCGGCGGAAACACCCTCCCGGGTGCTCGACGTGGAAGGGGCGATGAGCACCGCGCGCCGTCAGCGTCGCGCGGCCCGCGGCACCGGCGCGGTGCTGCTCGCGGCGGCGCTGACCGTGGGCGCGCTGACCGTGCCCAACCTGCTGACCCCGGACCGTTCGCCGGCCACGATGTCGCCCGGCGACGCGGGGAAGGAGACAGCGACCGGCCTGCCGGCCGCGTTGACCACGGTCGACCCCGGGCGGGTGTACGTGCGGTTCGGCTGGCTGCCGGACGGGATCCGCGACCTCCAGTACCAGGCCGGGCTGCTGCTCGCCGGCCCCGGCGTGTACCTCGGCGCGACCAGCAGCCAAACCGGCGATCCGTGGCAGGGCGTCTCCGTCACGCTCTACCCGGCGGGGGTGGAGCCGCCGGCGCCGCAGCGGGACAGCGGGGAGCCGGCCACCGCGATCGGCACCAGCGACGGACCCGAGTTGAACGGCGCGGCCAGCAGCTTCGTCGCGTACAGCGGCGCGGAGCGGCCGGAGGCAATCCTGCGCTGGCGGTACGCCCCGGACGGCTGGGCACAGGCCCGGGTGGTCGGGGCCGGACCGGACGCGCGGGGCGCCGCGGCGCGGGTGGCTGAGTCGCTGCGGTTCGGCAACGACCCGGTCCCGATGCCGGCGACGGTGGCGGGCGTACCGGCCAACCTGCGGGTGATCACTGTCGAGGTGTTCGAGTCGCTGGAAGAACCTGCGTCCTGGTACGCCTCGACCACCTGGTCTCCGGAGCCGGCCACCGCCGAGCCCAGCTGGCAGCGGGCTCGCACGTTGACTGTGAGCGCCTCCCGATACCGCCACGTCACCGATCCCGCTGACAAGGCGTTCGTAGACCCGAACACCACGTTCGACGGGCATCCGGCGCGGTTCGGCGGGCAGGACGGCGACGAGTCGCTGACGGTCTACGACGTGAACGGGGCGACCGTGACGGTCGACGACCGCGCGCTGCTGCCCAGCGGCGGCACCCGGGCTCTGTTCCGCGCGGTCGCGCTGGTGCCGGAGCCGGCGGACTGGCACACCCACCTGCGCCGATGAGGCCCCGGGCCCGCGCCAAAGTGGCGGCGCGGGCCCGCGCGGGTCGGCCCGGACGGCCGGGAACGGGCATGATGGGGGTGTTCCCCGCACGACGACCGCGAAAGCGAGGCCCGCATGTCATTGCTGCGACGAGTGATCGGCGGGGTGCTGCGCCGGCTCCGCCAGCGCCAGGGCCGCACGCTCCGCGAGGTGGCCGCAGCGGCCGGGGTCTCCGTGCCCTACCTCTCCGAGGTCGAGCGGGGCCGCAAGGAAGCCTCGTCGGAGGTGCTTGCCGCGATCTGCCGGGCGCTCGGCATCCGCCTCTCCGACCTGCTCGAGGAGGCCCGCGACGACCTGCGCCAGGTCGAGCCGCGCATCCCGACCGCGCCACGGGCCGTGTTGACCCGGCTGGAGCGGGTCGAGGTGGCCCGACGCGACGCCGGCAACCACACCCTGCGAGTGGGCCCACGCACCGCCGGGCCGATTCTGCACCGGGCACCGGGGGCGGCCGGGCCGACACTGTGCGTCCGCCCGATGGCCTCCGCCGGTGGCTCGCGCCCCGGTCCGCGTACCGCCGCCCTGCTGGGCTGCGCGCGGGCCAGGGCGGGCGCGCGGCGGCTGACCGCCGCGTAGGTCGCGCCGGTTCTGCCATCGGCGGATCTGCCACTGGCAGAATCCCTGGTCCCGCCACCGCCGCCGCACGCACGCTGGAGGAGCCGGTCCACCGGGCGGTCCGCCGCCCGCCGGCACGGCGGAAGGCGGCGGCGAATGATCGGGTACGGCGTGCGAATGCTGGACGGCGGGCAGCCGTCCTTCGGTGACCAGGTCTTCGAGCGGCTGCTGCGCGAGCGGATCGTCTTCCTCGGCACCGAGGTGACCGAGGAATCGGCCAACCAGATCTGTGCGCAGATCCTGCTGCTCGCCGCCGAGGACGCCGATCGGGACATCTACCTCTACATCAACTCGCCGGGCGGCTCGGTGAGCGCGGGGATGGCGGTCTACGACACGATGCGCTACGTCCGCAACGACGTGGCCACGCTGGCGCTGGGGTTCGCCGGCTCGATGGGGCAGTTCCTGCTCTGCGCCGGCACGGCCGGCAAGCGGTACGCGCTGCCACACTCGCGGATCATGATGCACCAGCCCTCCGGCGGAATGGGCGGCACCGCCTCGGACATCACCATCCAGGCCGAGAACATGCTGCACGTGAAGCGGACCATGCAGGAGCTGATCGCCCAGCACAGTGGACGGACGCTGGACGAGATCCAGCGGGACTGGGACCGGGACCGCTGGTTCACCGCCGAGCAGGCCCGCGAGTACGGCCTGATCGACCAGGTGCTCACCCGAGCCGAGCAGCTACCGGCGGTCTGACCCGCGGTGGCGGCCGGCGATGGTCCCGCCGGCCGCCACCGCGGCACGGCGCACGACGTCCTCCGACGAGTCCAGCGGCGACCCGTGCCGACGCCGGACGCGGCCCCCTCGATCCGCGTCCGACCAGGCACGGGCCTGTGGTGCTGGCCATCGATACGTCGGAGCCTATTCCCAGCGGTGGGAATACGGGCGGCCCGCGAGTCGCAGCGCATTTCCATGGATTCTCGTTACAGCGTCACGCAGGTGCCATGCTCGCGGAAATGGGGTAGCGGTCGCCCGTTAGGGTCACCTCTATGCGTCGACTGATCCCTGCCATTTCGATCGCCCTCGCCGTCGCCCTCATGGCTGGCTGCGGCACCGACTCCGGCGACACCGCGCAGAACACCTCACCCGCCCCCGCAACGTCCGCGGCCGACCCGGTCGCAGCCATCCAGCAGGCGATGGACCGCAGTCTCTCCGGCCCGGTCACCATGGACGCCGCTGTGAAGGCCGGCGGCCAGTCCATCACTCTCAGCGGAAAGATGGACCCTGCCACCAAGACGATCCAGGTCACCGGTAACGCCCCGGAGCCGATCGAGGCCCGGCTGATCGGCGACACCGCCTACATCAAGTCCGAGTCGGGCGAAGGCAAGAAGCCGTGGATGAAGGTCGACCTCACCAAGCTCCGGCCCACCAGCGCGCTGCGCCAGTCCTTCGACCTCAAGTCGCAGACCGGCATCATCGGCGGCATCGTAACCGCCGAGTCGACTGGCGCTGGCACCTACAAGGGCACCGCTGACCTGGAGAAGGCGGCCGCCGCCGCCAGCACGGATGGCGGAATGCGCGAGGGCATCGAGTCGTCCGCCAAACTGGCGAAGGACCCCAAGGCGATCCCGTTCGAAGCGACCGTCGACGGCGAGGGCCGGCTCACCGCACTGTCCTACACCGTCGCCACGAAGACCCTGGGTGATCTCGTCACCGACATGAAGATGAGCGACTTCGGCAAGTCTGTCTCGGTGTCGGCGCCGCCCGCCGGCGAGGTCGAGGAAGCGTCCGAGGAGATGTACAAGTTCCTCTGACCGGGCCGGCACGTCTGGCTCACCGCGCTCAACAGGCCTGATTGTGGTAGCGAAAGGGAGCGCCGTCGGATCTCACCGACGGCGCTCCCTCAGGTCACCAGGCCAGCACGGTAGGCGTAGACCACCGCCTGCACGCGGTCGCGCAGGTCGAGCTTGGTGAGGATGCGTGACACGTACGTCTTGACGGTCTCCTGGCTGATCACCAGGGTCGCGGCGATCTCGCCGTTGGACAGGCCGTTGGCGATGAGACGCAACACCTCCAGTTCGCGCGGGGTCAGCCCAACGTCGTCCGGCGTGCCCTCGGCGGGACGGATCCGCGCCGCGTACCTGCCCACGAGTTGCCGGGTCACCTCGGGCGCCAGCAGCGCGGCACCGGTCGCGACGGTGCGGATACCGTGCAGCAACTGGGCCGGAGGGGCATCCTTGAGCAGGAACCCGCTTGCTCCCGCGCGCAGCGCCTCGTACACGTACTCATCGAGGTTGAACGTCGTCACCACGAGCACCTTGACGGGTTGAGCCACTCCGGCACCGGCCAGCAGGCGGGTTGCCTTGATGCCGTCGAGTACCGGCATCCGTACGTCCATCACGACCACGTCCGGATGCAGCCGGCCGGCGAGGTCGACCGCAGCGCGCCCGTCCCCGCACTCGCCCACCACCTCGAGGTCGGGCTGAGCATCGATGATGGTCGCGAAGCCGGTACGGATCAGCGCCTGGTCGTCGCAGACCAGCACCCGGATCGGCGCCGTCATGACGGGCTCCCGGTAGGAATCCGGGCCTGCACGACGAAGCCGCCGTCCGCCCGCCGTCCTGCGCTGAACTCGCCACCGAGCACGCCGACCCGTTCGCTGAGCCCCGCGAGGCCGCGTCCGCTCCCGCCGGGGGCCCCGGCGTACGAGCCCGAGCCTTCGGTGCTGACCTCCACAGTGGTCTCCCTCTCGCCATGGTGCACGTGAACAGTGGTGCGGCTGCCGTGGGCGTACTTGAGGGCGTTTGTCAGCGCCTCCTGCACGACTCGGTAGGCCGCTACCTCGGCACCGCCGGTCGTGCCCGCCGGGCTGCCCTCCTCGGTGAACTCCACCGGCTGCCCGGCCTGCCGGGTCTGCTCCACGAGGGCGTGGAGCTCGCCGACGGACGGCGTACGAGGATCGATGCTGTGGTCGGGGTTGAGCAGGTCGAGCAGATGGCGCAGGTCGGTGATGGCCCGCCGGCCGGTGTCGGTGATGGCGGTCAGGGCCGTGTCGAGGCGTTCGGGGGCGGCGGTCAGGTAGCGCGCAGCCTCGGCCTGCACGACCATCGCCGTCACGTGGTGGGTCACGATGTCGTGGAGTTCGCTGGCGATCCGGGTGCGTTCGGCGGCGCGGGCGGTCAGGGCGACGTCGCGACGGCGTTCGGCCTCGACGGCCCGGGACTGCCGCAGCCAGGCTCCGATGCCCCACGCCAGGGCCGCCGCCAGGTAGAACGTGACGAACCCGGTCACGCCTTCGGTCGACCCGTGCCGGTCGAGAGCGACGGCCAGCGCCACGTACGCGGCGGAGGCCAGGACCATGGTGGTGCGCCGACGACGTTCCAGGTGGGCCCCCGCGCTCAGCAGCGCGATGGCCAGCGCGGAGCCCGCGACCGTGTGATAGCCGCGGAGCTGGTCGATCGCGAAGCCGACCGACACCAGGGCGAGGCAGAGGGCCGGCCAGCGCCGGCGGACGGCGAGCGGGAGGCACTCCAGGGCGAGCACCACGACGGTCAGCGCGTCGAAGGGACGCCCCGGCAGGTCGCCGAGCTGCGTACCGTGGTTTTGTAGCGCCGGCACCACCGACGCGAGGGCGAGCAGCAGCGCCAACGGGAGATCCCGGACCGTGACGTCCCACCGCCGCCACGAGTCCGGGACCATCCGAAGGCCGACCATCAGGAGACCGTAGCGGTCGCCGGCTGGACGCCGACCGCGCGACGGTGACGCGGGACGAGGTGACCGCGGCGGTGGGCCAGCCACATGAACACCAGGGTCAGCGCCACACCCGCCGCCACCGTGTAGAGGCTTCCCTCCGGCCCGAAGTCGCCGCCGGTGAGCAGGGTCGGGCCCGACATCGTGGCGTCCAGCAGGCCCTCGGACTGGCCGTTGCCGGAGACCACGACGCTGAAGATGCCGCCGGCGGCGAAGTTCCAGCCGAAGTGCAGGCCGATCGGCACCCACAGGTTGCGGGTGGCGGCGTAGCAGGCGGCGAGCATGAACCCGGCCTCGACCGCGATGGCGATCGCGCCCCACAGGCTGGCGTCCGGGTTGAGCAGGTGCATCAGGCCGAACACCACGCCGGTCAGCAACAGCGCGATCCAGGTGCCCATGCGTTCCTCGACGACTCGGAACAGGACGCCGCGGAAGATCAGCTCCTCGGTCGTGGCGGCGGCGGCCATGAACCCGAGCAGCGCCACCGCGCCTGTCACCGAGCCCAGGCCGTTGACGTGGTAGTCGCCGACGAAGGCGATGTTGACGATCACTGCCGCGAACATCCCGAACCCGATCAGCACCCCTCGGGTGATCCGAGCGCCGGCTCCGGCCCGAGCCACCTCCGTGACCGCGCGGCGTTCGGTACGCCGTACCACCCACGCGTAGACGAGGATCGCGGCCACCGCCGTCAACACACCCAGGGCCAGGGTGAGCCAGGCGTTCCCCTCCACCGCGGCGATGGCCTGGCTGCCGATGAAGGTGACCGCCACAACGGCCACAAGCTGCTTCAACAAACGCATGACGACTCCTTCAACGGGGTCCGCGGCTGAAGCGCAGCGGCCACGTCAAACGCTATGGAGTCGCCGGTCAGGAATCGTCACCGTGCGGTGGACACTTGCGGGTAGCTCGCACGGGGGACAAGCACCTGCGCACGAGGCCGTCGGGCGGGCCTTGCTGAAGGTCGGGGAACCTGACCGAATGAACAAACGACGCGTATGCCGGACTTGAGGAACGACCTGCCGGTGCCGCTGGCCAACCGACAGGGATGCCCTAAACGCCTGCGCTTGGCGGATGGCCCGGGGATGGCCGAGCCGCCACCTGAGCGGCGGTCATCCCCTCGCGAACGGCAACTGCTGTCGTTTCCAGCTCGACGCGCTCCCTGCGCCGCCAGTCCGCGTCGATACGGAATGTGTCACCGGCGAAGCGCGGGAACACGTGCAGGTGCACATGGAAGATCTCCTGGAATGCAGCTTTTCCGTCGGCGAGGAACATGTTTACCCCCTCGCACCGCAGTGTGGAACGGCGGAGCGCTCTGGCGAGCCGATGCGCCTGCGTCCACATCCGTCCACCAACATCCTCGGGCAGGTCTTCCAAGCCGACGGCGTGCAGGCGTGGCACGACGAGCAGATGCCCTGGGGTCACGGGGTGCAGGTCCATGAATGCGATGATCTCGTCATCCTGATGGACAAGGCTTGCTTCCAATTCACCGCGCACGATGGCGCAGAAGAGGCAGTCCTCTGGCTGGGCGAGCTCGTTTCCAGGCAAGTTCATGCACTAAACGTAATCATCAGAATCTATATTGCAACCGGATTCCCGAGCGACGATGATGCAGCCAGCCGCCGCCTGCCTGCCTGCCTGCCACCCTCGGGGCCGGAGATCCCCGCCGGAGGCACGCTCAAGGGTGTGACATGGTGCCCCCGGCAGGATTCGAACCTGCGACACACGGTTTAGGAAACCGATGCTCTATCCCCTGAGCTACGGGGGCGCGAGTGGTCAGTGTAACGACCTGCGGGTCGACCCGCGTTGGCAGGTACTGACCCACGTTGACCTGCGTCGACCCGGCGAACCGCCCCGACCGATGACCACACGCCGATCACATCGGACGGCCTGTGACCATGATCGTTAGCCCCGAATGACCTGAAATAGCACTGGTGAACCCAGGGTGACTTCCGCTGGAGAGCACACGGCGTACACAGCAGCAAGATCAATGAGGGCCTATCGGCGGACCCTCACGTCGCACCCCACGCCTGATCACCCCGCTCATGGAGACCTCGCCACCGAGACGATCGTGGTCAGGGTGCGTTAAAGCGGTGCGCCCGGGACGACCGTAGCGATTCGGGCGGAGCATCCCGGCAGGGCTATCATTCCACTTTCGCGAAGCGCCGCGATCCGCCAGTGAGCCGGGCGGGGGTCGACAATTTCCACACCTGTCGATGTCGAGGACACGCGTGCTCGCCGACGCTGGCGGCCAACTGCTCCTGGGGCTGCCCGTTCGCAGCGGCGGGCCCGGCTGGAGCGGCGTCTCGCCCACGCACCGCCCCAGTTCACTCTGACGCCGCAACCAGCGGGCATGCGGTGTGGGTCTACAGGGCTTGCGCGGAGGCGACGGTCGCGTCGAGTTGAGTGAGCAGGGCGGTGGCGTAGTGCCCCATTGCGGCTTCGACCTCGGCGGGTTGGCGAAGCGCGCGGGCGTGGAACAGCTCGCTTTACGCAGGCCAGCGACCATCAGAGCGGTGGAAGCGGGCGAGCCACCACAAGGTCCGAGAGCAAGGACGGATCCCTGCTCTCGGACTACGACCTACCGCGCATCTTAGGTCAGCAACGGATCTATCGCCCATCGGGCTTGGAAATCGTTGGAAAGGCTAAATCGATAGGTCGTCCAAATTAGTAGCGGCGCGCCAAGTGCTGGCCTTGGCCGCCGACAATAATTCGGCTACCCCTATGCGGGCTTCCAACCAGACGTGCGGCCTCCGCGCCAAACAATTTCAAAGCTAACGATACGATTGCTCGTAGACGCGGTGCCCACACCGCAACCACCTGATGCACCGTTCAAGTCCGCGATGTCAGTGATGGCCCCGCTAGCCACTTTCATTCGCCCGTAGACCCCAACACTGTCATGCTTCGCGTCGCATACGGACGGCCGGGGGCCAGACGAGGAACGCGGAAGTCGCGGGGATACGGCACCTCTGCGCCACCTGCCTAGGGTCAGTCGAAGACTTGGTTGACCGTGACTCGGATGCGGCCGGGGGTGCTGTCGACGATGAGCCACCAGTGGTCGTCGTAGGGCACCTCCAGGACCACGGGGGTGATGTCGTAGAAGCCGCCGAGAACTCGTACTCGTCGCCGTCGACGTACGCCTGGTACTCGTCGTCGTCCCAGAGGCAGACCCTGGCGGCGCGAATCGCGCCAGCACAGATTGACTCATGATGGATTTCCCGTGGTAGGTGGATCTGAAGACGGAGAGATCAGGTCACGACGCGGCGGCGATGAAGTAGCCGGACTGGTCGACGATGACGTGGGACCTACCCCCGCTGTTGTGAAAGAGGTCGACGCCGGAGCCCACGGCGACCACCGCGGCGTTCGACGCCGTCTCACCGGCGACGAAGTTGACGTTCGAGGCGGTGGGTCGCGGCCCACCGCCCGGGTAGAGGGTGAGCACGCCCGGCGTGGTCGGCGCGGTGACAGTCACGTTGCCCAGCAGCGCGGCGGGGGCAGGGCAGGCCGGGTTGCAGACGACATCGCTGCGGAACGGCGCGAACCGGACAGTCTCCCGAGGGGCGAGAGGAGCCGGAGTACGACCGGACAGACCTGTGCCGTAGCGGGAGTCGACGATCCGCTTCGACGTGATCGGGACGAACGTCTGGGTCGCGTCCGGGCTGAACCAACCGGCCAGATCCGCGATGACGTGGGTGGTACCGGAGCTGTTGTTGAAGATGCTGACCCGACCGTTCACCACCGGCATGGTGACCAGGTTGGGGATGGTCTGCCCCGCCACGAAGTTGAGGCTGGACGCGGTAGGTGCCGCCGAGCCGTACGGGTGGATGGTGAGCACACCGCTGGTGGTCGGGGCGGTGACCGTCACGGAGAGCACGGCGGCCGTCGCGGTGGCGGGCAGCCGGTTGGTGAGGTCGAGGGCTCGGGTGCCCTTGGCGGAGATCGGGGTTCCAACGCCCTCCCGGGTGTCGAGGACCCGCGTCGGCGGCGCCGACGCGAAGCCGGAACCCGTCGCGGCGTAGACGCCTTGAAGGTCGGCGATCAGGTGGACGGTGCCCGAGCCGGCGTTGCGGAACATGATCGACCCGTTGCGGACGGGTACGGTGACCTGGTTCGGCACGGTCTCCCCGGCCACGAAGTTGACGCTGGACGCCTCGCTCCAGTCACCGGATGGGAAGACGCTGATAAAGCCGGCGGACGTCGGCTGGGTCACCGTCACGTTGAGCACGACCGCGCTGATGTCCGCGGCCGGAACACCGCCGAGGGCGCCGATCGGCAGCTCGATCGCTCCGGAGCCCGCCACCGGCCGGGACGCGGGCACACCGATCGGTGCTCGCGTGTCCAGCAACCGGGTCGGTGCCACCGGCACGTAACGCGCGCCGACCTGGGTGCAGACCGGCTGTTCGTAAGACCTGTGCATCCGGAAATCGGTCTGGGATGCCTGCACCTGCACGCAGGCGTTACCCGCCCGCCGCAGCGTGTACTCCGCCGCGGCGGAGGTGCTCACCCGCCAGAATTTCTCGCCGTCGAGGAGAAAGGCGTACTGGGTCCGCACCCTCTCGACGGGCCAGGCGGAGTGCACACCCGACCGCGCGACCACGTCGAACGGGCCTCCGCCGACCTTGCGCTCGACGCGGAGCGGGTCCTGGGTGACCGGCCCCTGAGCCTCCACTGCTCCCCGGTCACGGTATCCGCTGCCGGTGCCGGTGTTCGCGACGGCTGGATCGTCGGCGAATGACCCATCGAGCATGTCGGTGTCCAGGACACCGGGGGCATTCGCATCAGCCGAGTCCCGTGCCGGCGAACCGTCCCTGGTCTCCAGGTAGATCCGGTGCATTCCGCCAGCCCAGACGATCTTCGGATCGGCCGAGAGGTCGTGGGTGCCCTGCCCCGTCGCCGCGACAAACGAGACGAGGGTCGGGTGTTCGGTGCCCGCCCAGGTGTAGGGCGCCCCGCCGCTGGTCGGGTCGAACAGGTTGTAGTCGGTGCTGGTTCCCGCCGCCGACGCGGCGGACAACCGGATGCCGACGGCGTCCGCCGGAGTTTTGCAGACATGGCGCTGGCGGGTCGTGACGACGACGTTGTTGCGAATCGAGGCACCCGACGAGCTGCCGGCCAGATCGATGCCACGGCGGCAGTCGACGTGGAACGTGTTGCCCGTGAGGGTGAGGCCGGGCGCGTCCGCCGCGACCAGGCCGGACCCGTCAAGCTGGGTGGCGGTGACCGTTGTGTCGGTGACGCCCGGATCGATGGCCACGGACGCGCCGATCGGGTTGTAGATGTAGCTTCGGCTCAGGGTCACCCGGTTCGACGTGCCGCTGATCCGCACTCCGCTGGGGCCGTAGCTGCCGGTCTGGACGGTGAGCTTGTCGAGGCGGACCCGCTCGGAATCCCGCACCGTGACGGCGTCGGCATATCCGACCCCGAAGAGGACTAGACCCTCCACTGTCACGTCATGCACACCGGTAAGGTCAAGAATGGACTGGCTGCTTGCACCGGCCGTGGCGGCCACGCCAAACGCACCGACCCGCGCCATCAGGTAGTTGACGTTCACCGCACGGAAGGTGATGGGCGCGGACTCGGTGCCGGACCGGGTGAACCGGACCTTCTCGTGGTAATCCCCCTCATGCACCAGGACCGTCTGGCCTGGGCCGGCCACTGCGGCCGCCTCCGAGATGGTGCAGAACGGCCTTTGGACGCTGCCGTCGCCAATGCCCTGACACCAGGATTCGCTGACGTGCAGCTCATCACCGGCCGTGGCCGCCGGTGCGGCCGGCGCGGTACCGGCTGCGGCCGGTACCGCCGGCCCAGCCAGAGCCGCCCCGCCGATCAGTGGTACGACCGCGAACCACGCCCAGCGTCGGATGTTCATAAAGCGCCCCCGCAAGAAAGATGATCGAATTCGGCGTAGTCGCCTAACGGCCTCCGCGACACAGCGGCCACGCCCCGACGAGGAGCGTGGCCGCCGTGACCGGATCGGTCAGTACAGCGGCTTGATGAAGACACCCGCTTGGTCCACGATGGCGTGGGTGGTGCCCGAACTGTTGTTGTAGAGCACTGTGCCGCCACTCGTTGCGACGATGGCGAGGTTGGAAGCGGTCTCCCCCGCGGCGAAGTTGACGTTCGACGCCGACGGTCGGGCGTCGTTCGCCGGGTAGGCGGTGAGCACGCCCGGAGTGGTCGGAGCGGTCACGGTCAGGTTCGCCACCATCGCCGCCACGGACGGGCAGGAGCAGTTCCCGCCGGCCGCGAAGTTCGGATAGACCGTGATCGACTCACGCGGGTTGAGGGGATGGTTTCCCCGGTTCGGGTCGGCGCGCGTGTCGGCGATCCGAACCGGGGAGTTCGGCACGTACGTCAACTGACCGTCCGGCCCGAAGTAGCCGGCCACGTCCACGACGACGTGCGTGCTGCCGGAGCTCGCGTTGTGGATGCTCACCTTGCCGCCCACCACCGGGACGGTCACCAGGTTCGGGATGGTCTGCCCGGCGACGAAGTTCAGGTTCGAGGCGGCAGGCGGCGCGTCACCGGCGGGAAAGACCTTCAGGACGCCGGCCGTCGTCGGCCCGGTCACCGTGACATTGAGGACGACGGCGGTGGCACCCGCCGGGATCCTCTGGCCAAGGTCCAACTGCCGGGTGGTGTTCGGCGGGAAAGCACCCCCGGAGGTACGGGTGTCGAGCGCCCGCAGCGGGTTGAGGGCGGTGAACCCCTGGCCCTCGGCGCTGTACTGACCCTGCAGATCGGCGATCACGTGCACGGTGCCACCGCTGCTGTTCCGGATCCGGATCTTCCCGTTCTCCACCGGGACGGTGACCAGGTTCGGCACTGTCTCCCTGGCCACGAAGTTGACGTTCGACGCGCTCGGCACCGCCGCGCCGTCCGGATAGACGGTCAGGAAGCCCGACGTCGTTGGCTCGGTCACCGTTACGTTCAACACCACGGCACTGACCCGCGCCACGGGCACTCCGCCGATGCTGCTGAGCGGCAGCACCACGTCGGAGTTCGCGGGAACCGGGGTCCTCGTTCCTACTCCGATTGCGCTGCGGGTGTCGAGCAACCGGGTCGGTGACACCGGTGTGTAGTGCGCCCCCAGCACCGTGCAGAGAGTGCTGGCCGAGCCGGGCGCATCACGGTTGCCGGAAAAGTTCGTGCGGACGTAGGCGCAGGCCCGGCCCGCGCGGCGGAACCGGTGAGTCTCTACCGGCGACTGGCTCACCCGGTAGAACTTCGAGTCGCTGAACTTGTAGGTGAAGGTCCCCACCGGGCCGTCGGACTGCCACGTCGAACGGCTCGTGCTCCGAGCGGTTCCGTCCAGTGGCCCGCCGTCGACGGACTGGCGGAACGGCTCCGTGTACCAGTCGAAGCCGAGAACCCGCTCGACCGCACCCCGGTCGTGATAGCCATTGCCGGTGCCGGTGTTGGTCACCGCTGGGTCGTCGGCGTGCGAATTGCCCAGCATGTCCGTTGCCGGCACGCCCCGTGCCGTCGCACTGGCCGAATCGATCGCCGGCGAGCCCGCCTTCAGGGGAAGGAAACTCCGCATGCCGCCGCGCTGGAGGTCGAGCAGCGGATCGGCGGCGATGTCGTGCCCGCCCTGCCCAGTTGCGGCACGGAACGCGTCCACCGTGGGGTGCTTGGTGCCCGCCCAGACATACGGGGCAACGCCCGTGGTCGGATCGATCAGGTTGTAGTCGGCCACCGTCGGCAGCGAAGCCGCCGAGACCGAGATGGCGCCGTCGCCGACGGTTGCCTTACACAGCGACACCTGCTGGCTCAGTGGCTTGACGATGTTGTTCTCGATGGCGGCGCCGGGCGAGGTGCCGGTGATGTCGATTCCCGGGCCGCACGCTGCGGTCACCGTGTTGTTGGTGACCGTGGTGCCGGGCGCGTCGGTGACGCTGATCCGCCCGAGCGCGACCTGATTGGCGATGACTCTGGTGCCGGTGGCGGCCCCTTCGACAGCCAGTGCGACGTTACCGGTGTCACTGATGTTGATCAGCCAGCTTCGGCTGATTGTCACGTCGTGGGAGGCGCCGCTCACCCGTACCGCTGCCGGCACCTTCACCTGCTGCACGGCGATGCCATTCAGGGTGATCCGGGACGACCCGTCGATCACCACGGCAGGCGACGCGCTGGAGTTGTGCCCGTACATCACAAAGCCGTCCACGACCACGTCGTGGACCTGGTTGAGGGACAGGATGGTGCCGGTGACGTCCGACCCGTTGGTCCGGCCCACGTGGACCCACCCGTCGAAGGCGTTCACCGCGCGGAAGGTGATGGGCGCGGTCTCCGTGCCGGACCGGGTGAAGGTGACCGTCTCCGGGTAGTAGCCGGGCTGCACCAACACCGTCTGGCCGGGCTGCGCCACGGCCGCCGCCGCCGAGATCGTGCAGTACGGCGCCTCTTCGCTGCCGTCGGCGACCGCCGAGCAGCTGCCCTTGCTCACGTAGAGCTCGTTCGTCGGGCTGGCCGCTGCTCGGGCGACCGGCGAGGGGGCCGCCGCCACCGCGGGCGCAGCCGGCCCCACCAGGCCCGCGCCACCCAGCAGCGGTACGACCGCCAGGCTCGCCACCATCCGTCTGTCCATCACGCACCCCCGTGCAAGTCGATCATGCGGGGGACAGGGTAACGCGATGCCGACCGATCCGATCAGCGCCAATCGGTCGGCGCCCTCGGCCGTTCGGTCGCCGCTGTCAGTCGTGCCGTTCGGTGCGCTCGATCTCGGCGAACGCCGCGCTCAGGTAGCCGTCGAGCGGTCGGCCGTCACCGCCAACAGGTCGGCAACGAGCAGCGGGGCGTGCCGGGCGAGCGCGGCCGGATCGGGTGGGGAGTCGTCCTCACCCGGGTCTTACACACCGAGAGCCCCAGCCAGCAGGACCAGCACGACATGCGGGTCGACGTCCGGTCGCCAGGGTACCGCCGAACGGACGCACCGCTCCAACACCTGGCGGACGTCGTCGCCGTCCAGTCCGTCCGGATGGGTCGCCTCCAGCAGCGGTCGAGCCACCCGCTTTGACGGCGTTGTCCCGGCCCGGCGACCCTGCTGGCGGGACGCGATCGAAGACGATGCGTTCCAGTCGGACCCGCCCCAGGGCAAGAGCTGAAGCCGAAGACTCGAGAGATAGATAGATTTGCATGTTTATCTGGGTTCCGGTATGAAGGCTGCAAGCACGTCTGGGTGCTGGTTCCTGGGGAGGAGCGACGATGAAACATGCCCTGCGACGCCTACGAACGGTGGCCGTCTCGCTCGGCGCCTGCACACTCGGGCTGAGCTTGCTGTCGGTACCCGCCGCCGAGGCGTACTCGGTTCAACCTCTCGCACCGCAGTCCGAGCGGGCACCCGAATCGGATCAGTTCTCGGCCGAGGGCGTCACCACGGTCGGTGAGCTTCGTACCATCAACGGCTCGCTGTCTTTCGCTGAGGACGGCGGGACGCAGATCATCCGGCACCCCGGCGCGTCGTACGTCAAGGTGCACTTCAGCTCGCTGCGACTGGCTGACGGCGAGTACGTGACCGTGTCGAGCCCCGACGGCCGGGAGAGCTACCGGTACGACCGCTACCTGAACCGGAAGACCGGCGCGGACTACACCACCGACGGACAACCGGGCTTCTGGGCGATGTCGGTGGACGGCGACACCGCGGTGGTGACGGTGCACAGCAGCCGCACCTCCCGCAGCAGCGCCGCGACCATCGACCGGTTCTGGCGCGGCTACGACCCAACGGAGATCACGCAGCACAACTTCTCCACGCAGTCCGTCTGCAGCACCGACGCCCGCCGCGACGTGGTCTGCTACCAGACCAGCCACCCCAACGAGTACGCCAAGGGCAGGGCGGTGGCGCGGCTGCTGATCAGCGGCGGTGGAATGTGCACCACCTGGCGGGTCGGCAACACCAACCGCATGCTGACGAACAAGCACTGCTTCTCGACGCAGTCCGCAGTCAGCGGCAGCGAGATGCAGTTCAACTACCAGTGCGCCACCTGTGGCGGCTCGAACCCCGGCGCCGGCACCAAGGTCAGTGGCGCCACCCTCTACAAGGTGAGCAGCGGCGGCTCCAACCAACTCGACTACACCCTGTACTCGGTGAACAACTTCGCCAACATCCAGACCTTCGGCACCCTGTACCTGGCGACGACCGCCACCACGACCGGCACGCGGATGTACGTCCCGGGGCACGGTGACGGCAGCCCGAAGCGATTGTCGATCTTCGAGGACACCCAGAACGGCGCGAACTGCACCGTCAAGAACGCGAACTACAACACCTGGAACATCAGCTACAGCTGTGACACCTCCGGCGGCAACTCGGGCTCGCCGGTGCTGAACACCAGCCACCGGGTGATCGCCCTGCACCACCTCGGCGGTTGCCCGTCGAACCAGGGCGCGAAGGCACACCTCATCTACAACGAGATCGCCAGCCTGATCGACAACGGCTGACGGCAACTGACGACCACGGGCCGTCGGGGCGCGCTGCGCTCCGACGGCCCACCGGCATCCAGCCCCTGCCGGGGTCACGACCCCAGCGGTCGGGCCGCCCAGTCGGCGGCGAGTTCATCTGGGTCACCGGTCCGGAACAGCGGCGGCTCGTGCAGCAGGAAGTCGCGGTGACTGATGTTCCAGGCGTACGCCCCGGCCATGGCGAAGGCCAGCACGTCCCCCACGCCGATCGGCCCCGCGGTGGCCGAGCGGGACAGCACGTCCTTCGGGGTGCAGAGCTGCCCGACCACGGTGACCGGCCCTCCGTCGGTCCGTGGAACGTCGACACCCCGTCGCCGGTGCACCCGGAACGGCTGCGGGTGCCCCTTCGCCGCGGGTGTGCGCAGGTGGTGGGTGCCGCCGGCCACCACCACGAACCACTCGCCGTAGGAGCGTTTCACGTCGATCACCTCGGTGAGGTACGACCCGCAGTAGGCGGTGATCGACCGGCCCGGCTCGATGCGCAGCCGCAGGTGCGGGTACGCGTCGACGACCTCCGCCAGTGCCTGGCCGTAGCTCACCCAGTCGAACCGGGCCGTCGGGTCGGCGTAGTCGACGGCCATGCCGCCGCCGACGTCAACCTCGGCGGCATCGATCTCGGTGACGGACCAGCGGACCACGGCGGCGGCGACCTCGCCGGCGAGCGTGGCGTCCAGCCCGCTGGCCAGGTGGGCGTGGATTCCGCGTACCTCGATGCCGGCCGGCGGGCGACGGGCACACTCCACCGCGTCGGCCGGGTCCATGCCGAACGGGCTGGGTCCGCCGCCCATGACCAGGCTCGCCCCGGGCGCGTCCACCGGCAGGTTCACGCGCAGCAGCACCTGGGCCGACCTGCCGGAGGCGGCGGCCAGTGCGCCGAGACGCCGTAGCTCGGCCGGCGACTCGACGTGGATGCGGTGCACCCCGGCGGCGAGGGCGGCGGCGAGGTCCTCGTCGGTCTTGCCGGGCCCGGCGTACGCGGCCGGCTCCTGCCCCGGCAGCACCTCGGACAGCCTCCGCAGCTCGCCGCGGCTGGCGGCCTCGAACCCGTCGACAACCGGAGCCAGGGTACGCAGCACGCCCGGATCCGGGTTCGCCTTGACCGCGTAGAGCAGCTCCACCCGCCGTGGCAGCGCGGCACGGATGGACCGGACGTGCGCGGCCAGCCCGTCGAGGTCGTGGACGTAGACCGGTCGGGTCACCGTGGCCCGCCCATCGGGTTCGACACCGGCACGAACGGCGCGGCCCGGTCGGCGTCGCGTCGCCACCGGACCAGCAGGTTCGCCTTGGCCACCAGCGGCTCCCCGTTCAGCAGCCCGCGCAGCTCGGGCGGCTCGCCGAGGTCGGCGGCCACCGCCGCGACGACGGCACGGAGCTCCTGCCACAGCGACCGTTCGATCCCCGGCTGCGCGTCGGCGAGCGCACCGCAGACGCCGGCCAGGTGGTTGACGAACAGGCAGTAGACGATTCGGCGGCGAGCGGCTCGCGGACCGTAGCCGGCCTGCGGTGGGACGCCGTCCGGCCAGGTGACCCACCGGTCGGTGTCCAGCTTCACCCCCTCCAGGTCGCGCAGCAACATCCGTATCGGACGGCGCTCCCGGTCGAGCACCACGACCACGTTCTGCAGGTGTGCCTCGTGCACGACGCCGTGGCTGAGCCAGCAGCGCAGCACCGCCGGCACCAGCAGCCCGATGTACGCCCGCCACCAGGCCACCGGATCCGGTACCGCCAGCGGCACGGCGGCCAGCGCCGCCGCGAGGATCGGAGTGTCCCCGGGTCGCAGGTGCGGGCGCAGGCCGGTGCGCAGGATCGTCCCGTACGCCTCGTCCGCTCCCGGGAGGTCGACCGTGCGGTAGGCGGGCTCGGCCAGCAGCCCGACACCGGCCGGCATCGGCACCCTGGCCAGCAGGTCGGTCAGGGTGACCGCGCCGGTGAGCTCGTACCGCGCGTTCTTGCGCAGGCAGTTGGTGATCCGGACGTGCAGGCTGGTCTTGACGAACAGATCGGCCTCGGGGGCGTAGAGGGTGCGGACGCTCGCCGTCGGCCGTACCGGAACACCGGACGCACCCAGGTGACGCAGCCGGGGATGGGCTGGCGGGATCAGCGACAGTTGCCAGGGGTGTACCGGCAGCACC
The DNA here is from genome assembly GCF_042897975.1 of Micromonospora sp. NPDC000668. Classification (NCBI taxonomy): domain Bacteria; kingdom Bacillati; phylum Actinomycetota; class Actinomycetes; order Micromonosporales; family Micromonosporaceae; genus Micromonospora; species Micromonospora sp. NPDC000668. The sequence continues at coordinate 558,367 of NZ_JBIAYP010000002.1, forward strand.
CGGTGCCCGGCCGGGGGCCGCGGCGGGTCGAGAGCGGCGATCAGCGGGTCGAACGGCCCGGCGCCGGCGACGAGGTCGTCCGGCACGGCGAGCCAGTGCAGTCGGAACGTGGTACGCAACTCCGGCGCGTACCCCCGCCAGGTGTCCGGATCACCGCTGCGCCACTTCGGCGCCGGATGGTGCGGGTGGCCGAAGACCAGCGACTGCTCGGAGTCGACGTACGCGTCGATGGCCGGCTCGCCGGTGGGAGTGGGGTCCTGTGCCGGGCGCTCGGCCAGCAGCCGGGCCACCGTGTCGCGGCTGGCCCGGACCTGCCCGACGAACTCGTCGTTCACCAGGCCGGTACGGGCGGCGAGTTCCGCCGCGACCAGCGTGGCCAACCCGTCCGCGTCCAGGTCCTCCCACCTGCCGTCGTCGGCCATCCGCTGCACCGGGCCGGCGTAGCGGTGCGCGCCGAGCGGGGAGGTTCGCGCGACGGCGCAGCGCAGCGTCACGTCGAGGTGCCGCAACAGCAGACGCGCGGCACCGCCGGCCACGGTGGTGTCGCCGTCGGGCAGGGCGAGCTCCCGCAGCAGGCAGCCGAACACGGCGTGGGCGGTGGCCAGGTCGGCGCGCTGGCTGGTGTCGACGCCCGGCCGGGAGCGCAACTGTGCGCTCGTCATCGTGTCTCCTGTAGGTAGTTCGGGCCGGTGCGCCGGTAGTACTTGTTGATATCGGCGCAGCCCAGCCGCTGCTTGGGCAGCAGGGTGCCGGCGGTGAGCATCGCCTTGATGGGTAGTCGGGCCGCCTGGAGAACTCCCTCGGTGAAGGATCGCACCGCCGGCCCGTCGCCCCAACGGTCGCGGGCCACGGCCAGCCGGGGCGCCAGCGCGGCGGCCGGTGACGGCACGGGCAGGCCTCGGGCGGCCAGGGCGATCAGGGGCGCCGCCGCGGCCAGGTGCAGGGTGATGGTGATGAACACGTCGGCGAGCTCCTGCGGATCGCGCGCCCACATCCGGTCGTCCCGCAGCGGGAGCCCGCCGGGACCGCGATGCCGGAGGTCCAGTCGGGCGCCGTCGTTGTCCTTGTAGAGCAGGCCGATCGACCCGTCGGGGTGCACCAGCAGGTGGATGTTCTGCGGGTGCGCCTCAAGGGCCACCCCGTGGCGTAGCCAGAGGCAGACATGCCAGTCGAGCAGGAGGTCCAGGTAGGACCCGAGCACCCTCTCGGGCTGTCCGGCAGTGATCCGTTCGAGGACGGTGCCCGCGACCGGGTCGGGTGCGGCGAGGGATGCGACCGGCACCACGTGCACGCCGGTTAGGTCGCGCGGAAAGCGGCGCAGCATGAAACTGCGGCGCTCGTCGCCGTCGACGTGTGCGTAGGTGCTCTCGTCGGCGTGCCGGATCCGGCCGGTAAAGGCTGGTTCCGCGCTGGCGATCCGGTCTAGCAGCCCGGCGACCGCCGCGCCGTCGGCGAGCGAGCCCGGGTCCAGTGTCCGCCGGTTGCGGGCGCCGAGGCTCGCTGTCGGCAGCGGCAACTTCAGGTGAACGTACGGGTCGTGGTCGAGCGCCACCGTCCGCATGGAGAGGGTGGGCCGCGCGGAGAACGTCGGCAGGTCCGCCACCGGTAGCGCGTCGCGTGCCGCGATGAGCGGATGCACCGGCATCAGCAGCTGATCCGGGCGCTGTGCCCGCGGCCACCACGGCGGGAGATCACCGGTGAGCCGCACCTGTTCGGCGGAGGCGGCGTACCAGCTCAGCCGGAAACGCGGCGCGTGTTCGGGGGCGTAGCGGAGCAGTTCGTCGTCGCTGAGCCCCGGACGGGAACGGTCGGTGGGGTAGACCGGATGACCGTGGTGCGCGGCGAGTACGTCGTCCAGGAGCGCCGCCGGCATACCCGTGGGGGTGATCGCGCGCTCGGCGGCCACCTCGGCGAGCACCCGTGGCCAGGCAGCGGTGGCGAGCCGTCGCGCCCGCAGGTCGGCTCGGCACTCGGCTCCGAAGTCCCGCCAGCCTGCCTCGGCCTCCGGGTCGTCGTGCGGAGCGAGCAACGTCAGCAGCCCCTCCACGGTGTCCGTCCGGCGGGTGTCTCCGTCCACGACGACGTGCACCATCGGTGCGGCGCTGCGCAGGGCCTGCTGGAAGCCGCCAGCGCGGACCGGTATCCGCAGCAGCCCGGCATCGTGCGGCACCTCCCACCTGTCGAGGCCGTCCGGCCGGCCTCGGCTGAGCAGACCGAGGTGGTCCTCGCGCAGCAGGGCGTCGAGCACCCGGACGAACACCTCCCGCTCGCAGTCGTCGCTCACTCGACGATCGTCCACTGCAACCCTTGGTGGAAGGCGGCCAGCGACTCCCGCACGGTGTCCTGGTCGGGGCCGATCGCGTGCAGCGCGGCGAGGTAGTCGCGGTTCGTGCCGGTACGGTCCGCGATCCGGCCCAGCTCGCGCAGGGGTCGGCAGCCCAACCGGACCTCGCCGTGGACCGTGTCCAGTGGGCCGGGTGCGGCGGTGAGCCGGCCTGACCGGTCCGCGCAGACGTACTCGACCCGGGCGTACCGGTCGACGGTGGCGGGCAGGTCGAGGGCGGCCAGCGGCTCGCCGAGGTGCAGCCGGATGACGTACTCGAATAGCGGCACGCCGAGCAGCTCCGCGAGGATCAGGTCCATCCGGTCGCCGATGAGGCGGTAGTTCACCTCGATCAGCCGGACCCGGCTGTCCTGGACGACGTACTCGGTGTGGCAGGCGCCCAGGCCGACACCGAGCGCGTCGAGGCACGCCCGAAGCTGGGTGCTGATCTGCTCCGCCGGGGGCGACCAGTCGAGGCTCTCCTCGGTGAAGGTCGGTGGCGGGCCGAGGTGGGTGCGCCACCCGCCGAGGACAGCCAGCGCCGTACCGTCGCCGAGAGTGTCATGTGTCCGCAGCTCCCCGGCGAGGTACTCCTCGACCACCAATGCCACATCCGGCCGCCGGCCGCGGATCTCGGCGACGCGGGCGTCCAGCTCTCGGTGATCGGCCACCAGGTAGGCGTCCTCGCTGGCCACCCCCGCGCGGGGTTTGACCACCGCCGGGAACATCTCGCCCGGCGCGGCGGGTGGGACACCAGGGTCGACGGCGACGGCGCGGACCAGGTCGAGCCCGGCAGCCTCGATCGCCCGGCGGGTGGCGGCCTTGTCCTTGCAGAGCCGGGCGGCGTCGGGATCCTTGCCGGGCAGGCCGAGCTTGCGGGCGGCGATCGCGGTGACCTCCTGAAGGTGGTCGCTGTTGGACAGTAGCGCCGCCGGTCGGTCCCCTGCTGTCGCCGCGACCACCGCTGCCGCGTCCCGGATCGCACACCGCGCCACCGGCACCTCGGCCGGCCACTGCTCGGGCCGGTCGGTCAGCACGGTGACCGGCAGTTCGAGTGCGGCCGCCGCTGGGAGGAACCCTTCCAGGACGGCGTCGGTGGGGTTGAGCGCGGTGATGTACAGCCGCATACGGCCTCCGTCGAGGGCGACGATCGTCGTGATTAGGGTAGCCTACCCTTATTGTCAGGATGTAAACGGCTTGTCCTGACTATCTGCCAACGGCCGGATCGGCTGGCCCGGGGCGCACGGACTCCGATCGCTGCGCCCGGTGCAGCAGCCCGGCGGCGACCAGGCCACCGACGAGCACTGCGGCAGCGCCCACCGTCTGCCCGGTCTCCAGCGCCGAGGCGAAGGCGACGGTGACGGCCTCCCGCTCCGGCCCCTCACCGGCAGCGGCGAGCGCTGCGGGGAACGACCCGGCGCCGGCCAGGGCGGCGGGCAGCAGGGCGGCGAACCGGGCGTTCAGCACGGCGCCCAGCACCGCGATGCCGAGGCTGCTGCCGACCTCGGTCATGGTGCCGTCGACGCCGGCACCGGCACCGGCCTTCTCCGCCGGGATCGCGCTCATCACCGCCTCGACGATCGCCGGGTTGGCCAGCGCGCAGCCGACGCCCATGATGAGCAGCCCACCCAGCAGCAGCCCGTAGCCGTCGGAGGGGACGAGGGTGATCACCGCGAGGCCACCCGCGAGCAGCGTCATGCCGACGGCGATGGCGGCCGCCAGGCCGAGCCGACGGATCAGGGCGGCGGCGACGCCGCTCACGTTGAGCAGCACGATGGACAGGGCGAAGGGTGCCATCCGCAGGCCCGCCTCCCAGGCGGGGTAGCCGCGGACGAACTGCAGGTGCTGGGTGAGCAGGAACAGCGCGCCGGTGGCCCCGAACGTGATCAGGACGACCCCGGAGACCGCGCCGACGAAGCGCCGGTCCCGAAAGAAGTGCATGTCCAGCATGGGGTCGGAGATCCGCCGCTCCCAGCGGACGAAGAGCCCGAGCAGGAGCACGCCGACGGCTGCCGTGCCGAGCACCTCGGGCGACGCCCACCCCCGGTCCGGCCCGGAGATGATGGACCAGACAACCCCGGTCAGTCCGGCGGTGGAGAGCGCCGCGCCGACCACGTCGAGGCGGCCACCGGCCGGGCCGCGGGACTCGGGTATCAGCGCACGGCCGGCGACAAGGCAGACCAGCACGATGGGGACGTTCATCAGGAAGATCGCGCCCCACGGCAGGTGGGCGAGGATGGTGCCACCGATCGGTGGCCCGACGGCGAAGCCCAACGCGCTGGTGGCGGCCCAGATGCCGATCGCCCGGGACCGCTCGGCGCCGTCGAAGACCTGCATGGCGATCGCGAGGGTGGAAGTGGCCAGCAGCGCACCGCCGACGCCCATTCCGGCCCGGGCGGCGATCAGCTGCCCGCTGGTGGTGGCGAGCCCGGCGGCGAGCGAGCCGAGTCCGAACAGGACGAGCCCGGCCAGCAACATCCGGCGGCGCCCGTACCGGTCCGCGGCGCTGCCGGCGGTGAGCAGCAGACCCGACAGCACCAGCGCGTACGCGTTGATCATCCATTGCACATCGGCGGTGCTGGCGCCCAGCTCGGTCGTGAGCACCGGCACCGCCACGGTCAGCACCGTGTTGTCCAGCACCACGACGAGTTGGGCGACGCAGAGCACGGCCAGGATGAGCCACCGGTGGGGCAGCCGGGTCGGTGCCGTGAGCGCGGCGGTCGGTTGAACCGCCGCGTGGGTGTTCGTCGACGTGTCGACGACCGCTCCGCGTCGGCCAGCGGGGGTCACGCCACGACCTTCGCGGCTTTCCAGTAGCCGAGGGAGATCAGCTGGCTCTTGTCGACGCCCAGGGTACGGCGGATGTGCCGGATGATGCCGCGGGTGCTGGCCGCCTCGCAGGCCACCCAGTAGTGGGCGGTGTCGCTGGCCGGCAGGGTGGCGCAGACCGTGTCGACCAGGTGTTGACCCGCGTCGCGCCGGGGCACCCAGGTGACGTCGTGGTGCGCCCGGGCCCGTGGCGCGAGTGCCTTCTCACCCTCGTGGGCGTACTCCAGCCAGACCGTAGCCGGGATGTCGGCGCCAGCGTCGAGCAGGCTGTTCACCGCTGGCAGGGACGCCGCGTCGCCGACGAGGTAGAGGTGCTCGGGCGCGGGGTCGGGCAGTTGGTAGGCGCTGCCCTGGACGGTGGCTCCGATGGTGTCGCCGACCTGCGCCGTGGTGGCCCAGCGGGCGGCGCAGCCGTCGTGGATGGCGAATTCGAGGCTGAATCGGCCGGTCGCCGGGTCCGGGTCCACCAACGTGTAGGCACGCTGGTGCGCCCGGCCGTCGTTGTCGAACCAGAGCCGGATCCACATGGTGGGGTGAACCCCGCACGCCTCCAGCAGGCCGCCCCCGTCCAGGAGCAGCCGCTGGTAGTGCCCTTCGACCGACTCGGTGCCCAGCACGGTCAACCGAAAGTCCCGGCCTCCCATGGCCTTGAGGACCAGGGCCTCCCAGTTCCGTTTCACGCACCCTCCAAGTAAGGTCAGCCTTCGTTAGGGCAGGGTAACCTAAGTTGAGCGCCCGACGGAACATGCATTCCTCTCGCCTCGGTGCCACGTACCGATGAGCCACTCACCACTCCGCAGCAAGGGACGGCGCCTCATGACATACCAGGAGAAGATCTCGGGCCTCGGCGAGTTGTCGTTGGTAACCGTGCAACCCGACCGGCACGCCGAACTGCTGCACACCTGGGTGACCCGGCCCCGCAACTCTTTCTGGGGCATGGGGTCGCACACCCTGGAAGAGGTACGCGAGATCTACGCGTTCGTCGACAGCCTGCCGACGCACCACGCGTACCTGATCATGATCGACGCGGAACCGGTCGGCCTCTTCCAGACCTATCAGCCCGAGGCGGACCCGGTCGGCGAGCGCTACCCGGTGCAGCCCGGCGATGTCGGGATGCACCTGCTGCTCAGCCCTGACCGGCGCCTCGCCCAGGGCATCACCAGCGCCGTCGGCCCCGCCCTCGCCCGCTTCCTGTTCCGTGACCCCGCTGCCCAGCGGATCGTGGTCGAGCCGGACGTCCGCAACCACCTCGCGCTACGCCGGCTGGAGAGCGAGGGCTTCACCTTCGGGTCCGAGATCGACATGCCGGACAAGCGTGCCCAACTCGCGTTCCTGACGCGCGCCCGGTTCGAGTCGAACCACCCGACGTCGGCCTGACCGTCGGCCGCTCAGCGGGCGGCCTGGAACGCGCGTCCGACCAGGGTCGCCTCGGTGCCGTCGCTGAACAGCCCGGACCGGTCCTTGTCGGTGGCGGGTAGGCCGAACCAGGCGTAGCGCTGCACGTAGGAGAGTTGGCCCAGCATGCTGGTGGCCGCGGTGAGGAAGGCCGCCTGTTGCTCCTGACTAGGAAACTGCTGGCGTCCGCCGTCGAAGCGGATCAGCGCGAACTCGGTCAGCCAGATCGGCTTCTTGTACCGCTGGTACACGGCCTGCAGATACTGCTTGAGCTGGTTCACTGCGGTGGCGGTGGTGAACTCGGCACCGAACCAGTGCAGGGTGATGAAGTCGACCCGGTGACCGCGGGAGGTCGCGCCGGTCATGAACCTGTCGAGCCAGCCCTGCGGGTCGGCCCCGCCCCAGGCTACCGCCGGGCTGCCCAGCCTGCTGCCGGTCGCCATCAACTGCGGCCACAGGTCCAGCGCCCGCTCGACGGTCATGTTCGCCTGCTCGGGCAGGTCCGGTTCGTTGAACGTGAGCAGGTACGGCCCGGCCGCCCTGGCCCGGGCCAGATCGGCGGCGGTCACATTCTCGGCGCCACGGATCATCGGTACGAACGTCGCACCCTGCGGAGTGCTGATCCCTGGGTGCTGGGTGCCCCAGGTGTAGTACCAGCCGGCCTTCGAGTTCGCCAACGCCTGGCTGACCCCGGCGAAGTTCCACACCCCGACGCCCTTCCTCGTCGAACTGACCGCCGGTGCGGCCGGTGCCCTCGACGACGGTCGCGCACTCGGTGACGGGGCGCCGCTCGGGGATGGGACGGCGGCAGGTGTCACGGCGGGCGGGACGGCCCACGAGGGTGCGGGCGGATCGTCCGGTCGGATCACCACCAACGCGGTGAGGGCGAGGATGACGGCTGCGGCGCCACCGACCAGCGCCGGAAGCAGGCCGCGGGGCCGGTTCACCGCCAGGTTGGCGATGCCGTGTCCGCTGCCGACGTCGGCGGGCACACCGCCGGGTGGGGTCGTCCCGGCGGTGTGCCCGGCCGTCGGGTCCGGGGGGTGGTACCCGACGGCCTGCGAGGCGGCCGGGGGAAGGGCCGCGCTCGGGAAGTGGGCGCTGAGGCTGGCCGGCAGCGGCAGCAGCGACAGACCGGCGAGCAGCCGGTCGATCGGCACCAGGCCGGTGCCCAGGCGCCCGCAGGACGCGCAGTCCCGGACGTGCCGGGCCAGTCGTTTGCGCCACAGTGGATTGGGGGTGCCGTCCCACCCGACGGCCGCGGCCCGCAGGTCCGGGCAGCCGGGGCGGGTCCGTAGCGCGCGGACGACGGCCCGCGCACTCTGGATCTGTTCCTTCATCCGGTGGATCCGCACGGCGACGTGGCCTGGGGAGAGCGCGAGCGCATCGGCGACCTCGGTCCGCGCGAGCACGCCGGTCTCCTCCAGCCACCAGAGCGACAGCAGTTCCTGGTCGTCCGGGTCGAGCCAGCGGGTCGCCTCGGCGACCTCGCGTCGTTGGTCGGTGAGACCGAGCCGGAGGATGGTGATCGCCGCGAAGTCGGAGGCCGGGTCGGGCACGTTGTGGATCGCATCGAGCCCGGCGTCGCGGTTGAGTGCGACCCGTCGGCGCTGCTCCCAGTCACGCACCTGACGGATGGTGATCGCCACCAGCCAGGACCGGAAGGCTGCCGGGTCGTTGAGCGCGGGCAGGTGCCGGACCACCCGTACCAATGTCTCCTGGACCACGTCGTCGACGTCGGCGTGGCCGCGGAGCGCCCGGCCGACGATGTTGTAGACCAACGGGAGGGAGGCCGCTACGACGTCATTGAGAGCGCGCTGGTCGCCCTGTCGGGCCGCGACGACCAACCCGGTGTCGGGTTGTCCTCGACCGGTTGACGACATGGGTCTCACTCCTTCTGCGCTCATCGTCGGGGCGCTAGCGCTGTGCGCGCGGACACCCTCTTGATCGGAGACCGGTGGCGGCGGGTCGGATTACGGAATTCTCCAGAGACAACTGTCGGCCACCTACCGCCCGGGTGCGAGTCAGGACGGATGTGGATGGCCCCCGATGGCGGCGCATGGTCGACGGCGACGCCGGGTATGGTGCGTGTGTAGGTGTCGCCGGGCGCTCGCCCGCGATCGAGACACCGTGCTCTGGCGCCAGAGTGAGCGCCGGGTTTATCGCGAGGTTGTGCGGCAGGAATTGCCGACGGCCCGGGTGCACCCCCTCTGCTGAAGACAGGACCCTTTCATGACTTCGAACAACAGTGATCGACCGGCGTTGTTTCTCGCCACCGCGAGCGCCGACGGGCTCGACGACCCGGGCGTGACCTTCGACGGCAGCGAGGAGGCCATGCGGCGACTGCGCCACCCGTTCGCGGTGAACGCGAGCCGGCCGACCGCACAGGCCGGCGACAACCCGGATCAGCGCGACTGATCCGGCGGGACTACCGCCGCTCCACGGCACAGTCCGTCTACCAGGCGGCCATCCTACTTTCGGCTAGTAATAAGTCACTCTTTCGGGTATCGTTCCGCCCATCAAGTGGAACGACATGACGCGGTGGCGAGGCCCGTGCTCGTGGCCTTGCGACAGCGCACCCCGCCCGTCCGTGCGCTCCGGTGACAGCCGGTTCGGAGATCTTCCGGTCGACCCGATCGACGGGCACATGCGGGAAGGACCATCCCATGGTCACTACCTTCGAACCGGCGACCAGCACGCGCGTCAGCCAACGCAGCGCGGTCCACAGCGGGGATGAACTGCTGGTCGCGATGGCCGCGATGCGAGCCGACGACCCCCGCCGCCCGGCACTGCGGGACCGCACCATCGAGGCGTGGTTGCCGCTCGCCCGCCACCTGGCGCGCCGTTACTCCGGACGCGGCGCAGCCGACGAGGACCTGGCCCAGACCGCCGCACTCGGTCTCATCAAGGCCGTCGACCACTTTGACTCCACCCGGGGCGTCGACTTCACCGGGTACGCCATCCCGACCATCATCGGCGAGATCAAGCGGTACTTCCGCGACCGCACCTGGGCCGTGCGGGTGCCCCGCCGCCTGCAGGAACTGCGCCTGTCGATCAGCGCGGCGAACAGCACCCTGACCCACACGTTGGGCCGCTCGCCGACCGTTGCCGACATCGCGACCTACCTCGAGCTGTCCGAGGAGACCGTGCTGGAAGGACTGGAAGGCGCCCGCGCCTACCGGGCCACCTCACTGTCCACCCCGGTCGGTGTCGACGGCAACCGGGAGCTCGGGGACACCCTCGGCGCCGACGACCACGAAATGGACCGCGTCGAGATCCGCGTCGCCCTCGGCCCCGCCCTCGCTACGCTGCCGGAACGCGAGCGCGAGATCCTGAGTCTGCGCTTTCACGGCAACCTGACCCAGGCCCAGATCGCCGACCGGATCGGCGTCTCACAGATGCACGTCTCCCGGCTGATCACCCGATCGTTGGCCGCTCTGCGCCGCCACCTCTCCGACGACAACGCCTTCTGACCACCGGCACCGTTACGGTCAAGGTTGCCGGAGGCGGTCCCCGACCCGGGGCCGCCGGGAAGTGCGAACGAACAGGACAACCATGACCGTCCACATCGATCTTGCCGGAAAGACCGCGCTGGTCACCGGTTCGACCCAGGGAATCGGTGCCGCCATCGCCACCGGGCTCGCCCGCGCCGGGGCCCGGGTGGCGGTCAACGGCCGTACCGCCGCTGGCGTACAGCGGGCAGCGGTGGCGCTGCGCAGCGAGGTTCCCGGCGCCGACGTGATCGAGGTCGATGCCGACGTGTCCAGCGACGAGGGCACGGCGCGGGCGCTCGACCTGCTGCCCACCGTCGACATTCTGATCAACAACCTCGGCATCTTCGGCCCCACTCCGGCGCTGGAGATCTCCGATGACGAGTGGCGTCGCTACTTCGAGGTGAACGTGCTGGCCGGCGTCCGGCTGACCCGCGCCTACCTGCCCGCGATGATGGAACGCGGCTGGGGGCGGGTGCAGTACATCGCCAGCGACTCGGCGGTCGTGATCCCGGCCGAAATGATCCACTACGGCGTCTCCAAGACGGCTCTGCTCGGCGTCTCGCGCGGGTTCGCGAAGGCTGCCGCCGGCACCGGCGTGACCGTCAACTCGGTGCTCGCCGGGCCGACACACACCGGCGGCGTCGAGGACTTCGTCTCCGAACTCGTGGGCGACAGCCTGCCGTGGGATGAGGCGCAGCGGGAGTTCATGCGGCTGCACCGGCCGCAGTCCCTGCTTCAGCGGCTGATCGAGCCCGAGGAGATCGCCAACATGGTCACCTACCTCGCCTCTCCCCTCGCCTCCGCGACGACCGGCGCCGCCGTCCGGGTCGACGGCGGCTACGTCGACGCGATCATCCCGTAACCGGCTACCGCCGCCGGCACGCGTCGGCCATCAACCGTTCAGAACTGGACGACGTGGCCCACGCGCGGTGGCGTGCGACCCGCGAGGACCTCGAGCCACGCGTGCTGCAGGGCTTCGGGTCCCGTACCGACCTGGACGTCGAGCCACCCGCTCACCACGCCGGTGAACCGTCGCCAGGCCTCGGTGAACCGTTGGTCGAGCCCTTCACGGCCCCAGTCCAGGCTGCGCTTGCGCATCTGAACCGGTGCGAAGAACACCTCCTCGGCGGCGTCGGCGTTCGGCGTCTGGTTGGTGAGCCCGACCGCGATGTCCCGGACGAGTTGGTCGCCGAGGTGCCCGCGCAGAGCGGCTCGGGTCGAGGACGCGCCGGACAGGTCGAGATAGACGGTCGGGACCGCGTCCAGGACGCCGATGTCGTGGTAGGAAACGACCTCGTCGTAGCAGCCGAGTGACCGCGTGAAGGCGAGGTTGCCGGGTGAGGTGAGCCCGACCAGCCGGGGGCCACGACCGTGCAGTTCGAACGCGGCGGCATAGGCGGTCTTACTGGACGCCGATGACAGCACCAGCGACGCCGCGCTGTAGAAGTCGTTGTCGACGATCTGATCGGCCAGCATGAAGGAGGTGAAGAACAGCGGCCGGAACAGGATCAGCAGGTCCTCCTGGTCCGCCCGGTACGCCGGGTCGCCGGTGGTCGACCGGTAGACGTTGTACGGCGAGGGCAGCCCGGCCCGGTGCGCTCTCGCGTCGCGGAACCCGGACTCGTCCACTCGGTCCGGCCGCACCACCAGGTGACCCGCTGGCGGGAGGTAGCCGTAGACCCGCAGCCCCGCCGCGACCTCCGGAACCCGCGACGCGATCACCTCGGCGAAGCCCCACAGCGGCGGCAGCCCCCACTCCTGGCCGAGCCCGCGCGGGTCGGGCGGGAAGAACTGCCAGTAACGCATCGAGTCACCGAGCACCGCGTAGGTCACATTGTTGGCGGTGAGGCCGACGCGGTCCACGCGTAACAGCACCTCGCCGTCGGCCAGAGCCGGCGTCGCGCCCTCGACGAGCGTGCTCCGACCGAGGTCGTCACGGGCCACGGCGAATGTCCACGAGTCAGCCATGGTCTGACGCTAGACAGCCCCCGAAACGGAGACAAGTGCACTGCGGGTGCAAAATCCCACTCGCCGTTGCTCAGGAGGCCGTTGCTCAGGAGCCGGACGTGTTGAGCGCGGCCGGTGGTCTCTCAGGCGCCGTGCCGCCGCTCACCGGATTCCACCATCGTGGCCAGGAGGGCGGCGACCGGCACGGTGGCGAATCCGACCCGGGTGTCGCTGGCCCCGTACGGCAGCCACAGCTCGCCGTCGTGGATGAGCCCCCCGCAGGAGTAGACGACGTTGGGCACGTACCCGTCCCGGTCAGCATCGTCGGGTGACAGGAGCACACCGGGAAGCCGCCCGATGACCCGTTCCGGTCGGTGCAGGTCGAGCAGGAGCGCGCCGATCGCGTAGCGGCGCATCGGACCGACACCGTGGGTGAGCACAAGCCAGCCGGCTTCGGTTTCGATGGGAGATCCACAGTTGCCGACCTGGATCAACTCCCAGCTGTCTCGGGGAGCATGCAGCGGGACCGGGGACTGCCACCGGTTGTCGCCGTCCAGGCCCGTCAGACCGATGGTCTCGCCGTCGGCGCGGCACAGTGCCAGGTGCCGGCCGCCGACGGTACGCGGAAATAGCGCGATCCCCTTGTTACGGGCGCCCGGGCCGCGCATCGGGGTCATCTCGAAACGGCGCAGGTCGCTGCTGACCAGCGCGCGGGTGGCGATACTCCGGCCGTCGTAGGCGGTGTAGGTGGCCCGGTACATCGGTCCGGACTCGTCCTCGAACCTGACGAACCGGGCGTCCTCCATGCCGTTGCTCTCCACCGCGGTGGCCGGCCAGAGCACCCGTTGGTGCAGGGCCGTGTCGGCGGGGAACGCGGTGGCGTAGCTGTCGGCGTTGGTGCGACGCAGTTGTTCGAGGGTGCCCATTCCGGAGGCGCGGGAGAGCAGGTCCGCTGGCAGGTTGCCGAGCACCCGCTCGAAGGTGGCCTCGTCGTACCGGTCGGGCAGGGCGTCCAGCACCGTGGCGGTGACCTCGTTGTCGTAGTCCTCCTCGGCCAGGCCGGCGGCGAGCAGGTCCCGACGGTGCCGTACGCCCATCCGCTGCCCGACGACCAGTGGGCCGGGCCGGTCGGCGACGGCGAGCCGGCGCCCGGGTCCGAGGACCGCGGTGGCGAACCCGATGGACGACAGGTGGCCCTCGCCGATCTGGCGCAGGCTGACCGCGACGCGCAGCTGGCCGGCGCCCAACTCGGTCTGATCGGGGTGGGCCACCATGGACGGGTTGCACAGGGCGGCGGACTCGACGGCGTACTCGTGGCTGAAGTAGGCGCCGACCAGGAGCCGGCTGGTCGGGGAGAGATCCCCGGCCCGGGCGGCACGGTGCCGGACGAGGTCGTAGTGGTGGTGGAACGTGCCGGCCAGATCGCGGTGCCGGCTGCCGAAACGGTCGAAGGTGTCCCGCAGGAGACGGCCGGTCTCCTCGTCGTCGAGGTGCGCGACGCGGTCGATGAGCGCCCGCGCGCGGGTGCGTACCACCGCGGCGTCCTCACCCGGGACGAAGAGCTTGACGATGACCCGGCGTGGATCCGGGGTGAGGGTGACGTCCTGCCGGACGGCCAGGTTTTCGGTCACGACCACCGCCGGGCGTGCTGCAGGGTGGAGATGAACGCGAGGGTCGATTCGGCGCCCTGGTTGAGGTTCGGTCCGTGCGCGGTCAGCCCGTCGTAGCCGCCGCCGGTCGCCGGATCCCACATCGGCGTGCCGAGGTCGTTGTCGCCGAGGAACCAGCCGATCGCCTGCCTGATCCCGGTCTCCCAGTCGAGGTCGCCGGTGACCGTGGCGGCCGTGGCGCAGGCATCGGCGAGTGCGGCGACCTCGATCGGCTGCTGGTCGTGGTGGAACCGCACCGCGCCGTGCCGCCATCCCTTGGCGGGCACAACCGACAGCCGTCCGTCGCGGAGCTGGACGTCGCGCAGCCAGGTCAGCATCCGCAGACCATCGTCGAGGGGCGGGCCGCCGTGGCGCAGCTGGCTGGCGACGATGACAACCTCGGCGAGGGCCGGGTTGGCGTAGGTCAGCTGCTCCCTCGGCCAGGGCCATCGCGGGTCCGCCGCAGGGGCGCCGACGGTGGTGGCCGCGTCCGCCAGCAGCGTGGCCGCCGTGGAGTGGCCCGGGTGGCGGCGCAGCACCTCGGCCGCGCCGAGCCCGGCGAAGGCCATCGCGTGCGGCGCCGGGGAACGCCGCGTGGCACCCCTGCTGAAGGCGACCAGCGCCTCCTCCCGTATCCAGGCGGCGGGGCTGCGGGCGACGGCGGTGCCCAACCCCCACAGCGCCCGGCCCCACCAGTCGCCGAGCCCCGGCTCGTCGGCCCAACGCCGGTCGTACCCGAGCCGGTTGTGGAAGGCGCCGCTGGCGTCCTGGGCGTGGGTCAGGAAGGCGAGGTAGCGCTCCGCGAGCCGGAGCACCTCCTCGCTCGGCTCCGGCTCGCGGCTGGTGACGACCAGGCCGCGGGCCACGTCGTCGGTGCAGTAGCCGTGCTCGCGGCGGACGATGGCGTGCCGGGCGTGCTCGAACAGTCCGGTGTCGTCGCTCAGCCGGATCAGGTGCGCGAAGCTCGGGGCGGGCGCCGTCACCCAACGAGCGCCGGACGGCATGCGAGGGCGGCCGGTGGTCGCGGTCACACCGATGCCGCGCTGACGGCGGCCGGCCTGGTCTCGCTGAGCCCTTCGGCGAGAGTGGCGTAGCGGGCCGCGACCGCCGGCCAGCGCAGGTTCGCGGCCAGCGGCCGGACGCGGCCGGCCAGCCGGGCGGTCAGCCCCGGTTCGGTCAGGATCCGCCGGATCGCGGCGGCCAGCGCGGTCGGATCCCGATGGGGTACGACCAGACCGGGCCCGCCGGTGAGCAGCTCGACGGCGTGCGGGAACGCCGTGGCCACGACGGGCACCCCGGCGGCCACGGCCTCGATGAGCACACCGGAGGTGACCTGTTCGCGAGAGTCATAGGGCAGGACGACCACGTCGGCGGAGCGGATCAACCGGCCGAGCGCCTCCTGGTCGTGGTAGACGTCCTGGTAGTCCACGGCGTGCGCGATGCCCAGCTGGGCGCCGAGCCGGTGCAGCCCCGACCGGTACGTCTCGCCCTGGTGCTCGATCACCTTCGGATGGGTCCGACCCGCCACGGTGTAGGTGGGTGCCGGTTCCAGGTCCTGCAACCGGGCAAGCGCCCGCAACGACCATTCGAGGCCCTTGCCGGGGCCGAGCAGCCCCCAGGTCAGCAGGTGCGGTCGGGTACGTCGGTCGACGGGTACGCCGACGTGATCGGCGGCGCCGTGCGGGATGACCGTCACCTTGTCCGGGGTCACGGAGTAACCGACGAGCAGCCGGTCCCGGGCGGTGTCGGTCATCGTGACGACCGCCCCGGCGGTGGCGGCGATCTGCTCCAGCAGGGACTTCTGCCGGGCGGAGGGCTGGCGGAGCACGGTGTGCAGGACCACGATGCTCGGCACGGTCAGCCGGCGCAGCAACGGCAGGACGTCCTCGCCGTCGGTGCCGGGGTAGATGCCGTACTCGTGCTGGACGATGGCCACGTCGAAGGTGTTCAGGGCCGCGGCGGCGTCCCGCCAGCCGGCCGAGGTCCGCGCCGACCAGGTGTGCACGACCCCGGGCCCGGGTCGCGGGTCGTCGCCGTGGTCGGTGACCCGCACGATGCCGCCGCGCGTGCCGTCGGCGGTCAGGTGGGCGGCGAGGGCGGAGTTGAAGGTGGCCAGTCCGCACCGGGTCGGTGGGTGGGTGCTGAGGAATCCGTAGCTGGGCATGGGCGTGTCGGGCCTTCCGGTTGTCGGCTGCCCATGGCGTACGGGGGCGAAACCTCACGCGGTGTCGACGTACGCCGGCCAGCGTGTGTGGCCGGCGGAACGGATTGGTGCGGTCAGCTACGGACGGGACCTGACCAGGCCTGCCTGGTCAGGAACGGTCGGTCGCTCGGCGGGTTCCGCGTTGCGGCGAATGACCTGGTCGTAGACGGAGAGATAGTCGGTGACCATCCGGTCCGCGCTGAAGCGCTGCCGCGCCCGCGCCCGGCAACCAGCCCGGTCGAGGCCGGCGACCCGGGTCACCGCGTCGACGGCCTGCTCGACGGTGTGCACGAGGAATCCCGTCACCCCATCGTCGACGACCTCCGGCATGGACCCCCGGGCGTACGCGACAACCGGCGTGCCGCAGACCATCGACTCCACCACCGACAGTCCGAACGGCTCGTCGAAGGCGATCGGGTGCAGCAGGGCGGTGCTGGTGCCCAGCACCTCCGCGCGTCGTCGGGGACCAACGGATCCGAGGAAGACGACCTGGTCACCGTCGATGTGCGGGGCCACCTGCTCGGCGAAGTAGCGCTCGTCCTGGACGATGCCGCAGATGGTCAGCGGCCGGCCGGCCCGGCGGGCGATCTCGATGGCGGTGTGGGTGCCCTTGTCGAGGTGGATCCGGCCAAACGCGGCCAGTCCGGGGCCGGCGTCGCGGGTGAACGGCAGCCCGGTGAGGTCGACGCCGTGCTGCACCGTGGCGACGTAGTCGAGCTCGGGGGCCCGGTCAGCGTCGGAGATCGACACGTAGGACGAGCGGGCTCGGGCGTAGGCGGGCAGGATCCCCGCGCCTGAGAAGCCGTGCACGGTGGTGAGCAGCGGAGCGCGACAGTGTTCGGCGAAGGCCAGCGGCAGCCAGTCGAGGTGGCTGTGCACCAGGTCGAACTGCGCCGAGCGGGCCAACGCGTAGGAGACGTGCATCGCCTCCCACACCCGGCCGTCCATGTCGGGATCTTCCGCGTACCCCCGGGGGCAGACGCCGTCGAGCTGGGCGGAGGTGACGGAGTCCAGCGTCGCGAACAGGGTCACGTCCACGCCGCGACTGGCCAGCCCTTCGGCGAGCAGGCCGGTCACCTGCTCCCAGGGGCCGTAATGGTGCGGGGGTGTGCGCCAGGCGACCGGTCCGAGCAGCGCAACCCTCACGGGGAGGGCGCGTCGACGAGCTCAGCAGGATCGAGGTGCAGGGTGGCGAGCAGCCCGGTGTGCTTGGCCGGGTCGACGCGCTCGGGAAGTTCGCGCTCGACCCAGTCGGCCCTGGCCTGCTGACCCCGGTCGCGAAGGGCATTGACGATCTTGCTGCGGGCGATCCTCATCTGGTGCTCCCTGATAGTGCCGTCCGGAACGATCATGTTCATGGACGGCGGTGTGAACGCGGGTCGGGTCTCACCAGTGGCCATCGCGCCGAACCCGAGATGTGCGGTAGTCGGTGAATCCGACGGCCGGGACGAGGTCGGCGAATCATCAACACGACCAGCACATCGCGGCGATGGGGATCGATAACGCCCCTTACGGGCTGGTGGCGACGGCATCTGGCGACCACCGGAGGTCCCGGGCGACATGTTCACCGTACGCCCTCGCGGTGTGGGACTGCACCTGCACCGCTGGCCGGGCTCGTCGGAAACTGCCTGCACAGCGGTACCAACTGCGGAGGCGTACGCTGGAATTGCCCGCCGCCGCACATCCATCGGCCAGGACGCCGACTCTCCGTGGCGCCGATGGCCGGCACCCCCCGCATCGGCACGCCCGAGCCGCGACGGTCTGTCGCCGGCCCGCTCTCACCCCCGCCCCGCGCTGGCGCGCGCATACCGCCAGCTACGCCCGGCACCCATCGGAAGGCGGCGGTTCGTCATGACCGCACCCCGAGACAGGCACGTCCGCCCCTCCCCCATCAATGGACACGACGGCCCGCCGCTGCCCGCCCGGCGCCGCTTCGGCCACCGTCCCATCAGGAAAGGCTGAGCCAGCCATGTCCGTCACCCCACAGCACGCCATCCCGGTCATCGCCTCGACGTCGGCCGCACCTCGGCTCGTTCTCGCCACCGCCCGGGGCCGGACGGTGCTCGACGGCGGCTGGTGGCCGCGGTCCTGGGATCCGACCGCCGAGCTCCCCGGCCTTCTCCTAGCCCTCACCGAACGACATGGCCGGATCCGGCACCTCATGCTCAACATCCGCGCCTGGGACAACCGGCCCCGTCGGTTGACCGTCGGACCGGACATGGTTCGCATCGGCTGGTTCGACACCCTCGACCCGGCCGTGCTGATCGCCACCACCGGCCAGGACATCCAGGTCGACCTGCTCGTGGTGCCGCCCGTCACCCCACCGGCCGCAGCCGAGTGGGCGATGGCTACCGCCGCCGACCAGGCCAACCTCCGACGCGCGCCCGACATCCTGGCCGCCGCCCGGGTGCAGCCGGCGCCGACAACCCGCGCCGATCGGTACGAGATCTGGGACAACGAGGGTGGTAGCAACGCCGTTGCCACGAAGGGCAGGGGTCATCGAGCCAGCCCGACGCGCTAGTGGCCGATCCAGCCGAAAGAGGACAGCCTGCGGCTTTGCCCGAATTGGAGCCGGTGTTTCACTACCATCAAGGGCCCGGAGTCACTAGACGGGCGCCTGATGACGATCGATCGAGCGGTGGGGCTGTCCCGCGAGGATGAGGGGCCCCAGCGGGCAACCTTGCTGGAACTGTTTCTCGATCTGGTGTTCGTCGCTGCGCTCGCCCTGACGTCCCGAACCTTGGCGCAGCGTCTCGACTGGGTAGGCGCCTTCCAGACCGTGCTGCTGCTGATGGCGATCTGGTGGGTCTGGTCCGCTACCGCGCTGGCAACCGACCTCTACCACACGCAGCGACCCCCCATTTTCGTCACGACGCTCTGGGTCATGCTCGGGACCATCCTGCTGACTGGCTCACTGCCCGGAGCCTTCGCCGAGCACGCTCTGCTCTTCGCGGGCGCATACGTGGCGATCCAGGTGGGACGTGGCATCTTTCTCGTCGCCGCGCTGCACGGCCGCGGCACGGCGCAACTGCCCGCCAGGCGGTTCATCTTCTGGTTCGTCGTGTCCGCCGTACCGTGGCTCGCTGGTGGTCTCGTGGCGGGCCCGGCGCGGGGCCTGCTGTGGACCGCTGCGCTCGCGGTCGACTACGGGGCAGCCTGGCTCCGCTACCCGACGCCGCGACTGGGCCGGCTACCCATGCGCCAGTACGCGGTGGCGGCCGACCACCTGGCGGAGCGCTACCAGCAGTTCTTCACTCTCGCCCTCGGTGATCTCATCCTCGTCACCACACTGGCCTTCGCCGACAACGATGTGACGCCCATCCGTACGGCGGCGCTCCTGGTCGGCTTCGCCGCCACCGTGCTGCTGTGGCAGATCTACGTCCACCGCGCCGGTGCCCTGCTGCAAGCCGCCATCGAGGCCTCCCGGGATCCGGGCGAATTCGTGCGGTCTGCGCCCTACACCCACCTGCTCATGGTGGCCGGAGTGGTCGCCACCGCCGCCGGTTTCGAAGTCGTCATCATCCACCCCACCGAGCAGACGCCGCCCTGGTTGGCCGGCGTCATTCTCGGCGGACCCGCGTTGTTCCTGGCCGGACGCGCCAGGTTCGAGTACGAGGTGTTCAGCCGGGTGTCCCCGTCCCGGCTGGTCGCGCTGCTCGTGCTGGTGGTCGCGGGACCCGCTCTGTTGCTCACGCCCGCGCTGGTGGCCGGTCTCGCCGCCGCCCTCGTACTGGCCGGGGTCGCCGTCTCGGACGGCATCCGCGCCTACGGAAACCCACCCGAGCCGCCAGCGCCCTCCGTGTAGCGGAAGGTCAGGGTCGCAGCACCACCTTGCCCGCCCGGCTGCGGGTCTCGGCGAAGACGGGTGCGGCGGCCACCTCGGTGAGCGGATGGCGGGCCGCGATCTGCGGCACGATCACTCCCTGGCGGCAGCAGGTCGAGCAGGTGCAGGCGGGCCAGCACCCCGATGAAGACCCACAACCGTCAAGCCGTCCTCAGGGAGCGATACGCAGGACCCGGATCGAGCTGTCGTCGTAGTCGCTGAAGCGGTACCGGAGCCCGGCGAACGGGCTGCCGGGGAAGTCGCCGGTGATCGTCGCGGTCACGATGGTGCCGGCGGGGGTGTCCTCGACGTCGGTGATCTCGTACGTCACCAGCGGCACCTCGCGGCGCCACCGGCGGATGGCCTCGATGCCGCGGTACTCGGTCGACTCGTCCTCGACGACGGCGTCGTCGGCGAAGAGGGCGAAGTAGTCATCGTGGTCCGGCTGGCCGGCGAGCTCGAAGTAGCGGCGGATGATTGCCGGCGCGGTGTGGCTGGCGGTCATGGTCAATGTCCTTTCCGGAGGGATTAATCGGCGTCGGGTCAGACGGTCGGGATGGTGCCGCCGTCGATGACGTGTTCCGCGCCGACGATCGCCGAGGCGCGGTCGGAGACCAGGAACGCCACCAGGTCGGCCACCTCGGCCGGCTGGGCCGGGCGGCCCAGCGGGATCCCGCCCAGGGAGTCCATCAGCTGCCCGAGGGCGGTGTCGCGGTCGACGCCGTTCCCAGTGGCGAGGCGGTCGACCAGCGCGTCGGCGGCAGTGGTCTGGATGAAGCCGGGCGCGACGCTGTTGACCCGGACGCCGTGCGGTGCGACCTCGTTGGCCAGACCCTTGCTGTACACGGTCAGCGCCGCCTTGGCGGCCGCGTACCCCAGGGTGGCCTCGTACATCGGCTTGCGGCGCTGGATCGAGGAGACGTGCACGATCGCACCGGAGCGCTGCTCGATCATTGCTGGGACGAGGCGTCGGTCTAGCCGGACCGCGCCGAGGAGGTTGAGGTTCAACTCCTCCATCCAGGCCTGCTCGCTGAGCGCCGCGAAGCCACCGGCCGGGGCGTGCGACCCGCCGACGACGTGTACGACGATGTCGGCACCGCCCGCGACGAGCAGCCGCTCCGCCACCACCTCGGCGCCGTCGACACTCGACGTGTCGGCGGCGATGAACCGGTCAGCGAACTCGATCCCGTCGGGCGGGGTGCGGGCGCTGACCCACACGTCCGCCCCGGCCTCGCGCAGCCGGGCGGCGATGGCCGCACCGGCGCCCTTCGTTCCCCCGGTCACCAGGGCGCGGCGCCCGTGCAGTGAGTCCCGCGCGGACGACGTTGCGGACATCGTTACCCCTCCAGGCAGCATGAAGTGGACGTCTCCGAGACGCCGTATAGTTGCTTCTGAAACAGAACCTACTGACTTCGAGACTAGCACCGACTCGGGAGAGGGCAACTTCGTGGCAGGGAAGATCCGGCTGGAGGACCGCGAATGCCCGCTGTCCAGCGCACTGGGCTACGTGGGCGAGTGGTGGACGCTCCTGATCTTGCATGATGCTTTCGACGGCTACACCCGCTTTGATCAGTTCCAGGCCAATCTGGGTGTCTCGTCCAGCATTCTGACCAGCCGGCTCAAGACGCTCACCAGCCAGGGGCTGCTCGAACGGCGCCGCTACCAGACCAGGCCGGACCGCTACGAGTACGTCCTCACCGACCTCGGGCGCAGCCTGCGCCCCGTCGTCGTCGCCCTCGCCGCCTGGGGAAACTCCCGCCTCGACCCCAGCGAACGCAGCATGATCCTGGTCGACCGGCACACCGGCGTGGAGGCCGACCCGATCATCGTCGACCGGAGCAGCGGACGTGCGCTCGACGACAGCGACTTCGTCTTCGCCGCCGGCCCCGCCGCGAGCGAGGCCATGCGCAAGCGCTACGAGCACATCCCGACCCGAACGGTCCCCGACCAGCACCAACCCTGACGGTCAGCGGTCGCCAGGCCAGTCGGTTGAGGCCAGCACGCAGACCGGCGTGCCGCGTTCCCGGTACCGCCAGATTCGCCAGGCTCAGCCCAGCCCTGCCGCCCGGTCCAGATGGGTAAGGAACCGCCGCACCGCCGGAGGTCGGCTCCGCCCGGCGACGGTGGCGGCGAAGACCCGCCGGACGGAGGCGTCGTCGGGGTGCAGGCGGAGCAGGGTCAGGTCGGGCGGAGCGGCGCGTACGGCCAGGGCCGGCACCAACGCGACGCCCAGGCCGGCCGCGACGCAGCCCAGCTTGCCGGTCCACTCCGCCGCGACAATGTCGATCCGCGGCCGGAAACCCGCCGGCAGGGTGGCTCGCAGCAGGGTCTCCTCAGCGGTCGCCGAGCCGGCGATGAACGACTCGTCGGCCAGGTCGCGCAGGCGGATGGTCCGCCGGTGGGCGAGCCGATGCGTCCGGGGAACGGCCACCAGCAGCGCCTCGTCGACGAGGTGGTGCAGGTCGAAGTGGTCGCCGTCGAGCGGCTGGTCGGCCGCGGCGCTCACCACGGCGACATCGGCGTCACCGTCGACCAGGCGTTCCAGCAGCCCCGGCGTGAGCCCTTCGACCAGCGACAGGGCCACCTCGGGATGGTCGGACTTGAAGCTGGCCAGAGCACGCGGCACGAGCGCGGCGACCGCGGTGGGGAACGCGCCGACCCGCAACCGGCCGGCGGACAGGTCGCGCAGCGCCGCCAGGTCCCGCCGGGCGGTGTCCAGCCGGTCGAGCACGGCCTCGGTGTGGCCGAGCAGGCAACGGCCCTGCTCGGTCAGGGCGACACCGCGCGGCAGCCGGTCCAGCAACGGCGACCCGGCCTCGGCTTCCAGCGCGGCGATCTGTCGGGACACCGCCGACTGGGTGTAGCGCAGGCTGCGGGCCGCAGCCGTGATGGAGCCGTGCTCGGCGACGGCACGGAAGACCTGGAGCGCGTTCAGCTGCATCCTGCCATGTTCTCCCAGCATGGCAGCGATGCGTAACAGTCGTTGGTGGCATGGCTTCCCGCCACCTAGCGTTGGCGACATGAACGAGATCGCCCTGCTGGGCACCGGCACGATGGGCACCGCGATCGGCCGCCGGCTGCTGGCCACGGGCCAGCGGCTCACCGTCTGGAACCGCACGTCCGGCAGGACGGCGCCGCTCGTCGAGGCCGGGGCGCGAGCCGCCGGGAGCCCTGCCGAGGCGGTCCGGAACGCCGACATGGTGATTACCATGCTCACCGACGCGGTCGCCGTCCGGCACACGTTGGTCGACTCCGGCGCGGCGTTGGCGCTGCGCCCGGGCACCCCCGTGGCCGAGATGTCCACCATCGGTCCCCAGGCCGTGGCGGAGCTGGCCGCGCTGCTGCCGGCGGGAGTGCCCCTCGTGGACGCGCCGGTCGCCGGCAGTGCCGGCGCTGCCGAGACGGGCCGGCTCGTGGTGTTGGCCGGCGGCGAGGAGGCGGCCGTGGAGCGGGTCGCCCCGCTGCTGGAGACGTTGGGCACGGTCCGCCGCTGCGGCGGCTCCGGCCGGGGCGCCGCGCTGAAGCTGGTGCTCAACACCGCACTGGTCACCGCGGTCACCGCGGTCGCGGACGCGCTCGCCGTCGCGGACGCCGTCGGCGTCGACCGACGTACGGCGGTCGAGGCGCTCGGCACCGGGCCGCTCGGCGGTGCGGTCGCCCGGGCGACCGCCACGGACGCCGCGTTCGCCACCGCCCTGGCCGCCAAGGACGCCCGGCTCGCCCTCGACGTGCTGGGCGACGCGCCGGTGCCCGTTCTGCGCGCCGCCGCGTCGGCGTTGGCGGCCGCGCCCCATCCGCAGGACGACATCGCCCGCCTCACTGGGGCTGCCGCACCGAAGGAGAGAAAATGAACGTGACCCTGGACAATCCGACGACCGTCGCCGCGCCGTTCGGCGACCGGTTCGCACACGTCGCCCGCCTCGACCTGCCAGGGGGCGCGCTGCTGATGCTCTCCGGTCAGGTCGGGGTGGACGACGCCGGCGCCGTCGTCGCACCCGGGGACGTGCGGGCGCAGTCCGAGCGGATCTTCGAGTTGATCGGTGCGCTACTCGCGGCGCACGGCGCCACCTTCGCCGACGTGCTGCACGTCCGGACCTTCCTGACCGACCTCGGTGACCTGGCCGGCTACGCGACCGTCCGCAACCGGTACTTCGTGGAGACCAGGCCCGCCAGCACCACTGTCGAGGTGAACCGGCTCTTCCTCGACGGCGCGGTGCTGGAGGTCGAGATCACCGCGGCCGTGACCACGGGCTGACCGCCATCGGCGACCGCTGGCGTCAGCGCTGGTGCGGCCGATTCCGGACGAGGGCGAGCGCGAGCACGGCGGTGGCCAGGAAGACGATGCCGTTGACCCGTAGCCCGGCCTGCACGCCGGCGGTCAGGGCCTCGGCGAGCGCTGACCGGACCGGGCCGGGCATCGCCTGGTCGCCGGTGGCGCCGGCGACCACCGCCGACTGCACGGCGGTCCGGATGGGCTCGCCGACCTGGTGGGCGGCGAGCCGGTCGGGCAGGTCGGCCAGCATCGTGGTGGTGAGCAACGTGCCGAGCAGGGACGAGCCGAGCACCGAGCCGACCTGGCGGGCGGCGTTGACCGCGCCGGAGGCCATGCCCGCCTGGGCGGGCGCGACGCTGGCCAGCGCCGCCGCGGTCGCCGGGGCCACCACCAGGGCGCTGGCGGCGCCGAACAGCGCGAGCAGTGGCCAACGGTGGCCGAACGGGGTCGCCGGGCCCTGGGCGGCCAGCCCGAAGCTGGCCAGGGCACCGAGGACGAGACCGGCGGTGAGGGGTGCCTTGAACCCGGTACGGCGGATCATCCGCCCGGCGCCGAAGGCCGCGACCGCGTAGACACCGAAGAGCACCAGCATCCGCCAGCCCGTGTCCAGCGGGCTGAGCGCCTGAGCGCGTTCGTGGAACAGGACGAGCAGGATCGCCACGCCGGTGAAGCCGAACAGCGACACCGCGGCGACGACCATGACGGCGCTGAACGACGCGGACCGGAACAGCCGCACATCGAGCATCGGCGCACTGGTGCGCAACTCGACCAGCACGAAACTGACCAGCGCGGCGGCCGAGACGATCCAGGTCGTGGCCACCACCGGGCTGGTGTAGCCGTCCCGACCGCCCTGGATCATGGCGTAGACGGCGGCGGCTATGGCGAGGGTGCCGAGGAGCAGACCGGGCACGTCGAGTCGGCCAGCGCTCGGCCGAGACTCGGCCACTCCGATGGCGGCCACGACGAGGGTGACCACGCCCAGCACGATCGTCGACACGTACACGCTGTGCCACTGGTGGTGGCGCAGCAGGGCGCCCGCGATGAGCGGACCTACCGCGAGGCCGATGCCGGAGGCGGCCGACCAGGCGGTGATGACCTCGGTGCGCCGGTGCGGGTCGGTGAAGGTCGCGCCGAGGATCGCCAGGCTGTTCGGCAGGATCAGGGCCCCGCCGAGACCCGCGAGCAGCTGCCCGGCGATCACCCAGGCCACGGTGGGAGCGCCGGCCACGACGGCGCCGCCGGCGATCATGGCCACGACGCCGGCGCTGAACATGCGCCTGCGCCCGTATCGGTTGCCCAGCGTGGCGGCGGACAGCACCAGGCTCGCCACCACCAGGGTGTAGGCGCTGGGAATCCAGATCAGGGTGGTCGGGTCGACGCGCAGGTCCCGCTGGATCGTGGTCAGGGCGGAGACGGTCGCGGTGATCTGGAGGAACGTGATCATCGCGCCCAGGCACATGGCGATCAGGGTGACCGCGCGGGAGCCGCGAAGGGATGGCCGCGCGGTGGCGTCCGGCACGGGGGCGCTCGCGTGCCGCAGGCGTCCTGGCCTGGTCGGAGCCGTGGTGCGCTGGTCGGTCACAGGGCTTCCTTGGGGTCGATCCGCGCGGGCACCGGTGGTCCAGCGCTGGCGGCGGGCGGGGAGGTGGGTGGCGGCGGTCGGGGCAGCTGAGGCCCGGCACCTGGCTATGGCAAGACGAAGCCAGCCCGACCCTAGTAAAGCACCTGACTAGCCGTCGTGCAAGTCAGGTCGTACCCTGGTGACCATGGGTGACCTCCTGGAGGACCGCGACTCCTGGTCGGCGGCGAACTGCTCCATCGCCCGCGCGATGGATATCGTGGGCAGCCGGTCGACGATTCTGATCATGCGTGAGGCTCTGCTCGGAACGCGCCGATTCGACGACTTCGTCCGCCGTGCCGGGATCGGCGAGCCCGCCATGGCGGCCCGACTCAAGGAGCTGGTCACCGCCGGCGTGCTCGAACGGATCCCCTACCGGGAGCCGGGGCAGCGCACCCGCCACGAGTACCAGCTCACCCGCAAGGGTCGTGAGCTGTTGCCCGTCATCACCGCGCTGCGCAACTGGGGCGACACCTGGGCCGCTGACGACGCCGGCCCCTCCGTGCTCGCCACCCACCATGACTGCGGCCAGCCGGTCCGGGCTGTGCTGCGCTGCGCGGCCGGACACGACGTTGGCGAGGGTGAGATCGACATCGCCGCCGGGCCCGGCCTCATCCGGCACGGATGACGACGGGTGTCATCCAGCGGGCTCGAAGACGGCCCGTACGCAGCCGTCGGTCTTGTTCTTGAACATCTCGTAGCCCTGCGGAGCCTGGTCGAGCGGCATGGTGTGAGTCGCCAGGTGCTCGGTGACGAGTTCGCCGCGCGCCATCCGTTCGAGCAACATCGGAATGTAGCGGTGGCCGTGCTGCCGCGCGCCGCGCAGCGTGAGGCCCTTGCTCAGCACCGCGCCGAGCGGGAACCTGTCCACCGGGCCGGCGTAGACGCCGAGCAGGAACACGTTGCCGCCCTTGCGGCAGTGGTGGATCGCGTCGCGGGCGGCGACCGGCCGGTCCGATTCCAGCCGCAACTGCTGCTTGATCTGGTCGTACCAGAATTGCTGGCCGGTGCCGTGCGACTCCATCCCGACGGCCTCGATGCACACGTCCGGCCCGCGCCCGCCGCTGCGTTCCAGCAGCTCACCGCCCACGTCGTGGGTCTGATAGTTGAGGGTCTCCACCCCCAGGCTCGTCTCCGCCATCCGTAGCCGGTTGTCGAGACGGTCGATCACGATCACCCGCTCCGCACCCAGCAGGACCGCTGCCCGCGCCGCCATCTGGCCCACCCCGCCGGCACCCCACACCGCCACCACGTCACCCGGCCGCACACCGCCCAGGTCGGCGCCCATCCACCCGGTCGGAGCAGCGTCGGAGGCGAACAGCGCACGCTCATCGCTCACCCCGTCCGGAACGGTGAACGCGCCCTGGTCGGCGTACGGGACCCGGACGTACTCCGCATGACTGCCGGCGAAGCCGCCGAGGGCCTGCGAGTAGCCGTAGCAGCCGGCGGGTGCGAAACCCCGGTCGCTCTCGGCGATCACCGGGTCGGTGGTGCTGTTGTCGCACAACGAGAACTGCTGCTGCTGGCAGTACCAGCAGCGACCGCACGAGACGAACGAGCAGACCACCACCCGGTCGCCCACGGTGTGCCTTCGCACCTGCGGACCGACCTCGACCACCTCACCCAGGAACTCGTGGCCGAGGACGTCACCGCGACTAAGGAACGGGATGTGGCCGCCCAGCAGGTGCAGGTCGGAGCCGCAGGTCACCGTCTTGCGCACCCTGATGATGACGTCCTGCTCGTTGCGCAGCTGCGGGTCCGGCACCTGGGTCACCGCCAGTTCGTTGGCGCCCTGCCACACGAGTGCCTTCACCGTCGTCCCCGCCGCGTTGCCATCCACCCAGCCTGGGGTGCCCGCCCCTTCCGTTGCGGTGATCACCGCAGCACCACCGGAACGGGTGCGGGTGGCGGGGCGCCCGGCCGCGGCCCCCCCCCCCCCGCGCCCGGGCGGGGGGGGGGCCCCCCGCGGGCCCCCCCCCCCCCCCCCCCCCCCCCCCGCCCAAGGGACCCCCCGCGGCCCCCCCGGGGCCCCC